>CAWBJN010000004.1:0-355494 GCA_963789155.1 uncultured Alphaproteobacteria bacterium | reverse complement strand
TTTCCCATATATATCAATAAGATATGCTAGGGAAAACTAGTGGGTCAAATCACACACTTACAGTTCATTTGAGGCGATATGCCAAGTCCAAGAGACTGTAATTAACCGATAAATTCCGACCCAATAACCCAGAGTCTCTGCGCGCAAAAGTGCAGTGACGGTTTGATTGGCCGACAGTCCGTGACGGCCGCTTTGCTACCCAATTCCAGCCGTTCAGTTGGTCGGTCGGTTTCACCAAAAGCGGACAAGAAGGTATCCGAGCTTTTGAGATAAAAGCGGACCGTCAGCTAACGACTCAATTGCGGTCGTCAGCTCATCTCAATCGCATAACTCCGGGCGATCCAAAGCCTATGGCTCAGCTTCATCTGATTTTGCATTGCTGGAAAGCCGTGACGGTCACAAGCCGTTTTCACGCGAATTAGCGGCTTCGCGTAACACATCTGTCGACGAGGGGTCTTGGAGAGAGAACGCCTCAAGCTGCCCAGCGCTCAACGGTTTTGCGAAGTGGTATCCCTGCAATAACCGAAGGCCCAGGGCCCGCGCTCTTAGTGCCTGTCTTTCATTCTCGATGCCTTCCAAAACGCATTCCAGACCAAGCTGACGAGAGAGTGCAAGGATAGTAGCAACGATTGCCCAGCCGTGCTCATTCGAGCTATCTTCACAGCAGAATGATTTATCAATTTTGATCTCGTCCAGCGGCAGTTGGTGAATGCGAGAAAGGCTGGATTGCCCGACCCCGAAATCATCGAGTGAAATCCGAAATTTCATTGACCGTAGAAGCTCTAGGTTCCTTGCCCCTTTGGGCCCGCCTGATAGAATAGCACTTTCAGTAAGCTCCAGAACGATTTGAGAGCGCGGCACGAGATCGAAAGCGCGGCTGTTGGCCAGCCAATCAACAAAAGCTGAGTCCGTGATATCCATGACCGACAGATTGATGTGGATTGTCGAATTACGATAGGCTGCCGGGAGTTCTCCTAGCGATTTTTCGATCACGACACGCGTAAGCTCGCTGCTCCTGCGCGCGCTTTCAGCCATCGGTATGAAGACGTCGGGCATGATAAGTGAGTCATCGTCACTGTTCCACCGGGAAAGCACCTCAAGAGCGTGGATTTTGCCGCTGTCGAAATTGATGATCGGCTGATAGACAATGCTGAGTTCACGCGCGAGATCGGCTGAATCGAAGAGTTTGGCGATGCGCGCACGTTCTTCCATGATGATTTCGTCGGCGGCGGAAAAGCACGCCACGCTGCTGCGGTCTTTCTTCGCTTTATAGAGCGCCCAATCCGCACGTTCGATGCAGTTGCTTACCGATAGCCCTTCGGTTTTGCGCAGACCGATGCAAGCTCTGACTGTCAGGGTCCGAGACTCGTACTTGATGGGCTGCGCAATCAAACGGGCAAGTTCATGGGCGATTTCGATTGCACCCACGCGGGACAAGTCCCCGGACAAGATCAACCCGAATTCGTCTCCGCCCAATCGTCCGCAGTATTCTGCGCCAACCAGATCCTTGAGGCGCTCTGCAACGGCACGAAGCACGGCGTCACCGGCACTGTGCCCGCTAAGATCGTTGATGGATTTGAAGTCGTCCAGATCGAGCAATGCCAACCAGGGATGGTGCTGCGACGTGTCATGCGCTCTCGCTTCGAATTTCGCCAGGAACGCTCTCCTGTTTGGAATTCCGGTGAGCTCATCAAAGTAGGCATACCGATGTAGCAGGTCAGCCTGAAGCGAAGCCTCGATCTCGCGTTGCTGCAACTCTGCCCCGGACCGAATGAGCTGGATGAGTCCGTCATACTGGCGGCGCGAGATGAACAGCAACAGGATCGAAACCGAGATCATGGTGATGCAGATGGCTATTGCATTTTCGTGGCCCAAATACAGGAAAACAAATGTCGAAGGCACGACTGAGACCAACGTCATCCCAAGCGCAGTTCTGGGCGATGGATTGAGACCAAGAATCCCGATAAAACTCGTCAGGGTAGCGATATAGTGGATCAGGCTTTGTTGCTGGCTGTCTCCGAATGGGTAGAGGCTCAACCCGAATATCATCAAGCCAAGTGCAACTGCGGTTCCGCTGACGGGAAGAAGTTGGAGGTCGCGCGACACCCGGGGTTGCGAGCGCCGAGATAGGGCGTAGGGGCGCCAATAGAGCGCTCTTGCACCGGCCACGCATAGAAGCGGCAAGGTTACTACGGCTAGATGCACGTTGGACGCCGTGCCATAAAACGCATTGGCGATCAGCAGCAGATTGACGATGGCAATCGAATAGACAAACGGCATGCGCCGCGAAAGCTGGGTTGCAATGGCTAGATCAATGGCCTTGTCGACCTCTGATCGCTCACGGTTCGGGATTCGATGGGTGCGCAAAGGTCTGACGAAGCTTCCCAAGGAAGACCGCCAAGCCTCGTGAACCTTTAATCTTAACCGTTCGAAAGTGCGATACCCTTGCATTATCCTTTTCAAATAAAACAAGAAAGATACGGAATGATTAAGCAATCTTGGGAACTAGGTCGCTGAAACCGCATGACCGCTTTCCAGCCCAATAGCGGTAATTGCGGCTCGCCTCGCGATCGCCTGAAAGCGGACAGTGGTCCCAATCAGTCTTGGTGACCGGGTCTGGGACTTATCCGTCATTCCCAAACGGCATATCGAAACACCGGCTCTGCCAGAAGCCGACACCATGATGTTCGGATCGTGAATGGCTGCTATTCGAAGTTCATCTCCCGAAACCCGAAACCCAGATTTGACCCTGCGGGACTTGTCATGCAGCTGCACTTGGGCCGCTTGGCGGCAATCGCACGGAGCCCGATATGCGACACGCAGGCATACCTGATGACGCTGATCACGCACGCTTGCGCCGCCCGCAGCGAGATACTTGCCATGGAGATTTGCCTCAGGAAATCCCGGGTGCTGGCGGGCATTGGATCACTGAGGGTGCGATTGGCCCTTCGGGCCTAGGTTCAGCCGAGGATACGGCGCCATAGCGATCGATCTGCCAGTAAGCAGGATCATCAGTACTCGCAGTGGTCATTTGTAGATTTCGCGGCGGTCCGAAAACGCGCGCACCCGGCGGCGCCTCGCCCGGTAACTGCCCGGCTTCAATATCTGGCGCATCACTTCGCGCACCTCGTCCGCGCTCAGGCCATGCAGGGCATCAATGCTGGCAAAACTCGCTGAATCGCTCAGCGCCATTTCCACAATCTCGCTTAAGGGGGCGTCGTCCAGATTGTGCTTTGGCATCGGTTTTTCCGAAGTTTATATTGCGCCGGGTCAGGGCTGCGGTGCCAGGCCGATAACAGCGATAAGAGGATCTCCCGCTGCGCCATCGGACAGCAGGGTGGCGCTGATGTTCGTGAACCCGGCGCGCTCGAAATAGAGCTTCACCAAGGCGGCCTGCCCGCCCGTGTCCAGCGCCCGCCAGATCGCCACCGCCTTGGTCGGAAAGCAGCGATTGGAGAAGCTGACGATGAACGGCGCGCCCGGTGTCAACACACGGCGCACCTCAGCAAATACGGCCAGCGGTTGCTGGAGATATTGCACGCCAACGCAGGCCATCGCTGCATCAAACGCCTGATCGCCAAGCGGGAGCACAGGGTCTTGGTTGAGGTTCTGCACAAACCACCGCGTGAGGCGGGGGTTCGCTTCCAGTTCGACCGCATTCATGCCGTGACCGACTACCTCGGCATAATTGCGGTCATCCTGCAAATGGCTGACCCAGCTCGACATCAGATGCAGCAGCCGGCCGCCAACGGGCAGCATTTGGCTGTGGAGCTGCGTCAATGCGGCGACCGCGCCCTCATCAATATGCGTGACCAGCCGGGGCGGGGCGTAGAAGTCTAGATCATCGCCCATATCCTGCTTGGCAAAAGCCTCGGGCGGGAACTCTGGGAAGGACGGATCGCTCATGCGAACATCGCTTCGAATGTCGCTTCATCCACCACATCGCCGCCCCGGCTGCGGAGATAACGCCACATCGGCCGCCACATGTCCGCGCTGCGCTGCACCGGAGCTAGAAAGTGCCGTAGAGAGGCATCCAAAATCGCATCAGCTTCAGCGTCCGGCACTGCGCCGCTTGCCCGATACCAGAGCGCGCGAGCAACAGCCGGGTCGGCGCAAAGGCCCGGTGTCACGGCATCCAGCGTGGCCACGAAGGTCGCGATAGCTTCCAGCATATCCTCAGGCGAATGGGCCGGACCGATTAATTCCAGCGCCGAGAAATTGGGGATTCCTGCCTCCGAAGTGGTGATCATCTGCGTATCCATGCCGCGCACCTGCGCCGAAATACCTTCGACATTGGCAAACGCCAGCCACGCCCCGTCGAAGCCATCGGCGAGGTTATCAACATGGCTGAAGCCTGCTGCCTCGATCACAACCTGATCGGTGTTCAGTGTCGCGCCCTGACCAGCCATCCACCCGCGCAGGATGTCGACACAGAGGCCATCGGTGGTCGGATTGGACACGGGCGAGGCAATCCGGACAGGGGCGCCCTCGGTCAGGCGCTTGAGCGCGGCGCGATGCATCAGCATGCCGACATCGGTGGCAAAGAAACAGCCATGCGATGTCAGCGCCAAATCACGCTGCTCGACCAGGTGGAGTGGTTCATTGACCACCAGATCAACCGCGCCATCAGCCAGCGCCGCAAAACCATCGTAGTGATCATCGGGGACCACCAGCTCGATGGTCCAGTCGCCAGCCTCCAACCGTTCCTTTGCGGCGAGTAAAGGCAGGTGATCAGGGTTGAGAAACCATTCGAGAGCGATGCGGAGATGGGTCATGGCAGGCTGGGTCGCAGGCCAATGGGGCCTAGTCAATTCCGTTTGCACCGGGCCGAGGACGGAATGCTATTGGCACATGGATCCCGAAAAGATCGTTGCCGGTTCTGCGGTTTACAGTCAATGCCTCACGCAGCGGCTGGCGGTATTGTCTGCGACCCCGCTTTGGCCGGGGCTGGATCAGCACCTCACCCTGCCCCATTAATCTGACCGCAAATCATCAAGTTCTGCTCGCGACATAGCGAGCCGCACACCGAGCTTGCCGCTCGATCGGAACACCGGGGTCTTGTAGATCATCAGTTCGGCCGCCTTGATCTCGTCGATACTGGCGCACACCAGCATGATGCGGGTGATCAGATGCTCCTGCGTTTCATAATGACACTCTCGGGCCAGCTCTTCGATCCGGGCGACCAGCGGATCATAATCGAACACGCGCGCCATCGCATCGGTGTCGATCAGAACGAGGCGCGGCTCGATCTCCAGAACGCAATCGAGCAGATGGGCCTCGGGCACGACATCGCCGGGGCCGTAGGTGCCTAGACTGACCGGCAGCTCAAGGCCCGTAAGCTCAATCGTACTACGCATCGCTTTAGGCCTTCACCGGTGCGGCCTGGGTCATGCAACGGCGCCAAGCCTGATGAGTGCAACGCCCGCACCAGCAATGTGGGCCAGCGTGATGATTACCGAAAGCGAATGCAGCGCCTTGAAACGGGTCGTTGCGCCGGCATCGCTGGCGGTGTTGATCGCGGGCATGATAATTCGGCGCGCGACAATGGTGGTTGCCGCAACAGCTGCAAGGATGAACGCGCTCGTCTGTTCGAAACCTGCAGCAAGTATCCCCGCGACGGCAGAGACCGCGAGGACAAAAAGGTAGAAGTGCGAGAAGGCACGGCGGATCGTCGATCTCGCCGTGTCCGAAGGGAGCGCAGAGAAAACGAACGCTGCAAAGCCGAACGAGTAAAGCACCATCCCTCCGAACAGTAGCGCTGTCAGCAAAATTCCCGCCTCGATCATCAGGGCCCTTCCCGTTGGAAAAGTTACGCCAAATCCAAGCCCCAAACTCGAACCGCGCCAGCAGGATCCTGCGCCGCGTTGAAAAGATCACAATGGCCCGCGCACAAATTTTACGCGACGCCTATATGCCGCTCGTTAGGCACCCTTACCCCCCAGGCCAATACGCTATGTGCAGCGCAGTAACCGGAGGCCGGTTCACGACGACCACAAGCGCTTGTTTTTAAGGTTCGCTTTCTAGCCACTATGACAATGGGTGCTGCGGGCGTAAACATCGCCCCACAATGTCTTTACCTCCCGAATATCTTGCTGCCCTGGCCCCGCTGGCTGATGCTTTTTCTAATTTTGAGACGGCAACCGGAAGACTGGCCGTCTTGGTCGGTGGGGCTGCTGCAGCTATCCACACCGACGGAGAATTTATGTCGGCGGATTTTGACGTGGTCGCAGGCGATGATACAGCTTTTGACAAGGCCATGGCTGCAGCGGGCTTTGTAGATGATGATAAAGCTGTGCACGGGCAGGGCGGGTGGTATCATCCGGCACACCCTCAGTTCGCGGTCGAGCAAGTTTCCGGTGGCTATTTCGATGGACGGGCGGACAAGGCGCGGTGCCTTAAACTCACGGTTCGCGAAGATGCTGCAATTGTTCTGCCTGCTATCGAAGACATGATTGCAGACCGGCTAGGTCAGCACGAAGTTGCCGGCGGTGACATGTCCATGCTGGAGCAGGCTAGGGCACTCTATGCTCTTGCCGAGGGTTTAGACCTTGCTTACCTCTATCGCCGTATAGTCGAAGAATCTGGCAATCCGGCGCATTTGGGAATATTAGGAGATTTATGAAGACGCTCGAGCTCAATGGCTATCTTGCAGGTGTGAATGCGCGCAAGGCAAAGCTGGCACCCGATGGTGTGGTGCTGGTCGTTGAGTCTTGCCGTAACAGCGGTGCGCGGCGAACTGCCGGAAAGCGTTCCGCACTCAAGCGTGCAGATGCCCGTGCAAAAGCTGCAGGCCTGCAGCCCGTCCTCTCAGACTACTGATTGAACGCATCTCGGCGGCTTTAAAGCACCTCACCCCGGGCGTATGGGGATCGTATCCTGGTGGTTGCTAGACGCGGTGAGTTATCTCGGATGTTTGGGATCAAAGCTTGCCTAGCAAGCAGTGGAAACAATCAGTCCCTGCGGCAAGCCATTCGACCAAATCTGACAATTTCGAGCGATAAATGGGCCTTCAATACGCGGTTGGGAGCCATTCAATTATCTGAATTTGTTATATAATGACGAAAGCATCGGAGCCGGTTCGCTTCCGATTTGGTCCTCCACACAGTTTTCCCTTATATATCAATAACTTATACAAGGGAAAACTACTCCGTGAATTCACGCAGTTACGGACAATTGAGGCCGGCATCCATCGCTCAAGAGACTGTAATCAAATAATAATTCTGGCCCGAATGTCCCAAAGTCTCTGGGGCAAAAAGTGCAGTGACGGTTTTGCAAGTGTCCAGAATTTCGACCTGCGCTTTTCGCACAATCTTAGCCGTTAATTCCGGACACTTCGACAAGCTCCACAACCTCGAAGTGGTAGCTCTCCCAGCCGCGCTGTCGCGCCGCATCGGCGGTCGCCGCTTTCTTGCTCGTCGCCTCCTTCAGCGACTTGGTGTGCCCCCAGAAGACCTCGGTGCGACCAGCTTCAAGTAATGCGACGATCCGCCAGTGTCGCGTGAACAGAACAGAAGACGGACCGATCGTCTTCACGTAACCGTCCGCCGTGGTTGCGGTCAGGTAGCGATTCTTGATTCTCATGAGGATAGCTAAATCAGCGGCGCTTTTTGGCTGTGGTCGCGGTGATCGACTTGAGATGGCGTGGCGGCACCGTAATCACGAGACGTCGCTGTTGGCCGAGGCTGGCATCGCCCAGCGCGTGGCACATAGCATAGAGATACCACGCACGGTTGAGAGGGGGAGCGCCAGGGTGAAGGGTTTTCGAAGACCTTCATCACGAATGCCGAAAAGTCATTGCGCCTCAGAGCGGACAGGATGCGGTCTGGTTGAAAAATCATGAGGTTTCTCCATTTTCGGCGAGCCAAGTGGCTTTAAGTTCTTCAAGCATTGCGAGATCGGATGCGCTGAGTTCTTCGGTGTGCTGGGCTGCGACTGGTAGCGCCGCCTCGGGAACCGCCGAGGCGTAGAGCGTGATGAGTTGCATGAGAGCCCGCGGATTGCCCTTCATTCCAAGCTCAATTGTCTTGTGCAGGACTGCCTCCATCCGGCTCATTTTCTTCTCGCCGCCAGCAGTGCGCACTGGCACTTTTGCGGTCATCGTCTCGCGTACGATTGTCTTCAGGCCCTTGGCGTCTTTTGGGCGGCCGCGCGGATTACCCGATCTTCCTGGTTTGAAGCGTGTGCGGCGCGGCGGTTTGCCGTATCCGACTTCATATTCAGAGGTGCCGCGGTGAGTCTCAGCCGAACTGTCCGGCGCCTGATAAGTAGGGCTGGCGACGACGGGGCGATCACGTCTGCGGGGTGATGGTTTGTCTTGTGGAAGCGACCGTTCAGCAGCGGGCGTGGCTGTTTCAGATTGCTCATCTGGCGTTATTATCCGGAATGGCATTTTATGAAACCTTCGATGGGAGGTTGAGGTTGTCCGCGAGCGCACTGCGCTCGCGGGCACAGTGCTGGTCAGACAGCGTCATGGCTTTCGGCGGAGTGGGTCGGGCCGTTGGTACCGTCAGGACAGCTTCGCCGTTCAGCGACTTCGGCAAAGGCCTCGCCCGTTTCGGCCAGTACCGCCTTGCTGCCCGTCATCGCCTCCCAGCGGCGAACTGCAACGTCGATATATTTGGGCTCGATATACATGCCGTATGCGGTCCGCTTGGTGCGCTCTGCGGCGAGGATAGTGGTGCCTGATCCCATGAACGCATCAATCACTACCTCACCAGGATGGGTGACATCGCGGATGGCATCCGCAACCAGTGCAGTTGGCTTGACCGTGGGATGATCTGCCAGATCTTCCATGCGGGTTTTGCCAAAGCTGTTTACCCCGGCATAATCCCAAATATTCGTGCGATAGCGGCCGTGGCGGCCCAGCTCGATATTGTTGGTGTGGGGGGCCTTGCCTTTCTTGGCGATCCAGAACAGCTCGTGCTTGGATCGGTAGAGCGAGCCCATACCCCCGTTGTTCTTGTTCCACACGCACATGTTGATGAGCGTCAGTCCGCTGGCTTCGATCGCTGCCAGCATTTCACCGCTATGGCGCCAGTCCATGGCAAGAGTGAGCACCGCGCCATCTTTGAGGTACACGCTAATCTGGCCAATGGCATCAGACAGAAAAGCCGTGAACTCGGCTTTTGACATCTCGCCCGAAGCCATCGCGAATTCGGCATGGCTGGCTTTGCCGAGCCCGGTGATGTGTCCCGGCACCGGCACGTTGTAGGGCGCATCGGTGAAAACCATTGCGGCCTCGCGCCCATCCATCAGGGAAGCCCAGCTTCCGCTATCAAGGCTCGATCCGCAAAACAGGCGGTGCTGGCCCAGGTGCCACAAATCTCCCAGCTGACTTACCGGTTCTGCAGGGAGCTCGGGGCAATCGTCCGCCGGATCGGCAGCGTCCTCCTTCGCATCAGTGTCGAGGACTAGGTCGATCTCGGCAGTCTCCCAGCCGAGAATTTCAAGCGGCGTCTCGTCAAATTCAATGATGGCGGCGAGCTCGATTGCCAGAAGGTCTGCGTTCCACTCGGACAGTTCTGCCAGCCGATTATCTGCGAGCCGGTACGCGCGGACCTGCGCTTTGCTCCACTGGTCTGCTACCAGTGTTGGAACTTCGCGCATGCCCGCTCGTCGGGCCGCTTCGACGCGGGCATGACCAGCGATTATCACGTCGTCGCAGTCCAATAGGACCGGCATTGCGAAGCCGAATTCGCGGATCGACGCCGTTAGCTTGGTAAGCTGCTTTTCAGGATGTTTGCGCGGGTTACCCTCGTACGCGACCAGTTTGTCTATCTTGTGATAGATGATTGGGCCGAGCTTGCGCTCAAGTGTTTCGAGCTGATTGCGCGTGGTCTTTACGGTGTTTTTCGAAAGGCTTTTCATCTTCAATTCCTTCGCTTGTTAAAGAGCGAAGCAAGGCAAGCAGATTACCGGGCACAGCCAGGCAACCGGCCACCTGCTGCGCATCTGCACTGCTAGAATGGTCAATTGCCTCTCGCTGCTGCTGCCTCGCACGATCGTACGAGGCTGATCTGCCTGAGAGATGTCGCCCGTTATATGTCGAAGACTCCAAGTTGGCAAGGGGGTTAAGGCAATTAAGTTAATGATATCAGAGATTTGTTGTCAATCGATACACTAATTATCGCGGTATTGCGTGCTTTTCAGGATGCATATTCTGGATTCAAAAAGCAGCAAAAACTGGTCTGCGCCCTGAGTTTTGAGAGAGCATCAGAAGCACATTGGCTGTGAAAATAGCAGGAACGCACCTCGTCCGGCAGACCTGTGCGCCGGCCTCGCTGCCAGACCGGCGCACAACATCGCGGAAACCATTCGGTTTCCGGGCGGGCTCCATGCGGGTTCGCCGCCATTCCCGCCGCCGCGCTTGATCCGCCTCACCGTGCGGCGTCTCCCGCGGTCCCCGCGCTTATTGGGTCCGGGTCCCCATCACGCCGCCATCTGCAACTCGGCAATCTTCTGGAACTCAATAAGCAAGTCGCCGTGATGTTGAGCGAGATGGCGCACCACTCCCGCGTTATCGAGCATGTTGCCGATGTATGCAGTCGCAAGCACCAGATCGAGATGATCAACCCCGTAGTTCTGTTCGATCTGCTTGAACTCCCGGTCGAGCCTTACAGATTCCTGGGTCATGAGGTTGATCTGCTCAAGTGTGAGCCCGCGGGTGGCCGGACGCTTGCCTTCCACGAACTGGTCAGGCGGTGTCGCGGCGACGATCGACTTTACGTAGCTCAGTGAAAATTTGTTCATCGCGATCATCATCTCGGCCGCCGCCATCTGGCGCATCGGTTTGAGCCTCCTGAGTTCGGTGAACGCATTGAGCGGCACATGCTTGTCCCGCAACAGGTCCGCCGCTTCGGGGCAGATGCCGACGAGCAGGTTCCGCTTCTTGCGGATGAGATCAATATTGACGTTCAGCGTACGAGCCAGCCGTTCTTCGGATACACCGCGTTTGACCGCTTCGAGTATCATCCGGTGTTCCTGAATGATTGCGATGCGACTGATACGGCGGTTGAAGGTAAAGGCCTCGTCCTCAGTCGCAATGAGGCAGACTACTTCCTGGACGCCTTGGCTGGCCAGAATATCCAGCCGGATGTGACCGTCGAGCAGGCGGAATTTACCTTCTTCGATTGGGTCAGGCACGACCACCGGGGGCTCGATAATTCCAATCTCGGTGATGGACGCGGCAATCTGGCGATATTTCGTCGATTTCCGGATCACAGAACGCAGCTCACGCAGGAGCTTTATGTTGTCGATTGAAATTCGAAGGGTCGAATTTTCAAATGCATGCAGAAGGGGCTCACGGCGATCACGTTTCATGAAGTCGCCTCCACGCCCGGGCTCAGCCTGATTGCAATATTGGCTGGCAGGCTCACGAGGTCCTCATCCTCCAGCAGGGCCATGAAACGCTCATCGTTTGCTAGGCGGCGAACTGCTTCGACGATGAATAGCAGCCTGTCGCGCGTGGCCTGCGATCGCTGGATCAAAGCACGTTTGCGCTCAGCATCTTCCTGGTATGCTTTGACCAGCGTGTCTGCCGATATGCGCTGGCGTTCTTTTCGTTCAACAGTGGCAAGGCCCTTACCCCGGCGCTTGCGGGTTTCAATGATCTTGCGCGCCTGAAGAAGCTTGCGGCCTTTGAGTAGACCTTGCTCATATGCACTGGAAAGTGCGGCTTGGACTTCATGGTCTTCGCATTCGGCAATTTCGACCGCGACGCTCAACGGTATTACCCCGGTCTGAACAGAACGAAGAAGACGCTGCTCACCTTTTTCGATCAATCGCGCTACGCCATTGACGTATTCTCTGGTGAGGCCGGTCTTTCGCGCAATCTCCGTTGCCGAGTAGCCTCGCTCTTCCATACCGCGAATGTCCTGAAGCAGATCAATTGCTCTGTGCTGGCGGCGCGCGCAATTCTCGACAAGACTGGCAATTAGGCTGTCTTCGGGATCTGCGGTAACGACAAGCGCAGGCACCTCGTTCTGCCCGAGTTCGATGTAAGCTTCGAGCCGGCCTTGCCCGCAGACCAGATCATAGAAGGGCCCGCCAGCCTCAGCACACCGAGTAACGGTTATCGGCTTCTTGAGGCCAATTTTTGCTATGTTGTCCACGATCTCCCTGAAGTTGCGCTGGTTACGCACTCTGGGGTTCACGACCGTAACCTTGTCGACAGGGATCATCTCGACACGCTGGGCGGGCAGGGCAGACATCAGGCTGCCGCTCGGAAGTTGGTGCGCGCTGCCATCTGGTAGAACGGCGCGAGGCTGTCGAACCGATAGGCATCTAGAGAAAGCCCGTTGTATTCTGTCAGCCGTAGAACTGCATCACGCATGTCGAGCCGCGGCAATAGATAGTAGTCTAACGGCTTGCTGTTGGAGCTATCCATGCGAACGGCGACAGTCAGGTTTGGTTTGAGCGGCGTATCGAGCCTAAGCTTCCAGCGCAGGCTTCCTGCTTCTGTCTCGAAGCACCTGGCAATGGTGAGGGCGGCGGTGAACTCCCGGTTGATCGTCAGAAGATCAGTGGATGGATCGTGGGCAACGGTTCCGCCCACCCCGACAATGCCCTCAATCACTGACTGAATTATGCCGGGATGCATTTCTCGCAATTTTCGGTTGGTTTCAAGGTAGCGGTAGTCGCGGTCGGGGGTAAATCCGACCAGAGTATAGGCTCTAAGCAGACTGCCAAATCGCGATCTGAAGGAACTGCTCGACGGACAATCATCGGTTTCATTGATGATGAGGCCCGAGAGAAAACCGTTCAGTTTGAGGATCTGCGCCAGTCTTTCGAGCATCTCCTTATTGCTAAGCTTTGCGCTTCGCTCCGCGATAATGGCTTGCGCCGCATCGAACATCGCCTGCGGGACAATGCCCTGAAACGCGGCATCTGACCTGACCCAGTCGTTCGGGTCATTCTGAACATGGACGCCTTTGAGCTTACAGGAAGTCTTGGCCCAGACATTGTTGCCAATGTATTTCTCGTTGATCAGGAGTTGGTGCACCGACCCGCGCGTCCAAAGCCGATCCAGATCTGTGGTCATGCCTCGGCGGTTTAGCTCGTCCGCGATCTCACCTTCCTTGAGCCCGAGTTTGACGAACATCTCATAAACTTCGCCCACAACCGCAATTTCATGTTCGGGGCCAGGCACCAGAATGACCCTGTCGGTGGCGATGCTCTTGTGTTCGCCGGCACGCAGCACACCCTTTTCCTGGCCTGACTGATCGACAAGCATTCGCCTGAGCCCAAAGCCTGCCGGGCCGCCCTGCCTGTAACCGAGCTGGATCAGGTTAGCCTGTCCAGCGAACACCTTGACCGAGAGCTCACGGCTAAATTAGCCGGCCATGGCTCGCTTCACGGTCTTTATGATTGATGAGCCGATGCTGCCGTCATTCTCAAACTGCTCAGCGCAGTAATGCACTTGGACACCCGCCTGGCGGCAGCGCAGTTCATAGGATGCAGCTTCATCTGGATCTTGGAAGCGGCCCCAGCGGCTGACATCATAGACGATCAGCACCGTGAAATCTGAGTGGCCGCCTTCCACGTCGTGCAGCAGTTTTTGCAGGGCAAGCCGGCCGCCGATGTTGAGGCCGCTTTTGCCCTCGTCGGCATATGACTGGACGATTTCGTAACCACGCTGCTCTGCGTATTTGCGGATGGCGTCCGAGTGGTTGTTGGTAGAATACTGCTGATGCTCGGTCGACATCCGCACATATTCCGCTGCGCGCAATTTCGGCGGATCACTTGAACCATCGGCAACCTCGGTATCGAACCATCTTATTACCATTGTCGTCCAATCTGATGATCGCACCAAGGCCCGCGGAAATCCTTGTCTACAACAAGAAGGCCAGAAGCATGGTTCGTAAAAACAGAAGTCAACTTCGGAATACGCAGGTTTTGCTGTCGGATTCGCTGCTAGCCGAACAGATCGGCGAAGCTCTCAGGTTGGAGCTGGGGGCGAGTCGGAGAGCAACCAAGACAGTGATGCGTTGGACGGGTGTGAGCGATACAACGGCTCGCTCCTGGCTTAATGGCAGGGCCAGTCCGAGCGGTTTACATCTGCTCGAGCTCGCTGCTCATTCAGAACCTGTGATGATCTTTTTCCTGGAGGCAACTGGTCATGGCGACTTGGAGATCGGGCTAAGGTTGCAAGAGATTGAGGAAGACCTGGAGGAAGCGCTCGATCGGGTTCGATCAATGAGACAGCAAGTTCATTAGTGGTCCCGACGCGACTATCGACATTCTCGTGAAAACGGTGAGCGCACGGCATTCCTTGATCGCATTTGCTTAATTCGCTGATCTCCGGTTTTGCGTTCCCTGATATGCCATTTCATTTCCCTGTTTTCTTCGCAGGGAATTTGGATGTGAACGTGGCTGATTCCTGCGGCTCTCAGGACCCTCTAGAAGCACTAAAATTCCGCGATTTCCCAATTTTTCCTTGTAAATTTGCCTAGAACAGGGAAATGGCCCGCGGAGACAAGTGGTGCCTGCACTGCTTGCACCTCCACACATTTTTCCCTCAGATAACAATTTCTCGCACTAAGGGGAACTTGTGGGTGAATTCATGCACTTACAGTCGATTGTCGCTGCTCTGGCAAAATTGCTGTCTTGCATGCCGCTAGACCCAACCATGGTTAGATCAGTTCAAATCTGCGTAGCCGTGCCTGCGACGACATACAGGGTCACCAACATCCCTGCGATCAGCCCTCCGGGGCGATAGCTTCCTGTTCGCCGCCACGTGAAAATTCCGATGATCGCTACTGCGGTCAGGACTGGCACAAATTGTAACGCAATCACCGTGCTGAGAGGGTCAAATGCTGTGACCAGCGACCCGGTCACGAAGAATATGCCGTAGATTACGCTCAACATCACGATGAAGCCGGTCGTGAGGCTAAGGATCGCGGCCATGTATTGCTTTTGCACTGAGTCGCTTCGGACCGTCGCGCTTGATAGCGATTTTGCCATCACCAGAAATGCGAAGGTGATCGGCACCACATAAATCGCCGCGATGCCCAATTGGCGGAGATTGGGGAGTTTGACGGCGACGACCCACAGCCTAAAATCGGTTAGGAAGAGCTGATCGACGAGCCAAAGGGCGCCGTACCCTGCCGCAACAGTTGCTACGGCCAACAGGATGGACCTTTTCCAGTCCGATTGAAGAATGTTGGCGGGTTGGCGCATGAAGCGCCTTAAAATAAAATTCAGCCCAGCGCCGACCACGGCCCATAGCGCAGTTTGCGTGGTGATCGCCTGCGGCAGCACTCCCGACGCCGGCAAGAGAAGAAAAGCGACAATGAACGTGGGGAAAAACAGCAATGCCGGCAGTGTAGTGGTTACCGCAAAAGCGCGCCACCAGCTGCGATCCCGGCGCTTGGCCGCTGGGTTCGCTTCTGAACGCATTGAGGCAAACACCGGCAAACGGACAAGCGCATCGAATACCCCGAGCATGATCATGATGAAGCCAACCAGACCAATCCCGGTGCCGACTTCCTTCCAATACCAAACCTGATCGCTCACTGGCCTCGGCGTCCCGCCATTTAGCGTGGCGGCGAACCAATCCGTGGCGTTTCCGATGGCAGCTGCCGAGAAGTGATCGCCGGGATGGGTTGTACTGGGTTGATAGAGTTTTCGCGCAGTCCCCTCTGCAATTGATCCATACACGGCTTGCTCCGCGACGGGAGCATCGGTGCCAAACACCGTCTGCAGCTTTTCGCTGCTAGGCACCTCTTGCGCGCGATCAACGTTCCACATGAGTTTTGAAAATTCGTCATAGCGGCTAAAGACAAGCGCCAGATTGCGCGGCCATGTGGTCGAACCTTCTGGTGCAAAAGGTGCGCCAGTCGAGGATCCTACCAGCACCAATGATGAATAATCTTCGGGCATGGCATCAGCCGCAGCAAGCACCGCCCAACCTCCCATGCTGTGTCCTTCCAGACCAATTTGATTGGTGTCGACCATGGGCAATGATTTCAAGTATCGCAGCCCATCCGGACCACCGAACCCGTTTGAAAATGCTGCGCCGCCGCTGTATCCATGTCCCGTCTGATCAAGCGACAAAACCACATAACCACGCCGCGCGAACTCAATCGCGAAACCGTCCTGTGTCTCGCGCGAATTGATATAGCCGTGAACCGCAAGAATACCGGGGGCGGGCGTCGCAGCGGTGGCATTTTTCGGCACATACAGCAGCGCGCTCATGACCGTGCCAGTCGTGCCGGTAAACCGTATATCCTGCACGGTGGTGCCATCCGCTGTCCGGACAAGCTGCGCTAGAAATGCACCCGCCAGAACAATGATCAACCCAGCAAGAATCAGCGACCAGCGATGTTTGGGCGTTACTGTTTTAGCCATCGTTTGATCAGTGGCCGCCAAAGGCCCCCCTTTTCGTAATTCCCTGAAAGCACCCACTTTAACGACTGCCGTTCAATACGCACCTACCCCAAGGTATGGCAATCACAACGAACGGCCATGAATTTCCCGAGACCTCCGCAAAATAGCTGTTGCACTTTTGGCCGATCTGAAGCCGATCACGCATCGTTGCTCAGTCTGAGATACGAGGGACACAGCGAAGAGCTTTAAAGCGGCGCATCGCCCATTCGCTCGCCAAGACGCACCGGCTTTTCCGGAGCCCAGTCTTCGTTGAAATCTATAATCCCGCGCTGGAACAGCATAATAACCGTAGAGCCGAGGAGAAACCGGCCCATTTCCTCTCCTTTTGCCAGAACGATATTCCTGTCGTCATAGGTCCATTCGATCACATTATCAGGGCGCGTGGAATTGACCACGCCGTGCCACACGGTTTCCATACTCCCGACGATCGTTGCGCCAACAAGCACCATCACGAGCTGGCCAAATTCACCAGCGTCGAACACGCAAACCACGCGTTCGTTTCGCGCAAACAGGTTCGGGACACCACGCGCGGTTGTTGGATTGACCGAAAACAATGCACCCGGCACATAGATCATGCGCAAGAGTTTAGCAGAGCAGGGCATGTGGATACGGTGATAATCCTTTGGCGAAAGGTATAGATTAGCAAAGCTGCCATCGCGGAATTGACTTGCCAGTGTCGCGTCTCCGCCAACTAAATCCACTGTGGTAAAGCGGTGCCCTTTTGCTTGCACCATCCGCTGGTCATCAATCGCCCCAAATTGGCTGATAGCACCGTCCACCGGGCACACGAAGCTAGCATCTGCGATGGGTCGCGCGCTTGCCTTTAGCGGTCTTGTGAAGAACTCGTTGAAGGACTTGTAATTGGACAGCTCAGGATCGGCCGCCTCTCCCATGTCGACGCCGTATCTACCCACAAACCAGCGTATCAACCGCGTGGTCGCCGCTCCCCCTTTTGCGGCCGCAACACGGCCGGCAAAGGTGGTCAATCGGCGTTTGGGCAAAGCGTGCTGCAGCATCACTTTTAACCGATCCATATCTAATCCTTGAATGATAGCCTGCATTTTGCCTGCTGTTGCGATAATCCGTTGAGCAGATCGTCAGCGATTTGGCTACGATTTGCAGCGTTCGACAGGGCATCTCTCTTGCCGGTTGCTCGTAAGCTAGCCAGCAACTGCCCGGAAAGCCAAAAGACCGCCCTTCAAAGCTCGTATAAAGCGGCGATTTGTCCGCAACTGGGAAGAACACCAGCGGGACATTGTTCACACAGGGCGATCTTGGCGGGATCCTTCTGAACTTGCTTCAATGCCTGCCCTGTGTCCTTCGCACGAAATTTGGGCGGAAAAGCGGTTCATTCCTGTGCCTAAGCCAATTTTTCCTTGTAAACTTCCGCAGAACCGCGAAATGGACCGCAGAGACAAGTGGTGCTCGCACCGCTCGCACCTCGACATTTAAATGCGCGCAGGCTTTGCCAACCACTTGCACCTGCGCTTCGTGCCGCTTTAGCTCAGGTGGTAGAGCACATCATTCGTAATGATGGGGTCAGAGGTTCGAGTCCTCTAAGCGGCACCATTTATGCATTCAGCAACAATCAGCAAAGTTCACGAGGCCCCTGAAAATCAGCGGTTTCGTGAGGTTGATCGGTCATTACGGTTCAGTTTAGTGCACTGACAATCAAACTGTCTGGGGGCCAGATAAGGGGGCCATAGCGAGAAGTCTCCCGGAGGATGGCCCCCATGCCGCTTACTGATACGCAAATTCGGAATGCAAAGCCCCGCGAGAAACCGTTCAAGATGGGCGATGCACTCGGGCTGTTCCTTTTGGTTCAGCCGAGCGGGGGAAAGCTATGGCGTCTCAAGTACAGATTTGCTGGTAAAGAGAAGAAGCTCAGCCTTGGCGTCTATCCCGATGTCGGCCTAGCCAGTGCGAGAAAGGCGCGAGACAGCGCGCGCGAGATGATCGCGACTGGTAAAGATCCCTCGATTGAAAAGCAGCGTCGGCAAGCGCGAATGATTGTGGATCATGCAGGCACGTTTGAACTCGTGGCGATGGAGTATTTCGAGAAGCGCTCGAAAGATGGAGAGCGGCCTTGGGCAAAGGTGACGAGAAGCAAAGCCGATTGGCTTCTCACCGAACTGGGCCCCACTCTTGGACAATTACCGGTTACAGAGATTGAGCCGCCAGACATTCTGGCCGCAGTTCGCAAGATCGAAGCGCGCGGCAATTTGGAGAGCGCAAAGCGAGCTCTTCAGTTGGCAGGAGCCGTGCTCCGCTATGCGGTGGCAACTGCTCGCCTGACCTCTGACCCTACCCGTGACCTGAAGGGGGCCCTCAGATCGCCGAAAGTGACGCACTTCGCTGCAATCCTTGACCCTGTCGAGTTTGGCGAGCTTTTGCGCGCCCTTGATGGATATACCGGCAATTGGTCGACGCTAATGGCCCTGAGGCTCGCGCCTCACGTTTTTCAGCGACCTGGCGAGCTCCGGCATGCCGAATGGGCTGAGATCAATTTCGATGAGGCCGTTTGGGTCATTCCGGCGGAGAAGATGAAAATGCGCCGGCCTCACACTGTCCCGCTATCGAGGCAATCTTTGGCCATCCTGCGCGAGACTCGTGCACTCGGCCATGAAGATGATCGGCTTGTCTTTCCAAGTGTGCGCTCTGCCAGCCGACCGCTGTCTGAGAACACGCTAAACGCGGCACTTCGACGTTTAGGATATACCAAAGAGAAAATGACTGCGCATGGCTTCCGGTCGAGCGCTACGACGATGTTGAATGAAAGCGGCAAATGGAGCCCTGACGCGATTGAGAGAGCGTTGGCCCACGGAGACACTGACAAGGTGCGCGCTGCCTATCACCGCGGCCAGCATTGGAACGAGCGGGTCGAAATGGCCCAGTGGTGGAGTGACTATCTCGACCGCCTTCGCGATGGCGGAGACGTGATCAAATTTCCCAGATCGAATGAGGCATGACGCCGAAACAAGAATTCGCCGGGCATGAGGCTCGATGAAGCGGGCCAGCCGAGAAGGTACGAGCTTCCGGCTGGCCCTATCACCAACAGCAACGGAGTGCTGACAATGAATACCACTACAACAATTCCCACGTCTAATCAGGAGAATAGAAACGCCGGTCAAGCTAAGACTGAGATGGAGGCTCGCGACAGAATCGAAACGCTTGTTCTCTTCATCCGCGCTCAGCTTGATCATGCAAAGGAGGACTTCGATACCGCCGCGGAAGGCACTGACAAGACTGCTGCTGTGCATGGGTTTTGCGCGATCGAGATTGCCAAGGAATATCTCGATGAGCTGGCCAAGCTGGAAGAACGCGAGTTCGGACTACCGGTCCACAACCAAGACCGGACTCATTGATGGTCGCAACATACATCTCGTGGTTTGCCGCACTCGGCATTGGCGCCCTGTTTGGTTGGGCATGGGGGCGCACAACGGCACCAGCAGAGCTACCAGAAAATGTCGGCACGTGGCGCGAAGGCTACGTTACCGGATATGAAGAAGCGCGAGACGAGGCGATCAAGCTCGCCCGGGCTCATGACTTTGCGGTCATTGATCGGCAGCTCACCAGATTGCAGGCAAAGCCATGAGCCGAACTGGTAGAGACTGGTAGCAAGCTTTGGCGCTGAGGTGTTCAGACTGAGTGCTATTTGCTTGCGATCAGGCTGAGGAATGACGATTATTTAACAGACGGGGCTAGGCCGGCCAGCCGAACAGCGCGCATCCCACGCGCCGCCCCGTTTCACTCTGGGACCGCTCGGGAGGCGGTATGCAGCAGAAACTGACAGGCATGATGTTGTCGCTTGTTGACCGTGGCGTGCCCGCTGAAAAAGCTGTGTTTTTCGTGATTGATCGATGGCATCGCATGGCGACGCATGCTCATGGAGCATTGCTAAGTTCAGACCTCGGCAAAAGCGACCCGGAGAAAGCTCAAAGAGTGTTTGGCCAGTTAATGTTCGAAATGTGGGTAAAGGCAGAGTTGGGCGAAGGAGGCCGCCGAGCTTTGATGTACAGCCTCGCAAAAGAGCGAGCATTCGAGCCAAACGAAGAAAGCATAGCGGGTGCGACCGATGCTCCTTCCATAAGGTGTTATGCTTGGGTTGCTGAGCAAAGAGGATTGAATGGTAGAGATGACATTGAAGCAATACGTAGGTCAGTCGGTCGGTTCCGGCAGCGGCTGCGTGGACGTAGAATATTCGTCATCTCAGGTGACCGATTGAATTTGCATTTTACCAATGGAAACAAGTTGTTGGAGGCCTTGGACCTTTAGCGGAGACTGGTAACTAGCAGTGTCCCTCGGTTTTGGGATGATAATGCACGATAATTCACTCCCGTTCCCAAAAGGTCAGGAGTGTTCATGTCAAAAAAGCCTACCCCAAACCGCTTAGGATACCGGCCTTCGCAAGTTGCGGAGATCACCGGGATCGGAAGAACCACCGTCTTCAAACTCATCTCTCAGGGGGTCCTGGAAAGTACGAAGGTGGGACGCTCCCGCATCGTACTCGCCCACTCCGTTGAGAAGCTGCTAGCGACCGATGAGGCCGCGTGATGGCCATTCATCCAACCCTCCATCTCAGAAGAGAGGGCGACGCCTACATTCTCGGGCCGATCGGCTGGATTGCCAAGATGCCAGATCAGACGTTCGCTGACCCGAAGATTGCGTTGAACACGGCACTTACCCTTCGGAAAATGAGCGGCTGCAGTCTCTGCTTTTCGCTTCGTCCTTGGAGGCAAGCGGCATGACTACTCAAGCTCAAACCCTACCGCGCCTCCAGTCTGCCACAATCGCACGATGCGAACGCGGCTTCGAAGTTCGCTGGCAGCGGGACGGTAGGCCGACACGTAGGCAATTCCACGAGTATGCCTCCGCCACGGCATTTGCCTACCAGCTCGCCAGTTTGCGTGATCTGCCGGTGATTGACCTCACTGGGGGGCCGGAATGACATGGCCGATCACGAGCAGGGGCCAGCTGTACCGGAGGCCACCTTCACAACCTTCCCTGCGCGGGGAATGCGGGATTCTCGCCTCACCCGTACCGATATTCAGGCCCTTCACGTGATTGGCTTTTATGATCGCCGAAGCATTCCCCGTCAAAAAGGCGGAGGGTGTTTTGCAAATCAACGACTTCTCGCTGAGCAAATCGGGATTGATCGGAGCAATCTACGGCGCTCAATCAAGAAGCTAGTGCATCTAGGTTATGTCGAGCGCTGCGAGAGAGGCGATGGCAGAAGGGGATATGTACTGAGAATAATCGAAACGCTGCCAGACGAGAGCATTGACATAGGGGTTCCCCACGCCCCCTACGATGAAGAAATGGAGGGGGTAGCAGAGACCCCGACAAAGGGGTTCCCCACACCCCCCGAACGGGGTTCCCCACACCCCCCTAAGAGAGTCATTGAAAAGACCAATAGAAGAGAAAACTCTTCTCTTCGTCCGGGGAATGGAAATTCGGCAGCAACCGATATCGAGCCTGACGAGATTACACAAATCAGAGATCAATGGGACAAAGTGGCCGTACCAGCCGGTGCTCCTGCGGTGCGGAAGTTTAGCGACAAAAGACGCAAGCTTTGTGAAGCCGCGCTGGCAAGCGATGGGCTGGAGGATATCCTTCAAGCGATCGAGCGGCTGGCAAAGTCCTCATTCCTGTTAGGCGCCTCAGGTAAGTCAGACTGGAAAGCTGACATCGCCTGGTTGTTAAAACCAGAGTCAGTGAATGCGATTCTAGAAGGCAAATATGACGACCGGACAAGCAGTTCAGGCAAATCTTCCGGTAATTCCCGTGGCGATGGGGACGATGCTTACGGTCGCCTCCTCAAAAAAATGGCAGGCATTAGCGATTATCGGATTGGCGATACCCGGGACGGGTTTACTCGCGCCATCGACCGCCGCCTAAACACTGGAGATGATCACACTAATTCTGTCGGGAATGAGTTTTACGAGTTTGACGGGCATCAGGATCAAGGCGATATGGTTGTGGATCCCCCATCCAGCCGCTTAGCGGCGAAAGGTGGTGGCCAATGAACGCAACGTCCGAAATCTTCCCCATCTTCGTCCGGGCTGAATATCAAGAAGGCCAAGCGTTTGCTCGGTTCCAAAGCGAAGCGCAGCGCTCAGCGAATAATGTCAAGCAGGAGTTTCAGGCTCTTGGAAAGGTTGTTGGTGATGCACTGAGTGGTGGGCTCAACAGCGCGGGCTCTCTCAATCTAGGCGTTGACGAGCTGCGCGCAGCCACTGTCGCTCAGCAACAGCGAGCTACAGCAGCCCGCGAGGTTGCCGATGCGACACTTCGTGCGGCTAAAGCAGATGGAGAATTCACAAAAGAGATGCGAGAGGGCGTTCAGGCGGCGCGTCTGTATGCAACTGAACAGGAGCGCCTTCTCGAAAGCCTTCGGGCTCAGATACCTCTTCAAACGGCGATCCAAACTGAATTAAACCAAACAGCCAGCGCAGTATCTGTTCTCGTTGGAGAGAATTTGAAGCTAGCTCAAGCGGAAGCCGCGCGTGTCAACGGCGGAAACCTCTTAAATGCCATCCAAAGAGAGACTGGCGCTGGCCTACAGAAAACAGCAAATAGCGCCCGTGAAAGTGCCCAAGCCTTTAATCTCTTGTTTGAGGCCCAGACTCCCGATCTGTACTGCCCAGTTTCACCGTGCAGACGCAGTGCAGCGCGAGCTCAGTCGAGACTGCCGCTGCCACACAGGAGCGGTGCAAAGAGCGGCGCCGTGGCACGACCGCTCGCAGTAACGTAATCAATTCGGTTCGCGCAGAGCGCACCGCTTTCATCCAACTCGGTCAGCAGTTGCAAGATGTCACAGTGCAGGCTCAGTTCGGCACGAATGCCCTTACGATCTTCACGCAGCAGGCACCACAGGCAGCATTCGCGCTCACCGGGCTTGCCAATAGCGCCAACGCAACGAAGGCCCGCGTTGGTCAATTGGCCACACTCCTGTCTGGCCCTTGGGGCGCAGCGGTGTTTGCGGCTACTGCGGTGCTTGGGCCATACATTGCGAGCTTGTTCGAGAGCGGCGATGCGGCTGACGAGTCTTCCAATGCACATCAAACGCTGGCGGAACGGCTCGACATCACGCGCAACAGCTACGAGGAAGTCCTCGAAGCGATGCGCGAGTATAATGAAGAATCGGAGCGTTCTGCACAGACCACGCTCCAGCTAGCGCAGGCATCATCAATCGTAGCCAACGCTCGGTTTGCCGAGGCTCGCGCAACACGAGAAAGTTTGGCTGCTCGGCTTAAGAGCAAATTGCAATTGATCCGAATGCGATTGATGGATCCCCGACTGCTCTTCAGATGCTGCGCGCAACAGAGCTGAAGAGCTTGTCCGGCTTAAAGCGGCGCTTGGCTTACGACAATTCTTATCACTGGGATTTTTGCTCAAATACTTTGGGCGGCGACTTATCTATTGGCGCTTGATCCAGCCTATTGGAGGCTTTTCCTGGCCGAGATATTTTTGATCCCACAGCCTTTTTTTGCCGGGGCATTGGCAGGCGCAATTTACCAAGCAACTCTCTGCTGGCAGTTTGGCAAGCCGAACCTTGGACATTCGCCACAAGGCTCGTGAATCAAACCGTCAGTGCTCAGCCCAAAAGGTTTCGCGTCCTGACACGCTGTTTTTGGCATTGGCAGACCGATGTGTTCACGGCCCGATTATGAGCGGTGATTAGCGGACTTTGGGCTATTCGGCTTAAAGGTATATTTGCGCGGTCTTGGCTATGCTGTCTTCAAGCGGGGCGACGTCCGACCACAAACTTTGTCAAACTCTTGTTGAATCCATCCGATAAGGCCGGTCTGTGAGAGAGTGCAATTCCGTGCCCTCGCGAATTTTCGGGTCGAAAAACGCGCGAGGCTTTGCGAGCCGGCTCAGCAGCACCATCGAATTCCTCGGGGATACGCTGAGCGTTGTGAAACAAATGAGGGCGTCGCAACCAGCAATTCAATTCGCCGCAGGCTACCAACCAAATTGAATGTTTGCTGTTAATGAGGCATTGCGCCTTCATGAATCTGGTGATTATTCGAAGTCGGCCGGCAATAGGACGGTGGCAACAGCGGTCTTGTCGTTGAACCCAGCATTGAGAGCGAAATGACACGCACCCCCTTTTACCCGATCGGAACGCCCGGCAAGCCATGGGGCGAGGGCGAACTTAATCAATGGCGCTCCAGCCAGTCTCAGCAGCGCGCCTACCGAGACGATGTGGTTCCTCGCATTGAGGGATTAGCCGGTCGGTTTGAAATCATCACCTATGGTGAGCTCGATTACGCTGGCGAACATTATGACCTTTTCGCTCTGCGCGGCGGCAGCTCCGACTTAAGCTTGCCGACCGCGTTCGTCACTGGCGGTGTCCATGGTTACGAAACCAGCGGAGTGATGGGGGCTCTTCAATTCCTTGAAACCCGCGCGGCAGAATATGCCGGCAGGGTAAACCTGTTGGTTGCCCCGTGCGTCAGCCCATGGGCGTATGAGCGGATCAATCGTTGGAATTACAACGCCACCGATCCCAACCGCAGCTTTCATCCTGATAGCCCAGCTTCCGAGTGCGCCGCGCTGATGAAGCTGGTCGCGCGGCAGCCCGGCTCCTTCCTGATGCATATCGATTTGCACGAAACAACCGATAGCGATGAAAGCGAGTTTCGGCCCGCTTTGGCGGCGCGGGATGGCGACAATTTTACACCCGGCACCATTCCCGATGGCTTCTACCTCGTCGACGATAGCGAAAATCCGCAGCCTGATTTCCAACACGCAATTATTGCAGGCGTCGAACGGGTGACGCACATTGCTCCTCCAGACGAGGATGGAAAGATCATCGGATCTCCCGTCGTCGCGCACGGGGTGATCCGGTATCCCCAAGCCAAATACGCCATGTGCAGTTCTGTAACTGGCGCGCGGTTTACAACGACAACAGAGGTCTATCCAGACAGCGAGCGCGCCACGTCGCGAACATGCAACAAGGCACAGGTTGCTGCTGTGTGTGCAGCCTTGGACTACGTGCTTGCGCAGACATGAGCATGATTTGAGTTCTACCGGGGATCACCTCATGCCAGCTTGCAAACAGGATCAATCGCGGCTGGACAAAACTTTCGTGACCGCATCGTTCAGGATCGCGCTGTCGATTGGTTTTTGCACGATCAAAGCGCCGGGGTAGGGGTCTGCAATTCTGCTGCTTTCGCCGTAACCTGTGGCGAATACGAATGGGCAATTTTTATCCTGCAAAGCCTGAGCAACGGGCAGGCTTGTCTCATCTCCCAGATTCACATCGAGAAGTGCAAAGCTGATTGGCTTGGCTTCGACGATATTGAGAGCAGTGGCCACATTCGAGGCCAGATGAACTTTCTCTGCCCCCAGTTTCAGCAGCATCTCTTCGGAATCCATGGCAATGATCATATTGTCTTCAACCAGAAGAACATGACCTGACAACCGCGCTACGCCGGCATTTGAGGCTTCCTGCTTTGATTCGGCGACCACGTTGCCTTTGTCGGCGATATGCTCTGCAGGGATACGGAAGCGTGCTCGCACGCCACTGACATCATATTTAATTTCAGCTTCACCATTCAATTCGAACGGGATTGAACGTTCGATGATTGTTGTACCAAAGCCGCGCCTTGTTGGTGCCTGCACCGCAGGACCGCCGCAATCCTGCCATTTGATATTGAGATCGCCTTCGCGCGACAATTCGGTAACGAAATCGACGTGCCCGCGGTGATCCGTAAGCGCGCCATACTTTGCGCTGTTCGTCATGAGTTCATGCATAACCAATGCGATGGCAGTAAAAGCGTTGGGTGCTAGCAGAACGTCCGGACCGGCGAACCGAAGACGGTTGCTATCGACGTTAATATACGCCTCCATTTCAGCCCGAACCAGCTCATGAAGCGATGCGGGGCCCCATTGCTGCTTAGTGATCTGATCATGCGCGCGAGCCAAAGAGTGGACCCGCCCGCCAATCTTTTCTGAAAAAGACGTAACGTCTTCACCATCAACCACAGATTGCGATATCAAACCACGGATGAGGTTGAGGATGTTGCGAACGCGGTGATTGAGTTCAGCAATCAACAATTCTTGCCTCTCGGCAACGCGAGCGGCATCTTTGGCCGCGTTGCCGGCCATTTTCAGCACGACTTCCAGCAGTGAAACACGCAGGCGTTCAGCCACCAGCAGTTCTTGCTTCGACCAGGGCTCCGACTGGTCTCGGACTTCTTGTACCCAAGCTGCAAATGATTTGCGCGGTCGCAAACGTGTGCCATCGGGGTCAACTTCTGCGGTCTTGTCGGGATTGCCTGCCCACGTGACGCTTTTGGCCACCTCCTTGCGAAAACAGGCGATGTAATCGCGCGGTTCGCGCGAGACCGGGATAGCCAAAAGGCCAGCTATATCTGGATATGCAGTGCGGCCATCGGGCAAGACAGAAGCAAGATTATCGGTGGAATATACCTGGCTTGCTGCCGCCGTGTTGAAGAAGCGCGCTAACTTGCCAAAGGCTTCTTCGTCAGGCGCAAAACCACTCGACCGAAACTGCCCGTCAACACAAATGGCAACCCCATCGCAATCAATCACCGATTGGACAGCATTGGAAATCAGGTCGAACTCTCCTGTCAACGTTCGCCCATCAGCCAGTCCGGAAAGCAATCTGTGGTGCAGTTCCGAAAATTGGGCGTCGGCGGCCTTAATCGCGCTATCTTCAAAATCACTTTGAATAAAGCTGAACATTTGGCCGAACAGTTCAGCGGCGCTGCGAACTTCGTAAGAAAGGGTGCGCGCGGAGTTGTGGTGGCAGGCAAACAGACCCCACAGTTTTCCATTGCGAATAATCGAAATCGACATAGACGCTTGCACGCCCATATTGCGCAAATATTCCAGATGGATCGGCGATACCGCACGCAAAGTAGACAGCGATAGGTCGAGCGGCTGCAGGTTTGGTCCTAGCTCCGGAATGACCTGCACTGGCTCTGCGTTAACATCGCTGATTATGCGCAGCAGACTGCGCAGATACATTTTGCGCGCCTGAGCAGGAATGTCACTAGCTGGATATCGCAGGCCCAAAAACGGCTCCATGGCGTCTTCGCGTGCTTCGGCCACCACTTCGCCAGCGCCTTCGCCCTCTTGGGACAGGCGATAAACCATAACCCGGTCAAACCCGGTAAGTGCCTTCATTTGGCGTGCTGCCATATTGGTCATGGCGTCTAGGTCATCGGCACGTTGCAGCCGATCAATAAAGGATTGGATATTGCCCGCAAAATCACTTTTGTGACCGATGTCGTGCAGTTCCACCTCAATGATAAACCCGCCAGTGGAAGCATGTATTGCGACATCATACAGCGGGCCACCGCTGGTCAGTTGCACACCAAAAATCCGTTCAATACTGTCTTGATCAACCAACATCCTGACGCGTTTGCTAGCTGACGCGATGAAGGATGGCTGCGCGTGGTCCGACAGCGGCGTGCCGATCATATCCTCGGCATTTGCGCCCCAATGGCTGGCCGCGTTGGTGGACGCGCGCGTGACCAACCAGTCTGGTGTGACGGCAATGAGAGCGCCGAATGGCTGAATGTTTCCAAGAATATGGATCGGTTCACGGTCACAACTGGATAGGTCCAGAGCTGTCGAAGAATGATTTGTAGTCAAATTCCAAGGGCCTCATTTTCCCGCAAACTTTCTGCTGCGTCAGCGAAAGTTTGAAAAGTCGCGCGGGCGCTGTTGATTACCGCCGCAATATCAGTGGGATAATAGTCAGTCAAAGCGACCATAAAGTCGCGCGCGTAATTATCCAGTATCTGATCGTCGAAATAGGCGCCAGCAGAGGAAATACGGGGATCCGTGCCGCTCTGCCACGTTTTCTTCAGGACGCGGTTGCCGAATCTTGATCCCGCAACAACGTACGCAGCACCAACCGGTTCAGCCATGTATGGCGCATCAAGGCGTGCTGCTGGTCGTAATCCGACCTGTGTCATGGATAGAGCGAGAGATGAAAGTGCAGATGGCGGGGAAGGTAGCGAACTTGGCCAAGCCAGATTGTTCCGCGCCTGCTCAATCGCTGAATTGGCCCAGTAATGTACGGTCAAAAAGCCGCGCAGTCCGCCGTAAGTGGATAGATCAAAGCGAGCGAGCGCCGCTTCAGTTGCGTCGTGATCTGCGCGAGTGTGCTCTCGCAGAAAAGTTCGAATGTTCTCCATTCCTAGTGGCACTAACCTTTTTAGAAATACGATGGGCTGGCAGCTTACAGGCAGACCGGATGTTACCACATCTTTAGAGTCCGCCGTGACCCATTCCAATAACCCACGTAACATTTCCCAAACCAATACAGATTCAGACAATGCGCACCGGTAGCCCGCGTTGCGAAAGAAAAAGTCGCGCGGTTTAGCTTGGGCTGGGGCAAGGTGTGCCGTGCCAGATATCGGCCACATCTAACTGGTCAGAGATGCTGAGCTGCGCTCAAACGAGCGACCTGTGATGCAATGGTTACAGCGGCAATCGCACGAAAGGAAGTCTGGCAGTTTCGCAAGTAACTGTATTCGGACCCTTTTATGCGCGCTGTCTTACTGGGAATTTGATTCCCGTGACTTCTGCGCGCGCCCGAATTGTGGGCGGCTTGCACCTGACAACGGCAGAACCCTACGCTGCATCAATCACTTTCCCGGCGATCGGGGTGGGTCATGCTGATCTGACGATGAAGATCTGCCGCCAACGCATTGATTTGGGCGATATGTTCGGCCTGATGATATCGTGATTAAGCGCGATTCTGCGGAACAACCCTGTTGCCAGCTTGGATTGACGCTTTTTTGACGCTGCTGGCGATTGACCATCCTCGCGCCGCTGGGCATCAATTTCGCATGGAATCGTGCAATTTATTTGTGAAATCTTCAATCCGAAGGGCCCTTCGGTTCGGCGATTGAGAAGTGTTCCGAAAGGGGGGGGGGATGCTTAACAAAATTCATGCTGCGAATACCGCGAGGTCATCTCAGACATGCCCGCACCTACACGCTTTTTTTGGCTTCGGAGGGTGGAGCAACACCCCGTTCCCCCGCCGGAGATCGTGCCGCGGGCGATTGCGGTGAAAATCGGAGTCAGCGCCATTAAAGCAATGGGCATCAGCCATTTGACACTTGGACAAGCTAGGAACACCCTTTTATGACAATGCCAGAACCCAAACCAGTCCATATCGTGTACCGCACGCGCCAGCTTGAGCAGATGCTTAAATGGTATGCTGCGGTCTTTGGAGCAGAAATTGTCTATCAGAATCCAGCGCTCGCTTTTCTGACCTTTGATGATGAACATCACCGGATTGCCTTTGCGGATCTAAATGTCATCGCGCCAAGAGGGGCAGGCAGCGCGCAGGCTCCGGTTGGGGTCGATCATGTGGCGTATGAAGTGTCTTCGCTAACCGAACTTCTGGAAAGTTATGAGGCGCTCAGGCGTGATGGTATTGAGCCATATTGGTGCGTGAATCACGGCATCAGCGCCTCGCTGTATTATGCCGATCCTGACGGCAATCAGATGGAATTTTCGGTCGATTGCTTTGCGACAAAGGCCGAATGCCGCGACTATTTCCAAGGCGAAGCGATTGGGCAGAACCCGGTCGGTGTCGAGTTTGATCCGGTAGAATGGCTTTCCAAATTGCGCTGCGGCACCAAAGAGGCAGAACTGCTTGCCATGCAGCCTGATGGCCCCGTCTCGCCAATACGCGGCGCGATGGAGCATATGGATACGTGACGGATTCCGGACCCGCTGATCCGCAGCCTTCTCACACGGGCAAGGGCGCGAATTGGTGGCGGCTCGCCGGTCCGGCGTTGCTTTTTTCGGGGGCCGCTATCGGGACATCGCATCTCGTTCAGTCAACGCGGGCAGGCGCAGTCTATGGCCTTGCGCTGGTTGGCGTAATATTGCTGGCGAACCTGCTCAAATTCCCGGCCTTCCGGTTTGGCGTGGATTATGGCCACGCGACCCGGCAATCGATCCTCGTGGGGTACCGGGATTTGGGCCGCTGGGCACCGATGCTGTTCGGGCTTGCCGTTATCCCGATTACACCGATCATTCACGCAGCCATTGCCGCAGGGACCGCTGGTGTTCTGATGGCTGTAACCGGAATTGACCTGCCCGTTCCAATTGTCGGCGCGGGCTTGATGGTGGTTGCTGGCGGACTTTTGCTGTTCGGGGGCTATGATTGGCTGGACAAGATCAACCGCGTGTTGCTGGCGTTTCTTGTCATTTCGACGCTGATCACGACAGTCATCGTTCTGCCGCGTGTCGAGTGGGGAACGCTAACCGAATTTACTTGGGTCATGGACCCTGTCGCCATCCTGTTCGTGATCGCTCTGGCTGGCTTCATGCCAAATCCGCTAGAGGTCTCGGTCAGCCAGTCGATGTGGACAGCAAAGGTGGAAGAACAGCTAGGGCCTGAAGGCGGCAGCAGACTGCAAGATGCGCGCCGTGCGTTTTCGTCCAGCTATGTGATGACCGCGCTGATGGCGGTCTGTTTCTGCATCATGGGTGCAGGTGTTATGCATTCTTCCGGAGTGCCGCCCGAAGGCAGCGCACCTGCCTTCGCAGCGCAAGTGATTGGGCTGTACGAAAGCGCGCTTGGCGAGACTGCCGCCGTCTTCGCTTCGATCGCTGCGCTCAGCGTGATGCTTACAACCATGCTCGCGGCGATGGATATCAGCAGCCGCGTTATCGCTTCCACATGCAGGCAGGCGAGCGCTCAGCCCGGTGCAGTCAATCTGGATACGGCCTATCGGATCACCGTGCCTACCTTGGTTGTGATTGGCGCGCTTGTTCTGTATTTTTTCATCGGCGATTTCACCGCTTTGATTGATGTCGCAACCAGCTTTGCGTTTGTCGCCGCGCCGATAACTGCCTTGCTCAATCACCTCGCGGTGACCGGGCGAACTATGCCGATAGCCGCGCGGCCCGGTCTGCCCATTCGGGCGCTGAATATTATCGCAATTGTGACGATGACGGCGCTGAGTATCGCCTTTTTCATCCTGCGTTGAGACGAGAAACCATGCGCGCAGCGAATGGTTTCTCGCAGCGAAAACAGGCGGTGTTGCAAGGAGAGATTGGCATGGCCTTGCTGCCGCTGAATGCAATCGACCTGGGGTTTTAGAACAAAGCCATGTTCGTCCCGGTGGAAAGCCGCTCGGCGGCTCCTCTGGAATGAACGACACAGCTTGATGATTTCAAGGGTGCCAACGTAACCCGGTTATTGCTTTTAAGCGACGCAGATGATTTGCGATGCCGTGAACTGAGCCGGCTCACCGCATATCTTGGTGCTGTCAGGTTTCGGGTGCTGGCGCGATTAATCAGATTTTCACGCTCGATCTAGTGCTCTTGACCTATAGATAATTGCAACGATGCAGTGTTTGGACGTTGATTGGAGTCTTGCGTCTTAGACAATTCACTGATTGTCTAATCTGAACCGAGACATGATTGAGCTGTGCGCTGTCATAAGAAGCGGCGTGCAAACCATGGAAAACTGATGCTGAAAATCGTCGCCGGAAAATCCATCTTTAGGAAGCCATCACGCGGCGAGCTCGTCTTCTTAACTCTACTGTCGTTGATATTTTTTATTTCAGGCAATTTAGGCAGAGATTTACCATTCGCACCATTCGATTGGATGCAGCAAAGCATCACCGCACAAGTGAACCAAAAAGAATATGATGGCGATGGCATCGTCGTTTTCATCGATGATCAGACCTTTGATGCACTGGGCCGTAGTGAATGGATGAGGGGTGATCTCGCGAAACTGCTGGTCGCCATTAACAAATCTGGACCGTCGCAAGTTGCAATTGACCGCCAATATTTTTCCGGGAGTGATCAGGAGGGGATTGATAGTTTGCGTGAAGCGATTGAAGGAATGTCTTCTGAGATTTTCTGGCAAATTCCTCTGCAACCGGAGGATATGGGAGACCTCGAATATACCGATGCCCCGCCGCCTAACGGCGCATTCAGCGCCAACTCTTCAAGATTGGATCCGGGAGCTAAAGGTTTGGTTGTCCCCACGGCTATGGCCTATCAAGATACCTCACTCTTTGCTCCACTTCGTGTATGGTATTCCATCGCAGTAGATGATTCAATTTTACCTACAACTGCTCAGGTGCTATATTTGCCACGCAAATGCGGAACCGCTTTTTCAATATCCATGCCGGGGAAACGCAGATCCAGCAGAAACAATTGCGGATCGCTTCCTGCACGTGCGACCTCGATTAGCTCATCATATGTGCTGGCATGTTCAACCACTATGTCAGCGTCGATCTGCTTAAGGATCGTCGCAACGCCTTCCCGAAAGATAGGGTGATCGTCCGCCACCAGCATTCTGGTCTGAGACACCTTGTTTTCGCGTTGAACTCTCAATCGATGACACTCCTAAGATCGGCATGACACTGCAGCATGTTCATCGCTGCTACCATAGCACATGCACACTACGGCCTGGAATTGGTTCGAATGGTGCAGTCCAAGCGAGCTAGCTCGCTCGAGCTAATCCGGATGTCTTAGCACCGAGAGCCTAGCTTTGACGGTTTAGCAAAAAGCGTCTAGGGCACTGTATCTATTGTTTAAAATTCCTAATCAGCGATCTTACAAACATCAGCAAAAACGCTGGTAGCCCATTAGGAGACTAGAAATGAACAACGGAAAACTGGTCGCACTCGGCGTTACCGAAATCGAAGCTGTCAATGGCGGTATCGGCGGCCTCCCGCCTGAGCCGACCTTTCAAGACTACATCGATCTGTCTGACCAGTTCGCTCAAGATACACTTGACCGACTGACCCGCAACAACGTCGTCTTGCCACCTGTCACCTAAGACTAGCGCGCATACTAATCACTCAGAAACTGGAGAATTAGAATGACAAACTCAATCAAGAATCTCAACTCGGCAGAGCTTTCGCTCATCTGCGGCGGCGTCATCGAAGGTCCCGACGGTCGGGGTTGCACTGAGCCTGATGGCAAGGGTGGCCCCGGCGGCACAGTCGTCGTCGTAATTGGAACTGTCGGTCCCACGATCGAGATCGACGTTAACATCTGACACGCAGTTGCGCAGTTGGGAGTGGACTTTGCGTGAGGGTCGCAGCTCGGGATTAATCGCTCGGGCAGGCCATTCAACCAACCTAGTCCAGGGCTGCAAGGTCCTTCCCGGCATCGCATGAGGTCGGAATTGATGAAGCGACACGCTTCGGCGGTTCCGACCTCACCAATTCAATAAACCAGCACTGCGTTCAACGCGCCGCGTCTGGGGAATGATCGAGAAGCGAAACCTCGCTTCTGGAAGCGGGAAAACTCGCGCTTACAACACGCATACTTAGGAGAATTAACATGAAAACTTTGAACCAAACTGAACTTGAAGCAGTCGCTGGCGGATTTCCCCTTCTCGCGATGCCTGCAGTGGTCTTTCTGATCCCACCAGTGGTCCCGCATCCAGAGCCAAGCGATGCACCGGTTCCGTCCCAGGCGGCAATAGCAGGACTACTGCCTGTGAGGGCAGTGACCTTGAAGGCTGAGGAGCGATGACTGGGCGATAGCGCCACCATCGCTCCTCAACTCAACAATTTTGATCAGATACGAGGCCGTTCGGCCCGCAACTGACACACGAAATTTCCGAGACGCAATCCCGCACTTTCGAGAGCGGGAAAACTCGTGCCGGTGGCCCGCGCCGGTGACTACTAAGGAGAAAGCTATATGCTATATCTGATCAAACTCAGTTCGGAGCCGCGCCCGCAATCCAATAGCCTTTCTTTCGATGAAGTCGAAACAGTTTCAGGCGGTGTCCTGCCAATCGTTGTAGCTTACTGGTCGATCGGCATCGCCAGCACTGCTCTTGCAGCAGGAAGCGCTTGGGTGGCCGGAGCCACAGTTGGCTACGCTGCAAACCGCGACAGCGATAGTAGCGGCGATAGCTAAAATGAAAGCTCTACAGAAGAGCGTCCTTTTGGCCAGCCTATTCCTAATTGTCTTAATTGTTGCCTTTAACAATGGATACAATTTTGGAGAGTTTGTTGCCAAAACTGACAACGAAGTCAGTTGAGTTTAAGCTAATTAGGGAATTTGAAATGAACAATGTATCTGATTTGACGTTTGCCGAGATTGAGGCTGTTAATGGCGGGGGTGTCTTCCTAGCAGCCGGATTGATCGTTGCAGTTGTCGGTCTTGTTGCCGCAGCCTATTCAAGCGGCCATAGCACTGGCAAAGACATGGCTGAACGAGATAATCGAGCTGACGCCAACTGAATGAGAATGGCGGTGCCCTCTACCACACGTTAGCAGTGGGCACCGCTGTTTCATGACGATAACCAATAGATTTGGCCACGTCGTCGTTCGCCCCTAACCCACTTGCACTATTCCCCTTCGCTGCTGACCCCGCCTAGATGATCCCCTATAGCCTGCTGTGAGCATGAGTATGGGCAAGGGGTCGCATGTCGCAATTGTTCCGATCTGAAGTACTAACGCAAAAGAAGGATCGGCTGTCGGGCGATGTCTCGATTGCGGTTCCGATGCCGTGGCAGGTGATCGGATATCTGATCTTTGGCAGCGTCGTGGTTGCGATCATCTTTCTTTCCTTGGCGAGTTATTCGCGGGTTGAAACCGTCACCGGCACAATCGTCCCGGACAAGGGTATCGCGGCGATCATTCCAACCCGCGGCGGCACCATCACCGAAATCATGGTCAACGACGGAGACCGCGTTCCCGAAGGCGCGACGCTGGCGAGCATTCGTTCCGAAGAAGCAGGCGTGTCGGGCGAATCTGCGGCGGCACTGACGCAGCAGGCGATCGCTCAGCAGGATGTCAGCCTGATCGCGCAGCTCACAGCCTCCCAACAATCGGCTACAGCGCAGCAGAGCCAGATCACGGTACAGGCAGCAGGGCTAAGGTCAGAAATCGAACAGCTCGCCTCGCAAATCACACTGCAGCAAGAGCTCGTAAATTCCGCAAGTGAGAATCTGGAACGCGCTCGCGGCGTCGCAGATCGCGGTTTTATCAGCCAGCAAGACCTTCGCGCCAGAGAAGACTCAGTGGTTTCTCGTCAGCAACAGCTTTCGCAGCTGCAGCAATCGCTGACCTCGCGCCGTGCGAGCCTCGCGGAGCTTTCCAATCGGACGGCGACCATTTCGGCGCAGGCCCAAAGCGATGCCGCCAATATCGCAGCGACCCGCGCACAGGTGGCGCAGCAGGCGGCGGGCAATGCAGGTGCGCGCTCCTATGCGCTAAGCGCCCCTATTGCAGGAACAGTGACCGCGTTGACGATGCGCAGCGGACAAAGGGTAAGCCCCCAAACGCAAGTCATGACGATCATTCCTGAAGGCGCAACATTGCGCGCCGAACTCAACGTGCCGAGCCAGGCAATCGGGTTTATCGAGGTTGGGCAGGATGTGCGCCTTGCGATTGATGCGTTCCCTTATCAGCGGTTCGGTACGGTCACTGGAAAGGTGCGGACTGTCGCGAGCAGCGCGCTCACCCAGACCACTCCTGCGGGAGCGGTCATCTCGGTCTATCCGGTCGTGGTTGAGCTGGACGCGTTCGCAATCTCCGCCTTTGGGCGGCAGGAACAGCTGGTCCCGGGGATGACCCTGACAGCGCGTATCATCACCGAAAAGCAGTCGCTGATTGAGTGGCTGTTTGAACCCCTCTTTGCTGTGCAGAAACGATAATATGGAACTCGATCTAGGATTTCTGACCCGCAGCCGAGTGCGTTTGGTCCGGCAGACGGAAGTGGCGGAATGCGGCCTCGCCAGCCTTACCATGATTGCAAACTATCATGGGTTCGACGTCGATCTTGGGACGATGCGGAGACGCTATTCACCATCGCTTCGCGGCGCACCGCTTCGCGCGCTGATCAATCTCGCCGATCAGATCGGCTTGACCCCGAGAGCAGTAAAGCTGCCTCTTGAAGAACTTGGCAATCTGAACATGCCGGCCATCCTGCACTGGGACTTAAATCATTATGTGGTGATTGAGTCTGTGAAGCGCGGGAAGGCGCTCATCCACAATCCCGATGGCCGCTCGACCTGGCTTTCGCTTTCAGAGGTATCCGATCACTTCACCGGGGTTGCGCTGGAATTGCGGCCTAGCAATGATTTCGACCGGCAATCGCTGCGTGAAAGGCTGCGTTTGTCGCAATTGTGGCAGAGCATGACCGGGCTCAAGCGCGCGCTTATGCAGGTCTTGCTGCTGAGCGTCGTGCTGCAGGCGTTCGTGCTTGCATCCCCCTATTACATGCAAATCGCGATCGATAATGCCTTGCCCGCGCTCGATAACGACCTGCTGACCGTGCTTGCGCTAGGTTTCGGCCTGTTCACCGCGATCAATGTGATTGCGAGCCTTCTGAGATCATTCGTGCTTCTGAACGCAGGAACCAGTGTAGGGTATGGCCTTGCGACCAATATCGCGCGCCGACTGTTTCGCTTGCCCATCGAATGGTTTGAGAAACGGCATACTGGTGACATCCTGTCACGCTTTCAGTCGATCCTGCCGATCCAGAACCTACTCACTCAGGGTGCTGTTGCCGCCTTGGTCGACGGCGTGATGGCGCTCTTCACGCTGGCGGTGATGTTTTATTACAGCGCGCTGCTGGCCTTTATCGCGATCATTGCATTCCTGCTTTACGGGGTGGCGCGCATCGTCAGTTTCTCTTTTCAGCGAGAAGCGCAGGAAGCCACCATTATCACGGCGGGCAAAGAGCAAACCACGATGATTGAAACGCTTCGCGGGATGGTGACGCTGCGGCTGTTTGGCCGCGAGACTTTGCGCCACGCTTTGTGGCAGACCCGCCTGACCGATTCTATCAATGCCAATGTCCGCCTGTCGCGCATCAATATCTGGCAATCGACCGCGAACCTGCTGATCTTTGGGATCGAGAATATCGTCACGATCTGGCTGGCAATTGGCTTCGTGATTGAGGGCGCCGGTTTCAGCGTCGGGATGGTCTTCGCCTACATTGCCTATAAGAACCAGTTCATCAACAAATCGGCGGCCCTGATCGATCAGGCCATCCAGTTCAAGATGCTGGCCCTGCATCTGGAGCGTCTATCCGATATCGCATTGTCGGATGAAGATCGCAGTTTTCTGATCCGCCCTGACACGGCGACAGAACTCGTCGGCAAGATTGAGCTGCGCGACATTCATTACCGTTATTCATCAAGCGATCCGATGGTGCTCAGCGGGGTGAATTTGACGATTGAGGCGGGCGAACATGTTGCCATCACGGGGCCTTCTGGTGGGGGCAAATCTACTCTGCTCAAGGTAATGCTCGGTCTTGTCGAACCCGAGGCAGGCGAGATTCTGATCGACGGCATTCCACTACACCGGTTCGGCTACAAGAGCTTCCACGGCCAGATCGCCGCTGTGCTTCAGGAAGACAGCCTGTTTGCCGGATCAATTGCAGACAACATCGCGCTGTTTGACGACGAGGTTGATATGCAGCGTGTAGTCGGAGCCGCAGCTGCCGCGTCAATTCACGAAGACATTGCCATGATGCCGATGCAGTATGAGACTCTCATCGGTGACATGGGCTCGACGCTTTCCGGCGGGCAAAAGCAACGTGTCCTATTGGCCCGCGCGCTGTACCGTGCCCCGCGCATATTGTTGATGGATGAAGGCACAGCGCATCTCGACGCGCAGCATGAGGCAGCCGTTAATGATGCCATCGGAAAGATGGGGATCACGCGGATTATCATTGCGCATCGTCAGGAAACAATTGCCGCAGCGGATCGCATCCTGGTGATGGCAGGGGGGACTTTGCAATCGGACTCCGAGATCGCATGATCTTGAACGATTTGCGATTATTCGAACAATCGTTTTTTCAGTGAATGTGCAGGGCGGCGGTCTGCCCGCCGCCCTACTTGATCCTTATTCGCTGACCAATCCGCGCGCTTCCAGCATTGGCTGCACGTCAGGCTGGCGACCCGCGAAGTTTTCGAACATCTGGAAATAATCCATCGTCCCGCCGCGGCTGAGAACAGTCGCGCGGTAGTGATCGCCGTTTGCGCGGGTCAGGCCACCGTTATCACGGAACCACTTGCGGCTGTCACGGTCGAGCATTTCGGTCCACAAATAGCTGTAATAGCCAGCCGAATAGCCCGCCGGCGACGAGAAGATGTGGCTGAAATAGGTGCTGCGATAGCGCGGCGGCACCAGATCAATTTCAAGCCCCAAGTCGGTCAGTGAACTGCGCTCAAACGCGTCTACTGCCTCTGGGTTGCCAACCAGCGCGCGTGCCTCATCAGGAGATAGCGCATGCCATTTCATGTCGAGCAATGCCGCTTCGACAACCTCGCCGAAATCATAGCCTTGATTGAACTTCGACGCCGCTTCGATCCTTTCGATCATTTCCGCAGGGATCGTCTCGCCAGTTTCGTAATGTTTGGCATAATTCGATAGAATAGATGGCCATGTCGCCCACATTTCATGGACCTGGCTCGGGTATTCGACGAAGTCCCGCGCGGTTGCGGTTCCGGACAGGCTTTCATAGCGCTGATCGGCGAACATGCCGTGCAATGCATGACCAAATTCGTGGAACGTTGTGTTGACCCAGTCAAAGCTGACCAGCTGCGGTTCCCCAGCGGATGCTTTGGGGATGTTGAGCACGTTGTAGATGACCGGTAAATTGCCCGTCATGTCGCTTTGATCGACGAAATTGCCCATCCATGCGCCGCCGCGCTTTGACGGGCGCTGGAACGGATCGAAATAGAACAAGGCAAGTTCGGACCCGTCCTTATCAAAGACGGTGTAGGTCGAAACGTCTGGGTGATAGACGGGCAGGTCGGTGCGCCGCGCAAAGGTCAGACCGTAAAGATCCTCGGCCATTTTGAAGACGCCGTCTTCCAGCACGTTTTGGAGCTGGAAATATTCCATCACCGCATCTTCATCGAGGTCGAATTGCTCCGCCTTGATCTGGTTGGCGTAGCGATACCAATCCCATGGCTGCACCGAAAAATCCTCGCCGTCTGCGCGGATGGCTGCGTTCAGCATTTCAGCCTCGCGCCGCTGTGTTGCGGCGAGCGCAGGGACCATCTGCTCCATAAAATCGAGCGCGGTCTTCGGCTCTTTCGCCATGCGATCATACATTGTGTAGCTTGCCCAATCGGGCATTCCGAACAGCTGCGCTTTTTCTGCCCGCGCCAGAGCGATACGAGCGATCAGGTCGCGTGTGTCGACAGTTCCCCGGCCATCGGCGCGGTCATAGCTGAGCCGGAACAGCTTTTCGCGTGTCGCCCGATTTTCCAGCGTTGGCAGCATGGGTTGCTGTGTCGTGTTTTGCAGAGCGACGGCATATTTGCCCGGATGCCCGTTTTCAGTGGCGAAGTCGGCTGCCGCCTGAATGTCCGCATCAGACAATCCGGCCAATTCGGCGCGCGTGTCAACGATTAACGGCTGGTCTGCCATCGCATCGCGCGCAAGCTGGCTGAATTCTGTGGTGAGCGTGGAAAGCTGCGTGTTGATCGCTTTTACCTGTTCGCGCTGACCATCAGTCAGCAGCGCACCTGCGTGCACCATATCGCGGTAGGTGTTTTCAAGCAGCCGTGCATCTTCGACCGTCATCGCCATCGCGGCGCGGTTGTCATAAACAGCCTTAACTCTGGCAAACAGCGCAGGGTTCAGATTGATACTGTCGCTATGTTCGGACAGGCGCGGGCTGATTTCAGTGTTTATCTCGTCCAGACGGTCCGTGGTGTTGGTGCCGGTGAGCTGGAAGAATACAGAAGCCACGTTGCCCAGCATGTCGCCTGATTTTTCCAGCGCAACGATCGTGTTTGAAAAAGACGGCGCGGCGGGATTCTCGATGATCGCCTGCACTTCGGCGGTATGGATTGCCATACCTTGTTCAAATGCGGGCAGGTAATCGTCTTCGGAGATCTTAGTGAAATCAGGCGCATGGAACGGCAGAGTGCTTTCGCTGGCGAAATAGCCGGTCCCTTCGGGGATATTGGGCGCGTAATCTTGTTCGGCTTGGGCCTCGGCGATCGGGTTCATGTCGGCTCCCTGATTGTAAGTTGTGCAGCCTGTGAGCAGAGCCGCTGCAGAGACGGTTGAGAGGATAGAGGCCAGTTTTGTGGCAGTCATAGAAGTGTCTTTCACTTTCGAAATTGGCTTGAGAGCTAAGGGGTGAAACCCCGTCGAATGATTGCGTTACTAGAACCGCGAGCTTGAACAGGGGATTAGTGGAAAGCTCAAGGCCAAGCACGCAACTGAGGCGTTTTTGAGCCGAGACTGAGGTAATGGCAGCCCAATTCATCGGCATGATCGAAATGGCCAACACAGAAGCTGCCCACCGCTGGGTGACCCGGTGCGCAGCGATGCAACCGCTCCATTTCAGATGTACTGGAGTTATGCGCGGTCTGGTGCTGCCGCAGATGCAGCTAGAGCTATCATCTCAATCGCGTCACTTTGATCGCAGATTTCAGCGTATTTGGCCCCCAGATCAAACAGATTCGCCTCATGCACTTTGGCATGGCGATCCGCACAGGCGTCACGCACGACAAAGGGGGCAAATTCGTTCTGCATGGCATCAAGCGCTGACGCGCGCACGCAGCCCGATGTGGAGAAGCCAGCGATGATCAGCGTGTCGGCGCCTGCGCTATGTAATTGTTCGGCCAGATCGGTCGCGAAGAAGGCTGAGGGGTATTGTTTGGTGATGATGAGTTCTCCCTCAAGCGGGATTAATGGTTCGGCGAACGCTCCAAGCGGCGAACCTTCGTCGAACACTTTGAGCGATGGAACCTTTCGGTAGAACAGGCCGCCATTGGCACCGCCGGGCGTGTAAGACACGCAGCTATGTGCGATTGGCAGACCAGCTTGCCGCGCTGCGCTGAGTAATTCGGCAGCTCTACCGACAGCGGATTGCGCTGTCTTACAATATAGCGGACTGCTGACTTGCAGATAGGCCTGCACCATATCGACCAGCAGCAGTGCGGGTTTCTCTCCTGATATCAACCGGCCGTCAAAGACGCCCTCGTAATTGTGATTGAGATCCGCGTCCGTCATCACACGATACCAGCCTCTTTCTGGCTTGCGAGTTCTTCTGCGCTCCAACCCAACAGCTCGTGATAGATATCTGCATTATCCTGCCCAGGCTTGGCTGGGGCAGGGCGGCGGATTGTTGATGGTGTTGCAGAGAATTTGGGGAAGGCGTTTTGCATCTTGATAGAGCCACGTGTTTCAGTCTCAACCTCAATGATCGCCTCGCGAGCCTGAAAATGCGGGTCTGCGATCATGTCTTTCGCAGTGTAAACCCGCCCTGCTGGTATCGAATACTCGATCATCAACGCATCGACTTCGTTGATGGTGAGCGTCCCGATCCACGCATTGATCATTTCATCCAAGACGATCTGATTGCGCCCCCTCGCCAAATGGGTCGCATATTCGGGATTATCGGCCAGCTCCGGTTGTCCCATCGCCTTTGCCAGACGCGCAAAGATCGCGTCATTGTTGGCGCCGATCATGAACGGGCCGTCTTTGCAGGAATATACATTCGAGGGCGCGATACCCGGCAGAATGGAGCCTGATCGCTCCCGAATGAAATTGTTGTGATCAAATTCGGGCACCAGCCCTTCCATGACCTGCAAAACCGCTTCGTACAGCGCCGTATCAACGACTTGGCCTTCGCCAGTTTTTTCGCGGTGGTGCAAAGCTGCGAGCACTCCCATGCAACCATAAGTCGCGCATAAAGTGTCGCCAATCGAAATGCCCATGCGCGCTGGCGCGCGGTCTGGATCGCCAACGATATAACGCCAGCCTCCCATCGCTTCGCCAATCCCGCCAAACCCGGCGCGGGTGGAATAGGGGCCAGTTTGGCCATAGCCGGACATACGCGCGATGATCAGGCGCGGATTGATTTCATGCAAGCTGTCCGGCGACAGTCCCCATTTCTCCAATGTCCCCGGCTTGAAATTCTCGATCAGCACATCGGCCTTTGCAATAAGCTTGCGGGCAATGTTTTGCCCTTCCGGAATACGCAAATTGCAGGTGACAGAACGTTTATTGCGGGCAATGACCTCCCATTGGACCTTCTCTTCGCCTTGCCCCCAATCGCGCATCGGATCGCCTTTGCCCGGTGGTTCGATCTTGATGACATCGGCCCCCATGTCGCCCAGCAACTGACCGCAAAATGGACCTGCCAGAAGCTGCCCCATTTCGACCACCTGCAACCCCGCAAGCGCGCCAGTGTTTGGCCCTTCGTTCATTCCGCAGCCTCTGCGATATGCTTGGCCTGCCAGACCGGCTGTATGGGTGCGGGCAATCCGGTTTCTTCTTCGCAAGCCTCGCGCAAAGCGTCGAGACCCGGTCCGTAATCGAACAGCGACAGTTCGCCTCGGTTGGCTTTGATGTCCGCGCGCAATGCGTCTGTCGCAGCGGCATCAACGGTGCGGTCAGCTGAAATCACCACGCCATATTCGCGCGCGCCGTCTGCCGTGACAAGACCCTGCCGCACTTCGAGTGCAACCAGCTGCGGATCGCGTTCCAGCGGGTCACCCCAGCCGCCGCCTCCCCACGTGATGAAGTGCAATTGCTCGCCTTCTTTCACTGCGACATCTTCGACCTTGTTGCCGACAATCTCGGTGGTGCCATCTAGCCGTTCGAGGATTTTGGTAGCACGCTTGCCCGGATGGCCGCCGTTCACGCCCCATGGAGGCACGAACCAGCGGTCATCGTGGATCGCGACGGCACCATCGGCAAGGAACCGGTACGTCATGTGAATGCCATTACCGCCGCGATGCAGGCCTGCGCCTCCGCTATCGGGTTCGGTTTCGTAGCGCTCGATCCGCAATGGGAAGTAACGCTCGAGGAATTCATTGGGCACATTGGTAAAGCCCGGCCACAACGAGTGACCATCCGGCCCATCACCCATCGGGCGTCCTGGAATGCCGCCAAATCCGATCTGGAACAGCTGAAACCATTCGCCGACTTTGCCAGATCGGTTGTCCCAGCCTGAATAGAACAGGTGCGGGGATGAAGAGAAGCCCGCCGCATTGAGGAACTCTGGCGAGCCTTGCCCAAGCAATCCGCCAAGAATGTCAAAAATCCGCCCAAGAGCGTGGGTCCGCCCTGACAGCGCAGCGGGGAATTTCGGCTTAAGCAGCGACCCATCCGGAATGCGGACTTCGATCAGATCGTAAAACCCATCATTGAACAGGATTTGCGGATCGAAGACCATGATCATGTAGATGCCAAAGAACATCTTGAACATGTTTTCGTTCAGGTAAAAATTGATCGAAGCAGCCGATTGCGGATCGGTCCCTTCAAAATCGAGAATGACCTTGTCGCCTTCGCGCCACATCGTGCATTTGATCTTATAGGGGCCATAGCCCTTGCCATCATCGCAGATGAAATCTTCGAAGCTCGCCCTGTCTGTCGGGATGGCTTGGCCGATCAGCGCTTTCATTGCGCGGTGATTGCGCGCGAGCAGTTCCTGCGTGGCTGAGTAATAAACATCATCACCAAACCGCCCGGCCATTTCGATCAAGCGGTTGGAGGCGACACGGCAACTTGCGATGAGCGCATTGAGGTCAGCTTGACACCAATCGGGCTTGCGCGTCTGGTGCATGACCAGCTTCATCAGATCTTCGTTATATTCGCCCTTTTTCCAGATTTTGACAGGCGGGATGCGAACGCCTTCCTGAAAGATTGACGTGGCCTCGATCGGCATTGATCCGGGGACCATTCCGCCAATATCAGACTGATGACCAAACATCGCGGTGTACGCGATCAATCGGCCATCTTTGAACACCGGCAGCATCACCAACCAATCGTTTGAATGGCTGATCGCGCCCTCGCAGGAATACGGGTCGGATAGAAAGATCATGTCCCCGTCTTCGATGGTGCCATCAAAGCTTTTGAGGAAGCCCCCGATAAAGCTGCCGAATTGGCCGACGATCATCTTGCCCGAAGGATCAGCAATCAGCGGGAAGGCATCGCCTTGTTCGCGGATACCCGGTGACATGGCGGTTCGCACCAAAGTGGCGTCCATCTCAATCCGCGCATTGCGCAGCGCATTTTCAATGATGTCGAGTGTAACGGGATCAAGATCGATCCGTTTGAAGGGCTTAGGGTTCGCCTCGATGATTTCTGCTGGCATCGTTTAGCCCTCCTTTTTCGGGTTGATGAGGATATTGCCGACAGCGTCGATAGTCGCGACGCAATCATCTTCGATCAGAGTGGTCGAATCCATTTCTGTGATGATGGCTGGACCGGGGATCGTATCGCCCTGCAACAATTTGGTGCGATCGTAGATGACGGCATCTTGTTGCTTACCGGCCATCCAAAGCGTGTGATCGCGGATTTTCGCCGACGATGGATCGCCATTGCCTTTTTCAAGCTTCACGGCTTCCAGATCGAGCGGTTCTCCCATCGCAACAGCGCGCAGGTTTACGATTTCGTGCGGTGTATCCATGTTGAAGGTGAACAGACGCCGGTGTTCTTCATTGAAACGGGCCAATATACCTTCGATACCTTGGCCATGCAGGGTCGCCTGATCGATCGTCAGAGGGACTTCGAAGGCTTGGCCAGCATAACGGACATCGACTTCAAATTCGCTCGTGATGCTGTCTGATGGAATGCCATCCGCCTCCAGCTCGGCACGGGTTTGCGCCGCCATCTCGTCAAGCAATGCGACAAGTTCGTTCACATCGGTTTCGGTCGCGAGGCGGCTGAAACTGCGCGCGGTCTCGGTTCGCATGCGGGTGGTCGCATCGCCGAGTGCGCATAGTACGCCGGGTGACATCGGGCTGACGGCGGGCCAGCTGCCCATCAGTTTGGCCACCGCATTAACATGCAACGGACCCGCTCCGCCAAAGCCCATCAGGGCAAAGTGCCGAGGGTCATAGCCCTGCTGGACGCTGATCATCCGCAAGGCGCCGAACATGTTCTCATTGACGATATCAATGATGCCGCGCGCAGCTTCCATCAGGCCGACACCCAGAGCATCGGCAATCGTTTGGACGGCTTTCGTCGCGCCATCACGATCAAGCTGAAACGCTCCGCCAAGCAGGTCTTCTGGCAAATAGCCGAGTACGACATTGGCATCTGTCACCGTCGGAACTTCGCCGCCTTTGCCGTAAGCAACAGGACCAGGCACCGCGCCCGCGCTCTCAGGCCCGACCCGCAGCGCTCCGGTCAATTCGGGAACGTGAGCAATCGAGCCGCCGCCAGCGCCCACGGTCTTCACATCCAGCGACGAAGCACGCACCGATAGGTGGCCGACCTCGGTCGAGCGGACGCGGCGTGGTTCGAGATTTTCGATCAGCGCGACGTCGGTTGACGTGCCGCCGACATCCAGCGTGAGAATGTTTTTCAGACCGGCATTCTTCGCGACCCACAGTGCACCGGTCACGCCGCCAGCAGGGCCCGACATCAGGATATTCACCGGATGCTCTTCGGCTTTCTGGCTGCTCATCAGACCGCCATCTGAACGTAGAAGCGATAGCTTACCAGTGACGCCTGCCGCTTTCAGCTTGTCGCGCAAGTTGGAGATGTATTTGCCAACCACTGGACGAACCGCCGCGTTGGCCACGGTTGATAGGGTGCGCTCATATTCCTGCATTTCCGGCAGAACTTCATGGCTGAGCGAAACCGGGATTTCGTCGCCAAACACCTCTGCGGCGATTGCACCGATGCGTTTTTCGTGATCACCGTTCACATAGGCATTGATCAGGCTGATCGTGATTGCCTCGACGCCCTGTGCCTTAAGTTGTTCAAGAACCGCGCGCGCTTGCGCTTCGTCGACCGGGCGCACTTCGTTGCCATCGGCATCCATCCGGCCCTTCACCGTCAAAGTGTCTTCAAGCGCGGCGAGCGGCTGAGGTTTCGGCCAGACGATCCATGCCGCTAGCCCACCCGGCACGAAACTGCGGGCGATCTGCATGATATCCCGGTAACCTTCGGTTGTGATCAGGCCGACGCGTGCACCTTTTCCTTCCAACACTGCGTTGGTCGCTACCGTGGTGCCGTGCAGGAAGAACTCGATATCGCCCGGATCAACGCCCGCCTCGGCAGTGATCGCGTTGACACCATTGAGGATACCCTCAGAGCTGTCATGCGGTGTCGAAGGCGTTTTATGCCGCCAAAAGGCTCCGGACCTTTGGTCGAGTAACAGCAGGTCGGTGAATGTCCCGCCGACATCCACTCCGAGACGATAACGCATTAGGCGATTTCCTTTTCTTGGATTTCAGGCGCAGGAAACCCGCCCGATTTGGCAACCATGGCAGGCAATTCTTTTTGCATGATGGTGCTGAGCCATTGGTTGGTCTGAATGAGTGAGTCGAGGTCGAGGCCGGTTGCAATCCCGGCGCGCTCCAGCATGTAGACGACGTCTTCGGTGGCAACATTGCCAGCTGCACCCGGCGCAAATGGGCAACCACCCAGACCGCCAATTGACGCATCAACTGTGACTGCGCCTGCGCCGATAGCGGCCCACACATTCGCAAGGCCAGTGCCGCGCGTGTTATGGAAGTGCACGCGCACAGGCACCGGGCCAATCGCTTCTTTGACCTTGGAAACCAGGCGCGCGACATGGGCAGGATTGGCCACTCCAATCGTGTCGGCCAGCGCGATTTCGACCGGGCCTGCCTCTGCGATTGCCCTAGCCATTGCGACCACGCGATCTTCGGACACTTCCCCTTCGAATGGGCAGCCAAAACTCGCGCCAATCGTGGCTTGCGCAGTTTTGCCCGCCGCCCGCGCAGAAGCGATAATGGCAATGGCTGCTTCGATGGAGCCGTCAGAAGTCTGCCCCTGATTGGCCATCGCGAATTTGTCAGTGGTAACGCAGACCGCTCCCAATTGATCGATCCGGCCAGTAGCGATTGCTCTATCAGCGCCTCTTTGGTTCATCACAAGGCCAATATACGTGACGTCATCACGCCCCGGCAGAGCGGCGCACACGTCATCTGCATCGGCCATTTGCGGAACCGCGCGCGGATTAACAAAACTGGTCACTTCGATCCGGCGCACGCCTGCATCAATTGCGCGTTCAATCAGCGCGATCTTCTGGGCTGTGCCGATCTGCATTTTTTCATTTTGAAGGCCATCGCGCGGACTGACCTCAACAATTTCGATAGGCGTTGTATACATTTTATCCATCAGGCTGCTCCCTTTTCGAGAGCCTTCATATCTAGATGTGCGTCCGAATAAGCATGGAAGGCACGGCGAATATGCCCGGCCATAATGGATTCAGCCCACGCCCCATCGCGGCGCTCAAACGCTGACAAAAGATCGTCATGTTCGCTGTGTGAACGTTGAAAGGCTTCATGGCTGTAATGGTGCGCCGTGCGCCACACCACCGGCTGTTCGATCAGCGAAGTTAGCAGATTGATAAGGCGGCGCGAACCAGCCGTCTCAAGCACCAAAGCGTGAAATTCGCGATTGCGATCAAGAAAGGTGCTTACGTCAGGTTTGGATTTGGCAATCGCTGCTGAGATCGCCGCATTACAAGAGCGCAGCTGACCCAATACCTCATCGGTCATATTCGTGGCCGCACACCTGGCTGCATACCCTTCCAGCATTGCGCGCAGCTCGAACGCGTCACCCACGTCATCCAGCGACCAATCGGAAACAAAGCTGCGTTGTGAATCGGTGCGGCGAATAAGAAGGTCCGCTTCCAACCGTCCCAGCGCTTCCCTGATGGGGGTGCGAGATACGCCGCAGCGTACTGCCAGCGCTTCTTCACCCAGAGGATCGCCAGCAGACAGCTCTCCCGAAAGGATCATCGCCCTTATCGTGTCATATGCGCGGTCTGACGCTTTGGTCATAATTGGTGCTTCGCTCGTCGAGTGGGAGGCGTTAGGAGACTTGACTTAGGTAAATTGTATACAATAGGGGATGGGTAACGCAAGCCGACATTTGTTCTGGCTTGCCCATGATCGTAGCTCGGCGCGCCAAGGCAGACCTGCATCGGTTTGGGGTTTTGAGGGAATGGAATATCAAATTGCCCATAGAATGGGCCTTGTATCTAGGGGAATTTCGATGCGTCACTACCGTCTACTGACCGCGGCATCGTTCGCGGCTATTGCATGTGCTGCCACGCCATCACTCGCTCAGAGCGCGCCCGCTGACGTCGCTGCGCAAGATGAGGATGATAATGCGATTATCGTAACGGCCCGGCGTCAGGCAGAACGGTTGCAGGATGTTCCGGCGTCGGTTTCGGTTCTTACTGCAGACGCGCTTGAAAAAACCGGTGCAGATAATGCCCAGGATTTTGCGCAGCTGACACCCGGCGTGACGATTGTGACGGGCACCGCAGAAGCCGGCGACACTCAGATCAACATTCGCGGCATTAATGGTGCGCGCGACGCTGAAAGTTCGGTTGCTCTTGTGGTTGATGGCATCCTGAAGACGAACACAGCGCAGCTGAACCAAAATCAGGGCACTTTGCGGCAGGTTGAAATCCTGAAAGGCCCGCAAGGCGCGCTTTACGGTCGCAATGCCGCCGCTGGTGCCATCGTGATCCAAACTCAGCGGCCCGGCGACATCTTGGAAGGCGCAGTCAGCGCATCCTATGCCAACGAAAACACGGTTGAAGGGAACGCCTTCATATCGGCTCCTCTTGGGGAGAATCTCGGTTTCGTACTGTCGGGCTCTTACCGCACCACCGATGGTTTTTTCCGCAACGAATTCCTCGACCGTGATGTCGTGGATGATCAGGAAGTTTGGTCTGTAGATGGCCGTATCATTGCGGATTTGGGCGATGCCACAGAGCTGGACGTTAAGGCCCGGTATTCGCAGCTTCGCGGTGCATCGATTAACTTCAATTCGTCGTTCCACCTTCCAAATTTTGCAGGCGTTAATCCGGCGTTCTTCGAAGATGTAAACGAACATCCGTTTCGCTATTACGGCAATATCCGGCCAACAAACGAACAAGACAGTTTTGATATCTCTGCGAAAATTGAACATGATTTTGGCGATGTGAGCCTGACCGCATGGGCGCTGTATTCCGACGTCGATCAGGAATTGACCGCAGACGGCACATCAGCAGACTTCGGCCGCTTCATCGGCGCAGCAGACCCGGCGGTGAACAATGTCGTCAACAGCTGCTTTCAAAGCACCGCCAACCTGACCGGCTTTCCTGTCAATCAGCCGGGCTTTGTCGGACAAATCCCTGTGCCCTTCATCTTCGCGCCAGCAAATGGATCGACATTTGGCGCCTATAGCCCAACGACTTGCGACGGCACCCAATTACAGGTCCGTCAGCAATCGGATATAAGCGGCGAAATCCGCCTCGCTTCGAATGGAGGTGATGCGCTTAGCTGGCAAATTGGAGCGTATTTCCTCAATATTGATCGCGAAACGGGTGTCAGCATTGGCGGGGATACGGGCGCTGGCGTCAGCCGCGAACTGTTCAATGCGCCGGGTAGTGCGAATCCCACGTCGCTGCTTTTGGCGGATGCGTTTGACACCACCGTTTACGCGGTCTTCGGAAGCGCCGAATACCAGGCGGGCGATTTCACAGCGGGTCTTGCGCTGCGCTACGACATTGAAGATCGTTCATCGGAATCATTGGTTCCAGCAGGCGCTATCGATCCATTCACCGGCGGCCCAATTAATCCGGGTCTCGCATTTGGTGCATTCGCCCCGGTTGATGCGACATTCAAGCAATTGCAGCCCAAAATTAGCCTTAGCTATCAGCCCACTCCAGATCTGAATTTTTACGCAAACTGGGGGATCGGGTTTAAGTCTGGCGGTTTTAACAACCAAGGCTCCGCTGCGATTATCGACGCCAATTTTGTGCAATTCTTCGGCGCAGATGTCACAATTGCAGACCAGTACGACAAGGAAGTGTCGTCCGCATTCGAAGTGGGTGTGAAGGGTGAGCTCGCCAATGGTGCGATCACTTTTGATCTGGCCGGTTATTACACCGAAATCGACGATATGCAGTTCTTCGAATTCTTCGTTGGCGCTTTTGGTCTGTTGCGAGTGGTTTCCAATATCGACGAAGTGGAAGTGTACGGGGTCGAATTCAACGCGACCGCCGAAGTGGTTGAAGGTTGGACATTCTTTGGTTCGGTCAATGTCACCGAGTCAGAAATCAATGAGAACAACTCGCGCCCGTCAACAGTCGGCAACAAATCTCCCTACACAGCTGATTACACGATTAATCTAGGTACGGAGATTGACGTTCCGTTTAACAGCAGCACCGATCTGATTGTGCGAGCCGACTATCGTATCACCGGCCCGACATGGTTCCATTCGTTCCAGGATCAGGTTGCGCCGACTTTGTTTTCTGGCCTGTTGCCAATCTCGCTTTTGGACTTGCCTGCCTCCGTGGGTAACGCGGATTACAGCGTCGCCCAGCGTGAAGCGTTTGGCGTCCTGAACCTGCGCGCTGGATTGGAAATGGGGAATGTCACAGCGACAGTCTTCGCTGAGAATGCACTCAACCGGAAGTATTTGAACGAGGTGATCCCCTCGATTGAGTTCGGTGGCTCGTTCATCTCGCCCGGCGCACGCCGTCTGGTGGGTGTGGAGCTCGGCTACCGCTTCTAAAGATGTTGAGCAGGGTCGGCCACGTTGGCCGACCCTGCTTCGCATACCTTCGAATAGGCGCTGCGGACAGCTCAATCCGCTTCGTTAAGACCCAGCTGTTCCTCAATGAATTCGGCCTGTTTGCGATAGTAGAACAACTGGTTCGACAGCTTGCGCCAACCATGCCCCTCATCAGGAATGCGGATGAACTGCGCGTCCACGCCGTTGCTGCGAAGCGTCGTCACCATCACTTCTGTTTCGTAGATATCGATGCGCGGGTCCATCACGCCATGTGAAAAGAGCACGGGTACGGTAATCTGGTTCGCTTTGCGGATTGGCGAATTGATTGTGTAATATTCGCGCCAGAAATCTTCGGTGATGTCTCCGTATTCGATCCTGTCCGCGGCCTTGAGCGCGGGCGAGGCAACTTCAAGAGCGGTGACCCAGTCGGCCACTCCGAACAATGAAACGCCGGCGGAAAATTCGCCCGGATATTCGGCGAGTACGGCATTGACGGCATAACCTCCATAAGAACCGCCCATGACCGCCGCCCGGTCGCCATCAATCAACCCATCAGCGGCAAGTGCGTTCTTCAGATCGACAAGGTCACGAACTGAATCCAGCCTGTTCTCGCGATCATCCAGCGTTGAATATGTCCGCCCAAGCCCGGTGCTTCCCCGCACATTGGGCTGGAACACAGCGACCCCGCGCGCCACGTGATATTGTGTGACCGGCTCAAAGGTTGCGGTGCTTTGGCCCGATGGCCCGCCATGCACATCGAACAGCACTGGCGGAGCATTATCGTCCGTGCCAGCGCCTTCGGGAAGATAGAGTAGGCCTTGAAGCTCCACTCCGTCGCGCGCCATGTAGCGAACAACCTGGGGACGGACCAAGCGTTCTGGATCAAGCCCAGCCAGGTTGGAGGAGAACACCTTGTCCGCAGTGCCTGCGACCGGGTTGGTCATCCAGATTTCGCCGGGTGTCTGCCAGCCATTGACGCGCACCATCAGAGCGCCGTCTGCTTCGCAATCGAGCTGATATCTTCCCTCTGGCAAGTCCGGCATCGGGATGCTGCGTTTCTCGGTCGTGTGCCAACCGCGCAGAGTGTCGAAACCGTCCTCGTTCTGGGTCCAGTAGAGATAGGATCCACCTGGTCCCGGTCCGCACAATTCCAAGCCTTCAACGTCGCTTTGAGTTTCAGATATGCGCTCAAAAGATCCGCTTGCGACATCGTAGAAAGACAGCGTGCCAAATTCGCGGTCGAGATTGGTGGAAAAGTAGAAACCCGACGAATTCGGGGTCCATTCAAACCCGCCGAGTGTGTGTGCCGCGCGATCAGCGACCGGCGGCTTGGATATCGTCACCATCTCTCTAGTCGCGAGGTCGAGCAAATACAGGTTGTCGGCATCCTCTCCGACGGTTTCTGTGACGATTGCATATTTGCCGTCGGGGGAAACGGAGCTTGCCGCGAGGCCAAGTTCGGATTCAACAATCAGCTCGCTTTCACCCGCCATAGTTCCGCGATAGATATCGAAGACACCGGTGCCTCTTGCGGTTGATGCGTAAACAAAGCTGCCATCTGCAGAAAAACCCCCAAATCTGCGGAAGTCGCCGCGAGCGGCGGGCAGTATTTCGGTTTCCGAATTGCCATCCGGCGTTAGCGCGAAATAGGCCGGCTGTTCGTTGCCGTCTCGGTCTGCGGAATAGAACAGGCTGGAGCCATCGGGTGTCCAAACAGGCGCAAAAACGCCGGTCTCAAAAGTGATCTGCTGCGGCTGTCCGCCGGTTGCAGGCATCACCCACAATTCGGATTCCCCGGTGACATCCCAAGCAAAAGCAATCGTCTTGCCATCAGGCGAAAGATTGGCTGATCCTGCTCCTGATGCGAGCAAGTATCGCGCGATGTCCGCTGGATATTCGCCTGCGCGCCCGATCGTTATGTCAGAGCCATCAGGCTCTATCGCTTCGATGGTAAGATCGGCGCCCTTGGCCCCTCCAAAGGTTTCCTCACTTTCCTGCGCAAACGAGGCAGCGGGAATGGCAACGATCGCAGCGGCACTGGCGAGAAGGATGGTACGGATCACAAAAGACCTCACTTGTTGAAAGATTGGAATGTGCGAAGCCTATAGGATCGCGGCGCAAGTGCAATGCTGTGAATTGACGGGTGCTTGCTCGCTGCTACGGTTCGGCGAGTGAGCGGAAAAAAGGGCAAGATTGATCGCAAGCGAGTATGCGTCGCAGGAGCCAGCGGCACAATTGGGCGCGCGGTTGTTCGGGCGCTCATCAGCGATGAGCATGAAGTTACAGCGCTCATCCGGCGCGGCAGCGCAAAACCCGCCGAACTGGAAGACGCAGAAATTTGCGAGACTGACCTTTTTGACCTTGAGGCGCTTTGCCGAGCCTTTGACATGCAGAGCTTCGACACTGTCATTTCCTGCATTGCGGCGCGCAGTGGTTCGCCCAAAGATGCCGAGCGGGTGGATTATCAGGCGAATAGCAATCTCCTAAGCGCAGCTCAAAACACTGATACAGAGCACTTTATCCTGCTTTCCGCGATCTGCGTGCAGCGTCCGCTGTTGGCCTTTCAGCGCGCCAAACTGCGGTTTGAAAGCGAACTTAAATCCGCGCCTTTGGACCACACGATTGTCCGCCCGACGGCATTCTTCAAATCGCTTTCCGGTCAGGTGGAGCGGGTTGCAAAAGGCAAGCCATTCTTGCTGTTTGGTGATGGAGAATTGACCCGGTGCAAACCGATCAGCGATGCAGATTTAGGGCGTTACATCGCCGATTGTGTGACCATGCCCGAAAGGCGCGGCGAAATGCTGCCAATCGGCGGACCGGGGCCAGCGATCACTCTTAAACAGCAAGGCGAATTGCTGTTTGAAGCGGCTGGGATGGAGCCGCGCTTTCGTTCCGTGCCGGTTGGCATGTTTGGCGTAGCCGCCGCTCTACTTTCGCTGGGTGCACGCTTTTCCGATTGGTTTGCGGCAAAGGCAGAATATGCGCGGATTGGCCGATATTACGCCACCGAGAGTATGTTGGTGCTTGACCCGCAGACGGATGAATATAGCGCAGAGGCGACCCCTGAATTTGGCGAGGACACTTTGATCGATCATTACCGCAGGCTGCTGTCAGAGCGAGAAAATGTAGCCAGCGCAAAGGTTGAAATGTGAGCGACACTGGGTTGATCTTCACTGGCGCGAGCTGCTTGTTTTTTATGGCGCTGGTCGGCTGGATCAGCTGGCTGAAAACGCGCGGTACTGCTGATACAAAAGAAGGCTATTTCCTCGCGGGGCGGGGCTTGGGTGCGACTTTTATCGCGGGCTCGCTGTTGCTCACCAATCTTTCGGCGGAGCAGCTGATCGGCCTAAACGGATCAGCCTATGGCTACAATATGTCGAGCATGGGCTGGGAGGTAACCGCCGCGGTCGCGACCATTGCCATGGCGTTGGTGTTCCTGCCCCGTTATCTCGCGGGTGCTTTTACGACATTGCCGCAATTTCTGGGTGACCGTTTTGATCCGGTGGTGCGGCGGATGTCCGTCATGCTGTTTATGCTGGGCTATGGCCTCATCACGATCCCCAGCGTTCTGTATTTCGGCTCGCTAGCCGTTATCGCGTTTTTCGATGTTCCGGCTCTGACCGGGCTGGGCGATTTTGAAAGCTTGGTGGCGATGGTGATCCTGATCGGCATGACCGGCGCAATCTATGCCGTGTTCGGAGGGCTGCGTGCGGTTGCAATTTCCGATACGCTCAATGGCGTAGGCTTGTTGATCATCGGTGTTTTGGTCCCGGTCTTTGGTCTGATCGCATTGGGTGATGGTGATTTCAGTTCAGGCTTAGCGCGGTTGGGCAGTGAGCATCCGGAAAAGCTTAACGCGATAGGCGCGGCGGATGATCCGACCCCGTTCGGCACAATCTTTACCGGGATGATTTTTGCAAACCTGTTTTACTGGTGCACCAATCAATATGTGATCCAGCGGACACTTGGCGCAAAGAGCCTGGCCGAAGGGCAGAAAGGCGTTCTGTGTTCCGGATTTTTCAAAGTCCTCGTGCCGTTCATGATGATGATACCGGGGGTGATCGCCTTCCATCTTTACGGGCCCAATCTGGGCAATATTGATGAGGCGTATCCGCGTTTGATCCGCGACGTATTGCCGGCGTATCTGTCTGGGTTTTTTCTGGCGGTGTTGCTGGGGGCGGTGTTCAGCTCGTTCAACTCGCTGCTAAACAGCGCGGCGACTTTGTTCAGCCTTGATATCTATGCGCCTGCGCGCGGTGACAAAGCGAGTGATGCCGAACTGGTGCGCGTGGCAAAGATAGCCAGCCTTGTGATTGCGCTGTTCTCATTCGCGGTCGCGCCGCTGCTCGCCTTTGCGCCTGAAGGTGTGTTTCAGGTGATCCGCATTTTCACTGGCTTCTACAACATTCCGACGATCGTGATCGTGATGGTCGGTCTGTTCACGGCGCGCGTGCCCGCTTTAGGCGCAAAGATCGTGGTGGTGTTCCATGTGACGACCTACGCTTTGCTTCGCTTTGTGTTCGATGATGTCGTCACGTTGCACTTCATCCATGTGTACGCGATCCTGTTCGCAGTAGAGGTCGCGATCATGCTGCTGTGCGGCTGGCTGCGCCCGCGCGAAGAAGCGTGGCAATTCACACGAAATGAGAAGGTCGATCTTACCCCGTGGCCCTTTGCCAAGCCTCTGGCGGTCACTTTGTTTTCCTGCGTGGTGGCGACCTATCTGCTGTTTTCTCCGCTTGGAGTCGCGTCGAAACAGGGGCCGGGCATGCTGTTCGCGGCGCTAATCGGCGCGCTGGTGATCGGCAATACTGTGTTGTGGGCAGTTAGCTTACGACCGGCTGCAAGCAATTCAGGCCAGTCGGAGCGTAACAAGATTTAAGCTGATCGTTCAGCAAAAATAAGGGTGTATGGTGTCATAACGGCTGCGAGAACTCCCGGAGATTACCGCGATGACGATGATACCTAAAAAAACAAAAAAAACGTATCACAAGCCAACAATGGTTCGCTTTGGAACGGTGCGTAATCTTACAGGCGGAAGCGCCACGAGAGGACGCGATGGCGCCATAGCTCAATCCCGCAATATGCCCGGCGGACGTTGAGTGCAGACTCTAAGCGATCAGACTGGCCAATACTCGCCGCTTCCCTTCAAATGGGCGGCGTCCATGCATCACCGTGAAATTGTCGAGCAGCGCCACGTCGCTCGCTTGCCAAGCGAGATCATAAGTCAGCTTATCTGCGATAGTAATCGCCGGAGCCATGTCCTCGCGAGTGATCGGTGTGCCATCGCCAAACGTGATCGCGCGGTTCGGATCGTTGCGGCTATCGGTCCAGCCGCGAAACGCTGCGATCAGCTGGTTGAAGAAAGTGCGGCGGCCATCGGGTAGCACTCGCACTGCATCAAGCGCGGGCGTTGTCGCACGCAAGGCGCCGTCTGCTTGCCATTCCCAGCTATAGCCCAGCTGCGCAAGCCGGGCCTCTGCACCAGCCTGATCGGCCACGCTCAAAGTGCTGCGCCAGCTGCGCCCTTGGCCTGACCCTGCATCGTCGCTGCCCGGCATGACATTGGTGTAACGCACACCGTGTTCCTGAACTCGCGCGACAAAGACGGGGGCTTCGGTGGTCAGCTGATCCAGCACCCAATCCGATCTGCAAAGCGGTGTAGCCCCGCCAATTGGCGCTGCGATCTCACAATAAAAAAACAGCTTAGACGGATAGAGAGGCGTCTGCGCCATTTCGTGATGCAGGAAAATTTCGGTGGTGGGGGGCGCTTCATTGGCGGTGAAGACACGCGGCGTAACATTGGTGCGCACCGCATTGGACAGCGAATCTTCGTAGGTGAAGCCGGGCTCACCATATCCCCCCACCGATGCATCGAAGTCCTCCGGACCCGCCACATCGAACCCACGAAACAGCAGTGCGCCTGCATCAGCTAGCGCAGCATCAACCGCTTGTTTGTTCGCGCGCAGAAACGCCGCGAGATCGCCGCTGCCGGGGATAATGCCGGGAAATTCGCTTTTATTCATATCAGTCATAGACCTGGTCAATCATAGATCGGGTGAAAGGCACCAAAGGCGGCTTCGGCAAAGACCCCCGGATCGTTGAAACGGCGGTCTTGATTGAGCGCGCTGATCGCCGCCATTTCGACATTGCTGAGCGCGAAATCGTCGATGGCCAGGTTCTCCCGCATACGCTCTGGCTTGGTCGTCTTGGGTATGACCGCAGTGCCGCGTTGCACGCCCCACCGCAGCAGCACTTGCGCAGGCGTTTTGCCATGCGCTTGCGCAGCGACCATCACTGCGGCAGCGCCCAGCAGACTTTCACCGGCCTCCGCCATATTGAGCTCGAAATAGCTTTGCGCGCCCAAAGGCGAGAATGCTGTTACGTCGATGTCGTAGTCGGTCGCGCAGCGGATCAGCTTTTCCTGTGTCAGATAAGGATGCGCTTCGATTTGCAGCATGGCTGGTTTTATCCGCGCATAGCTCATCAAATCATGGATCAGCGCGGAATTGTAATTGCAAACACCGATGCGTTTAACGAGGCCCTTATCGACCAACGCCTCCATCGCCTTCCATGTCTCATGCAGCGGCACTGGAGCGCGCTTCATCACCGGACTGGGGCTATCGGGATTGTGCAGCCATTCGGGTGGATAGCGTGTTTCAATCGGCACATATTCGAGCGCGATTGGGAAATGGATCAGGTACAGATCAAGGCAGTCCCTTTGAAGGTCAGTGAGCGTTTTTCGGCAGGCCTCTTCAACATGTTCGGGCGCGTGGAACGTGTTCCAAAGCTTGGAAGTCACCCACAAATCATCGCGCGACACCAGCCCTTCGGCGATCGCCAGTGCCAACCCTTCGCCGGTCTCCGCTTCATTTGCGTAGTCGGCGGCGCTGTCGAAATGGCGATAGCCCGCGCGCACGGCTTCGACGACGCTTTCGGCGGTGTCTTCGCGCGGTATCTTCCAAAGGCCAAAGCCGATTTGGGGCATGTTGGGGAGCATGTGTCTAACCTTCGTCTCTGAATTTGATGTCGACCGGCTGACCGGTCGCGATGCTTTGCTGGGCCGCTGCGCCCATTACCACGGAACGGTAGCCATCGCGCGCGGTGATTAGCGGGGGGGTGCCACCGACCAGCGCATTATGGAAATCGCGCTGTTGGAAAAATGTCGCGCCGTGGTGACTGCCAGCCTTCAGCACGTCCGCCGGGGTTTCGATGATTTCGACAACGGGCGCGGCGCGGCCTGCAATGCGCCGCCCTTCGGCATCGACTGTGTTTTTGCGCGGCGACCAAGTCACTTCGGCGATCGGCAGCTTTACCTCCAGCTTGCCTACAGGGCCGACCGCGCTGATCTCCTCTTGTTGCTCTGCCCCCTCGGCAAACATGCACAGGTCAAGCATCGCGCGCGCTCCGCCAGCAAAATCGACCAGTACATAAGCGTTGTCGATAATGTCGGGCACTTGGCCGTCATATCGCTCATCCAGATGGTTCACATTTTGCGCGCCGCTGGCGAAGATGCGCACCGGCTCGTCGCGCAATATATGGCGCATCAGGTCGAAAAAGTGGCAGCATTTCTCCACGAGAGTCCCGCCCGTGTTGCGATTGAACCGGTTCCAGTCGCCAACTTTTTCAAGGAAAGGGAAGCGGTGCTCTCTTATGGCGAGCATCTTGATATCGCCTGCTTCGCCAGCATGGATACGCTGAGTAAATCGCGTCACCGGCGGCATGTAGCGATATTCGAGGCCCACCCAGAACAGATTGCCGTAATCGTCCGCAGCCTTTGCCAAGTTTTCAGCATCGGCAAGCGTGGTGCACATCGGCTTTTCAAGCAGCACAGCTGCGCCTGCCTCCATCACCGGCCGGACCACATCGAAATGGGTGAAATTGGGCGAGGCGATAATGACGGCGTCGGGCTTTGCCTCGGCCATCATGGCGGCGCTGTCGTCAAAGAGGCGGACGGTCTGCCCCAAGGCCTCTGCTTGGGCCTGCGCAGCCTCCAAAGATCCCTTGTCGGGATCGGCGATTGCGACAAGTTCAGCGCCGGGGACCAGCGCAAGATTGCGCATGTGTTCGCGGCCCATCATGCCGCAACCGATAATGGCGTAGGTTCGAGAATTGCTCATACCGGGCGCTCTTGTGCGCGGCAAATGCTCTTGGCAAGCATGCTTACGGTTTTGCCCAAACAGTGACGCTCGCAGGCGCCATCACCGCCTTGCCCAGCGTTGGCGCACCAATGCCAAGCGGGGAGGTGTCGATGGGCGCGGCGGAGTAATTGAACGCGAATATATGTGTCGCTGTGCGGCGTATGCGAAGCCCTTCGGGCAGCGGCATCGTGCTCACACTTGCCTCCGCAGCGATGCGCCCAACCAAGAGGTCAAGCAATGTGCTATCAGGCCATGCCGCGACATAGCGAATATTGCCTTGTGCAAACACGATGCCGCGGCCATCTTCCAGTGCAAGTTCCGGCTCAATTTCGCTCATGATGTCTTCGCGCCATCGGGAAATCGTCCACCCATCGCCCTTTTCGGATACGCCATCACGCAGCGATTCAACGCGGGTCACTGTTAGCGGGATCAGTTCGCGCAATTCGCCGGGAGCCAGCCCGTCTGGAATGCAGAAACTGTCCGTTTTGCTGCCAGATCGCGGACCAATGAGTACCGGGCAATCGAGCTTGGCCAGCCTGTCTACGAAACTCGGCGCGGGTGTTGGCATGGTCGGCACCATCACCGCCTCGTAATCTGTTAAATCGGTATCAGGGCCAACAATATCCACGTCGATGCCTTGTCGGCGCAAGGCCGAATACCATTCATAGGCCAGCTCCAGATAACGAAAGCTGCGCCCTTGTGGCTGGATCCCGCACACCCATGCCGCTTCGTAAGAGAACACCAGCGCAACCGGCGCTTTGACTAACGCTTGATCGCCAAGCTGCGCGATCGCTTGTGCTGCGCCTCGCGCTTCATCCGCCGCCTCGGCTTCGCTGTTATCCGGGCGCAGCAAGCCCGCGTGCATTTGCTCTTGCGCAAACGGAGCCTGCCTCCAGCGGAAATAGGCGGTGAATTCCGCACCATGCGCATACGCCTCCAGCGTCCAAAGCGCGACCATACCGGGTAAAGGCGCAGGGTTAAACCGCGCCCAGTTCACCGGACCCGGTTGCTGTTCCATCACGCCCCAACGGCCATTTGAACAACCGCGATAGAGATCGTGGTGAAAGGCCGCGATATCGGGGTGACCCTGGCGCAGATAGTCGCGCTTTTCCTCGTCTGAAAACCAGAATTGTTCGAGAAAACCCAGCGGATAGCTGTCCCATGTTGCCACATCCAGATCGCGCCCAACATCGTGGTGATCGAACTCTGTGAAAAAGCCCATGAAGTTGTGCGTGATATCCCTGCCCGGTGAATGTTCGCGCAGGATTTGGACCTGTTCCCGGTTGAAACTTACGACCTCATCGGAGGCGAAGCGGCGATAGTCGAGCCAATGCGCGGGGTTCGCCTCGGTCACGGTCAGGTTGGGCGGATCAATCTCTGCAAAAGAGCGATATTCCATGCTCCAAAAGATATTGCCCCATGCGGTGTTGAGCGCGGCAACATCGCCATATCGCGCCGCCAGCCATTCACGAAAGCCTGCCACCGCGGCGTTTGAGAAACTGAGCACCGTATCATGGCAGCCATATTCATTGTCGGTCTGCCAGGCGGTGATCGCGGGGTGATCGCCGTAACGCTCCGCCACAGCGGCGGTGATCCGGCGTGACTGCTCACGATACCCGGCGTGTGAAAAGCAATAATGCCGCCGCGATCCAAACCCGCGTGGGCGGCCGTGTTCATCAATGGCGATCAGATCGGGCATTTCATCCACGAGCCATTTGGGCGGGGTTGCGGTGGGTGTGCACAGCATCACGTTCAGGCCAGCCTCGTGCAAAGTCGCAATCGCGCGGTCGAGCCAGCCCCAATTGAAATCGCCGGGCTCAGGTTCAATCCGGCTCCACGCGAATTCGCCGATCCGCACAAGCGACAGGCCCATTTCGGCCATTCTTCGCGCATCTTCGGCCCACATATTTTCCGGCCAATGTTCGGGAAAATAGCAACAGCCCAGTTTCACGCGCGATACCCTTTCAAAACGGTGCTTTGCGTCCTAACGTTGCATTTGCGCTAGAGCCAGAGTGAGAGCTAGCGCGAGGACCATTTACACATATAAAAATATCTTTATATGTCGTGTCGATGGTGATCGACGCGATCTTCAAGGCTTTGGCCGACCCCACGCGGCTGCGCATTGCGCGGCTGCTTTCGGCTATGGAACTGGCGGTTGGTGAGCTTGCCCAAGTTTTGGGCCAGAGCCAACCGCGCGTTTCCCGCCATGTCGGTATCTTATGCGACGCGGGTTTGGCAGAACGCCGCCGCGAAGGCAGCTGGGTGTTCCTGCGCGCCACCAGTGGAGACGGCGGCGGCGAGGGCAGTGCGCCGGTTTTGACCGCGCTTGACGAGTTGCTCGCGATTGCTGAGCGCGAAAACTCAGAGTTCGCCAAGATGTGCGCCGATGACCGCCGCAAGCTCGCGGCGATCCGTAAAGCGCGCGATGCCAATGCGGAAGATTACTTCGCGGCCCATGCCAGCGAATGGGATGATCTGCGCGCGCTTCACACGCCTGATGTTCAGGTGGAGCAACATTTGGCGCAGGCTCTGTCAGATACGCCGCTTGGCGTGGTGCTTGATATCGGAACCGGTACGGGCCGTATGGCCGAATTGCTGGCGGAAAAGGCGGAACGGATCGTTGCGCTCGACAAAAATCTGGAAATGCTGCGGGTGGCCCGCGCGAAACTACAGCACCTGCCTACGGCTCGTATCGAACTGGTGCAGGGCGATTTTTCTGATCTGCCATTTGGCGCGGGCACTTTCGACACGGTTCTGCTGCACCAGGTGCTCCATTTTGCGCATGATCCGGCGCTGCCATTGGCCGAAGCCGGGCGCGTTATCCGTCCCGGCGGGCGGTTAGCGATCATCGATTTCGCCGCGCATGACCACGAAGAATTACGTGACCGGCATCAGCATGTCAGGCTTGGCTTTACCGACCAGCAGATGGGCGAACTGATGCGTGCATCGGGTTTTATGCCGATTGACCCGGTTGCTCTCGAAGGCGGAGAACTGGTCGTGAAAATCTGGATCGGTAAACGCAGCGCTGAATCCACCCGCGAAACATCCCACAATACCCCTGCAAAAGCGATATCATGACCCCAACTCTCGACCAGCTTCACGAACATCGAACCGCGATCGACACGCCGCTATTTTCCGGATTGCCCGGAGATTTTTCGGCGAGTTTTGAATTCTTCCCGCCCAAGAGCGAGAAAATGGAAGCGCAATTGTGGGATGCTGTGCAACAGCTCAAGCCGCTGGATCCGAGCTTTGTTTCGGTCACTTACGGGGCGGGCGGCTCAACGCGCGAGCGCACCCATGCAACCGTTTCGCGGATTATCAGAGAGGCGCAGCTTCCTGCTGCCGCGCATCTTACCTGTGTGGGAGCATCGAAAGCGGAAATTCGCGAGGTAGCCGAACATTATTGGGAAGCAGGCGTGCGGCACATTGTCGCGCTGCGCGGGGATGCGGGCGAGCCCGGCGCGCCGTTCACGCCTCATCCCGATGGCTATGCGAGCGCCGCTGATCTGGTGCGGGGTTTGAAGGACATTGCCGACTTTGAAATCTCGGTTGCGGCCTATCCAGAAACGCACCCTGACGCCGATTGCCCGCAATCCGATATCGACAATCTGAAACGCAAGTTAGATGCCGGGGCGACCCGCGCGATCAGCCAGTTCTTTTTCTCTGCTGACACATTCTTCCGCTTCCGCGACAGGCTGGCCGCGAGCGGTGTGGAGCAGCCCGTGCTGCCGGGCATCTTGCCCGTCACCAATGTGGCGCAGGCGCGCAAATTTGCTGGTCTGTGCGGCGCGCAGATACCCGAATGGATGGACGGCCTGTTTGAGGGACTCGATAAAAAACCCGCAGCGCGCCAGCTCGTTGCGGCGACCGTGGCTGCTGAACTGTGTCGCAGGCTTTATGCAGGCGGCGTGCGCGACCTGCATTTTTACACGTTGAACCGGCCAGAGCTCGCCTATGCGATCTGCCATATGCTTGGCAAACGACCTGTTGGAGAGGCAGCATGAGCCCGCGCGAAGCATTGCAAGCCGCCGCCAAAGAGCGCGTTTTGATCTTTGACGGTGCGTTCGGAACGCAGATTCAGAACCGCAAGCTGACCGAAGAGGATTATGCAGGCGATTTGGGTCTGAAGGCCGATCAAAAAGGTAACAATGATATCCTTGCGTTGACCCGGCCTGATGTGATTACCGACATAACGCGCGCTTATCTCGATGCCGGTTCGGATGTCATCTCAACTAACACCTTCTCCGCCAATCGCATCAGCCAGGCTGACTATGCGGCGGAAGACCAAGTGGCCGCGATCAACATCGCAAGCGGCAAAATCGCGCGTAAACTTGCTGAGGAATATGCGACAAAAGACGGTCGTCCGCGCTTTGTCGCAGGCGCTATCGGCCCGACCAACAAGACGCTGTCGCTGAGCCCTGATGTTGAAGACCCCGGTTTCCGCGAGATCAGTTTTGATGAGCTGGTCGCGGTATACAAAGAGCAAGCAGCCGCTCTGATTGAAGGCGGCGTGGATTTTATCCTGATCGAAACCGTGTTCGATACGCTCAACGCCAAAGCAGGCGTGATGGCAGTAAAGCAGCTAGAGGACGATCTGGGACGTGATATCCCGGTGATGATCTCAATGACGCTGACCGATCTGTCGGGCCGCAATTTGTCGGGCCACACGGTCGAAGCGTTCTGGTATGCAGTGCGCCATGCAAAGCCGGTTACAATCGGGCTTAATTGCAGCTTTGGCGCGGATCAATTGCGCCCGCATGTGCAGGTGCTGTCTCCCATCGCTGACACGCTTTTGATGGTCTATCCCAATGCGGGTCTGCCCAATGAATTGGGCGAATATGACGAGATGCCAGAGACGACCGCTGCACTCGTCAAACAATGGGCGGATAACGGCCAAGTCAACATTCTGGGCGGTTGCTGCGGTTCCAGCCCCGCGCATATCAAAGCCATCGCGGATGCGGTCGCCGATGTGACCCCGCGCACGGTGCCAGAGCCCGATACCGAAATGCGGCTTGCTGGCCTTGAACCTTTTGTAGTGGCTGCCTGAAAATGACCCGAGAACGTTCGATTGCGCGCTTCATCAATATTGGTGAGCGCACCAATGTGACCGGCTCTGCCCGGTTCAAGAAACTTATCATGGCGGATGATTATGCCGCCGCAGTCGAGGTCGCCCGCCAACAGGTGGAAAACGGCGCGCAGATTATTGACGTCAATATGGATGAAGGGCTGCTCGATGCCGAGCATGCCATGACAACCTTCCTCAAATTGATCGCAGCAGAACCTGACATTGCCCGCGTCCCGGTGATGGTCGACAGTTCCAAATGGGATGTGATCGAAGCAGGCCTGAAATGCGTCTCGGGCAAGCCGATTGTGAACTCGATCAGCATGAAGGAAGGCGAAGAGGTTTTCCTGAAGCAAGCGCGGTTGTGCATGGCCTATGGCGCGGCAGTGGTGGTCATGGCTTTCGACGAGACCGGCCAGGCGGACACAAAACAGCGCAAGATCGAAATCTGCAAGCGCGCCTATGACCTGCTGGTTGCCGATGGCTTCCCGCCAGAGGATATTATCTTTGACCCGAACATCTTCGCAGTGGCGACCGGTATCGAAGAGCACGACCGCTATGGCCTCGATTTTCTGGAGGCAGTGCGCGAAATCAAAGCGCAATGCCCGCATGCCAAGACCAGCGGCGGGCTATCCAACCTTTCCTTCAGTTTTCGCGGCAACGAAACCGTGCGCCGTGCAATGCACTCGATCTTCCTCTATCACGCGATCCCCGCCGGGCTCGATATGGCGATCGTCAATGCAGGGCAGCTTGACGTCTATGATCAGATCGACCCTGAGCTGCGCAAGGCTTGCGAAGATGTGATCCTGATGCGCCCTACCGACGGCGAAGACAGCGCGACAGAGCGCCTCATCAACCTCGCCGAAAGCTATAAGGGCAAGAGCGTCGCGGACGAAAAGGCCGCGGAAGAATGGCGCGGCTGGGATGTGACGAGGCGGCTCGAACACGCACTGGTCAAAGGCATCGACGCGCATGTTGTCGATGACACCGAAGAAGCCCGCGCCGCACTCGAAGCATCAGGAGGCCGCCCGATTGAAGTGATCGAAGGCCCGCTGATGGACGGCATGAATGTCGTCGGCGATCTGTTCGGCAGCGGCAAAATGTTCCTGCCTCAAGTGGTGAAATCCGCGCGCGTCATGAAGAAAGCCGTCGCGCATCTGATTCCGTTTATCGAGGCTGAAAAAGACCTCCTCCCAGAAGCCGAGCGCAAGGCGAAGGGTAAGATCATCATGGCAACGGTGAAGGGCGACGTTCACGACATCGGCAAGAATATCGTTGGCGTAGTGTTGCAGTGCAACGGATATGATGTCGTCGATATGGGCGTCATGGTGCCGTGGCAGGACGTTTTGAAAAAGGCGAATGAAGAAAAGGCCGATATGATCGGTTTGTCTGGGCTTATCACGCCGTCCTTGGATGAAATGGTTACCGTCGCCGAAGAGATGCAGCGCGCTGAAATGACCATGCCGCTGCTGATCGGCGGAGCGACCACGAGCAAGGTTCACACCGCCTTGAGGATTGAGCCAAAATATGATGGCCCGGTGATCCATGTGGTTGACGCGAGCCGTGCGGTGGGCGTTGCCTCCAAACTGCTTTCCGACACGCAGCGCGATGAGTTTGTCGAAGAAACGGCGGCCGAATATGAAAAGGTTCGTGCGGCGCGTGCGGGCAAAACGCCAAGCGTATTGCTGCCGATCGAAGACGCGCGCGCGAATTATTACGACGCATATCTGTCGGATAAGCCAGCACCGCCGCTTCAGCCCGGTGTGCATGTGTTCGATGACTGGGACTTGGCGGACCTGCGCGAATATATCGACTGGACGCCGTTTTTCCGCGCTTGGGAATTGCACGGCAATTATCCTGCGATCCTTGATGATGAAATCGTGGGCGAAACCGCGCGCAATTTGAAAGCGGACGCCGATGCGATGCTCGAACAGATCATTGCAGAAAAATGGCTGACCGCGCGCGGCGTGTGCGGAATGTGGCCGTGCGCGCGTGACGGCGACGATGTGACCATCCACCGCGTGAACCGCGAAGAACACGTACGGCTCCCATTCCTGCGTCAGCAGGTAAAGAAGAGCCGCGACCGAGCCAATATGTGTCTGGCGGATTTCATCGATCCCGATGGCGATTGGATCGGCGGCTTTGCGGTCGGTATCCACGGTATCGACGAACATTCGGCGCGTTTCCAAGAGGACAAGGACGACTATTCGGACATCTTGCTCAAGGCGCTGGCTGACCGGTTTGCGGAGGCCTTTGCGGAGCGGTTGCACAAGCATGTCCGCACCGATCTTTGGGGTTATGCGCCGGGCGAACAGCTCACCAATGAGGCGCTCGTCAAAGAAGAATATCGCGGCATCCGTCCTGCGCCCGGTTACCCAGCGTGCCCTGACCATTCGCTCAAACCGACATTGTTCGAATTGCTCGATGCAGAAGCGAATGTCGGGATTGGACTGACGGAAAGCTTTGCCATGTGGCCGACATCAGCCGTGAGCGGATTTTATTTCGGCCACCCGGAATCGCAGTATTTTGGTGTGGCGAAGAGTTGGCCGGGACCAACTGGAGGACTATGCGGCGCGAAGAGGGATTGATCTGGAAACTGCTGAGCGCTGGCTAAGACCAAACCTGTGATGGTATCCAAGGGCGGATGTGCGTTGCCCTGCTGTATCGGCTTCCCTCAGCAAGGATACCTAGGTTGACGTTAACCATTTTTCGTTTGGTTAACGGATCTCGCTCACGCACGTTAGTCTGATAAACTTCAGGGTAAGCCATTCGAAAAACCCGCAGTTTAGCTGGCCAAACAAACTTAAAGTGTTATTAAGACTTCCGAATCGCTGGGGGGCGATTTGCTTTTTGACCCTCCTGTATTCGTTAAGATGGTTTGGGCTGCCCCTCGGGGCAGGAGGGATTTTAATGAAACGTTCTATGGCAGTTGCCTTGGTACTGGCGTGTGGTTTAGCCACTTCTCCCGTACTTGCGCAGGATCTAGTGCATACGCCGATAAGTCCGACTTTTGGTGGCAATCCCTTCAATTCCAATCACATCCTGGGTATTGCAAACGCCCAGAACGATACGAGAGACCCTGATGCGGTCGATCGCAACGATCAATCGAGCATCTTCGCGCGGCAACTTGAATCGCGGCTGCTCTCGGCATTATCGTCACAGATCGTGGATGCAATCTTTGGGGATAACCCTCAACAGCAGGGCACGATCAGCTTCGGCGGTCAGACGATTGAATTCTTCCGTTCGCTTGATGACGTGACTTTGATTATTCGCACTGAATCCTCAGGCGAAGAAACGCGTATCGTTATTCCACTCTTTATTGAGGTCAATTGATGCGGTCTTTTGCGAAGATCGGGCTGGTCGCGTCACTGGCTCTCGGGCTGGGCGGGTGCATGAGCCTTGGTGAAGATGGCCGCGCTATGTTGCCAGAAGAAACCAGCCTCGCTTATTTTCCGGAGCAAACTCAGACGCAGAATCTGCTGCACCAATTGCCTGGGCCTCAACGCCAGGTGGCGATTGCGGTCTATGGTTTTACCGATCAAACCGGGCAGTTCCGTCCCAGTGACACCGGGCAAACGCTTTCACGCGCGGTAACACAAGGTGCCGGATCGATTCTGGCCAAGGCATTGCAAGATGCCGGCAACCGCAAATGGTTCACCGTGGTCGAGAGAGAGCGGCTCGATAACCTTCTTAAAGAGCGGCAGATTATTGGAGAGATGCGCCGGCGTTATCTTGGTGAAGAGGAAATCGATCCAAACGCGCTGCCTGCACTGCTGTTTGCTGGCGTTCTGCTGGAGGGCGGCATTGTCGGTTATGACACCAACACCGTTACCGGCGGTGCTGGCGCGGCATTTCTTGGGATCGGTGCCCGCACCGAATATCGCCAAGATACCGTAACCGTCTATCTGCGCGCAGTGTCTGTTCGCACGGGCGAAGTTTTGACCAATGTTCAAGCCTCTAAAACCATCGCCAGTCAGGCGATCGGCGCGAGCGCCTATCGGTTTGTGGCTTTCCGCGAACTGCTCGAAGCAGAGTGGGGTATCACCTCGAACGAACCAGATCAGGTTGCCTTGCAGCAAGCGATTGAAAAGGCCGTTTACGGATTGGTGCTCGAGGGTGTTGATCTGGGGCTTTGGCGCTTTGCCGACGCGGAATCGACCGAGGCGCTGATGTCGACATATCGCGCAGAGCGTGATGGAATTTACGACGCACGCGACGTTCAGAAGGCCGTGCAACGCGCCGGTTCGCTGACCGCTTTGACGGTGGTTGAGCGAGAAGATGACGAGGATGAGGGTTCTTAGCGAACACTCAATCGAGAATACAGCGCGACGTCAAAACAAAATATGCGCGCTAACCGGGAAGCAAAAAATGGTGCTGATGTGGCAAAGTCATGCAGCGCAAACGTAACCGGCGGACGCCCAGAGCTTTCCTTGCAGCACATGCAGGATTGGATGTGGTGAACGCCACATATTTTGGGGAATACCAATGAAAAGACTGATATTTAGTGGCGCTTCGGTAGTAGCGCTTGCGGCTGCTGTCCCTGCGCTTGGGCAGGCGGCGCCAGCAGAATGCACGGGAGAGACCGGCAGCTGCAGTGTCATCGAACAGACTGGCAATAGCAACACGGCTGACCTTGATCAGGACGGTGCCGGTAACGAGTCAACGATTTATCAGGATGCATCCGGTGCATTTGCGGATGTTACACAAGACGGAACTGACAACAGCTCAACCATCGATCAGGATAATGACACTCCTTCAATTGCTGATCCTTCCGCCACTGTTGAGCAAAACGGAGTTCAGAACTCTTCAACGCTGACGCAGAATAGCACGGGCGCAACGACTGTATTGACCAGCAATGTCGCACAGAACTTTGATGATAACACATCGACAATTACGCAGACTGCGAGTGGCGGTGCTGCTGGATCGTTCGGCGTTATCTTGACGCAAAGCAACAGCGCTGATTCCACAGTACTTCAGAGCGCCACTGGCGTTTCAGACAACATATCGTTCGCTAATATTACTCAGGACGGTGATAGTTCATCGGACGTAATGCAAATAACTTCTGGCGATGGTATCGCGGCTGCGACTGTCACCCAGATCGGAGATGCGCATCTGTCGAATGTCACCCAAAATTTGACAGGTGTTGACGTCGTCGGTCCTCCATCCTCTACCGTAGGAGATGGAACTGCCAACGTTATTCAAACCGGATTCCGTCAAGAATCCATTGTGACGCAAAATGTCATCGGTCGCGCTCAAACTGCAAACGTCAATCAATCAGGTGACAATAACGGTTCGATCGTTGAATTCGCTGCTGGTGGCGACACAGGCGGTACCACCAATGTCAGCCAATCTGGATCGACGAACAGTTCGGATGTGCAGTACGCCACCGGCAGCAACGGAACGGTGAACATCACTCAAAGCGGCACCTCAGGGGGCTCGACGGTCGATCTGAACAGCCGCAGCCTTACTGTTACGCTTAATCAGAGTGGGCTGCGCAACATTTCTACTATTGATCTCGACGGCGGTTTCTCAAACGTTATCGATGTGACGCAGCGCGGTGAGGATAACAACTCCAATGTGGTGCAAGGCCCCGCGAATGGAGGTCAACGTCAAAACGTTACGGTCCTGCAAACTGGTACCTTTGGCGATTCTGATACATTCCAGGAAAATGTTGGGGACAGCCGAATCAACGTTACTCAACGCGGCACGAACAACACGTCTAACGCCAATCAGCGTGGTGCCGGAACCGGGGGCGGAGTGCGTCGGTTCGAAACAATTGATGTCGTTCAAACGGGTAGCTTGAACAATTCAGACATCGACCAGACAGGCAACGGCTTTAACGATGCCGATGTGACCCAGCGCGGTACTGGCGGCTTTGCCACAATTGCTCAATCTGGCGCTGCTCGTGACGATACGGCTTCGATCACACAACAGGCTACTGCTATCGGAAACCGCGGCACGATCACGCAAACTGGTCTGTCCGGTGCGGGCGACACCCTCAATCTGGCATCAATTCTTCAGGGAGACGGTTCAGATAACGTTTCGTCTATTCTGCAGGGCGATACCACAACCGTGCCAATGGCAGGTGGTTTGGTGACTGGGGCAACCGGAGCTGATGCCACTAGCATTCAGCTGGGTTCGACCTTGTTGTCTGATATCGTGCAGGGCGGAGCCGATCAAACGGCATTCGTCAGGCAGGTGGGCGACGATCTGACTAGCTTCGTCAATCAAGGTCTGGTTGCCGGAAGCGGAAACAGCGCCACTGTGCGTCAGTTCAATTCAGGTAGCATTTCTGACATCGCGCAGGAAAGCACTGAAAACACCGCCACTGTCACTCAGTCCAACGGTCCCGGGAATTTCAGTCGGGTCGATCAGGGCTTCGTTGGCGGACTTGGAACTGGCGGCGATATGAATACGGCGACAGTTGTTCAGGACGGACTGTCTAATTCCAGTATCTTGGCGCAGAACGACGTGTTGGCCGGATCAATGAACACAGCGCTCGTGCGTCAGATTGGTGACTCCAATGAAAGCGAGATTTCGCAGAACGGGTCATTGAACGATGCGACAGTTGTTCAGTTTGGCAACGGATTTTCAACCGTGACGCAAACCGGAGACGGCAACACCGCCAACGTCACACAAGGCGTAGCGATGTAAGCCACAAGGCAAACGGATGGCCGGGCGAGCTGGGGGGCTCGTCCGGCATTTTCAGTATAGTGATTGCGGTGCTTCTGACGAGATAAGGCCGGCGATCCCTGCGGCCCTGTGGCAAGGACCGCGCGTTGAAAAAGACAATCTTCTCTGGTGCGTCTGCATTGGCGCAGAGCACCTAGACGGTTTGCAGAAAATCAAAGGAGAGCCGGGCAGGATGATTGCTCGCCTCAGGCCTCAGAATCAGGTAAGGTGCATCCATGTCGATTAGAAAACTTTACAAAATTCGCCCGGTGCATGCGATGGGTTCATACGCCCTTGCTGCTGTCGCGATGGCATCGCCGCTGTGCGCGCAGGTGTTTGAACCGATCGCAACACCGGCGACCGGTTCTGATGGCGTATTTGTTGAGCAGATTGGCACCGGCAACCGAGCTGCCGTTAATCAAGGCGACAATGCCCAGACCGCTGAAGTACGGCAGGATGGGACGGACAACTTGGCCGAAGTGGACCAGAGCGATGCGGGTGCGCATATCGCGCTTGTCACTCAAGGTGGTGCCGACAATACAGCAGGCATTGTTCAAGAAGGCGCTGGCCAAACGGTCGCGATCCTTTCTCAGCAAGGCAACGGCAACTCAGCTTTGCTGGCACAAACCGACAATGGCGTTCTGGGGTCGGCTGCACAGATTTTGCAGACCGGTTCGGACAACTCGCTGACATTGTCGCAGGATGGATCGGATAATCAGGCTCGCCTTGTTCAGAATGGTGACGCTAACGCATTGACCGCGACACAGCTGAACTCGGGCAACCGGCTTGAATGGGTTCAGGATGGCACCGGCCTTTCGGATTTGCAAATCACGCAGACCGGCGGCGCGGCGATGCAAATTCTTCAAACGAACGGAACAGGTGGCTGAAACTGACCGGCGTGTATTCCATGGTCGCAGGCCGTATGGTTCGGGCGATTGTGCTGGTGGTTTTGCCGGCAAGCGCTTTTGCTCAGCAAAATTCGAATGACGTCCCACGCGATGAATCCGCATTTGTGGTGCAGGCTCCAGATCGTGTGCCAGTTGCCGAGGAAGCTACCGCCCCAGAGGTGATGGCGCCGCCGCAAGTGGAGGCTTCCTCCAAAGTCTATTTCCCCGATGCAATTACGCCGGAAAGCGTCGCCCGCGCGCGCGCGCAGGCATTGCGGCAGGTCGAAATCGAACAAAATCGGAGCGCGGCAAACGCCCAGCTTTCGCAAGTCTCCAATGATGGTCAGTCCGGGCAAGAGGTAGCGCAATTGTCTCAGGGCGGTTCTAATGACGCACTGGCGCAGCTTTCCGAGGCTGAGCGTCAAGTGCTCTTGGGCGCCGTTGAAGGCACAGATATTTGCGATCGTGCGACCGACATTCCGGCAATTCAGGCATTGTGTGATGGGCGTATAGAAACCCGTTCGGCCGAGTTTGCACAGAACTCGCGCAGTGGATCAGCAGAAGACAGCCTGCTTGGCAGGAGGCTCGATAGCAACCAGATCGCTACGCTCGAGGCTGCAATTTCGAGGCTGGCGCGCAGTTCCGCTAATTCCGATGACTTTTCGAATCAGGTTATCGCTTCGGTCGCGCTCGGCAATGCGGCCTTAAACAGCGCTCAGGCTACTGCAGCTGAAGGCGACGCCACTGGCGAGTTGTCGGACCAGACGCAGGCAGTTGTCAGCGCCATCGTCCAGCAACTCGGCGGCAATCAGTAAAGTGAACGATATGCGAAATTTGATACAGCGATTGGCAATTCTAACCCCGGCCTTTGCCATGATGGCTGGCGGGGTGGGCAGCGGCGCAACAGCTGCGAATGGCCCGCAACCGGCACGCGCGCTTGCGCTGAATGTGTCCGAAAGCGAAAACAACGTTGAGATTCAGCTGGTTGCACTATCGGCTGTCGCTCAACAAGTCGAATACAGCATCGAACTCGTCGGCAATTCGCGATCTCGCCATAGCGGAAACACCGCTATCCCGGCCGGCGACCGGCAAGTGCTGTCGCGGTTGAGCACCAATGTTACCGACACATGGTGCGCCCGTGTTGAAGTGACCGAAGGCAGCGGCGAGAGCTACACTTTGACCGCAGGCGATTGCGTCTAATTTTGCGGCGCGCGCGGATTTGATCGCCGCGTTTTGATCACCAGCGCGCTCACCGTGCACAATTATTTTGTAACAGCGCGCATGGGCGATTGACGCGCCATTTCGCATCCGCAACATAGAGCCGCCTGCCGGGAGTGATTCCGGCGTCTTTCGCGGGAGAGACTGGCCCGGTTTGCTTGTTGAGCAATTGGGCGGCGCCGAAGGAGCAACCGCCTCGGAAACTCTCAGGCAAATGGACCGCGCAAGGGATAGGCACTCTGGAAAGCGTAACAGCGCTGCGTTCTAACGATGCACATGCTGTCACCACCGAAGGGGAATGCTGGGCTGTCCTGTGGTCGCCCGGCTAAGCTCTCAGGTTTACCCGACAGAGGGGGCAGGAACAACGCTTCGCTTCGGAGCGATTGAACGCCTGTTGGGAACGTGATTTTGAGCGACGACGAAACACCAGAAGAAGCCACCCCGATCGGCACATTGCCGCTGGATGCGTGGCACCGCGCCAATGGTGCGCGCATGGTTCCCTTTGCTGGCTATGAAATGCCGATCCAATATTCGGGCGACACCGTCAGCCACGGCGGCGGGATCGTCGCTGAACACAATTGGACCCGCGAAAGCGCCAGCCTGTTTGACGTGAGCCATATGGGCCAACTGACGCTGAAGGGCCCTGAAGGCGACCCCGAATTAGCCGCGCGAGAGCTTTCAAAATTGCTTCCCGGCGCGATCATGTCGCTGAAACCTGGCAAAATGCGCTATTCGATGTTGCTCACTGAAGCTGGCGGGATCATCGACGATTTGATGGTGACTAACACCGGCGAGCATTTGGCGCTGGTGGTGAATGGTGCGTGCAAGTGGGATGATATTGCGCATCTGCGTGAACATCTGCCCGATGAAGTTACGCTCAACCACTTCGACGATTTCGGCCTGCTTGCCTTGCAGGGTCCAAAAGCTGGCGAAGTGCTCGAACAATTGATCCCCGGCACCGGGGCGCTGACCTTTATGACAGCAGGCATGTTTGAATGGGAAGACGCTCATCTATGGGTCAGCCGCGCGGGTTACACCGGCGAAGACGGGTTCGAGATCTCTGTCCATGAAGATGACATCGTCAAGCTCGCCGATGCGTTGATTGGTGATCCCCGCGTCAATCCTGCTGGACTGGGGGCGCGCGACAGTTTGCGGCTCGAAGCGGGTCTGCCTCTTTACGGGCATGATATGACCGATGTGGTCGATCCCGTAGGTGCTGATCTCACCTTCGCTCTGACCAAAAAACGCCGGGAGACGGGCGGCTGGATGGGCCATGAGGCGGTTATGAAAGTGCTTGTCCAAGGCCCGGCGCAGCGCCGGACTGGCTTGCTGCTCGATGGCCGTATGCCCGCGCGCGAAGGCGCCGATGTGTATTCCGGTGACACCAAGATTGGCACCGTTACCAGCGGCGGTTTCTCGCCCACGTTGGGCCGGCCTATTGCAATGGCGATGGTGGACACCGCTTTTACCGCCGATGGCACCGCGCTCGAATGCGAGGTTCGCGGTAAACGCTTGCCTGCGATCACTTCACCCATGCCTTTTGTCCCGCACCGCTATTTTCGAGGGAGCTAAATCAATGCCGCGTTACTTTACTGAAGAACATGAATGGATCGACATCGAAGGCGATAGCGCCACGGTCGGCATCACCGATTATGCGCAGGAGCAATTGGGCGATATCGTCTTTGTCGAACTGCCCGATGTTGGCGCGATGCTGGCCAAGGGCGGCGAAGCGGCAGTGGTCGAAAGCGTAAAAGCCGCCAGCGACGTCTATTCGCCGATCAGCGGCGAAGTGACTGAGGCCAATGGCTCGCTCGAAGACGAACCCGCTCTGGTCAATTCCTCAGCCGAAGAAGAAGGCTGGTTCTTCCGCCTGACCGTCAGCGACAAGGACGAGCTAGAAGGGTTGATGGACGACAAGGGCTATAAGACATTTGTCGATAGTCTTTGATAGTCATCCAGCTTGCCTCAGCAGGCGTAGCTGTGACCTAACATAATATTATGCGCGCCTTTCCGTTTGGCGGAGGGGTTTGGAGATATAGCAATGCGTTACCTCCCTCTCACCGATACTGACCGCACCGAAATGCTGGAGCGCATTGGCGCGGCGTCGATTGATGATTTGTTCGTCGATGTGCCCGAAATCGCGCGCCTCGATGGGCCGATCCGTGACTTGCCGATGCATGCCAGCGAGATGGCGGTTGAGCGGCATATGAAGGCGCGCGCGGGCAAAAACCTTGCGGCCGGTGATGCGCCATTCTTTCTGGGGGCGGGGGCATATCGCCACCATGTGCCAGCCAGCGTGGACACGATCATTCAGCGCGGCGAATTCCTCACCGCTTACACGCCGTATCAGCCTGAGATCGCTCAGGGCACTCTACAAATGCTGTTTGAATTCCAGACGCAGGTTGCGCGGCTTTATGGCTGCGCGGTGGCCAATGCATCGCTTTACGATGGATCGACCGCCTGCTGGGAAGCGGTGGCAATGGCGACCCGCGTGACCCGGCGCAAACGCGCGGTGCTGTCAGGCGCGCTGCATCCGCATTACAGCCAGGTCGTCAAAACGATGGCGCAGTTCACGGGCGAGACGATTGCCGATGCACAGCCCGCGATCCAGACCGAGCCGGATCTAGATGGTCTGACGAGCCGGATCGACGAAGACACCGCCTGTGTGGTGGTGCAATATCCTGACATACTTGGCCGGATCAGCGACCTTTCCAAAGTCGCCGAGGCTGCACATGCAAAGGGCGCTTTGCTGGTCGTTGTGAACACAGAGCCGGTCGCGCTGGGCGCGATCATGTCGCCGGGCGAAATGGGCGCAGATATCGTTGTGGGTGAAGGGCAAGCAATTGGCGTTGGCCTGCAATTTGGCGGGCCGTATCTCGGCCTGTTCGCAGTGCGCGATCCCAAACATGTGCGTCAAATGCCGGGGCGGCTTTGCGGGGAAACCACCGATGCAGAGGGAAAGCGCGGTTTTGTCCTGACGCTGTCCACGCGCGAACAGCATATCCGCCGCGAAAAGGCGACTTCCAACATCTGCACCAATTCCGGTCTCTGCGCGCTCGCTTTCAGTGTCCATATGACGTTGCTGGGTGAGAAGGGCTTGCGCGAACTGGCGGCGGAAAATCACCGGCTTGCATGCGTAGCAGCAGACCGGTTGGCGAAGGTGCCCGGCGTCTCGCTGCTCAATCACGCGTTCTTCAACGAATTTACGCTGATGCTGGATGGCAAGCCTGCGCGCGAAGTCGTGCGCGAATTGGCGGATCGCGGCGTTCTGGGCGGGGTGTCGCTGGGACGGCTTTATCCCGGTGTAGAGGCGCTGCAACAAGCTTTGCTGGTGGCAGTCACTGAGATGACGACAGAGGAAGATATCGACACGCTCGCTACCGAACTCGAAACACTCCTGAAGGAGGCCGCACAATGAACGCGCCCAACAAATCAGGCTGGAAGCCGCAAATGCAAACCGCCAATGACGGCATGCACAATGGCCCTGCCACAACCACTGGCAATCGCGCGTTGATGCTCGAAGAGCCGCTGATTTTTGAAATCGGCCATGCGGAAACCACCGGCGTCGATCTGCCTGAAATCGATCCATCTGCGCCAAACCGTCTTGCCGGGCTTGAACGTAAAGAGTCAGCCGGTCTGGTCGGTTTGACTGAGCCGGAGACAGTGCGCCATTACACGCGTCTCAGTCGCCAGAATTACGGGATTGATCTTGGCTTCTTCCCGCTGGGCAGTTGCACGATGAAGCATAATCCGCGCCTCAATGAGAAAATGGCGCGTCTTCCCGGATTTGCCGATATTCATCCGCTCGCGCCGCAAAGCACCGTTCAAGGTGCGCTTCAGGTCATTCATGAACTGGGCGATTGGCTGTGCAAACTCACAGGCATGCCATCGGTTGCAATGAGCCCGAAGGCGGGCGCGCATGGCGAACTGTGCGGTATCCTCGCGATCCGCGCCGCGCACACTGCGAAGGGCAATCCGCGCGAAGTCGTGCTGGTCCCTGAAAGCGCGCACGGTACCAATCCGGCGACGGCTGCCTTTGCAGGCTATAAGGTCGATAACATCCCCGCGACACCAGAGGGCCGCGTTGATGTGGAGGCGCTCAAGGCGCGTCTAGGCCCCGATGTTGCGGCGGTGATGATCACCAATCCCAACACATGCGGCCTGTTTGAAAAAGACTTCCGCACAATTGCCGATGCGGTCCATGATATCGGCGGTTACGTCTATTGCGACGGCGCGAATTTCAACGCCATCGTGGGACGCGTGCGCCCCGGCGACCTTGGCGTGGATGCGATGCATATCAACTTGCACAAGACCTTTTCCACCCCGCATGGCGGCGGCGGTCCCGGCTCTGGCCCCGTGGTCTTTTCAGAAGCGCTCGCGCCATTCGCTCCGCTGCCATTTGTACGCAAGTACGAGGACGGCACCTACGATCTGGTTGAAGAAGAACAGCGCGAAGTCAGCCGGGGGCAAGCCTTTGGCCGCATGACCGCATTCCATGGCCAGATGGGCATGTTCACTCGCGCGCTGACCTATATGCTTAGCCACGGTGCGGATGGGCTCAAACAGGTGGCAGAAGACGCCGTGCTCAACGCCAATTACATTTTGCGCAGTCTTGAGGATATTCTCCATGCGCCTTTCGCGGATAGTGGTCCGTGCATGCATGAGGCTCTGTTTGGCGATAAGGATTTCGGCGGCGGTTTGACCACGCTCGATCTGGCGAAGGGGCTGATCGACGAAGGTTATCACCCGATGACGGTCTATTTCCCGCTGGTGGTGCACGGCGCGATGCTGGTCGAGCCGACCGAGACTGAGAGCAAGGCAAGCATTGATCAGTTCATCACGGCGTTTCGGTCTGTGACAGAGCGCGCGCTTGCCGGTGACGAAAGCCTCAAACAGGCACCGTATTACGCGCCGCGCCGCAGGCTCGATGAAACCGCCGCTGCGCGCAAACCAAAGCTCGCCTGGAGCGAACCCGAGGATTGATCAGGATTTGGCTGGCGGAGCGGGGGTTTGCCCTGCTCCGTTCGTCATTGCCCCTTCCGTTTTCGGGCTGTCTGGCTGGCTGTCAGATGGGGGGTCGTCAGATTTAACTGTTATCCTGATCTCTTGCAGGTTGAGGATCGCGACATAAAAACCGATAACTGCGAGCGAGCTTGACCCCAGCACCGCAAAGGCCGCGCCTTTGGCACCATTCCAATCAATCGCCGCATCAAGCAGCACCAAAGCCAAGATCGTGGGCACCGCGCGCACCAGAAAGGCTGTGCCAGCGCGGCCTGCCGAAACGAGCAGCGATTCAAGGCTCGCCCCCACCAACTCGACAGCGCCCGCGATGGAAAGGATCACCATTGCCCAATAGAACGCGCTGAAATCATCCTGAGCGATGGTTGCAAGCGCCCAGCGCCCGCCGAACAGCGCCACCAGCACCGCAATCGCGCCCGCGACCACAGCGATGTTCGCCATGCGCCGTGCCATGACCAGAGCGGTCTCTCTGGCATGAACAAGTTCAGGGAAGATCGCCTTGGACACGGTTTGCGCCAGCGATACCAGCGCCTGACCCAGCTGCGCCGCGACGCGGTATCCCCCTGCCAATTCAGCGCCGCCAAATGTCCCGACAAGCAGGATGATCATTTGCTTGCCTGCAATGTTGAGGCTGCCCGACATATTGGTCGACCAGACAAACCGCCAGGCATCTGCATGTTTGGCAGGAATACGGCGCAGGCTATAGGCGCTAAAATCAATGCGTTCGGTGCGTGCGGCGGCCACCCACAGCGCAATGGCCACAGCCAATTCCGATGCGGCCCATGCAAGGATGAAACCTGTGACAGTGGGCATAAAATACAGCGCCAAAAAGGCGCCGGCAACGCGAATAGCGGGTTGTACAGCCTCCGCAGCGGTTGCGGTGGCGAATCTAAAGCGCAACCGCAAAAGGCCGGTTGGCGTGGACCGAATTGAAAGAAGCGAAACCACACAATAGCCAAATGTCAGCCACAGCAGCTCCGCCGGTAGAGGCAACCAAAGCGGCGCGGTGGCTACAACCACAGCTGCAACCGCGGTGCCCATCACCAATGAAAGCGTATCGAGCGCCATGGCAAATCCCGTGGCTTCGTTAACATCATTACCGTCCGGCTGCGCATCTGGGGCATCGCTATTTGCGGCCCATCGAATAATGAATTGCCATGTCTGAAAATTGGCAAGTCCGGTGATCGCTTGACCCAGCGCCACGATGATCGCAAAAAATCCAAACCCTTCGAGACCAAGCGTGTTTGTCGCTAGATACAGATAGACGAGGCTCATCACCGCGTTGAAACCACGCCCGCCCAGCAGCCAGCCTATGTTGGAGAAGAGACGCTTCATTGGTGTGTATGTTTCTGCAGATGAGCCACGCGACCCTTATGCAGAATTCTCAACCTCGCGCTGGCGCAAAATTCGCTCTGTCACATCGAATGTGCGTTGATTGTCGACATCAATGGCATAACGGCCGTCTGAAAGTTCAACCGGCATTATTTTGAAGCCAAAGCGTTTGGAAACCTGTTCAAACAGCTTTTCCTTGGACCCTGTGCCAAGGCGAAAGCGGACCAGGTTTATCAAGCCGAATGCCTTGATAATACGCAGCGGATACTTCACGAATTGACCGCCTTGGCGCATGACTTCTGCCACTTTCAACGCGTCTTCGCTGCCAATCCAATACATATTGCAGTTTGAAAATTCGCCATCCTTGAACTGGTAGAACCTTTTTTGCCCCACTGGATCGGCCGCAAGAACGTTCTCTTTGCGCGCCAGCCCGGCGGCGCCTTGCGCGTTTCCGGCCCGGCATTTTCCGATGAATTCACTATAGCCATCGGGGGTGACAAGGCAGTTATCTGCGGTGGTGATGAGAAGCGGAAAATCGGCGCCTTCAGCGCCTGAAAATACGCTATCGACGATGTTGAACTTGCCGTCGGTAAAAGACAGACGGCCTTCTTCGATCAGCGCCGCGACCGACGGAAGGTTCGAAATCTCATCGGTTTCGTGGGCGACGATCCGGATCGCGCCAACCTCCTGACATGCGGCGACTTGTTTCACCACATGTTCGATCATCGGGGTGCCAAGCACGGGAACCACACATTTTTGTGCAACACCGGCATTTGCAGCCAACGGATCGAGCAATCCCGATCTTTTGCCCGCCATGATCAGCGCGGTCACTTTTTCATATTGTGCCATAGCGCGCCCCTCTAGCGGCAATCCTCTGTCCGCGCAAAGCAAGGAAGGTGCATCTTGTGCAACTTTTTGTAACGGGTCACACGGGGCGCCAAAGGAAACACATGCGGATCATCTTTTCACGCAAGGGCTTTGACAGCAGTGCGGGCGGCGGACCCTCTCCGATTGTGCTGCGTTCTGACGGCGCATATCGGCCGATCAGCTTGCCGATCCCTGACAGTAAAGGCGTATCATCCACCACTTATGATGATCTGGGGCTGGGCGATCACGCGGCAAAGGCGAGCCGGGGCAGGCTGAGCGGCGCAGACCTCTGCCACAATGATCCGATGTTTTTGGACGGCGGAACATGCGCCTTTGGCCAATGCGGTGCGGCGCAGACGCATTTGGAACGGCAGGGCGTCGGGGTTGGCGATGTTTTTGTGTTCTTCGGCTTGTTCGCAGAAGCCAAGACAGCCGAGCCGCATCACCGCATCTTTGGCTATTTGCGCGCAGAACAGGTGGTGCACCTGACCAGCGGCGCCCCGCAGGAACTGATCGATTTGGATCATCCGCACGCTATCGCCATGCATGCATCAAACGATGCGGTGTGGCGCGGGGAGGGGCAGGTGGCCGCGCGCGCCACTGACGCGCTGCGCCTAACAATACCCGGCGGTCCGCCGAGCATCTGGCGGCGGCCTGCATGGCTCAAACACGGCGGGCTATCCTATCACGACCGGGCTGATCGCTGGCTGCCGGGCGGACGGCTGCGCAGCGTTCGCGCGCGGTCAGGAATTCGTGGCAGATATCGGGCGGCGAAAAGCCCCGCGCGATTGGCTCGCGCAGGTAATCGCGGAGATTAAAGCGCCGTAATCAGAGCGTCTTGATGATCCCAGAGAAATCGAGCGCGCCATTTTCCTTGGCAAACGCTTCGTAGATTTCCTTTGAATGTTTGCCGAGCGGCGTGCTGGCACCCGCCGCTTGTGCCGCTTCCATCGCAAGCCGCAAATCCTTAAGCATCAGGGCCGAAGCAAAGCCGCCTTGGTAGTCATTGTCTGACGGGCTTTGCGGACCAACGCCGGGCACCGGGCAATAGCTCGTCATCGACCAGCACTGTCCCGAAGATACGCTGGAAATGTCGTAAAATGTCTGTGCATCGAGCCCAAGTTTTTCCGCCATCGAAAACGCCTCGGCTGTACCGATCATCTGGATCGCGAGCAGCATGTTGTTGCAGATTTTTGCGGCCTGTCCGTTTCCGGCATCGCCTGCATGGATCACGGCTTTGCCCATTGCGTTCAAAATCGGTTCGGCGCGTGCAAAGGCATCGTCGCTGCCGCCGACCATGAAGGTGAGCGTTCCGCCATTGGCCGCCGCGATGCCGCCAGAAACGGGCGCATCGACCATGTCATAGCCTGCGGTCTGCGCCGCCGCGATAACTTCGCGCGCGGTCGCAACGTCGATGGTGGAGCAATCGAGCAGCACCGCACCAGCAGGAGCCGTGCCGATCACATCGCTTTCATATACTGACTTAACAATCGCGCCGTTGGGCAGCATCGAGACGACAGCTTCGGCATCCGCGCAGGCCTGTGATGCGGTGGAGAATGTCGCACACCCGGCGGTTTTGGCAGCGGCCAGCGCGGGTTCGCTAAGGTCGAATGCGCGCACATCATGGCCCGCTTTCACAAGGTTAGCGGCCATCCCGCCGCCCATATTGCCAAGACCGATAAAGGCGATTTTCATGATATTCTCCCTATGGACGATTAACGCCCCTTCCACACACCCTCACGCTTCTCGATAAATGCGGCCATGCCTTCGGCTTTGTCCTCACTCGCGGTGAGGATTTGGAAGATGCGGCGTTCCACGATCAGCCCTTGGTCCAGCGTCATTTCAAACGCGCTGTTGACCATTTCCTTATTCGCAATCGTGGCCATCGGCGGCATCGCGGCGATGGTGCTGGCGGTCTTGAGCACTTCTGCGATCAGGTCCGCTTGCGGCACCACGCGCGCGATCAGGTTCGCGCGCTCGGCTTCTTCTGCGCCCATCATCCGGCCTGTCAGGCACATTTCCATCGATTTGGATTTGCCAATCGCGCGGGTGAGCCGCTGCGAACCGCCCATGCCCGGCGCGACGCCGAGTTTAATCTCAGGCTGGCCAAATTTTGCATTGTCCGACGCGATGATAAAATCTGCCATCATCGCAAGCTCGCACCCGCCCCCCAGCGCAAAACCGTTTACGGCTGCTATCCAAGGCTTGCGGGTTTTTTTCACGATTTCGCTGGTCCACGGCGAGAAGAAATCGTCGAGGTAGAAATCCGCTGCGGCTTTGTCGGACATTTCCTTGATATCTGCGCCCGCGGCAAAAGCTTTCTCGCCAGACCCGGTGAGCACCGCACAAAGCTGGCTGTCATCGGCTTGATACGCGGCAAAGGCCTGTATCAATTCATCGAGCACAACCGAATTGAGCGCGTTGAGCGCCTTGGGCCGGTTGATCGTCATCAGCGTGACGCCTTTGGCACCTTGCGCATTGGTTTCGGCGGTGATTGCTTCGTACTGGCTCATAGCGGTTTCCATTCCTCATCTGCGGGCAGCGGGGCAAAAATGCTGTCGAATCAGCTCTTCGCTCACATCCTGCGGTGTCGCGGGGTCCCATTTGGGATCATTGCTCTTGTCGGTGATCACGGCGCGCACGCCCTCGGCAAAGTCGGGCCGTTTCAGAACGCGCGATGCGATGCGGTATTCCATCACCATGTTATCGGCGAAAGTGGGCAGGTCCTTGCTGGTGGCGAGCTGACGCAAGGCCACTTTGCAGGTCTGCGGGCTCTTTGTGCCGAGCGTGTCACGCTCTTTCGCCGCCCATGTATCGCCGTCTGCGATAGCGGCCTCCAGGCTGGCGAGGATGTCTTCATAGCTGTCAGATGCGAAGTGTTTGGCGATCAAATTCGCATTGGCTTCAATCCGCGCATCAGGCCGCGTCCCCACCGGTTCGGACAAGATGCCCGCGATGCGTCCGGGGCGTTCGATGATGCGCGCCTTGATGTCTTCGAGCATATTGCTGGGCACATAATGCGTGGCAAGACCCGTCCACGCCGCCTCTGCGCCGTCAAGCCGCGCGCCGGTCAGCGCCAGAAACTGCCCGAGCCGCCCGCCTATGCGGGACAAATACCAGCCGCCACCGACATCGGGAAACAGGCCGATCCCGGTTTCGGGCATGGCAAAACGGGTGTTTTCGGTCGCCACGCGGAACTTTGCCGGTTGAGAAATGCCAACGCCGCCGCCCATCGTGATGCCATCCATGAAGGCGACGATAGGCTTGGGATAGGTGAACAGCTGGTGGTTCAACTGATATTCGTCGTGAAAGAACTTGCGGCCCGAAACGCCGCCATCGTTCAATGCGGAATCGCGCAGGAAAGCGATGTCGCCGCCCGCGCAGAAACCGCGTGTCCCTTCGGCGTGGTCGATGATGATCGCATCGACCGCGTCGTCTTTCTCCCATTCGGTGAGCGCCGCGCTCATCGCGTGGCACATGTCCAGCGTCAGCGCATGCAGCGCCTTGGGCCGGTTGAGCGAGATATGGCCGATCGGACCGTTCTTGCGGGTGAGGACGTCTTGAGTCATTGTATGTTCTTTCACTGCCGCAGCAGATCCCGGCCAACGATCATTCGCATGACCTGATTGGTGCCCTCTAGGATTGAGTGCACGCGCAGGTCACGCCAGAAGCGTTCGATGGGGTAATCTTTCAGATAGCCATAGCCGCCAAGCAATTGCAGCGCGTCGTTTGCGACCTTGCTGCCATTATCCGTGGCTAACCGTTTTGCCATTGCGGAAAAGCGGGATTTGTCTGGGGCGTTATCGGTGACTTTCGCGGCTGCCAGATAAAGCAGCGCGCGTGCCGATTCGAGATCGGTTGCCATGTCGGCGAGCATAAATTGCGTGTTTTGGAAGTCAGCAATCGGTGTGTCGAATTGCTTGCGATCTTTGGTGTAAGCGATGGCTTCATCAAGGCAGCGCTGCGCTCCGCCCAGCGAACAGGCACCGATATTCAATCGCCCGCCATCAAGGCCCATCATTGCAAAGCGAAAGCCTTCGCCTTCACCGCCGACGCGGTTGGCAACCGGTACGCGCGCGTCTTCGAAGATAACCTGCGCGGTGGGCGAGGCGTTCCAGCCCAGCTTGCGTTCCGGCGTGCCAAAACTGACCCCGGGCGTATCCTTGTCGATCACAAGGCACGTGATGCCTTTTGTCTTGTGTTCGCCGGTGCGGACCATCGTGACATAGATATCGTTCACGCCGCCGCCCGAAATGAACTGTTTCGTGCCGTTCAGGACGTAATGATCGCCATCAAGCCGCGCATTGGCTTTTAGCCCCGCCGCATCCGACCCGCTGCCCGGTTCTGTCAGGCAATAACTTGCGATTTTTTCCATCGAGATGAGATCGGGAAGGTAGCGTTCCTTCACCTCTGCCCCACCAAACTGGTCGATCATCCATGCGGCCATATTGTGGATCGAGATGAACGCGCTGGTGGTGGGGCAGCCGTAAGCCATCGCCTCCATAATCAGCGCAGCTTCCAGGCGGCCAAGCCCGATGCCGCCCGATTCTTCCGATACATAGATCGCGCCAAAGCCCAGCTCTGCGGTCTGTTTGATCGTATCGAGAGGGAAGATGTGCTTTTCATCCCATTCCGCGGCATGCGGAGTGATATTGTCGGCGGTGAACCGCTGCGCCATTTCTTGAATAGCGAGCTGGTCTTCGGTCAGAGAGAATTGTCCTTGCATGCGGTGTCGTTTAGCTCCTGTGCGCACCTTAGAAAAGGGCATCTTGCCTGCTTTGTTTGCTAGGTGGCAAATTAGTCGCTGTGTGCGGAATCTTCGGAAGGATGTAACCAAATTGGATTGGGTGACGTATTATTCGCCATGAGCAAGAAATCATCGGACCTTATTCTCGTCTACAACGCCGATAGCGGCATCATAAATGGCTTGATTCTGGCGGTGCACAAACAGATCTCGCCTGAAACATATCCATGTTCGCTATGCGCGATAACTTATGGCGCGCTGTCCATGCACCCAGAATGGCGGGAATTTCTGGATAGCTTGCCGATGAATGTCGTGATCCATCACAAAGATGAATTTGAAGATGCCTATCCCGGCCACGGTAACGCCCTACCGGCAATTCTCATCCGTGATAGTGATGCTTTGCCGCGCGTGCTGGTTTCGGCTCAGGACCTGGACAAAATTCCAGATACTGTTGAGCTGATGGAATGCGTGGAAGAACGTTTGATTGCGCAATATATCCCCACGTCAGCGTAGTCAGTTATCCTCAATGACGCGGCACATGGGGGTGCTGTGTTCGCTTAAGAAACAACCGCCTCGGCTTCAATTTCGACCTTCCATTCACTGCGGCACAGCCACGCTACGCCCGCCATAGTTGCGGCGGGCGGGTTATGGCCGAAAAACTGCGCATGCACATTGCCGACGGCAGTTTGATCTTCTGGATCGATCAGCAACATCCGGGTGCGCACCACGTCGCTCGCGCTGCCGCCCAAATCCTCAATCGCTTTGACGATCAGCGTGAGGCAACGCTCTGCCTGCTCGGCGGCGCATCCGGGTGTGCTTGACCCGTCATTCTCAACCGGCCCCGTGCCCGCGACGATAATCCTGTCGTTAATTCGAACCGCACGGCAAAAGCCAAATGATGCTTCGAATGGAGAGCCGGATGTGGTTCGTTGGCGGCCAGTCATCAGGGGCAGCGCATATATACGACTGTTTCTGGCCCGCTTTCAAAGTGGTTAATGACCGTCAGTGTTTTGTCACCTGGATCAACAGCAAAGGTCAAATCATCCCGCGCTTCTTCGTCGGCATAGGTCGTATCGAAGACTGCGCGCAGTTCTCCCGGCGTTCTGCGTGAAACGCTGATGAAGGTCCCGCCGGTCTCAAAAAACGTATAGCGATCCTCCTGAACCGTCAGGATTCTGCCCATGTTGGGAACAGCGCTTTTATCGCAAGCCTCTGCGCCGGGGGCTCGCCCTTCGGTTTCGCGCCAAGTGCCGCGAATTGCTACGGGAAAGCTCATTTCGAGCGCGCTGCCTTGCGGTGGTGACGCGCCATCGTCTGCGGCAACAGTGCTCGTTTCTTCAGCCGCAGCCGTATTGTCTACTCCTGCAGCATTCTCGTTCGGCTTTTCCGTCTCGGTCTGTGAACAGGCAGCCAAAACGGCGACTGTCGTGAGTAGAATTATATTGCGCATAACTATCCCATCGTTGGAATGACAAAGGCGTTTCCGCCATCGGGCGAACCATCGGGCCAGCGCTGCGTGACCTTTTTCTTTTTGGTCCAGAACGAAAGGCCCTCTGTCCCATATTGGTCGATATCGCCAAAGCCGGACCGTTTCCATCCGCCGAAGGAATGGTAGCTGACAGGTACGGGGATTGGCACATTGATACCAACCATGCCGACATTCACGCGGCTCGCAAATTCGCGCGCGGCGTGTCCGTTGCGGGTGAAGATTGCGACGCCATTGCCATATTGATGCTCGCTCGGCAGGCGCACGGCCTCTTCAAAATCGGCGGCGCGCACGATTTGCAGGACCGGTCCAAAGATCTCTTCCTGATAGCTCGTCATTTGCGGGGTCACATGGTCGATGAGGGTTGGGCCGACAAAGAAGCCGTCCTCATGCCCCTGAAGGCTGAAGCCGCGTCCATCAACGACGATTTCGCCGCCTTCTTCCTCTGCCGTGTCGATCCATTTCTCGATCCGCGCCTTGTGTTCAGGCGTCACGACCGGGCCGTAATGCGCGTCTGGATCGTTGGAGACGCCAATGCGCAACGCGGCAATTGCGGGCAGCAGCTTTTCGCGCAAACGGTTCGCTGTGTCTTCGCCCACGGGGACCACCACGGGCAAAGCCATACAGCGTTCGCCCGCTGAGCCAAAGGCCGCGCCGGTGAGGTCATTCACAACCTGATCGAGGTCCGCATCTGGCATAACGATGCCGTGGTTCTTCGCGCCGCCGAATGCCTGGACACGCTTCCCGTGCTCTGCGCCGCGATGGTAGATATAATTCGCAATGTCAGAGCTGCCGACAAAACTGATCGCTGGAATATCGGGGTGGTCGAGGATCGCATCGACCATTTCCTTGTCGCCGTGCACAACCTGCAACAGCCCTTCGGGTGCGCCAGCTTCCGAGAAAAGCTCAGCCAATCGCACGGGCACGCTTGGATCGCGCTCCGATGGTTTCAGGATGAAGGCATTGCCCGCCGCGATCGCCATCCCAAACATCCACATTGGGATCATAGCGGGGAAGTTGAACGGGGTAATCCCTGCGCCAATACCCAGCGGCTGGCGCATCGAATAGACATCAATGCCGGGCCCTGCGCCGGGGGTGTATTCGCCTTTCAGCACTTGCGGAATGCCGCAAGCAAACTCGATCACTTCCAAACCGCGCTGAACATCGCCCTTGGCATCGTCCACGACCTTGCCGTGTTCGCTCGACAGCAGCTCAGCGAGCTCCTGCATGTTCGCTTCGATCAGCTCTTTAAATTTGAACATCACACGCGCGCGTTTTTGCGGGTTTGTCGCGGCCCATTCTGGCTGGACTTTCTTCGCATTGGCTACGGCCTGTTCCAGCAGCGACGCATCGCCCAGCGCAACCTCAGCCTGAACTTCACCCGTCGATGGGTTCCACACCTGAGCTTTGCGCGTGGGCGCGGGACTGGAAGTCGGCATGAAGTGATCGATCTGACGCATGGGAAAATGTCTCCTGTTCTTGCGGGCCCCAAATGAGCGCACAGCGCCTCACTGGCAAGGGGGCGGGGCCTGCTTAAAATGGTGATACGTCTGGGTTTAGCTGGTTGAGAGCGATTAGAAAATTGAATTGATGTTTCGCGGCGCGGTATAGCCGCTGCGCCCTTGGATGATTGTATTGCTCAATTCGCTGGCTCTTTCGCATCATTTGCCACACACGTCAGCAGGAACAGTTACCCTTGCAGCGAGTTTAAATTGAACGATGGATGATTTGCGAAAAGCACTGGTGGTTGATGACGAAGCATTGATCGCGTTCGACATGGCTTCAACATTAGAAGATTTGGGATGTGAGGTTGTCGGTCCGGCTTTAACTTTGCAACAAGGCTTGGAACTGGCGTCCAAAGTCATTCCGGAAATCGCGCTGCTCGACATAAATGTTGGCGGAGATATGGTGTGGCCTCTCGCACGCGTATTGCAGGCTGAAGGGTGCCGTCTGATTTTTATCAGTGCAAACGGCAAGCATGAAGAGATCCAGACAGAATTTCTCGAAGCTCAATTCGTCGAAAAACCTGCATCGCACACGGACATTGCGGCTGCCATAAAAATTTGCCTGAAACAATAATCGTCCGGATTAGGCGACTTTGAAGGCCAGTGTCCTTTGATATCCGTCATCGGTGGCCGCGGCTGAAACTGTCCCATCCAATTGCCGGGCTGTCACATCGATCAATCGAGAACCGAAGCCGCTATAGCTAGGGTCCGCATCGCTTCCGCCGCGCTCAGTCCAATTCAGCGTCAAAACGTCATCGGTGCTGTCCCATACTATTTCCAGGCTTCCATCAGAAACGGACAATCCGCCATATTTCGAAGCATTGGTGGCCCACTCGTGAAAAATCAGTGCAAGCGGCGTAAGCTGTGAATGCGGTATCGTGACCTCAGGCCCGGATATCGTCACCTGCTGCGTGCTAATCGTGGGCGCCGTGACGGTTTCGATCACTTCGCGCAGCGATATTGTCGATCCGGCATCGCGGTCGTTCGTCAGTGCATGAGACCGGCCGAGAGACAATATCCGTCCCCTCAGGTCTTCAGCGAAGTCCTTTATACCGTCAGCTTCGCGGCTGCTGATCGACACCATCGCTGATATCACCGCAAACAGATTTTTGACGCGGTGGTTCATCTCTTCGATCATCAATTCACGTTGAGAGAGAATTTCTCGTTCTGCCGTCACGTCATACGTGACGCCGATGAATTTCTGAGAGTCAGGCGTGATCAAACGTCTGCCCAGACCATGCAACCACCGCGTTTTGCCGTCGGGCAACGGGAACGCAAATGTCTCGTCGAAATCACGCTTCCCGTCGATTGCCAAACGCAAAGCGGAATTGATCCTGTCTCGGTCTGAGGCGTTCAACTTGTCCAGAATGAACGTCATCGAGGCGCTTTCGTCGTCCGCATCGAACCCAAGCAAGGTGCGCTCGGTCGCATCCATTATCGTCTCATCACTCGACGGTTCGTATTCCCAGATACCGATACGGGCCACTTCGAGAGCCAGCTTCAATCGTTCCTGCTCGTGCTTCAGGTTGCTTTCCAGCGCCATCAGCTCTGTGACTTCGGTGAATACCAACGTCGAGCCTTTGATCGTGCCTTCGAGATTTTGGTAAGGGATTACCCGGATGACGTATTGCGCTCCGCCAGGCTTCGCAGCGGCTCTGTATTCGTTTGATTTCCCGTTATCGGCAGCCTGACGGGCCATTTCCAGATAGGTCGGCTCTGAGAGATGGGAGGGAATTTCCGACAAAGGCTGACCGATATCTTTGGGTTCAATATCGAAAATCCGGCTCGCCGCTTCTGTAAAGCTGCGGATTGTGAGGTCCATGTCGACAACAATGACGGCGATCTCTGTGGATTGGAAAAAGTTCTTCAAATCGGCATGCGCGACAGTGACCTGATCGACCTTGCTTTTCAGCTCATCATTGACCGTAGTCAGCTCTTCATTTGTCGACTGAAGCTCCTCGTTCATCGACATCATTTCTTCGTTGCTGCTCTTGAGCTCCTCGTTTGTGGTCTCAAGCTCCTCAACGGTCGACCTCAAACGTTGGCGGGTCGACTGCAGCTCTTCTTCCAGAAAACGAAGCTGTCCGTCTTCTGCGTCAAACTCATCAATTCCGCCGTCAGAAAATGGTTCGAGCTGCCCGGAATCGTTCAGGACAAAGAGGTATGAATGTTCCGCTACGGGTTCGCAGATGACATTCGTAGTGAGCATGCCAAACTCGTTTTGAACCTGTACGTCCCGCTTGATCATGCGTTTGTTGGTGGCGCGAACTTCGCGCAGCATCGGACCGACTAACTCTCGAAGACCAGGACGCGCCAGTGACGGCACATGAATATTGCGTTCCAGACGTTCGGGGAAATCGAGGAACTTGCCAGCCTTACCCCATCGTTCAAGCAAAACGCCTTCATCATCCACCAACAGCGTAACGGGAGCGTATTGCGTTGCGATGCGCTTGAGCGCTTCAATTTCTGTCGGATTGGTTCGCGGACGTTCGTTGCGGGTCGCTTCTTCAATTCGCCTGCGCGCGGTGGGCGGGGTCTGATTGCGCATCTGCATCGTGTATCGGCTTTTGACGTTCTTGCGCTTGAACAAGCGTGACTTTTGATCAACAACTTCGAACAGATCATCGAAGTGTCCGATCGCCTCTGATGAACCCAGGAATAAATAACCATTGTCGCTGCGCAGCGAGAAATGGAACAGAGGTAAAACCTGCTTCTGAAGATCCTCATCAAAGTAGATGAGCAGGTTGCGGCAGGACACCAGATCGATGTTCGAAAACGGGGCATCGCGCACAAGGTTATGCAGGCTGAAACGCACCATATCGCGGATTTTGGGCGCGATGGTGAAGGAGTCACTGGAACAGATTGTGTAGTCGTTGCGATATTCTGCGGGAATATCGTCGAGCGCTGAAAGTGGGTATGTGGCCGAACGCGCAATTTCGAGCATCTTGTCGTCGATGTCCGTTGCGAAGATCTGGACATAGGGATGCACATTGTGCCGGCGCATCGCTTCTGACAGCATCATCGCGATCGTGTATGCTTCTTCACCGCTGGAACATCCTGCGATCCATACCCGCAGTTCTTTCGCGTCGCGAGATTTGGCAATCAGCGGCTCGATCACCTGGCTTTTCAAGGCGGAAAATTCTTCACTGTCTCGGAAGAACCGGGTGACATTGATCAGCAGGTCGCGAAACAAAGCCTCGCATTCGCCGCGGTCAGCGCGGATGCGAGCCACATAATCGGCAGCATCATCAATCGCCAGCACTTGCATCCGCCGCGCGACCCGGCGGATGACCGTCGCGGTCTTGTATCCGGCAAAATCATGGCCAATCTCGTCGCGTAAGATAGCGCATAGATCATCGATATGGTCGATGACTGCACCTGACTTGCCATCGAAATCGTTGTTCGCGGGGTAGCGATCAAAAAACCGGCGCAGAATGTCGATTATCTCACGCGGGTTCGAAACCACATCGACCAATCCGGTGCCGATTGCCGACACAGGCATGCCATCATAGCGCGCCGATTCAGGGTCCTGAGCGATGCACAAACCGCCCTGTTCCTTGATAACTCGCAATCCCCGACTGCCATCTCCGCCTGTACCGGACAGGATGACGCATGCGGCCAGCTCTTTGCGTTCGTCCGCCAGGCTTTCAAAGAAGTCATCAATTGGCCGGCGCATACCGCGCGGATTGACGAATTCCGTCAGGCTGAGCGTGTTGTCGTTGATCGCAAGGCCATTGCCAGGCGGAATGACATAGACCTGATCAGCTTCGAGCATTTCGCCGCCCTCAGCCTGCCTGACATTCATGGTGGTGTAGCGTTCGATCAGCTGCGCCATCAGCGATTCGTGCGTGGGGTCGAGATGCTGGACGACCACAAAAGCCATGCCGGTGGGTTCAGTAAAACCCTGAAACATTTCACGAAGCGCCTCTAGGCCGCCAGCAGAAGCGCCAACGCCAATGACGGGTACGGTGTCAATCAGTTTGCTCACGCATGTGCATTTACCCTATGTGGTTGAATCATCAAGCTTTGCCTGTGCGATCACGACATGGCTGGAGGCAAGCGCATCGAAATTGCCGAGCATCGCCCAACCTGCGTCCGCCGCGATCCGATTGAATTGGGCGATGTCTTCGGACAGGGCCGCGTTATAGATGCGTTCGACATCTCGTTTGTGAAAAGTAGCGTTGAACTGCGAGCCCATCAGGTAGCGTATTTTGCCCATTGATCGCAGTTTTGCGATGTAGACCAGATTGACGAATGGCGATCCATCAAGGCGTTCATTCGGGATCGCGAACCTCTCTTCATTTCTTTTAGGATCGGCGAGAAATTCGCGGATGCGTTTGCCGACGGGGCCGGGACCTGCTTTTGGCTGGAGAAATCTGCAATTGCGACCAAGCACAGCGTTGCCATCATAACCCGTCAGGTCGCAAAATTTTTGATTAACTCCGACCAACGGGAAATCCGGCATCTGCGCATCGGCCAATGTCAGGGCCACTAGCGACCTGTCCAAAAGGGCCGTCAGACCCGCCGAAAGTTCGTAATTCTGCAAAATATGGCTCATCTGCTTCCGAATACGCTTGGATAATTGCATTGGACAACCCCTATCCCGCAGCCGCAGCCGCATAGGCTTTGCAAATTGACTGGTCCGATGCGGCAGGGCGTTAGCTGAAGACCAGTTTTAGGCAGTTTTAGGCAGTTTCAGGCAATTTCAGGCAATTTCAGGCAATTTTGGGCAGCGACGACCTCACCTCAAATGTCTGCAATTGGGGTGGGCAGCGGACTTCGAATTCTTGCAGCTTTGCAAACCGAAAAACGGAACTGTGCGGCTCGGCGAAATTAAGCATCGCCGGTCAGATTCAAGCTCTGAGCTGTTTTTGGTAACCTACGCCATCTGTCAGCAGATCCAGAACGGCGCTGCTAGCCACGGGTCTTGAGAAAAGATACCCTTGGATATAACGGCAACCCTCGCGTTCGAGCGTTTCGAATTGGGCAATTTCTTCAACACCTTCGGCAAGTGTTTCCATTCCCAAAGCATCGGCGAGCGCAGTGATCGCGCGGATCACTGCGTGCCCGTTACCATTGCCTCGCAAGTCTTCCACGAAACTGCGATCAATCTTGATCTTATCGAATGGGAATGAACGCAGGTAACTGAGCGAAGAATATCCCGTTCCAAAATCGTCCAATGCTATCCGAACGCCTAGATTGCGCAGGCCATGAAGCGTTGCCATGGTTTTCTCGACATCGGCAATAAATATGCTTTCAGTGATTTCCAGCTCAAGCCGATGCGGATCGAGCCCGCTGTTAGCCAACGCCTGAAGAATAGTCCCGGACAGACCCGGATAGGTGAATTGCTTTGGTGAAATATTGACCGCGACGGAAACATTTTCTGGCCATGCACTGGCTTGATGGCAGGCCTCATGAATAACCCATTCGCCGATCGGAAGGATCAACCCGGTTTCCTCTGCCAGCGGAATAAATTCCGCCGGACTTACCAGCCCGCGAGTTGGATGGTTCCAGCGGATAAGCGCTTCGAAGCCTGTCATGCGGCGTTCTGCGACACTATAGAGGGGTTGGAACACCAGTTCGAAATGACCCTCTTTCAATCCTAGCCTAAGGTCGAGTTCGGTCTGCCGCCGGATGCGTGCCTGCTCGTCAAGCGACGGCTCGAAGAATTGATAGGTCGATTTGCCCTGGCTTTTAGCGCGATAGAGGGCAAGATCTGCGTTTTTCATCAACGTGGTGGCGTCGGCGCCATCGCCCGGGGCCACGGCAATACCGATACTAGCCGAAAATTCGGCCTGCTGCCCATCGATGGTCACACTACGCTGGAAACACCGTTCCAAGTCTTGTGCCATCTTGCCAAGATTGTCCTCTTGCTTGATCCCCGTCATCAGGATCGCAAATTCGTCTCCGCCCAACCGTGCGATCAAAGAATCGCTGAGTGTTTCGCGAGCGTGGGACGCGACTTCCTGAAGCAACGCATCGCCTGCCGGGTGGCCAAGCGTGTCGTTCACCACCTTAAAATCATCTAGGTCGATATAGGCAACCAACAGCCGCTCGCCCTCGCGGCATTGCGACAGCGCCATAGTCAGCTGTTCGGTAAAGAGTTTGCGATTGGGCAGCCCGGTCAGGCCATCATGCAGCCCGACATGGATGATTTCCCGCTCGCGTTCTTCAATCGCGGTGACCATCGTGTTAAAACTGGTCGCCAGCCGGCCGATCTCGTCATCCGTCTCAACCTTCAAATGGACATCGCGCCCTTCACCTATCGCGCGTGTTGCCTCGTCCAGTTTGTGCAACGGCCCGGTCACGCTCTTGGCCACGCGCCAGCTAAGCGCGACCACCAGGCCGATACCGCCAATCGCAAGCGCGATGAGCAGGAATTGCAAGCCGGAATAAGCGGATAGCGATCCGGTGAGCGAGTGGCGCAGAACCAATTGCGGCGAAATCGTATCCTGCAACACCGGCAGGTCCGAGACGTAATAAAGGAACCGGTCCTTCGTGCGCTGTTCAAACACTTCGCCGGTGGGTTGCGCCGCAATCCAATCCGGTTGCGCAGAGGCCCGCACAACGCTTGCCTCCAATTCGATCGCAGCCAGTTCGACCAGCTTATCCAGCTCTGCCACGTCCAGCGGCTGCGCGATGACAAGCCATCCAATCAAATCGGGTGCCTGTATTTCAGAAGCGGCTGCCAGAGCGAGCTTGCCATCTGTTTCGATGATGCCGCGTGTTTCGCCTTCATCCAGCTTGTACCAAAGATTTTCCGGATCGGACATGCCAACCGCGCCAGCCGACAGGACCTCTGCATCCAGAGTGAGCACAAAAGCGACATCCGCTTGCGAGCGCCCTTTGAGATTTTCGAGCGCGCTTTCAATCGTAACCTGATCACCCGTCGCAACCGCTTCGCGAAATCCGAAATCGTGCGACAAAACATCGGCAGATTGGGACATTTGCGCGGCGCGAAGGTCAAGGATTTCATTAAAGACGCGCGCATTCGCCTGAAGATCACGCGCCGCCGATGCCTCGCCAAAACGGGAAAGGCCGTTGCCCGCGATCACCACAATCGCCGCAAGCACCACCGCAAACAGCAACGCATAAAGCGCCGCGATGCGAACCGATAAAGAACCAAGCCGCATCGCCGCCAATCGCTTGGTCAGCCCGGCGCCAATCACACGCTTCATCGCATTTGCACCCTTAGGCGGCGCGCCTGCGATCCGCCGGCAATGCGCAAATCGGTACGATATTCATTGCGGGGCGCACGCAATTGCGGGTGCCAAACGGTCACGTTTGCTGAACCGGCGGGCAACGCCGCAATCGTGATATAGCCGTCGCGGTCGGTTTTTCCGGCAAACGGCGTGTCGGTAACCCTAATGTATCCGCGCATCTGATCATGAATATTGCACCCCAGCTTTACGCTGCCAGTAACCGGAAAAGTGTGAGTGCGGGTTTGGTCGCGGCCATACAGATCAATTTCAAAACGAGCCGGCGCGGAAAAACTGTAGATGGAATGGCGAACCCGGTCGAGATTGGGGAAGGCGACCGTGCTGCCCTTTGCAACGACCAGCGTGCCGGGGACGAATTGTTGAGACCGCTGGGCCATGCCCATGCGCCACGGAAACCGGATTGGTCCAGAGACACCGGCGGCAGGGTAGATTTCGACCACGGCATCTTTGACCGGCATACCATTTTCATCGGTGATCTGAACGCGAATGCTACCGCTGACAGCCGCTTGCGCTTCATCGCCAGCGGGCAACATCACGGCAACAGCGGTTAGAATCGCAAGCATGGGCGCGATAAAAAATGAGAAGCGTAGGTTCATGGGAAAAGCGCTTAGAACCGAGCCGTTCACAAATTGTCTGACCATGATTTAAGCGGCGTTTACCTTTTTCATTCAATGCGTTCCGAATGCGAAAGGCTGCCATCCCTCTGTCTGTTATTTTGATCACGGTCCCGTTCAATCCGGCGTGGGCTGAGGGCGGAGCCAGTATCGGGGATACTCCGGATCATGCAGCAATTCCCGCCAAAATCGCCTATGCCGACATGATTGAAATAGCTCCTATACGAACAGAGGCACAAACAGAGCCACAATCAGAGGCGCAATCAGAGCAATCGAGCCACGTTCGAATGAACGCCTGATTGTCGAAGCGGTGCTTGGCGAGGTTAATGGCGATGATGTGACGACGCGCTCGTTTGCGGAACCATTCCTGCCTCACATCACCAGAGCTATCCCCCCCATTCCGCACGATGCGGCGGCATTGGGCGGCGGCGATCAATTCAATGGGGGCAAATTGTTGCTGACCAATGGAGTGGCGACGGTGGAGGGATCATCGGGCGGCGGCATTGCGACATGGGCAACCATCGCGGGCCGCGAAATGGACCGCGGGATTGGCGCCTCTGCCCATTTTACCGCCATTGAACTGCCCGATTTTGGTTGGCGCAGTTATGGCATTGCCGTGGGCATCGCCGATCGGGTCGAATTGAGTTACGCGCGGCAGAATTTCGACACGCGCGGGGCCGGAGCCGCGCTTGGTCTGGGCCAAGGCTATACTTTTAATCAGGACGTTTACGGCGCGAAGCTGCGCCTTGCTGGCGATGTTGTTTACGGCGCAACTATGATGCCGCAAATCGCCATTGGTGCGGAATACAAACGCAGCCTGGATCGGCCTGTGGTTCGATTGCTGGGCGCGGAAAGTCACGACGGGGTCGACTACACGATCAGTGCGACCAAACTGTTTCTCGAACACAGCCTGCTTGTAAATGCGACAGCGCGTTTGACGCAAAGCAATCAGCTTGGCCTGCTGGGTTTTGGCAGCGATTCGGGCGGTGTGGCGGGCAATGCGGCGGGCAATGGCTATGCACTCCAATTCGAAGGGTCGCTGGCTTATCAACTTTCGCGCCGCGCCGTGTTTGGCGCAGAATACCGGTCAAAGCCTGATAATCTGGGCCTGGGTGAAGACGACTGGGTCGATATTTTCGCCGCTTATGCTCTGACCAAAAACATCACACTGTCCGCCGCTTATGTGGACCTTGGCTCGATTGCCACATTCGACGACCAACGCGGCGGATTCCTGCAGGCGCAGGTCGCATTTTGATGCCATCTCAACAAGGAACCCTGTTATGTTTGCGATGACCAGCGCAGCAATTGTGCTGCTGCTTCAGCAGGCGCCGGCCGAAAGCGTCGATTGGGACGCCGAATTTGGTGTTGAAGAACAGTTGCGCGATCCCGAAACCGGAGAGTTTCCCGTCGACCCATATGTCGAGGACAACGCCAATGCCGGGGCGCAGCCCTATGAGGGCGAGCGATTAGCCGCCGCATTCGGCGGACGCGATGGCATTCGCGCCATTGCGGATAGGACTATCGAACTGTCAGAAGCCGACCCGCGCATTGCCGGTATTTTTGCCAGCCATGACACCGTGCGGATTAAGCGGACTTTGGGGGAGCAGTTTTGCTACCTTCTTGGCGCGGGCTGTGATTATACAGGACGCGATATGCGCACCGCCCATGCTGGATTGGGCACAACGCGCGCCGATTTAAATGCTCTTGTCGAAAATTTGCAGGCCGCCATGCGGGAGGCGAACGTCCCCTTCGCTGCGCAGAACAAATTGCTGGCAAAACTCGCACCGATGTCGGGCCACGTGACTGAACGCTGAAACATTACAGCCGCGCGGTGGTGATCCTCGGCGGAGAATTCGCTTGCGGCGTGCCGTCCCGCGAGCGTATCGAGCGCCTAGATCCGGGCCAGTCGTTGGAATTCCAACACGACACTACGTTGGAACGATTTTGAATTGTCGTGATTTAATAGCGAAAATTCAATGCTTTGCGGGTGTAGCTCAATGGTAGAGCAGCAGCTTCCCAAGCTGACGACGAGAGTTCGATTCTCTTCACCCGCTCCATTTCTTAGGCCATTTCTCAGGCCATTTCTCAGGCCATCTGGCTAGGATCGCAGGCTGTCCATATCGATGACGAAGCGGTATTTGATGTCGCTTGCCTCCATCCGGTCATAGGCGGTTTCGATATCCTGCATTGCGATCACCTCGATATCGGGCAGGATCGAATGTTCGGCGCAGAAATCGAGCATTTCCTGCGTTTCTGCAAGGCCCCCGATGCCGCTGCCGGTTAGGACTTTACGCCCCAGTAACACGCCTGTGTGAAGCTCTGGCAGCATGTCGATCATCCCGACCAGCACTTGAACCCCGTCAATCCGCAGCAGGTGCAGATAGGGGGTCACATCATGGCGCACGGGAATGGTGTTGAGCACCATGTCGAAATAACCGCTCTTGGCCTTCATCGCGTCTTTGTCGGCGGTGTTGAGGAAAGCGTGCGCGCCCAGCGCTTTGGCATCGCCGCGCTTGCTTTCGCTGCGGCTGAGCACGGTTACTTCTGCACCCATCGCGGCGGCAAGTTTGACGCCCATATGGCCCAGCCCGCCAAGCCCTGCGACCGCGACTTTGCTTCCCGGTCCGACCTTCCATGTGCGCAGCGGGGAATAGGATGTGATACCAGCGCAAAGCAGCGGCGCAGCCTCAGCCATCGGCATCGCGTCAGGCACGGTGAGCACGAATTCTTCGCGGCACACGATCCGTTCGGAATAGCCGCCGAAGGTGCGCGTGCCGTCGTGGCGATCGGTGCCGTTGTAGGTGCCGACCATCCCTTCTTTGCAATATTGCTCCAGATCCTGTTCGCAATGCCCGCATTCAAGGCAGCTATCGACCATGCAGCCGATCGCCACACGATCGCCGATTTTGTGGCGCGTTACGCTGTCGCCGACCGCGCTGACCGTACCCACGATTTCATGGCCGGGGACGATGGGATATTTGGTGAAACCCCAGTCATTGCGCGCGGAATGCAGGTCCGAATGGCAGATGCCGCAATGGCTGATTTCGATCAGCACATCGTCATCACGCAGCCCCCTGCGGGTGATGTCCATCGGTCCCACGCCGCTGGTGGTGGAGGTCGCACCGTAAGCTTTGGTGGGATATTCGTTGGTGGAAGTGGTCATGTGCGCAACCTTTCAAATAGAGCAATTTCGAGCCAAAGGCTCGCAAGGGCGACTGCCCGCCGGCCGGTAGGCCGCCCCCTCGGAGGCGTTGGTGAAACCAACTGGCCGTGAGAGATCATCGGGGCGGCATCCTGATAGCACCATCCAACCTGAACTGATGCCCATTGATATAGCTGTTGCGAGCAATTTCGCAGATCAGCGAGGCAAATTCTTCGGGTTCGCCTAGCCGCTTGGGGAAGGGGACGCTGGCGTTGAGCTGATCCCACATTTGCGGATTGCGATCCTTCATGCCCAACATCAGCGGGGTCGCAAATATCCCCGGCATGACCGAGTTTACCCGGATACCCAGCTGCATCAGATCGCGCGCCATGGGCAGCACCAACCCGTTCACACCGGATTTGCACGAACCGTAAATGACTTGTCCAATCTGCCCATCCTGCGCCGCGACGCTGGCGGTGAGCGTGATCGATCCGCGTTCGCCATCATCGTTCACTGGATCGCTGTTCGCCATACCAAGCGCGGAAATGCTGGCGATGCGATAGCTGGCGACGAGAATGCCTTGTGCGCCAAAAGCATAGTCTTCGGTGGATAGGCGTTTGTATCCGCCGGTCTCTTTGTCGAACCCGATGGTTTTTCCGCGCTTGCTCGCCATTGCGCAGTGGACAGTGACGCGTTCTTGGCCGTTGGCGGCGCGGGCGGCGGCAAAGCCTGCTTCGACGGAGGCTTCGTCCATGATGTCGACATGGTGAAATGTGCCTCCGATGGCGGCGGCGTGCTCCTCACCATCTGCATCGTTGATATCGAAGATCGCGACTTTCAGACCCAAATCCGCCAGCGCCTTTGCACTTGCGCGGCCCAATCCTGATGCCCCGCCGGTTACGACGGCGGCCATTCCTGCTTCCAACTTCATTGCAATTCCTTTTGCTTAGGGCCTGATATTTTCATGCCGCCTTGATTAGGCTGGAAATTGCTGCGCTGCCACCTCTCCAATTGTGGGAAACTGCATGCTAGGGCGCAGCGATGGATTCCTTCCTTCTCTGCCTTATCCTCACATTTGCCATCGCGCTTGGCGGGCGCGAGCAATTGATTATCGCGCAGTTTTCGCAAGGCTTGGAGCGTTCGGCGCCGCTGCTGGTGACAGGGGCACTCTGCGCGGTTCTGAGTGCAGGCGTTATGGCCTATCTGGGGGCGAGCATGGCATCAATCCTGCCGCCGCGTGCCGCCGATATGCTCGTCGCTTTTGCGCTGGCGGCCGCCGCGTTGGAGCTAGCGTGGCGGGTTAAGGTGAAACCGATGAAGGAGCCCACGCGCTCTTACATAGCGATCGGAGTCGTGCTGTTTGTGCGGCAGATTGGCGATGCGGCGCGGTTTGTGGTCTTCGCCTTTGCCGCAGAAGCGGTCTATCCAACCACTGCAATGATCGGCGGAGCTATTGGCGGGGCGGCGGCGGCGGGGCTCGGCTGGTCGCTGGGCCTTGCGCAGCTTCAAAAGTTTCCGCTGCGATATTTCCGCATGGCGTTGGCGGTGTGCATGTTTTTCGCGGCCTTGGTGATTGGATTGAATGCCCGTTACATGTTTCTGTAATTGCTTTGGCCGGCAATTGCTTTGGTCGATCACAAGCATCGAAGGTTGTGCCGAAACCAATCGCAGCATCACCCGTTGGTGTATTGAAATTGGGTTCAAAGCCGGGCCGGTAATCCGCGCCCGCGAACATTTGAAAGGGTATCACGCTTATGTCTGATGCAAACAACAATTCCGTCACCCAGATGGTGGCTGAGATCAACGGTCTGCTGGCCGATCACTTTGCGCTTTATGTGAAGACAAAGAACTTTCACTGGCATGTGAAAGGCCCGCGTTTCCGCGACCTGCATTTGCTGTTCGACGAACAGGCTTTGGAAATTCAGGGCCAGATCGACGCGATTGGCGAACGCGCGCGCAAGCTGGGCGGGGATACGATCACATCTATCGGCATGATCGCTGAGCATACGAAGGTGAAAGATCAGAACAGCGCCGCTGTGAGCGCAGAGGATATGATCACCGAATTGCGGGACGACAATGCCGCGATGGTGAAGCGGCTTAAAGAGATGAAGGAAACCGCCGATGCGGCAGGCGATAACGCAACTGATGGGTTGATTGATGACTGGACCGATGCGGCAGAAGAGCGCGTGTGGTTCCTGAATTCACTGCTTGCGTAACATGTGACGAGATGGGCGCGATTGGTGCCTGCATAAATAGGGCCGTTCCCATTGATGGGAGCGGCCCTTTTTTCTATCGCCCTACAGATGACCAAGCCCATGGATGAAGTGACCCTTATTGCCGGTGCAGATGATGCGGCAATTGCCCGGTGGACGGCGGATCGCTTGCGACCCATAGAGGGGCGCGAGAGTGAAGCTATCGCGGTGCCGGGCGGATCAACACCGTTTCCGATCTTTGAGCATTTGGTGAAAAGTGATCTCGATTTCACCCGCTTTTCAATCTTCCCGACCGATGATCGCGTGGTGCCATCCGATCACCCTGCCTCCAACACAGGCAAAATCGCTGCGATATTCGAACCTGCGGGTGCATATGTCGGCGATCTTTCGGAGCTTGCGCTGGCGCCGCGCACTTTTGCTGAAGTCAATTTCGACCTCGTCTGGTTGGGCATGGGCGCGGATGGACATATTGCCTCGCTTTTCCCGAACACTGATCCGCAAGCGGACGACCCTGACCCAATCCGTCGCATCACCCCCAATCCGCTTCCGCCAGAAGCACCGTTTGACCGGGTCACACTGACGATCCCCAGCCTGCTGAAGACGCGCCAGCTTATGTTCGTGATCCGGGGCGAGGAAAAACTCGCCGTGTTTGAAGCGGCGATGCGCGCAGAGCATGACCTTCCTGTCTCCCGCTTGCTGCGCGCTGCCAAGGCGCAAAATGACGCCGGGGCAAAGATTGCGATCACATGCTTCACCTGATCGCTAACGTGGTTGAACGCCTGCTGCCTGCACCCATCCACCGGGCCTTGCTGCCAACCGCGCATAAGGTGCGGCACCGGTGGCGGCGCTATCGCGGAACCCGGATCGAAGGCGTGAGCGTGGTTCTGACCAACCTATCTGGCAATGTATTGCTGCTGCGCCATTCTTACGGTCCGAAAGTCTGGGCGCTGCCGGGCGGCGGGTTGAAGCCCGGCGAAGACGCTGCTGAATGCGCGCGGCGTGAGGTGCGTGAAGAGCTTGGCGTTACGATTGCCGCCATGGAGGAATTGGGCACTCTTGAAGAAACGCTGTCAGGATCGCCGCACACCGCGCATTTGTTTGCCGCCATGATCAACGCGCAGCCTGTCCCGGATAAGCGGGAAGTGCTGGAGGCTCGCTTTTTCCCATCGCATTCGCTGCCAGAACCTTTGGGTGACACCACCCGGCGGCGGATCGATGCGTGGAAAACGCGCGGCGCAAGGCGGTAAAGCGCCTTCCTAGAGCAGCGAGAGTTGCGCGCTGTCTTTTGCGGGTTCCTCTGCATCCCCTTGATCGAGGTTTGACAAAGTTAGCCCCATCAACCGGATCGGCATCGCCAGTGGCAGCGCCTCTTGCAGCAGTTCGCGGCTAAGCCGAGCGAATTGCGCCTTATCCTCAATCCACCCGGTACCATCCTTGGCGGTGATCGACTTTGCCCGTGTCATCAGCTGAAAATCGGTGAATTTCATCTTGAGCGTCACAGTGCGCCCGCGCGCCTTTGCATTCTCAATCCGTTCCCACACGATGTCGATAATGCTCTCCAGCGTATCGCGCAGGTCCGCGCCGCTGGATTTGTCATCGCTAAAGGTCCGCTCCCCACCAACAGACTTGCGCACACGGTGCGCGCGGACAGGGCGCAGGTCGATGCCGCGTGCCGCGCGGAACAGGTAATCGGCGAAAGAGCCGAAGTTTGCCCGCAGAAAGTCGATGTCTTTGCATGCGAGGTCCGCGCCGGTTTCGATGCCCAGCCGTTTCATCTTCTCCTCCGCCTTTGGCCCCACGCCGTGAAAGCGCCGGATCGGCAGGCCAGCGACAAAATCTGCGCCTTCGCCCGGACGGATCACGCAAATCCCATCGGGTTTATTCTGGTCGCTGGCGATTTTGGCGAGGAATTTGTTGTAGCTCACCCCTGCGCTCGCGGTCAGCTGCGTCTTGGCTTTGATCTCCTGCCGGATCAGTTCGGCGATGCGCGTGGCTGAACCGATGCCCAGCTTGTCTTCGGTCACATCGAGATAAGCTTCATCGAGACTGAGCGGCTCGACCAGCGGCGTGTGATGTTCAAACACCGCGCGGATTTGGCGGCTGGCCTCCTTGTAAGCATCGAAACGGTGGCGCACGAAAATGAGGTCAGGGCATCGCCGCTTTGCCGTGACCGATGGCATCGCGCTTTTGACGCCAAATTTGCGCGCTTCGTAACTCGCCGCCGCCACCACGCCGCGCCCGCCCGCTCCGCCAACTGCGACGGGTTTGCCGCGCAGTTCGGGATTGTCGCGCTGTTCAACGCTGGCGAAGAACGCATCCATATCGACATGGATGATCTTGCGCAGACCCCCACTGCCCGAAGCCGGTGCTTCGTCGTCATTCTGGTCTGAGTGCGCCGGGTCGGACATGGATGCAAAAGTAGGTCTTTTGCATCCGCGAAGGAAGAGCGCGCTGACGAAAGCGGAACAAATGGCCCCACTCTTCATTTTGTGCACATGCGAAATGAAGTATGGTCATTGGGCGGAGCAAACGGCAAAGGGCCTGCTGTGTCTGCAGAAACTCAAACCCTTGCGCCCTCCAAATTAGCCAAGAACCTTGGCGAAACTGAGCTGATTTGGATGATGGCCATGCTGATGGCGCTTCAGGCGTTTGGCATTGATGCGATCCTTCCGGCTCTTGATGAGATGGCAGGTGCGCTTTCGGTTGAGGGCAATGACCGGCAACTTGTGATCGGCGTTTATTTGCTCACCGCCGGGCTTGGGGCGCTCTTTCCGGGCGCTTTGGCTGACCGGTTTGGTCGGCGGCCCATCCTGCTGGGATCAATCGCCGTCTATATCGCGCTGTCTTTGGCCAGCGCGCTGGTATCAACCTACGACCAATTGATCGCGGTTCGCGCGGCGCAGGGCTTCTTCGGAGCAGGGATCGTCGCTCTGCCTCCCGCCATTATTCGCGACCGGGTGGGCGGGGATAAAATGGCCAAGATGATGAGCCTTATCTTCGTCATATTCCTGATGGTCCCGGCCATCGCGCCCAGCATTGGCGAGCTGATCCTGCTGTTTGCCGATTGGCGCGCGATCTTTGCGGCGATGGCTTTGCAGGGGATATTGGTGGGAACATGGGTGTATTTCCGCCTGCCGGAAAGCCTGACTGACGAAAACCGCCAGACAATCGAGCCGCGCACCATCGCGCGCAACATGGGCCGCGCGCTTAGTCAGCGCAGCGTGGTTGGCTATATTCTGGGCAGCAGCCTGGTGTTCGGCGCGCTGTTTGGCTTCATCAATTCCTCGCAGCAATTGATCACGGAAACTTTTGACGGGGGCGATGTGTTCCCGATTGTGTTTGGCATCTGCGCCGGGTCGATGGCGATCGCCAGCTGGTCCAATTCGCGCATTGTCGAACGGTTCGGCGCGCGCCGGGTCAGCCATACGGCGCTGTTCGCCTTTATCGTGGTCGCCGGGGTTCAGGTGTTCTTTGCGTATCAACCTGATGAAAGTCTGTGGGAATTTGTCCCGCTGATGGCGATCAATATGATGCTGCTCGGCTTTATCGGGAGCAATTTTGGTGCGATTGCGATGAACCCGTTTTTCGCCATTGCAGGCGCAGCAAGCTCTATGCATGGTTTTGTGCGGATGACGACAGCGGCCTTGCTCGGCGGTTTCATCGGCTATTCGTTTGACGGCACCGCGCAGCCGCTGGCACTGTCGCTTTTGGCTAGCGGCTTGGCCTGCCTTGCGCTCGTGCTCTTCAGCGAAAAGGGCAAATTGTTTGGCCCGCCCGACAGGCTGACGGGTGCGACCAAAATGCGCAACATGTGAAGGGGCGGCCGGGTCTTATTCGGACCCGAGTTTCCTCCACGCCAGCTCTGCAAATTCGCACAGCAATGGCCGCGTGTCGCGCGGGTCGATAATATCCTCGACATTGAAACGTTCCGCGCTGCGGAAAGGTGAGGTGACTTTCGCCAGCCGCCCCTTGATCGCCTCCAACTCAGCCGCCGGATCATCGGATGCCTCGAGTTCTGATTTATAGGCAACTTCCAGCCCGCCTGCGATAGGCAGGCTGCCCCAATCGCCGCTCGGCCAGCAGAAACGATACTGATACGTTTCCGCATTGCTCATCGCGCTGCCCGCAATTCCGTATGCGCGGCGCAGGACGATGCTGGCGAGCGGGACAGTCGCGCGGTAGATCGCGTTCATCGCGTTTACGCCGTAACGAATTGTCCCCGCCAACTCTGCTTCGCGCCCGATCATGAAGCCGGGATTGTCGACCAGATGGACGATGGGCAGACGGAATTGATCCGCGAGTTTGACGAAACGCTCGACCTTCTCGCTGGTCTTCGCATCCCATGATCCGCCGAGGAAAGTCGGGTCGCTCGCCACCACGGCAACGGGATATCCGTCCAGCCGAGCCAAAGCGGTGATCGCAGTGCGGCCCCAGTTCTTGCCGATCTCAAACACGGTGCCGGTGTCGAGGATCATGTCCATCGCGCGGCGCATTGAATAGACCTGCTTGGCGTCACGCGGGACAAGGCTGAGCAGCGCTTCTTCGCGGCGATCCACCGGGTCCGTCGGGTCAGCGCGGCGAGCGTGCCCACCGGCATATTCGGGCATGAAACTGAGGAAATGCCGCGCGCGCGCAAAGGCTTCTGCTTCGGAGGCGACCTCATCATCGACCACGCCATTGCGGGTGTGAATATCGACGCCGCCCAGCTGCTCCTTGGCCTCGTTATGATCTTTGGACTGTTCGTAATTCGCGCCCATCGCATCGACCACGGCGGGTCCGGCGGCGAACAGTTGCGAAAGCCCGCGCACCATAACCGAATAATGGCTTGCCACCACTCGCGCCGCGCCAAGCCCGGCGGTCGGCCCGAGTGCCAGCGCGACGACGGGCACGGTATCAAGGTTCTTCACCACATCGCCCCAGCCGGGCACCGCGGGAATATAAGTCGCACCGATCTGTTCGAGCGTCTTGACGCTGCCGCCGCCGCCCGTCCCGTCGATCATGCGGATCATGGGCAATTTCAGCTCGTGCGCCATTTGTTCGGCTTGGACCATCTTGCGCCTGATCCCCGCATCGGCAGCGCCGCCGCGAATGGTGAAATCATCGGCGGTCGCGACCACGGGGCGGCCATTTACTGTGGCTTTGCCAAACAGAAACGGGGCAGGGGTGACGCCGGTTAGATCGCCGTTTTCGTCATAACGCGCCACGCCTGCAATTTTACCAATTTCGCGAAAAGAGCCGGGGTCGCATATCGCAGCCAGCCGCGCGCGCGCATCCATTTTGCCGCGCCCGTGCTGCCGCGCGACTTTGTCTGCGCCGCCCATCTGTTCGGCGAGCGCCTCACGGTGGCGCAGTTCTTCGAGTTCGCGTTGCCAGTTCATGAGTCTTGTGTTCCGCACCCCATCCGGGGTGCGATTTCCTCGCTCACACGCCCTGCGGGCGCGTCGCTGCGGGCGCGCGCCAAAGAACAGGGGCGGGCTTGCGGTTGCTGCGCAACCGTTTGGTGCTTGCCGGCATTGGTCATTCCTCCGGCTCCACCACACACAGCACCGCATCGACCTGTACTTGCCCGCCTGTCGAGGCTTCGAGGCCGGTCACGGTCCCATCAAATGGCGCGGTGAGGGCGTGCTCCATCTTCATCGCTTCGAGCACCATCAGGCGCTGCCCTGCGGTGACGGCCTGGCCTTCGGTGACATCGACCGCGATGACCTTGCCCGGCATCGGAGCGACGATCGCGCCGTCTGCGGCGGAGGCTCCAATAGTATCGTGGCGCGCGACGGTAGCCACAAAGGTAGTGCCAAGATCGTTGACCAGCACGCCATCATCGACTTTCTCAATCCAGCGTCCTGCTAACGGGGATATCCAAATCATGCGTGTGCTGGAAGGTCGAGCTCACCGATACTGATAATGCACCATGGCCGGGCTTGAGGGGCGTTCAATCGGAGGCCGCAGCAGTGCCTCGTTGATATCGCTGCGGTCGAGCAAGTGATCGGACAAAGCCTGTAGCGCCTGCTGGAGATGGCACGCCCGTCGGAATGAGTGTTTCGCTCTCAGCTTCGCAATAAAGCCTGTTGTCATTGCGCCATCGCGAAAAATAGGATGTTCAAGCGAATGCCAGAGGAACTCGGCATTCGTCCGGACTGGCCAGAAATGCTATCAGCGCAATCTAGTGCTAGCGAGCGAAGGGCGCTCTGCCGATCCTCGCGGTGACACAATCAGCTTGGCGATCATCGGGTCGTAGAACGGCGAGACTTCGATCGCCTTCTTCCACCCCGGTTTCGATCCGGTCTCGCCCAGATTGAAATGGTCTAAGCCGTCCAGTACTCGGCAAAAACCCTTCGCCGGGTCCTCCGCATACAGCCGCGCCTCAATCGCGTGGCCGTTGATGCTCAGCTCTTCCTGCTTCAGCGGCAACGTCTCACCGCTCGCCACCCGCAATTGCCATTCCACCAGATCCACCCCGGTGATTTCCTCAGTCACCGGATGCTCAACCTGCAAGCCGCGTGTTCATCTCCATGAAGAAAATGCGGTCCGCGCTCAGCCCTTCGCTGGCATCCGCGATAAATTCGATCGTGCCTGCGCCCTCGTAGTCCACCGCCTTGGCGGCGCGCACGGCGGCGGCGCAAATCTCTTCGCGGGTGGCCTCGTCCATGCCGGGGGCGGGGGCTTCTTCGATCACCTTCTGGTGGCGGCGTTGCAGTGAGCAATCGCGTTCAAATAAATGAACGACATTGCCGTGGCTGTCACCGAACACCTGCACTTCGATATGGCGGGGCGAGGTGATCCACTTTTCCAGCAGCACTTCGTCATTGGAGAAACTCGCCTTGGCCTCGCGGCGGCAGCTTTCCAGATCGGCTGCGAAATTCTCAGGCGCGTCGACCTTGCGCATCCCCTTGCCGCCGCCGCCTGCGACCGCTTTGATCAGCACGGGATAGCCAATCGCGTCCGCTTCTTTGGCAAGCCGCTCGACCGACTGATCTTTACCCAGATAGCCGGGCGTGACGGGCACCCCGGCGGCGATCATCCGCTCTTTCGCGGCATCTTTCAGACCCATTGCGCGGATGCTGTCCGGCTTTGGCCCGACCCAGATCAGCCCTGCGTCGATCACGGCCTGCGCAAAGTCCGCATTCTCCGACAGGAAGCCATAACCGGGGTGGATCGCCTCTGCGCCCGTTTCCTTCGCCGCCGCGATAATCTTTGCGCCGACAAGGTAGCTTTCGGCGGCGGGAGACGCGCCGATATGCACCGCCTCGTCCGCGCTGCGCGTGTGCAAAGCCTTCGCATCGGCATCGGAATAGACCGCGACGGTCGCGACGCCCATTTTGCGCGCGGTGCGCATGATACGGCAGGCAATTTCGCCGCGATTGGCGATAAGGAGCTTTTTGATCATGGCCAGTGGACTAGTACCGCTCGCCATCCGCTTCAAGCGGTGTGCGTGTCCTCAGGCCGGAAATCCTTGATACCCCAAGTGATCGGGCCGTCTGGGTGCTTTTCGCGGTTGATCACTGCGGACAGGAACGCGCGCGCGCCATACAGCGCCTTTTCCCAGCGGCCCACATAGGTTCGGCTGTTCCACGCCTCGGTCCCGCGTTTGCGCACCTTGCGCCCGATTGCGCCGTAAATGCGCGCGGCGGACAGCACGGCCCAGCGGCTGCGGAAGGGCAGGCGTTCCGCGCCCACGCGCGCAGCCGCCTCATGCTTTTCCACCAGCGCAACCAGCCGCGCGGCCATATCGGCCAGCTCTTTGCGGTGATGGGGTTTGGTGTGCTGGCCGGGTTCAATGTCTTCTTCGACCAGCCACATCATCGGCAGATAACAGCGACCTGCGGCGTCATCTTCGACAATGTCGCGGGCGATGTTGGACAGCTGAAACGCTAACCCCAGATCATTCGCCCGGTCGAGCGTGTCGGTGTCTTCCGGGTCGACACCCATCACCACCGCCATCATCACGCCAACCGCGCCTGCCACGTGATAGCAATAGCGCATCATGTCAGCCTCCGTGCGCGGGCGCCAATCTTCTGCGTCCAGCGCAAAGCCCGCGATCACGTCCTCTGCCATCGCCGGGGTCAGGCCGCTTTCGCGCGCCACCACACCCAGCGCATCAAATGCGGGGTCGCCGGTCGGTTTGCCTTCAAACGCCAGCGCGGTCAGTTTGCGGATCAGCGCAAGCCGGGTGTTCAGATCGGACTGATCACCCAGCTCGCCGCCCATGACCTGATTGTCGGCAATGTCATCACACCGGCGGCACCACGCGTAAAGCAACCAGGCGCGTTCGCGCGTTTCGCTTTCGAATAATTGCGAGGCGGCGGAAAAACTTTGCGAGCCAAACTTGATCGCCTTTTGTGCGTAGTCGACCAAAGCGGCGCGGCGCTCTGCATGGACGCGCATGTTCATTGATCCATGCCGGCCCGTGCCCTCCACCCTTCCGCCCGGAGCCTACCGGGATACAATCCGGTTGGAAGGGTGGAGGGCGCGGGCCGGCAAGGCGAAGGACATATCCTAGAGATCATCGGCCTTCATCCGGAAGATCGGTGTGTGCGGGACATAGGCGGCCATTTTGTCGAGCAGATCGGGCAAAGTGTCCGCCGCAATCAGGATGTTCTGGTGGGCAGGGCGAACAAAGCCGACCTCTGCCATCTTGGCGTTGAATTTGATGAGATCGTCGTAAAACCCAAAGGCGTTGAGCAAACCAACCGGGTCGGAATGGTAGCCAAGCTGCGCCCAGCTCATCGCTTCCCACAATTCGTCCATCGTGCCGACGCCGCCGGGCAGTGTGACGAAGCCATCGGAAAGGTCGGTAAAGCGCTGCTTGCGCTCATGCATACCGGAGACGGTGATCAGTTCATCGCAATTGTGATTGGCGACTTCGCTGTTCACCAGAGCCTCTGGGATCACGCCGATCACGTCGCCGCCTGCATCCTTCGCTCCGTTCGCAACTGCGCCCATCAGGCCCAGCCTGCCGCCGCCGTACACAACGCCGATCCCGCGTGCCGCGAGGCCAGCGCCGACTTCACGGGCGAGTTCCATATAGCGCGGGTCTTCGGGCGTGGCCGATCCGCAATAAACAGCGAGGCGTTTCATTGGGTGTTTCGCCGGGTTCTTTGGGGCGTTCACGCAGGCGCCTTGATCGCCAGATCTTCCAGCACGATCCCAGCAGTCGCCTTCGCGCTGCCGACCACGCCGGGAATGCCTGCGCCCGGATGGGTGCCTGCGCCGACGAGGTAGAAGTTTTCAATCTCATCATCGCGATTGTGGCCGCGCAGATAGGCGCTTTGCCACAGCAGCGGCTCCAGACTGAATGCGCTGCCCATATAGGCGGAAAGGTCTTGCTGGAAATCTTTCGGCGCGTAGCTGAATTTCGTGACGATCCGGTCGTGGATGTCGGGGATCAGGCGGCGACCGATTTCGTCGAGCACCATTTTTTCAAGCTTTGGCCCGACCTCATCCCAATCGACCGGCATCTTGCCCATATGAGCGACCGGGACCAGCGCGTAGAATGTGCTTTTGCCCGGAGGCGCCATGCTGGGATCAGTCACGGTGGGGTGATGCAGATAAATCGCGAAATCTTCTGGCAGCACGCCGTTGTCGAAAATGTCCTCAAGCAGTTCTTTATAGCGGTTCGCGAACAGGATCATGTGGTGCGCGATACCCGGCCATGTCCCTTCAAGACCGAAGTGCACCACGAACAGTGAGGGCGAGAAACTCTTGCGCTTCAGCGATTTCGCCATCTTCGGCCCGCGCTGCGAATCGGACAGCAAATCCTTGTAAGAATGCATGATATCGCCGTTGGACGCCACGGCGTCAAAACGCTGTTTCCAACCCGATTTGGTTTCGACCTCGTCCGCGCGGTTGCCCATCGTGTGGATCTGCACCACCGGATCGCCAACGCGCATCGTGCCGCCCAGCCGTTCGAAATGGCGCACCATGCCTGCGATCAGACGGTTGGTGCCGCCGCGTGCCCACCATACGCCGCCGTCTTTTTCCAGCTTGTGGATTAGCGCATAAATGCTGCTGGTCTTCATCGGGTTGCCGCCAACCAGCAGCGAATGGAAACTGAACGCTTCGCGCAATTTGGGGTGTTCAATATATTTCGACACCATCGAATAGACGCTGCGCCAAGCCTGCTCTTTCACAAGCGCCGGGGCAGCTTTCAGCATGGTTTTGAAATCGAGGAAGGGGACTGTGCCCAGCTTCACATAGCCTTCTTCATAAACACGCGCCGAATATTCGCAGGAATTCCTGATAGCCGACCACATCGTCAGGGTTCAGCTTCGCGATTTCGGAATTGAGGTCGGCTTCGTCGTTTGAATAATTGAAATTGGTACCATCGGGCCAGTTGAGCCGGTAAAACGGCATGACCTTCATCAGTTCGACATCATCGGCGATGTCATGTCCGGTCAGCTCCCACAATTGTTCAAGGCATGGCGGATCGGTGATGACCGTTGGCCCGGCGTCGAAGGTAAAGCCTTCCTTTTCCCAGAAATATGCGCGGCCACCGGGCTTGTCGCGGGCTTCGACCACGGTCGTGGCGATCCCGTGCGATTGTAGCCTTATCGCAAGCGCCATGCCGCCAAAGCCAGCGCCGATAACGCAGACGGATTTCCCGGCGTATTTTGCCGCCATGGCGGGGTTGATACCCTTTTCGCCGCGAAAGGCTGGATTGAGGTCAAGCCTGGAAGTTTGTTGACCATCTAATGGGGCATTCATGCCTTTTTCTCCGTCGAAATTTCGTTTTGCGGGCTGCCCTTCAGGGAATTTCCGCGTTTGAACATTGCCATGATGGCACTGGGGATAGGTACGGGCGGCTGGCCCCACAAGACGCGCACCTTATCAAGCGGACGCGAGCGCGCGGCATAAAATCGTTCGATCAGCCCTTCGCGCAAATTGTAGAACCGTTGGAAGACTTTAACGCGGCGTTCTGGCTTTGCCGCGAAGAACAAGAAACGAGCGAGCAGGCGATAATATCCCGTTTTCTTCCAGTGACGCCGCGCGCGTGCCTGAAACAGCGCGGCCAGCTGCGGTCCGGTCAGGTCAGCCTCTTTCGCGATCACCAGCGCATTTTCAACCGCGACGCACATTGTATAGCTGGTGAGTGGATGGACAAATCCGCCGCGCGCGCCTGCAACAGCGACGCCGGGAATGCCGATTTCTTTCTGATAGGCGGAAAAATCGCCGCCGGTCAGCACGGGCAGAACGCCTGCTTCATGGCCGATAATGGCATTATCGTGCCACCCATGATCGCGTGTATATTGGTCGATACGCGAAGACAGCGCACCGCGATCCAGCTTTGGGTCGTCTGCGTAATAGGTGTCTTCCACGAAGACATCATGCGCGCTTAGCGGCAAGGTGTAGACGAAACGGTACGCCCCGCCATTGCCATGCGGCGCGAGCTGATCGACATTGGCGTCCATAATGACCGGACGTTCCAATCCATGCGGATCGCTGAGCCGCATGTGGCGCCCCAGAAACACCTGCCATCCGCCGCGCAGATGGCGGCTGGATTGGAAACTGCGGCAGTCGATAACAGCGCGGGCCTCGATCCGCTGGGTACCATTCGCTCCGTCTGCGAGATCGACACCGGTGGCATCCAGCGCGGTGGCTTTGCGGCCCAGCAAGACGGCATCTTCGGGCAGATCGCGCATCAAGGCTTCATGAAAATCATGCGAGGCCATGGAGCGATAGGGGGTTTTTAGCGTCCGGCGATATTTTGGGAATTCGACGTCATAGCCGCGATCCCAACCGGTCTGGCGAAAATCCGCCAATAAGGCTCGGCCTTCATCGGACAGATCGCTGTCAAACCAGCTCCACCGGTGATTGCCGCCGATGGTTTTACCCGATTCAATCAAAGCGATGCGGAATTCAGGGCGCGCGCGGTGCAGCGCAAGCGCAATCAGACCGCCCGCAAGGCCGCCGCCGACAATGGCCACATCAATTTGCGAAGCGCTCATACTGGCTCGCCGTAGTCCAGCGCGGGCCGGGGGGCAATATTGCAGGCAAAGCAATAGAGGTTGCATTATGAGCGCGGTGGGTTGCTGCGCCGGTCAGGGAAGCGAAAGCGCGAAAGGTTCATGGCAGAGTTTTATGGCCTGATTTGATGGCACATCAGATCGTCCGAAATCTTGCCTGGACCGCCGAAGGAACCCGTAATGATGAAATCTCCCCGCGTGACCGCCTCGCTTATCGCCCTATGTGCTGCCTGCGCGGCGGCACCGGCATTCGCCGCTGACGATCGCGCGACTGAGGATTTTGAACTTGATGCGGCGACTTCCGAAGAAACGGTTTCGCAAGAGCAAGTTGCAGCGTCAGAGCGCGCCTCCGGCAGCAGGCGGGCCGCCGTTTGAGTCCGTTTTTGACGAGACTTGGGCAACCGTTGGCATCGGCGCGGGCCTTGTGCCCAGCTATTCGGGATCGAACGATTACCGTGTCTTCCCGCTGCCGTTGATCGTGGGGCGCGTGGGCGGGGTGGGGATCAGCCCCAATGGACCCGGCTTCAACCTCGATCTTTTGTCGCAAGGCCCATCGGCACGCCCTTCTGACGGGTCTGCGCGGCCCAGCATATCTTTCGGGCCCTCTTTCCGGTTCCGCAATGATCGCGCGGATCAAATTCAAGATGATGTGGTCGAACTTGCCGGAGAGCTCGACACTGCAATCGAAGTCGGTGTGAATGGCGGGGTCAGTTTTCCCGGCGTGTTCACCCGCGCTGACCGGCTAAGCGTGTCCGCCCAAGTGCGCTGGGACATTCTGGGCGCGCATAATGGTATGTTGATCGAACCGGGGGTCAGCTATTTCCGGCCCATCGGCACCGGTATGGCGCTGCAGCTCAGCGCGAGTGCCAGCTTTGTCGATGATGACTTTGCTGACTATTACTATTCAGTCAGCCCGGCCCAAAGCGCCGCCAGCGGTTTGCCGCAATTCACCGCCGATGGCGGGCTGAATTCAGTAGGGGCGCTGTCGATCCTGACCGTTGATCTTGACAACAACGTACTGAACGGCGGGTTCAACATCTACGCAATCGGCGGATATTCACGGCTCGTCGGAGATAGTGCGAACACGCCCTACACGTCGGTCCGAGGCACCGCAGACCAGTTCATCGGCGGCGCCGGGATCGGGTATACGTTTTGATTTGCGCAGCCCATCCGGGCTGCGGTGTCCTCGCTCACACGACCTAAAGGTCGCGTCGCTGGGGGCACCCGGTCGGGCTTGCGGCGCTTTCGGGTCCGAGCCATTCCCAGCCAACGGCCTGGTCCGAGTGATTGTCAATTGGCTTGGTGGCGGAGCTCGGTCGCGCAGCGACCGCAAGGGCGCCAAAGAGATGGGGCGCCCGCCCGCAGCGCCGAAGGCGCGAGGAAATCGCACCCCGGATGGGGTGCGAAATCCAAAACGCGCGGCCCTTCAGTCCCTCAATGCTGAGGGGTTGTTTTAGTCTTCTTCAGGGGCCTTCGCGCCCGCTGCGCCTTCGGCCAGTTGCGGGCGCGGGCCGGGCATTTCGGCGGTGCGATCACCTGTCATCAGATAGGTGTCGAACCATTCCATCATCCGCAGATTGTAATCATAACGGCTGGCGGCCAAGCGGTTGCCGTGGCCTTCGCCGGGGTAGAATACGAGGCGTAGCGGGGTGTCAGGCTGACGCACGCTGATTGACCGATACAGCTCCAGGCTCTGGCTTGGATCGACACGGGTGTCGTCCTCTCCGTGCATGATCAGGATCGGCGTGGTTGCGCGGTCGGTGTAATAGATCGGGGATACTTCCAGCATCCCGGTCCAATCATCCCATGGCCATGCGCGGCTGTGGACGTTGTACATTTCATACGGAATGTCGCCCGTGCCGAATTTTGATATCTGGTTCGAAATACCAACGAACATCACCGATGCTGCGTATTCTTCCGAATGATAGGTCGCGCCCCATGCGCTGGCATAGCCGCCGTATGAACCGCCGGTGATCCCGGTGCGGTCTGCGTCGGTAATGCCGTCAGCGACCAAAGCGTTCTTCGCATCGACAATGTCGCGGAATTCAGGGTCGGTGTAGTTGCCCTGATGCTGTTTGGAGAAATCCACACCGTAGCCGGTCGAACCGCGATAGTTTGGCAGGAACACGGCGTACCCTTGGCCCGCTGCAACATGGCCCGGCTTTGAATAGGCGGTTTGCCAGCCATTGCTGTCATGCGCCTCTGGCCCGCCATGCACATTCATGATCGTTGGCGCGCCGCCAGCAGGAACACCGCCTACTGGCAGGATCAACACGCCTTCCACTTGCTGGCCGTCAGTTGCGGTGAAGCTGTAGGCGCGTTGCTCACCAAAGGTAATATCGGCCAGCCAGTCATTGTGATTGGTCCAGCGTTGGAACGAACCATTGTTCCACACGAACAATTCGGATGGATGCTGCGGTGCGTTTGCGGCAAAGGCGATGCGATTGCCGGCGGCTTCTATGCGGGTGAGGATCAGCTCGCCCGGGTCCTGTTCCTCAGCAACGCTGCCATCGGCGTTGTAGATGCGCAGCAACGATTGCACACCGACATGCACGACCGCTGCGAGGCGACCGTCAGCCAGCCATTCGGCGTCCACAGCGGCTTCTGCCGCGCCGCCATTGATCGCGCGGAAGGTGCCGGTTGCGGTGTCCACCAGATGCAGCGTGGTCGCCGCCGGATCATTCATGTCCACACCCGCGATCAGCGAAAGCTGCGAACCATCGGGCGATATTTCGACATCGTCGATCTTACCCGGCGTTTCGACCACGGCGGTCATTTCCCCGCTCATCAGGTCGATCACATTCACGCGCTGTTTTGTGTAGCTGTCATCCACCAGCGGTGTTGGCGTGGTTGAAATGATGCCCATGCGGCCATCTGAGGCAACGTCAAAGCCGCTCACATAACCCGGAATTGTGATTTCACGTGGGTCTTCGTCAACTTCAGTGCCAACGGCCGCGGCAAACAACCGCGCGGGGCGAAATTCTTCTTCGTAAACGCGCGCGTTGAAACCACCTTTACTCTGGGCTTCGCGCTGTTTGTCTTCGCCAGCGCCGGTCAGCATGTAAATCGTGCCGCCATCGGGGCTGAAACGATAGGATTGCACGCCGGTGTCTGCGACGCCAGCGAGTTTCACATAGGTGCCGCCATCAACAGGGATACCCCATACAGCGCGGTCATCGTCTTCATTCGCCCAAAGGAATGTGACCATCCGGCCATCAGGAGAGAATGCAACGCCGCCCGGGCTGATATCGTCAGGCAAGAATTGGCGCGCAAAATCGGGTGCAGTGGCGATGGAAAGCTCAGATGTGGAGCCGCCATTGTCTTCGCCTTGCGTCACATCGGGCAGGCTGCTGGTGGTGAAGGCAATGCGCGTGCCATCGGGCGAAACCGCCATAGCGCCGACGCTTTCAATTTTGGCGACGTCCTCGGGGGTCATCGGGCGCGCTTGCGCAGTCGCAGCGATGGAAACGGTGGCGAGCAGGGCGGCAGTGGTCAGTGAAAGACGGTTCATAGGGTCAAAAAATCCTCTCATCATACGGATAATGCGGGCTTTCATAGCGGCGAGCCGAGGAATCGCAAAGTCTGGCGCAAGAATTGGTCTGTCCAGCATTTGCGAACGGGGCTTGCCAGTCCGGCATGCGCGCTTCATCACCTTGCATAAGAGAAATCAAACGGGGAGATTAAACGGATGAGTTTCCAGAAAACAATCGCGGGTGCCGGTGCAGCATTGGTGGCGCTGATCGCTCCCCTGGCGCTTTCGCCCTTGGCAGCTGAGACAGTGCTGGTCGAAGCGGGCAGCGTCATTATGGACGCCGACAGCCAGCCCACTGGCCCAATGACCATCGTCGTAATTGATGGGGTCATTCGTGATATTCTGCCCGCTGACAGCAGCGATGTGGAGGTTTACGCTGTCGAGGGATCGCGCGTTGTCGACCTGTCAGACAAGACTGTCCTGCCCGGCCTGATTGACCTGCACACGCATTTGTCTGGCGACCCCAGCGGCGAGTTTTGGCGCGCGGCAACCACCCCGCCTGAATATTACGTTCTGATCGCGGCCAAGAATGCGCGCGTCACCGCGCAGGCCGGCTTCACGACTGTTCGCGACCTTGGCTCGCGCACCGATCAGGTCACGCAAATGCTGCGGCGCGCCACGACCGAAGGGCTGATGCCCGGTCCGCGCATTGTGACATCCGCACGCACCATCGCAATCATCGGCGGGCACGGCGATGTCAGCGGCTTTACTGAACATGTGAACGAAACGCTGGATAGCGGATACACTTGCACCGGCGCGGTTGAATGCGCGGCAAAGGTGCGGCTGGCCTCGCAAAATGGCGCTGACCTTATCAAGATCACAGCAACCGGCGGCGTACTGAGCCAACAAGGGCGCGGGCTGGATGAGCATTTCACCGCCGAAGAAATGGAAGCGATTGTGGACACAGCCGAATTGCTGGGCCTGAAAGTCGCCGCGCATGCGCATGGCGCTCGCGGGATTGAGGCGGCGGCGCGGGCAGGTGTGCATACCATCGAACATGGCACCTATATTGATGACGCGGCCGCTGCGGCTATGAACGAAAGCGGCACCACGCTGATCCCGACGCTGATGGCGTTTGCAGGCATCCGCCAAAATCTGGGCACCGGTTTTTACACCCCCGTGGTGGAGGAGAAAATTCGCGAAGTGGCCGTGGTCGCAGACACCATCATTCAGCGTGCCCGGGCGAACAATGTGCGCATCGCGTTTGGCACCGATGCTGGCGTTTTCCCGCATGGCGAAAATGCGGGCGAATTTCGCCTGATGGTCGCAGGCGGGATGACCAATCGTGAAGCGCTAGCCAGTGCCACAACCGTCGCGGCAGAGATCATCGGTATGGAAGATTCGATTGGCCGTATCGCACCGGGCTTCGCCGCCGACCTGATCGCGGTCGAGGGCAACCCGCTGGCGGACATCACCGTGCTGGAAAATGTGGATTGGGTCATGGCGCGCGGGCGGGTTATTGAGTGAACGCAAAGCGTTTTCTTGCCGCTCTATCCGCCAGCGCTTTTCTGGGGGCAGGCGCGGCGGCGCAGGATACACTTTCGTGCCCGATTGAACTGGTCGTGCTGGGCGCAGGCCAAGACGCAGGCGCCCCGCAGATCGGCAATGCGGATGACGACGGCCCGCGCCTGCTGCCAAGCTCGCTGGGTCTGATCGACCGTGAAGCAGGCACGCGATATCTGTTCGACGCGACACCCGCGATCACGCAGCAGATGGCAATGCTCGATGCGATCGAGCCGCCAAAAGCAGGGCTGGGTATCGACGGTGTGTTCCTGACCCATGCGCATATTGGCCACTATCTGGGGCTAGCTTATTTGGGACGCGAAGCAGCAGGCGCGAGCGGTGTGCCCGTCTATGCAATGCCGCGCATGCAAGAGTTTCTGCGTAGCAATGGCCCGTGGAGCCAGCTGGTCGAGCAGGGCAATATCGACCTGCAAACCATACGTCAGGAGCCGTGGGCCGGCGGCGAAAGACCTGACGAATGGCGTTTTTTTCGGACGGTGCGCCTTCCAAATCGCCGTGTTTTTGGCTCGATCTTCGTCCCTCACCGTGATGAATATTCAGAAACTGTGGGCTGGGCCTTTGTCGCTAGGCTGACCGCATTTCGAACCTCTTTATCCGTTCTCTACCTACCCGATATCGATAGCTGGGCGGACCCTGAAACGCAGCGTGCGGGCTACACGCTAGAAGATCACGTGAACGGATACGATTTCGTGTTTCTTGATGCGACATTCTGGGACGACAATGAGCTGTTCGATGAAAATGGCGTTGGCCGCGACATGTCCGAAATTCCGCATCCGCGTGTCACTGAAACGATGGACCGTCTGCAGGGCTTATCTGCCGATCTGCGCGCCAAAGTCCACTTCATCCACTACAACCACACCAACCCGATCCGCGATCCAGCGAGCGCGGAAAGCCGCGAAGTTATCGAGCGCGGATTCAACGTTGCGCGCCGGGGCGATCGGCATTGTCTCGTCCCTAGTGAATAAGACGGGATGAACAGGGGCGACCTTGCAGCCGCCCCTTACCCATCAGAACCCAAACGCGACGCCCACGCGTCCGCCGGTGCTGTCCTGCGCGGTTGATCCGGCAACGCTGGCAGAGATGTACATCCGTTCCGACACGCGCGCGGCGACCGAGCCGGAGAAGCCCTGTTCCCCCTGATAGGTCGAAACATTTGCGCTGAGCGAGATTGAGCTGTCAGGCACGATCATCGTGCCCCCCATCGCCATCGCCGCCGCGATCCCCCCGCGAGAGCGCGTGTCCAGATCTTCGAGCTGGAACGCCAGCCCTGTGATCCGGCCATCAAGAGCCGAAATACTGTTCGACAGGCTGCTGAACTGTGCATCGGTGATGGCTTGCAGACCGTTTACCGATGCGCGGACGTTTTGAACCGACGCTGCCGTGGCGACCGTTTGGCGGCCCAGCGTGCCGTTCTGGTCGATGGTGACGACATCAACCGGCCCCTGCTGTGCCAAAGTGCTGGCTTGAATATCGCCGATCCTGACTGCGCTGCCTTGTCCGCCGATCGCGACTTGATTGGCAGCTGTTGTGGTTGCGCCGCTGCCGACCGCTGTTGAATTGGCAAAGGCGGCATTGGCTGCGGTGCCAACGGCCACCGCTTCTCGTCCGCTTGCTCGTGCTTGGCTGCCCACCGCAGTCGCACCAAAGGTTGTTGCCCGCGCAGACGTGCCAACAGCGGTGGTGTCCACCGCCTCTGCGCGTGCAGAGCGGCCAACGGCGGAGGCATTGGTGCCACCTGCAAAGGCACCGCGTCCCACCGCAGTGCTGGCGGTGCCCCCTGCCACTGCCGAGCTGCCCACCGCTGTCGCATCGGCTCTGTCAGCGCGCGCAGCATAGCCAAGCGCGGAGGAATTGACCCCGAAGGCCGCGCTGTCAGAGCCAAGCGCCGCCGCACGGTTGGCCAGCGCCCGTGCGCCCGTTCCATTGCCATCGCCATCACCGCCAAGCGCAATCGATGCGGCGGCAGATGCTGTGGTTGATCCTCCCAATGCGATGGCTTCAGCGCCGCTTGCAACGGCAAGTGCGCCTGTCGAATTGACAGCCAGGAACGGGTTGCCCCCGCCGCCAGAGATCACCGCATTGGCAATCGCTGTGTTAAGCTGGGAAACATTGACCGCGTCGGTGTTGGTAATGCCAGCTGCAACATTGGTGATCCGGCGTTCTCCGTTCACTCGGCCGATGGAGACGACATTGGCTTGTAAAGCAGCCGAACCCGCGCCCAGCGCAACCGAATTGTTGCCGCTGACAAAGGCCCCGTCGCCGATAGCGGTCCCCAGAACCGCGTTGACAAAGCTCATCCGTCCAACCGCGACGCCGTTCGCCGAAGCGCTCGAATCTGTGCCAAGGGCCACGGCGTTGTCGCCGCTTGTGCTGGCGCGGGCGCCGATGGCAATGGCTCCGTCGCCCGGACCGGTATTGGCAAAAGATCCGATGGCAATGCTGGACGTGCCGTCTGCGCGTGTTGAATTCGTACTGCCGCCGGGATCACCGCCGATAGCGATAGAGCCTGCACCATTTGCTGTCGCAACCGATCCGATTGCAATCGCGTTGATCCCGCCCGCCATAGCATCACCTGCCGCGCCATTGACCCGCACAAATCCGCCCATGCCGCCGCCGCCCACCGCCGCGTTCAGCTGAGCCAGCGTCACCGCGTCGCTATCCTCGACCGCGCTTGCAACATTGGTGATGCGGCGCAGATTGGATGAGGAGCCGACTGAAACCGTGTTCTCCTCATTCGCTACTGACCCAGATCCGAGGGCGATCGAATTTTCGGCAGTTGTGCTTGCCGAATTTCCGATAGCGACCGATCTGAAGCCGCCTGCAAGGGCAAGATTGCCGATACCGACTGATTGACTATTCGAACCTGATGCGGTGCCGATGGCGACACCATTCGATCCGATAATTGAGACCCCGGCGTCACGGCCTATCACGATTGAATTGAAAGATATTGACTGCGCACCGTTGCCGATTGCGATTATGGATTGGCCTGAATTGGCCACCGCATTGGTGCCAATGGCAATTCCATTACCGCTATTGGCAGACGTGTCAGCACCAATCGCGATTGACTGGCCCCCGGTAGAGCGAGTCCGCTGACCGATAGCGATCGATTCGAAACTGGCCTGAGTCCCCTCATCGGGGATCGTTCCTCCGCCTATCGCAATTGCGCCGTCACTTGCGACAGAGCTTCTGCCAATGGCCACTGCATTTTCCGATGCGCTCGTGTCTGCGCCTAATGCGACGGCTCCATCGCCAAGTGCGCGTGCGCCCCAATCATCGAAATCTTCGTTGCTGTCGCCGCCGATAGCTATAGCGTCGGCGGCGCTGGCGTCTGCCGCAGACCCTAGGGCGATAGCTTCAGTTCCTGTTGCCACGGCCATATCGCCAGTTGAATTGACGACCAAAAAAGGATTGTTCGCGGAACTTCCGAGCGCGTTAGCTACCGCTGCATTCAATTGCGTCACGTTCACGCCGTCATTTCCGTCAATTCCGGCTGCGATGTCGGTGATCCGGCGCTGAATAAACGAATTGCCGAATGAGACAGTGTTATCCTCATCAGCGTTAGCACCCAAACCAAGAGCGACGGCATTAGATGCGCTGGCGGTTGCGCCGCCGCCTATCGCAATTGAATTGATACCTGAGATGGTTGCTTCTGCATCGCGACCAATCACAATGGAACCTACTCCGGTTGCCGTTGATAAGTGTCCGATCGCTATTCCACTGGGTCTTTCAGCCACGGCATTGCTGCCGATTGCAATTGTATCCGACCCGACTGCCATCGCACCTGAACCGAACGCGACTGTGCGGAAACCCTGAGCATTTGCAAATGAACCAAACGCCAACGCCTCAAGGCCAGTCGCTGAACTGTCGCTACCAACAGCGACACCAGCTCGGAGACTAGCAGATGCCCTTTCACCGATCGCGACGGCCTGCTCAGCCGAAGCGTTCGAAGACACTCCGATGGCGATCGTGCCGGTGCTATTAGCCTGAGCCAGCCGTCCGACTGCGAGACTGTTCGTCCCCGCTGCTACTGAAAGAATTCCGATGGCGGTGCTGTTCGCTGCGCTTGCGTTCGAGCCTGCGCCAATCGCGGTGGCGCCCTCATTGGTCGCTCTGGCAGAGCGGCCAAAGGCACTTGCATTCACATCGCCGGCGGAATCACCGGCCACCGCGAACTGTCCGACCGCGGTGCTGCTATTGGCTGCCGCACTGGCTCTATCACCGACGGCCACGCTGAAATCGCCCGATGCAGCCGCGTTGTTGCCAACCGCCGTCGCATTTGCGCCGTCCGCGCTCGAATTCGTTCCGCATTCCAGCCCATCATCGGTGTTCAGCGGGATCCCGTCTGGACCACTGTCATTGTTGCAGGGTGCAGTTGTGTCTGCATGGGCAGGCACAGCCAAAGCCATAGCAGTTGAAGCCAGAAGCAATGCGCCTGCGACTGGCAAACGAGAGATTGGCCCGGAAAATGTGATTGTGTTCATGAAAAGACCCCTACGCTTATGGTTTTGCGCTTTAGCCATTTTGGCCAAATTTCTCCCCTGCGTATCTTTACCTAGCACGCTGTTATCGGACTTCCATTGTACCGCAGCGGCACTGACGTGATCGCTGAGACGGCTCCGTCAGGCCGGACCGAAGCGATGACGGCGACAAAAAACCACCGGTCCTCAGGATCGGCCCATCGCAGGGACCGCTAACTCAATTGTGCACGCCGCGATGATTGCAAAGAGCGGACCAACGGGGTCTGCTCGCCAGAAATTCCTGTTCGGCGCAATGTAGGATGATCATCACTGGCTCAGACGCTCAAACGTGACCGTGCCGCGCGCGCCGTGCTGCCGTTTGATTGCGCTGGCAAAACGCAGGCAAATGCAAACAGCGCAATCGCCGACAGCGCACGGGCGAAGGATGTGCGGAACTCCATTGGTTTCCCTGTCGACGATCAGAGCATGGGCTGAAGCGTGAATTCGGAACAGCTTGCTGTTTCATCGCGGCATTGTTGCCAGTGGCGAACCAAGGCTTGACGGCGTGAAGCGTTCAGCGCGATGAACGCTCCCGTGCGAAAGCCGCCTGATATTGTTCACCCGCAGAATGCGGCGCAGCCTGCTGGCTAACCCGCCTCTGTGTTGATCTCTCTCAGATCAACCGGGGCGGGGCGTTCCACCAAAGTTCGAGCGCAGTTCTGACCATCGGCCCATCCGCCATGCAGCCAAGTCTGATGCGCTTCGTCACTTGTGGGCAGGATCAGCGGCACCGACCGGCACCCCGCCGCCTTTGCCGCGCCCGAAATGCCGCGCGGATCTTGCATCAGGATCGCAAAGCCCGGGACTTCCTCGTCCTTCCAAACGCCCGCCATCGCAAAGATCGGTTTATCCTCCGGCGCAAACCCCTCCGGCGCAAACCCCTCTGGTGCAAACCAATGCCTCAGCCGCCGCCCTTCGTAATCGGTCTCGCTGCCCCACAACATGATAGCGGTGGCCGGGATCAGGCAGCGAAATTCGCTGTTGCGCAAATTGCCGATCCAGAACGGACTATCGGGGTTGCGAACATGCGCGATCCGGCGCGTCGGATCATCGGATTTGGGGGGAGGGGCAACACCCCATAGGCGCGGTGTAATCCGAGGTTGCGACCGCCCGCCCGAACGCCCGTTTCCGGGTCTGGGTCCGGCGATAAAATCGCGTCCTGCCGTCACTACCGGAGCAAATTTCATCGGCGCGATATAGCCGCCATCCCACGGATCATCGCCCGCCCGCGCGCCAAAACGCCGCGCCATGTCAGCAGCGCTGCAATCCAGGCGATAGAGATGAGTCAGATTTCGGCCCCTTTTGCATGTAAATACAGTTATTGGCAGCTATAAGAGCGATGATTGCCAAGATCGCAGGAAATTTTCAATCGGGCGTAACCTATCGCCAATGCGAACCGAACCAGTGCAATTCAACTCAGTTCAATTTCTACAGATCAGGGGCGTCATCCAAATGGAATTCACACTCAAACGCAACGTGCAGATTATCGCAGGCATGCTCATTGTGGCGGCTTTGCTCCAAGTGGCCTACACGCTTGTTTATCGGTTCCAACCCGAAATTGACCGCCTGTTCCTGTGGAGTCTGGAAGCCGTGCTCTTCACTGTGCTTGCGGCCTTTGCCGGGTCCGCTTTGGTTCAGTCGAAACGCTGCACTTTGGGATTTGCGGCCATCACCATGAGCGCGGTGGTCAATATCGTGCAGGTTGGTGTTGGTCTGACAATGTTTGGACCTTTCCGCGAAGCCGCGACCGCCAATCCGGATTTCGCTCCTGCTGCTGGTGCGGTCGTTGCGTTTTCATTCATGGTCTACAATTCGGCAAAAGTTCTGCTGGCTCTTGCAGCGATCGTTTTTGGTATGGGCAAGATGAACGCCGGTTCAAAAGCGCTCGGCGGTCTCACCGCGCTTGTCGGCACCGTTGCGCTTGTTGCCAACGCGCTTTCGATGGCGCTGGGCCGAGGCTTTTCGGGCGAATTGCCAATAGCGGGCGGATCGGGCGTTCTTGCAACTGTGCTGCTCGCGCTTTGCCTTTCCAGCGCGGTAACAGACGCGGCCAAAGAAGACTGATCCAGCTCAATCTCCCGCGTTCGGCCGTCATGTGGCTGGACGCGGATCTATTGGCGCCACCTGCGCGTAATGGCCGCGCCATTAATTGGCGCGAATATGATCGAGGAAGTCGCTGACCTTGTTTTTCAGCAGACCGGCCTGCGATTGCAGGTCGCCTGATGAGGCAAGAAGTTGGCTGGCCGAAGAGCCCGCCATTAGAGCGGCTTCGCGCAGTTTCTTTGTCGTGATCGAAACCTCGCCAGCGCCACTTGCGGCCATATCGACATTCATCGCCAATTCCTTGCCCGCAACCGATTGCTGATCGACCGCGCACGCGATGGAAACCGCTGCGATTTCCAGCTCGCGAATGCGTTCGCTGATATGGCGAAGTTCGTCGACGCTGGTTTTCGATTGCTGCTGCATTTCCGAAATCCGTCCCGTCACGTCTCCGGTGGCGCGGCTTGTCTGGTTGGCCAGTTCTTTGACTTCGGATGCGACGACGGCAAAGCCGCGCCCCAATTCTCCGCCCCGCGCCGCTTCGATGGATGCGTTGAGCGCAAGCAGGTTGGTCCGCCCCGCTATCGTGTCGATCATTTCAGCGATTTCGCCGATGCGCTGTGCCCGGTCGGTCAATTGCGACAGCGTTTCATCGGTGCTGCTCGCGGCCTCGTTCGTCTGACGCGCCAATTCTGCAGAGCCCGCGGCTTGCCGGCTGATTTCTTCGATGGAAAGCGCAAATTGATCCGAAGCCGCCGCAGCCGCCGTGCTGCCTTTGGCAACCTGATCCATGGCATCAGAAATTTCGCCTGTCCGGCCAATCGTGTCCATGGCAGATTGTTCGAGCAGCTTGGCCGATGCGTTGAGCTGTTCCGCTGCTGAGGCAACGCTGTGGGAAACATCGCTAATGCTGACTTCGAATTGGTGCGCCAGATCAAGCAGGTCCTGTTTGCGTTTCGCTTCGTTCTCGGTCCGCTCCTTATCCGCTTTTTCGCGGGCGAGATAAAGTTCGTCCATCTTTTCGCCCGCCTTCATCAGGAAAGCCACCGTGCGCGCAAATTTGCCGATTTCATCACCACGCGACATCCCCTGTATGTCGCAATCGCGCGCACCATTGGCGAGCCGTCCGGTTTCATCGACCAGCTTCACAAGCGGTTGGATGAAATCCTTTTGGGCAACGCGGTGCGAAAGCCGCGTGAAGACGACACCGCCGATCCCGGCCAAAATGACCACGCCCGCGCCCGCAATGGTCCAGCCAGATCCCACTCCAGATACCAGCCCAGATCCTATAAGAGTCAGAACCGCGCCGATCAGCGCAGCGCTGAACAGGATCAAATACATGCGATGGTTAAGAGCAAACTTTTCAGCGATCGGCATCTCTTTCATGCGATCAAAACTGACACCCGACTGGCCTTCTTTCGTGCCTTCTCTTGTGAACTCCAAAAGTTCATCGGCATCAATCTCGTCTCGCATCGCTGCGGCCGCGCCGTAGGATTCTGTGCCAGAAATTGGGGTTTGCGCGTTCATCGGTGATGCTCCCTTGGCAGGGATAGTACTCATGAGTGCTTATCGATTGGTTAACCTTGCAGCGCATGTTGTTGTTTGGGCGCAATATTCGCGCATTTGCTGGACGCCGCTTGGCAATCCGCGTAAACAACGCTCATCCCCGGGGAGCGCAGCTTGATTTCGTATTGGGCGCTGAGAGGGGCGGGCTAAGCTCCGTCCGACCCGTTGAACCTGATCCCGTTAGCGCGGGCGGAGGGAGGGCGGCTTGTAATTCCGCACTCCATCCGAACAACCGGAGAGTGCATTTTCATGGCCGACATCAATTCACCTGTAGAAATTGGCGTAACCACCGGACCCATTCGCGGCAGCCGCAAAATCCACGTGGGCGCGCGCACTGGCAGCGGTGTGCAGGTCGCCATGCGCGAAATCGATCTGGAAGGCGGCGAGCCGCCAGTGCGCGTTTACGACACTTCCGGCCCATACACCGACACCAATGTCGCGATTGATATCAACGCTGGGCTGGAGCAAAAACGCCGTGACTGGATCATGGCGCGCGATGATGTTGAGGCTTACGATGGTCGCGAGATCAAGCCAGAAGACAACGGTCAGCTCGGGCCGGATCGCTCCGGCGGCGTGCCCCAGTTTCCGAACGCGATCAAACGCCCGCTGCGCGCCAAGGCAGGCATGAATGTCAGCCAGATGCATTACGCCCGCAAAGGCATCATCACGCCCGAAATGGAATATGTCGCCGAGCGTGAAAATCTGGGCCGCGCAGTCGCCAAAGATTATGTTAGCGACGGCCAAAGCTGGGGCGCATCAATCCCCGCCACGATCACCCCGGAATTTGTCCGCGATGAGGTCGCGCGCGGCCGCGCGATCATCCCCAACAACATCAACCACCCTGAAACTGAACCGATGGCCATCGGGCGCAATTTCCTGGTCAAGATCAACGCCAATATCGGCAATTCCGCGGTGGCATCTGATGTCGCCAATGAAGTCGACAAGATGGTCTGGGCCACTCGCTGGGGCGCGGATACGATCATGGACCTCAGCACGGGTCGCAACATCCACGACACCCGCGAATGGATCATCCGCAATTCCGCCGTCCCCGTGGGCACCGTGCCGATTTATCAGGCGCTGGAGAAGGTTGGCGGCGTTGCCGAAGACCTGACATGGGAAGTGTTCCGCGACACTCTGATCGAACAAGCCGAACAGGGCGTCGATTACTTCACCATCCACGCCGGTGTGCGTCTCGCTTATGTTCCGATGGCGGCAAAGCGTGTCACGGGTATCGTATCACGCGGTGGCGTCCATCATGGCGAAATGGTGCCTCGCGCATCACAAGGAATCGTTCCTCTACGAACATTTCGACGACATTACCGAGATTATGAAAGCCTATGACATTGCCTATTCGCTGGGCGATGGCCTGCGCCCCGGCTCCATCGCGGATGCCAATGACGAAGCGCAATTCTCCGAACTCTACACGCTTGGCGAACTGACCCACCGCGCGTGGGAACAGGACGTGCAGGTCATGATCGAAGGGCCGGGCCATGTGCCCATGCACAAGATCAAAGAGAATATGGAAAAGCAGCTTGAGGTGTGCGGCGAAGCGCCGTTCTACACGCTTGGGCCGTTAGTCACGGACATTGCACCGGGTTATGACCACATCACCAGCGGCATCGGCGCGGCGCAGATCGGTTGGTATGGCACCGCGATGCTTTGCTATGTGACGCCGAAAGAGCACCTTGGCTTGCCCGACCGCGACGATGTGAAGGTCGGCGTGATCACCTACAAACTGGCAGCGCACGCGGCCGATCTGGCGAAGGGGCATCCGTCCGCTCAGGTGCGCGATGATGCGCTGTCAAAAGCGCGGTTTGAATTCCGCTGGCGCGATCAGTTCAACCTGTCGCTCGACCCGGAAACAGCCGAGCAATATCACGACCAGACACTGCCCGCAGAAGGCGCCAAGACCGCGCATTTCTGCTCCATGTGCGGACCAAAGTTCTGCTCCATGCAAATTTCAGCAGGAAGTGCGCGATTTCGCCGCGAAACAGAACGAGAGCCCCGAAGGGTTCTTGGCGAGCGAAAAACTGGGCGCAGAAACAGCCGAAGCCAGCCGCCAAGCCGCGATCAAGGGCATGGAAGAGATGAGCGAGATGTATAAGGATATGGGGCGAGAAGCTGTATTTGCCGGAGGAGTGAGGGGTGAGTGGCAAATGTGCGAGGGTTGCTTGGCTGGGAGGTGGCTCCCCGGCATCCCTTTTGCAGCGACTAAATGATGCAACTGAGCTAAATGAGCGGGGTTCAATATCTTTCATCAGAAACGATCATCGCGAGCTATTTGAGCTACTCGCGCATCAAATCTGTTTCCCGGAAGGTTTTAGTTACCGTGATGTTTCAGCAATATCCTATCGAGCGTACTTGGACCTCAGGAAAGAAGGAGCGGTCGACCAGAAGTCATTAATTTCCTTGATCGCTCAAAGGGTGGAGCAGTGGAAGACCCGCCCCCTCAAGACTTATACGATGTGGACCAAAATGCGCCTATCTCAAATGGCGTCCGCGAGCGGTCTGCGATTCCAATTCGACGGTGTTTTTGTCAGGACCGTCGCAAACTTGCCCAAATGGTTGAGCTTGGAAACCAATTTCATATCGGGGATCGGGGACGTTAACCCCAACGTATTGCCGTTTTTTGGCTACGCTATCCTCTCTACCAAGGCACGGAGTGAAAATGAGGCCTCTGACAAATTATTCATCGCGCTCGATAAATTTTATGCGATTGTGAACACTTCATGGCGTTTCAATGAATTTTGGATTTCTCATAGACCTTCAAGTATATTACTTCATGGGCCTAACTATTTTTTCTTTGAGAATAAAAAATTTCTGGGACAAAATCGCGCTTGGTTCAACCAAGATTTCGACGAAAAGGAATGGACATTTTCTCCAAAGACTGCCGCGGATTTTTCTAAAAATGCCGATCTCTTTAAGAGGGCAATAAAGCGCCTGGAATGTCACCCTCTCCGCGTTCCATTAGAGCGCGCAATTGTGCTGGTCAGTGAAGGTATGATGAGCAGTAGGTTGTCATTTCGCCTTATGCGTTTCTGGTCAGCAGCTGAAGCGTTATATACCAAAGAAAACTCTCAGACCCCGTATGACCGTTTAATTGATCGAATGCTTTTTGCAGAGGCCGAGGATGAAATCTCAATAGAGAGACTTAAACTCAAGCGGGCGTCTGAGCTCCGCAATCAATATGTCCATCGAGGCTTGACCGAGAAGGAAGATTCCTCGTTGATCCAAAATCTGCGGGAGACGATCCTAAGGTTTGCCTACTATATTCTCTTCAACGGAGATGATTTCCGGAAACATGCAGAACTTTTGGAAATGATCGAGCCTAGTAACGCCCCGCATAAGGTTGCCGAAAAGCTTCTAGCAATAGAGAGACGAAGAAAAATTGTTGAGACTGGAAGGCACAAAGACGTCTAATTAGGGTATTTCTTAGTCGGCCGACCTCCGTTATAACACCCGTATGAACAAGCCGCTCAAAGTCACCAGAATCGGCAACTCCGCTGGGATCGTCTTGCCCAAGGAGGTGCTTGCGCGCCTGCGTGTTGGCCCCGGCGATGCGCTGTATCTTTCCGAATCGCCCGATGGTGTCCGTCTCACCGCGACCGATCCGGAATTCGCGGCCAAGATGGATGCGGCGGAAGAGATTATGCGCGAGGACCGCGATATCCTGCGCGAACTTGCCAAGTAGTCGCACCGGATGACTGATCGCACGGAGCCGGAATGGCTCTCTCTCGACATTGCGCTGGCGGTGCATGACCGGCAGCTATCCGAACACGGCGGACCGGCTGGCGTTCGTGATCTCGGCGCGCTGGAAAGCGCGCTCGCCCGCCCGGTAAATCAATGGAATTATGGCGAGGATGATCTGTGCACTCTCGCCGCCGCCTACGCATTTGGCATCGCGCGCAATCATCCCTTCACCGATGGGAACAAGCGCACTGCGTGGGTTTTTGCGCGGTTATTCTTGCGGCTAAACGGCCAAAATCTTTCGTTCACACCTAGAGATGCTATCGCCATCGTCCTGGCCCTTGCGGCCGGGGAATTGACCGAAGAAGAGCTGGAGGATTGGCTTCGCTCGCACTTAGTCTGATGTCGTTGCGAGAGACGCCTCACACCATCATCCCCACTTCCCCCCAACCCGAGCCAGAATAGCTGCCTCTCTCATCGCTTGACCAGGAAAACCCCAGCAAGGGTTTACGCCTCTATAATTCGTGCGCCGACCCGGCACCCGACCCCAATTGCCAGACCCATTGGCCATGGGGCCGGGTATAGATGCGCGCCTACTTCACTTCAAAATCGCCGTTATCCTCGCCGTCCCAATAGGCGGCGCGGGTGGCGTGGATGTGCAGCATTACCATGCCTTTGGTGTGGATGCCGTCTTCGAACCAGCGTTCCAGTTCCGGGTTCCAGTGTTCTTCGAACCGGGCTGTGTCGCGCACGATTTCGGCTTTGCCTTCGATTGCGATGAAGATGCCGGGCGCACCTTCGGGTGAGGGCGCGCCTTGCAGCGAAAGGCCGACTTTGGGGTCTTGCTTAATGTCATCGGCCATCAAGCTGTCTTCCCAAGTGAAGTAATAGCTGTCGCCATTAAAATCGACTTCGCGATTGTTGCTCATCGGGCGCGCGCCGATCTGGCCGCCTTTGGTGTGCGTGTTTAGCATGACGAAATCGATGTTCTTCATTTCCTCGGCAATGTGGGCGAGGTGCTGTTCGGGCGTCTTATCAGGCGTCTTGTCAGTCATGGGCAGGGTCCTGTGTTTGTTTATAGGAACAGCGCGTGAGCCGCCCCGCAGGTTCCTGAAAAACCGCCAAACTTTCCTACTCCGCCAAATTCTGCCTTAAACTTGCCAATGGACCATTCCTCGCACTCATCCGGCTCCGAACCGGAAAACGCCCTGATCCCCTCACCAGAGCCAGCGCGCTGGACGCCGCAGCGGCAGGCTGTGTTTCTCAGCGCGCTTGCGGCTTCGCATTCGGTGGCGCAGGCGGCTCGTCATGCGGGTATGTCGCGGCAATCGGCCTATGCTTTGCGCGCGCGGCTCAAAGGGGAGCCGTTTGATCTGGCGTGGCATGCGGCCTTGCGCTGCCGGTTTGATGCGCTGGCGGAGGCGGCTTTGGAACGCGCGCTTCACGGGGTGGAGGTGCCGCATTTTCACAAGGGCGAATTGATCCACACATCGCGCCGCTATGATGAGCGGCTGACGGTCGCGCTGCTGGCGATGCGAGAGCGCTTTGCCGCGCCGCGTTTCCCCTCAACGCACGCAGCCTTTGCTTACCGTGACAATGATTTTGGGCCTCTGGTGCACCGCGTGGAACACGGGCCGGAGACTTGGGACGAGGAAAAGCGGCTCGAACTGGAAGAGCTGTATGGGGAGTATGATGGGGATGATGAGGCGGATTGATGCCGGGAATTGATGTTGGACAAGTGTCATGCGTGCCGAACTGCGCAGATTGGCGGATTTCTGCGGGTTAGGGGCATATGGCACGGGTGACACATTGCGCGATGTGTCATGTGTTTTGAGGCTATTTGCTCAGTTTCGTCAGCACCCGGTCGAGCGATTGCAGGAAGCGTGAGCGGTCCGCTTTGCTGAAGGGGGGAGGGCCGCCCATGACGCCGTCCATCCCGGCGCGCAGGTCCTCCATAATCGCGCGGGTGGCAACCGCACTGCCAATGCTGGCGGCGCTGAATTCCTGACCGCCGTGTTTAAGCACCTGAGCGCCTGCCTTAAGACAGCGATCGGCGAGCAGAATGTCAGCGGTGATGACGACGCATGTGTTTTCGGGCAGCGCGTCCGCCGCCTCCGCAATCCAGTCGTCTGCGGCGTCGAATGTGTCATCGACCACAATGCGTTTGATCCGGGGGTTATCCGGAATGCGGAAGGGGGAATTGCTGACCACGCGGACCTCAGCCTGAAACCGGGCGGCGACGCGGTACACCTCATCCTTCACCGGGCAGGCGTCGGCATCGATCAGGATGGTGATGGGGGCGGTCATTGGGGGGATGGCGCATGCTGGGTGAAGCGCACGAGGCTCCAGTCATAGCCAAGTTCGCGAACCCGCGCCTCCAACATGGCGCGCATCGCGGCATCGGGCTGCGACGTGCGGGTGAGGATCCAGAGGTAACGTCCGCTAGGCTCACCCACGATGGACCAGGGGTATTGGCCGCCAGCGTCGGGATCGCCCCGGTCGAGCACCCAGTAATCACCAAAGAAGGGGCCGAAGAAACTGACCTTGAGCTTGGCGCCGTCGCTGCCTTCGACGATCTTGGCTCTGCCGGTGGCTTGCTCAAATTCGCCATCGAGGCCGCCCTTGAAACAGGAATTGACCACGCGGATCGCGGCGTCGCCAGAGGTTTCGCGCAGGGAGTATACCGCCGTCACTCCTTCGCAGCCGGTTTGGAAGGGGGCTTCGTAACGGGCGTATTCGTACCAAGTGCCCAAATATGCGCCGAGTGCGACAGGCCGGGCAGGCTCAGGCACCGCCGCATTGCCAACGGGGCCGGGCGAACCGACACAAGCAGAAAGCGCCGCGGTGCAAAAGAGCACGAGCGCGGCGCGAGAGACGATGAAATCGGGTTGGAATGAGATCATGGGCCGCGTTCTAGCCCGGAATTGGCAGGATAGGAATGCGATCTTGGTGGCGCTGCTATGGACGCTCTGAACAATAATTAGCAATCTGCGCAATTGTATGCTAGACAATCAGCGCTGACGTCGGAATTTGCGACGGACTTCGAGATTTGACGACCGCCGCTTGCCTTTCGGGAGCCATCGTAATGGCCCAGAACTGGCCCCGGCGTAAACCAGACGACGACTTCCTTTCCCCTGAACGATCCTAAGCCTCCAGTTCGCATCTGCGGCTGGCTGTAACTACAAATGTCCTGTTCTCCGAAATACGGTGCAGGGCAAAATTCGTTCTCGAAAGGAACATCTCATGGCCAAGACAGGCACAGTTAAATTCTTCAACACCGATAAGGGCTATGGTTTTATCCAGCCTGACGACGGTTCGAACGATAGCTTCGTTCACATCAGCGCCGTGCAAGCTGCTGGCATGCACAGCCTCGATAAAGAACAGCGTCTGAACTACGACGTCGAAATCGGTCGTAACGGCAAAGAAAGCGCGACGAACCTTTCGTCTGCTGACTAAACGATTCGCATTCGGGGCGCGGTGCATATGTGCCGCGCCCCAGTGCACTTTGCGCCCCGCTGGCGCTTCTACGCCTTTCGCCCTCTCCGTTCTTTCCAGCAGGAGCCATTCATGGCCCAAACCTATGAATTTTATGCCGAGCGCGCCAATGCCGCTGCCGCCGCCGCCAAGAAGGCTACGCTGGACAATGTCCGCGACCGCGAATTGCGTTCTGAAAAAACATGGCGTGCGCTAGCCGATCAGGCTCGCAAGGTCGCGGAAGATCGCGCGACTGCCGATGCAGAACGCGAAGCCCGCCGTGCGGCAGAAGCTTTAAACGCAACCTAAGACCGTATCATCGGTTAGTCGGGCTTGCGCCTGTCTTGCCGGTACGCTCGGACACCGTCTGTTTTATGCGGATCGATATTCTCGCGTCAAACCCGCTGACTTTTGACGTGTTTAACACTCACATCGCCGGCTGTTTCAAAAGTCTGCCGCACCCGCGACAGCGTGCTGTTTTGCATGCGCACACTGCGCAGGTTAGGGGCTCAAAGATGGTCCCATACTCTGGCAGCATCGTTCTTCTCAGCACTGCGACAACTCCCGAATTTCGTTGCGGAACCCTCGTTCAATACCCACGTTGGGTGAAGAGAGAAACGAACGAGAGGACATCCCCCTATGCAATTTCAATTTAACTCTGACAGTTCCGTAATGGGCACCGAAAATGTTGCAGAACGAATCGAAGCCATGGTTCGCGAAAAACTGTCGCGGTTTGAAGAGCGACTCACACGGATTGAGGTCCATGTGACCGACGTAAACGGGGCGAAGCATGGGGAAGATGACAAGCATTGCATGATCGAGGCTCGCCCACGCGGTGGCAAGCCAATTGGCGTGACGGGCAAGGCTGACAAAGTCGATGATGCCGCGCGCAAGGCAGCCAATACTCTAGCGCAGCGTTTGGAGCGATTGTTTGGCAAAGAAAACAAGCACAAGCACGAGCCTCGCCCTGATAAGGTGCTATGAGGGTCTCAATATCCGCTGATTGCTAGAAATGGCGTCGCCGGCTCTCAACCTTTGGTCGAAGGTCGGCGATATTCATTTTCGCCTATCAGTCGTTTGGCATTGTAGTGCGACCGCCGATGCCAAGTTCCGCAAGGATCGATTCCGATTTCTTTTTCACCCCAAAAAACCCTGCCTTAGCAAGTGGCCACGTCGCGCGGTCGAGCTCAGGCACGATCATGGTAGCTTTTGCGTCGGCACTCAGGGATGCGAGGTCAGGCATCAGCGCGTCTCTGGTCCAACCAATCGGAATAAAGGGTGTGACGACGCGCTCTATTCCCGCTTCTACGAGAATTTCTTTTAAGGGCTGGCCTGGAAGCCAGTGACGCGACTGACAACTGAAAGCGTCGGCTGCGTCAGCTACACCGTGTTCGACGGCGCTGATTGCGAAGTCTGTGGCATAGTGGCCAACATCGCCGCAGGAGCGGGCGCCGGGCCGCGCCGCACCGATCACCAATGCGGGCGAGTGTGGCAATTTCATTGGCAGGTGATGGGCTGCGTCATCATGCAGGATCAGAGCGAAAGGCTGCTCAAATTGCTCGGCAGCGGGCTCCGTTGGCAGATCAAGCGTTTGGCGATCGTGCTCTACAGTCTCTTCCAAGGCCACGGCTTTATCAGAAAGACCTTCCGCCACGAGAGCACCGCCCGGTCTATTCGCGGTGTAGCGCGCTATGTTGTCAGGCCGAGCGAGATAGGTTTTGCCTTTTGTATGGAGGCCGCCAACCCAGCGCCACGATAGGGTGTTGGAGGCCGGGTCTGCATCGACAAGATGGCGCAGAAAAAAGTCAGCTCCCAATTCCCAGTCCAGTCGAAGCGTGAAAATCCAGATGCTGGCAAACCACATTCGCGCATGGTTGTGCAGATATCCGGTCTCCACCAATTCGCGCACCCAGTGGTCAAAGGCCGCTATGCCGGTGCGGCCCTCAACCGCCTCTTCATAAGCGGCGGCTAGTTGAGTGTCGGCTGATTTTGCAGCAATCGCGGCGTCGCGTTTCTCTATATAAGCGGTCCAAACTGTCGGGCGCTGTTGCAGATATCCTTTGAAGTATATCCGCCAAAACACTTCCGCGATGAACTTTTCGCTCGCGTCAAAACTGTTTTCGCTAAGCGCGCCTTCGATCACTTCCGCCTCGCTCAACAGTCCGGATTTTAGCCATGGGGATAATTGCGAGACGTTGCGGCGAGCCCCATCAGCAGGTGCACCGTCATCATAGTTTCGCGTATTGGCGTATGCGCGCCCGGCGCGGGGCACAAAGTCTGAAAGCCGCTTTAGTCCAGCATCACGTGTTGGTTGAAATTGCATAGCTTCTTAACCCGGTGAAGGCTCAGTCAGGTTCCGGCGGATGCGCTGTTAAACCAAAGAATTCCCCGATATCGCCCCCATATCGCGGGGGACCCCCCGATAGCGAAACATAATATTCGCGCTGCGACACCCAATTTTTGGAACATCCATGCGCCTCGAGCATTCGTATAGGTGAAAGAGGCATGGCAAACAGTCACGTCTCCAAAAGGCGCATATGCTTTTTGAACCAGAAAAAGATTTTAAAGGCCAAATTTCATGAACACGCTGAAAACAACTCTTTCTACCACGCTTGCTGGCGTTGCTGCACTCGCATTGGTTGCTTGTGCACCCGAAGCAGAAACCGATGATTCGATGATGGCTGATGAAACAGCAATGACCGAAGAAGCCACTTCAGGCACCATCGTAGAAGTCGCGCAGGGCGATGAAACCTTCTCGACACTGGTTTCGGCTGTGACCGCCGCTGGACTGGTCGAGACATTGTCTGGTGAAGGTCCGTTCACCGTCTTCGCACCAACCAATGACGCGTTTGGAAAGATTGACGAAGCGACATTGACCGAACTGACCACCAACGACACCGAAACTCTGGGTCAAATCCTCACCTATCATGTGGTATCCGGCACAGTGGATTCCGCGACGCTGATCGCTGCCATCGAAGGCGCCGGTGAAGCAGGCTACACCATTAACACCGTCAACGGTGGCACACTGACCGCAACTCTGGTTGATGGCGCAGTGGTTTTGACTGATGCCAAGGGCGGCACAGCGACCGTAACCGCGACCGACGTTGAAGCATCGAACGGTGTGGTCCACGTCATCGACACTGTGTTGATGCCGTAAACCGCGATAACGAAATTTAAATAACGTGAAGGCGGGTCCGTATCGGGCCCGCCTTTTTCGTTGTGGCCCCATTCTCGTTCTGGCCATGCAAATAGTGCGGATCGATTTCCCTCGCGGCGCCGAGGATGCTATGATTGGCGGATGCACATTTCGCTCTCCAAGGTTATCGCAAGCCTCTGTGCCATGGCTCTCACCGCCTGTGCGCAGCAGCCCGGAGAGATTAGCCGCGATACGCAGCCCTTTGACGCAATTGCTGAAAGCGCGACTGTTTCGCTGCTCGGTAATGAGCCGTTCTGGAGCATTAAAATAGAGCCCGGTCAGGAAGGGTTTGCTGCGCGGTATTCTACCCCTGAGAATATTGAAGGGACTGCGTTTAGCGTCACGCGGTTTGCGGGGAACAACGGCGTTGGTTTCAGCGGTCAGTTGGATGCACAAGCCGTTCAAATCGCGCTGACTCCCGGAGATTGCAGCGACTCAATGAGCGATCGTTCTTACCCGTACACTGCGACAGTCGCATTGGGGGATGTGACCTTGTTTGGCTGCGGCTACACCAGTGACCAGCCATTTGCAGGAGACGAAATGCCATGACCAAAACAGGCGGCTGCCTTTGCGGCCAAATCCGCTACACTTTAAGCGCTGAACCGAAGGTCTGCGTCACCTGCCATTGCAAGAATTGCCAGCGGCAAGCGGGCACAGCTTTGTCGGTCATTATCGGTGTTTCCGAAGATGCGGTCGAGATAACCGGCACAGTCAAAACCTATAATGACACTGGCGATAGCGGAGCGAGCGTTCGGCGTCAGTTCTGCGGCGACTGCGGATCGCCGGTTTTTACTCGGCTGGAACAGCCCGGCATGTTGTTCATTAAAGCCGGTTCACTCGACGACACCTCAGGCTTAAATCCTGCGTTTCATTGCTATACCAAGAGCAAACAGGATTGGGTGCCGCTGGGCGATATTCCCTGTTATGAAACAGTTCCGCCGGGCATGTAAGCAAGCGGTTTCTCAGCAAATTTCTGACAACCCGGAACCGGTTCCGGGCAATCACGTTTCCTATGTAATAAAGTATTATCCGCAGGCGCAGCCTCCCTCTCCAACGCATTAGAGGAAGCGTCGCGGGAAGGTGGGAAACGTGTGTACCGATGATGATAGCAACCGTTCGCGGGGCAATCAGCCTGCGCTAAGGTTCGATGACGCGATGGAACAATTGCGCTCGGTTCAAAAAGGTGACCAATTTTCTGGATCGTCTGGAATTCTGTTTGAACAGGCGGTGGCGCAGACAAGGATCGCGATAACGCTGGTGGATCCGCATTCACCGGGCAATCCGATTGTTTTTGCAAACCGCGCTTTCAGCCGGTTGACCGGTTACTCTGAAGAGGAATCGGTCGGTCGAAACTGTCGCTTTCTTCAGGGGCCAAAAACTGATCCCGATGCGATTGCTCGCATTCGCGATGCGATTTTAAATGAAGACGTGGTTGTCGTGGAACTGCTCAATTACCGTAAGGACGGAACCACTTTCTGGAACGCGCTGCATATCGGTCCGATCTACAACGACAAGGGCGATTTGGTCTATTTCTTCGGCAGCCAATGGGATGTCTCCGAAGTCCGCGCCGCGCGCGCTGACGAACGTCATGCCAAAGAAATGGCGCGCGAATTGTCGCACCGCATGAAGAATATGTTCGCGGTTATTTCGGGCATCGTGAACGTCACCGGCCGCTCGCGAGGTATAAAAAGCGAAGCGGCTGAGATCAATTCACGCATCCAGGCTTTGGGCCGAGCCTATGAAACCACGCTGGATGACGCCTCCAGCGGCAGTATCGATATCGGGCAAGCGATCCGCGCAGTTCTGTCCCCCCATGACGGTGACAAAGAACGGCTGGTGTTAAAAGGTAACGGTGTGCGGATGCCATTCACGATCATCTCGCTTGCTGGACTGGTGCTGCATGAACTGTCTGCCAACGCCGTTAAGCACGGTGCGTGGAGCGGAGATACTGGGACGGTCACGGTCGATTGGCGAATGGACGATCTTGGGACCGCGCTTATCATCAGCTGGGATGAACAAGGCGGACCGGCAGTGGATGCTGATAGAATTGAAGAAGGGGCCGGCACTGCAATAGTCGATCGCCTGCTCCTCACCTCACGCGGTTCAATTACGCGCGTTTGGGCCAAGGATGGACTGAAGGCCGCAATCACAGTCCCAACGGGGAGGGCGATGTGAGTTTCAAAAATTCAATACTTCTGCTCGAAGACGAGCCGTTGGTGCTTATGGATCTGGAGTTTGCGGGGCAAGATCACGGCTGCACAGTGTATGCCGCAACATCATGCGAAGAGGCGCTTGCCGCCTTATCAGCAAATGATGATGTTGCCGTCGCCATTTTGGATGTGAATTTAGGCGGCGGACACACCAGCGTTCCTGTGGCACGCGAATTGAGGTCTCGCGGTATTCCTTTTGTTCTGCATTCCGGTGATCTGGACCGCCATGACGAGCACGTGCGCAACCTTGATGCGCCGCTGATCGCGAAACCTGCGCCCTCGGACGAGGTTATCGCCGCTGCAATTGCGCTGTTAGAAACGTATAGGCCGGAAGCCATGCGCTACACTGGAGGGCACGTGCTGCCGCGGCGCTGCGCCGATTAAAACAAGCCAGGGACTTGATACTGCGCCGCGCTCGGCTCAGCCGGCGTTAACGTCCTTAGCCGGTCAGCGCTTTGTGCGGTCTGTCCGCTGCCACCGCTGATCGGGGTGCAACTGCGGCCTGCAAGAAAATCAAGCGCGGTCGCGATTGAAGTTTCGTTTGCATCACCCAGCGGGTTTGTGATGTCATCATCAGCCCGGCATGTGTTGGGCACCAACCGGCAAGCCCATTGAAATAGCCGCCTTCATTGTCGGCATTGAGTGTCTGAAACGTCACCGCCCGGATGCGAAGATCGCAAGCGGCGAAATCAAACCCTTCCTGTCCAACAGGCTTACCCGATGTGTTGCCTCCGATGATCGCGATGCTGTCTGTATCGAGATAGGGTAGCATCGAATTGATCACCAGCTCACTGGCAGACGCCGTGTTGCTCGTGGTGACAAAAGCAATTTTGGTCGCTTGCAGCGCGTTGACTTCGTTTTCGAAGAACTTGCTGGTGTTTTCCGAGGATTTGGATGGGCGCAGCACTGTCTGGCTCCACAATTGGCCGATGCGCCCTTCGCCAAGCAGATCGCCAAAATCTTCAGATACCAGAACCAGCCCGCCACCATTGTAGCGGAAATCAATGATCAGCTCTGTGACGCCGTTGGAATTGAACAATTGAAACGCGTCGCGCAGCTCATCCCCGGCATCCAGCGGGAAAAAGGTGCGCAGATTGAGATATCCGACATTCTTGCCCCCATCATTGATGATCAGCGCGCCATAACGATCCGAAACCGGGTCGAGCGCAAAATCGGTTTTCGTAATGCTGGCTTCGACAATTGCGCCGCCTGCTTGCGCGAAGCGGATTGTGCGGGTCACGCCCGGATCGGATGGACCCAGAGCATTGACCACAGCTTGCGGCCCGCCTGATGCGATCAGCGATGGCACCGACTGCAAATTCGAACTGTTGGTGCCGATAGCCAATAATTCCGTCCCGCGGTCCATGCCGGCCTGAAAGCCCGATCCATTCTCGAACGTTTCAAGCAGAAACACCCGATCATTTGCCTGATCAAAGGAAAGACGGATGCCAAATCCTGCGCTCGACCCCGAATTGATCAGCGCATTTTCTTCTGCGATCGATGTGGCAAAGGTGAAACCTTGATCACGCGACACCGCGCGGGCGGGGGCCACGCGGGCATTGAGAAAGCTCTGCACATTCGTAAAGCTTGCCCGATTGACCGAATTGTCGAGCAAATCAGGGAACAGATACCATTCATTGAGCACATCATCGGCAAAGGCAATTTGGTTCGAAATTGCGCATGTGGAAGTTGGCGGGGTCGGAGCCACGCCGCCGCCGGTGGGTGCCGGAGAATTAGAACCCCCACCGCCACCGCACGCGGCCAGAGCCAAAGCAAGCGTGGCAGACAGGACGGTGCGACCAGTAATAGACATGTTCACAGGCAAATCATTTTTCATGGCGGGAAAGCGACTCCGGGAAAAATCTGGTAATATCTGCCTTCTTGGGGGCATTGATATCGCGGCGACAATGCATTGCGCACCTCGAAACAGCAACCGATTACGGCTTGTCCACTGGCTTGAAGATGAATGTACGACTGTAATTGCACCTATTTTTGCAGGTTTTCCTCAGAAACCGGGGCAAATCACGCCAATCTCCCTCGTTTTGCCCCCGCGATCCTACTAGCTAGCTAGACATGGAAAGACAGAATCATGACTGATCTGCCAGAATGGCTCACATCGAAGCTGCCCGTCGCGGCGCGTCATCCCGGACTGGCAATCGCCACTCTGGGTGATGCAAAGTCGTTCGGGCGGGGCGGTTTCGCATTGACCAGTCCGGCTTTCGACGCGGGCGAAGAACTTGATCCGTGCTTCACGGCAAAGGAAGAGGACGCTGTTGCGCCCCCGCTAGAATGGTCGGCCCCTCCCACTGGATCGCAAGAACTGGTCGTGATCGTGGAGGATGTGACCGACCCAAGCGTAAAGCCTGTTTGCCACTGGACCATTTGGGGCCTTGCCGGACAACGCGGAAAATTGCTCGAAGGAGAGACACCACCGCGCGCGGGTAAGAACGCACATGGCAATTCCGAATGGTTGCTGCCTGATCCGCCAGTGGGTGAGACGCGTCATTATGTATTTCAAATATTCGCAACTGACCTGCCTCTGACACTAATGCCAGGGGCAAGCCGCGATAAAGTGATCTCTTCGATCAAAGGGTTCATCACAGGTTGTGATGTCCTCTACGCTCCATTCACCGGCATTCCCGCCGATGACGGGGCATTGGGCGATGATGATTTCGACTAACCCGCCATCATAAGGGAGAAGAACCATGGCTGGAAAAACCAATGCGCTGCAGAGACCAGTGCAGCTTTCGAGTGAGCTTGAAGCGGTTATCGGCAAAGGTCCGATGACTCGCGCTCAAGTGACGTCAAAGATCTGGGAATACATCAAGGGCAAAGACCTTCAGGATTCGAAGGACAAGCGCCAGATCAATCCAGACGACAAGCTTGCTGCTGTAATCGGCAAAGAGCAAATTTCTATGTTCAAGATGACAGCTGCTGTTTCCAAGCACCTCACCTAAGAGATTGTTCGTCACTATCGGCGAACTTTGAAAATGCAGGCCGGGGACGCGGTGCAACAAGCACTGCGTCTCCGGCTTTTTGCTATTTGAGTGAGCCGCTCGTTTTCGTGAGTGGCTGACTTGATGCTTCAGGCGCTCACATCTTTGCGGTGCGGGATTTTCACTTCGCCCACCCATAGAGCCAAGAGAATCAGAAGCGGCTGCGCGATCATACGCGGTATGTGATAGGCAAGGCCCAGGCCGCCGCCATCCACGCGCGCCATATCCATCGCGAAATGATTGATATTCGCAGGCCACACAAACAACGCATAAAGCGCCAGCCCAATTCCCGCAGCCCGTCGCAAGCGAATGTCGAATGGTTGCAGCAAACCAATCGCGCCAAGGATTTCCGCAACACCGGTCCAATAGACCACTGCCTCTGGATGGGGGACGAAGTCTGGCGTTATCGCGAGAAACGGTTCGGGCCGGACAAGATGCAAATAACCAGCGTAGCCATAGAATGCGGCGAGCAGGATGCGTAAAGCAGCGCGGATCATACAATCATGTCCTTTCCCGGTGCCCAGCCAGGCGGGGCAAGCTCAAAGCCGGCGAAGTCGAAACCGGGCACCACAATGCAAGAAACAAGAGTGTAGCCTGCTGCTCCCGCTCCCGTCCATCCGGAATCCAATGCGCGCGCCGCCTGCCAGGCACCGCTTGGCACTAGCCCTTGCAGAGCTTCTCCCGCTTCGACATCACCGCCCAGTTTCGCAATGCGAACTGGACCCGCGTCATCATCGGCGATCATCAATTCGAGCGGATCACCGCGCTGCCACAGCCACATTTCATCGGCGTCGACGCGGTGCCAGTGCGACGCTTCGCCAGATTTCAACAGAAACAGAATTCCCGTCCCTCTGGCACGTCCAGAGCTGTCTGCGGCGGCGCGCCAGGTCTCGCGGAACCAGCCGCCTTCTGGATGCGGTGATAGTTCCAATTGTTCGATCAACGCGTCCGCGCTAGGCTGCTCACTCATTCACGACCCCTTTGCCAGCGCACTATCGGGAGTTTTCCAACCCATGCAATACACCTGCCAAAAGCTTAGCCTCACGTTCACCGCTTCACTGGCTGCAATGGCCGCCTGCCTCGCGATGCCACTGGCCGCTCAAGATGCGGGCGGTGGTTCGCCGGAGGACCGCGCTGCCGCGGTTGAAATGGACCCTGCGCTTCAGGCAGCTGAGGCAGCGTTGGAAATTTCACCAGTTTTCGACGGCCATAACGATGTGCCGTATCAACTGCGCGGGCGTTTCGAAAACCAGATCAATGATTTCGACTTTGCCGATACCAGCGATACCGGATCAAGCCATGCCGGTGGGCGCGCGATGCACACCGACGTTGCACGTCTGGTAGAAGGGCGCGTGGGGGCGCAATATTGGTCGGTTTATGTCCCCGCCAGCCTATCCGAACCCGAAGCGGTGCAGATGACGATGGAACAGATCGACGTGATGAAACGTCTGATCGACCGATATCCGCAAGCCTTGCGTTATGCAGTAACCGCCGATGATGTTGAACGGGCAATGGAGGATGGCCGGGTCGCGTCAATGTTAGGTATGGAAGGCGGACATTCGATCGGATCCAGCCTAGCCGTATTGCGCCAGATGTACGCTCTGGGCGCGCGCTATATGACTATCACGCATAGCGAAAACACGCCTTGGGCCGACAGTTCAACCGATGCGCCGGAACATGGCGGCCTGACAGATTTCGGCAAAGACGTAATCCGGGAGATGAACAGGATCGGGATGCTGGTTGATCTGAGCCATGTCAGCGAACAAACCATGATGGATGCGCTGGATGTGGCGCGCTCGCCCGTGATTTTCAGCCATTCCGGCGCACGCGCAATCAATGGCCACGCGCGCAATGTTCCAGACAGCGTGTTGATGCGCTTGCCCGAAAATGGCGGTATCGTGATGGTCGTTGCGCTGCCGGGTTTCCTCAATAACGAGCTTCGCGAATGGTATTCGCAGCGAGAAGCAGAGGAAGCGCGGCTGGGGTCGCTGTTTCAGGGGCAGCCCAGCGTGGTTGCGGCGGCGTTGACAGAATGGGATGCCGCCAATCCCGATCCCGCTACCATGATCACTCACATGGCCGATCACATCGACCATATACGCGAGCTGGTCGGCGTTGAGCACATCGGCATTGGCGCAGATTTTGACGGTATGCCGTCCGGTCCTGTTGGTTTTGAGGACGTGGGCGGCTACCCTCAGCTATTTGCTGAATTGGCCAGACGCGGCTATTCTCAGGTGGAAATGGAACTGATCGCTAGCCGCAACGCCATTCGCGTGCTGCGCCAGGCCGAACGCTATTCGGCGAGTGTGTCTGACATGCCGCCAATAGAAACGCTGATACCCGGCGACGACTAACCGCGGTTAATCTTGTGCCTCAAGCTCGGAACCGCGCTTAAGCACTTCGTCGCCGTCTTCCTGTTTTATCAGGTAAGCGGGGTTGTCTTCGTCGCCATTTTTGGTCACCTCGGACCCCTGCAGGGTCCGGGTGACTTCGCGCTCAAAACGTTCGGTAATCTGGCCTTTGCCTTCTCCGTTGCCCCAGTTCCATTTGACATATTGGTTCGTTTGGAAGCTGTTGGAATTGCTCATCATTATCTCCTAAACTGTATACGGATAACAATGAACGTTGCCGGTTTGGGTTCCGAAGATGTGCCTGTTAGCGAGTGACTCCGGTCAGCCACGGCCAAAGCCAGATTGCGCTCATCGCGACGATCGCGAGAAGCAGGCTGAAGGCAAGAACATAACGCATATAGCCGGTTTTTTGCCCGGCAGTGGCATCATCATCTTCAATGTGAATGGGTTTTTCTGGTTCAGTCATAACAATCCTTCAAAATTCTATCTGATTATGCCTTGCTATAGGCGAATTAACACGGCGGAGTAAGCCCAGTTCCAATTCTTGGTCGGGCATCAAGGACTCTTAGTCGCGCAGCAATTCGTTGATGCCTGTTTTTGACCGTGTCTGCGCATCGACGGTCTTTACAATCACGGCGCAATAAAGCGATGGGCCGGGTGTTCCGTCAGGCAGAGGTTTGCCGGGCAAACTGCCGGGGACAACAACCGCATAGGGTGGCACTTCGCCCATGTGAATCTCGCCCGTTGCGCGGTCGATAATCTTGGTTGATGCGCCCAGATACACGCCCATGGACAGCACCGCGCCTTCGCCAACGCGCACGCCTTCAGCAACTTCACTACGCGCGCCGATGAAAGCGCCGTCGCCGATAATGACTGGCTCCGCCTGAAGCGGTTCCAGCACGCCGCCGATCCCGGCGCCGCCTGAAATATGCACATTGGCGCCGATCTGCGCGCAAGATCCCACGGTCGCCCAAGTGTCGATCATGGACCCTTCGCCAACATAGGCACCAATGTTTACAAAGCTCGGCATCAAGACCGCGCCTTTACCGATAAAGCTGCCGCGACGGACAACAGCGCCTGGAACAACGCGGAAACCAGCTTCGCGGAAACGGTTGTCGCCCCAACCGGAGAATTTGATTGGCACTTTGTCGAACGCAGGATCACCCCCAGCGGCCCCCTCCATCACGCGGTTATCGTTGAGGCGGAAAGACAGCAATACGGCTTTTTTCAGCCATTGATGCACGGTCCATCCGCCTTTGCCGTCAGGTGCAGCTACTCGTGCTTCCCCGTTGTCGAGCAAAGCCAACGCTTCGGTAACAGCATGGCGAACGTCGCTTCCCGGAGTGATCTCCGCGCGGTTTTCCCATGCTTCTTCAATCTGCGCGATTAATGTATCGGTCATAACTACTCCGCAAGAAGGCCTGCACAAATTGAAACGTGCAAGAACCCGGTATGATCTTTCGGTGCTGCTAGCGATTGAAATGAAACGCGGCAAGGCTGGCCGCCATCTCGCCGGCCCTAAATCCTTATCGGGGTTTGAGCTTAGGCGCTTGCAAGAGTGTTGGTCATCTGCCTAAGATCATAAGGCTAGGGGACAGCAAATAAGGGATATTATGATTCCGAATCCTTCTGGCTCCAATTCTGCCATTTTCAACAGCAAGCAGAAATCTGCGCGATTGGCACCGCCGGTTGCCGATCCTGCGTCTCCGATACAATGGAAAGTGGTCGCAGCAGCGGTGGCGTGTGCTGCGTTAACGGCTTGCGGCGGCGGAGGGGGCGGGGTTCAGACCATCGCTGCGCCGCCGCCCGTACCGCCGCCACCACCGCCACCGCCACCGCCGCCACCGCCACCGCCATCGGCGACCAATTTCGATACGGCTGAATTTCGCCGTTCGGACGGTCCGGCATTTCACGGTGCGGATGTTGCTTGGCGTGACGGGGCGACCGGACTCGGAGAAATCATCGCCATTGTCGATTCAGGATTGGACAGTGACAGCCCCGAATTTGCCGGGCGGGTTCACCCTGATTCACGCGATGTCGCAGCCAATCGCCCGGTCGATCCTGAGGATGATCACGGCACCAATGTGGCGCTTGTCGCGGCGGGTGGGCTTAACGGTCAAGGGGTTGTGGGCATCGCCTTTGATGCGCAGGTACTCGGCATTCGCGCCGACCGACCCGGTTCGTGCGGCAATGATACTCCCCAAGATTCATCGCTTGGCTGCCTATTTACCGACAACGAAATTGCGGCCGGCATAAATTTGGCGATCGCAAGCGGTGCGACCGTGATCAATCTGAGCCTTGGCGGAAGCCCGGGGTCTCAGGAAGTCCGGAATGCAGTTGGCCGGGCCGCCGACGCGGGAATAGTCGTCATCGTTGCAGCTGGTAATGGCGGCGAGGGCGACGACGCTGGAATCGATCCAAACCAACCGGATCCGTTCGCGACAAGCCTGTTAGAAGCGGGCAATGGCAACGTCATCATCGTCGGATCGGTCGATGCAGACAGCGCATTTTCCGGCTTTAGCAACCGCGCGGGCAGTGCTGCCAATTCTTTCATCTCTGCACTCGGAGAGCGCATCTGCTGCGTCTATGATGATGGCGAAGTCTTCGTGGAGACAATCGACGGAGAGAATTTCGTCACGCTGTTTTCCGGAACCAGCTTTGCCGCACCACAGGTTGCCGGGGCGGTTGCCTTGTTGGCTCAAGCCTTTCCGAACCTGAGCGGACAGGAAATAGTCGAAATTCTGCTAGGCACCGCGCGCGATGCTGGTGCGAGCGGCACGGATGCCGTGTTTGGCACGGGCATTCTTGATATTGGCGCGGCTTTTGCGCCGGTCGGCAATACGTCTTTGGCGGGGACCAGCAACGCGCTGGCTTTTGCTGATGATTTTGCACTGGGTTCTGCGGCTATGGGCGATGCGCTGTCTGGCGCCTCGCTCAACACAATCGTCACTGATCGCTATCAGCGCGCTTACAATGTGGACCTCGGGCGGCGGACGCAGAATGCTGTTGCGCAGCCGCGTTTGCGCGGCGCAGTGGAGCGGCGTGGCTATTCGCAGGCTGCTGGCAATGATGCACTGGCGCTGGCGGTGACCGTCGGTGAGGGACAGCGTGCCGCGGGGTTGGGGTGGTCGCAGGAATTGCAGCTGTCTAGCGAAGATGCCGCGGGTGCGCGGGTTCTGGCGGCGCGGGTTGCTGCGCGCATTGCGCCCGGCACACAAATCGGCTTTGCCCTATCGCAAAGCGCAAGCGGACTGACCGCGCAATTGCAGGGCGCGGACAGGCCCGCCTTTATGATCGCACCAGAGGCAGGCCGCGATGCCGGCTTCGCCGCCAGCAGCGACATCGCTTTCGCCGCACGTCACCAGCTAGGGACAGTGGGCGTGACCTTGTCTGCCGAACGTGGGCGCGCATGGCTGGCGGGTGATCGCGCACCGAGCGACACGCCCTTCGGCGTGAATGACCGGCGTTCTACATCGAGTTTTGGCCTCGCTGCAGACGGCAGTTTGCTCGGTTTCGATGCGGATTTCGCTGCGACGTGGATGGCGGAAGAAAGCACCATGCTGGGTGCGCATTTCAATCCAGTCTTTGGATTGACGGGGGCTGACACGCTGTTCTTGGATGGGCAATTCGCGCGGCGGATTGGCACTGATTGGCGCGTGGGTGCGGCCTATCGCGCAGGTTTTACCCGTCCACGCGGCGGGGCGTTGATTGGCGCAGGATCGCAAATTGAAACGCAGGGCTGGTCCTTTGATGTGGCGCGGCGCGGGACGTTCCTGCGCGGTGACAGCATCGGTTTCCGCGTAAGCCAGCCTTTGCGGGTGAGTGGCGGGGGCATCGATTTTGATCTGCCCGTCGCCTATGATTATGCGACTGAGAGCCCGATCCTTGGCCGCCAGACACTCTCACTGTCCCCAGAAGGGCGCGAGATTATGAGCGAGTTCAACTGGAGCGGGCAAATGCCTTTCGGCTTTGTGTCCACCAGCGTGTATTTCCGCAGCGAACCGGGGCATTTCCAAAGCGCACCAAACGATGTCGGCGCACTTATTTCGCTGATCTCTTCTTTTTAAGCGGGCATTCCTGCGGCAAGCGCGAACTCATAAGAACGCGCCACTAACGGCGCGACCCGGTCGCTCATCCCCTTTGCATGGGCTGAGGATGCCGTGCCGTCGATCACGCGTTTCTTGATCCCCTGCATAATGCCTGCAAGCCGGAACAGATTGTAGGAAAAGTACCAATCCATCGGCGGCACAGGATAGCCGGTGCGCGCAACATAGCGCTCCACCGCTTCTTCTACCGTTGGAATGCCCAAGGCTGGCAGGTCAAGCCCCATCAGCCCAGCGCGTCCATCGGCAGGCTGGAACCAGTTGAGCATCAAATAACTGAAATCGGCAACCGGATCGCCCAGCGTTGACAGCTCCCAATCAAGCACCGCGATCACGCGATTTTCGGTCTTGTGAAAAATGACGTTGTCGAGCCGGTAATCACCGTGGACCACGCTGCTTTCATGCTGCGGCGGGATGGTCTGCGGGAGCCATTCGATCAGGCGCTCCATCTGCGGCATATGTTCGGTTTCAGACAGCTTATATTGTTTCGACCAGCGCGAAATCTGCCGCGCGCAATAATCGGTAGGCTTGCCGTAATCGCCCAGACCAATTTCGTCTGGCTTGTTCAAATGCATATCTGCAATTGTATCGATCAATGCATTGTAAAGCTCGCGTCGTTCTTCTGGCGAGGAGTCCGGGAGCGCCCCATTCCAAAGCGAGCGTCCATCGGCCATGCTCATCACAAAGAACATCGAACCAAGCACTTCTGGGTCGGTGCACAACCCATATGTCTTGGGTACGGGAAAGCCGGTCGGATATAGGCCAGTCATCGCCTTATATTCGCGGTCCACCGCATGGGCGGATGGTAGCAATTTGCCGAAAGGCTGACGGCGCAGAACGTAATTCTGGCCGGGGGTCTCAATCTTGTAGGTCGGGTTGGATTGGCCGCCCTTGAACTTTGTATAGCTGATCGGTCCGACGAAGCCTTCTACATTGGCTTCAAACCAAGCGGTCAGCTTTTCAATATCAAGCTTGTCAGCCTCAGGCACTTCGACGGTGCCGACCATTTCCTTGTCGTAATCGATATCCATCGTATTTTCCGGCATCAGTCGAACATCACCACGCTGCGCGCGTGGCTTCCCTCGCGCATTTTATCAAAGCCCGCGTTTACGTCCTCAAGCCCGATCCGCTCTGCGATAATCGTATCGAGATCGAGCAACCCGCGCATGTAGAAATCTACCAATCGGGGCAGGTCCACAGGGAAATGGTTCATCCCCATAATCGCGCCCATCAGCTTCTTCCCGCCGAGCAAATCCATCGCCGACAATCCGACCTTACAGTCCAGAGGCATCATGCCGAGGATCACGGCAGACCCGCCGCGTCTCAGCGAAGCCACAGCCAAATCAGCCGATGCCTTTCGGCCAACAGCTTCAATGCCCCAGTGCACACCGCCGCCAGAGATTTCGATGATCTGCTTCGCCGCATCGTCAGCCAAAGCATCGACCGTATGGGTCGCGCCCAAAGCTTCCGCCAAAGCGCGTTTTTCCGGCAAGGGATCAGCCGCAATGACTTTTCCCGCGCCCGCAATCTTTGCAGAGTTGATCGCCGCAAGGCCTACGCCGCCGCAACCGACCACCAGCACCGTCTCCCCCGGCGTGACCTTGCAGGCGTTAAAGATCGTCCCCGCACCGGTTGTCACCGCGCAGCCAAGGATAGCAGCCCGGTCAAATGGCATGTCCTTGTCAATCGAAACGCAGGCATGTTCGTGGATCAGCATCTGCTCTGACAAAGCCGACAGGTTGAGCATTTGCGCAACCGGCGAACCATCACTACGCGTCATACGCGGCGCATCGGTTTTGCCGCGGCGGGTATCAGCGCCCATGCACAACGCCATCCGTCCCGTAACGCAAAATTCGCAGTGTCCGCAGAAGGCAGAGAGGCAGGAGACGACGTGGTCGCCCGGCTTCACCGTCTTCACTTCGCTGCCGACTGCGCGAACCACGCCCGCCGCTTCGTGACCCGGCACGCAAGGAAGCGCATGCGGATAAGCACCGTCGATGAAGTGCAAGTCCGAATGACACAGACCGCAAGCCTTGGTGTCGATCAGTACCTCATGCGGCATGGGATCGGCGATATTGATATCACCGATCACCAGACCTTGCCCCGGTGTTTCCAGGATTGCAGCTTTTGCCATTTTCTCTCTCCCAGATACCAAGCGCGTTAGCGCGTCGCGCCCATATCGCCTGAACTGAACCCACCAGCATCATTGGCTGCATCGCTTTTCTTGCGAAGCGCATTGGCGGTGGGGCCTTCTTGCGGAACGTGTTTGCCAAATTCCATGCGAGCGATGGAGCGCGCGTGAACTTCGTCAGGACCATCAGCAAGACGCAAGGTCCGCTGATGTGCGTAGGCGCTGGCAAGACCGTAGTCGTTTGACACGCCGCCGCCGCCATGGGCCTGAATCGCGTCGTCGATAATTTTCAGCGCCATATTTGGTGCCTGAACCTTGATCATCGCGATTTCCTGCTTGGCCGATTTGTTGCCGACCTTGTCCATCATATCTGCCGCTTTCAGACACAGCAGACGGGTCATGTCGATATCGATACGGGCCCGCGCAACGCGCTCTTCCCAGACCGAATGCTTGTAGATCGGCTTGCCAAATGCTTCGCGTTCCTGAAGGCGCTTGCACATCTTGGCCAGCGCTTCTTCTGCAACGCCAATCGTGCGCATGCAGTGGTGGATACGGCCAGGGCCGAGGCGCCCTTGAGCGATCTCGAAACCTCGACCTTCGCCCAGCAACATGTTGGTAGCAGGGACGCGGACGTCCTTCATTTCCACTTCCATATGGCCGTGCGGCGCATCGTCATATCCAAACACCGGCAGGTGGCGCAGGATGTTCACACCCGGCGCATCATTCGGCATCAGCAACATGGATTGTTGAGCGTGGCGACCGGCTGAAAAATCGGTCTTACCCATCACGATCGACACTTTGCAGCGCGGATCGCCGAGACCCGAGGACCACCATTTGCGCCCATTGATCACATAATCATCGCCATCCCGCTCCATCCGGGTTTCGATATTCGTCGCATCGGAACTGGCGGTGAAAGGCTCGGTCATCAGGAAGGCTGAACGAATCTCGCCATTCATAATGGGTCGCAGCCACTGCTCCTTTTGCTCAATCGTGCCGTAGCGGTGGAACACTTCCATATTGCCAGTGTCGGGCGCGGAGCAGTTGAAAACTTCACTCGCCCAACCAATGCGGCCCATCTCTTCTGCGCACAGAGCATATTCAAGGTTGGTCAGGCCGGGGCCTTCGAATTCGAACGTTTCTTCGACGTGATGGTGGCCATCATTGCGAGGCGGCATGAAGAGGTTCCAGATGCCGGCTTCCTTAGCCAGCTTCTTTTTGTCTTCGATGATCTGGATGACTTTCCAGCGCTCACCGGCTGCTTCCTGCTCAGCATAGGTGCCCATATTGGGGCGAACATGCGTTTCGATGAAGTCGCGCACGCGGTCGCGCCAATAGGCCTGACGTTCGGTTGGCTGGAAATCCATGGGGGTGTTCCTCTCAAGTCTCTAATTGAAATCGAATCTGTTGATGGTGACCGTGGCAGAGCCATTCCGCTGCGCCAAGCTCTGATTTGTTATGGGGCTGCCGCTTTGCTCATCGCTGCCACCCGTGTCTCGTGATCTTCTCTCGAGATGGGGAAGCGGCCAAGCCAAAACGCTGCAATCATCATCAATATCACCGTTGTAGCGACATAGAGGATGATCAAACTTTCTATCACAGCAGGCGCGGCAGTTTCTGGTGTCACATCTGATGTAAGCGCCACGAAAGCGAGGAATTGCCCGCTAAGGAAAATGCCAAGCCCCGTTGCGCATTTCTGCACCAGCCAGTTGCCAGAGTAAAACGCCCCTTCTGCGCGCACTCCGGTGCGCTCAAGATAGGCCTCGACGATTTCTGCGATCATCGAGGAGGCAGACACCATGACCACAATGCCCAGCGCGTTACCGGCAATCAGAAACCCAAAAACCAGCGCCAATGAGGTGAGTGAGCCAAGCTCTGGCCAAAAACCCAAGAGCAGCGCTGAATAAGGGATCAATGTCAGGATGGTGCTTCCCACCGCGCCAATCGCGGCGCTTTTGGGTTTGCCAAAGCGATCATGCATCGGGCCCACGATGTTGAACATCAACACCACCGACAAGAACAGAATTAGCGGATAAATGCTGAGACCTGTCACGTCGCTGGGAAGGCCGGGGAGGCTGGTCGCATCAAGCCGCCAAACGAACACGTTGAGGTAATTGGACAGCGAGAAGTTCAAACCCTGAGCGATATACGCCGCTAAGCCGCCTGCCGCGAAGAACAGAAACGCACGCTCGCTGAAAGCTTCGACAATTTCTGCGAAGCATGCCTTTATGGTGAAAGGCGGCGGTTTGGTGGTTGGAAGGTGGGCGACCAATTTGTGCTGCCCCCATGCCGAGCCTATCACTGAAATCACCATTAAAGCAGCACCGATCATGCCAAAGGTGACATATCCATCGCGATCAAGCAGACCGCCGTCGCCTGTGAACAGGAAAGTATACGCGATAATCATCATCAGGATACCACCGAGCCAACCCGACAGATAACGGAAACGGAACAATGTGGTCCGCTCAACATAGTCAGAAGTAATTTCTGGTAGCAGCGAAATGGAGGGCACTTCGCACGCGGACAGCAGCAGGCGAACGACCACACAAATTCCCAGCAAACCTAAGAAAGTGGGTGGCTCCCCGCCAGCAGGTGACCACAACATCACCCAGGCAAAAGCCAGCGGGATAGGCGCGGCATAAAGCCAGGGCAGGCGTCTGCCCCAGCGTGTGTAAGTCCGGTCGGATAGATTTCCGATGATCGGATCGACCACCGCATCGACCAGCAGAGCAAGCAGCAAGGCAAGGCTGACGAGCCCTGCGTCCATGCCAAGAACCTGGCTGTAAAAGAACAGGAGGAAGAACGAAAAACCGGTGTCTTTCACCCCAAACGCGACCGCGCCAAAGCCGTGGATTAGCTTTAGCCGGAGCGGAAGCTTGCCTTCGACAATGCTCACCAATTGCCGCTCCGAAAAGCTTCAAAATTCACAAATATGCAGACGAATCCCGGCACTCTGGCTCTCCCAAACCTTTTGACAAACGTAGGCCAGGACGCGGTTACGTCAACGCAAACTCGCTGACGCTACGGCATAGGGGGCCGGATGAGATGTGCTTGCGGCGCGGGCGCAAATCACGATAACGTAAGCGTCAATGAGGGATCAAAAATTGAGAGGTAACGGCACTATGTCCGATCTGGAAACTTTCCGTAATGAAACGCGCAGCTGGTTAGAGGCGAATTGCCCTGCAGAAATGCGCCAGCCTGTCCGCGACGATGATGATGTCTATTGGGGCGGGCGCAATGCGACGTTCAAAAACGACGCGCAAAAGGCGTGGTTCGAAGCGTGCCGTGACAAGGGCTACACCGTCCCTGCATGGCCCAAAGCTTACGGCGGTGCAGGCTTGAGCGCAGCCGAAGCGAAGGTGCTGCGTCAGGAAATGTCGTCTATTGGCGCGCGTCCACCTTTGTCTAGCTTTGGCATCTGGATGCTTGGCCCAGCACTTTTGCAATTCGGCACCGAAGGGCAGAAACAGCGGTTCCTCAACGAAATCGCCCGCGGTGAAATCCGTTGGTGTCAGGGATATTCTGAACCCGGCAGTGGCAGTGACCTCGTTTCGATGCAGACCTTTGGCGAGGACAAGGGCGATCACTGGACGGTAAACGGCCAGAAAATCTGGACTTCTTACGCCGATGAAGCCGATTGGATTTTCTGCCTTGTCCGCACGGACAAGGACAACAAATACAAAGGTATCACCTTCATGTTGTTCGATATGGCGGGCGGCGGTGTAACGACCAAACCGATCTTGTTGATCAGCGGCAACAGCCCGTTCTGCGAAACGTTCTTTGACGATGTTGATGTGCCCAAATCCTACGGCGAAGATTGCCCCGGCTTTGTTGGCGAAATCGGTCGCGGCTGGGACGTGGCCAAATATCTTCTCGGCCACGAACGCGAGATGATTTCCGGCATTGGCGGGGGCGACCGCACCGTTGCTATTGGCTCCGCGTTGAAACGCCATTCAGCCAAGAATGGCGATGAGCTTGATCCTGTCCTGCGTTCAGAACTGGCGATGTTCGATGTCGATGCGCTCGCTTTCACGGCTATGGGCGAAAAGTTCATGGACGAAATGAAGTCCGGCAAAGGTCACCCGGCGCAGCCGAACATGATGAAATATGTCGGCACCGAACTAAACAAGCGTCGCCACGAGCTAATGATGTCGGCAGGCGGTTCGCGCAGCCTGGAGTGGGAAAGCGATGACACCGGCGGCGGCAAGCCATCGCGCGGCTGGCTGCGCACCAAGGCGAACTCAATCGAAGGCGGCACTTCGGAAGTCATGCTCAACGTGATTTCCAAGCGTATTCTCGAACTGCCGGGCGCTTAAGCACAGCCCTTTAATTTTCTTGGGCCGCCACCGTAAAATCGGGGCGGCCCGAATGACAAATTTCCATGAGAGGATGGGTAATCATGCCCCTTTATCACGACGAAGATCAGGCCATGCTGGCCGACACCGCGCGCGGCTTTATGGCCGACGAAGGCAATATCGCGAAACAACTGCGCCACTGGCGCGACCGCGATTGCCCCGATGGATTTGGCCATGCTTTGTGGAAGCAGATGGCCGAAATGGGCTTTACCGGAATGCTCGTTGGCGAGGATGACGGTGGGCTTGGCATGGGCCATGTCGAAGCGGGCATCGTGCTGGAGGAAATTGGCCGCAATCTGACGCCGTCGCCGTTTCTGACATCGTCCGTGCTGGCAGCGACTGCGCTCAAACACGGTTCGAATGATCTCAAAGGGCGCTATCTTCCCGGTCTGATCGAAGGCGACAGCGTGTTTGCCGTCGCTATCGACGAAACAGCCAAACACCGGCCCAGTCGGATCACGATGCGAGCCGAGAAATCAGGCAATGGTTTTAAACTTACCGGCTCGAAAAGCTTCGTAATTCAGGGCGCCAGCGCAGATATGCTGGTAGTGGCTGCACGGACCAGTGGCGCAGATGATGACGATGATGGCATCACTTTGTTTGCTGTTCCCAAAGACGCCGCAAATATGAGCCACGATGCGGTTCGCCTCGTCGATAGCTCGATGGCGACGCACACCAAATTTGACGGAGTGGACCTCGACGGTGACGCGGTGATTGGCGAAGTTGATGGCGGACGTGAAGTGCTGAACGCGATGCTCACCGCAGGCCGCATCGGCGCCGCTGCAGAGGGTGTTGGTGTTGCTGCTGGCGCGATGGATATGACGGTCGATTACCTCAAACAGCGCAAACAGTTCGGCCAGCTCATCGGTGAATTCCAGGCGTTGCAACACCGCGCCAGCCACCTTTATTCAGAGGTCGAGATTGCCCGCGCTGTTGTCATCAAAGCCCAGCAATTGCTGGACGCGGGTGCCGAAAGCGCCGAGTTGATGAGCAGTGTAGCCAAAGCCAAGGTCGCCAAAGCCGCTGGCCTTTCGGTTAAAGAAGGCGTGCAAATGCATGGCGGCATCGGCATGACCGACGAATATGACATCGGCCTTTATATGAAGCGCGACCGTGCGCTTCAGGAATTCCTTGGCGATGCCTATTTCCACGCCAATCGCGTCGCCGAACTGAGCGGATATTAAGGGACAACCATTATGGATATCACTTCACTTTTCAGCCTGGAGGGCCGGGTTGCCCTCGTCACCGGCGGTTCGCGCGGCATCGGCAAAATGTTTGTCGAAGGCTTGCTCGCCGCTGGATGCGCACGGGTTTATATTTCGGCGCGCAAAGTCGAACAGATGCAGGAAACTATTGCTGAGTTTGGCGAAGATAAAGTCTTCGGTATTCCAGCCGATTTGTCCCAAATGGATGGCATGATCGCGCTTGCCGAAGAGATGAAGAAGCGGGAGGAAAAGCTCGACATTCTCATCAACAATGCCGGCGCTGCTTGGGGGCAACCCTATCTCGAATTCAGCGAGGCAGGCTGGCATCGCACGATGGACCTAAACGTCAAAACGCCTTTCTTCCTGACACAAAAACTGCATGACCTACTGGTTGCTGGCGGCGCTGGCGACCATCCGGCGAAAGTGATCCATGTGTCGTCGATCGACGGCCAACGGATCAATCCTTGGGAAACCTATGCCTATCAGGCGTCTAAAGCAGCCGTCATCCAGTTGACCCGCCGCATGGCCGCGCGGTTAATCCAAGACAACATCATCGTTTCATCTATCGCGCCGGGTGCTTTCCCAAGCGAGATGAACAAAGCGGCGAAATCGGCGCCCGATGCCTCTGCCGCGATGATTCCGTCAAAACGGGTCGGAACCGCCGAAGACATGGCCGCCGCTGCGATCTATTTGTGCAGCCGCGCGGGCGATTACGTGGTGGGCGAAACGCTGACCGTGGATGGCGGCGTGGTGAACGCAAGCCTGCCAAACATCTTCAACGATCCTGCTGGGTGAGCGCTGCTTTCTGAGAAATCTACGAAGGCCCGCCGGCGCGATCTGGCGGGCTTTTTTCTCCGCTCGGAGCAGCGGGGTGGTGGTTTTATCCGAACAGGCTTTACCTACCGCTCAAAAGCGCAGAGTGTAAGATGAAGTAAGAATACACAATGCGACGCTTAGACCGGGCAATTCCGGCGAGGCGTTGACAATTGTCCTGAGGGGAAATTGATGGCCGAAGCTACGATGAATGCGCCTGCGCACGCTGTTCCTGCATCTGAAGGGTTCGGAACGCCCGGCTACCGCGCTTATGTGCTCATCGCGCTGCTTGTCGTTTACATTTTCAATTTCATTGACCGGACAATCATCAACATCCTGACTGAGCCTATCAAGCTCACTTTTGGTCTGGAAGATTGGCAGATGGGCCTGCTGGGCGGTCCTGCCTTCGCCGTGCTCTACACCTTTATCGGTATCCCAATTGCGCGCGGGGCGGAACGGTACAACCGGGTGCTGATCATAGCGTCAGCCGTCGCGGTATGGAGCCTGTTCACGGTTCTTTGCGGATTTGCCGTGTCGTTCTTGATGTTGTTCCTGTTCCGCGTAGGGGTCAGCATTGGGGAGGCCGGATGCACGCCGCCCGCTCAGTCCCTTATCGCGGATTATTTCAAACCATCACGCCGCGCAACGGCGGTTTCCGTTTACGCGTTGGGTGTGCCGCTGGGCGGTATGTTGGCGTCTATCTTGGGCGGCCAGCTGGCCGGACTGGAAGGCGCGCAATACGGCGCTTGGATCAATGCGATGGGTATCGGGTTTCTGTTTGGCGATCTGGACTGGAGCCAGGTGGAAGGTTGGCGCGTCGCGTTTGTCGTCGTTGGATTGCCCGGCTTGCTGTTGTCCCTGATCGTATGGCGCAGCATCAAAGAGCCACCGCGCGGTTACACCGATCCCGCCGCGCTTCAGGGGTTGGAGAAGGCAAGTTTCAAAGAGGCACTCGCGGTTTTGGCTAAGAAGCCAGCCTATCGGCATATTGTGTTCGGCGCGACGCTTGCCTCCTTCGTTGGCTATGGCGTTGGGCAATTCACCACATCATTCCTGCTGCGCACACATGGCCTGACGATCCAGCAAGCGTCTTTGCTTTATGGCATCGTCCTGGGAGTGATGGCAGCGATTGGCGTGTTCAGTTCTGGTTGGCTTGCTGACAAGATGGCGAAAAAGCACCCCAATGCGCTTTCATGGTTGCCTGCGATAGGCATGGCAGCATCGGTGCCGCTTTATGCATTCGGCTTCCTGATGCCCAATCTGTGGTTTGCAGTTCCGGCGTTGATGATCGCCGCGATGATCCATTATTTCTACCTCGGACCGATGTATGCGGTATCGGGAGGGGTCGTCGACAGCAGGATGCGCGCAACGTCAGTCGCTATCACACTGTTTGTGGTTAACTTGCTCGGTTATGGCCTTGGTCCGCCGCTGATCGGTATACTTTCGACTTTCTTGAAGACGGTGTTTCTCGACGGGCAAGGTCTGGGGCTTACGCTGGAAACATGCCAGCCACTGCTATCGCTTGCCCCTGATGCAAAGTTGCTTCTTGCCGGTTCGGAACAAGCCGCGATGGCTGCTTGTTCCAATGCCGAGGCACGCGGTCTGCAATGGTCGATGGTGATCTTTAGCTGCGGTTATGGCTGGGCAGCGCTGCACTACCTTCTTGCCGGACGCACACTTCAGCGCGACATGGTTGCCACCGCTTCTTGAGGCGGTGTTTGGCCGCCAAGCGGGCGACGAGAGGCGGGTCACTGGGCGAAGTCTCTCGCGTTCCGCCTCAGTGCCTTGAAGGTTGGGAGTGAGGTCAGCGTTAGTCTTTTCTGCGGCTTTGCCAGATCATGATATACGGGCAAAATTAGCCGCTCCAGCGGAGGATTTCTTGGTTTGTCCGCCCGTTTCCTGCTTGGTAGGTACCAAACCGCCTACCACGTCAGCGAGTGTGTCCAAGGCGTCAAACCCTAGGCTGTAATAGACCAGCTTTGCATCTTTGCGGGTCACGACAAGGCCAGCTTTTCTCAACACGCTGAGCTGCTGCGAAAGCGCGGGCTGGCCTATGCGTGATGCGTCTTCGATCTCGCCAACATTTCGCTCGCCGGTGCGCAACACTTCAAGAATGCGGAAACGCGAAGGGTGGGCGAGCGCTTTGAGCTGTTCGATTGGCGCTTCGCTCATTTGCTTCCCCTCCTAGGCAGATCACGCAGAAACCAAGCGGCTTCGTTCGAGGCGCTGTAGACTTCGTCCAAATCGTTTGTTGGGGGCTGCAACAAATTTGCTCCTGGCTGCCAGTTGGCGGGGGCAAGGCCGCCTTGCTCGTCGATCGCTTGAAGTGCGTCGAGTGTTCTCAGCATTTCCGGGATCGAACGTCCGACATTGGAAGGGTAGCATGTGGTCGCGCGGATCGTGCCTGCCGGATCGATAAAGAAGGTCGTGCGCACAGCGGCGCTATCATTATCCTTGGCGGCAACCATCCCAAAGGCGCGCCCAATGACAAGCGTTGGATCTTCGACAATCGGGAACCGCACTTCGATATCAAAGTGCTCCTTGATGACTCTGAGCCATGCGAAATGCGAAAACAAACTGTCTATTGAAAGAGCCATCAATGCGCAGGCGCGCTTTTCAAACTGCGCCGCCTGTTTCGACAGTTCAACGAATTCTGTTGTGCAGACCGGGGTGAAATCCGCCGGATGCGAAAACAGAATTAGCCATTTGCCCCGGTAGGCGGAAAGCCTGACCGGTCCGATGGTGCTCCTCGCCTCAAAATCAGGGGGTGTGTCGCCGATGCGTAGTCCGGTGAATTCTGCGATCTCTGTGTCCATGACACGGAGTATAAACCTTGACAGATCAAACGCAATACATATACATGATTTATGTAAGTATAATGGAGAAATATCATGGATCGGTCTGATAGCGCGCTGCAGGCGGCATGCGATCAAATCGCCCGCGCGCAGCAGGATAGGACACTTCGCCCCACTATTGCTGGTTTCTTTGATATGGCTACTAATACAGTGAGTTATATCGTTCACGATCCGGCTTCCTGCGAGGCTGCGATCATCGATTCTGTTTTGGATTATGAGGCGGCAGCGGGGCGAACATCTCATGCCTCTGCTGATCGAATTGTTGAATATGTCAATTCGAAAAATTTGAAAGTGATGTGGCATATTGAGACGCATGCCCACGCAGATCACATCTCGGCAGCGCCCTATCTGCAGGAAAAACTTGGCGGCAAACTGGCGATTGGTCGCGAGATAATCCGCGTGCAGGATGTTTTCGGAAAACTGTTCAACGCCGGCACTGAATTTGAGCGGGATGGATCACAATTCGATCATCTGTTTGTAGATGGCGAGACTTTCAAAATCGGCGAACTTGAAGGCATCACCTTGCATGTGCCCGGCCATACGCCTGCCGATATGGCTTTTATTATCGGTGATGCAGCCTTTGTCGGCGATACGATTTTCATGCCTGATTTTGGCACGGCCCGGGCAGATTTTCCCGGTGGTGATGCGCGTCAGCTGTTTCGGTCGATCCGGCGGCTGTTGTTGCTACCCGACGAGACGCGACTGTTTCTTTGTCACGATTACAAAGCGCCAGGGCGCGATGAGTATCTATGGGAAACCACAGTCAAACATCAGCGGGAGAGCAATGTGCATGTCAAAGACGGTGTGACCGAGGATGAATTTGCCGAAATGCGCAACAAGCGCGATGCCATGCTCGCTATGCCAAATTTGATCATGCCATCGGTGCAGATCAATATTCGCGGTGGCCGATTGCCGGAGCCTGAGGACAATGGCGTCAGCTACATCAAAATCCCGGTGAACGCGGTATGAGCCTGCCCGGATTTCCCGATGCGACGCCGCTCGCTGGATTGGGGGGCGGTGTCCTGATCGGCCTCGCCGCCGCACTGATGCTGCTGGGTGCCGGGCGCATTGCTGGTGTTTCCGGTATTGCGGCAAGGGCCGCCGGGATCAGCGACAGCAGCTTGCCCAAAACGTCCGCTTGGTTGTTTCTTCTGGGTCTTCCCATCGGCGCGCTGATCGTGATGGCGGTGGTGGGAAGAGCTGATGCCAGCTTCGCCGGTCCATGGGTCCTTGCGCTTGCGGGCGTGATTGTTGGAGTGGGCACTCGCATGGGAAGCGGCTGCACTAGCGGTCACGGCGTGTGCGGGATGAGCCGGCTTTCTCCGCGTTCCTTGGTCGCAACGGCCACATTCATGCTTTTCGGTATCGCGACGGTCGCGGTGATGAATGCAGCCGGTTGGGAGGTCTTGTCATGATCGCTCGCCAACTGCCTATTCTCGCATCAGGCGTGCTGTTCGGTGCCGGTCTTACTTTAGGCGGCATGACCGATCCGGCGCGTGTGCGCGGTTTCCTTGATTTGTTTGGTGACTGGGACCCGACCTTGGCCTTCGTCATGGGCGGGGCGGTGATCGTGATGGCGATCGCGTGGCGGTTCCAAGCCAAATTTGCGCGCCCGATATTTGCCGAAACCTTTGCGCTTCCATCGCGCAGCGACCTGACGCCGAAACTGATTGGTGGGTCTGCATTGTTTGGGATCGGATGGGGCATAGCAGGTCTGTGCCCCGGACCGGCTATCGCTGCCTTGGTGATTGATCCGATGAGCGCAGCGATCTTTGTTGTCGCAATGATCGCAGGAATGGCCCTCGTGGGTCTGACAGAGGCGAAAGCGTGATCGCTTTTGGAGAGGCGGGCCAAAGTCTCGCTTAAGAAATTTGGGAGAATGCCTTTGTCTATTTCACATACAGTCGTTGTCATTGGCGGCGGTGCGGCTGGAATAGCCACTGCTTCATCGCTGCTTAAACGCAGGCCCGGCCTGGATATAGCAATCATCGACCCCGCCGACACGCACGCCTACCAACCCGGCTGGACGATGGTCGGCGCAGGAATTTTTGAACCAGAGACCACGCGCAGGACGATGGCGAGTGTGATGCCAAAGGGTGTGACATGGCTCAAAACGGCGGCGACGTCGTTTCAGCCGGATAATAACGAAGTTACGCTCGAAGACGGTTCTATCGTGACCTACGATGCGCTCGTTGTTGCGCCGGGTATTCGGCTCGCTTGGGAACAGATCGAAGGGCTGCAAGGCGCTCTTGGGAAGCATGGCGTAACATCCAATTATCGATATGATCTTGCCCCTTACACATGGGAACTCGTTCAGCGGCTCAAGCACGGCACGGCGATCTTCAGCCAACCGCCAATGCCGATCAAATGCGCTGGAGCCCCGCAAAAGGCGATGTATCTGTCCTGCGATTACTGGCTGCGCAGCGGGGTGCTGGACCAATTGGATGTAGCCTTCGACAATTCGGGCGGGGTGCTTTTCGGCGTCGCGGACTATGTGCCTGCACTGATGAGCTATATTGAAAAATATGGTGTCGATCTCAGGCTGGGCAGCACTCTGATGACAGTCGATGGGCCAGCAAAACAAGCAGTTTTCAAGACGGAAACCGGCGAAGTCACTCGCGATTTTGACATGCTCCATGTCGTGCCGCCGCAGGTTGCCCCTCAATTCCTGGCGGATAGCCCGCTCGCAGCGGAAAACGGCTTCACCGATGTCGATCAGCACACACTGCGCCATATAAGGTATGACAATGTTTTCGGATTGGGTGATGCAGGTGCGATGCCCAATGCCAAGACTGCCGCTGCGGTTCGCAAACAAGCCCCCGTTGTGGCCGTTAACGTGTTGCAGCAGCTTGATGGCAAGCAGCCGAAGGCGGGTTATGACGGCTACGGATCGTGCCCGCTCACCGTTGAGCGCGGCAAGATTGTGCTTGCTGAATTCGGCTATGGCGGCAAGCTTATGCCAAGCTTCCCCGGCTGGTTGATCGATGGCACAAAGCCCGCTCGGCTTTCTTGGATATTAAAGGCAGATGTGTTGCCGTGGATTTACTGGAACGCGATGCTCAAGGGCCATGAATGGATGGCCACGCCCGCCGAATTAAAAGCGCAGTAGGGATCGAAACTCGGGGCAGATGAATATGCTTTCACGCTATTTCCCGATACTGGAATGGGGCAGGACCTATGACCGCACGGTCTTGTCCAATGACGTGATGGCGGCGGTGATCGTCACAATCATGCTCATCCCGCAAAGCCTGGCCTACGCTCTGCTCGCGGGACTGCCACCGGTTGTTGGCCTCTATGCCTCGATCCTGCCGCTGATATTCTATGCGATCTTTGGGACGAGCCGGACATTGGCTGTCGGCCCCGTTGCTGTTGTTTCTTTGATGACCGCTTCTGCGGCTGGCGCAGTCGCGGCTCAGGGCACAGCGCAATATCTTGAAGCGGCAATAACGCTGGCGGCCCTTTCAGGCATTATGTTGGCCATTCTCGGTCTGTTGCGCGCCGGTTTCCTAGCAAACCTGCTTTCGCACCCCGTCATCAGTGGCTTCATCACGGCGTCAGGCATTCTGATCGCGACCAGTCAGTTGAAGCACATTTTCGGGGTGCAGGCAGGCGGTGACAACTGGCCCGAAATGCTCGGTTCGCTAAGCCGCGCGATCACAGGCACCAACCCGTGGGCGCTCGCGATTGGAGTCTCAGCGACACTGTTCCTTTTTTGGGTGCGCAAAGGGGGTGCACCAGCCTTGCGGGCGATTGGACTGCCGGAACGCGCAGCGGAAGTGACCGCCAAAGCTGGGCCGGTTGCGGCGGTTGCGCTTACTATTTTGGTGGTTCTTGCGTTCGACTTGGGAAACCGCGGCGTCAATCTGGTTGGGGCTATTCCTGAAGGCCTGCCGCCTTTCTCGCTGCCGTCTACCGATCTGTCTTTGATCGAAAAGCTCTGGTTACCAGCGCTTTTGATCTCGATAATCGGGTTTGTTGAGAGTGTCTCAGTTGCGCAAACACTGGCCGCCAAACGCCGCCAAAGAATTGCGCCGGATCAGGAACTGATCGGTCTGGGCGCGGCGAATATCGCGAGCGCATTTTCAGGCGGCTATCCGGTAACAGGAGGCTTCGCGCGGTCTGCAGTCAATTTTGATGCGGGGGCGCAAACTCCGGCTGCTGGCGCATACACTGCCGTTGGCATCGCGCTAGCGACGCTGTTCCTGACGCCGCTCTTGTTTTCGCTCCCCATAGCGACGCTGGCTGCGACCATCATCGTCGCTGTTCTGAGCCTTGTTGATTTGAAAACGCCGGGCCGGCTTTGGCGCTATTCCAAGTCGGATTTCGCGGCGCATATCGCGACTATTGGAATCACACTGCTCGCAGGTGTGGAGCTTGGCGTGATCGCCGGAGTTGCGGTTGGTCTGCTGCTTTACATCTGGCGCGCCAGCCGTCCGCATGCCGCCATCGTCGGGCGCGTTCCTGAAACGGAGCACTTCCGCAATGTCGACCGCCACCACGTCTTCACCGTGCCCCATGTCCTATCCATCAGGATCGACGAAGCGCTGACTTATCTCAACGCTCGCTGGTTAGAGGAATATATTCTCGAACAGGTCGCGGATCGCCCCGCTGTGCGTCACGTCATTTTGATGTGCAGCGCGGTGAATGAGGTAGATGCATCCGGGCTCGAAAGTTTGGAGGCTATCAATCACAGATTGGGTGATGGCGGCATTGGTTTGCATCTGTCTGAAGTAAAAGGCCCCGTCACAGACCGGCTGAAGCAGACGCATTTTCTCGATGAATTAAATGGCAGGATTTTTCTTTCACAAAACCGTGCCTTCACAGAAGTTTCCAAGGACACCGGAGAGCCACCTGACCCGGTCGACCATTATATGGCGAGAGGCATGATATGAACGCGCGATATGTTACTGATCGTGTAGGAATGGCTACAAGTCTGAGATTCTAGACTCCCTGCTGATGGCGAGTTACCTCGCGATGCTGCGGCGTTTGTTATTCAGATGTGTGGCGCTTGAACACCGCCGGCGCGATCCGGATTATCGGCGCCTTTGGGATGCTGCCGCTCCTGAAAGCAGCCAACTTTTCATGCTGGTGGGCGACGACGGATATCACTGATGATCACCCCCGCTGATCCTTAACCGGCGCTTTGCTGGCTTTCTCGCCAATCGCGTTTGATCTTCTTGGCGAGGCTCCATTTGTGGACTTCTGTGGGGCCGTCATAGATCCGGAATGCGCGTATTTCGCGGAACAATTGCTCGACAATTGTATCGCCTGTTACCCCGGTGCCGCCCATTGCCTGAACGCACCGATCCGCCACTTGGAACAGCGTTTCTGAAACGAAAGTCTTGGCCATTGAGCTTTCGACCGTGCCCAGATCACCAGTGTCCAAAACCGCCGCACACCAATCAATCATTAGCCCGCAGGCTTTCAAGTCGATCTTGTTCTGCGCGAGCATGAAGCCAACGCCTTCGTGATCGATCAGCTGCTTGCCAAAGGCGGTGCGTTTGCAGGCGTAATCTATCGCAATTTCCTGAGCGCGATCCGCCAGTCCAAGCCACCGCATACAGTGCGTCAGGCGTGCCGGGGCGAGCCGGATTTGCGCGTATTTGAATCCTTCGCCCGCCTCGCCCAGCATCTGGTCAGCAGGGACACGCAAATTGTCGATGGTGATGACTGCATGGCCGCCGGGCATGGAGCTGTCGATAGTTTCTAGCACGCGTTCGGTGATGATCGCGGGGTCGGGAAGGTCGACCAGAAACATGCAGGCACCGCCCTCGCTATCGGCCTCGGTCGATTTCGCCATGACGATCCCGACCATTGCGCCATCAGCCCCGGTGATGAAGGCTTTACGGCCATTGATCACCCAGTGATTGCCATCGCGCCTGCACGTCGTCTGCATCAAGGAAGGATCGGAGCCTGCGCCGCCGTCCTCAGCCGGTTCAGTCATGAAGAATGCAGAGCGCCCCTTGCCGTCAACAAGCGGCGCGAGAAATCGCTCTTTGATGGCGTCGCTGCCGACCTTACCCAGCAGATACATATTGCCCTCGTCCGGAGCCATCACATGGCAAGCAATCGGTCCAAGCGGGGAAAGCCCGCTTTTGCGCAGCAGCAGCGCAGTTTCCAGATGGCTGTAATGCGAACCGTCGCCGCGGATATGCGGTGTAAGCAGTCCTTCGCTGCGCGCCAGTTCGCGCAATTCGCTCGCCAATTCGTCGGACGGACCGTGGCTGGTGCAGCGCGGGTCTTTTTCAAAAGGTGCGACCGTTTTGCGCACGAAGGTCTCAACACGCGTGGCTAACGCTATGGCTTGCGTAGAAAGGCCGGTTGGCGAGGCATCGGACATGTAGGTAATTCGCTTTCACTTTTATTGCGCAGCAGAATTCGCGCGCCTTTGTGGGAAAATTGAGTTTGTTTTATTCGGTCAGACCGCGTCGGCCGCCTCATATGCATGATTGAGCGTGTCGTGAAAATGCGCGACGCGTATCTCTTGATCGCTAAGCCATGCGCGTCTCGAACCCGCTGGACTGCGCACCGGCTTGAACCCGCGCTAGCAGGCTGATGTCCTGATCAATCGTGATGGTCATGCTCTTGTCACCGGATAGCACGTCTTCGTATCCAAAGCAGTCTCTCGGGACGCGGCCATGTTCTGAATCGGCTTTCTGGCTGACCCCGTGAAGCGTTTGTTTCTGATCGGGATCTCCGCCCAAGGCAGGATCAGGATTGAGCTGCAATGTCCATTTATCGAGCATGGATTTAGCCGGATCCTGCGGGTGCGGACGCGATCGCATCATCCACAATCCTTCGGGCGAGCCAGACAGGATGATATTGGGGAACAGGTTGAACTGAAAAACGGTGGTCAATTGTTCATCGGTGAGGGCAGAATAATCATAGCCATTCTTACCGCTCTGTTCGCGCTTGGCTTTGGTGATCGCAGCCGGAATATCCGACACTCGCCCCTCAAAAGCAGCTGGATCAATGCCCAGCACGCTTAGCTGCATCTCCTGATAGTCGGTCGGCTTATCTGGAACGGGATAGCGCGAATCGGTTACAAAGCCGGGCACATAAAGCCCGGTATGGCCATGTTCGAAAAGCTCTTCTGAGGCGTTCGGACAGTCAACAAAGCGCTTATGCTGCGGATGGATGTGATCGACATGATAGAGCTCAGAAAAATTGTCGATCATGGCCTTCCAATTGCAATCCACACTGACACTCTGATCTTCCAACAACGCCATATCGGCAATCGCATAAGGCGCCATTTTGTCGATCACAGGACCAAGAAAGTCATTAAGAGGCGCCGCTTCCAAATCCATATTGATGAAGACAAAGCCCTTCCAGATATCGAGCCTTACAGGTTTCAGGTTCGTTCTTTCTGGTGGCAGACCTCTGGCAAAGCTTTTGGGATCAGGCGCTCCGCGTAAGCTGCCATCAAGATTGAAGCACCACGCGTGATAAGGGCACGTAATCTGCCCTGCTGGCCCCGCACCTTCTTCCAGCAGTTTCGTGCCGCGATGGGTGCAGGCATTGTGGTAAGCATACAGCGATCCATCGTTGGCCCGCGCGATGATGATACTGTCGTGACCAATGTCGAAAACCATCAGGCTCTTGGACGCGCGCAGATCGCTTTCCAGCGCCGCCAGAAGCCAGCTTTTGCGCCAGATTTGCTCCACCTCGATGCGCATGACCGACCGATCGAAATAGCGATTGCCATCGATCCGTACTGTGCCAATCTCACTGGGATGGATCATAAATACCACCGGCTAAATGTTGAATATGACCGTGTGATAGGCTGAATGCGGATGTCGCTACAGTCGCCTTTTTGTCAGGCCGCAACCATTGTGAAGCTTAAAGATATTCATCCAGCGTCATGTGAAACCGTCTGATGCGCGCTTCCTGATAATTGCCCAGCGATTGCGCGCCTTTCTTGCTCGCCTTTGCACCAGCACGTTGCATCGCGAGATTTTCAGTGTCCTGGTCGAGGACCTCTGCCAACGGGAAATTATCAAGGCTGGTGTAGCTGTCTTCGATTCCTAACCGCACAGGTCTGGCGGGTGCAGGGCGCTCGCCCGATTGCGGCAGGGGTTGCAATAACAAAATTTCGTGCAGGCAATGGTCCACATCAATCGGACGAAAACGGTAGCACAGCCGAATATTGATACCCGGAAAGAAGAACGTGTTCGGGAAGACGAAATATTCGATACTATCCATCATTTCGCTTACTGAGACACCGGATAGATCGACACCAAACGCCTTACCGTGTTCTGCGCGCAGCATGGCGGCGTGGGTCGCCCTTGCAGAGGCGCCTTGCGGCAAGTCCGCAGGATCGCGGCCCAATTTGGCGAACAGCTTTTCTTGAGAAACCTCCTCGCGCAGATGCGGGCTTGGCACGCCCACGGCATGCATAAACCGGCTCACATTTTTGCCAAAGATATCATATTGCGCGTTGGCATCGGCCGCAGTGTAGACCGCCTGCGAATGCGTTTCGAGCACATGAAAAGCTTCGAGAAAGGCCTCCATCGCCATCTTCCAATTGGCAGGCAGAACCTTTTCACTGTGATGAGCGACATAGCGATCATCCATGGGCCATTGTTTGAAATGTTCGGGGAGGACTTCGAGATATTCAGCCAGTGGCAGCGCGCCGTCATCCAGATTGATAAAGACAAAACCGCCCCATAATTCGCATCGCACTTTGGTGAGGGCAAAATTATCCTCATTCAAATGCGGGAAATCCCAGCGGCATGGTATCTCTTTCAGCGACCCATCAAGGTTGAAAGTCATGCCATGAAACGGGCAGCGGATTGCGCTGCGTCTTCCTCCGACAAGGCCAGCAGTCGCAAATTGCATGGCGCGGTGCGGGCAGCTGTTCACAAACGCGCCGACCGCCATATCCTGATCACGAACGACCAGAATTGAGTAAGGCCCGACATCATAGACATATTGATTGCCGGGTTCAGGAATGTGTTCCTCGCGGCAGGCCCATTGCCATGTGCGCGACCACATGTGCTCGATTTCTTTGTCGTAAAAATCCTGTTCAATGTAGCGCGACAGATCGAGATCAGCGTCACCGAGAAATTCCATCTTCTGTTCGCGCATGGGCGGCGGCGGGTTGTCCCCGTCGGCATCCATGATGTCCTGCATGGAAGGGCCGGGGCAACGCGCTTCGCCGGGGGCAAGAGACGCATCCGCGGGTTTGGTCAGGTCAGGCTTCATCGCTGGCTCCTTGATTGCGCCTCATCGCTTCGCGGTGATAAAGTGGGTCTTGCGGTTTGCGCCGGCCGATGATCATCGCCGTATCGGCCAACATTGCGTCCGCGCTGGGGTCGTCTCGCACCCAATCGACAAGCTCTGAACGATAGGCGAATTTCCAAATGCCAGCGCGCTTCTCATAGCGGTCGACATAGCGTCCGGCGATTATAAGGTCGCGGCTTTCCCCCTCTGCGTTCGTCAGCTTGTGATACGCTTGGTAATAGACCTCGCCAAATGCCTCAGCACCTGAGATTTCTATAATGTGCTGGCCCAGCAAGTGATGATTGCGTTCGTGATGCCTTAATGCTTCAATGCAGAAATCGGCAAACCCACCCGGACCGCCTTCGTATATGCCGTATGCGAGATGCGCATCATCCCAGAACTGCGCGCGCAGGATTTGCCGATCCAACCGATCAAGACCGCGCATGTACAGCGCCGCCAGATCGCGGATCGCATTCAGATCAGAGTTGCTCTCAGCGATCAGAAGTCCCCTACTTTGGGGCAATCCTACCTCGCTGCGCAGCTGCGTAAATTGGTTGAATAATTAGCGCATCATCCTTCTGTGGAGATTATGCGGCGATGGTGAACCAGCCAAGCCCGGCGAACGCGGCATTCTCGACCACCGGCCCTGCTACGAAGGGACCAAAAAATGGCTGCCAGTGTCGCCAATGCGCTCTGCGAATGCGCCAACCCCGATTGAGCAAAGAAGAAAATACCAAAGCCGATCAGCGCTATCAAGCAGCGGCATATCGATGCTGAGGACCATGTTTTCTTCAAGCGCGATGTCTGCTTTGCGATAGCTGCCGAAACCGGCAATATTCTCGTCATCGGAATGGTGCAGCCCAATCGTATGCGGATTGAGCGCGAACCCTGCGTCGATATTAGTATCGGCGAACAATTTGTTGCCAAGTTCCAGAATCTCGGGAAATCGCATGCCTATATGCCGCTCTTCGCGCAGCCGGTCCCATGTGGTGGGAAGCGCGTTGATGATGGTCGCCATTTCGCGGTTAGGCTCGCCCACGCACACCGTTCGGCCATAGTCTCCGTGATACCCAAGATAGGTACTGACACAATCGATCAGAAAGCTGCGCCCTTCTTTGATTTCGCCAGTCGAAACACGGGACATAAGCGTGTCGATCATCATGAAATGACCGGTGTTGTCGCGGCTGGCGCATTCCCGCCAGAACCGCTCGGCCGCGTTCCTTGTTGAGCAGCAACCCGCCGAGGGCGGTTGGCCTGGGGACCTCAAAAGGAGGGTTATAGCGGCCACCAGATGTCAGACTATCGGCAGGGTTTCCCATAAGATTGCGCGCTTGCGATGGATTGGCGGTGCCAAGTGCCACTCCGGTCGCAGCTAGCCCCGAAATTGCAGATATACCAGGAAGGTCCATCAGCCAGTTCTTTCTTTTTCAGGGACTACAAACAGCTTCACGAGCGCGTCGATGTGCCGCTGAATTTCTTCTTCGGCGAAGATGTCGATGCCAAAGCGCTGGTCCAGTTCAGGCGCGGCGAAGAACATTGTTCTTGATGCGGCTACGTTCATGTAATGCAGGTTCAGCGCCGGAATGTCGGCCCGGTATACACCTTGTTCTTGCGCGAGTGCGACGCGGTTGAGCGCACGATCAGTGAATGGTCGCAAATAGTTGTCGGCCAGCCACTCATATCGTTCGCTGCGGCTGATCGATTCAAACATCATCATGCGCAGCAATTCCGGATGAGCGGCATTGAAACGGACATAAGATCCGATGTGATCAATAATCTGCTCACGCGGGGTCATTTGCGACCATTGGTCTTCATTGGCGAAAATCACCCGTTCCATTTCTTGGAAGAGATAGGCGATCCCAGCGCGCCAAAGCTGGTTCTTGGATGAGTAATGATATTTGATCGAACCGTGATTTACGCCCGCCAGTTCGGCGATTTGCCGAACTGAACTTCCAGCAAAACCGTGCTGTCCAAAGACCTTTACAGCCGCATCAAGCAACTTTGAACGCGTATCGAGTTCGAGTCCTGTTTTCATCATTCATCCTTTTTGTGCCCTTGGGGATTGCGGTTGTGCCATTTCCGCCAAGGGCAAGGGAAGTCAGAAATCGGTGCGCAGACGAACGCCGAACTGCTGGGGTTAACCCACGATCCGGTTGGCAACACCGCCAAACAGGTCGAGCGCGAGGCCGCTCATGAAATATTCCTTGTCCAAAAGATTGGTGGCGAAAACCGCAATATTGATAGCTTCGATGCCCATCATACCGCTCACGTCGAAATCTATCTGGGCGTTCAGCAAACCTTAGGACGGCACCCGATCTTCACCGGGATTAAGGATCGCAGCAACGGCTGGGCCAGCGAGAATCTCTTTGCCAACATGGAAGTAATTGACCTGCGCACCGACCCTCACATTGTCCGACAAATTTGCATCGTGGCGCGCGTTGACGGAGAACTGCCATTCCGGGTCTTCGATCGGTTGATCGCTGCGATCCAAGAGCTATCTTGGTCAATCGCACCGGAACGGAATCCGCGCGACACGCTGGCGTAGACCAGCACAGGGTCGCTGGGCTTGAATTACAAGCTTACCAGCCACGAAACGCCATCGAAGGAAGCTTCGTTTACCTGGCCAAGATTCTTTCCCGGTACCAAGCCTGCAACCCTTTGTTGTTCATCCGTATAACGTATCCCGCCAGTAAAATTGTGAGCATCGGTGAGCGCGTAGGTGCCTTGGCCGAAGATTGACACTTATCGTATCGTACCGTTTCGTTTTCAGCTTCGGTGCTTGTATCAAGGCCAAAGTCTACAAAACGATCAATGTCGAAACCGTCTTCGTTCGAATAAATCGCACCGACCTGCCAATCGAACCTATCGTTCAAAGCAGACCCTGCTGCGCGGATTTCCTGGGCAAACAGTTCGGATTCCTCACTCAATTCGACAGCGGTGGCGGGCGAAGACTGAGCCAAAGCGTTCGAATATTGGTCACACCAATTTGGTGATGGAAGTCAGATCCACCGAGCCAAGGTTGAGCGTATCCCCCCTTGCATTGACATTGTATTTCTCTGGAATCGCAAACGGGGAAGCTGAACGAAAATCATTGCCAACGTAAAAATCCGGATTGGTTGATTCCAGCGCGATAAAGCCGCCCAAGACCGAACGCAAAGACCGGAAGATTGAGGTGGATTCGTCAACCTCGTGGTAATCACCGTTAATAAGGATCGTCAGATTGTCAGTCAGCTCGGCCATCATGGAGGCGCGCAGAAACAACTTATCGTCATCTGCCAGTTCATGGCCCATCAGAAACGCTGCACCCTGACCGCATTCACCAAAACCATCGCGATTGGTGATTGCACTGGCGTGAGCCGGACAATATCGGCAAGTTCGGTTGAACCTGCCTGCGCAAATGTTTCTCCATCGAAAGCAGTCACCGAGATTGGAACGTCTTGGATGTTTTCCGCGACTCTGCGCGCGGTCACAATAATTTGGCCGTCCTAAGGCTCCGCCTCTTCAATCGCCTCTTGGGGATAAGTAGCCGGTGCGGTGAACACGCATATCGCCAAGGCGCCAATCGCGAGATTCGATTTTAACGCAGTTTTAGCCTTCGAATAATTCATAGCCATCATTCCTCTCCCAGTTCGGAACGGCCCTGTCTTCCGAGTCTTTCAGCGATCAGCTGCGCCCAATTTTTTGAAAGGCTCCGAATTTTTGGAAGCTGACTCAGACCAATTTGTCCAAAACTATCAATTTTCATCCAAATGGATAAGCGGGGCGTATTGGTCATTTGGATAATTGCCTGCGTCGGCTGTCTCCTGCACCTACGGCAGCGAAGGTTTGTACAGGTGACCTGTTTGCCGAAGCGGTTGCGAATTCTCGCAAATTCGATCCCTACTGCCGCAACGGGTCCTGATGCTGAGGAATTGTGTATGGCGGATTATGACAACCAAGAGCTTGCGAAAAAGCTGGCAGATATTTCGAAACAGCCAGAACCCGATTTGCGCGGCAGTCCCATTTCGCCAGAACGCTATTTCTCCAAGGAATTCATGGATAAGGAGTGGGATACCGTCTGGACGAAGACGTGGCAAATCGCATGTCTGGAAAGCGAGCTTCCCAAGAAAGGCGATTATACGACGACATCGCTCGGCGCAGAGCGCATCTTGTGTGTGCACGGCGATGATGGCCAGATTCGCGTGTTTTACAATGTCTGCCAGCATCGCGGCATAGAACTGATGAAAGACGAATGTGGTCATGCGCGGCGTTTAGTTTGCCCCTACCACGCTTGGGCATACGACCTTCAAGGGACGCTTAAATCCGTCCCAGACGAAGCGGATTTCAAGCAAGGAAGCCCCTGCGGGAAGCTGAATCTGGTTGAGATCAAAAGCGAGGTTTGGGCAGGTTTCGTGTGGTACAATATGGACGATGATTGCGTCCCGCTGCGCGAATATCTTGGCCCTATCGCTGATCAGATCGACACCTATCCGATGACCGAGTTCCGCCGCACCCATTGGGTGACGGTAGAAGGCGATTTCAATTGGAAGCTGGTGCAGGATAATTTCAGCGAATCCTACCACGTGCCGTTCGTTCATCCCGATGCGAAATATACGCTCGAATATGGCCGAGAAGATTGCCAGTTTGATCACTATCCAGAAGGGCATTGCCGGATGCTGATGCCGGGCGGCGGCCCTGCTGCTGCTGTAAAGGGCGGTGAGAAAGAAACGCTGTCGCGGATGGAGAAAGAGCTGGAGTTCTGGGAGCTGGATCCCAAGGATTACGCTGGCGGGAAAACGCGCAATATTCGAAAGGATTTGCAAGCGGCCAAGCGCAAGCTGGGCAAAGAGAAGGGCTATGACTTCTCAACCTATCACGACGAACAGCTAACCGATAATTGGCACTACACGATCTTCCCGAACCTTTCTTTCAGTCTGAAACCAGAGAGCAATATCTGGCTGCGTGCGCGGCCACATCCCAGCGATCCTGAAAAATGCCTGTTCGACATGTGGTTCATGGTGCTGTTCGCCAAAGGTCAGAAGGAATATTATTCCTATGTGATGGGCGACACGATCTCCACTGAAACGGTTGTGCCGCATATGCAGGGTCCGGCAGACAAGGTGACGACCGGCCCGGCCATTGATGAAGATCTGGAAATCTGGCCTCAGCAACAGCGCGGCCTGCATTCGCGCGGGTACAAACGCGATTATCTCGCCTCACAGGAAAGCCGCATGCGGTATTTCCACGAAACGCTAGAGGATTGGATGGCGCGCTAGTGCGCGACCTAACCATCTACCCACCCGTTTAATGAAAGGCCTGAAGCATGAGCCGTCTGGAACGCCTCGCCGACAAACTTGAAATCACAGAAGTTGTTGCGCGTCTCGCTCGTGCAATTGATCGCTGCGATGAGGATTTTTTGCGCGATTGTTTTCACCCCGATGCGACCGACGATCATGGCACGTTCAAGGGCACCGCAGAAGATTTTATCGCATGGGTGATTCCGGTGCTCAAAACCATGAAGCGAACCCAGCATATGATTGGGCAAAGCCTGGTTGAATTGAACGGCGATAGCGCGGCGAGTGAAAGCTACTTTGTTGCCTATCATACAATCGGCACGCCTGATGGAGACATCTTTATGGTTGCTGCTGGACGGTATCTTGACCGCTTTGAACGGCGCGATGGTGTGTGGAAAATCAGCCACCGACATGCAGTTTACGATTGGAACCGGGTGGGCCCTTCTACCGATGGCTGGGACCGGGACGATCCGGAAAACCCAAGCGAATATGGCCAACGCGGCCACGATGACGCTTCCTATGCCCATCTGCTCGGCGCCTTGAGCTAAGATGGCCACTTCGGCAGAAGCGCCCATCGATGCGCCGATGCCAGTATCGCCCGGCCGTGCGAACTATGTGCTGGCGGTTTTGTTCTTTGTCATCATGCTCAATTTTCTGGATCGCCAGATCATCTCAATTCTGGCGGAGCCGATCAAGCAAGAGATGGGGCTTTCCGACAAGCAGATCGGCCTGATGACTGGCCTGTCGTTTGCGTTGTTTTACACCACTCTTGCCGTACCCGTCGCGGCGCTGGCGGATAAGTGGAACCGCAGCTGGATCATCGCGATAGCCATCTCATTCTGGTCGATCATGACCATGGTTTGCGGCCTTGCGCAGAATTTCACGCAGATGTTCCTTGCGCGCATCGGTGTGGGCGTTGGTGAATCCGCCTGTAGCCCTGCATCGCATTCATTGATCACCGAATATTTCCCGCCGGAAAGACGTGCTGGCGCGATGGGGATCTATGGATCGGCTGTGCCCGTTGGGGCCTTCATCGCCTATGCAGGCGGGGGCTGGGTTGTCGACAATTTCGACTGGCGCACTGCATTTATCATGGCGGGCGCGCCGGGCATTCTTTTGGGGATAATCGTCTGGCTAACGGTAAAGGATAAGCGCGGCGCAGTAAGCCTGGCTGAGGCATTCAAGCCCAAATCCGGCGAGATGACTTTCAAACAAGCGATGGCCGAATTGTCAAAGAAACGGGCTTATTGGCACTTGGTAATGGCAGGCATTCTGGTTCAGTTTGTAGCCTATGGGATAGGTGCATTTTACGGCGCAATTTATGTGCGCATTTTCGATCTCAGCTACAGCGAGCTGGGCCTGAAACTTGGCATTATGGTTGGATTCTTTGGAGTGCTCGGCGCGTGGTTGGGCGGGCAAGTGAGCAATAAGGTCGACCGTAAAAATCCGGCCCGATCCCTGCTTATTGCGGCTGGTTTCTTCGTTCTTGCCGCGCCCTGCACATATGCCGCAGTATCGGTAGATGACGCGAACCTTTCGATTATGCTGCTTGGCATGCTGACTTTTGCAGCGACATTCTATTATGGGCCCAATTTCTCATATATTCAGGTGCTAGCGAGTGACCGCACGCGGGCAATGGCAGTTGCGATCTACCTGCTCTTTAGCGGACTGCTCGGCCTGAGCATGGGGCCGTTGTTTGTCGGCGCAGTGTCGGACTTCATTTCCGGCGGGGATCCTTCTCTAGAGGCCGCGGGTATTCGCGGCGCAGTCGCCACCGCAGGACTGTTTAACCTATGGACGGCATTCCATTTCTGGCGCGCACAACGATGCATCGCTGCGGAAAAAGCGGCGGCTTTCTAACAGAAAATGCCAGCCTGTATTGCGCTCTCAAAATCGCCAATGGGAAATTTTTATGAACGCTTTATCCAATTGGATAAATTGTAAAGTTTCTTGCATCAGGAAGGTGGCAAAACATGACCTATCAAATGACGATCAACGGGGAAGCCGTCGGCTCTGAAAAGGAAATCGAGGTTGTAAATCCGGCAACGGGTAAGGTTTTTGCTTCCGTTCCGGATTGCTCAAAGGAACAACTCGACGATGCGGTGGAATCAGCACGGGCCGCTTTCAAAACGTGGAAGAATACGCCCGTTGAGGAGCGGCAGGCAGCCGTCCGTAAGGCAGCAGATATTCTTGCCGAACATGCATCGGAATTGAGCCGCTTGTTCACGCAGGAACAAGGCCGCCCGGTCGATATGGCCTTTATGGAAATAGATGGTTCGGCGACGTGGATGAAAGCGGTTGCTGAAATGACCCCGCCGGTGGAAGTCGCGGAGGATTCCGATCAGCAATTTGTCGAAACCCGCTATGTGCCGCTTGGAGTGATCTGCGCGATTGCGCCGTGGAATTTCCCGGTGAACCTTTCCATGTGGAAGGTCGCTCCGGCGCTCCTTGCGGGCAATACGGTGGTGCTCAAACCATCCCCATTCACTCCGCTTTGCACCTTGCGGATCGGGCAGTTGTTTCAGCAAGCGTTTCCACCGGGTGTGTTCAATGTGATCACAGGCGGTGATGACCTTGGCCCGATGATGACATCGCACCCCGGATTTGCGAAGATCTCATTCACCGGGTCTTCTGCCACTGGCAAGAAGGTTATGGAATCCGCCGCCAAAGATTTGAAGCGCGTCACGCTGGAACTGGGCGGCAATGATGCCGCAATCGTCATGCCCGATGTTGATCTGGATGAGGTGGCGGAGAAGATTTTCTTCGGCGCGTTCTTTAACACGGCGCAAATTTGCGTCGCGACTAAACGCCTCTATGTGCATCATTCGATCTATGACGATTTGCGCGACCGATTGGCAGCAATTGCCACCGCGACCAAGGTCGGCGATGGCGCGGATCAGGGCACCAATCTTGGCCCGATTCAAAACAAGCGTCAGTTCGACCGGGTGATGAACCTGCTCGGCGACGCGAAGGCAACCGGACTAACCCTGCTAACCGGCTCCGACATTCCCGACAATGGCGGCTATTTTGTGCCCGTGACAATCGTCGACAACCCGCCGGAAGATTCTCGCGTCGTGCAAGAAGAGGCCTTTGGCCCGATCCTGCCTATGATGAAATTTGATGAGGTCGACGAAGTGATCGCGCGCGCCAATGACAGCGAATACGGCCTGGCCGGAGCTGTCTGGTCAAAAGACACGGAAAAGGCGATGGAAATTGCCCGTCAAATCGAAACAGGCACGGTCTGGATCAATCAGAACCTGATGCTTCGCCCGGACACACCTTTTGGCGGGCACAAGCACAGCGGTCTGGGTGTTGAAAACGGGATGGAGGGTCTGCTTGAATATATGCAGCCTCAGACCGTCTACCTCGCCCGAGCGTAAAGCCTCAAAACCCTCTCTACCGGAGCTTTCCCGATGTTCGATACAATCATCCGCAACGGCACGATCTATGACGGACTAGGCGGCGCACCCTATATTGGCGATATCGCTTTTACCAACGGCGTTATCCAAGAAATCGGCACCTCGATCAGCGGCACAGCGCACCGCGAAGTCGACGCAGCAGGGCACATCGTCACGCCGGGCTGGATTGACGTGCACACGCATTATGATGGGCAGGTAAGCTGGGATAGCGAACTCGCGCCATCATCGCACAATGGCGCGACAACGGTCGTCATGGGCAATTGCGGTGTTGGCTTTGCACCTGTCAGACCGGGCGAGGAAAAAGCCTTGATCGAATTGATGGAAGGGGTCGAGGACATCCCCGGCACCGCGCTTTACGAAGGCATTGAATGGGGCAAGTGGGAGAGCTTCCCTGAATATATGGATTACATTGCCTCGCGCGAATATGCGATTGATGTCGGTGCGCAGATTGCTCATGGTGCAGTCCGCTATTTCGCGATGGGTGAACGCGGGCGCACCAATGAAGACGCGACCGCAGAAGAGATCACCAAAATCGCCGATCTGGTAGAAGAGGCGATTGATGCGGGGGCTGTCGGTTTCTCGACCTCGCGCACCATCGGCCACCGCGCACTTTGGGGAGAGCCTGTTCCCGGCACATTCGCAGCAGACGAAGAATTGCTGGAAATCGCGCGGCGATTCAAGAAATTGGGCAAGGGCGTGATCGAAGCGATCCCTGCTGGTGCTGTGGGCGAACTTGCCGCACTGGGCGGGGAACGCAACACGCCGGAAAGCGAGCTGGAGCTGATGCGCCAATGTTCGGTAGAAAGCGGGCGTCCGCTGACCTTCACCTTGGTCGAAACGCGCGATTACCACCCGGAACTGTGGCGGCACATGCTGGCAAAAACGGTGGAGGCTAACGAAGCAGGCGCCCATCTTTATCCGCAAGTCCCGTCGCGGATTATCGGCTATCTGCATGGGCTGAGTTCATACCACGCCTTCATGCGCACACCGACATACCTTGAAAAGATGGCGCATTTGCCGATCGCTGAACGCGTCGTCGCCATGCGTGATCCGGACATCAAGCGGGCAATCTTGGCGGAGAGACCGATCCCGCATGAGGCACCCGGCTCGATGGAGAACCTGTCCGGACTGTTCCGCAAACATGCTGATATCATCTATCCGATTGCGTCACCAATCAATCTGGAGGCGGGGATGGAAAATTCGATTGGCGCACTTGCGGAAAAGGCGGGCGTAACCCCGATTGAATATCTCTATGATTTCACTGTTTCAGGTGACGGCACCCATTTTGCCTCATTCAGTCGGAAGGACCTGCCAGAGAGTCTCGCCATCATCGAAGAGATGTTGCGCCACCCGGAAACTGTCACCGGACTGAGCGACGCGGGCGCACATGTAACGCTGATTTGCGACGCGACCATGCCCACAACTCAGCTTAGCTATTGGACCCGTGACAGGGAGAAGGGTGATAAAATCCCGATCGAATTTCTCGTGAATAAACAGACCGCTCGCAATGCCAAAATGTATGGGTTTGATGATCGCGGTTCGCTCGAAGTAGGTAAACGCGCTGATATCAATGTGATCGACTACGACAATTTGAGCGTGGCCACACCGGTTGCCTACCCTGATCTTCCAGCTGGCGGCACGCGCATTATGATGCCTGTTACCGGGTACAAAGCGACGTTCTGCAATGGGGTGATGATACGCGATAACGATAATGACACAGGGGAGAGGCCGGGCCGTTTGGTGCGCAGCTAAAGGCGGAGGCTTGCCTAAATCTTGATGTTGACGCTCTTCGTCTGGCAGTAATGGTGCAGAGCCTCCAGCCCCTTCTCGCGCCCATATCCGCTGTTCTTAAATCCGCCAAAAGGCAGAAATATCGACGGCGAATAGTGATTGACCGAGATGTATCCCGCCTCCAGCCGATCTGCCACGCGGTGCGCCCGGCCAAGATCATTGGTCCATAGGCCTGCCGCTAGCCCGTAATCCGTGCCGTTGGCGATTGCGACTGCGTCTTCCTCATCGCTGAACGCTATGATCGACAGGACCGGGCCGAAGACCTCCTCTTGGGCAATGCGCATGTCTGGGGTCACATCGGAGTAGATGGTGATCGGCGCATATTGTCCGCCACTTTCTGATGTGGCGCCCGATTGCTTGCCGCCCAATTCCAGCTTCGCGCCGTCGGCCTGTGCGATGTCAAAATATTCGTAAATCCTATCCAACTGATCTGGTGTGGTGATCGCCCCTGCATCAGCATCATCCTGCGCGCCCACTTTCGCCTCGCGCGCGGCGGCGACCATCCGCTGGACAACTTCGTCATAGATGCTGCGTTCAACCAGCAGGCGCGTGCCGGCGGTGCAGACCTGTCCGGCATTGCCGACAAAGGCCGCAAGCGATCCCGGGATGACTTGATCAAGGTCCGCATCGGCGAATACGATATTGGCGGACTTGCCCCCTAGCTCGAGCGTTAGAGGGATGATGCGATCCGCCGCGATCCGGCCAATTTCCCGGCCAGCGCGCACGCTGCCTGTAAAGCAAATTTTGCGGACGGCCGGATGCGAAACCAGTGCACTGCCGCAATCTGCTCCTGTGCCCAGCACAACGTTCAAAACGCCCGCAGGCACGCCGCTATCAATCGCCAGTTTGGCAAGTTCAACCGCCGTACCGGAGGTGAATTCTGAAGGTTTGCAGGTGACGACGTTGCCCATGGCCAATGCCGGAGCAATCGCCCGTGCGCTTTGATTGAGGGGGAGGTTCCAAGGGGTAATGACCGCTATCACTCCGAACGGAACCCGTTTGCTGTAGGAATGGAAACCCGGTGAGGTCTCCACCACATCGCCTGCTGGGATGGTGGCGAGGCCCCCGTAATATTCGAAATATTGCGCGGCAGCCTCAATTTCAATTGGACCCTGACGCGGGGTTTTGCCGGTCTGCTCCGCTTCGAGCTTGGATAGCCGGTCGATTTCCCCGCGAATATTGCGCCCCAGTTCGCTGAGGATACGGCCGCGTGAAAGCGGACTGAGCGACCGCCACTCGTCCAATGCATCAAGGTTCGATCTGACTGCCTGATCGACTATTTGCGCGCCGCCCAGAGCGATTTCAGCCACCGGTTTTCCGGTATGCGGCGAGTTGGTCACTAGAGTTTGTGCATCCGCGTTCAATACGTCTTTGCCAGCGATGAAATGACTGAATTTCCGCATGGAATTCCCTTGTTTTTCGATGACCATGTGCTGAGATCGGGCCGCTACACTGACGTTCCCTATCATTATCAACGTTTGCTGTGCATTCCTGATATTTGCTAGCTATCCACTTGGATAAATTCGCGGTTCGGAGAACATGGATGCCCAAGACGGTCGATGCAGCAATTGCCTATGTCGGACAGTCGGAATTCGCGCTCGAAAAAATTGAGATTGCTGATCCCAACCCGGATGAAATCCTCGTGAAAATCGCGGGTGTGGGCATATGTCATACCGATCTTTTCATTCGCGATGTTGCCGCGGCTATTTTCAAACATCCCGCAGTGCTCGGTCATGAAGGTGCAGGGACAGTTGTCGCGGTCGGATCGCAGATCACCAAAGTGGGTGTCGGCGACAAAGTGGCGGTGACCTTCCGTTCTTGCGGCGATTGCCGCAATTGCACCACCGGGCCAGCGGCATATTGCCAAAATTTCCCTGCGCTTAATTTTTCAGGTTCTCGAACAGATGGCACGCGACCGCTGACCAGTGCGAAGGGCGAATTGGAAGGAAACTTCTTCGGACAATCTTCCTTCGCTTCATACTGCCTCGCCTATGAACGTAATGTCGTAAAAGTGGCTGAGGGAATACCGGTTGAGCTTGCTGGCCCGCTGGGTTGCGGTGTCCAGACCGGTGCGGGGGCTATTCTAAATTCGTTGGATGTTGAGCCGGGTTCGAGCTTGCTCATCGCGGGCGGCGGGCCCGTTGGGCAAAGCGCGGTGATGGCAGCGAAAATGCGCGGCTGCAGCACCGTCATTCTGGTCGAGCCACAAGCGTCGCGTAGACAATTCGCGCTTGAACACGGTGCGACCCACGCATTTGATCCCACCGGGGGAACAGATATTGAGGCGGAAGTTAGGGCGCTTTTGCCATTGGGCGCCGACTATGCCTTTGACACGACCGGCCTTGAAAGTGTGCTTGAGGTTCAGATCGCATGCTTGAAAGTGAATGGTTCAATCGGAATGGTCGGCATGTCCCACAATGATGCCGCGTTGCCTGTAAAGATCAACAAATTCACCAGCGCAGGCATTCGCGTCGTTGGCATCGTAGAAGGGGATAGCGAGCCGGACGAGTTCCTGCCGTTTTTGATGGAGCAGCACCTTGCTGGAAATCTGCCGTTCGACAAGATGATCACGACCTACCCTTTTTGTGACATCAACCGCGCCATCGCCGAACAACATGACGGGAAATGCATCAAAGCGGTGCTGTTGCCCGGTTAAGGGCGTACGAATTACGGAGAATCTGTTTTGCCACTCGAAGAACCCGGAGCGATGCTTACCGGTGTAAAGGTCGTAGACCTCACCAGCGTCGTCTTTGGCCCTTACGCCACGCAAATTCTCGCCGATTACGGCGCGGACGTTATCAAGGTGGAACCCAAGATGGGTGACGCGCTGCGGTATTCGGCAAAGCCTGCGAAAACGGGTGGGATGAGCCCGTCGCACATGACGCTCAATCGCGGCAAAAAATCAGTCGTACTCGATCTTAAAGATGATGCAGACGCCGCCGTGATGCGGCAGCTTATCGCGGAGGCGGATATTTTCGTTCACAATGTCCGCGATAAGGCGATCAAACGCTTGGGCTTCGATTATGAGGCGGTGAAGGAGATGAACGAAGCAATCATCTACGTTCATTGCGTCGGCTTTGGGTCAGGCGGGCCATATTCTGATCTTCAGGCCTATGATGACGTCATTCAGGCGGCAACGGGTGCAACCAGCCTGGCCTCACGCGTGGACGATGATCCCAGACCCCGCTATTTGCCCACTTTGATAGCGGACAAAGTCGCAGCGCTTAATGCAGTTTACGCTACAATGGCGGCAATCATTCACAAATTGCGGACAGGCCGCGGTCAGTTTGTCGAAGTGCCCATGTTCGAGGCGTTCACGCACTTTATCTTGAAGGAACACCTTGCAGGAAAGACCTTCGATCCGCCTGTCGGTTCCAAAGTCTACGCGCGTCAGGTGGATCCCGATCGCCAGCCATTCCCCACCGCCGATGGTCATATCGCCATCGTACCGTACACAGATGACAATTGGGTCACTCTATACACGGTGTTGGGGGCAGCGGACGTTTTGGAAGATGAACGCTTCAACTCGCCAAAGGGCCGGTATCTCAACATAGGTTTGATGTATCGGGGCGTAGCCGAGAGGACCCCTGCCAAAACGACAGCGGAATGGCTCACAATATTCAAGGACGCCAACATCCCCTGCATGCCGGCGCGCGATATCGATGAGATTATGGACGATCCGCACCTTGCCGAAACCGGGTTTTTCCAAAAGCGCGATCACCCCAGCGAAGGGCCAATGTTCGAGATGAGCGACTCCAGCAAATTTTCTGACTGGCATAGACCAGAACAAGAAGGCGCTCCGGTTCTTGGCCAGCATACTGAAGAGGTGAAGGAACGGCTCCGCAAGTTAAACAGGGCCGGATAAGAACAGGCGCGACCTATTTCCTGCCAGTCCACCATTCGGCGATGGCCAGCGCAAAGCGCTCCTCGGCGGTCTTCAAACCCTCGTCCAATTCGCCGTTCGGCGGAGATTGGGCGGTCTGAGCCAACCCGCCGCCCGCACCTTCGACCGGGCTGAGATATTCAAGCCTGATATCGGCGATGACATCGGCGAAATCATATCCTTCGTGGTGGTCGGACATCTGATGGCGGTAGAATGGCGAAATTCGTTTCTTGCCCCTTCCAATAACGCAGCGCGTCACGTCCGTTTCGTTGCCAAATGTCTGCTTCACCATGTCAGCAGTGATCGCTTCAAACTCTTCGGAATCGATATTGGCAGATCCGCGATTGTCAGTTTCGCAGAGGGAGACTATGTCCCGATGCCGGCAAGTGAAACGAGCCTAACGTTCGCTCATCGAAACGTTTATGTTTTCTCGACCTCAAACGTCAGCCCAGCATCCGCTTTCAGTCGCTCAATCAACTGATCTCCTAACAGCGTGGCCGGTGTCCAGAAGCCGCCCGCTGCATCCGCTGGAACGTCTTTGGCGAGGCAGGCGGCGGCCTGCGCCAGGATTTTGGCAGTGGAGCCATAGCCTGGATCGCGGTCACCGGTGACGCGGCAGCGGACCTGCTCGCCGCTGGGCGTGGTGCCCAAAAAGACCATGTCATAATGGCCATCAAATTGTTCTTTGGGGCTGGGGCCTTCGCCGGGCTTTGGCAGGATTTTGGTCTCCAGCAGCCAGCGCACCGGAGGCACTGCCAACGCGACCATTAAAGCGCCCATACCCCAGCGAGTGGCTCGCGCCATACGTTTGCCGCGCGCGCCTCTGCCAGTGGCCATGGCTTCTTCATATTTGAATTGAGTGCCGTAGAGGTTGCCGCTTAGCGCGTTGGAACGGTGGACCACCCGTGTGTTGATCGCGGCCATTATGAAGGGAGCGATCCAGCTGTCATAGCGGTCGTCATAGGCCATCGTTACGTCATTTTGCTGCACCGTAAAACCGTGATCTGGCGGGCAAAGGCTGTAAGGATCGTTCAATTCGCGGCGCAAATCGGCGTCGCCTGCCGCTTCCTTCACCATGTTGATAATGCTGGCGATTGTGCCGCCCGATGCACCGCCCTTCATCTTGGCAACACGCATATCGATACGGTCACACGTTTGGCCGTGCTTTTGCAGTGCCTCACGTTGCAAGAAATGGACGCCAAGATCGGAGGGGATCGAATCGAACCCGCAGCAATGCACAATCCGTGCACCGCTCGCTTTGGCAACGGATTCATGGCGCTGTTGCATCTTGCGTATCCACTGCGGCTCTCCCGTCAGATCGCAGTAATGCGTTCCTGAGGCGGCGCAGACTTCCACCAGCGTATCGCCGTACAGCGCGTATGGCCCCACGGTCGACATCACGACATTGGTGCGCGCGCACATCGAAGCCAGCGCCGCTTTATCACTCGCATCGGCGATGATTATCTCAATATCCGATAAGCCAATGTCTTGGCTGACTTGCGAAAGTTTAGAATGAGAACGCCCGGCAATTGCCCACTTTACCGATCCATCGGTGAACGTCTCATGCATATAGCGGGTGATGATCTGGCCCACGAAACTGGTGGCGCCGTAAACGATGATGTCGAAATCTGTATCCGCCATGATTTATCCCTCGGCATCTTGAAGGGTGGCAGATTGAATTGTGGCAAGGTCGGCAAGGTTCGCATCGAAATCCGCCAGATTGGCCTTGTGCCGCTCTATCAAAGCTGTCCGCATCTCAGCATCGTTGAAGATGTGCATCCGGTCCGCCTCAATGCCTTTCATGCAAAGTTCCGAATACGTGTCGGCGCTCATACCGTTTTCGATGAGCGATTTGACGATGTTATAGGCTTTGGATTGCTTATATTCGGATCGTCCATCGACCGCGCCCGGGCTGTTGTCGGACGTGTTGTGAATGTTGGATTGCACCCATGTTGGACATAGGCATGACACCCCGATGCCGGCCCGCGCGACTTCCAATCGCAAAGCTTCCGAATAGCCGACGACGGCAAATTTGGTCGCGTGATACGGTCCCATTCCGCCTGACACACCGTGCCCGGCCATTGATGCGGTGTTGACGATATGACCGCCTTCGCCGTGCGCGGTCATCAGCGGGAGAAACGCCTCCACTGCGTAAGCCACGCCCAGCAAATTGATGTCGGTGATCCATCGCCAGTCTCTAAGGTCAAACTGGCCGGGAAATCCGGCGAGGCTGACGCCTGCGTTGTTGAACAGCAAATGGACATTGCCAAACGCATCGCTGGTTGCCTTTGCGGCAGCGTGCACCGCAGCAGCGTCCGCCACGTCACAGACCACCATAGCGGTATTTTCTTCGCCTAGCTTAATGCGCGCAGCTGCCAGTTTCTCGCCGTCAATGTCGGACATCATGACCTTGCATCCGCGCGCCAGCAGCGATTTGGTCAGCGCGAAGCCGATGCCAGAAGCCGCCCCGGTGACAAAGGCGGTCTTGTTTGCAATTTTGGTCATGAAGTTCTTTCCAATTTCGAATGGTTAGCGCGCTCTGTTTGCGCGGCTTTCACGGTGTCATTGCGGCCCCCTCTTGCAAATGTACAGGCTAAGGCGAACATCATTGTGCACTTTGAGCGCGCAATTCTCCTTTACGTAAGCGTAAAGTCATGCCAGAGGGAGGGGGAATTAATTTTGGCTTGGAGAGAAACCCGATGAATCTTGATTTTAGCCCCGAAGAAATGGCATTCCGCGAAGAAGTCCGCGCCTTTATTGATGCCAACTATCCCAAGCACCTTGGTGATTTTGGCATGCGCGAAGACATGACGCCCGAAGACATGGTCGCCTGGCACAAAGTGCTGGGTGAAAAGGGCTGGTCCGTCCCTGCATGGCCGGAGCAATATGGCGGCACCGGCTGGACCCCGACTCAGCGTTACATCTGGGGCGAAGAAAACGCGCGGATCAACGCATTTATGCCGCTGCCATTTGGTGTCTCCATGGTCGGTCCGGTGATCTACACCTTCGGCAGTGAAGAGCAAAAGGCGCAGCATCTTCCCGGCATCCGCAGCGGCGATGTCTGGTGGTGTCAGGGCTATAGTGAACCGGGCGCAGGTTCAGACCTCGCCTCGCTTAAAATGAGTGCAGTGCGTGATGGCGACCATTACGTGCTCAACGGTCAGAAGACCTGGACGACGCTGGCGCAATATGCGGATTGGGGCTTCTTCCTTTGTCGCACTGATCCCGATGCAGCCAAGCCGCAGGAAGGTATCAGCTTCATCCTGCTCGACATGAAAACACCCGGCGTCGAAGTCCGCCCAATCAAACTGATTGATGGCGGATATGAGGTCAACGAAACGTGGCTCACCGATGTGCGCGTTCCGGTGGAAAACCTTGTTGGCGAAGAGAACAAGGGCTGGACCTATGCCAAATTCCTGCTCGCGCATGAACGCAGCGGGATCGCAGGCGTTGCCCGGTCGAAGCGCGGAGTTGAGAAACTGCGTGAGATCGCTGGATCGGAAATTCTGGATGGCGAGCCGCTAATGAGCGATTTCGATTTCGCTCGCAAAGTCAGCCAGTTGGAAATCGATCTTGCTGCGCTTGAAATCACCGAACTGCGCACTCTTGCCGGCGAACAAGCGGGCAAGGGGCCGGGACCGGAAAGCTCGATCCTGAAGATCAAGGGCACCGAAATTCAGCAGCGCCTCACGGAACTCACGCTTGAGGCGGTCGGAAGCTATGGAACGCCGCTTTATGGTAGCATCGCGAACCTAGGGGCGGACGCTGGATCGAACGAATATCCGGTTGGTCCTGAATATGCTCAGCATGCAGCTTCGACCTATTTCAATATGCGTAAGACTTCGATCTATGGCGGATCGAACGAAATTCAGCGCAACATCATCACGAAAATGATCCTCGGCCTTTAAGGTCTAGACGGACAATCGGAGAGAATACGTGGACTTCAACTTTACCGAAGAACAACAGATGGTGCGCGACGGCCTGACCCGGCTGGTGCGCGAACAATATGACTGGGAAACGCGCCGCGAGGTGATTGCAAGCGAAGCGGGCTGGCGTCCTGAAACGTGGGCGCAGATGGCCGAAATGGGTCTGCTGGGTATGCCTTTCAGCGAAGAAGATGGCGGCTTTGGCGGCGGCGCAGTCGATGCGATGATCGTGATGGAAGAATTTGGCAAAGGCCTCGTGGTTGAGCCCTTCGTCCCCACGGTCGTTTGTGCAGGCGGTTTTCTGAAACATGCTGGCACTGACGCGCAAAAAGAAGAGCATATCGGCGGCATCGTCGATGGCAGCCGTGTCTATGCTTTCGCCTATGCTGAACCGCGTGGTCGCTATGATTATGCCGATCTGCAAACCACTGCAAAGAAAGACGGCGGCGGTTATGTTCTGAACGGGCACAAAGCTGTGGTGATTGGCGCGCCGTGGGCAACCCATCTGGTCGTCACCGCGCGCACTAGCGGCGAACGGCGCGACAGCGAGGGCGTATCGGTCTTTGTTATCGACAAGTCAGCAGACGGCGTTGTCACGCGCGATTATCCAACAGTGGACGGCCGCCGCGCGTCTGAGGTTTACCTTGAGAACGTGTCTGTCCCGGCAGAAGCGCTGATTGGCGAAGAAGGCGCTGCATTGCCGCTTATTGAGCGTGTCACAGACGAAGCCATCGCCGCACAATGCGCAGAGGCTTGCGGAGCGATGAAGGTCGCTCATGGCATGACGGTCGAATATTCGCGTCAGCGCAAGCAGTTTGGCCAGCCGATTGGCTCTTTCCAAGTGCTCCAGCACCGAATGGTCGACATGTTTACCGAGTATGAGCAAGCTGTTTCGATGACTTACCTCGCAACGCTCAAACTCGACGCTTCGGAAAAAGAGCGCAAGCTGGCTGTTTCAGGGGCAAAGGTTCGGATCGGTCAGGCCGCGCATTATGTTGGGCAGGATTCGATCCAGATCCACGGCGGAATGGGCATGACGGATGAATTGGCGATTGGCAGCTATTTCAAACGGCTGACGATCTTCGATTCTGAGTTTGGAAATGTCGATCACCACATGAAACGGCACATTTCATTGTCGAAATGACAATTAGGGCGGGGCAGTCAGACTGCTCCGCCTTTTTCATTGAGGGTTACTTGTCCTTCATGATCCAAACCCCTGTCCAGTCGTCACCGGGAGGGTTGGCTTTCATCATGTTGCAGCGGTCGATATAGATTTCGCTCAATTTGTCGGTTGAGTTCGCCTCAAGCGCTTTTTGAAAGAATCCCGTCGCGCGGTCCCAATCCTGATTACGATAGACCTTCACGCCCTCGTTGAAATTGCCGAGCACATCCATGAGGTTCGGGAAGGTTGCATCGTCATGATAATCGAGACATTCGAAGACGCCCACCGGCGCCGTCTTGCCTTTGACCACGACCTTGTCGACTTCGCGCAGGCGGTACACGCCTTTCAGCTTGGCGACTGTAAATTCTGACAGCAGAATGCGCGCGGAATATTGCTTGCATGCGCTTTCCAACCGCGCGGCCAGGTTCACGCCGTCACCGATCATGGTGTAATCCATCCGTTTCTTTGAACCGATATTGCCCGCGACGATCCGGTCCGTGTTGAGGCCCAGCCCCATGTCCACCGGCATTTCTCCGCGCGCCTCGCGCTCCACATTCCAGCCGCGCAAGGCGGTGATCATGCTGATCCCAGCGCGCAATCCGCGGTCTTCGTCATCATCATGGGCGATAGGAATGCCGAATGCGGCCATGATCGCATCGCCAATGAATTTGTCGAGCATCCCGCCCTGTTCGGAAATGCAGTCCACCATCAGCTCAAAATAGTCATTGAGCAAAGCCACGGTGCCCTGCGCGCCAAGCTTTTCCGTGATGGTTGTGAAGCCGCGAATATCGGAGAACAGGACAGTCGCAACCACGTCCTTACCGCCAAGGATATCGTCTTCGTTCCCACCTGCCAGTATTTGCGCGGCGAGGCCCGGGTCCATGTAGCGCGACAGAGTAGATTTCGCGCGCTTGGCGTCCGATATATCCTCGATCATCACAAGTGTGCCCAGCGAAGCGCCTTCGCCCGATTCCATGGCAAGCACGGTGACATTGGCCGAGACTGTCACGTCATCAAAAATCAATTCTACATCAGACAGGCTTTCGCCAACATCGGTTGCCGCAACCCGCGCGATCCTGTCGACAAGCCATTGGTTGGCCTCTCCCAGCACTTCGAGCGGGGATTTGCCGATCAGATCAGCAGGCCCGGTTCGCAAAATCTTCCCGCCTGCCAGGTTGCAGGTGCGGTTTAGACCGTCTTCGTCGAAAGTGATGACACCGTTCGACATGGATTGAAGCATGCTTTCGTTGTAATTCTTCATCGACTGGACGTCGCCAAACAGCTTCGCATTCTCCAGCCCGATGGCGATTTGCGCGGTGAACGCCTTGAGGCGGCTCTCATCCTCTGCGGTAAATGGCCCGCCGCTCTTGTTCAGCACCTGCGTGACGCCGATCACATCGCCCGATTTGTTGACCACTGGGACGCACAGGATCGACCGCGTGAAAAAGCCCGATTGCTTATCAAACGCCGGGTTAAATCTCAGGTCGGTATAGGCATGCGGAATATTGATCGCCTGACCAGAGGTGAAGACCGATCCAGCAATACCAAGGTGGTTGGGTAGCCGGATCTCGAGCGCGTCCAGCCCTTCGCCGACATGACTGAACAGTTCGCCGGTCTTCTCATCATTGATGAAAAGCGTTGAACGTTCAGCATCTAGCATCGTGGTCGCCTCTGCCATCACCCTTCGCAGAAGCGTCGATAGCTCCAGCTCTGACGTCATTTCAGAGACGATATTCAGAAATTCGATCTCGCGTCTGCGCGCGTCTTCCATGCGCTCGACCAGTTGCATCGATTGCATGGTGATCGCGCATTGCGTTGTCACGCCTTCGAGCACGGCAAGGTCTTGTTCTGTGAACTGGCCGTCGATCTTGTTCAAAACCTGCGCGACACCGATGATCTCGTCTTTGGCGTTACGAACTGGCGTCGCGAGGATTGATTTGGTGGTAAAGCCGGTATCGGCATCGACCTGACGATTGAACCGTTCGTCATTATAAGCGTCGTGAATGATCAGACTTTCGCCGCTGTGAAAGGTCGATCCGGCGATACCGACATCGTCCAGAATACGGATTTCGCGCCGTTTCAAACCCTGCGCGATCCGGCTGACCAATTCGCCTGAGGCGGCATCATGCAGGAACAGTGAACCGCGCGTCGCCCCTGTCTGATCGACTGCCACGCTGACTAAAATGTCCAGCACCGCGTCCAGCGTATCCGCTGAGGCAACCTGGCGCGACACATCAAGCATCATTTGAAGTTGTCTAACGCGGTCGGCCTGCGTCAATTCAGGGGCCTTATGGTTGGCCCCGGATGCTTCGTTCATTGCTGTTTCTCCATGAGGCGTTCGCGCAAGTGCTGGATCGTATCCATCAATTCGCGAAGCTTATCGCGTTGATCGCGCTCCAGCGATTGGCGGTCTTCGTTAAATTTTTGCCGCATATTTTCCATATCTTCGCGCTGCGCCTGAACAGTGTCGCGCAGCTGCGAGATTTCGCTCGCGGCCGACCGTTTTTGCGCTTGCACACGGCCGCCTGCTTCGGCCTGATGATCATCCAGCGCATCGCGTAACGCTTGCACCGTTTCCTTCAAAAGCTTGATTTCAGAGGCGGCTTCCTGCCGCGCGGCCTGAACCCGTTTTTGGGTTTCGTGCGCCTTGCGCTCCAATTCGTCCCTCAGCGCTTGCGCCATCATTCGCAACTGACCAATTTCGGCCGCGGCCTGCGACGCTGCGCTTTGGATGTTTTGGCGCGTGTCGTGATCCTTGTCCTCAAGCGCGTCACGCATTGAAGAGATGGTGCGCCGCAACTGGCGGTTTTCAGTGCTCGTGTCAGTTTGGGGATTGGCTGTCGGTTCGGTCATGATCGGCGTTAGCTCTAACGTATAACTCTAAACAAGAAGATAGAGGCGGCTAGGTAAGATAGGGTTACCCAATGATCAAACAGTGAGAATTGGATGTCGGGAAAGGTCACAGCCGTTAGACAGCTTCGCCTGCGGTTTTCACTGGGCGGCGTTTATCGTGCTTGGCGACGGAACAAAGCCAATCGGATCAGATTGATCCGGTCAGACGCGTGCGCCAGTATTCGGTGAAAAATAGACCGTCGGGGTCTCGTTCCGCTCGCAACGCCAAGAAGTCGTCCAGACGCGGCAGGCTGGCTTTGTAATAGGCGGCCCAATTGGCGAAATCGTAACGCGGGAGGAACTTGCCCCAATGAAGGCGGAACGGGATGCCGCTGTCGCGCAAAGCATCCCAATACTGGTCAAAGAATGCCTCATCAAAGTTGGGAATCCCGGCATTATCGCGGAACCAATAGACATCAATGCGGACGCTTCCGTCTTTGTATTCGTCTGATCCATCCGTGTAACCCGGGTGCATCCAGCCAGTGGTTGCCGGGCCGCCGTATACCTCGGTTGAGAAATATCCTGTGGCCGCATCTCCGCCGCTTTCAAACATGTCCTGATAAAGGTTCATCACCTTTTGGGCATGCTGGATCGGCACCCAGATTTCGGTGAATTCTGTGCCAAGCAATCCGTCGCTGACGGTGTTGTCCATGCATAAGGAACGCCAATAATAATCATCAAAGGTGGTTTCTTTGCCCGGTTTGGTGAGCGTGTTAAAAATGGGCAGCAATTTGGGAAAGGCCCGCCGCATCAGTCCACTGAAAAACGCCAGCAGGCTGCCAAGCCCCAAGATTGCTATTCCGACCACGCAGCCGAGTAGAAAAGTGAAAAACCTCGCAGCACCACCACTGCCGCCTTGCTTCAGCACAAACGCCAGGTTTTCCAGATAAATGCCCATCTTGCGCCAAAGCAGACCGATGATGCGCAACGGGTTGGTGTTGCCGAACAGGACGAACACCACTGAGCCAAGAAACATCTCCGTCTGGCCGCCAAAATCAGGGGTGAATTGCTGATAGGGTTTCAGGTCTTTATCCGAAGCAGCGACCCGGTCAGCTCTCCACGTTTGAATGCGCTCTACGCCTTTTTGCGGCCACCACACGACCCGCGAATATGGCGCCGCTTTCAGATATTGCTCAAGGCTCGGCTGATCCGGGAATGCCGTCCCATCACCCAGAAAATCCATCGGAGCGTCCGAGGTGTCAATTTTGGTTGTGATCTCTGTGCCTTTGATATTGTACATCGGCACAAGCTGCATGCGCAGCTTTGTCACGATGCCCAACAGCCCCATCGAAGTGCCAAACGCATCGAATTGTGGGTGGCTGCTTTCGATCCATTCCGCTTTCCCGGTTCCATCCACGATGCGAAAGGCAATGATATTGTCCCAACCATAGCGCGTCGACCCACCTGCAGAACCGGTCGCGGTGAATCCGGCGAGCGTTTGGTGTGTAATCCCGCCCAGAGTGCCCACAGCCCACCCTTTTTCAAAAATCTGATAAAGCAGGCTGTTTTCCAAGGTCGAGACGCCGAATGGATCCTGCGGGTCCCAGCCCAGATTGATGCCCGGACCTGCTTCGATAACGCCGTCGGCTTCACTGATCCAATTGATCTCTCGCATCTTGTCAAAGGCAAGATTGACCGCACCAGGCGGCGGTGATTGTTCAAGGGAGCGGTTGGGCGGAGAGCCGCCTGCAGGATCGGAGTAAATGCTCCAAGCCACAGAGTGCGTCGCGCCGCGACCGCGTATTTGCAGCGCGTTCGTCCTTGCATAGTGGACCAATGCGATGACGTCGGCTTCGCTTGCCGGGTGGTAGAAACCATCGCTGCCGATCGAAATTGGTGGTGTTGTCATGTTGGAAAGTTGCCCCCGCTCTTCAGAAGTCAGCATGGCAAGCAAGTGCAGTTCGCGTAAGTGCTAAAAAGCAGGTCTGAGCGCTGGTGATGCAGTAAATCTGATCATTTCGGCGCATTCTCGACCAATTCGGCGTTTTGACGGTTGCATCCAAAGCCCAAGCTTGAGACAAAGGGTAAGGGGTCGTAACGAAACAAGAGTCGGGGTAAAACACTTCGACTTGACGCGACTATACAAGCCGAGAGCTGGTTCGACCGCTAAATGACATTCGGTCCGCTGCTTGCGGCCTCTGAACTGTGCAAATGATGTAACACTTGCGCGAAGCAGAGAAAAAAGCGAAGTTAAGCCATCTCGTGGGGGGTATGGGATGACAATATCAAGGCCGAATTGGGGAGTGATCGCTTCCTTGCGCAGGGGGAGTGCCGGATTTTTCCGTATTTTCGCCGTGCTGGGACTTATTGCGGTCTATCCTGCGGCAATCGCATCGGGGAATGGCACTTTTGAAGGTGTGGCCAGCTGTGCGGGTTCAACCTGCCACGGCCGTGCAGAAGGCAATGGCGCGGTTGTCCGTCAGGACGAAATTGCAACATGGCAGGAGCCATCTTCTGCCAGTGGAGCGCACAGCCGGGCCTATGCCGTTTTAGCCGGGCGCCGGGGTCAACAAATTGCCAGCAGCCTTGGTCTGGGTTCTGCGACGCAAGCTCCTGAATGCCTCGGCTGTCACGCCACCTTTGCTCCCACCTCGCAGCGTGGCGCGCGCTTCCAAATTTCTGATGGTGTCGGCTGTGAAAGCTGCCACGGCGCCTCCGGTGGCTGGTTGGCAGAACATTATGCCCGCCCTGCGACGCATGCTTCCAATGTTTCTGCTGGCCTGACACCGCTTGAGAATCCGCAAGCCCGCGCCAATGTCTGCCTCGATTGCCATTACGGTTCGGAAAAAACGGGGCAGTTCGTCTCGCACTCCATGATGGCTGCTGGTCACCCGCGTGTTTCTTTCGAACTGGACCTTTTCAGCGCGCTTCAGCAGCATCACGATATCGATGCCGATTATAAAGCGCGCAAGCGTAACCCAAATGCCGTTCGGTTTTGGGCAGTGGGTCAGGCAGAGGCGGTCCGCCGGGCGACGAACCTTTTCGCTCAGCCAAAGTTCGGCATGGAGGGCGCGTTCCCCCAGCTGTATTTCTACGATTGCCATAGCTGCCACCGCGAAATTCAGGATTCTGATCAGCGGCGTTTGACCTTTGAGACCAATCCCGGCCGTCCTCTCCCGTTTGGAAATCCGCCGTTCAATGACGAGAATATCATTATGCTTTCTGCTGTCGCGGGGGCGTTGGTGCCGGGACAGGCAGAGGATTTCCGCAATGCGAGCAGGAATTTCCACCGCGCCATGGGTGATGGCAGCCCCGGCGCAGCGCGAGAGGCCGCTGATATGCTGTCGCAGCGCGCAAGGGCGCTTTCCAACGCACTAAGCCAGCGGGCTTATGTTGATGCCGATGCATTCCGCGTGATTGAGATTATCGGCGGCAACGCGACGAGAGAGCGTTTCACTGATTATTCGGGCTCCGTGCAGGCCGTGATGGCGATTGATACGTTGCTCAACGGATTGGTCACCAGTGGCCGCGTTACTGCGGGCGCTGCGGCTGGTATTCGCGCCAACATCAATCGCGCATATGCTGCGGTTGAAGAGCCAAATGGTTACAAGCCAGCTGATTTCCGTACGGCAATCAATTCCGCCACCACCGCCATTCGTAGGTTGCAATAATCATGGCGGGGGGATGGAAAATTCTAGTCGCCGCGCCGTTATTGGTGCTTGCCGCATGCGGTGGTGGAGATTCTGCACCGTCTGGTGGAGGGCCGGGCAGTGGGCCGCCTACGCCGCCGCCACCTCCGCCACCGCCGCCGACGCAGCTGTTCTCGTTCCCGGCCGCAGAGAGCCTGTCTGCCGCTGACGTTCAGACAATTATTGCGCGGGCAGCGGCTCAGGCGAGCGCTCAGGGCGATGCTGCGGTAATCTCTGTGGTTGATCGTCCCGGTAACGTCCTTGCAGTTTTCCGCATGCCAGGGGCACCGGCGAATGCGAATATTCCAGGCGCGCCGAACGGACAGGACATCGACATTCAGGGGCTCGCCGTGCCTGCTGAAGCAGCCGCCATCGCAAAGGCGATAACCGGCGCGTATCTTTCAAGCGGTGGTAACGCCTTTTCGACCCGTGTGGCTTCGCAGATTGTGCAAGAACATTTTCCGCCATCACCCACGACTTTGGGTCTGGAAAGCGGACCTCTGTTTGGTGTGCAGTTCAGCCAGCTTCCTTGCTCTGACCTTTCGTCACGCTTTGGCGATGGGATGATTGGTCCGCAGCGCTCGCCGCTGGGTCTTGCGGCCGATGCCGGCGGTTTCCCGCTATACAAGAACGGCGTGATGGTTGGCGGTGTCGGCGTGATGGCCGACGGTATCTATGGTGCTGATACCAATGTGCTTGATGTCGACATCGACGCTGATGAATCGATTGCTCTCGCTGGCACAGTCGGTTTCGAAGCTCCGGTTGCGATCCGTGCAGACCGTATTTTGGTCGATGGCTCTTCGCTGCGATTTACCGATGCGACCTATAACGGATTGAGCGATGTGTCCGGCGCCAGTTTTGCTGGCACGGCGGGCGGCCTGGTCGCGGTCAGGGGCTACACTGGCGGTGCGATCCGCGCTGGCGCAGCCTACGGTACGGAGGCATCTGGTATGCGTCCTTCAACCGCAGCAGAATTTTCGAACCCAGACGCATATGTTCTGTCGGACGGGTCGGGCAATAACCGTTTCCCTGTGCGGGCAGGTACAGATGGTGCGGATATTGGCTCACCGATAACCCGGGCAGAAGCGACAGCGATTCTGGAAGAGGCATTCGCCGTCATGAGCCGTGCTCGGGCGCAAATCCGCCGCCCCTTGGACAGCCGGGCACAGGTCAGCATCAGTCTTGTCGATACCCGTGGGCGCATCCTTGGTATTGTTCGGTCACCGGACGCACCAATTTTCGGCACCGATGTTAGCTTGCAAAAAGCGCGCACTGCCAATTTCTTCTCTGCTCCCTTCGCAGCGAATGAGCTTTTGGCGGCACAGGGAGAAGTCCCTCAGTTTGTCCAACGTGTTCGTACATTTCTGGGCGATCCAACTGCGTTAACCGGAGCATTTGCGTTCGCAGATCGGTCCGGCGGCAATCTTTCGCGACCATATTTTCCGGATGGCGAGCTCGGCACGCCCAATGGTCCGTTGTCGCGCCCGATTGAACAGTTCAATCCTTTCTCAACCGGGCTGCAATCTGCGCTGATCGTTGGCAATCTTGCAGAGCATCTCGGTTTTGTCCTTGGCGCGTCACCCACTGATACCAATCGCGGGTGTTCGACATTGCCCAATATTGCAGGGCAAGGAACTCGCCTCGACAATGGTCTCCAAATCTTTCCTGGTTCGGTCCCTGTTTATCGCGGCAACCAATTGGTTGGCGGGATCGGCGTTTCGGGTGACGGTATTGATCAGGATGATATGATCAGTTTCCTCGGTTTGCATAACGCTGGTATCCGCACGGGTACGCTGGGTAATGCTCCAAACGCGATCCGTGCCGACCGGATTGTGGTGACTGTGAATGGCAGGCAGACGCGCCTGCGCTATATCAACTGCCCGTTCGCGCCGTTCCTCGACGATCCAGCCCAGAATGTGTGTGAGGGGCTCTAGCAATGTCGCTTTCCCTCATCCCGCTTGTGCTCTTGTCTCAGCCTTCCAGTTTGGAAGAGGCTGCTCAGGATTCAGCGCCGACAGCTTCTCAGCAGGTTGATGAGGCTGCGCAGCAGCAACCGGAAACGCCCGAGGGTCTTAACCAGAGCACAAATCCCGATCCTGAGCCGCTCGACCGTGACATTATCGAAGGACGCGAGCGACCAGGTTTTAATTCGGCACTTCCCGAAGAAATTCAGCAGGAGAATGAAGGCGCAATCCGTGCGCCTCCTCCGCAGGCATTCTCACCCGATCAGGTACCCATTCCCGATCGGTGGCGTTTGATTGAAGGGTTGGGGCTTCTCGAAGAAGACATTCTCGACCCTTATAACCAGAACACTTACAAAGGTGACCGTCCGATCAACCCGGACAAGGTGCCCTGGCTGCCGATCACCGGCGATGACTGGTTTTTTGTCGCGAACCTGATCAGCGATACCGTTTACGAGCCGCGCACCTTTCCGATCCCGGTTGGCATTCAAACGACCGAAGACCCCGACCGGCTTGATGTCTTTGGCAATGATTTCTCGACGGTGTTGTCGCAAACCTTCATCGCGGGCTTTGCGCTGCTGAAAGGCAGCACCGCTTATAAACCGCCGAGTATCGAGTACCGTTTGACGTTGGCGTATAACGTCAATTACGTCGATGTGCCCGAACGCCGCGTGCTGTTTGTGGAGCCATCGAAGGGCAGTGATCGGTTGGATCATTTCCTTGGCGTGCAAGAAGCGTTCATTGATTATCACTTCACGCAATTTGACAATGACCGGTATGATTTCATCTCGATCAGAGCGGGCATTCAACCTTTTCAGGCTGATTTTCGTGGCTTCTTGTTTAACGATCAGCAGTTGGGCGTGCGTCTGTTTGGCAATCGCGACAACAACCGGTTGCAGTTCAACCTGGCGGCATTCTGGCGGCTTGAAAAGGATACAAATAGCGGGCTCAATTCGGTTGTGCAGAGTCCGCGTGATGACTTTGTTTTTATCGCCAATCTCTATCGTCAGGATTTTTTGATCCCGGCACTGACCAGTCAGATCACGCTTGCCTACAACCGCAATCGCGAAGCCAATGACATCGAGATAGACGATAATGGTTTTCCAGTTCGCCCCGCCTTGCTCGGCGATATTCGCGGGCGTGATTATGATGTGTTCTACATCGGATACAACGCGGATGGGCGGATTGGCCGGATCAACATCACCGCGAGCGCCTATTGGGCGCTGGGCGAAGATCGCAACAATTTCTTCACCGGCAGACCCGCGGATATCGACGCGCAATTTGCCGCAGCTGAGCTAAGCTATGATCGCGATTGGATACGTTTCCGGGTTTCTGGCCTGTATCAAAGCGGGGACAGCGATCCGTTCGACGACAAAGAAACTGGCTTTGACGCGATCTTTGAAAACCCGGTCTTTGCCGGTGCCGACACGTCCTATTGGATCCGCCAGACCATTCCATTTGCAGGCGGTGGCCGCGCGATAGCCGTGAACGGGCGCAACGGCATTTTGAACAATTTGCGATCTTCCAAAGAGCAGGGCCAGTCTAACTTCAACAATCCCGGGCTTTGGCTGGTTGGCGTGGGTGCGGACTTCGATATCACACCGACATTTCGCCTGAGCGCAAATGCCAATCACCTTTGGTTCGAAGACACCGCGACGCTTGAAAACCTGCGGATCGAAGGGTCAATCCCAAGCGATATTGGATATGATCTTTCGGCGTCCGCAATCTGGCGTCCTAAGGCCAATCAGAACATCGTATTTCGCCTCTCGGGTGCAACTCTTATCGGCGGCGACGGGTTCCGCGACCTGTTCGACAACCTCGGTAACGACAATGCATTCTATTCCATTCTCGCAAACGTAACGTTGGCATATTGATGTTCGCAAACCGCAGCCTCTTGAACCATTTTTCGCCTCGCTATTTGCTGTTGGGCATCGCTGCGCTTCTTTTGGGACTTTCTATGTTCCAATCGGAAACCCGGGCTGCCGACAAGGAAAAGCCAACCTATCGCGATTACAGTCTGGTCACGGTCCCGGCTGCGCCAGCACGCCAATCTCAGGCGGAAATGGACGCCAAGTCAGAGGGTTGCTACACCTGCCACCTTCAAACTGATGCTCCCACGATGCACACAACCCCTGCTGTGCGGCTTGGCTGCACCGATTGCCATGGCGGCAATGCGAGCGTGCGCGGCAATTCAGATCTGCCACAGGATCACCCGGAGTATGTCGCGGCGCGCGACACAGCCCACGTTCTGCCCAAATATCCAGACAGCTGGCATTTTCCATCTTCTGCTAATCCTGAACGTTCCTATGCGCTGCTGAATCAGGAATCGCCTGAATTTGTGAAGTTTGTGAACCCGTCGGATTACCGCGTTGCGCGCGAAGCCTGCGGGTCGTGCCATATCCAATCGATCGAAGCGGCTGAGCGGTCAATCATGGCGACTGGCGCAATGCTATGGGGCGGCGCCACGTACAATAACGGTATTTTGCCCTTCAAGAATTATATGCTCGGCGAAGCGTATACGCGCAGCGGTGACCCTGCTGTGATCAGCGGGCAAGCCAATGTCATTGCCTCACCCGGTGACGGCGAAGACGGCGAATTGTCCGATACGCAGCGTGCTCGCGGTGTGCTGTCAGAACTTTATCCGCTGCCCACATGGCACGTGATCCCGCCTGCCGATGTCTTCCGTGTGTTTGAGCGCGGTGGCCGCAACATCCTCTCGCAATTCCCCGAGATCGGCCTTCCCAATCCCACCGGGCTTATTCAACGTCTTGAGGAGCCGGGTCGTCCCGATCTCAAACAGTCGAACCGCGGTCCGGGCACAGGCCTGCGCATTGCGATCCCTGCGCTCAATATCCACAAGACACGTCTAAATGATCCATTCACATGGTTCATGGGGACCAACGATCAGCCCGGCGATTACCGCCATTCGGGCTGTGCGAGTTGCCATGTTGTGTATGCCAATGATCGCGAGCCACGCCATTCGCTGATCTATGCGCAATATGGCCGTGATGGGCAGACGATTACCGTCGATCCGACAATCAACAGCCAGATGCAGGAAGAGCATGGTTACGGCGGCGACGATCACGCTGACGATGGTCATGAAACCAGTGGTCATGGCGGTTTGCGCCAGCCCGGCCAAAATTATGCTGACGAAAATGGCGATGGCCATGGCGAAGCGCCAGTGCGCGAGTCCGGTCATCCCTTGCAGCACGTCTTCACGCGCTCAATCCCAACCTCGCAGTGTATGTCTTGCCACATGCACCAGCCCAATATCTTCCTGAATTCGTATCTCGGTTATACGATGTGGGATTATGAAAGCGACGCGCCTTCGATGTGGCCGGGGCCTGAAAACACCACGCCGCGCCCAGAGGGGATGAGCGACGAGGAATACCAGGAATTCTATCAAACGCAGCGCTTCCCAACCTCTGAAGAAGTGCGCGCGATCCTTGACCGCAATCCGGAAGCGGCGGCAGCGAAGGGTCTTTGGGGTGATCTCGATTTCCTTCGCAATGTTTATGATCTGAACTCGACCCTCGAACACACGCAGTTTGCCGATTATCACGGTCACGGATGGAATTTCCGCGCGATCTTCAAGCGCGATCGTGATGGCAATATGCTTGATGCGGCTGGTGACATTCTGCGACCATCCGAAGAAGGCGACACGCCTGAAGAGGCCGCTTATCACGATAACCGCTGGCGCCAGCGTTGGCGGCGTGATGGTGAAGGGCAGTTTGTAGAACCTGGCACCAATCCCGGTGAGTCGGTTCACATGATGAGCATCCACGCCGAAGTTGGCATGCAGTGCGTCGATTGCCACTTTGAGCAAGACACGCATGGCAACGGTCTGATCTATGGCGAAGTTGCCAATGCGATCGAAATTGGCTGCAAGGATTGTCACGGCACAGCGGATGAGTATCCAACGCTGCGCACCAGCGGCCCAGCGGCTCCTCCAGAAGGGCACAATCTTGCTTTGCTTCGTAATCCAGATGGACAGCGCCGGTTTGAGTGGATGGAAAATGAAGAGGGCCGCCGTGTCCTGATCCAGCGCTCGCTTGTCGACCCTGAACTTCAGTGGGAAATGAGCCTCGTGCGCGATTCCGTCGATCCTTCGACTCCGGTGTTCAACGCCAAGGCCGCGCGATCAAAATTGATGAGCCGCTATGGTGCCGAAACCGGTAATTTCGAATTCGGGACTGGCATTGAAGAGGGCGAACGCGCCCACCAAGACGATGAGATGGCATGTTTCACCTGCCACCTTTCGTGGACGACATCATGCGGCGGATGCCACCTGCCGATTGAGGCAAACTGGAAGACCAAATCGCACCGTTATGAAGGCGGATCGACGCGCAATTTTGCGAGCTACAATCCGCAGGTTGCCCGTGATCAAATGTTCCAGCTGGGCGTTCACCAGACCACCAAGGGTAATATCACTGCTCCTGTTCGGTCTTCATCCGCGCTGGTGCTGTCATCGACCAACATCAACCGCGAACGCATCTATGTGCAGCAACCGCCGATTTCTGCGATTGGCTTCTCATCTCAGGCCTTTGCGCCGCACTTCCCGCACACCGTCCGCTTGACTGAGACCAAGACCTGCACCGATTGCCACCTCTCCGAAGAGGAAGACAACAATGCAATCATGTCGCAGTTGCTGTTGCTGGGCACGAATTATGTGAACTTCGTCGGCATGCACGCATGGACCGGCCTCGAAGGCGGCCTGACTGCCGTGCGCGTGACCGAATATGACGAGCCGCAAGCGGTTATCGGGTCATACCTGCATCGCTATTCAACGCCCGATTACTGGCGGATGCATGTTGAAGATAATGGTCGTGAACTGAAAAACTGGGTTCGCGGTGAAGCTTTTGACGCAGATATCTCGGGCGAAACCAAGCCATTCGAAGAATTCGTCAATGTTCACGAAGGCACGCCTGGCCGGGTCGGCTGCTTGCAACTGCGCGGCGAATATCTGTTCGTTGCAGAGGGCCGCGGCGGTTTCCGTGCTTACGATGTGGCATCAATCGCCAACAAGGGTGTGTCGGAGCGGATTATCACTGCGCCATTCTCTCCGCTGGGTCATGATACGCATGTGGATAGCAAGAATGCGACTTGCATGGCGCTAGCGACCAATCAACCGATCGCGCCGGAACGCAACACGCCGCAAATGCGTGAAGTGAACCAAGAACAAGCGTTCCTGCCGATCTATAACTACGCGGTGGTGACCGACGCGGTAGAGGGCTTGATTCTGGTCGACATCAACACACTGGCTGACGGCGAATTCCGCGACAACTTCTTCGAGCGACTGGAATACACAGATGGCTCCGATGCGTGGAATCCGGATGGTGTGCTGACCGGCGCAAGTCATGTGCATCTTGCTGGCGAAATCGCCTTTATCACAGCCGATATCGGTTTGGTGGTGGTCGACCTTTCGAACCCGCAAGCTCCGCAGGTTTCTGCTGTCCGGGAGCTAACTGACGCCCGTGCGAGCGCGATCCAGTTCCGTTACCTTTGGGTCAGCGATGCGGAAGGCGTGAAGCTGTTTGATGTCACGAACATGCGCAATCCCATCGCGGTGCCTGAGGCGACATTCCCGCTGGCCGATGCTCGCCGGATTTATGTCGCGCGGACTTATGCGTATGTCGCGGCGAAGGGAGACGGTCTTGTCATCCTTGATGTGAAGAACCCGCGCGCGCCAACCTTGCAACAAAAGGTGACATTGGGCGGAACGCTCAACGATGCAGAAGACGTGATCGTCGCTTCTACCAACGCTTCGTTGTTTGCCTATGTGGCGGATGGCCGAAATGGGATGAAAGTGTTGCAGCTGACCAGTCCCGACAGCCAGCGTAACTTCTATGGCTTCAGCCCGGCTCCCGTTCCTGAATTGATCGCATATGCACGAACCCCGTCACCTGCGATTGCTCTTTCCAAGGGCATAGACCGTGACCGGGCGGTTGATGAAACCGGCGGGCAGATGGCGGTGTTTGGACGGTTGGGCTCACGGCCTTTCACTCGCGATGAAATGGAACGTTTCTTCATGACGCGTTCCGGCATTCCGTGGCGCGTGACCAATGAGGTTAATATGGATCGCTGGGTCGGACGCGGTGTCGGTCCGGTCCGCAGAAACGCAGATATTGATGCAGGGCCGGAAGGCGGAACGTTAGGCGGGGACTGATCCAAGCCTATCGTTTCACCCCGGGCGGCACGAACATCTTTGAGAAGCTTTGAATTTTTTGAGCGTGCAGGGACGTCCGCTCAATTGGGGAGCGCATGGCGAGCGAATAGAGGAAATATGGTTGAGCTTTTGTTCGCGTTTTCGAGCGGCTGCTAGACGCGCTCCGCGAAGAGACCCTTCATCATCGGCCTGAGATGATCTTCGAACCGCGCCAGGGTTTGCCAATGGCCAACAGGCTGGAAATGCGAAACGAGCGTTCCGTTTCTCCACAAATGCAGGCTGTAAAACGGTGGTTCTGCCGCCACTATTGGTCGCCGGTCTGCGACCTCAGCATCGAGTGGACGCAGATCGAGTGACACTGCCGGCGCGACAGCAGGTGTCACGCTAATCGGGATACCTTCGACCATGGAATGCAGCGGGCGGTGCAGGTGGCCTGCTTGAATTGAGATGATTTGACGATGCCCCGCCACGGTATCGTGAAAGCGCTTAAACCACGGTTCTGAAGGGCTTGGATCCATCCAATCGATGCCTGCCACGACTGGAGGATGGTGCAGAAACAGGATCGTCGGCGTGTCTGGATGTTCATCCAATTCACGCGCAAGCCAAGCTGCTCGAACTTCGCAAAACGCTCCGCCGTGCCGGCCCGGCTCGAACGAGTCGAGGCACAAAACCCGCAACCCTTCGCACTCAATCGCGAATTGAGCAAAGCCATCGGCTGTGGGACAGTCAGGGAATGCGTCTAGCATCGCATCACGGTCATCATGATTGCCGGGAATTACATAAACCGGGAACGGGCAATCTTCGACAAGACTGCGGATTCTAGCATAACATTCCGCTTGTCCGCCGTCCGTCAGATCGCCCGATAGAATGAGCATGTCAGGTAAGACGGACTGGCTCAGCAAATGCCCCAGGACATTGCGGAAACGAACAAAGTTAAACTCGTTCTCACCCGCTTCTGGCTCAAAACCAACATGGGTGTCTGTGATTTGTGCAATCAGCACACCGCTCTTACTGCTCTTCATGCCTAGCGTCTTAGACTGCTCAGGATCGTTGCGACAGATGTATTACGCCCATTTCCGGGGAGATTGCCGTGATCCTGAGGCCGCCAAGGCATGGTAGGCGTGTGATAGCCGTGGCACATGGCACAGCTCGACGGAGTGATCTCTTTAGTTTTGACCGCTGTCTCGCCCAGATGACAATCCCGGCAGCTTTCGACATCGGGGATCAACAAGTCGGTTGCCGCGTCGGATGTGTCCGCCGCGTGGCAATCGGTGCATTCGGCCACGTCATCACCGTGGGCCGCGTGGTCGAAATAGCCGCCCAACAGGAACCTGTCTGGCAAATTCACCGGGGTGAGATCACGTCGGCCATTGGTGCTGGTCGGAATATGGCATTCACCGCAAACGCCGGTTGGCTCAAGCGCGCGATTGATCGCGATATAGGCGCTCATCGGGCGGCCGAAATTGGAGTAATAGGCACCGCCCCGCGCAAACTGGCCAGGGCGGGCGCGGCCAGTGACAATTGCTCGGCGCGGACCACGATTCATGGTCGCAAGGTCCGCCATCAGATCATCGACATCACCGTGACGCAGAGAGCGGAAATTTGGACCATTTCGGTCAAAAACGAGGCTGTGGCAGCTTTCGCAGGATGGCTCCATTTCAACCGGAGCAAATCCAACACCGTCATCCTCTTCTTCATGGCAATCGCTGCATTCGAGCGGCTCGCCATAATTGGATAGGCTCATCGCCATGCGTGCGACACCGCTGTTGGTGTCCATGTGAACGTCATGCGGGAATATGAGGCCGCTTTTTTCAGTGACTTCGCTATCAAGCGAAACGCGAACCGGCTCTTCTGCGAAATGGGCGGTGTAGAATTGCGGTCGGAATTGTGGATGTTTCTTACCAAAGTCAGACGCATTACCGAACGATACATCGGTTAGGCGCGTATCGAGTTCGTTGTGACAATCTGAGCAGAACTGTTCGCTTGCGGCTTCCAGCTTAACCGGCCCCTCGTGTTCTGAGTGACACGATACGCAACCCAGTGGCCCTTCTTTGCCGAGCGTCTGAGCGATTTGCCATTGAATGGAATCGCCGGTGCTAAGCGGTGCCATGCCCTTTGCAAGGCGGGGCATTGCTGCGTGATCGCCCAACTCTTCGTGACAGGTTAGGCATGTCTCATCTTGGACCGAAACGAAGGGCGTGGTGTGGCAAGCCTCACAATTTTCTTCAAGGTCATGGTGCGCCATGCTGAGCTCACCCGTGCTCCAAGTGGCATCGAGGAGGACTTGGCCTTTGCCAATGTTCTCTGGGTCGTTCTCAACCGGTGTTCGCGTTAAATGTGTTATGATCGGAACGGAGAGCAACAGCACCAGAATGAGCGCCGCGAAACTCCACGCCATCAATCTCTTGCTAGGCAGGGTGCTCGCCAAGGCAAACCCTTGCAACGCATCGCCAGCGCCTTCGTCTTTTACAGCTTGCTTGATGACGATCTGAACGGGGCCGTCGCCTTCGCGAGAGATCGCAAGGCGTGATGAACCCAGCGACAGTTCAGTGCCGACATTCGGATCAATCTGAGCGCTTGTTTCTGTCCGCCCATCAATGCCGAAACCCAAACCGCCGACAGATTCAATCGCAAGCAATCCGCCTCCGGCATCGCTTAAACGAACGTGATGCTGTTCAACTGCGAGATCCGGCAAGTGGATGTCGTTTTCAGACGCGCGCCCAATGCTTAATTCGTTCTGATCGACTGTACGATCGCGAACAATTTCCCGCCCGGCGGCGGTGAAATCGATGGTGCGGATCAGGAATGCCATGACGCCAGCCTCACCAGTAATAGAACACGCTCACGACATGCGCGAGCAGTGCGGCGAGCAACGCAATGGTCGCCGGGATGTGGATGAAAAGCCATACTTCGAGCAGGGCGCGAAGGCGCAGATGGCGCCGTATCTGACCGAGTTGATCGCTGCGTTTTGTAAGCAAGGTCCGAACGCGTTCTTCCGCCCCACCAGCTGGGTCGCCGGCTTCAGGGAAGTTTTTGAGTGCACGGTTGGTGGCACAACCGGGGTACGCGCCGGTCAAGCGGGCGAGAGCGCCACCATAAAAAACGTCCTGACCAAGCGCAGAAATCACCAGATCAGACTGACTACGATCAAGAGGCTGCGCAGCGCTTTCAAGTTGACGGTCAAGCGCGGTTAGCGTGTCCAACATCTGCGCCCGGGTCAATTCCTTGCGGTTTGACGAAAGCGTGCTTGGCAATGTGGCATAGACGATAACGCCATAAATGCCTGTGATGATGACAAGCAGCATCAGGACATAGGCGAGAGTGTGAACATTCCAGCCAATCTGAAAACCGGTATGCAACGTGCCAACCACAATCAGCGCAAGGCCGAGATAGACATGCGCGCTTGTCCACGCTTTGAGGCTCCATTGCCCCGTGCTGATGTTGCGTTTTCGCACGCCGAGCAGCGACAGCCACACGATCAGACCGAGGCCAATAGTGCCAAGCGTATAGCCGTACCAGCTGCCGCCATTGGGCCGGGGCTCCTGATCAATCAGCGCGTAGCCAAGTCCCGTAACGACACACAGTAACAACGCGATCCAAAGCCAGCGATACTTTTTATGTTTCAGAAAACTGACGTGATCGGCGTTGCGCCGCCGCTCATCTTGGCTGAACCTACTTTTGGATGTCGTCGCCATCAGTCGGCATCCTCAGTCAATTTGGTGAAGGTCAAGAACTTGTCTGGCGAGACGCGAATGGCGGCGCCCGTTGGGCAGGCGCGCACGCATGCTGGTCCGCCATCAATACCGGAGCACATGTCGCATTTGATCGCTTGCTTGGGCTGTTCTGGATCGCCATTCTTTTTGCGCCAGGCATAAGATGCCTCGCCTGGCCCCGGACCACTGCCAAAGAACAACCATGACAACAGCGATGGTTTCTTAGGCGGTTTCGGATCCATGCGGATCACACCGTACGGGCAATTGCGTTGGCAGTTTCCGCAGCCAATACAGGTGTCATCAATCACCACTTCGCCATCAGGCCCGCGCTTGATCGCATTGGGTGGGCAATCTGCCATGCAATGCGGATGTTCGCAGTGGCGGCAGGAGGTTGGCACATGAAGATGCGCGTATGTACGGCCTGCTTCGCGGTCGAGCCGTGACAAGCCTTCATGCGCATCGGCACAGGCTTTCTCGCAATTGTCGCAGCCGATGCACAATTTTTCGTCGATCAGCAGAACGTCAGTCGCTTCGCCCAAGCCTTCATCGACCAGGAATTGTGCAGTTTCTGAATAAAGGTCGACGGCGTCTTCGAATTCGTCCTTGCGGCTTTCAATGAAAGCGGTCGTTTTGCGCCGACCGTCCATTTCCTTGAGCGCCTTCTCGCGTAGCGCCGGGTTGTTATCGAGCAATGCCACGAATTTGTCGCCCGGCAATCGGATCGCTTGCGCTTTAATCGCTGCTTTTACCGTGGCCGTCCGCTTGGAGCCGTCAATCGCAGCCATTTCGCCGACATAGCTACCCGCAGGCAGGTAAGAGAGGAAAATCTGCTTTTCCCCGATCGCCTTTTCAACGATCATAGAGCCACGTCGGATAATGTAGACGTCTTTGTCGTCATCACCCTCTGTGATCAGAACCTGTCCGGCTCTGATATCGATCACTTCAGCTGCTTCGACCAACGGAGCGATGTCTTTGGGAGTGAGGCCAGATCCAAACATCTGCAAAAGCTGACGCTCAACTGCGATCCGGTTCACCGCTTCGGCGGCTTCAGGCGAAGTTGCGATCAGTTTGAGCGCCGCGTTCCGCGCAAGTTCAATCGCAACCACGGGTTCCGCCGATCGGATGGTCGAACCACGGCGGCGTCCAGAGATCAGACCGACTTCACCAAAGATCGACCCTTGTTCAATTGGCACCGTGATTGACGGATCATTGGGGTTAATCTCAACGGAAACTGACCCCTCTGCGATCGCGAACAGCGACGAACCCGGATCATTGCGGCGGAAAATTGCCTCACCCGGCTCAAATGCATGGACATCCGAATCGAGCATCAGTTCGCGCAACTGCAGCGTCGACAAACCTTTGAGGACCGAGACATTGTTGCCAAACACTTCCAGCCAATGCTCGACGGAATGGTTGCCCGGTAGCGTGCCAAACTTCTCTTTGAGAATAGGTTCGTCAGCAGGCTTCAGATCGGAATTGCCGTTGAGGAATTCGATCACGTCATAACCCTGATTCATGCAATGCTTGATCAGCGGGTAACCGGCCAACGCGCCGATGACATGAATGCCCGGTGCGGTGGTTTCAAACGCAGGCGTCAGTTTTGGAAACGCGCTGCGATCCTCACTGGAAAATTCGATACCCATCGATTCGACAAATCCGCGCGGCGGCTGTGAGCCTGTGCGCGCGATGATCCGGTTGCACGGTATAGTCTCTTCACCGTCGCGTGTTTCAAGGACAAGCTCGCCGTCCTTGACACCCGCCGGGGACGTTTCGCGCCGAACACTGATCCGACCATCCTTCTCAGCCTCTTCAAGCAGAGAAACGTTCGCAGCCTTCGCGCGCGCAAAGCTCTCACCCCGGTTCAGGATAGTCACGACATTGCGTTGCGCATCATCGGCGGCAAGACCGAGGGCGTTTTCAATCCCGGCATCGCCTGATCCGATAACCGTTATATGTTCGTCGTAATATTCACCCGGATCATCCAGCTGGTACTGGATCATTGGCGAATCGGCACCGGGGCAACGCAACATATTGGGGTTGCCCTGCGTGCCAATGGCAAGCACGATGGTTTCCGCGCGCAAGACCTTGCCGTTCTTAAGCGTGATCGTGAAATCACCCTTCTGGCCTTCGACCTTGTTTACCTCAGCATTGAGCTCGACATTGATATTCTGAGCGCCAGATTGCTCATCCCAGGTGCCCAGGATAGTCTCACGCTTGCCTGCGTCAAAATCGAGATCACTGCGCAGCACCAGATTGGATGGCGTCGCCATCACGTGCTTGCCCTTTTGGTATTTGTAGATCGTATCAGACAAATGGTCTGTTTTTTCGATCAATACATGGGACATACCAAGAGCGGCCGCACGTCCTGCAGCACTCAAACCGGCTGGGCCGGAGCCGACTATGGCGACTTTATACAAGTCAGACAATCTATCCCCCCCTTCGGATAGATTTTACACAAACCCCATCATAGGCAAAGTGCCAATCAATGCCAGAGACAATTGCCGTTTTCTGCGCCGGTTGCTAGTGGAAAACTTATGTCGACAGATACAAACACCACAACACAGGCCTCTTCCGATCAAAAATCAGGAGGCAAAGCGGGCTGGATTTTACTCGGAGCGGCCGCAGTTCTTGCCGCGGGTTCAATCGGTTACAACGTTTACGATGGCGGTGATGGAGGCGAAGAGACTGAAGTTACCGCCGATGCGCCGCCCTCAATCGATGAGCTTCGCGCAGCGGCGGAAGCGTCGAGCGATGACGCGGGCCCCTGGAGTGAGCTGGCGTTTGCGCATTTCGAACGCGGTGAATACGCGCAATCGGCAGAAGCCTATGAGCGTGCAGTGGCGATTGACGATACAGAAGCGGTGCTTTGGTCTGCGCTAGGCGAAGCGCGCGTTTTCGCCAGCGAGCGCGATCCGATGCCCGCCGGAGCGTTGGAGGCTTTCGAAAAGGCGCTAGAGCTTGACCCTGGCGATCCGCGCGCGCGATATTTCATGGCAGTGAAACAGGATTTGGAAGGGGATCACGATGGCGCAATCTCTTCCTGGTTGACCCTGCTGTCCGAAACTCCGCCGGGTGCCCCGTGGGAGGGTGATCTTGTGCGCACCGTCCAACAGGTCGGTGCAATCAACGATATTGATATTGAGCAGCGGCTGGCGACCGTGATGGAGGCGCGCACTCCAGCGGTCCTGGTTCCCGGATCAGGCGGCGTTGCAGGTGACGCGGCATCGGCAAGCGTGCGCGGGCCGACCGCACAGCAAGTCGCCGAAGCAAGCCGGATGACGCCGGGTGAACAGGACAATATGGTCGCTGGCATGGTCGCCAGTCTCGAAGCGCGGCTGAAAAATGAGCCTCAGGATCTGGACGGCTGGGTTATGCTTATGCGCAGCCGCATGACACTGGGCGAAACGGGCAAGGCGCGAGATGCGCTTGAAAAAGCTGTTGCGGCCAACCCTGGTGAGGAAGAAGAGTTGCGCGCGCAGGCGAGGCAATTCGGCGTCCAGTAACCGCGATACTCTCACGCACTTAAAAAAGGGGCGCCCGCAAGGACGCCCCTTTTTTGTTTGAATGGGCGATGATTCAGACGCCCAAAAATCAGGCCCTAAAATTAGACCACGCCGAAAGCCATCATGGCATCTGCGACCTTTTTGAAGCCCGCGATATTCGCGCCCTTCACATAGTCGACATAGCCGCCTTCTTGCTCGCCATATTCGGTGCACTTTTCATGGATACCTTCCATCAGGTCGGTCAGCATGTCACCAAGACGCTCTGAATTCCAGCTGATGCGCTCTGAGTTCTGGCTCATTTCGAGACCGGAAACCGCGACACCGCCAGCGTTCGCTGCCTTGCCCGGACCATAAAGAATCTTCGCGTCGTGGAAGACCTTCACACCTTCAAGCGTGGTCGGCATATTCGCGCCTTCGGAAACGCCCTTACAGCCATTCGAGACGAGCGATTTGGCTTCGTCCTCATTAAGCTCGTTTTGAGTCGCGCAAGGAAGAGCAAGGTCACAGGCAACACCCCACGGGCGTTTGCCTTCATGGTATTCGGCACCTTTGAACTCGTCGACATATTCGCTGATGCGGCCACGTTTGACTGTTTTGAGGTGTTTGATCCAATCGATTTTCTCTTGGTCCATTCCATCGGGATCGTGGATGAAGCCCCCCGAATCTGACATTGTGAGAACCTTGCCGCCGAGCTGTGTAAATTTCTCCGCAGCATGCGTGGCGACATTGCCAGAGCCAGAGATCACGGCGGTGTGACCTTCGACATCCATACCTTGATGTTTGAGCATATTGCGCAGGAAATACACCGCGCCATAACCGGTGGCTTCTGGTCGCATTTGCGATCCGCCATATTCCTGACCTTTACCGGTCAGAACGCCTTCCCAGCGATTGGTGAGGCGTTTGTACTGGCCAAACATATAGCCAATTTCGCGTCCGCCAACACCGATATCGCCCGCCGGAACGTCGGTGTTCGGGCCGATATGGCGATAGAGTTCAGACATGAAGCTCTGGCAGAAACGCATCACTTCGGCGTCAGATTTGCCTTTCGGATTGAAGTTCGCGCCGCCTTTACCGCCGCCCATTGGCAGACCGGTGAGCGAGTTTTTGAAAGTCTGCTCAAAGGCGAGGAATTTCAGAACGCTTTCGGTCACGCTGGGGTGGAAACGAATGCCGCCCTTATATGGGCCGATGGCGTTGTTGTTTTGAACCCGCCAGCCGCGCTGAACGCGGATGTTGTGATTGTCGTCTTCCCAGCAAACGCGGAAAGAGATGACGCGGTCAGGTTCTGCCATGCGGCGCAGGATTTGCGCCTCGTGATAGTGGACCTTGTCTTCCATGAATTCGTAGATGTCCTGTGCAACTTCGTGCACAGCCTGGATGAATTCGGTTTGTCCTGGATTGCGTTTTGCGACGCCAGCCATGAATGTTTCGAGATCGACGTGATCGGATACGGCCATTTTGTTTCTCCCCCCATAGGAATAAAGCGACCAAGCAAGAAAAGTTCGTAGTGTCCCTTGTATTCCCGCAAAGCGCTCTGCGCGCAAGAGCCGTGTGCAGCCACGGCGTTAATTGGCGTTCCTATACAATTCGCATCTAAACCAGCCGTGCCCCGTTAGGTACCACTTGGTCGGGAGCCGCGAGCACAATCGCGCCGTGTTCGTCGGGAAAGCCGAGCACCAGAACTTCCGACATAAATGGCCCGATCTGCCGCGGAGGAAAATTGACCACCGCGATAACTATCCGGCCCACCAATTGCTCCGGCGAATAATGATCTGTGATCTGCGCAGAACTCTTTTTCACGCCGATCTCATCGCCAAAATCCACGCGCAGTTTGATCGCGGGTTTGCGCGCTTCTGGGAAGGGTTCCGCCGCGATCACGGTGCCAGCGCGGATGTCGACCGCCAGAAAATCGCCGAATGTAATGTCTTCCATGGTTCAGGTCTTAGGTTAGATTTCGGGTACGCGCCAAGTTTCTGCAGTATTCCACCCTTTGCAAATGACGCGGCTTTACGATAAATTGCGTTTCGCAACTGAGAATGTCTTCTAGGAAAATAGCACATGGCGAGTTTCATCTTGAACGGGGAACCGGTCACTCTCGATGCTGACCCAGCAATGCCGATCCTGTGGGTCGTGCGAGAGAAGGTCGGTCTTTCAGGAACGAAGTTTGGGTGCGGCATCGCGCAATGCGGGGCTTGCACGGTCCACCTCGACGGACAGCCAGTGCGCAGTTGTTCAACTTCAATTTCTCAAGCTGAAGGACGCGAAGTCACCACCATTGAAGGTGTCGCCGGGCCTGATGGAGAGCTTTCCAAAGTGCAGCAAGCATGGGTTAGCGAGCAGGTGCCTCAGTGCGGTTATTGCCAGTCGGGTCAGATTATGAGCGCCACCGCGCTGCTTCGCGACAACCCATCACCCAGCGATGCAGATATAGATGCGGCGATGTCGGGCAACATCTGCCGCTGCGGCACTTACACCCGTATTCGCCGCGCCATCAAAGTCGCCGCTGGTATTGAACAGCCCCGTGAAGAGGAAGCGTGAGCCATGAACGATCTTTCTCCTAAAGAGAAAACGCCTTCGAAACTCTCCAAATGGAGCCGCCGCGGATTTATCGGTGCCGGCGTGCTGGCAGGCGGGGGCTTGCTGATTGGAATCGGCGTGCGTCCCGGCAATCCGATCGGCTCGCTTGCGTCAAAAATCGCGCCAGGTTCTGGCGAGCAATTGGTCAACAGCTGGGTCAAGATCGACACCAACAACATCGTGACCGCCATCGTACCGCATTGCGAGATGGGGCAGGGCGCGCATTCTGTGCTTGCTCAGATGCTTGCGGATGAACTGGACGCCGCCTGGGATCAGGTGCGCGTGATGCAGGCGCCGGCAGATGGCAGCTACATCGTTTCCGACACGGCGCGCATGTTCGCCGCGCCCTTTACGTTGAATGCCGCTGACTGGTTGGAGCCGACTTGGGATGGTCTGTTCACACAGCTTGGCAAGTCGATGGATCTTCTGATCACCGGCGGTTCTTCTTCGATCCGGTCGACCGGGCAATATCAGATGCGGATCGCGGGCGCTGCGGCGCGTCAGATGTTGGTGGGTGCCGCTGCACAGGCATGGGATGTTCCAGCCGGTGAAATCACCACCCGCGACAGCACTTTGATGCATGTGGGCTCGGGCAAATCCGCACCCTATTCCGAATTCGCCACCGCTGCCGCAGAGCAGCCGATGGATCACACGCCGACACTGAAAACGCGTGATCAATACCGTTTGATGGGCCGCAGCAAGGCGCGCACCGATATCCCTGCAAAGGTAAACGGCACCGCAGAATTTGGCATCGATGCAGAGCCAGAGGGGCTTGATCTATCTTATGCTGCCGTGGTTCGGCCACCCGTTCCGGGCACCAGTGTCGCTGCGATGGATGCGAGCCGGGCCAAGGATATGTCCGGTGTCCTGCAGATCCTCAACATGGGCAATTTTGTGGCTGTAGTAGCCGATAGCTATTGGCAGGCGCAGCAGGCGATCAATACGGTGCAGATTGATTGGACTGAATCGGAAAGTCCCGTGCGCACAATGGACGATCAGTTCGCAGTGTTTGCCGCCGCGCTCGACGAAGCGGGCGAAACCGGCGGCAATCAAGCGGCGGCACGCGGTGACGCGCCAGCGGCGCTGAGCGGTGCGGCGACTGTGCTGGAAGCAGAATATCGAGCGCCCTATCTGGCGCATGCGCCGATGGAACCGCTTAATTGCACTGCGCATGTCGCGGGTGGAAAATGCGACATCTGGACCAGCACGCAAGTGCCGCTGATGGCGCGCAGCGAAGTTGCCAGCACAATTGGCATTGATGCAAGCGACATCACGATTCATCACCCCTATCTGGGCGGTGCATTTGGGCGGCGGCTGGGCAGCGAATATGTCGGGATGGCGGCGCGCGTGGCGCAGGCCACTGGCTACCCCGTCAAGATGATCTGGAGCCGCGAAGAAGACACGCAAAAGGCGCTTTATCGATGTGCGGACATGTCCCGGATGCGCGCTGGACTCAATGAAAACGGGGCGCTGGTCGCTTACGACAGCGTGTTTACACAGCGCCACGATCCCCCCGAAGCAAGCGTGCCGGCCATGTATGACATTCCCAACACGTCCATCCGTGTTGCAGAGGCGCAGCTTCATCTGCCGTTCCAAGCATGGCGTTCGGTCGACCATTCGCAGCAGGGTTTCTTTGTGGAGAGCTTCATCGACGAAGCAGCGCATGCAGCCGGAGCCGATCCGCTCGATTACCGGCTGGCGATGCTGGGCAATGCACCGCGCCAGAAAGCGGTGCTGGAAAAGGTCGCCGAAATCAGCGGCTGGCGCGAACCAAGCGCGCAAGGAACCGCAAAAGGCGTCGCGATTGTCGAAAGCTTCGGCACGATTGTCGCTGAAGTGATCGAGGTCGACATGACCTCTGGCAAGCCAAAGATGGTCAATTGCTGGGCGGTTTGTGATGCCGGATATGTGATGAACCCCGATGGTTTCCGCAATCAGATTGAGGGCGGGATCGTCTTTGGCCTGACCGCCGCGATGTATGGCGAACTTGAACTGAAAGACGGCGCAATTGTCCAAAGCAATTTCCACGATTACAAAATGCTGCGCATGAATGAAGTGCCCAGCATTGAGGTCGCTTTGATCAACAGCGGCGATGTGCCGGTGGGCGGCGCGGGTGAGCCGGGCCTGCCTCCTGCGGCTCCTGCTTTGACCAATGCTATTTTCGCCGCCACAGGCAATCGCCTGCGTGAGTTGCCGATCGCAAAGCAGTTTGCCTAGACTGGCACTTAAACCGAATTGAGGGGACACCAGGATGCGCAACCGTGCCATTCTCGCCGCCAGCTTGCTCACCGTGATGGTGACGGCATGCGGCTCTACAGAGCAACCAGCAGTGGTGGAGCAGATTATTGTGCGCGAGCCGGGCGAGGCAGCATCCACGCTTGCTGTCGCTGGCGATGCGCCGCTTGACCTCGTCGCTATCGGTAGAGACGCATTTCAGATGTGCAGTGGTTGCCACGTGATTGAGGCTGGTGCGCCGTCTTCGGCTGGACCAAACTTGCACGGCGTGGTCGGGCGCGCCGCGGGCAGCCTTGAAGGCTATCCTTTTTCCGACGCTTTGGCCCAATCCAACATCACTTGGGATGAAGCGAGCCTTGACCAATATGTCGCGGACCCGGCGGGTTATCTGCCGGGCACCGATATGCTGGCGGGTGCTGTGCGCGATGAAGAAGCCCGCGCAGCGATCATCGCCTATCTCGCCAGCACCAGTACCGGCTCCAGTACTAGCGCCTCCAGCGATACGGGCGAATAGCGCGGCCGCGCTGACGAAACGTGGATCTCGAACGCGTCCTTCAATTCCTGCACGATTGTCAGGCGCGCGGCGAGCCCTGCGTGCTTGTGACAGTTTGCGCGGTGGAAGGGTCTTCCATGCGAAATCCCGGCACGATTATGGGGGTTGCGCAAGATGGAAGCTTTGCCGGATCGCTATCGGGTGGATGTATTGAGAACGCTGTGGTTGCAGAGGCGCTGGACGCCCTTAAGACCGGCGCGTCGCGACTGGTGCGTTTTGGTGCAGGGTCACGCTATCTCGATATAAAGCTGCCTTGTGGGGGCGGGATCGATCTGCATTTTTGCCCGCTGGTAAAACCGGGCATTACAGAACCCGCGCTAAAGGCAATTGCGGCGCGCCAGCCGATGAGCATTACGATTGAGAGGGGCGCGGCGCAGTTTGTTTCCGGCTGGCAGGCAATGCGGTTTGACCCGGAAACGCAAACGGGTGCCTTTGGGCATTGGCCGATGCCGCGTGTCGCTATCATCGGGCACGGCGCTGGGGTCGAAGCGCTCGCGCGCCTCGGTCAGACTATGGGCTGCGCCGCCGAAGCTTTGACGCCGGATGAGAGCATTGTTGCGGACCTAAAACAGCTGGGCATTGCCTCGACGCAGCTTGAACGCCGTTCTCAGACCGACCTTTTGAAAAGTGATCCGTGGACCGCCATCATCTTCCTTTTTCACGACCACGATTGGGAAACCGAACTGTTGCAGCGCGCTCTTGCACTGCCGCATTTCTATCTCGGCGCGATGGGCGGGCGAAAGGCACATTCGAACCGGTGCGATGCTCTGCGCACGCGCGGCGTCACTGATGCGCAGCTGGAGACCATCCGAGCGCCGATTGGCCTGTTCCACTCCTCTCGCGATCCGCAAACGCTCGCGCTGTCGACTTTGGCCGAAGTGATCCGCGCTTATGGCGAAACGGATTTCGAGGCCGAGATTGGTTGATCGAAGAAAGCTGGGCGTGGCGCTTCTGGCGGCTGGCGCGTCGCGGCGTTTTGGTGATCAAGACAAGCTGGCACAGATGTTTCGCGGGCGGCGTCTCGGCGAGCACGCCGCGGTGGCGGTCCCCATGCAATCGTTTGATCAGGCTTGGGTGGTCGGTGCGCATAGGGGGCACGCTTGTGAGGGCGCTTGGCAAGATTGCGGGTTCGAAATCGTTGTAAACCCGAACGCGGCTGATGGTATGGGCACTTCGGTCGCCTTGGCCGCGCGTCTGGCAATCAAGGCGGGTCATGATGCTTTGTTGATCGCGCTTGCCGACATGCCGTTCGTCCCGCGCGAGCACTTCTCGGCCCTTATTGACGCGGTCGCTACCTCGAGTGCAATTGCTGCCTCAGCCACTGATAGCAGCCGCCTGCCGCCAGCTGTCTTTGGCCGCGACCACTTTGGGGCACTTGCGTCGGCAACCGGAGACACCGGTGCAAGAGCAATCCTGTCGCAAGGTCAGGTGATAGCGTGTCCGCGGGAGTGGCTCATCGATATCGACACTCCGCAATCGCTCCAAAAATATGACGGGTGAAAATATGGACAGATGGGCGTTAGCGATCCTACACCTGCTCCAAAGGGAGAAGAGTTTTGAACCAGTTCGTCCAGCGACCTGAAACAGCGCGCGACACCCACTGCACCGCGCAGCAATATACCGAACGCTATGAACGGTCGATCACCGATCCTGACGGGTTTTGGCTGGAGCAGGCCAAGCGGCTAGATTGGTTCACTGCGCCCGCCAAAGGCGGCGATTGGTCCTATGATCCGGTGGGTATCGAATGGTTCGCCGATGGGGCGCTGAACCTGTGTCACAATGCAGTGGATCGGCACCTTGATGACACGCGGCGATACCACCGCGATTATCTTTGAGCCTGACGATCCTGCAACCGCTGGCCGGACGCTGACCTACCGCGATCTCCACCGCGAAGTGGTTCACATGGCCAACGGCCTGAAAGCTATCGGCGTGACCAAGGGCGAACGGGTTACGATCTACATGCCCAACATCGTCGAAGGCGTCACAGCAATGCTCGCCTGCGCGCGGCTTGGTGCGATCCATTCGGTGGTGTTTGGCGGCTTCTCTCCAGAGGCGCTTATCGGGACGTATTATAGATTGCGAAAGCCGGTTTGTGATTACCGCTGACGAAGGTTTGCGCGGCACCAAGAGCGTGCCTCTCAAAGCCAATGTCGATGCCGCTCTGGAACGTGATGGCGTGGCGGTCGATGGCGTGTTGGTGGTGAAGCATACCGGGCTGGACGTGCCAATGGTCGCAGGCCGCGATCACTGGTTCCACGATGTCAGATCAGATGCGGATTGCCCGTGCGAGGTGATGGCCGCCGAAGACCCGCTGTTTATCCTCTACACGTCAGGCTCGACCGGGAAGCCCAAAGGGGTGCTCCATACAACCGGCGGATATGGCGTGTGGACTGCGACGACGTTCGAAACCATGTTCGACTACGTAAAGGCGAGATATTCTGGTGCACCGCCGATATCGGCTGGGTCACAGGGCACAGCTATATTGTCTATGGCCCGCTGATGAATGGGGCGACCAGCATCGTCTTTGAAGGGGTGCCGAACTACCCCGACTTTGGCCGGTTCTGGGATGTTGTGGCCAAGCACAAGGTGAACATCCTCTACACCGCCCCCACCGCGATCCGCGCCTTGATGCGCGAAGGCGATGATTTTGTGACCAGCCGCGATCGGTCTTCGCTGCGTTTGCTGGGGTCGGTTGGGGAGCCGATCAATCCTGAGGCGTGGCGCTGGTATTTCGATGTGGTGGGCGAAAAACGCTGCCCGATCATCGACACATGGTGGCAAACCGAAACGGGCGGAGTGATGATCACAACTCTGCCCGGTGCGCATGATATGAAACCGGGAAGCGCAGGCCTGCCCATGTTCGGCATCCGCCCGCAATTGGTCGACAATGAAGGCGGCGTTTTGGAAGGCGAGGCGGAGGGCAATCTGTGCATCACTCACAGCTGGCCCGGTCAAGCGCGCAGCGTTTACGGTGACCACGAGCGGTTTGAGCAAACCTATTTCAGCACATATGCTGGCAAATATTTCACTGGCGATGGCTGCAAACGTGATGCCGATGGCTATTACTGGATCACTGGCCGCGTTGATGATGTGATCAATGTGTCAGGCCACCGCATGGGCACCGCAGAAGTTGAAAGCGCTTTGGTGCTGCACGAACTCGTGGCGGAGGCTGCGGTTGTCGGCTATCCGCATGATATCAAAGGGCAGGGCATCTATTGCTACGTCACTTTGAATGCTGGCGTGGACGGCTCTGACACGCTGTTTCAAGAACTGCGCCAGCATGTGCGCAAAGAAATCGGACCGATAGCGACGCCTGACCACATTCAATTCACAGATGGTCTGCCAAAGACGCGCAGCGGCAAGATTATGCGGCGTATCCTGCGCAAAGTGGCGGAGAATGAATATGGCGCTTTGGGCGACACGTCGACACTGGCGGACCCGACACTGGTCGAACGCCTGATCGAAGGGCGCAAGCAAACCTAGATGTACGGGGTTATTCCAGCCCCAATTCTTCGAGATTCATCGTCGCTGTGTTGTAGCTAGCAGCGGCGAGCCTGCCGTTTAACTCCGCGCGGATCTGGCGAATTTGCGCATCGGCGGCGCTTTCCTCGCGCAGATTGACGAGGAAGAAATCGCCTGCTCCCAGCTGAAACCGGCGGCGCTCCGCAGTGACCATGGCGCTGGCCTGTTCCACCTCGTCTTCTGCCAGATCGGCAAGGCGTAGAGCGGCATTTAGGCTGGTCAGAATGTTATCGAGTTCGACTTCGATCTGATCGGCAATCCGGCGCTCGCGCAGCTCCATCTCGCGCAGTTCGGCCTCTGCCCGGCCAAGCCGCCCGCGAGCCTCCCGGCGTTGAAGCGGGACCGTAAATGTCACGCCCACCACTGTATCAGTGGAATCGAATGTCGGCCCGCCATCACCGATCCCCCCGAAATCACGGCTTAGCTCAACCTTCAGGTCAAGCTGCGGTTGAAGGTCATTCTGGCGCAATTGCACCTTGTTTTCCGCGCGCTGAATCGCCAGCCGAAAATTCTGCAACTCTGGCCGCGCCTCTAGGATGTCACTGCGCCGCATAGCCAACAACGTTTGAAGGTCAGGCAATCTGCTGAGCGTCTCGTTATCGGGCAATTGCTGGCGGGTGGGCACGATCATTCGGCCATCTGCGTCCCGCAGATAATAACCCAGTGAATTTGAAGTCAGAGCGAAATTGCGCTGCGCCTCTGCCAGCAAAGTGCGCCGGCGGATGACGTTCTGCTCGTTTTCGGTCAGCGCGATGCGCGGTGCGGCCCCGGCGCGCACTTCGCGCGCCAAGCCAACCGCGCGCGCCTCTGCGATTTCGAGAAGCTCTTCGTAAACGCGGATTTCACCGCCTGCCGCAACCCACCGCCAATAGGTCATGAGCGCTTCGTGCTGCACGTTAAGCTGCACGAGCAGAACGTTCAGCCCGGCCTGACCAACCGCCAGCCGCGTGTCTTCAACCGCAAACCGGCGGTCATCGATCCGCCGGTCCTGCAACAGAGAAAGCAGCCCGCCGACCTTGAATTCGCCCGCCTGATTGGTGTTGTAGATGTTCTCATAAATTGGGAAACGACCGTCTGACAGGCGGTAGGTGCCATAGATTTCAGCCCCGAGCGGCGCGATCGGCTGGCGCGCGCCAACCTGAGCGTAACCGCCTGAGAACGTGCCTGTCACCCGGTCATAGGCTTCGCCTTCTAAAATCAGGTCAAACGCGCCATCAGCGGAAAGTTGATCGCTGCGCGCCGCCGCTTCGCGTTCGAAGCTTTCGAGAATGCTGGGAAATCTGAGGGCAGAACTGCGCAAGACTTCCTCTGGCAGCAATGGTCCTTGTGTCAGGGCCTGTTCCAGAGGGTCAGCATTGGCTTCAATGTTTTGAGCGGTGGCAGGCGCGGACGTCATCGCCGCGCCTGCGCAGACCGCTATCCATGCAGCGCCAAATGCCGCTCGCATCGTCATGCCTAAGCGCCTTGCCCCGTGGTAGAGGTAGAGGCGGGAAGCTCCGGCGGGAAATTGTTGAGCTGCCGCCAGATTTCATACCCCACCGGCACAGTCTCAAGCATGATCCATGAACGCACCACTGTGCCAAAGCGTGAATAGCGTTCCTCTGGCCAAGGCTGGTCGGCTTCCGGATCTTCGGCGAGCAAGACGCGGAACCGCCCATCAGGCTGCGCCACCTGATCAACCGTCGTGACAACCGCTGGGAATGTTCCGATGGCCACCGATGGCCAGCCACTGAATTGTATTGCAGGCCACCCTTCAAATTCAATCCGCGCTTTTTCGCCTCCCGCGACCAGACCAACGTCGCGGCCGTCGACAAAGATTTCGATGACGCGCCCATGAACTTCGGGAACAAATGTGGCGAGAACCTGACCAGCGGTTACATAAGTCGATGAATCGCCTGCATTAATACTCTGGATAAACCCGTCGCGCGGTGCCGTTAGCAATTGCATCGATTGACGCGTAAGCGCGGTCTCTGTCCGGGTAAGATTGGCCTGCGCTCCGGCAACTTGCCCGCGCATTTCCTCCACACGGATTTGCGCCTGCTCATAATCGCGGCGCGCAGTCAGGCCTGCTGAAAACAGCTCCGACATGCGCCGCAGATCAATTTCTGCGGTGGCCAGAGCATTGCGGGCCGATTGCAACTGGATTTCAACCTGAGCGCGTTCCGCCTGAAGACGCTCCACCAATTGCGGGTCGATATCCGCAATCCGAGCTATCGGATCGCCCTCATTGACGCGGCTTCCATCGCGTACAAACCATTCGTCAATTCTGCCAGAAACCAGGGCATTGATCTCTTGCTGGCGCTCCCCCGGATCGACCGTGGTGACAACCCCTCGTCCGCCGATCGTCTGCACCCACGGGACATAAATCAGGAACGCGATAGCGCCCACGATCGCGAGCAGCAGCATAATGAAGACGGCTCGAAAAATCTTCGGAGTCTTTACGCTGTTTAACGCGGTGAAATGAGCAATATCTTTTTCAAGCATCGCCATGCTTAATCTCCCGCCGCATTGTCTGCGCCAATCGGGGGCACCTGCCGTCCGCTGCCGGCTAATTTGATCTTCATCGCAGCGCAATAATCGTCGAAATTGTCAAAATAGCGCTGGCGGTCTTCTTCGAGGAAGAGAAAGCGTTCAAACCCAAGATCACTTCGCCGGCCTGAGAAATAGATCACGGTCGAATAAGATTGCTCGCGCAATTCCTTGATCGCGCTGGCGAGGTTATCTTCATCGAGCAAATCAAACAGGCGGCTGAGCACTAAGATGCGCGGCTGTTCAAGAAGCGCATTGGCAAGCTTCAATTGTTGCAATTCGACCGTCGACAAGGGCCAGCCGGAGTGAGAGACAACTGTATCCAATCCTTTGTCAAAAGATGAAACAATATCAATCAGGCCAACCGTCTCAAGCGCAGCAACCATTCGTTTGCTAGCTGTATCGGGACAGGCCAAACCTAGATATTCGCGGATTGTCATGCCTACAAATGTCGGTCGTTCCAGAACATGCACATCCTTGCGCAAATTGTAGGTTTCAATGTCCTGATAATCGATTCCGCCCATGGTCAGGAATCCTGCTTTAGGGCGTTCGTGCAGCTTGAGCAGATTGGTGAACAGCCGCTGCACCCCGTGATCGCTGGCCGATGCCATGATGATGGACCCACTTGGCACAGTAAGATCAAACTTGGCCTGACCGCGGCGCGCGGTGCCAGTCGCTCCTTGAAAAACAAGAGTGTGATCGTCGCCGGTTATAGAATCTTCGCCGCTTGGTTCCTCCTGTTCGACATCGTAGAACAGCGAAATCTCCTCAATCGCGGCGCACAAATCATAGAAATAGGTAAGATAGGTACCAAGCTGCGCCACACCAAAAAAGGCGACAGACAGCACCAGTTCGGCAGCGACCAACTGACCCAGCCCAAGCTGCCCCTGAATGACCAGCCAACCACCAAGGCCCAGAAGAGCCGCACTGGCTGCGGCATAAAGCACCAGAAAAGCAAGTGTTTGTGCAAAATGCTGGCGGAAGTGGCGTTTTCGCTCTTTCAAATATTTATGGGTGTATTCGTCGGTCCGGTCGAGCGCGTAATCCACGCGGCGCTGAGATTTGAAAAATCCATTCGACCCGCCAACTGTTTCAAGCCAGCCCGCCGTATTGTGCTTGGCATGCGAAAGGTCGATGCCCGTGCGGACAGCTTTTGCTCCCCATATCAGCCAGATAATCCAGATCAGCGCCGACATCACGAGCGTAAAAATTAAGAACAGGGGGTGGTATAGCGAGACCAGTACGAACCCAACCGCGACCTGCAAGACGACGCTGAAACCGCCGATAAATAGCACCGGCAGGGATTTCTGAACGTTGATGACATCGAAATATCTGTTGAACAGGGCGCTTGATTTGCTGTCGCCAAAAAATGGGTCTTGCGCATAGACTGAGATAAGGGAAATTTCCGCGACCATCCGCGCGTAAAAACGCCGCGCAAATAGCTCCATCAAATGGATGCGCAAAGCATACAGCAGCCCAAAAATAAGGAGGAGCCCGAACAGGGTCAGTGACAGCATGATGAGCGGAGCGGCGAGTGCCGTATTGGCCACCGTGTTGACCAGCATTTGGACAGAAATCGGCGTGGCCAGTGAAAGCAGGCTGATGCCAACGCCATAGACCAAAGCGAGCCAATAGAAACTTGCTTCGGGTTGCAGGATTTCGAAAAATCGCCTGAAGAATGTGACCAGCGAAATCCGGCTGCCATAGCTGGGGGTCTCAAGTGCCATGATCGTCGTTCCGTCCAATCAGAATCGAAAAAGTTGGCCGTGTATCTGCGCTAACAGGATCCCAAATCCGGCGACTTGCTCATATAGCCATACCAAGGCCCGATTAAAAAGCCCCATAATCATAACAGTTTCCGGTTTGCGCGACTTCAGAGCTATTATGCGCCAAATCAAACCGCATTGGCTGCTGGACAGCGGTCAGCGGATCGCAGATGGCGCACTTTCATGAAAGAGTGCGATAAACATATTGTGCTGGTTGGCGGCGGGCATGCCCATGTGGCCGTTTTGGCCGACTGGATCAAACAGGGCCTCCCTTGCGCGCGCGCCACGCTGCTGACGCCGGCGACGCATCTGAGATATTCGGGAATGGTGCCGGGTTGGATCGCCGGGCAGTACACGCGAGATCATGGCGTGGTTGATGTCGCCGCTTTGGCGCAACGCGCAGGGGTTGAGCTGGTCCTGGACAAATGCACTGAGATCGATCCACAGCGCCGTTTAATCCGCACGCAAGAGGGTCGGTCTATCGCATTCGACATCGCCTCCATCGACACGGGCGGCGTGGGGAGAGCTGCGCAGATTTTGGGCGAAAACACGCGCCTGCTGGATATTCGTCCAATTGACAGCTTTGTCGAAGCTCTGGCGCGTTACCCGATCTCTGGACCCGTTGCCGTGGTTGGCGGCGGCGCTGGCGGGACCGAACTCGCCTTTGCGCTGAAAAATCGCGCTTATGGACCGGGCCGGCTCAAGGTCACTTTCGTCACTGGCGCCGACGGCCTGCTGCCTGAATTCGCGCCAAGCGTGCGAAAAATGGTGGCTGAAGAGCTGACCCGTCAGGGCATATCAGTCATCGCTGAGAATGCTCATTTTGAAAGCGATCAATTGCTGGTCGGCGGATCATCACCCGGCGATTTTGATCTGGTTGTTGCTGCATTGGGCAGCGGGGCACCGCCGTGGCCGCAAGCAGGCGGGCTTGCTTGCGATGATCGGGGCTTCATTGCCGTCGATGCGCAGCAACGCTCTGTTTCACATAGTGCCATTTTCGCAGTGGGCGATGTGGCGGCTCGTCAGGATCGCGCAATCCCGCATTCGGGTGTGCATGCCGTGTTCGCGGGGCCTGTTCTCGCTGCCAATTTACGCGCAGTGTTGGGGGGAAGGGAGCCAAAGCGCAGTTATCGGCCGCGGTGGAACAACCTTTATCTGATGTCCACGGGCAATGGTTCTGCGATAGCCAGCTACGGACCATTGGCCGCAAGGGGGACATGGGTCGCCCGGCTCAAACATTGGATCGACAATCGCTGGATCGCGAAATACGCGAAGCTGGCGAAATGATACTTTTGGCCAAATGATACTATAGGAACGTTGTAACCGCGCGCGCATATGAAGCGAACAGGGGTCAGCAAAGGGAAATCATGAAAAAAATAGTAATCCTCGCGGGATTGGCCGCGCTAATCGCGGCCTATTTCATATTCGACCTCGGATCGTATCTTACGATTGACGGTATCAAGCAGGTCGCGACCGATGCTGGTGCTTTCTACGAAGAAAACCCCGTGGCCGTGTTGGGCGTGTTCTTTTTGATTTATGTCGGAGTCACCGCCGCATCCTTGCCGGGCGCAGCGATCATGACGCTTGCGGCAGGTGCGCTGTTTGGGTTGCTGATAGGCACGATCCTTGTCTCTTTCGCATCGACAATCGGTGCAACGCTTGCTTTTCTGGCGTCGCGTTACGTTCTGCGGGACAGCATCGAAGGCCGCTTTGGCGAACGGTTGAAGAGCATTAATGCAGGGCTAGAACGCGACGGCGCGTTCTACCTGTTCACGCTGCGCATGATCCCCGCGATCCCATTCTTTGTCATCAATCTGGTGATGGGGCTGACGCGGATTAAGACACTAACATTCGCTTGGGTCAGCCAACTCGGCATGCTTTTGGGCACGATCGTGTTTGTGAATGCCGGCACGCAGCTGGCGCAGATCGATAGTTTGCAGGGCATTCTTTCGCCGGCAATCATCGGCTCGTTTGTTCTGCTAGCGATTGTCCCGTGGATTGCGAAAGCCATCATCGGGCTGATCAAACGCCGCAAAGTCTACAAAGGTTTTACCCGCCCCAAAAGCTACGACCGCAACTTGGTCGTCATCGGTGCTGGTTCGGCTGGCCTAGTCTCTTCCTTGATCGCCGCAACTGTGAAGGCAAAGGTAACTCTGGTTGAAGCCAATGAAATGGGCGGCGATTGCCTCAACACAGGCTGTGTTCCGTCCAAGGCGCTGATCAAGAGTGCGAAGGTCGCCTCGACCATGCGCAATGCTGAAAAGTATGGCATTACGTCAACCGAACCGAAAATCGCCTTCGGCGAAACCATGGCCCGGGTCATGAACGTGATCAAAGCCATCGAACCGCATGACAGCCCTGAGCGTTACGAGGGTCTTGGGGTCGATGTGGTCAAAGGCTACGCGACTATCATCGATCCATGGACAGTTGAGATCGCGCGCAATGATGGTGAAACGCAGCGCCTGACCACACGCAGCATTGTGATCGCCAGCGGAGCCAAGCCTCATGTACCAGAGATAGAGGGGATTGAATCCTGCGACTATCTGACCAGCGACACTTTGTGGGAGGCATTCGCGAAACTCGACAAGGCCCCTGAACGTATCGCGGTTCTTGGCGGCGGCCCGATTGGCTGCGAACTGAGCCAAGCGCTCGCCCGTCTCGGGTCGCATGTCACACAGATCGAGAGGTCAGAAGGCGTCCTTAGCAGAGAAGATGAAGATGTTTCTAAGGTGGCCCGCACGGCGCTTGAGGAATCCGGTGTTAAAGTTCTGACCGGACACGATGCGGTTCGCGTGGCTGACGGTGTGCTTCATGCCACACATGATGGAGGCGACGTTGAGATACCTTTTGACGCGTTTATCGTAGCTGTCGGTCGCGAAGCCCGGTTGACCGGTTTTGGACTCGAAAAATTGGGTGTTGATACAGATCGCACGGTTACAACGGACGAGTTCCTCGCCACCAAATTCCCCAACATCTTCGCCGCTGGCGATGTCGCTGGGCCTTACCAATTCACCCATACCGCCAGCCACCAAGCGTGGTTCGCCAGCGTCAACGCGCTGTTCGGCCAGTTCAAGAAATTCAAAGCGGATTACCGCGTGATCCCCGCAGTGACATTTCTTGACCCAGAGGTTGCCCGCGTTGGTATCAATGAATCCGAAGCCAAAGATCAGGACATAAAATACGAAGTCACCCGTTATGAACTCGATGATCTCGACCGTGCAATCACGGAAAGCGAGACGAAGGGCTTCGTGAAGGTGCTGACATCGCCGGGTAAAGACAACATTCTAGGCGTAACGATTGTTGGTTTGCATGCTGGTGAATTGCTGGCTGAATATGTGCTGGCGATGAAGCACAACCTTGGCCTCAATAAAATCCTTGGCACCATCCATTCCTATCCCACCATGGCAGAGGCTAACAAATTTGCGGCAGGCAATTGGAAGCGCGCGAATAAGCCCGAGAAGCTTCTTGGGTTCGTTGAAAAATACCATGATTGGCGGCGTGGCTGATTAACCCAGTGCGGCACACGGCGAGAGATGGCCGCGCTGGTTCTACGCTGGACAGCGCTGGTTCTAGCCGGGTTTTTCAACAAAAAGAGCTGATCGCGCACCGCGCAAGGGAAACTGACTTTGGAACTATTTGATCAGCTGCGCGGGATCATTGGGATTGCGGTGCTGATCGCGGTCGCATGGGGCATAAGCGAAGATCGCGCGCAGCGTCCCTCCTTGCGTTGGATGGTGGGTGCGCTGCTGCTTCAAGGGGCGCTTGCACTGCTGATTGTGCGGGTGCCGCTTGTTTGGGATCTTATGGTCTTTGCCAATGCCGGGGTCGCCGCTGTTGAAACTGCGACGCTGGATGGTTCGTCCTATATGTTCGGTTATCTCGGCGGGGCTGATCTGCCGTTTGCGGTGAAGGAAGGCGCGCAGCCGCCGCTCATCATTGCGTTTCAGATTTTGCCGCTTGTCATCGTCTTCTCTGCGCTTGCGGCTCTGCTGTGGCATTGGGGGGTGCTGCGCTGGATAGTGAACGGACTATCCTATGTGCTGCGCCGGACGCTGGGTGTCAGCGGCGCTGTGGGCCTGTCGGGCGGCGCGAATATGTTTCTGGGCGTGGTCGAAAGCCCTCTGGTTGTGCGCGCATATCTCGCCCGGATGAGCCGGGCCGAATTGTTTCAGGTCATGGTGCTCGCCATGGCGACGATCAGCGGCGCAATCCTGATCCTTTACGCAACGACGCTGCGCGATACCGTCCCAAATGCGGTAGGGCATATGATCTCCGCTTCGCTCATCTCTCTCCCGGCGGCGCTGCTGATTGCAAAACTGATGGTCCCGGGTGATCCCGAGGAAAAGGGTACAGAAACCGACGGGGAAGAACCCGGTCTCAAATACGAAGGCAGCATCGACGCCATCGTAAAAGGCACTATGGATGGCATGCAGCTGTTCCTGGCGGTTATCGCGGTCATCATTGTCATTTTCGCGCTCGTTTCACTGACCGATCAGGCGCTCGCCTTGTTGCCACTGGTTGGCGATGAGCCGCTCACGCTGAAACGGATGTTTGGATGGGTCTTTGCCCCGTTCATGTGGCTGATCGGCGTTCCTTGGGAGCGAGGCGCAGGCCGCTGGCGGTCTGATGGGCACCAAAGCGATCCTCAACGAATATGTCGCCTATCTCGAACTGGCCGCTCTGCCCGATGATACGTTTGGCGAGCGCAGCTTATTGATCGTGACCTATGCATTGTGCGGCGTTGCCAATCTTGCCAGCGTGGGCCTGCTTGTTTCCACCATCGGGACGCTTTGCCCTGAACGCCGGGCCGACGCGGCCAGTCTGGGTATGAAGAGTTGGATCGCGGGCAATATTGCAACAGCCATGACCGGGGCCTGGATTGGCCTTCTGACCTTTGCCCCTTAGAAGGAAGGCACTATGCTAGATGCGAAGTTCCGCCCATTAATTGACCCTCCGCTAAACCGCATCGGCCGCGCGCTTGCGGGGATGGGGGTCACGGCAAATATGCTAACGTTTTTTGGTCTGGCGATTGGGCTGGGCGGAGCGGCTGCGATTGCGCTGGGCAATGTGTGGTTGGGGCTGGCGCTTATTGCCGGTAATCGCCTGCTGGACGGGTTAGACGGTGCGGTCGCCAGAGTCAGCGGACCGACAGATTTGGGCGGGTATTTCGACATTGTTGCCGATTTTGCGTTTTACGTGTCGATCCCGCTTGGTTTCGGCATCATGGCGGCGGACAACGCCTTGCCTGCTTTGGTGTTGGTCGCCAGCTTCGTTCTGACCGGCGTCAGCTTTTTGGCCTTTGCCGTCATCGCGGCGCAGCGCGGCGACGAAACTGACGCGCACGGTGCCAAAAGTTTCTTCTATTCTACCGGACTTGCAGAAGGGGCAGAAACGATCGCGGCTTTTGTCGCCATGTGCATCTTCCCGGCTTGGTTCGGCGTCATCGCTTACGCTTACGCGGCGCTATGCGTTCTGACTGTATTCCAGCGCAGCGCGCTCGCACTGATGCGGTTTGGCTACCATGATTAAGCCAGCGCCCCAAAAATTGGCGCCCAACAATTAGCGTTGGCCGATTTGAGCTGCGACCCTTGCGCGCAGATCAGCAATTCGCTCAGCATTCGCGCCAAGATCGCTGCGGCCAACGCGGCTAACCGATCGGAAGTCGATTTGCTGTTCGCCAACGCGCGCAACAACATCGTCCTTGAAGCCGAACCAGAAGGTTTCAGCAACTCCTTCGACCCGTCCTGTTTCGACATCGGTGCGAATGTCACTCATACCCATATTGCCCATTGCGGCGGCAACGGCAGCGACCGCATCGCTCTTGCTTGCGCCGCCTAAGGGAAGGGGAGAGAGATCGGAATATGTGTCATTGATGATTTGCGCGTGGCTTTTGATCGCCAGCTCTGGTGGGCTTTCCGCGTACATCTCAATCTCACCCAGCGGCAATTGATAATCACTCAGCGGATTGGCTTCGCTTTGTGCGCGCATCCTCATGGTTTCAGCAGAAAATGCTGGCGGGTTGGCGGTATCGGTCGCCACATCGTGAATTGGATTCGCCTCTGCTGTCCCCGATGTGGCAGCAAAAGCGGCGAACATTGCAGCTGGCATGATAACGCCGATCGCCGCGACTGCGATCACGAATTTGCGACGCGGTTTTTTTATCAGACCGATAATCAGCGAAACCAAGGCGACGACGCCGACGATTCCCATGACGAACACGCCCGCCGTGAACGTCATGCCGACCAGCCCTGTGACCCAGCTCCACAATCCCACTTTGGTGCCAAGCGCGGCGACCATAAAATAGAGCGGCAGAAAAATCAGCAGTGCGATTACGAGTTTGGTGTGCCAAGGAATGTTTTTCATGCGAGCCTCTTTAGCGCGAGGCCAGCAATTGGCAAATCATCCTGCATGTCGGGTGAGCGCGCGCGAACTGATGAACAGGATGGCCGAAACTTTTTTTGCCGCAAATATCGGAAACCCTTCGCAAACTTGTGCGTTATGTGGGATAGGTCACTTGTCGTTGGGACGGCGAGACATAAACTGTTTCGGACATTAGATGTTTGAAAATAATGTGTTATGTTTCGTGGCGGCACCGAGGGATCAAATTGAATTTAAAGGGAAGATGATCACTATGCGTAAGATTGTTTTAAGCACTATCGCGCTGACCAGCCTAATGGCGGTCTCAGCATGCGGCGAAAGTCCTGCTTCGCAAAATGCAGCGGCCGAAGCTGAAGCCACTGCCGAAGCTGAACCTGTGGTAGAAGAGCCAGCAGTTGCAGTCAGCTTTGCAGACCTGACAGGCGATGCCGCCGCGGGTGAGACGGTCTTTCTGCAGTGCAAAACCTGCCACCTTCTCGAAGAAGGCAAAAATGGCGTCGGGCCATCACTGTATGGAGTCGTTGGCCGGGAAGCGGGTCAGATTGACGGTTTCAATTATTCAGAAGCTAATGCAAACAGCGGCCTGACATGGACACCAGAAATCCTGTTTGAATATTTGGAAGCTCCACGGGATTATATGCCCGGCACACGGATGGCCTACCCTGGTCTGAAGGAAGCGCAAGATCGCGCTGACGTGATCGCCTATTTGCAAACCAACGGCGAATAATTTTCAGCTTCATGAAACAGTAAATTGATGCCCCGAAGGCCGGATTTGAATTTCGGCTTTCGGGGCATTTTTTATTACGCCAATCTATATAAAAACCAGCCTCTAATTCTTTTCTTCGGTGGGATGAAAGATGAATTTAGCGCAGGCTCGCTATATCGCGATATTGACGCCTGCAATTTTGCTGGCCCTGTCGGCATGCAAGCAACCGGTGAATGAGCCGGTCGAACTTCTCGATAAAGTCTCAGTCAGCGATCGCGGGGCTAGCGAGGCCGCGCCCACTGGCAAGATCATCGAAATCAGGATGTACACGGTGGACCCTGACGATCAGAGCCGTCAGCATGTCTTCAAACCGCGTCTTGTCACCGCGCAGGTTGGAGACACAATTAAGTTCGTGCCGTCCGAACCAAGCCACCAGTTATCCACGATAAACACGATGCTTCCGGAAGGCGTGACCGGATGGGAAGGGGCGATCAACGAAGAAGTATCGTTCGTGATCCCCAAGCCGGGCATTTACGGCTTTCAATGCGTGCCTCATTACGCTGCCGGGATGGTTGGCGTTGTGATCGCCGAGGGCGACGGCAAAACCTCCAACCTCGATTTCGCGAGAACTTCGGCTCACCCAGGTTTAGGTGTGCCGCAATTTGCCGAAATTTTCGCCGAAGCTGAAGAACGCGGCTTTCTTGATTAAAAACCGCCGCTGATCACTTTGCTTATCACGCCGCAGTTGCCATCCTGGCTAGCTCACATTGTGACCAGATTTCCGAAAGCGCATTGATCAGGCGATCAATATCGCCTTCGTCATGCACAGGCGAAGGTGTCAGGCGCAGTCGCTCCGTCCCAACCGGGACTGTCGGATAGTTGATCGGCTGCACATAGATGCCGTGATTGTCCATCAACCAGTCGCTGATCCGTTTGGCCTTGTGGGCATCGCCAACCATCACCGGAATGATGTGGCTAGGATTGGCGAGATGCGGGATTCCCATAATGTCGAGCTTGCGCCGAACCTGATCGACCCGCTCTTTTTGCAGCTTGCGCTCTTCATCGCTGGTTTTGAGGTGACGAATGCTGGCCGCTGCGCCCGCTGCCACTGCAGGCGGCAGAGCGGTTGAAAAGATAAACCCGCTTGCAAAACTGCGCACGAAATCGACCAGATTACTGCTGGCCGCGATATATCCGCCCATGACGCCAAACGCTTTGCCAAGCGTCCCTTCAATAACCGTGATGCGGTCCATCAGACCTTCGCGTTCAGCAATCCCGCCGCCGCGCGGACCATAGAGGCCAACCGCGTGAACTTCATCGATATAGCTCATCGCGCCATGTTTTTCGCAGACGTCAAGAATTGCCGCGATCGGTGCGATGTCGCCATCCATGGAATAGACGCTTTCGAACGCGACCAGCTTGGGTACTTCCGGGCCAAATTCGGACAGCATCCGGTCGAGATCTTCGGGATCGTTGTGCTTCCAGATTTTGTATGGCGCGCGGCTGTGGCGGATGCCTTCGATCATGGAGGCGTGGTTGAGTGCGTCGGAGAACACAACGCAGCCCGGAATCTTGCCGGCCAGAGTACCAAGGCCCGCCCAGTTGGAAACGTATCCGCTGGTGAACAGCAGTGCGCTTTCCTTGCCGTGCAAATCGGCGAGTTCCGCCTCTAGCTCGACATGATAGTGATTGGTGCCGGAGATATTGCGCGTGCCGCCCGCACCTGCGCCGCATTCATCGAGGGTCGAATGCATCGCATCGAGGACTTTGGGGTGCTGCCCCATGCCAAGATAATCATTTGAACACCAAACGGTCACCGCCTGTGTCTCTTCGCCAACAAAGCGGGTCGCGTGAGGGAATTTCCCGCGGTGCCGCTTGATGTCGGTGAACACACGATAGCGTCCATCTTCGCGTACGGTTTCAAGCTCGCCAGCGAAATAGGCTTCAAAATCCATGGGTTTACCCTCTTTTTCCATGTTTATTCTCTTATGTTCGTTCAATCTTCGCGGACTCTTGCCTGGTAAGCCCCCGCCGCGAAAATGCCCATCCCCACAGCATCCCATCTCTGAAGGGTAGCGCAAGGAATAAATGTTCAATTGCACCCAACAGACACAATGCGGTCAGCAGGCTTGCACCGACCATTTCTGCGCTACCTGTCGGCGCGCCTATTGCAAGCGTCGCAAACCACCAAGCCAGCGCAAAGATTGCAGCAATTGATGCAGCGAGCAGCACGGTCATCCGGTTGCGTCCGAAATAGGTTTTCAGATAATCCAGATGCGGCGGCAGCATTTCTGTCGTCGCATTTGGCACACCGACAAACAGATTGATCTTTGATGTTAGCCTAAGCGCGAACATCAGCACGAAAACGGTGGCTCCGATCTGATTGGGAGCGTTCCATGCCAGCGAAATCAGCATCAACGCCGTGAGCGCGAGTGCGATTTCGTGATGGATGACGGTTGCGCTTGCATTCGTGAACCGTTCGAAACCTTGTGCGCCTTCCGGGCAAGCCTCGCGGCGAGGTCCAGCGGCGGCTCCGGTGAGGAAGCCAATTTCGTGCCAGCCCCAGACCGCTAACGCGCCTGCGAAGGAAACATAAATCGCCCCGACACTGGTCGAATGAGACGCGATCCAGATGGCAATCAAACCCGCGACCCCGGCGGCGCCGCCAATGGCAACGCTGCGCCGGAAAGTCGCGCGTTCGCGATTATCCGCCCAAGCAATCAGCCCGGTCGCAGTGAACCAGATGACCACCGTTACGATCAACGGGACGATATGGCCGTGCCAACTTACCACGTTGGCTGAAGCCTAATGGTTTGCGGTAGTTCGTTCGATTTGGTGCGATGGAAATACAAGCGTGCGAAGTTATAGCCTGCGCCCGCCATTCCGCTGACACGCTGAGCAAAGCCGCCAATTCCGCCGCGTTCCTTGCCCGCTTCAATGCGAAGAGCTGCTTGGCGCAGTGCCTCCATCTTGCGGCGGAATGCGGGGTCGTTGGTGTTCAGTTCAACCGGGAAAGCCTGACGGCTGATCTGGTTGCAGATGTCGAAGACCTCATAATCATATTCGGTTGGATCAACGCCCAACGCCTTATGAAAAACAGGACGGTTGTGATCGCGCACATACATCGTGGCGTAAACCGAAACTAAGAAGAACCGGACCCACAATTTGTTGGCGCCTTCTAACAGCTTGGGATCAGCCCGCAGAAGCAAGGCAAAGGCTTCGCCGTGGCGGAATTCATCGTTGCACCATTCTTCGAACCAATCGAAGATCGGGTGGAATTTGTTTTGCGGGTTCGCAGCCAGATGGCGGTAGATCGCGATATACCGAGCATAGCCGATTTTCTCGGACAAATAGACCGCGTACCAAATGAATTTCGGCTTGAAGAATGTGTATTTTTTCGTCCGCGTCAAAAAGCCCAGATCGACGCCGATTCCGGCATCCTTGAGGCTTTCATTAATAAACCCAGCATGCCGGCTTTCATCGCGGGCGAGCAGTTTGAACAGCTGCTTCACATCGGGATTCTTGGTGCGCTTTGCGATTTCAGCATAGAGCACGCAGCCCGAAAATTCTGAAGTGAGCGAGCTGACAAGAAAATCCGTGAATTCGGCGCGAAGCTCAGGCTCCAGCCCTTCGATGACGCCTGTGAAGCTATCATTGTGGCGGAAGTGTTTCTTGTTCGGATCGCCGATCATTTCAGCGATCAGATCATCCCATTCGCCGCGCACGCTTGATACATCAATCGCATCAAGTGCGTCAAAATCGGTGGTGTAGAACCGCGGGCTGAGCATCGTGTTCTGAGTGGCGATGGCCATTGCATCGTCTTTGGTGATCGGCGCATCTTTGGTGATCGTTGCCACCGTAGCTGAGGCAGCAATTGAAGAATGAGCGTTCATTTGATCCTCCCTGCGTTGAAGCTGACTTCGTAAAGCTCTGCCAAGTCGAAATAGGCGGCCAGGCGGGTGAGCGCACGTGCCATAGGCCCGGCGCGAGTAACCGTCGCGGTGCGTTCAAAGGTCGCTTTGCTGCCAAAGGGGATGGAGATTGGCGCGCCATGAACGCGCACTTTGTCGCCCGGTTCGATTTCGACGTCACCTGCCAATATAACATGCGCGTGAAAATTCTCGGAGCTTTGTTCGACCGATATCGTGCAAGGCGTTTCAAATTGCCGCGCATTGATAGCCGATCCCTGAGCTATCGTAGTCGCCATTAGTATGGTCCTGTCATCTTGCGCTCGCTATCGAGCTTTGGGTTGAGCATCACTGCAAAAGTGCGCTGATTGTCGCCACCGAATGAACTCAACTCTAGGCTCTCGCCGGTGGTGCTGTCCATCAGAGTGATCCCGCCATTGTCCCATTCGATCAATTCGAAAGGAATTTCGGGCCCAATGGCATTGATGCGCCGTTGGTGAACCAGACTGCGCAAGGTCGAGCGGACAAATCCGCCAGCGCCGGGGCCGTAGCGGGCAATTGTGGCACGAGTTTCGGCATCTTCGACCCGAACAGTGCCATCGCTTTCATCGAAGAAGAAAAGCGAGCGTGTCGCGACCGATGTGCTTCCAGCTTCGGCGCGCGCTTGGCTCGGGATGGATTGCCGTTCAAACACACCCATGGACGTCAAAAGTGTGAATGCCAGCACCGTTGCGATCAGTGCGCCTGCCATCATCAAAGGCGCGCGCTGGACGGTGATTTCGTCCTCTTCATATTCCCGGACGATCATGCTGGAGCTCCTTGCAGGTTTTCACTTTTGAAAGCCGGTAGGTCTTCATGATCAGCCGCTGACACGTTCCGCTCAATCGCGACATGCGCAGCGCAGGCATCGGCGAGCAAGGCTGCAACCGTTTCCGCTTTTGGCACGGCGCGCAGCATCGGTTCGGGGCGGTTGACATGCCAAGGGCGTACATGCGGCCATAGAAGCGCGTAACCCAGCAGCCGTTCTCCGCCTAGCACCAACGCAATATCGCCGTGACCATTGCCGCGCTGTTTAAGGTCCGCAGACGTGATGTGTTTCAAAGGCACATTGATATTGGTCTCAATCGCCATACCAATCCGCATGATCAGCCGCACATCAGTGAGGATATACACTGTGCTGCGAACGCTAAGCCAGGCAAGCCCGTGGAGGATCGCGGTCGCTGCAACCCCCAAGACGGCACAGACGATGGCGGCATTTGTATTACCGATCATCACAGCCACCACGATCAGAGCGGCGAAATAGAGCCCCACTTTGCGCGTGTGAAAGGCGTGGCGGGAAAGGAGCGACAATTCGGGCCGCCCTTTCCACAACACACGTTCATTGGCCATTGGTGTGCCCATTGGGTCGCCATGTGCATTTGGCTCCGACTGGGCGGCTTGCTCTTTAGTAATATGTTCGATGTGATCCCCCATCATCTTACATCCAAGGTTCTGAGCGTTCAGGCGTAGCGTACATGTACCCGCCGCCGTAATAGGCCATGATTTTGTCTTCTTCGAAGCGTGTGATCTGACCGGCGGTTTCGATCTCTGGCGTGCCGTCAAATTGATCCGAACGGATTGCGTCGATATCGATCAGCGCGGTTTGGTCGTCCACCAGCGGGGTGATGCCGCCAAGGAAGCCTCTGCCCTGAACGGACACGACACCCATAGGAGCGAGCACTTTCTTGCCCGAATTGGTTGTAACTTCGAGATAGCGGATAATGTGTTCTGCCTGATCGACCCAGACATCACTGACTGTGCCGGCCAGCTTCTTGTCCGCTCCGTAAACCGGCAGACCCACCGGATCTTCGTCATTCGGTGCGATTATGATGTCATGGCTGTTGGCGATAGGCACGATACGCGGGCGGCCATCAAACGTCAGATCAGGATACTTCTCGCGGTTGGCATATGCCGCCGGGCCAACACCATCCGCCATTGCATCGCCGGTTGGCACATAGGGTGCGCCTGCTGAGCCCCATGTTTGCTTCGCAGCGATGTTGAAATCGTCACGGGCCACGTCTTCTGGCGTATAAGTGCCGCGGCCATGGGGCAGTTTGAAAGTCTTCTTGCCGCCATCCGAAAGCGGCGTTCCGCGCATCACCGCGCCGGTCTGCTCATGCTCAAGAGGATAGCCTTCTCGGCGGCTCTCTCGGTTCAGATAGAACACGAGGCCGACAAAGAAGATAAAGAAGAGGATGAACGCCAATTCGGCGACATCGAATGTCCCGGCTATGTAGGTGTTATTCATTGCACTTTCCTCTCAATTGAGTGGAGGCGGTAGCGATCCGTCCCCGATTTCGACTGGCTATCGCCCCCAAGCGGTTTGGCCACACAGTCATGTTGGGAACTCCTGCAGGCCGAATGGTTGGCCAGCTTTGTCCCCGGTATTGGTAGTGTTCTTGCGGTCGCGGCCGACAAGCGGCCCAATCGCGGCGAGACCTGCAAGAAGCAGCAGGATTTCGATGATGTAGACCGACGTATAGCCGGTGGCGCGAGTCGCTCCGATGATGACGGCTTCCCCATTTGCAGCGCTGCTTGTTGCAAACATCGCGATAATATCACGCAGCGCCCCGCCAATGGCGATACCTGCGCCAGCGCATGTCGCTTGAACTGCGCCCCAGGCGCCCAGCGCCAGACCTGCGCTCTCGCTCTTGGCGAGGTTCATGGCCTCAATCAGCGTACCGACCGAAAACAAGCCAAGCCCCAAACCGATCAGACCTGCGCCCAGATAGAGCATCAGCGGCGAGCCGAATGGCGCGGCAAACAAAACAAGAAGGAACGCGTTGAGCCCCGCGACAAGCCCCGCACCGGCAATGCGCAAAGGATCGCTGCCACGCGCAAGAGCACGGCCCGACAGCGTGAAGCCGATCAGCGCGCCGAGCGCCCATGCCCCGGTAAGCGCGGTGGTTGCCCCGACTGATAGGCCAAGGACCTCTCCGCCATAAGGTTCGAGCAGCGCGTCCTGCATTGCAAAACCCGCCGCTCCGATACCAATCGCAGTCAGAAGCCGGGCGTTGCGGCCATCGCGTACAAAGCCGTTCCACAAGTCCTTAAAGGTCGGCGCATCGGGATCCGCTTTCGTGCGGTCAGGTGCGCGGGCCTCTTGTTTCCACAATGCGACCAAGTTGAGCCAGACGGTTAGCAGCGCGGCACCCTGAATAACCTGAACCAGACGCGTGGGCGAAAATTCTATCAACAAACCACCAATAACAAAGGCCGACAGCATCATTCCCACGAGCAGCATGACGTAAAGCAGCGCAACAGCACGAGGGCGTTTGTCTGCAGGCGCAAGATCAGTGGCGAGCGCCAAACCTGCAGTCTGTGTCACATGAATACCGATGCCGGTCAGCAAGAAAGCCGCACCGCCCCCGATCAATCCGCCGATAAAGGTGTCAGGGCGGCTCAGCAGCAGCAGCGCAAATGGCATAATTGCCAGACCGCCAAACTGCATTAGTGTGCCGAACCAAATATAGGGAACACGGCGCCAGCCCAAAGCAGAGACATGCGTATCGGATTTGTGTCCGATCAACGCGCGGAACGGTGCAATCAACATCGGCACGGCAATCAGAACCGCAACCAGCCATGTTGGCGTGCTCAGCTCGACCACCATAACCCGGTTCAACGTGCCGCTGAGCAGCACCATCGCCATTCCGACACTGACTTGAAACAACGATAGCCGCAGCAACCGGCCAATCGGCAGTTCATCACTGGCTGCATCCGCAAACGGGAGAAAATCCGCTGCGACTTTTGTCCACTTGGAAGAAAGGCGAGGAGCCTTGCTCATCCGTGCCTAACCAATTCGAGCGCTTGGCTCTTGTAGAAACCGGACGACACGCGCTGAGTGCGGCCAATCGACCAGCCATCAAGCCGCGATAGCCGGGTCCGAAGCTCGTCTTCTGAAACCAGCACGATCGCAGGGGAGCGATCGCTTTTTGGAAAGGCTTTGCCAACCTGAACCATCGCGCCGAGCAGCGGAGTGCGCGGCGTGAATGTGAACAGGATCGACCGTGTGGTGCGCTCTGCCAATCGGCTAAGCGCGTGGACCAGGTCTTCGGCGGAATAGTGAATGAGCGAATCCATCGCGACGACATGCGCGAAGGTTCCGTGTGCTGGGTCCAGCATATCGCCTGCGTGCCAGTGAATCTTGCCGTGCCCGATAAAATCCGGTGTGCGTTCACGTGCGATATCAACCAGACCGCCAGCGACATCGACACCGATGACTTCAGCGCCGCGATATGCTGCTGCAACAGCGAGCGCACCCGTTCCGCAACCTGCATCCAAAAGCTTCGTGCGGCGCAGGTCGCCGGGCAACCAGCTCAGCAATGTTTCGCGCATCTCATCGCGCCCGGCCCGCACGGTGGCGCGAATGCCGCTGACCTTTGCGTCAGAGGTCAGGTCGATCCACGCTTTCTTCGCTGTGCTGTCGAAATAGGTCGCCAGCGCTTCGCGGCGCCCAGTGTAAGACGCGGTGTAAGGTGTTTCAGGTGAGCGTGTAGCCATCATTCAAACCCCAGAAAATCAAAGATGTCGCGGTCTTTCATCGGCTGCGCCAAAGATGGTTCGACGCCAGCCCAAAGCATCGCGGCAAGACGCAGATATTCGTCTTGCGCCTGCTGAACCTCTGGGCTGTCCTCCATCTCAAACAGCGTGCATTTCTTGAGACGCGAAAGCCGGATCGCATCAACATCCCGGAAATGCGCGAGCCGTTCCATCCCGACTTTGTCGCAGAACCGGTCAATCTCATCCGTCTCGCGTGAGCGGTTGGCGATCACACCGGCTAGCCGCACGTCGTAATTTTTCGATTTTGCGGCGATGGCGGCGACAATGCGGTTCATCGCGAAAATGCTGTCGAAGTCGTTGGCGGCAACAACCACCGCGCGTTCAGCATGTTGCAAAGGTGCAGCAAAACCGCCGCAGACAACATCGCCAAGAACGTCAAAGATCACGACATCGGTGTCTTCAAGCAGATGATGCTGTTTCAGCAGCTTGACCGTCTGACCAACCACATATCCGCCGCAGCCGGTGCCCGCTGGTGGACCGCCCGCTTCAACGCACATGACGCCGTTATACCCTTCGAACATGTAATCTTCGGGGCGCAATTCTTCGGCGTGAAACTCAACCGTTTCGAGCACATCAATAACTGTCGGCATCAGCTTCTTGGTCAGCGTAAAAGTGCTGTCATGCTTAGGATCGCAACCGATCTGAAGCACCCGGTGGCCTAGCTTTGAAAACGCCGCCGACAGGTTCGACGATGTGGTCGATTTGCCGATGCCGCCTTTGCCATAAACGGCAAAAACCTTTGCGCCTTTGATCTTATCTTGCGGGTCGAGCTCGACCTGAACCGAACCCTCGCCATCGGGCTTGGAAAAGCTGGAATTTGATGTGTGCAGGTTCATGATATTGGATCCCTCATTATCATTCGGCGACAAAGACGCCTTCTAGGCGGTCTTCGAGTTCGTCATTAGCGACGCGTAAGGCGGCGAGTGTTTCTTCGTCCGGTGACCACAGATTGCGGTCGCATGCTTCGAGCAAGCGCCCGGCAACGCGTGCGGAGCTTTTCGGATTGAGTTCGGCGAGACGGCGACGCATCGTTTCGTCGAGCACGAAGGTCTCGCTGATCTTTTGATAGACCCACGGCGCGACTTGTCCGGTCGTGGCGGACCAACCCAGCGTGCTCGAAACGTGCCCTTCGATAGCGCGGACGCCTTCGTATCCGTGCTCCAGCAGGCCTTCGAACCATTTGGGGTTGAGCGTGCGTGTGCGCGCTTCAAGATCGATCTGTTCGGATAGAGTGCGAACCTTGGCTTTACCGCGGGTCGCATCGAGAATGTAGACCGGAGCCTCTTTCCCCTTAGCTTTCGCGATCGAGCGGGTGACCCCGCCTAGCCCATCCACATATTGATCAACATCATTGATGCCGAGCTCAACGCTTTCGAGGTTCTGATAGGTGAAATCGACGTCCTTGAGTACGCTTTGCAGCAATTCGCGATGCTGCACTGGCCCGCCTTTTACGCCGTAAGCGAAGCCTTTGTTGATCTCGAACGCATTGGCGAGTTCATCGGGATCGGTCCAAGTGCCGCCGTCGATCATCTGGTTTACGTTTGCGCCGTAAGCGCCTTCGGCATTGGAGAAAGACACGCAAGGCGGCGGTTTCAATGTCGCATCCCAATTTTTCTTGCTGAGCGAGCGTGTGCTTGCGAACGAAGTTCGATTCCAGCGGCTCGTCCGCTTTGCTGGCCAGCAAAGCGGCTTCTGCGAGCATCCGGGTTTGCAGAGGCAGCAAATCGCGGAAAATGCCCGAAAGCGTTGCAACCACGTCGATCCGCGGGCGGCCGAGTTCCTCAAGCGGGATCAGTTCCGCACCGCACAGACGGCCATAGCTGTCACGCCGAGGGCGCGCGCCGAGAAGCGTCATCGCCTGCGCGATCTGCACCCCTTCGCTTTTCATATTGTCGGTGCCCCACAGCACCATCGCGATGCTTTCAGGGAAGGGCTCACCGCTATCCACATGGCGCGCAATCAGGCTTTCGGCCTGGTCACCGCCTTGAATGCAGGCATAGGCGCTCGGCATACGGAACGGGTCGAAGCCGTAGATGTTGCGGCCGGTTGGCAGCACATCTGGATTGGCAACAATATCGCCGCCCGGTGCTGGTTGGACATAGCCGCCATCAAGCGCATGGATCAGCGAACCAAGCTCATCGCTTGAATCGAGCTTTTCGCCCATTTCTTCGCGGGTCAAATCCGTTTCTGTCTGGCCCGCCGCTTCCATCATCGCGTCGAGCATTTCTTCGCGCTGCTCACCAACCGGGTTCTGACCCAGAACATGCAGACCATGCGGAATAAGCGCTTTTTCAAGCTCATAAAGCCGTGCTGACAATTCCGTGATGTCACCGCATTCGATGTCGAGAGCATCGCATTGATCGGCAATCAGTTCAGCCAGATCAGCGCGTTCGGCTTTGCCGTCGTCATCATTCGCCGTCATGCGCCAGCGCTCAACACTCGATTTCAGCTCAGCAAGGCCTTTGTAAAGGCCCGCCTGTGCGAGTGGCGGCGTCATGTAGCTTACCAAAGTGGCGGCGCTGCGGCGCTTGGCCAGCATTCCTTCTGACGGATTGTTGGCGGCATAAAGGTAGAAGTTGGGCAGATCGCCGATCAGCCGTTCAGGCCAGCATTTGCCTGACATACCGGCTTGTTTGCCCGGCATGAATTCAAGCGCGCCATGCGTGCCGAAATGCAGCACCGAATGTGCGCCAAAATCTTCGCGAATCCAGCGGTAGAATGCGCTGAATGCATGGGTTGGAGAGAAGCCGCCTTCAAACAGCAACCGCATCGGATCGCCTTCATAGCCGAAGGTGGGCTGGATGCCGACAAACACATTGCCGAAATGCGCGCCGAGAACTTGAATGTTGCTGCCATCGGTTTGCACTTTGCCGGGGGCTGGGCCCCATTGCGCTTCGATCTCAGCCAGATAGGGCTCGCGCCGGACATGTTCGTCGGCGGGAATGCGCGCCGCGACATTGGCATCTGCGCCGTAGCGTTCAGAATTGCCCGTCAGTATCGTATCGCGCAGCGCATCGACGCTTTCAGGCACATCGACCGAATAACCTTCAGCGCTCAGCCTTTTCAGCGTCGCAAACAGCGATTCGTAAACGGACATGAATGCGGCGGTGCCTGTTGCACCGGCATTTGGCGGGAAGTTAAACAGAACCACCGCGAGTTTGCGCGCGGCGCGTTCTGAGCGGCGCAGCTGGATCAGTTTCAACACGCGTGCCGCCAGCGCCTCGGCGCGTTCGGGGCAGCTTTGCATGGTGCTGGGCATGGCCGGGCTGGTCTTGTCCGTAACGGGGCTCTCGCAATGGCGTTCGCAACCCATGCAAGGTTTGCCGCCAACGCCTGCGCGCCCGCCATAAACGCTCGGTGCGATTGAGCCGTCGAGTTCGGGCAGAGCCACCATCAGCGTGGATTCAAGCGGCATGAGACCTTGCTCACGCTGCGCCCATTCCTCGATTGTCTGAAATTCGAGCGCGTGGGCCGCGAGATATGGCAGATCAAGGTCGCCGAGAACTTCGCGAGCCGCCTCAGAATCGTTATAGGCAGGGCCGCCAACAAGCGAAAAACCGGTTAGATTGACGATCGCGTCGACAGTGGGTTTGCCTTGATGGACGAAGAATTTCTCAATGGCAGGCCGCGCATCCAGGCCACCTGCAAATACGGGCACAACCTTCAGGCCAGCCGCTTCGAATGCCGCAATTGCGCCATCGTAATGCCCAGCATCGCGGCCCAGCAGATAAGAGCGCAGCACGATCAAACCGACAGTGCCGTTCTTGCCTCCGCCATCTTTTTTGGACGCAGCCGGCAGAATGCGCAGGCTTTCAGAAATGCGTTGCTGCGTGCCGGGGTGATAGACGCCCGTATCCGGATATTCGACCGGAGCCTCTGCTTCGGTTACGCCGCGCCGTGCTGCGCGTTCTCCGTCAGCGTAGCGGTCGATCAGCGAACGAACCATCGCGACGACATTTTCGTCAGAGCCAGCGAGCCAATATTGCAGCGTCAGGAAATAGGCGCGCACATCTTGCGCGGTGCCGGGAATGAACTTGAGGATTTTGGGCAGCCGCCGAAGCATCCGCATCTGACCCTTGCCAGAGCTGGCACCGGGCTTGCTCGATCCGCGTAGTTTTTTGAGCAGCGCCATCGGCCCTTTGGCAGGGGCGTCCATCCGGTATCCGCCCATACGGGTCAATTTCACAATTTCGCTGCAGGACATCAGGCAGACCATCGCATCGCAGTTTTCGCGCCGCGCTTCTAGCGCAGGCAGGATGGTGCGCATGTGATCATCAAGGAACAGCATCGTTGCGATGACGATGTCCGCCTTGGCGACCGCGTCATTTGTCTCCTCAACCGCATTTTCAGTACGATCCCAATCGGCGGCCGCATGCAGAGAGATTACGATATTGTCGTGCGCAAGCGTTTCATTGGCCCGGTCGACAGCACCCTTAAGATGATTGTCGAGCGTGACGATTGCCACCCGCACGGGAGCATGGACAGTGTGTGCCTGTGGAGGCTGGACCTTACCGTGCATAATGAGCCTTCGCATCATAGAGCGTGTCGAGTTCGATCTGCCCACAGCCTTGCTCAGCGGCGTAAGCCTCAGTGTTGCGGCGCGCTTTACCGCGCACGAAAAATGGAATTTTCTTGAGCTCGCGTTCGGCTTCTGCGGTCCAGATCGGACCGTCATGCTCTGTGATGACCAGCGCCTCTTCCAAAGCGGGTGCGGCTGGCGCAGTCTCAGCTTTGCGCGGGGCATGTGCCGCATGATGCGATGGCCCGGCTTCGTCGGAAAATTCGAAATCTTCGCGGAACATGGTGAGCAGATGTTCTTCCAAGCCCATCACCAGCGGGTGGACCCAGCTGTCAAAGATCACATTCGCGCCTTCAAAACCCATCTGAGGCGAATGACGCGCGGGGAAATCTTGCACATGAACCGGCGCAGAGATCACCGCGCAGGGCATGCCCAAACGCTTGGCAATGTGGCGTTCCATCTGTGTGCCCAGCACCATTTCGGGTGCAGCTTCGATGATCGCATCCTCTACCGCCAGATGATCGTCGGTGATCAGCGGCTCTACGCCATAAAGCTTAGCAGCCTCGCGGATTTCGCGAGCAAATTCGCGGTTGTAACAACCCAGCCCGCAAACCTCGAAGCCAAGCTCATCACGCGCGATGCGCGCGGCGGCGACAGCATGGGTCGCATCGCCAAAGATAAAGACGCGCTTGCCAGTGAGATAGGTCGAATCGACCGATCTGCTCCACCAGGGCATCCGTGAATTGGTGTCGCCGAGGGCAGGCGTGGGATCTGCACCTGCTACCTCGGCGACTTCGGAAATGAACGCACGAGTGGCGCCCACACCGATAGGGATGGTCCGGATCGTCGGCTGTTTGAACGTACGTTCGAGCCAGCGAGCGGCCTCATCTGCTATTTCGGGATAAAGAACGATGTTGAAGTCGGCCGCGCCAATACGCGCGATGTCCGACGGGGACGCACCAAGCGGTGCGATCAGATTAATTTCGACCCCGAGTGTTTCGAGGATTTTGCGAATTTCGACCAGATCGTCGCGGTGGCGGAAACCAAGCGCTGCGGGGCCGAGGATGTTGGCGCGTGCCGGGCGGGCATTCAGCGCCTTCGCCGCGCGGTTCGGCGGTGATGCTGGTGTCCGCCAGGTGCCGAACGACTTGGTAAAATGTTTCCGCCGCGCCCCAGTTTTCTTTGCGCTGATAGCTTGGCAGCTCCAGCGGGATCGCAGGGCAGGGCAGGTCCATCGCTTCGATCAGCCCGCCGGGATCGTCTTGAATCAGTTCCGCTGTGCAGGACGCGCCGACGATCATCGCTTGCGGCTTGAACCGTTCAGCAGCTTCGCGCGCGGCGTCTTGGAACAATTGCGCTGTGTCTTTGCCCAGATCGCGGGCTTCGAATGTTGTGTAGGTTACAGGAGGGCGTTTGCCGCGCCGTTCGATCATCGTGAACAGCAGGTCAGCGTAAGTGTCACCCTGGGGCGCGTGAAGGACATAATGCAGCCCCTCCATCGCAGTGGCGATACGCATCGCGCCCACATGGGGCGGGCCTTCATATGTCCAGACGGATAGCTGCATCGCCTATACCTCCAGCACGTCGCGGCGCCGAAGCGGCCGGGCAAAGAGTTCAGCAAGATCGCCAGCTTGGTCAAAACCGTGAATGGGCGAGAAAACGAGTTCAATGGCCCATTTGGTTGTGAAGCCTTCTGATTCCAGCGGGTTGGCAAGGCCAAGACCGCAGACGGTCAGGTCAGGCTTGTCTGCACGCACCCGGTCGAGTTGGCGATCAACATGTTGCCCTTCGCTGATGCGCGCCGATGGCGGGATCAGGTCGAGTTCCTGCGCGCAATGCGCGCGGTGCAAATAGGGTGTGCCGACTTCGACAGGGATCATACCCAGTTCGGTCGCAAGGAAGCGTGCCAGCGGTATTTCAAGCTGAGAATCAGGCAGGAAGCTGATGCGCTTGCCTTCAAGCGCGGCGCGGGCATGTTCGATCGCGCGCTTGGCCCGCTCGCGTCCCGGAGCAACGACGCGATTGAAGTGCATTTCATCAATGCCGAATTCTTGTGCGGCGGCGTGCAGCCAGCCGGTCGTGCCTTCGGCGCCAAACGGGAACAAGGCGTCAATCCGCTGAGCGCCGCGCCCCTCAAGAGCGAGCGCGGTTTCTGCGAGGAACGGCTGCGCAAGCAGGTAACGCGTATTGGGGCCAACTGGCGGCAAATCGCGGGCATTACGCGCTGGCAGAACACCGACTTTATCAAAGCCAAGTTGATCAAACAGACGCAGGAACTGGTCTTCAACAATGTCAGGCAATGCGCCAACGATCAGCAATTGTTTCGCTGCGTCAGGCGCGGCTGCAGGCATTACGGGGACCAATGCTGTCAGGCATGCGTCCTCGCCCTGTGTGAAGGTCGTCTCAATCCCGCTGCCCGAATAATTCAGGATGCGCACGCGCGGCATATGCTGCGCGCCCAGCCGTTCGGCAGCTTTTGCCAAATCGAGCTTGATCACTTCTGATGGGCAGGAACCCACCAGGAAAAGCGTCTTGATGTCGGGGCGGCGTTCGAGCAGCCGGGTGACGACCCGGTCCAGTTCATCCTGACAATCGACCATCCCTGCCAGATCTCGCTCTTCCATGATTGCAGTCGCAAAGCGCGGCTCTGCAAAGATCATCACGCCTGCGGCGGATTGCAGCAAGTGCGCGCAGGTGCGCGAACCCACGACCAGAAAGAATGCGTCCTGCATCTTGCGATGAAGCCAGACGATGCCCGTAAGTCCGCAGAAAACTTCGCGTTGTCCGCGTTCGCGTAAAATAGGGCGCGTTGCTTCTGCAGGCTTTGCGCAACCGGACAGGGTTTGAACATCGTTCATGCTGGCACCGCCGCAGCCTGAGGCGCTTCGAGGCGAGCCATGCGCAGTTTCCAAAGGAACTGCACCGCGTTGATAATGTAAGCAGAATAGGCAGCCAGCGCGACAAGCATCCGCTGCTCCACTGTCCCGACTGCACCAAACAGCATCACGAGATAAAGCGTGTGCAGAGCCAGGACCAGCATCGAGACGACGTCTTCCCAGAAGAACGCCGGAGCAAACAACCAACGCCCAAACACGACCTTTTCCCAGATCGAGCCGGTAATCATGATGGTGTAAAGCACCACAGTCTTGAGCACGATCGAAGCATCCGCTGCGAAAGCACCCTCTCCGCTTATAAGTGTGCGAGTGACAAGGCCAAGGCTGATCAAAAACACGACGAATTGGATCGGTGCAAGGATGCCTTGAACAAGCGTCCACACCGAATCGTCTCTCCTCTGGCGCTCTTCTGCTGAATAAAGCCCCCTTGAAGTCCCCACTGCCGGGCTCGCCTGCTGCCACTTGGGTGCAGGTCCGACTGGAGATGTTTGATCGTGGCAACTCATTCTAAATCGATAACCCTTACTGTCTGGGTTGAAGACTAGACCTATCAAACTGAGAGTGTCAAATGTATTTGACGTAAAACAAAATGGACAGTGGAATGTTCGATAATGCGTACATGCGTTGCCAATTAATTGTGTTCGTGTATCAAAAGCGAGCTGGCGGAGGAGGAGTCGGACATCATTCGACCTCGCTGGTCTCGGCGTGAACGGCGCCATTCCCGGAGAAAATCAGCCGGGAAACGCAAGGAGAAACTGGGATGGCATCATCTAGTGTTTCGGGGATGATTGGTGCTGGTTCAGCGGCGCTGAGTAAAGTCATGGCCAAGCCGCTTGGGCGGTTTAAATCCAGCACTGATGGTCGCGGCGACACGCTTGCAGGCGCCATGTCCGACGACTCGATCAATTCTATTATCGAAGGCGACATCATTCCGCGTCTTCTTGTGGCGCATTCATCCGGAGCTGCGGCGCAAACGGACGCTGGATCTGCTGAAATTGATCCCTGCGATGCCAGCCGATTTGCGACATTACCTTTAGAGTTGGAAGCCGCAGGCCTACTGACAGAAGTGGATGCATTTTTGGCTGCTGGTGTCAGCGTTGAGGCAGTTTATCTCGATCTGCTCGCCCCGGCTGCGCGCCGTTTGGGCACGATGTGGACCGACGATGATTGCGACTTCATCGACGTTACAATGGGGCTTTGGCGTCTTCAGGAAGTCATGCGCGAAATTGCCTCGCGCACGCCTGTTCGGACCGGGTGCCTTCGCCGTGTGCGGGCCGCGTTCTATTTGCCCCCGTCCCCGGCGATCAACACTATTTTGGCGCAATCATGATTGACGAAATCTTCGCGCGGGCAGGGTGGAACAGCACGGTTCTGCCTAAGCCATTGCGCAAAGAATTGCTCAACACGCTTTCGCATGAGCCGTTTGATCTGGTTGGATTGACGCTGTCGCGCGATTGCCCTAGCTCCGCGCTCGCAAACCTGATTAAGGCGATGCGTAAAGTATCAGCCAATCCGAACATCTCTATTATGTTGGGTGGTCATATGATCAACCAAAACCCTGCAATTGTTGCCGAAGTGGGAGCCGATGGGACCGGCGCCGACGCTCGTGCTGCACTCGATGTAGCACAGCGATTGGTCCAGTCCGCGCCGGCGCGAACGCAGATAGCGCGATAAGGCGACCCTCCTGATGCTTACCCGCAAGCACTCCATTGAAGGCAAACGAGCCTTCCACAAAGCTGCCGAACTTTTTGACACGCTCGATTCCGATGCGGCGATGAAACTTGCCATGGTGGCTGGCGACATCACGCTGGTTCTCGATGACGCGGGCACTATTTTGGACACCGCTTTTGACCCTAACGAATTTCCGGGTTTTGAAGGTTGGGAGGGCACGAACTGGATTGACACAGTCACGGTTGAAAGCCGGTCCAAGGTCATGGAAATGCTGGCTGCTGCGCGCCGCGGCGAGGTGCAGCATTGGCGCCAGGTCAACCATCCCACGCGCGATGGCGATGTGCCAATCCGCTATGCCGTGGTGAACGTGAATGGCGGCGAACACCGGATCGCATTTGGCCGTGATCTGCGCGATGCAGGCAAAATGCAGCAGCGTCTGTTGCAAGTGCAGCAATCGCTGGAGCGCGATTATATGCGCATGCGCCAGCTCGAATCGCGTTATCGGATGCTGTTTGATCTGTCTGGCGAAGCGGTGCTTATCGTCGAAGCTGCCACCTTGCGCATCCGCGAGGCGAACCCAGCTGCGAACACGATTTTGGGAGTGCGCTCGGGCAGTTTGGTCGGCAAAAAACTCCCATCTCTGGTTGAGAAAGAATCGCGCGATCCGCTTCAGGCGCTTGTCGGGGCGGCGCTGGCGTCAAATGCCGCATCGCCTGCACCGCTAACGATCGCCAACGGCGCTCAAAAAGTGATGGTTTCGGTCGCCGGGTTTACACAGGATCGCGGGCAATTCCTGTTGCTTCGGCTGTCGGCTGAAAACGCCGATAGAGCAGCGGCGCAATCTCCGGTGCTCGAACTGGTTGATAATATGCCCGACGCGTTTGTCGTGGCGGATACCAATCTTGAAGTGGTCAGCGCCAACCACGCTTTTGTTGAGCTGGTTCAATCGCCGAGCCTCGATCCGCTTCGCGGTCGGCATCTGGCGAACTGGATCGGCCGGCCAGGCATTGATCTGGACCTTATCGAAGGACAAATTGATCAGCACGGCGCGGCCCGCAACGTCATAACCGTGCTTCGCGCAGGTGATGATATTCAAGGCGAACCTGTCGAGATTTCTGCGGTGCGCAGCGCGGGCGAGGGCGGATTATATGGATTTGTCATCCGGCCAATCGGACGCCGGATGCGCGACCTGCCGCCTGGTGCGCAAGATCTGCCGCGCTCGGTTGAGCAACTCACGGACCTGGTCGGGCGTATGACTCTGAAGGAAATTGTGCGCGAAAGTACCGATTTAATCGAGCGATTGTGTATCGAATCGGCACTGCAATACACCTCAGACAACCGTGCCTCTGCTGCGGAGATTTTGGGCCTGTCACGTCAGAGCCTTTATTCCAAACTTCACCGGCACGGCCTCGGCAATTTGCCCGGCGATGCTGAATAACTGATCCGATCGGACGGCGAACCTCACAGTGCGTGATGGGGTTTTTCAATCAGGCCAACACCCAGACCAGCAAGCGCGACTCGATCTCAAAACCCGTTAGAATTCGTAAATTGGACAGTCCCGCCGCAACGTTTCTTGGGCAGGGGCGCTGCCCAGGTCATGTTTTTTGATCTGGAATCGGCATATCGCCTCAAAATAGTGTCAATTTTATTTGACGCACGCCAGTGTCAGGCATAGCTTGCACTTGATGGAACCTTCCGCAATCTCGACTCGAAATGTGCCTGTTCCGGCGGCGCGTGACATTCTTGAGCTGCTCAAGCCCATCACCTGGTTTCCTCCTATGTGGGCGTTCATGTGTGGCGCAATCTCTTCGGGGGCGGGCTTGGATGGCCGCTGGTTGTTCGTGCTCGGCGGCATCTTGCTTGCAGGACCATTGGTTTGCGGGACGAGCCAAGCGGTCAACGACTGGTTTGACCGTCATGTTGATGCGATCAATGAACCAAACCGGCCAATCCCCTCCGGGCGTATCGCGGGCCGTTGGGGGCTATACATTGCTTTGATCGCGACTGGTGTTTCGGCGCTCGTTGCGTGGCTGCTTGGGCCCCTGGTGTTTATCGCCGGACTGGTCGGATTGGCATTGGCGTGGGGCTACAGTGCGCCGCCCTTTCGTTTCAAAACGAGCGGTTGGACGGGGCCAGCGGTGGTGGGCTTTACATATGAAGGCCTCAGCTGGTTTACTGGTGCAACGGTCATGCTCGGCGCGCTTCCCGCCAGTGAAGTGCTCGCCGTGTTGGTGCTCTACAGCGTTGGCGCTCATGGCATTATGACGCTCAATGATTTCAAAGCGGTCGAAGGCGACCGTGCAACCGGTCTGAAATCGCTGCCAGTGACCATGGGCGTGACAAACGCGGCGCGGCTGGCCTGCGCGGTGATGGCCATTGCTCAGGTGGCGGTGATCGTGCTGCTCGCACTTTGGGGCTTTACGCTTTCTGCGGTGTTGGTTGGCGCGGTTCTGATCGCGCAATTCGCCGCAATGCCGCGCTTGCTCAGCGATCCGGCCAAATATGCGCCGTGGTACAATGGCGTTGGTGTGACCCTATACGTGCTGGGAATGCTCGCCGCTGCGCTTGGCCTCGGAGGGTATATCTGATGGCCGAGACGGTGAACCATTCGAAAGGTTTTAGCTGGTTTGCGATTGCGCGCATCGGGCTGGTTCAGGCGTCGCTTGGATGTTTTGTCATGTTGTCATCGACAGTGCTCAACCGCTTGATGGTGGTAGAATACAGCATGGCCGCCGCGATACCGGCGGGTCTGGTTGCTTGGCATTATGCCGTGCAGCTTTCGCGGCCCCTGTTTGGTCACGGGGCGGACACCGGGCGCCAACGCACTCCGTGGATTATCGGCGGGATGGTTGTGCTGGCCGGCGGGTCTTTGTTGGCCACCCATGCGACTTTGATGTTTCAGACCGATTGGATTGCGGGCGCTGTGCTCGCAGTTTTGGCCTACACGCTGATTGGCGCAGGAGTTGGTGCCAGCGGAACGTCCGCTCTGGCGTTGTTGGCATCAAGCGTAGCCCCGCGCCGCCGTGCGCCCGCCGCCGCGCTTACCTGGATTATGATGATTGCGGGGATCGTGATCTCAGCCATCACGGTCGGAGAGCTCATCAAACCGTTCACGCCGGAGCGTCTGTTGTTTGTCGCGAGCGGGCTGGCGGTCGTCGGCGTGACGCTGACTGTAATCGCGACCTTCCGTTTGGAAACCGGGCAGCATGTGTTTGCAGAGACGGCAAAAGACGCACCCGCGCCAGACTTTCGCGAAGCCATCCGCGAAATTCGCGATGAACCCGCAGCGCGGCGATTTACGGTCTTTATCTTTGTATCGATGATCGCGTTCAGCATGCAGGATCTGATCCTTGAACCTTTTGCGGGTCTTGTATTTGGCATGTCACCGGGTGAATCCACGCAGCTTGGCGGTCAACATCAGGGCGGTATCCTGCTCGGCATGATCGTCGCCGGGATTGGCGGAAGCGCGTTTGCGGGCAAGCTCCCATCCGATTTGCGCGTCTGGATCGTGGCCGGGTGCATCGCATCAGCGGCTGGCCTTGCAGGCCTCGCGATGGCTGCTGTGGCAGGGCCGGGATGGCCGCTCGATATCAATGTCTTTGTTTTGGGTCTCGGAAATGGCGTGTTCGCGGTCGCCGCGATTGGCGCGATGATGGGGCTGGCGGGGGCTGGTGAGAAAACCCGCGAAGGTGTTCGGATGGGTGTTTGGGGCGCAAGCCAAGCCATCGCCTTTGGCCTTGGCGGACTGATCGGCGCGCTGGGTGTCGACATCGCAAGAGACGTGCTGGCGCATGATGGCAGCGCCTTTCAAATAATGTTCGCCATCGAAGCCGTGCTGTTTGCGATCGCTGCGATTTTGGCGTTGCGCGTAACGGGCAAAAAAGCTGGCAAACAAGCTGGCAATGGGGTCGCTGTGAAGCATGGCGACAGGGATGTAGAGGCAGAGGTGTTCGCATGACTGAGACAATTTATGACGCAGTGGTAGTCGGAGGCGGGCCGGCGGGTGCCACCGCAGCCACCGACCTTGCTCTGGCTGGCCATTCGGTCCTGTTGATGGAGCGGGGCGGGCGGATCAAACCGTGTGGCGGGGCGGTACCACCGCGAATGCTTGAGGATTTCGATATTCCGCAGCGGTTGCTTGTCGCCAAGGCCCGCTCGGCTCGCATGATTGCCCCTTCTGGCCGTGCCGTCGATATGCCGGTCGGAGAGATCGGCTATGTCGGCATGGTCGACCGCGAACATTTTGATGAATGGTTGCGCGAACGCGCCGAACATTCGGGCGCAGAACGGCTAACCGGCACATTCGAAAAAATCGAACGTGATGACCATGCGCATCCGGTTGTCACATTCCGCCGCAGTCGCGGTGGTCCGATAGAACGCGTCCGCGCGCGCTGTGTGATCGGTGCTGACGGAGCGCGCTCTGCGGTGGCCAAGCAATGCCTGCCCAATGCAGAGCGGGTAAAATGCGTCTTTGCCTATCACGAGATCATTAAATCGCCCGAACCCGCCGCATTTGGCGACACTGAGGCTTTTGATCCGAACCGCTGCGACGTCTTTTATCAAGGCAATCTGTCGCCCGATTTCTATGCCTGGGTCTTCCCACATGGGGACACGGCAAGCGTCGGCGTCGGCAGCGCGAATAAGGGGTTTTCTCTTCGCGGCGCGGTCGCCACGATGCGTTCTGACCTCGATCTCACCCGCTGCGAAACGATTCGGCGCGAAGGGGCTCCGATCCCATTGAAACCGCTCAAACGCTGGGACAACGGCGCCGACGTTATCGTCGCTGGTGATGCCGCCGGCATTGTCGCGCCGGCATCGGGAGAGGGCATCTATTACGCGATGGTTGGCGGCCGCGTGAGTGCGGAAGCCGCCAGTATGTTCCTCAAAACAGGTGAAGCCAAATCGCTGAAGCTGGCGCGCAAACGCTTTATGAAAGAGCATGGCCGCGTTTTCTGGATTCTGGGGATGATGCAGTATTTCTGGTATTCCAGCGATAAGCGCCGCGAACGGTTTGTTGATATGTGCGACGATAAGGATGTGCAGGAACTGACTTGGCAGGCTTACATGAATAAGAAGCTGGTCCGCTCCAAACCGATGGCGCATGTCAAAATCTTCCTGAAAGATACGGCACATTTGCTTGGCCTGAGACCAGCAAGCAGCTAGCTTAGCCGCTATGAGCATGAGCAAAACATGGATACTGCCTGCCGTCCTGGCGGCGGTAGCGGCGGCGATTGTCGCTATTCTGGGCGCTACGATCACAGATCTTGGCCCGTGGTATCAGGGGCTGGCTAAGCCTGACTGGAACCCGCCTGACTGGATTTTTCCAATGGGCTGGACCGTGATCTATGCGCTCAATACCGGAGCGGTTGTGTCGGCTTGGCGGGCGGCTCCTACACCGAAAGTTTCCGATACGATCATCGGGCTCTTTGCTCTTAACGCCTTTCTCAACATCACCTGGAGCATGATCTTCTTCCGCATCCAGCGCCCTGATTGGGCTTTTGTGGAGGTGCTGCTGCTGTGGCTTTCGATCCTGGCGCTGATCATCTATTGCGGGCGGCATTCCAGAACCGCTGCGCTGCTGTTCATGCCCTATCTGCTGTGGGTGACTTTTGCAGGTGCGCTCAATTGGGCGGTGGTCGATTTGAACGGGCCGTTTGGCTGAACTGATAACCTTATGGACATGATCGCTGCCTTCTTCGCATCCGGCCACGCCGCTGATGTGGTGCTGGCAGTGCTTGCGGTCGAGGGGCTCTGGCTCAAGCTGAAAGGTTGGTCGCTGGCTGCGATCGTAGGGCTCCTTGGTCCAGCGATCCTCATCGTTACTGGCTTACGCGCTGCGCTGGTTGGCGCGGATTGGTGGTGGGTTGCCATCCCGCTTGCTCTGTCGTTTCCCCTGCACCTGATGGACCTGCGCAGCCGGTTTGCTTCCGAAGACTGAGTTTCACTCTGGTAGCGATACGACAACATGACCACGCAACACACAACCTAACACAACCTAGATGCAAAAAGCCCGGCTGCGCATTTCTGCGGAGCCGGGCCTCTTGACCTATGGCTTGGGTCGTCAGACCAGCTTTGCAGCTGGCTTACATCGGAGCGTAATAATGCTCCTGAGCCCACAGATACCAGTTGTCGACGACCGTGCCCGAAAGCAGGATGCCGATACCGCCGGTGAGCGTCGTGAGAACTGCGAACCACCATGCCCAGCGATGGATCGATTCCATTGTGGCGTTAAAGCCCATGGTCCAGCGCCAGAACAAGGCTGCACGTTCCGAGGCCGTGCCGCGGTCGGTGATCTGTTCAATCTCACGCTCACCGCCATAGCGGCCCAGCGCAAGGATCGTGGCCCCGTGCATGGCGAACAGCACTGCTGAGCCATAAAGGAATACGATCGAGAGAGCGTGGAATGGATTGTAGAACAGGTTCCCATGAATGAGCGAGAAGTTGTTCGTCCAATCCAGATGGCTGAAGATACCGTAAGGCACCGCCTCAGACCAGCTGCCCAGAAGAGCGGGGCGGATAAAGCCCAACACCAGGAACAGCCAGATGGCCGACGCAAAAGCCCAAGGGATATGCATCCCCATGCCGAGCGCCTTTGCCCGGCGATACGTACGAGCCCACCAGGCCAGCACCGATATAGTCAGGAACGCGCCGGTCAGAATAAACCAGCCCCCCTCTTTAAGCGGTACGAAGAAGCTGAACCCATATTCCGGACCCGGAGGGTTCAGAGACAGCCAAAACAGTTCCCGCATAAACACCTGCGGACTCCATCCTGCCTGGTCCCAGAAGTTGAACCCGATGATCAGGAACGCAGTCAGCCCAAAAGCCAGCGAGATCGTACCCAGCCAACCCAGATAGATCGGGCCAAATTGGGCCTGACCGATCTTACCCAGCCAGTAATTGTAGCCCATATTCGGCAGACGGATATCGTTGCCCGGAGCAAGCGGCATACCCATTTCGGGCGGCCCTTTTACCTGAATCTGGGTGAAGATGTTTTGATAAGTAGCCATATCAAGAAACTCCTGCTGACCAGATTGGAATCTTGCGCCAGAAATCCCAGAATTCTATCCAGCTGCCTGTATAGAGCGTGCCTGAAATCACGATGCAGATGGCGCTCCAGAACGCTGCGTTCAGCGCCAAGAGCAAACCGACCCGGTGAATGCCCAACGTGCCGACCGAATAACCGATGAAGTCACGGAAATACGTATCTTCATATTCGGGCGTTTTGACGTCTGTGCCATCGATGGGATTAACCGCCGATAGGACCAGGCCGCCGTGCAAGGCCAGCGCAAGACAGTTCGTGAAGAAGAACGTGATCGCAAGCATGTGGACCGGGTTATAATGGAAATTCACATAGGAATATCCGGTGTTTGAAACCCAATCCAAATGCGACCAGATGCCGTAAGGAAACGCATTTCCCCAGGCGCCCATCCAAAACGGACGGATCACATTCAAAGTGATGAAAGCAAAGACCGCAACGCCAAAAGCGATGGGAACATGATAGCTCATGCCCAATTTGCGAGAGATCTCTGCCTGCCTTCCGACCCAAGACAGGAACGCGACACACGCACAGGCCGTAATGATCTGATGGTAGCCGCCCTGATTTAAGGGCATGAGGGCGAGCCCGGCTTCTATCGACGGCGGTTGAATGTCGATCAGCCAGGGATTCAGCGTCGGACCCTGAAGCGCGGCGGCGAAAATCAGCATAGTGCCCAACAGGGCGCTGACTGCCACCAAGACTCCAAAGAACCCGACATAAAACGGCCCGACCCAAAAGTCGAAAAGGTCGCCGCCGATTATAGTGCCACCGCGCACGCGGTATTTCCGCTCGAAACTAAGGAGCGCCATAGGTCCATCCTTCCCGCCTGAACGGCGGGTGTTTACAATAACGTTTGGTAACATGTGGGAGGCAGGCAAAAGAGCCTGCCTCCTCACGATTTACTCTGACTTTAGCCCGCGGGCGTAATGCCACCGAGCCAGTTATACTTCTCCGTGCTGAGCAGGATGAAGTGGATAGTGAAAGCCAGAACAGCCAAGCCCACGTGGAGCGCGACGAGTGTCCGGCGAACATCGAAGTGATGCCAAATCTTGTACATAATCAGTTCCTTATACTGAGTAGTGGATTGCTCTCACACACCCGAAAACGGGATATGCGAAGCGGTAAACCTGTATTCGTGTGATCAGACGATCAAACGAACCAAGGCTTCCACCAGTACATCAGGGCATGTGCGACTAGCGCGATGCCGACGTAGAGAGTGAAGGTGCCCATGAACGCGCCATGGATTTCCTTCGCCTCATCATCGGTCAGATACGTTCCCACTGAGGGGCGATCAGTATCAACCATTTTTAGTTACTCCATTTTCTATTGTAGGAGCGAGGGCAAAAACTGCCCCCACGGTATCCGCGCGTGATCCCCCACGCGAAATGCGGATGCCTGTAACTGTCAGGCAAAAAGCATGGCCCCATCCGGGCGCTGATCGAAAGGGCGGTCATACTGTGGCCCCCTCCAGCAACGCTTCGGTGAGACAATCTGCGGAAACTGTTGTTGCGCCGCTGCGGCGCGCGTGGCGCTCTGCAGCGTCGCGCAGCCGTTTGGCGGCTGAAATTCGTACCAGGACAGGCTGCGCTTCGACCAGCTCATCCAGCTTGGTCTTGGCGTCATCATCCCAAGTGACTTCGGCCTGACCGCGAGCGGGCGTGGCCTCGACCTTATCCATGTCTGTGCCCAGCGGCAGGATGTGGAACAGCGCATCGAACAGCGCGTTGCACACTTCCTGCACCAGATAGGTCGCGCCCGAATAGCCCATGAAAGGCGTGCCGGTGTGGCGGCGAATGGCCGCTCCGGGGAAGCTTGCCGGAATGAATGTGCCGCTTGGCCCCATCGTGTTGGGGCATTCGGCCATATACATCCGCTCGTTATAGCTGCCGAACATCACCAGCGGCGGATTGGCGTGGATTGCGGCGCGGACGTCTTCGTTCTTGGGCTTCACGCCGGCGCAGCGAGAGAAACTCATCGCGCAGGGCAAGCCCATGTCTTCTTCGAGGAAATGCGTGATCCCGCGCGCATAGGTTTCATTGGCGACAATGCCGAAGCTTGCCGTGCCAAAGAAATCCTGCGTGACCGAACGCCACAGATCCCACAAGCGGTTTGATCGTCGTGTGCTTCTCGCGTTCAATAAACGGTTCTGGGTCAAGGCCCAATTCCGCACCAAGAGCGCGCAGAAATTTGGTGGTCGAGCTGAGGCCAACGGGCGCCTGAAAATACGGGCGCTCCAACGTTTCGCAAAGGTTGCGACCAAATTCGCGGTACATGCAGACATTGGCATCGGCCATGCCAAGCAGGCGGATATCAGCGAGATGACAGCCCAGCGGGAACACCACGCCAACTTCTGCGCCAATCCCTTCGACCAGCCGGCGGATTTCCGCGAGGTCGGATGGCATGTTGAACATGCCGTAGGACGGGCCAATGATGTTGACGCGCGGTTTTTCGTCTTCTTTGCGTTCCTTGAGTTTTGGCATTTTCTTGGGGCCAAACTCAGTCCACAACCATGTGAGCGCGCGGTCGGCGCTTTCCCATTGATCTTCGTCAATGGTGCGCGGCAGGAACCGTTTGATATTGGTGCCTTCAGGCGTAACGCCGCCGCCGATCATCTCTGAAATCGATCCGGTCACCACCACAGCGGGCAGTTCAGGGTCCAGCGTTTTCCAGGCGCGTTTCATCGCGGCTTCGGTGCCGGTTTTACCAAGCTCTTCTTCGCCCAGACCAGTCACCACAATCGGCAGCTCATGCGGGGGAAGCGCGTCGGTGTAATGCAGCACGGATGTCACCGGCAGGTTTTCACAACCCACGGGGCCATCAATGATGACTTGCAAGCCTTTGACCGCGGTAAAGACGTATGTCGCACCCCAATAGCCGCCTGCCCGGTCATGATCGATGACGAAGGTCATGATCCCACCGCCTCTGCCGCTTTGCGCGCGGCTTCGTTGAGGGCGGCATATTTCTTGCGGAATTTGGGCCGATCCACCGGCTTTTCTTCCCAGACGCCAGCGGTATAATCGGTGCCGACGCCTTCAAAGAAGTCGCGCATTTTATCGAAGCGCGCTTTGTTGCCCATCGCGCTGTTGATGACGGTGGCCAAGCTGCCTGCACCTGCTGGACCCATAAGAGGGCGGGCGGAGATGAGGTTGGTGAAATAAAGCGCCGGGATCGCCTTCGCCTTGGCATGCTGCACCACAGGAGTGGTGCCCACGGCCAGATCGGGGCGGAATTCTTCGACCGCTGCGATGTCTTCTTCCAGACTGGCGCGGAAATTCACCCGCACGCCTTTGGCCTCCAGCCATTCGCGGTCTGCGTCAGACCATTTGGTGCGTGGGCAAGCGCTGCCGACATAGGGCACATCTGCGCCGCTTTCGATCAGCAGGCGGGCGACCAGCAATTCAGAGCCTTCATAACCCGAAACCGTGATCCGGCCCTTGATCGGAGCGGACGCGAGAGCACCCTTGATCGCGCCGATCATCGTGTTCTTAACACCGTCAACTTTGTCCTGCGGCAGGCCCATGACGTTGCCGATTGAATCCAGCCAAGCCGCCGTACCATCAGCGCCAACCGGGGCAGAACCAATCACCGGCCGTCCAGCGGTTTCAAATTCGCGGATGCTGGCGGTGTAAAACGGGTGGATTGCGGCAGCGACGCTGCAATCTAGCGCGCCGTAAAGCTCGCGCCATTCGCGGGTCGGCACAACCGGACCAGCGGCCAGACCAAGCGGTGCGAGCATTTGCCCGATCACCACCGGATCAGCCGGGAACATTTCGCCAAGCAAAGCCACGGTTGGCTTGTCAGAGCGCTCTTTAGGAGCAGGCACGGGGCCTTCGACCACTTCTTCGCGGGCATATTTCAGCATCGCGCCGGCCAGAACATCTTTCGCCTCAGCATGCGTCGGAATGCCAAAGCCCGGCACGTCGATGCCGATAATGCGCACACCGTTGATTTGCTTTTTGAGCAAACGCAGCGGAACACCGCTGGCGGTGGGCACGCAAAGATTTGTGACGATGATCGCGTCGTAATTCTTAGGATCGGCGAGGTCTTCGACCGCTTCCTTGATGTCTTCGAACAGCTTGCCCGTCACGAGCGTTTCGGAAGAGAAGGGCACATAGCCAACCGTCCGCCGCGCGCCGTAGAAATGCGATGTAAAGGTCAGGCCGTAAACGCAGCATGCCGAACCCGAAAGGACGGTTGCAGTGCGCTTCATGCGCAAACCCACCCGGAGCGACCCGAAGGCAGGGCACATGCTTTGCGGTTGATCATGCGGGCCAACCGGATAGTCGGCAGCATATTGATCGAGCACATCGCTCTTGCCCGCTTCACGCGCGGCTTCGAGCATTTTGTCTTTACCCGAATGGCAACCACCATCGGTGGACGCAGGTTCGCTGCCAGACGATAGGTCGATCCGGTCAGGGGCGCGTGACGCTTCTGTGGAGAAGATATCTGCCATATCAGATCTCGTCGTAAACCACTTCGAGCGACTCTTTTTCTTCAAACACGCCGCCGCGCATGTCCGCTTGAGTCGCAGGGATCAGTTCAAAATTGGCGCCTGTTTCGTCAGGGCTGAACAATCCAAGAAGTCCGTCCTGTGTGATCGGGGTTGGCTGCAAAGGAGGGGCGTCGGCTACGTTTTGTGCCAGCGTTTCAAACAGGCTGGCCCATTCGCCGCCGGGCTTGCCAATAATCTGGTAATTTGCGCTTTTGCGCCGAATATCTTCATCGGCAGGGATGGCCGTGAGTACAGGAATGCCGACCGCGTCGGCAAAAGCCTGCGCCTCGCCTGTGCCGTCATCCTTGTTCACGATCATGCCAGCTACGCCGACATTGCCGCCCATTTTGCGGAAATATTCAACCGCATGGCAAACATTGTTGGCCACATAGAGCGATTGCATGTCGTTCGAACCGACAACGATCACTTTCTGGCACATGTCCCGCGCAATCGGCAGGCCGAACCCGCCGCAAACAACATCGCCTAGGAAATCGAGCAGGACGTAATCAAAGCCCCATTCGTGGAAGCCCAGCTTTTCAAGCAGCTCAAATCCGTGGATGATCCCGCGTCCGCCGCAACCGCGTCCCACTTCTGGTCCGCCAAGCTCCATTGCGAATACGCCGTCACGTTGGAAGCAGACATCTTCGATGCTGACTTCTTCACCGGCGAGTTTCTTCTTGGAAGAGGTTTCGATGATGGTGGGGCAGCTTTTGCCGCCAAACAGTAGGCTGGTCGTATCCGATTTCGGGTCGCAACCGATCAGCAGCACGCGTTTGCCCTGCTGCGCCATCATGTAGCTGAGGTTGGAAAGCGCAAAGCTCTTGCCAGAACCGCCCTTGCCATAGATCGCGATGACTTGTGTCTCGCTGGTAATTTCACCTGTGTGAACCGGATCAGGCTCTTGGTTGGCTTCTTCGCGCAACGCTTCTGCTTGAACGTCTAACATAGTCATGCGGCGTTGCTCCAATCGAGAACCATTTTAAGACAATCCGGATCGCCAAATGCCTGCGGATAGGCATCAAGCGCTTCGGAGGCGGGGCGCTGGTTGGAAATCAACCCGCCCAAATTCAGTTTGCCGCTTTCAATCAGCGCGCGCGTGCCGGTCATATCGGCAGGCTGCCATTCGGCGGCGATGCGCAGCTTGGCCTCTTTCATAAAGGCGGCTGGGAAAGCGAAATTGATGCGGCTGGAATAGAAACCTGCGAGCGTGATTTCTCCGCCCTTGGCAAGCCTTCCGATCAGCGCGTCGAAGATGTCAGCGTCTCCGCTTGCATCGTAGATTGAGGTGTAATCGCGGCGCTCATCGGCGTCCGGCGTGGTGACGGTGTAGCCTGCGGCACCGTCCATACGATTTGCGCTGGTTTCCCACACTGTCGGGGCAGGTGCGCCCTGAGCCATCGCGATCCGCGCGAGCAATCGGCCAAGAACGCCATGCCCAATGATAAGGTCAGGCGCTGCGCCGCCATTGATAGCGTGAAGCGCGGTTGCCGCCAGCGCACAAAGCACACCGTCTGCACCCAAACGCTCTGGCACAGGCAAAGCGCGGGCCGATGGCACCACAACATGGCTCGCCGTGCCGCCAAACAATCCGCGGGCTTTCGCATAACAATTCGCGCCGGGCACAAACACCCAGTCGCCAACCCGTCCGCTCACATCAGAGCCTGCGCTGACAATGCGTCCAACTGATTCGTAACCGGGGACCAGTGGGTAACCCATTCCGGGAAATTCAGGCATCTGCCCGCTCCACAGGAGTTTTTCGGTGCCGCTGCTGATGCCGCTCCAAACCACTTCAACGACAACGTCACCACCACCGACCGGGTTCAACTCAAGCGACCGAAGCGCCAAGCGCTCAGGTCCTTCAAGTATCACGGCCAGTGTGTCCATTATCGTCTCTTTCCCCGTCTGTCGTCGATTGGGCCGGTCAAATCCGACTCGTTAATCGCGCTTCAGATGATCTCTCTATGTCGTTTGCTACGCTTTACACATTTGAGTGTCAAATAAATCAGACACTTTGAATTTACGTAAATGCGACAATCAGCCCAGCGTTGACCGGTTGCGGGGTTGCGATGATTTGAGTTCGCGCGAATCCAGCGGCGCGCAACATGGCCGAAATTTCCGCCGGCGAACGCGCGCGGCCTGATCCCATTGCCCATAGATACATGCCGAAAAATGCCTCTCCCATGCCTTCGGCTCCGGGCATCTGAGCCATAGGTTCGGCGATCAGCAAACGCGATCCCGGGGCAAGGCTTTTGCGGATATTGGCAAGCAATTTTGCTGCGGGTTCATCGTCGTGATCGTGCAGGATCCGCACGAGCGACACGATGTCATATCCACCGGGGATATCGCTGTTAAAAAAGTCGCCCGGATGGGCGGTGACGCGGGATTCGCCGACCGAATTAGCCAGAATTCGGCGGCCAGTTTCAACAACTTCTGGCAGGTCAAACAGGCCCAGATGCAGGCCAGGATTTGCCTCACCCATACGCCGCAGGAAAGCGCCGTGCCCGCCGCCAATATCAAGCAGCCTTGCAGAGGCGGGAAAGCGGAAACTTGCGAGCACCTGATCAGCGACAAAGTGCTGAGAAGCGGCCATAAGCTGCGAGTATTCACTCGTTTCACGGCCCGATTCCGCGGCACCATGCAGCGCGCCGGCATAAGACCAATAGCGCGACAGGGCGGTGGCTTCCTTGCGGTCTTTGCGCAGCAACGCCAGCGGATCGTACAGATCGCGGTATAACAGGTGGTGATGACGCACCATCGCCTGCGCGCCTTTGTCGGCGGCCAGTACCGCGCCTTGCTCGCCCAGCATCCAGCCATCGGGTGCAGCCTCTTCAGACAGTTTGAGTGCCCGTGCGGCCCGAAGCAAAGTGAGCGCAGCCTCGTTGCTTACGTCAATTTTGGAAGCGACTGTGCGATGATCCACTGGCCCCTTCGCCAAGACGTCGAACAGGCCGCTTTCTACGCAGGCCCGCAATATTTGTGTGTAGGTAAAGCCCGCAAGCAGATCGAACGCGCCGCTCGCCCGCGAACGAGCGATGCGATTGATCAGCGGAAGCTTTGCCGCCCAATATTGAAACTTTGGGTTCGCGAACACGGCATTGCGGCGCGCAACATAGCGAACTTTGAGCGATCTTTGCGGTTGATCGCTCATCCGAGTTTTTGAAATTTACACATCATATGTCCAAATGATTGGACAGATGCTACGCATGCGTCAATGTTATTGTGGTGAGTCTCGACTCTGTGAGCAATTAGAAGAGGGTGAATGGGCGGCAAAGTCGTCATAATCGGAGCGGGAATGGGCGGGCTTGCCAGCGCCGCTCAGCTTGCCGCGCGCGGGTATGATGTGACGGTCGTAGAAAAAGAGATCGAAGTTGGCGGCAAGGCCCGCCGTGTCACCGTCGACGGGCAGCCTATCGACGCCGGACCCACGGTCTTCACCATGCGCGATGTGTTTGATGGGATATTCCATTCCTGCGGTACACGGTTGGAAGATCACGTGAAAGTTCGCCGCGCCGATGTGATCGCGCGCCACGCATGGTCGGACAGCGAACGACTGGACCTGTTTGCAGACCCGATCCGCAGCGAAGAGGCGGTTGGCGATTTTGCCGGCGCTGATGCCGCCAAAGGCTACCGCGAGTTCCGCCATGCGACGCGAAAGATGTATGACGTTCTCAACGAACCGATGATGCGCGGCGATAATGTCAGCACGCCGTTGCCGCTGCTGTGGCGGATTGGACTGTGGCGCTTTGACGCCTTTGCCGCGATGCGCCCGCATCAGAATATGTGGAAAGCGCTGGGCGGGTTCTTCCCCGATCCGCGTTTGCAGCAATTGTTTGGACGCTACGCGACCTATTGCGGGTCTTCTCCCTTTGCTGCGCCCGCCACGCTGATGCTGATTGCGCATGTGGAGGCAACCGGGGTGTGGCTGATTGAGGGCGGCATCCACGCTTTGGCGCAGGCTTTGCGCAGGGTGGCTGAGGCCAATGGCGTCACGTTCCGGATGCGCACAGGCGTAGCGCAAATCCTGACCGAGCGCGGGCGCGGGGCGACAGGTGTGCGGCTCAACAATGGAGAGCGCATCGCGGCGGATGCAGTTATCTGCAATGCTGATCCGAACGCCATCGCATCTGGCAATTTTGGCGGTGAAAGCGCGCGCAGTGTACCGCCGCTGGCACCATCCAAACGATCATTGTCGGCGATGGTTTGGTTTGCTCATGCCAAAACATCGGGCTTTGACCTCTCTCATCACAACGTTTTCTTCTCGCGTGATTACAGGCGTGAATTTGACCAGATCGCCGCCGGACGGCCTCCGTCGCAGCCATCCGTCTATGTCTGCGCACAGGATCGCGGCGGGCGAGACAACGATGCCAGTGCAATCGCGCACAGCAATCGCGAACGCATCCAAATCATCGTCAACGCGCCTGCGAATGGCGACACACATTCCTACCCAGAACAGGAGACCGAGCAATGCACAGCCGAAATGAGGGCAACGTTGGAGCGATGCGGCCTGACGCTGGAACGCGGCATGCCGCATCAGGTGGCGAGCCCGGCGGAATGGGAACGGCTGTTCCCGGCCACGGGCGGCGCCCTTTATGGCAGAGCGTCGCACGGCTCGGCGGCCTCCTTCCTACGGCAAGGCCCGCGCACGCGGATGCCCGGTCTTTATTGCGCGGGTGGGGCGACGCATCCCTCAGCCGGGGTCCCGATGGCCGCCTTGTCCGGGCTGCTCGCGGCGAAGAAGGTCGACGAGGACCTTGCTTTGACGAGGCGATCGAACCGGGCGGTTACAGCTGGTGGTACATCGATGCAATCAGCGAGGACGGGCGTCACGGGCTGACGATCATTGCGTTTTTGGGCAGCGTTTTTTCACCCTATTACAAGGCCAGTGGGCGGGGCGATCCACTCGATCATTCCTCGCTCAATGTCGCTTTGTACGGCCCCAACAACCGCTGGGTTATGACGGAGCGACCAAGCAGCGATGTTCAGCGCGACGCAAAAACGCTGGTGATCGGGGAAAGCCAAGTGCGCTGGGACGGCAATGTTCTCGAAATCGACATCGAAGAACGCGACACGCGTCTGTTCAATCCGGTCCACCGGCGGGTGCGGGGAAAAGTGCGGGTGATCCCAGAGGCACTTAATCCAACCAGCTTTGCGCTCGATCCGGCGCAGAACCATATCTGGCATTGCATGGCCCCGCGCGCCCGCATCGAAGTGAAAATGGAGAAACCCGGTCTGTCATGGAACGGGCAAGGATATTTCGACCACAATCGCGGCAGCGAGCCGTTGGAATCGGGTTTTAACACCTGGCACTGGTCGCGCGCTCATATGAAAGAAGGCGCGGTGGTGTGTTACGAGGGGGAGCGCGGCGACGGGTCTTTGTTCGCCAGCGCCATCCGCTTTGACCGCGATGGTATTCCAACTGAGGCACCGCTGCCCCCGATAGCGCCTTTGCCCAGCAGCAAATGGCGCGTTGGGCGGCGCACACGGTCAGAGATCGGTGTGGCAGAGGTTCGGCGGACCTGGGAAGATACGCCGTTTTATGCGCGGTCTGAATTGGCGTCGAGGCTTTATGGCGAAGATGTCGTCGCGGTGCAGGAAAGCCTCGACATGCGGCGTTTTGATTCCGGCGTAGTGCAATTCATGTTGCCATTTCGGATGCCGCGAAAGTCTGTCTAATCAGGCTTCATCGCTGTCTTTATTTGCAGCTTCTTCTGCTTCTTTAGCGGCGCGTGCCTCCCGGCTTTGCCTTAGCTCGCGGCGCATTTTTTGCCATTGCCAGATGCCAAATCCCATTGCGATGCCGTAGAAAAAGACCAGCTCTATCCATGCAAAATTGCCCATGTCCGCCTCCTATTTGTCGGCTGGCAAAAGGTGCTGCGCGGCAAAGGCGGTGATTAGCCGCGCGGTGTGCTGTGGTGCCTCTTCATGCGCAAGATGACCCAGGCGCGGAATGCTTTCAAGCCGAGAGGTGGGCAGCCATTCATGCGCTTCTTTCGCCCATTCGAGCGGGATTGCCGCGTCATTGTCTGAATGAAGCAGCAAAATCGGATTGGTCACTTCGGCCATCCGCGTTCGCAAAGTTGGCAGGTCCCAATTCGCCATCATCGCCAGCGCGCCCTTGGTGTGACTGGGGTTGCGAAGCAGCGCGCTGTAACAGGCGAGCCCCTCTGCATCGATCTGTGATTTGGTTGAGCGATAAATAAACCGCTCCCCCTCGCTGCCAAAGCCCGCAGCGGCGGAAAATATGCGCGGCACAAGCGGATTGACGAAAAGCAGTTTGGCAAGCGCCGGGAATAGTTGCGCAGCGGGTCCGGGGAAGGGCCGGAGCGCAGCGTTGAGCCCGATAATCGGTCCTGCAAAAGCATGATCTAACGCCAGTTGCAGTGCCAGCGCCGCGCCCGCCGAATGGCCAACGACGACGTCTGGCGCGAACTCGGTTTGCTCAAGTAAATCCGCAATCGCAGCCGCCATCCGCGGGAGCGACATTGCCTCTGGCGGGTGGCCGGTCGTGAAGGCATGGCGCGGCAGATCAGGGGCAAGCACATCGAATGTGCTCGCCAAAATCGGCATGACACCGCGCCAGCTGTGGACGGATGCACCGGTGCCGTGAAGCAGCAGCAATCGGGGTTTGCCCGCCTCTCCTGCGCGCTGGATATGCCACTTTGCACCGCTGACTTTAACGAATGAGCTGGTGTCACGGTGCGGCCAGATGCGCCCTTCGCGGTTCCAATCGAGTGGGCGGCTCATGCCGGTATCCTCGCGCCGTCTTGCGCGGATATCGCCTTGTGCAAAGCCTTTGCATCGGCGCGCGGCAAAGCGAGGTATCGCGCTTGCAACGCATCAGCCAGCGCGGAGCCTTCGCGGCCCGGACGCGCAGAAATATCCACCACCAAAGCGTCGATCCCCAACCGCGCGATGGCTTTGGCGGCGGCCTCGGCATCTTCGCCTGCCTGCTTTCGTCCCGGCGCGCCGTCCGCTGTGATATTGGCGCGGCCATCGGTTAGGATCACGAGGCTGGGCGTGCGGCCCTTTGCTGTGACAGCCATCGCGGCTTCGCGTGCAGCATTTAGGCCCATGGCAAGCGGTGTACCGCCCCCTCCGGGTAGTTCGGCAAGCGCACGGCGGGCGCGGGTGAGAGAGCGGGTTGGGGGCAGCAATTGTTCCGCCATATCTCCGCGAAATGCTATCAAAGCGACTTCACTTCGGGTGACGTAAGCTTGGGCCAGCATCAGTTCGACCGCGCCTTTCGCCTCTGCCAGACGCGCGGCGGCGGCGGAGCCAGAGGCATCGACGGCGAAGATCGTAACGCGCGCGGCTTTTTCCTCGAACCGGCGCACGCGCAGGTCGTCTTTGCGCATGATGATTGGCGCGTTGGCATCGGCGCCGTCCTCTTTGCGCCGGACACCCTGCCACGGCACCGCCGCGCGCAATGTGTCGATCAGCGCCAATCTCGCGCCGCCTTGCGGCATTCCGGGGCGCGCACCCAGCGGCTTTCCGCGCAAGCCCGATTTGCGTTTTTGACCCGACCCCGTGCCGCCATTACGCTTTGGCACCTGCCCCTTCGCCAATTGCGCGAGCAGATCCGCCGGGATGGCAGCAGCGGCGGCTTCGACCATCAAGTCTTCAAGCTTTTGATCGGGGTTTTGATTTTCACTGTCTGACGGGGTGTCGTTGTTTTCCGGGGGAGGAGGCGGCTCTTGCTCTGGCGGTTCCTGATCCATGTCCGGGATCTGAGTCGCGCGCGGGGCCAGCACCAGCCGAACCGCCGCCTCCAAATCCGAACGATCAGCCACATTCCGGCCATTCAGCGCTGCATGCGCACGGGCGGCTTCACCTGCAAACAGCAGTGGACGCAGGCCATTCACTCCCAAAGCGGCAGCGGTCGCGGCAAGCGCCGTCAACGCCTCATCATCAAGCGGTTCGACGTGGCGAATGTCGCCCCGTGCCGCCTCAATCGTGACGCCCCGCCATTCGCGCGATGCCGCCAGATCGCAGCAAAACGCCGCCCGCTGCGCCAGTGAAGCAGGGGGCGCATCATCAGCCTCCACACTGTCATCGAGCAGCACCAGCGCGACTTGCCGGTCGTCCAAAGCCTGCGCAAGCCGCCCCGCTGTGCTTTCATCCAGCCGTTCGGACATCGGCACAATCAGCGCGCTGCCAGCCGCCTCAGTCAGCAATCCTGTGGTTTCAATCGGCCTGCCCGCTGCAAGGCTGGCGGCGATGTCGATCCCGCCCAGCAAGCCGCTCATCATCGACATGTCCGGGCAATTTGCGGCAGGCCATCGCATCGCCCAACGCCGCCACCAGAGCATCGCGCGCAGGTGAGGCCCCGCGCAGCACCATGCCGCCAAATGTCAGCGGGGCGAGTGTGAAAAGCCGAGCGGCAAGCAGCGCGTCAAAAAAGGGATCAGATGCGCTTGTCGCGCTCACCCGAACAGCTCTGTTATCGCGCGGGTGATCCGCACGGTCGATCCGGTTTCGTCGAGCACATCACGCCGCAAACGGTGACGCAAGGCCGACGGCGCAACCTCAATCAAATGCTCACGCCGCACCGATTTTGCGCCTTTCAGCGCAGCCAGTGCGCGCGCCGCCCGCATCAAAGTCAATTCCCCGCGCAGGCCGTCTGCGCCCACAGCCATGCACAAATGCGCGGCATCGGTCAGCACGTCTTCACCCGTTTCCAGCTTCGTCAGCTTGGCTTTGCCGCGCGCGATTTGCTTGAGTATTTTTTCGTCTTCGCCCGCCCATTCGGCGGCGAACGCGTCTGGGTCACGCTCATTGGCCGCGACCAGCTTCATGATCGCGACCCGCGTTTCGATATCCTGCGGGGTGCGCACTTCAACAGACAGGCCGAACCGGTCGAGCAATTGCGGGCGCAGCTCGCCCTCTTCGGGATTGCCGCTGCCGATCAGCACAAATTTTGCGCGGTGACGAACCGATAAGCCTTCGCGTTCGACCACATTTTCGCCCGATGCCGCGACATCAAGCAACAGGTCTACGAGGTGATCTTCGAGCAGGTTAATCTCGTCAATATACAGAAACCCGCGATGCGCTTTCGCCAGCAGACCGGGCTCGAACGCTTTTTCGCCAGACCGCAATGCGCGTTCCAGATCGAGCGAGCCAATCACCCGGTCCTCCGTCGCGCCCAAAGGCAGATCAACAAACGGCACATTGCGTTTTCGCACTCGGCCAGAGGTGCAAGGGTCTGGGCACGTTCCGCCCTGATCCCCTTCGCAGCCATAGCGGCAATCTTCAATCGCGCTGATCGGCGGCAGCAATCCGGCCAAGGCGCGCGCGGCGGTGCTCTTGCCGGTGCCGCGGTCGCCAAACACCATCACGCCTCCCACAGAAGGGTCAACGGCGGCGATCAGCAACGCCAGCTTCATCTCGTCTTGACCGACGATTGCGGAAAAAGGAAACCTTGCCATAGGCCTTGCCTTCTGAACGCTCAGGCACGGTTCGACAAGAGTCTTAGACGGCCAAAGTGACACTTTTGCCTGACAGTCAGTTTTTGCCCGTTCTCGTCAGCAAAAGGACAGGAATGAGGCCGGCAGCAAGCAAGATTAGCGCGGGGATCGAGGCCTCAACCAACCGCTCATCGCTGGCGAGCCGGTATGTGCGGGTGGCCAGTGTTTCGAGGTTGAAGGGGCGCAGGATCAAGGTCGCGGGAAGCTCGCGCAATGTGTCGATAAACACCAGCGCGGCGGCAGCGGCGAGGCTGGGGCTGAGCAGCGGCGCGTAGATGCGAGCCAAGACGCGCGCAGGCCTCGCGCCGAGAGAACGCGCGGCGGCATCAAGCGATGGCGGGATTTTGCTCATTCCGCCATCGACCGTGTTGAAAGCAACGGTCAAAAACCGCACCGAAAGCGCATAGATCAGCACCGCACTGGTGCCGGTCAGGATCAGTCCGCCGGTGTAGCCAAATGTATCGCGCGCAATGCGGCTGAGGCTGACGTCGAGCACGCCAAGCGGGGCGAGCAGGCCAACAGCGAGCAACGCACCGGGCAGCGCATAGCCCAGCGTCGAAACCCGGATCGCACCCGAAGCAATACGCGAGCTAGACCGCGACTTTGCAAAAGCGAGCAGTAGCGCTGCGATCAGGCAGGTGGCAGAGGTGGCGAGGCCAAGCCACAGGCTGCCGCTTGCATAGCTCCACAAATCTCCGATGGCGGCGATGGCTGTGTCGCTGACTGCCATTGAGGCAAGATGCAAAGCGGGGACCACAAATCCAAGCAGAACGGGAACCGCGCAGGCCAAAGCCGCGAGCGTTTTGCCCAGCGGGGATAGCGCGACCAGCGGTTCATCGCTGCGGCTGGCGGCGGTGCCTTTGGTGTCGCTGCGCCCGGCTCTGGTGCGCGTTTCAAAAGCGATCAGCGCGATCACGAACAGCAGCATCATCGCGGCCAGTTTCAGCGCCGCCTGTTTGTCCCCCATGGCCAGCCAGCTGCGAAAAATGCCGGTGCTGAATGTGGGAATGGCGAAATATTGCGCGACCCCGAAATCGGCGAGGACTTCCATTAGAACCAAGGCCAATCCGCCCGCGATTGCCGGGCGGGCGGCAGGCAAAGCGACCTGCCAAAACGCGCGTGAAGGCGTCGCCCCCAAAGAGCGCGCGGCGCGAAACTGCCCGAGGCTCTGCGAGGCAAAAGCGGCGCGGGCGAGCAGATAGACGTAAGGATAGAGGACAATGCCGAGCACAAATGCTCCGCCTGGTAATGATCGGATTTGCGGGAACCAGTAATCACCCACGCCCAGCCCGGTCGCCGCGCGCAACCCGCTTTGCACAGGACCGGAAAAGTCGAGCAGATCGGCATAAATATAGGCGGCGATATAAGCGGGGACGGCCAGCGGCAGCACCAGCGCCCAAGCGAAGACGCCGCGCCCCGGAAACCGCGCTGCGCTTACCAGCCACGCGCAGCCCGTGCCGACAATCGCGGCGATCCCTCCGGCCAGCAGCATCAGCAGCAACGTGTTGCCCACATATCGGCCAAGCACGGTGCGAGCGAGGTGGGTGATCGCTTCAAATCCGCCGCTGGGCGCGGAAAACAGGATCGCGGCAATCGGCAACGCGGCGAGAAACGCGATAATCAGTGCCGACGTGGTCCAGCCATCGATGCGCCCGCGTGCCTGTTTGCGAACGGGCGGGCTTGCATGATTCTGCGTGGATTGCGTAAGGCGGCTCACTGCGATTTCTGGCATGTCAGCCAATCCTCTCGCTGCGGGACAATCATTTGAGCCTCGAATTTCGTCATATTGCCCATGCTTACGGAGAGGTTGCGGCGCTGCGCGATGTGTCTTTTACCGCGCCCGCGTCAGAAATCACCTGTTTGCTTGGATCGTCGGGCTGCGGGAAGTCAACCTTGCTCAACCTCGCCGCCGGGCTTTTACCCGTCCAGCAGGGCAGCGTCCATGTGGCTGGCGAGTTGATGGCAAAGGTGGGCATGAACCCGCCGCCAGAGGCACGGCCTGTCGGACTGGTGTTTCAGGATGGCGCGCTGTTTCCGCATATGACCGTTGCGAAGAATGTCGCATTCGGAATGGCGGCGGGACAGCGGGACACCGTGGAAAGCTGGCTCGATCAAGTCGGGCTGGCGGGGCTGGGCGCACGGTTCCCGCATGAGCTTTCGGGCGGACAGCAACAACGCGCCGCGCTCGCCCGTGCTATGGCGGCCGGACCGCAGGTGCTGTTGATGGATGAGCCGTTTGCGAGCGTCGATATCGTTCTGCGCCGCAGGCTGCGCCGCGATTGCCGGATGCTCTTGAGGGAGCAGGGGACGACGACCATTCTCGTGACGCATGATCCGGAAGAAGCGCTCGATATCGGTGACAGGATCGCCGTGATGGATGCTGGGCGGATCGTTCAATTTGGTACACCAGACGAATTGCATGACAGCCCGGCTGCCGCATCGGTGGGTGCGATATTCGGCGGGGCACAGGTGGTGCAGGCGGTGCGCGAAGGCGACGGCTTGCGCACGGCATTTGGGCTTTGGCCTGCCGATTGTGTGCTCGGAGAATTGCCTGCCCAATTGCCGGAAAACGCCGAGCTTGAACTGTTGATCAATGCCGAGCGTGTTGACCTCGCCAAAGACGCAGATGGCTTCGCGGTGCGCGATGTGCATCCTATTGGGCCAGCCAGCCGAGTGCTGCTTGAGACGGGTGATCATCAGGAGATCACGGCTGTCACGCAGGCGGCGATTGATCCGACTGCTCGCTATCGCCCGGTCCCTCAAGGCGGGAGTGTACGCGCCTTTGCGCGCACATAGTGCTTGCCAACCCTAAAATACTATTGCAACGCATTCGCAACTAAGCTGGAAGGGTTCTCAATGAAGCGTTTGATTCTCGCCGCAAGCTTGGCGCTTGCCGTAACGGCCTGTTCGCAGGCTGATGAGACACCGGGTGATCCGGCCGTTGATGCAGGTGAGGTGAACATCTATTCCTCGCGCCATTACGACACCGATCTGGCGCTGTATGAGGACTTTACCGAGCAAACCGGGATCACCGTCAACCGCATCGAAGCCGATGCCGACGCGTTGATTGAACGCATTGCGAGCGAGGGTGAATTCTCTCCTGCCGACCTGCTGATTACCGTCGATGCCGGGCGGCTATGGCGGGCGGAGGAAGCGGGCATTTTGTCCCCAGTGCAATCTGAAACGCTAACCGAGCGTTTGCCTGACTATTTGCGCCATCCCGATGGATTGTGGTTCGGCCTTTCGACCCGCGCGCGCGTGGTCATTTATAACAAGGCGGCAGGCGCACCGGCTGGCCTTGAAACCTACGCTGACCTTGCCAGCCCCGCTTTTCGCGGTGACATTTGCATCCGGTCCTCTTCCAACATTTACAACATCTCGCTGCTTTCCAGCATCATCGCGCACAATGGAGTAGGTGCAGCGGAAGACTGGGCCAAAGGCGTCGTCGCCAATTTAGCCCGCGATCCGCAAGGCAATGACACGGCGCAGATTGAATCGGTGGCAGCGGGCGAGTGCCGGATCGCTGTGGTCAATTCCTATTACCTTGCGCGTTTTGCTGGCGGTGACGCAGAGGAAAAAGCGATCTTTGACAAGATTGGCGTCATCTTCCCTGACCAGAACGGCAATGGCACGCATGTCAATATCAGCGGGGCAGGGGTCACGGTAAACGCACCCAACCGCGCAAATGCCATCGCGTTTCTGGAATATCTGACTTCCGAAAGCGCCCAGCGGTACTTTGCTGATGGGAACAACGAATATCCCGCCGTCATCGGCCTTGCCGCAAATTCCGCTGTCGAGCAGCTCGGCGCGTTCAAGGCTGACACGCTAAGCGCGGCTGAAATTGGCCGAAATCAGCGCGAAGCGGTGGAGATATTCGACCGCGTTGGCTGGAACTGAACCAAAGGGCTGAAAGGACACGCAAAGGCATCTTCGCCAAGTCGCGCTTTCAGCCCTTATCACTAAACTACCTTGAAGCGGAGCAGCAACACGTCCATTTGCGCCTCCAATTGCGGTGCCTTCGGTCGCTGCTAACCTAATTGTTTGAGGCCACGTTTTGACTGATACGACCCAATCGCAAACTGCACCCAGCCCGATCCCACCGCGCGACGCATTCAAAGAAGGCGGCGCTGTCAGCGTGGAAACGATCACCAGCGTCCATCAGTGGAACGATGATCTCTTCAGTCTGAAGATGACCCGTCCGCCCAGCTTCCGCTTCCGCTCCGGCGAATTTGTGATGATCGGCCTGCCCAAAGAGGATGGTAAGCCGCTGCTGCGCGCCTATTCGATGGCGTCGCCAAGCTATGACGAGGAAATCGAATTTCTCTCCATTATCGTGCAGGACGGGCCGCTGACATCGCGGTTGCAGCATATCAAGCCGGGCGATCCGGTCTATCTGGGCAAAAAGCCAACCGGCACGCTTGTGACCGATGCGCTGCTGCCGGGCAAACGTCTGTTTATGCTGTCGACCGGCACCGGCCTTGCACCTTTTATGAGCCTTGTGCGCGATCCCGAAATCTACAGCATGTATGACGAAGTGATCGTCGTGCACTCAGTCCGCCGCGTCAAAGATCTTGCATATCGCGAACTGCTCGAAAGCAAGCTGGAAGGCGATCCGTTGCTAGAGGACGAAGACCGCGAACGGATGATTTATGTGCCGACTGTGACGCGCGAGGAATTTCGCAATCAGGACCGGATTCAGGTGATGATTGATGATGGCCGTCTGTTTGAGCAGAGCAAGGGACCAAAGCACTTCGTTCCTGAAGAAGACCGCGTGATGCTGTGCGGCAGCATGGCGATGATCAAGGACCACGCAGCCGATCTGGAAGCGCGCGGCTTTACCGAAGGCGCGAATAACAAACCCGGCCAATTCGTGATCGAACGCGCCTTTGTCGGCTAAAGCGCACCCATAGCCAATACTAAGTTCGGGCCTTTACATTACCGCCGCTCTCAGGCCAGTTGCATACACGCAAACTGGCTGGGAGATGCACGTGACTGATCCAATCGACTTCACTGGAAAACGTGTCCTCGTGATTGGCGGGTCGAGCGGTATTGGCAACGGCATTGCGCAGGGTTTTCGCGCACGCGGGGCTGACGTAATTGTCACCGGCACACGGCCTGATGAGGGCGATTATCTGGAGGCCGAAGACAGCGACCTTCGCGGCGTGACCTATCACCAGCTCAACGTTAGCGACCGCGATGCTGCGGATGCTTTGGCAGCGCAAATCGGCGCGATTGATGTTTTGGTGCAAAGCCAGGGCATCGTGCGATATAAGCGTCAGGAATTCACCCGCGAAGGTTGGGACGCGGTGGTGGATGTGAATATGAATTCGGTGATGGATGTGGCGCGCGCTTTCCATTCTGGTCTGGCGGACCAGGATGGCGCAATGATCATTGTATCATCGGTCGCGGCGTTCAAATCCACTCTGGGAACGCCCGCTTATGCGGCATCCAAAGCGGGCGCGGCGAGCCTTGTGAAATCGCTTGGCGAAGCGTGGGCGCGTGACGGCATTCGGGTCAATGGCATCGCACCGGGATTGGTCCCGACCAAACTCACCAGCGTGACCACCGACCATCCCGAACGGTTGGAGGCCTCCTTGCGCGCTATCCCCTTGCGCCGGATGGGCACGCCCGAAGATATGGCAGGCGCGGCCTTGTTCCTCGCTTCGCCGCTTTCCGCCTATATCACCGGTCAGACGCTGGTGGTGGATGGCGGGCTCACGCTTTCTTGAAGGGGTTGGCTTGATCGGCTTTCCTACAACCTCGATTTTTGGCACCGAAAATGCAAAGTTGGATCGCGGCGTAGGTCTGTTTTTGTTGGTAAAGTGTCACCCTGACGTTTTGGCAGGGTTGGACGGAAAAACAGACACTTACGCCAATTGTTCTGGGTGACACCCCGTCAAATGTGTCACCCAAAGTTGGAAATTTTCGCAAAGGTTCGCAGCGCTTTGTTTGCGCGAATCCCATCTGATCAATCGGCGGGGTAATTGGCACCCGAACACGTTGGAGACATGCAATGAAATTCACCCGCCTCGGAAATTCCGGCCTGTCCGTATCTCGGCTGTGCCTTGGCTGCATGAGCTATGGAGACACCACCAAAGGGTGGCACGGGGACTGGTTGATGGGAGAGGACGACAGCCGCCCGTTCTTTCGCCAAGCGCTGGAGGCCGGGATCAATTTCTTCGACACCGCCAATGGCTATTCGGGTGGAACATCGGAAGAGATAACCGGCAAGCTGCTGCGCGAAATGGCGAGCCGTGATGAGATTGTCGTGGCGACGAAAGCCTTCATCCCGTGGCGCAACGCTCCCAATACGGGCGGTCTATCGCGCAAAAGCCTGTTCCAAGCGGTCGATGATAGTCTGACGCGGCTGGGCATGGATTATATCGACCTGTTTCAAATCCATCGCTGGGATGACGCGACGCCGATTGCCGAAACAATGGAGGCGCTGCACGATATCGTGAAGGCGGGCAAAGCGCGCTATATCGGCGCATCGTCGATGTATGCATGGCAGTTTGCGAAGGCTCAGGAGACCGCGCGGGCGAATGGGTGGACCCGGTTCATTTCGATGCAGAACCAACTCAACCTGCTTTACCGAGAAGAAGAGCGCGAGATGCTGCCTTTGTGCGAAAGTGAAGGCGTTGGCGTGATCCCGTGGAGCCCGCTCGCGCGTGGCCGGTTGGCGCGGCCTTTGGGCGCGGAAACCGTGCGCAGCCAAACCGATGGCGTGGGCAAGATGCTATATAAGGACGCCGATGAAGCGGATGCCGCCGTCATCAAAGCGCTCGCCAAATTATCGGATGGACGCGGCACCGAAATGGCGAGCCTTGCGCTTGCATGGCATCTGACAAAGCCTGCTGTCGCTGCCCCGATTATCGGCGCGACCAAACCGCATCATATTGAGGCCGCAGTCGCGGCGCTTGATGTGGAACTGAGCGCCGATGAAATCGCCGCGATTGAGGGGCCGTACCGCCCCAGATGGCCCACGGGTATGGGAATGGCGATGCCGGAAATGGATCAAGTCTCGGTACAAACGTGAGGTCCAAATCGGCCCTTTTCTTGAAAGCGTTCGGGTCGCACAACAAAAAGGGCCGCCCTAACCAGAGCAGCCCTTTCGCAATCAGTATCTAACGCCTGTGGCTGATTAGAAGTCCGCCGAAACCCCAAAGGAGACCGAAGTGCCAACGTCAAATGTGTTAAAATCCAGCCGGTTAATGCCGTTGTCCTGAAATTCGAAATTGTCGCGGCCAAAGATGTTGCGAACTTCGAAGCTCAGTTCCAGCGGAACGCCCAGCTTCAGTTCTGTCCGGGCAACCAGATCAACCGTCAAGCCGGGGTCTTCCACGAAGTCTGGCTGAATTCCCGAACGCTGTGTCACGCGCTGGCTTGCGTAGTTAAACAACAGGCTGAGTTGCTGCGTTTTTTCAGTATCTTCGATCCCGATGGTAACATTGGCCACGTGATCAGACTGACCCACCAGTGGATCGCCATCTTCAAATATCAGGCTGGCAAGCTGGTTCGGGTTAGCCGGAGTCGGTGCAATATCCCCTTCGCCAACCGAGATTTGCGACTGAGTGTAGGTGTAGTTCGCCAGGATCAGCAATTGCTTCGTCTCAAAGAAGCTGCCGCCCATTTTATACAGGTCGATCCCGTAAACAGCGTCAATCTCCATCCCGTACAACTCAGCAGAAGGAGCATTTGCGAAGCTGGTGAAAATTTGACCCGAAGCCACGTTAAAGGTGTTCTCGATCGGGTTGTCGATTTCTTTGTAGAACCCGGCGATGCTGACCCGGTCAGGACCGCCAAAGTAATATTCGCCGCGGACTTCGGCGTTGATCAGACGGCTGTCTTGCAACAGCGGGTTACCTTGAAACAGGCGGTTCGAATCGGGGTCGAAGAACCGCTGCTCAATCAGCTCGCGGAATTGCGGCCGGGCAATTGTGCGAGAGGCGGATGCGCGCAATTGCAGGTCGTCAATCGGCTCCCACGTCACTGTTCCACCGGGAAGGAAGTAATCATTTGCGATATTCGTCGGCGTCGCGCCAGCAACAGGAGTGTTGAAAATGGATTGATCCAGCGCAACGGTCTGAACAGCATCTTCATAACGGACACCCATTTCAACGGTCAGATTATCGGCCGCCAACCAGCGGAACAGTCCGTAACCCGCATTCACTTCGAGCGCGGCATCAAACACCGGGAACGGCGTTGCTTCGGTCAACGTGACGTTGAACCCTGCAAGCGTAGCACCGTTTATAATGTCGGCTGGACGGCGAAGGCCAATCGCGGTCGCCGCTATCTCATCCAAAGGTGCAAGGACTGGATTGCTTGTGTCGGGCGAAACGAAGGGGCGAAATTCGCGGCTTTCAGAGCGGCGATCAGTGTCGGTATAGGCATAGCCGAAAGTCACTTCGAATGTGCTGGTAATTTCATACCCAAGATCAACGCCGCCGAAATACAGCTCTTCTTGCAAGTCGTCGAAGGAGACGGTCGAAATGCCAGCGTCGGACAGTTGATTGAAATAAGCCACGAACAGATCGCCGAACTGATTGCCCGGCAGATTGGTGCGTGTGTAGCTGAAGGTCGTGTTGAACGGAGCCTCGCGGTCGGTGCGGGCATAGCCGCCGCGCAGATCGACGCTGAGCCGGTCAAATTCGAGCTCTGTCACGAGCTGAGTGTCGATCAGCTGACGTTCGAACCAAGCGGTTTGCTGGTTGATAAAATCAAATCCGGTCGCGCCGGGGAACACGTCAAAGCCTTCGGAAAGACGGGCGGTTTTGAGCGTGTCGCGGATATAAAGGTTTGTCCAGCGAACTGTATGGGGGCCAAAGTCCAAACCAAAGCTGAGCAGTCCATTCACCAGCGAGCTTTCGTCGGTGATGAAGGTTTCTTCTTGCTGGAACACTTCGGACAGATCGTTGCTGCCCTGCTGGCTGAGCACGCTGCGATTGCGCAGACTGTTTTTAACCGATGCGGTCGCGATGATGCCGAGATAGGTATCTTCACCCAGTTCAAGCGATGCACCACCCGTAATCGAGCCAGAGAGATTGGGCCGCTGAGAATTGTCTTGCTGAAGGGTGACCAAATTGGTTGGGAAGAGCTGCGCAGCAATTCCTTCTGAAACCGCAACCGGCACCGCGCCAATGCGCTCTCCGCTGTCGAAGAAAGCTTGAAGGTTCGATGGAATATCGCGGCGGCCAGTGTCGAAACCGAATGAGTCAAGGTCTGACCCGAAATAGGTAAGGCCATTTTGAAAGGTCGTTTCGGTATCGCCGCTGACGCTGAAGCTGACCTTTAGAAAATCTTCCACAGGCACGGCTTTGGTCGTGAGGTTAATGACGCCGCCGCCAAATTCGCCCGGATAGTTGGCCGAATAGGTTTTCTGCACGATCGAAGATGCGATTACACTGGTCGGAAAGATGTCGAGCGGGACGACGCGGCTAAGCGGTTCCGGGCTCGGCAAGGGCAGACCGTTCAAAAGCGCCAGCGAGTACCGATCGCCAAGGCCGCGAACAAAAACTCGGCCATCGCCAACCAGCGAAAGGCCCGAGACCCGGCCCAGAGCGCCAGCAATGTCGCTTTCGCCCGTGCGTGCGATATCGGCTTCGGTTAGGACGCTGAGAACCTGTGTAGAGGACCGTTCAGGATTACGGTTGCGCCGCCCGGTTACGATAATGCCAGATCCGCCAGGAACAGAGATGTCAGCTTCTTGAACATCGCCCTCATCATCAGGACTTTGCCCATCATCTTGGACGTCCTGCGGTGTTTCTTCTTCACCGGTGGCGGGTTCGCCAGCCGTTTGAGCGTACAGAGCAGAAGGAACAGTGAGCGATGTGGTCAGAAGCAGCAGCCCTGCCAAACGTGTGCCGGTCGACATAATGCGAGACCCCCTCAATTATAGGTCTTTGTAAAACGTACAGCGTACCATTCGTAAGGTCCGCCGGAATGAGCGAAGGGAGGCGCACGCTGTACGCGGCGCCTCCCTTCAATTCGAAAAGCGCGATCAGTTTACCGGCAAGGAGGTGCAAGCACCGCTCGCGCTGCCAAAGTTGACGATCGACGAGTTGCAGGTCCAATCACCGAAGTTGTCGGAAACAGTGTCATCCTCTGCGCCGATGAAACCAAGATTGGTGAAGAAGGACGAGCGTGCGGTTGCGTCAAACGCGGTGACACCGTTTTCATTCGCACCATTCACGAAAGTGTTGGTGAGAGTGAGCGTGGCCAGCAGATTGTTGTTCGTGCCATCATTAACAACCGCTTGAACTTCCGCATCGGTGACGCCTGATCCGCGCACCGGCTGGGTGCCTCCGTCACAGAACACCGAGTCAAATCCGATGATCGCGTCGAGGGTGATCTCTTCGTCGATCCGAATGCAGTTATCGCTGGCGCTGTCCAGATCGATGACGACATTGGTCAGGCTTAGTGCCGCCCCGCCGCGCGCGCGGACTGCTTGGCTTGACGCTGAAGAACGTTGGATGAAGGTCGCGTTGTTTACTTGGAAACGGGTCTGCGGGATTGCGGTGCCCGGAGTGGCCTGTTCGCCGCCCGGTGAGTCAAGTTCAATGATGCTGTCACCGGTGTTGGTGCGCTGAACGACCAATACGGTTTCAACATTTGCCTGAGCGCCTGTGTCCACGTCGAGTGAATCGTCCGATGCACCGACTACTGCGAGGTTGCGAACATTGACAGTGCCACCGAAGAATTCGACGCCGTCATCCGAACTGTTGAACGATTGCAGGTTGTTAATGACAGTGCCCGAACCGATGCCACCTGTGGTGAGTGACTGAAGTTCGTTAGCCTGTTGCAGTTCGAATCCTGAGAAACGAATTTGGTTGAAGGTGAAAGAACCGGAGGAATCCGCCGAGTCTGTTCCGCCAAACGGGGTGACAACGGTCGTCCCTTCTAGCTGCTGCTGACAGGTCGGGTTGGCATTAGGAGCCGCAACAGTGTTGAATGTGCCGTCCGAACAATCGGAAACTGGCGCGCGGCCAAGCAGCACGACGCCGCCCCATTGCGCGTCGCTGCCATCGGAGGACAGGCCAAGTACGTTGTCGCGGCTGGTCCAGACAATTGGCATCGTCGCGGTGCCATTGGACTGGATCGTGTTACCGCGGTTTACGATAAGGAAGGATTCGCCCTGACCAAATAGGATCGCACCGGGCGCGATGGAGAGGGTGACATCGGTGCCTGTGCTGGAAAACCCTTGGTCTGTGCCGACATTAACGCGGCCCGTGATTTGGTACAGCAGGCCGGAAATGAACGGCAAATTGTCGTCGACATTGAAAGTCTCTGGCAATTGGCAAACGCGGTAACTTCCGGTTGGTGTGCCGTTGAGCGTGCCAAGATCGGTAAGGCCGCCGGTCGATGCAATTGTGGGGCAACCTGCCGCCGCGGTAACAGTAGGGCCGCCAGTGGGAGTTGGGGTCGGAGTGGGTGTGGGAGCCGGATTGTTAATGATGATGTCGCCGGTTGTGCCGGGAGAGACGATCTCGTCCGCTCCGCAACCAGCAAGAGCAACGACGCTGGCGCCAAGGATGAGTGTACGTTGAAAAGTATTTTGGAAATTTTTCACAGCGAGCGGCCCCCTAAAAAACCGAGAATCAGAACATGCGCGATTGGTGTCGCAAGGGTCTCGCTAGTGCCGATGTGTGACAGAATTTTTGCGGAGTGGTCTTTTGTGTGTCACCTCTGTCACATGACCAAAAAATGACAGATGCGGCTGTGAAAAATTACGTAAGAGTCACGGGTATGTCATATTTGAAAGACTCTAGAAGCTTGATTTTATGAGTATAAAACCTCAATTAGCGTCCTTTAAATGACAATGTTTCAATAATGTTGCATTTTCATGAAAAGTCGCGCAATATGCAGGGCATAGGTATTGGAGGATATGACTTATGACTCTGTCGATGATGAAGCCGATCGCTTTCGCAGCGCTTTTGACGGCGGGCACCGCTTTCGCTCAGCCGGTTGCTGCGCAATCACCAGCACAAACGCTGGACACAGCGGACGCCGGATTGGCTGCTGCGACGCTGTTTGAAGGTGAAAGCGTTCGCGCTATCGCTCTGCTTCGAGCTGAGCTTGAGGAGCATCCCGGCGACCCGGCGTTGCTGATTAATCTTGGTATTGCTTATGCGCAGGGCGGCAATGATGCTGAGGCTCGGCAGAGCTTTGAATCTGCCATGGCGAGCCGTGACATGATTGAGCTGGAAACAGCCAATGGTGGCATCACCGACTCGCGGCGTCTGGCGCGGCGTGCCTTGTCGATGCTTGATCGCGGCGAATTTCGCACTTTGAATGTCAGAACGGAGCAGTTCTCCCTAAATCAATAACTGGTTTGGGAGTTTGGTTGCGGTGTGAAGGGCGGTTCGGGTTAGTATAAAAGAGTTTGCCGCTCTCCTTCGCCCGTCGTCAGCCGTCATAATAAGTCGCTTTGAATGACGCGCTGTCACCTGCCTGTCATTTAGGTTAGACAAGGGAGAGTTTCTGGAGGGCCCGGAATGATTCTCGTTTGTGTGACACGATACTGCATCGGTGCGGCGCTGGCTGTTGCCGCGACGCATGCACACGCAGATGTGATGGAATTGGATGAAAACGGCGCCCGCTGGGTGGCCGGTGGATATTCCTCGCCAGCTGAGTCAGCCTTTGGCGGTGACCTCATTTCATCTGCAGAGCTTGAGCAAATGGACCTCAGCGCATTGATCGTGCCCGATGGGATTGTTGGCGACACAGTTGCGCACGCCTCCGGGATCCCGCTTCAATATGCTGCGAAAATCGCGGAACTGGCCGAACGTTTCGATCTCAGTCCCAGCTTGCTAGAGGCTGTGGTCTGGCAAGAAAGCCGCTGGCGCGCCGATGCGGTCAGCCATGCTGGCGCGCGCGGACTTGCGCAGTTGATGCCGGGTACGGCCCGTTATCTGCGGGTTGATCCCGATGATCCCATGCAAAATCTTGAGGGCGGTGCGCGGTATTTGCGCGAACAGCTCGACACGTTTGACGGTGATCTCGAAAAGGCTCTGGCTGCTTATAATGCGGGGCCTGGGCGGGTAATCCGTGCGGGCGGCATCCCCAACATTCGCGAGACCAAAAATTATGTCGCCGCGATAATGGGCCGACTATCCAACCATTCCCGTCCGGACGCCCAATGATGCGGGCTTTTAATCAACACTCTGCCTTTAGAATTATGGACCACAAAATAATGATGTCGCTTGTTCGTTTTTCCGCTGCAATTTCGGCTATTATGTCTGCGGCGCTTATGCCTAGCGCCGCGTTTGCACAAAACGCTCCGCAAACAGGCGCAGACCCGATTACCAATGCACTGCAATGGATGCAGAGCATTTTGCTTGGGCCGATCGCAACCAGCCTGGCTGTGATGGCGGTGGCAGGCGTTGGTTTTATGATGCTGACCGGGCGGATGAACTGGCGTTATGGCGGTACGGTCATCGTCGGCGTATTCATTATCTTTGGCGCGCCGCGTTTGGTCGCTGGCATCAGCGGGTTCGGCTGATCTGATGAGCGATCTTGTCCGCCACCCGGTTTACCGCACGCTCACCCGGCCTCAGATGTTCTGGGGTGTAACGATGAATTTCTTCATCATCAATGCCATGGTTAGCATGATCGCATTTCTGATCCTCGAAAGCTTCTGGATCATTTTGGTGCCGGTGGTGATGCATGTGATCGGATATTTTGCTTCGCTGCGCGAACCGCGCATTATTGATCTTTGGGTGACCAAAGTTTCAAAATGCCCGCGCGTCCCAAATTATCGGCGGTGGAGTTGCAACAGCTACGCGCCTTGACGCAATGTGGCCTCTATAAGGAGGGCCGGATATGGTGAAATGGATCGGACCCGCATCGTGGAGCGCGAAAGAAGCGCGCGTCGGTGATCGGCTGCCTTATGAGCGCTTGATTGACGAGAACACCGTGCTGCTGCGCGATGGCTCTGTCATGAGCGCCATCCAGGTGCCCGGCCTGCTGTTCGAAACCGAAGATTCTGACTCGCTCAACTCCCACGCAGCGACGCGTGAAGTGGTTTTGCGGTCAGCACTTGATGCGCGGTTCGTGCTGTACCACCACGTCATCCGCCGCCGGGTTGAGGTCGAACTTGACGCCGAATTCCCCGATCCTCTGTCGCGTCATATCGACGCGCGCTGGAAAGAGCGTCTGGCGGGCGGTTCGCTGTTCATCAACGACCAGTTTGTGACACTGATCCGCCGCCCAGCGCGCGGTAAGACGGGTCTGCCAGAGCGGATTTCCAAATTCTTCTCGCGGCAAGGCCGTGATGAGCTGGAAGCTGACCCCAAAGACATTCGCAGCCTTAAAGCAGCCATCACCGGCTTGATCGCCTCGCTTACGCCTTATGGCGCAGTTGTGCTGGGGGACTATGATGCGCCCGATTCAGGCGGCACCAATTCTGAGATGCTTGAACTGCTTTCGGCGCTTTACAATGGCGAAATGCGCCCGGTGCGGCGGCCTGCGGCAGACATAGATATCGGCCACATGCTGCCTTATCGCCGCGCGAGTTTCGGGCTGGATGCGATGGAATTGCGCGGGTCAGGCAATCCTGAATTTGCCGCGATGCTTGGGCTGAAGGACTATCCTGAGGCAACATCGCCTGGCTTGCTTGACGGCTTGCTGAGGCTGCCGTTCGAAATGGTGCTGACCGAAAGCTATGCACCCAGTGAGCGCACGACCGCGCGCGAGCGGATTGATCTGGCGCTGCGCCGGTCGCGTTCGGTCGATGAAGAGGCCGCTGCAGAGCGCGCCGATATGATGAATGCGCGTGATGCTCTGGGCAATGGCGGCGTCGGATTCGGCGATCACCATCTGACCGTATTGGTGCGCGAACGTTCGCTTGACCGGCTGGATGATGCGACCGCTGCGTGTTCGGCGGCGCTCGCGGATACCGGTGCGATTGCGGTGCGCGAAGATACAAATCTGGAACCATCATTCTGGGGTCAATTCCCCGGCAACGAGGAATATATCGTGCGCCGCGCGCTCATATCCTCGGCCAATATGGCGAGCTTCGGCAGCTTTCACGGCTTTGCGCTGGGGCAGGCGAGCGGCAATCATTGGGGCGATGCGGTGACGTTGCTGGAGACCACCAGCGCAACGCCGTTTTTCTTCAACTTCCACCACGGTGATCTGGGTAATTTCTCGGTCATAGGCCCGTCGGGTTCAGGCAAAACCGTGGTGATGAATTTCCTTGCGGCGCAGGCGCAAAAATTCAAACCACGCACGATCCTGTTCGATAAGGATCGCGGTGCGGAACTGTTTATTCGCGGTATTGGCGGCCGTTATGACCGGATCAATCCGGGGGAGCCGACCGGATTTAACCCGCTGTCGCTGCCTGACACGCCTAGCAACAAAGCGTTCTTGCGCGATTGGCTGGGAGTGCTGCTCGCGGCGGATGGACCAGAAGAATTTGCTCTGATCAGCGCGGCAGTCGATGCCGCCTATGCCAATGACCCAAGCCTGCGGCGGCTGCGGCATTTCAAGGAATTGTTAGCAGGGGCAAAGCGCCCTCAGCCGGGTGATCTGGCGGACCGACTGGGCGCATGGATCGGCAATTCCGCTTCGATTGGCGGAGCGGATGGCGGCGAGCATGCATGGCTGTTTGATAATGAGCGTGATGCGCTTGATCTCGACAGGCGCGTGCTCGGTTTCGACATGACGCAGCTGCTTGAAAATCCGCGCCTGCGCACGCCGACCATGATGTATCTGTTCCACCGGATTGATGAGCGTCTGGACGGGGAGCCGACCATGATCCTGATCGATGAGGGGTGGAAAGCGCTGGACGATGAAGTTTTCGCCGCGCGGATCCGCGACTGGTTGAAGACCTTGCGTAAACGCAATGCGCTTGTCGGGTTTGCGACGCAGTCCGCGCGCGATGCTCTCGACAGCCGTATTTCCACCGCCTTGGTGGAGCAGACCGCGACCATGGTGTTCATGCCCAACAGCCGCGCGCGGCCCGAAGATTACTGCGAGGGTTTCGGCCTTACCGAACACGAACTCGCGCTGATTCGCACTTTGCCTGCGCATTCGCGCTGCTTCCTCGTGAGGCAGCCCGATGCGAGCGTCGTGGTGCGGCTCGACCTGTCCGGCGCTCCTGAAGTGCTGACAGTGCTGTCGGGTCGTGAGTCGTCTGTGCGGCGGCTCGATCTGCTGCGTGCGGCGGTCGGCGATGAGCCAAGCGCATGGTATCCCGCGCTCACAAATAGGGCTTGGCCAGACGGTGCAAGCGACACTGATGAAGATGGTACACCCGTTTGGCAGGCCGCCGAATGACGACGAGCTGCGACCTCGTTTCCCAAGACATGGGCACTGGCGTCGCTGCGGCGCTGACGGCGGTCGATTGCATCGCCAGTCGGGTGAGCGAGCAGGCGTTTGAACGGCTGTTCGGATCGGACGGTCAACTGGGCACCGCTCTGATCATCCTCCTCACGATGTATGTCGCGTTCCTCGGTATCAGCTTGATGTTGGGCCGATCAAACCTTTCGATCCGGTCGATGATACCGCGTCTGATGACAGTCGGTTTGGTGCTGACTTTCGCGACCAGCTTCGTGGCTTATCAGAGCTTTTTCTACACCATATTTGTCCAAAGCCCCGACTGGCTTGCGGGCCAGCTTACCGACAGTGACGGCTCAGCGACGGCGACGTTTGCGACCAAGCTCGATATCGTGTTCCTCGCTGTGCAACAGGCGAGCACGGGGCAGGAAAATATCAGCCTGTTTTCGCCGCAGGGAATGATGTGGGCAGGGGCGATGATGCTGTTGCTAGGAACGGTCGGTCTGTTGGTAACGGCTCGAATCGGGCTCGCACTGTTGTTGGCATTGGGGCCAATCTTTGTCGTTCTGGCGCTGTTTAATGGCACTCGCGGGCTGTTTGTCGGCTGGCTTAAAGGGCTGGTGATGCTCGCGCTTGCGCCGCTGTTTGCGGTGGTGGGTGGATCGATCATGCTGGAAATGGCGGTGCCCATTCTCGCGGCATTGCTTGCTGTGCCGGGACAGATCGATCAACAGGCTGCAATGGCGTTTTTCGTTGTTGGCTTTGTCCATGTGTTGCTGATGCTGATGACGTTGTGGGTGTCCGCCAAAATGGTTGGCGGGTGGCAGGTCTTTGGCCTCGCATCTCCAAACATCAGCGACACTGCTACCCACGATTTGACCCGGATGGCGCCTGTCCAATCACCCGCTGTAATGCAAGACCGCGCCGCTCAAATTGCCCCGCTCGCGGCATCAACCGGAAACACGCGCAGAATAAACGTACCCATTCCAGTCGCCGCTGCCGCCAATGACACCGGCACTCCGGGCGCAAATACGATCCGCGAAACCAAAGTTTTTGCAACGTCTTCAGGCAGCAGTCAGGCGCAGACCTTAGGTTCAGCAACCTCCCGCACTCGCGGTATCGGCAACCGGTTCCGCTCAGTTAAGTCAGTAGGCGCGAAGAAAAGCGCCGTCCCATATTCGGAGACACGTTCATGACCCGCGCCGACAGGCATCGGTTCGCTTTCTTGAGCCTCGCGCTGGCTGTGTGCATGCCTTTCGCTGCGCCTGCCGCCGCACAAGAAGTGCAGGCCTTGCGCGAAACGCGTGCCAACGATCCGCGTCTTGTGACAATGACCTTTGATGAAAGTGAAGTCTTCACGATCAACGGCAAAGTCCTGGTGCAGACCACGATCAAATTTGCGCCTGATGAAGCAATCCAAAATGTCGCAGTCGGCGATAGCGCAGCCTGGCAAATTCAACCGAATCAGGCGCAGACGATCCTGTTCGTTAAACCGCTTGAGACGAGTGCGCGCACCAATATGACGGTCGTCACCAGCAAGCGAACCTATCTGTTCGACCTCGTCGCATCGCCGCGAAATGCACCGCTTTATGTGCTGCAATTCCGTTATCCAGAACTGGAAGCGGCGGCGGCAGAAGCTGCAATCGCTGCGGCACAGGCAGCAGAAGTGGAGCAGCAGGAACGGGCCAATGCGATCGAACTGGCTGCGGCGAGCGATCCGTATGCGGTCAGCGATCCGGCGGCGCTTAACTTTAGCTGGGAGGGCGAAGGCGATAGCAACCTGCTGCCCTCGCGCGCCTATGATGACGGTGAGGCTGTGTTTCTGACTTGGGCCGCAGGCACGGCCATCCCGGCCATACTTGTGACCAATGAGGATGGAGATGTGGGGCCGGTGAACTTCACCGTTCGCGGGGAGACAGTCGTGCTTGATGGAGTTCCGGCGCAGATTATCCTGCGGTCAGGCCGCGAATCTGCTACTCTGACGAACACCAATCCGGCCGCCTCACGCAGCGCCAGTATTTCAGGTTCAGGAGCGCGCGGATCATGATTGCCACATCTGTAGCTTACAATCGGGGGACGAAATAATGCGTCTAGCCAAGCGTCTTCCGCCTAAAAAGGGCGACAATGAAACCACAGGCGATCCGCGCGACGGTGAATCTGCAGAGGTGATCGACCTTGCCAGCCGCAGCGGATTTTCCCCGGTTGTGGAACGTAAATCGAAAACAGAAGGGCTTGGCTTGGCCGCAGGGGTCGCGATTGTTGGGTTGCTGGGTGCTGTGTCCTTCTGGGCTATGCAGGCGGCTCAAACACCAGAACCGCAAACAACCGGCGGACAGGCAGAACGGCCAGTGCAGCCCGCACAGGCAGCGGCCGCTCCAGCAGAAGTCCCGCCCCCTCGTCCGGAGGTGCCCCCGCCAGTACAACTGCCTGATCCCGCGCCCGCTCCGATCCTGGCTAACAATCCCGGTGCGGTGGTTGGAGTGGCAACCAATCCTTACGCCAGTCCGTCCTTGATCTTTGATGCAAGCGGCGCGGCGCAAAGTGCCCGCGGTGCGCAGGCTGCACCCGGAGCTATTGGGGCATCCGGAGCCGCTGCCGGCGATACCGGTGCTGGCGGCGCGGCTGCTGCTTTTGCAAGCCGTCTTGGCGGCGTCGGCGGCGCTCCTGCTCAAGCGCAGGCGATGGCCAACCCATCGGTCACCGTGACCAAAGGCACGATGATCCCAGCAGTGCTGGAAACCGCGATTAACACCGATGTTCCTGGCTATGTACGCGCGGTGGTTAGCCAAGACGTGCGCAGTTTCGACGGTCGCAGAGTGCTAATTCCGCGCAGTTCGCGTTTGATCGGTCAGTATCAATCCGGCGTGCAACAAGGGCAAAAACGCGCTTACGTCATCTGGACTGATTTGATCCGTCCCGACGGTGCATCGGTTCAAATCTCTTCGCCAGCGGTCGCTTTTGACGGGACGACTGGACTTGCCGGAGAGGTCGACACGCATTTCTTCAGCCGCTTTGGTTCAGCCATGCTGCTTTCGGTGGTGGGCGGACTTGGTGCGGTCGCTTCGGGTGGCGCATCTGTGGTGATTGGCGGAGCAGGGCAGAGTGCCGCCAGCACTGCGCTTCAGCAAGATGGTCAGCGCAGCCCGACTATCCGGGTGCGCATGGGCGAACCTATCCGTGTTTTTACAGCGCGCAATCTCGATTTCAGCACTGTTAGCCAATAAGTGTCTGACATTGATCATCGATTATGACCGCTGATATTCATCCTCTTACGGCAGGACAGGGCAATCCTTCTGCTGCGAATCTAACGGACGATCCGAACGAGAACGTCGCTGCGATCAATGGCGAGCGCAGCGTTTATCTCGACGCCTACCTCGCTCCGTTTAAGCGCTGGCTGGACCGCGACACAGTCACTGAAATCATGGTCAACGGTCCGGGCGAAGTGTGGATTGAGGATGCGTCTGATCCCGGCATCAAGAAAATCATCACGCCAGAGATCGACGACCGGCTGGTTCAGCGGCTCGCAGAACAAGTGGCGCGGGTCAGCCATCAGGGGATTAACCGCGAACATCCGCTGCTCGGCGCGACTTTGCCCGATGGCGCGCGTATTCAATTTTGCGGCCCGCCTGCCAGTCGCAAGCATTGGGTTATGGCGATCCGTCGTCACCGGCGGCTTGATTTGCCGCTCGATGCCTATGATACAGGACCATTGGCAGGCGAGGTGGCGGTCAACTTGCCCGATCCGCAGATGCAGCCCATTGAATATTTGCGAGAGGCAATCCGTCACCGGCGCACCATCCTGATATCTGGCGGGACCAGTACGGGTAAAACGACCTTCTTGAACGCAATGCTGGGAGAGATACCTCAACATGAGCGTGTTGTTCTCGTCGAAGACACGCCTGAGCTGAAATTTCCCGGCGAAAACTCGGTAGGGCTGGTTGCAGTGAAGGGCGAGTTGGGTGAGGCCAAGGTTACTTCCAACGAATTGCTGCAAGCCGCGTTGCGCTTGCGTCCCGACCGCATTGTTTTGGGCGAATTACGCGGGAGCGAGAGCGTTTCTTTCCTGAGGGCGATCAACACCGGCCATCCGGGCAGCTTTTCAACCATTCACGCAAATTCATTGCGCGGCGCTCTGGAGCAATTGTCGCTGATGGTGATGCAAACCGGTATTGGCTTGACGCGGTCCGACACGATTTCTTACGCGGCCAGTGTAATTGATGTTCTGGTGCAGCTGGGCAGAGACGCCAATGGTAAGCGCGGGATTACTGCGATTGCGGACAGCCGCTCACTGGTATGAGCGGTCTTCTCGCAAATTCATGCGCCCGCATACTATTCGCGGTGAATAGACAAGTGTGTGACAAGCGCCGCGGGGTGATTTACACGGCGCTAGGACGCGAATGATCGGCCCCGATTGACTTCGATGAACTGGTGCACCCAGTAGGAATATAATGAGCAGTCACGCTATACCCCGCCTGCCTAAAGTCTCGGCTGCACCGGGCGGCAACTCATATTTCAATCGCGAACTATCGTGGCTGGCTTTTAACGAGCGCGTTCTGGCAGAAGCCAACAATATCAAATACCCCTTGCTCGAACGGCTGCGTTTCCTGTCAATTTCAGGCAGCAACCTTGATGAATTTATGATGATCCGCGTCGCTGGACTGGTTGGCCAAGCGCAGCGCGGTATTGATAAGCCTTCAATCGATGGTCGCACTCCGATGCAGCAACTCTCCGCGATCCGCGAAAAGCTGTCAGAACTGTCGGCTTTGCAGCAAGATATTTGGCGAGAGCTTCACGGTCTGCTTGCGCGAGCAGAGATTCACATCGCTGATGAACAACGGATCGAACCTGCGGCGCATGACTGGCTGGAGGCATTCTTTCTTGATGAAATCCTGCCGGTTATCACCCCCCTGGCGCTCGACCCGGCGCATCCTTTCCCATTCGTCCAAAACGAAGGGATGGGACTGCTCTTCACGCTCACGCGCGATGCCGATCATGAACAGATTATCGAGATGATCCTGATCCCGACCGCTCTGCCGCGATTTGTGCGTGTCCCAGACGCGCATTCGGCCGACATCGGCGGTCAAGGCGAAGCAATCTATATCTCGATCGCCAGCCTGATCCAGCGCTATGCGAAGAAGCTGTTCCCCGGCTTCACTATCCAAGGCGACGGCCTGTTTCGGGTGCTGCGCGACAGCGATATTGAGATCGAGGAAGAGGCAGAAGATCTCGTGCGCACTTTTCGCAGCGCGATCCAGCGGCGGCGGCGCGGCCAAGTGATCCAGTTGGAAGTCGAAGACGATTTCGAACCAAAAGCCGAAGCTGTGCTGCTAAAACAATTGGGCGTTCACGAAGCGGCGGTGATCAAAACCGATGGCATGATTGGCATCGATGGCCTGGCGGAAATTGCCAGTGAAGACCGACCTGATCTCAAATTTGATGCCTATTCCCCGCGTTATCCAGAGCGAGTGCGCGAACATGACGGCGATCTGTTTTCCGCGATCAAAGAAAAAGACATATTGATCCACCACCCTTACGAAAGTTTCGAAGTGGTGGTCGACTTCATCCGGCAAGCGGCAGCCGACCCAGACGTGGTAGCGATCAAACAGACACTGTACCGTGCAGGGACCCAATCTGCCGTTATCAACGCGTTGATCGAGGCCGCTGAAGCAGGGATCAGCGTGACCGCAGTCGTGGAGCTAAAAGCGCGCTTTGATGAGGAGCAGAACCTCAAATGGGCCAGCAAGCTGGAACGCGCTGGTGTGCAGGTCATCTATGGCTTCACGGATTGGAAAACCCACGCAAAGGTCGCGATGGTGGTTCGGCGCGAAGAGCATGGCTTTCGCACTTACTGCCATTTCGGGACAGGAAACTATCATCCGATCACGGCCAAAATTTACACCGATATGAGCTTCTTTACCGCCGACCCAAAACTGGGGCGAGACGCTGCGAAGATGATGAATTTCGTAACCGGCTATGTTGAACCGCACGGATTGGAATTGATCGCAATCGCGCCGCTTAATCTGCGCCAAGAAATTTATCGCCGGATTGATGCCGAAATCGCCAATGCGAATGAGGGAAAGCCTGCTGCGATCTGGATGAAGTGCAACCAGATTACCGATCCCGATATGATTGACCGCCTCTATGCTGCAAGCGATGCAGGCGTGGCGGTGGAATTGGTGGTCCGCGGAATTTGCTGCTTGCGTCCCGGTGTTCCGGGGCTGAGCGACAACATCCGAGTCAAATCGATCATTGGCCGCTTTCTTGAACACAGCCGCATTTATGCCTTTGCGAATGGCCATTCCATGCCCAGTCCCAATGCAGCCCTATTTATTTCGTCGGCCGATTTGATGGGCCGAAACCTTGATCGCAGGGTGGAATCGCTTATTCCGATCCTCAACCGAACGGTCCACGATCAGATGCTACAACAGGTGCTGCTCGCCAATATGCTTGATACGGAGCAAAGCTGGTGGTTGCACGGGGACGGCAGTTATTCGCGTGTTGAGACGGATGGCAAACCGTTCAATTGTCACCGATATTTTATGACAAACCCCTCTCTTTCCGGTCGCGGCGGCGCTCTAGAAGCGGGCGCTGTGCCCAGACTGACCCTGCGCAAGGGCCGTGCTGGATGAGCCTGAGGCGCAAACGCGCTGAGCGTGACGGAACCTTCGCTGGTATCACACCGGAGCGCGCCATCATCGACATCGGGTCAAACACCGTGCGGCTCGTCATCTATGGCGGATCCATGCGCGCGCCAACCGTGCTGGTGAATGAAAAAGTGACCGCTCGGCTGGGCAGGGATATTGCAGAAAAAGGCACGCTTGCGGACGAGGCGATTACGCTGGCAATGCGCGCTCTCAAACGGTTCGCGCTGTTGCTAGACGATCTGGGTATCGAGGACGTTGAGACGGTCGCCACCGCCGCTGTGCGCGAGGCCAGCAATGGCGGCGAATTTGTAGCTTCGCTTAAAGAATTGGGTTTCAAACCGCGTATCCTTTCTGGCGAAGAAGAAGCCTTTCTGAGTGCGAGCGGGGTCGCGGGCGCTTTTCCCGGTGCAAGCGGTAGCGTCGCCGATTTGGGCGGAGGCAGCCTTGAACTGGTCACCATCAACAATGGCGAGCCGGGCAGGGCGGTCACGTTGCCTCTGGGGGCGCTAAGGCTGCCTGAATATCGCAACGACAAATCCAAGAACCCCGATGCGGATATGCGCAAAGCCTTGGAAAAGGTGGTTCGCAAAAGCGGGTGGGATTTAGCAGGCGAAGACGAACACACCCCCGCACCGCTCTTTCTTGTCGGGGGCACCTGGCGCGCGATGGCGGTGTTTGCGATGCAAACACGCGGGCATCCCTTGTCTGATCCCCATGGTTTCGAAATGGACCGGGACGAGGCGCAGGAATTGGCTGGGTTGCTGGCAATGGAAAGTTCTGACGGCCTGAAAAATCGCAAGCGCATATCATCTATGCGGGCCGATAAATTGCCTGATGCGGCAGTGCTGTTGCAGGCGCTGCTTTCGCAAATACAGCCCAGCCGTATCGTGTTTTCGTCTTGGGGCCTGCGCGAAGGGCTGCTCTATGACCGGCTGGCTGCGCACGGAAAAGCTCAGGATCCGCTTCTCGCGGGTGTATCGGTGTTTGCCACGCAGCGCGGTGCTCCGCCAACTTTGGCGACGCGCATCGCGGCTTGGACTGTGGATGCTGTTGCGCCAAGCAAGGAACGTAGCAAAACGGGCAGCGAACGCCTGAGAATAGCGGCAACTATGTTGTCGCTCGCCTCGATGCAGATTGAGCCAAATATTCGTCTGCCTCAGGCAATCGATTGGGCAATGCATAAACGCTGGATTGCGGTTGATGGGGCAGAGCGCGCGATGCTTGCAGCGGCGATTGCCGCAAATGGCAATGCGCTTGATTTACCTAGCGACGTTCAGGCGCTTGCTAGCGAACAGGCGCTTGAAGAAGCCATTTGCTGGGGGTTGGCGGTACGGCTGGCGCGGCGGTTGGGTGCGCGGTCTGCCCGGTCTTTGCGAGTTAGCCGGCTTTTGGTGGAAGATGACTGTTTGATCCTGCGTCTGGCGACCAGCCACGCGGATTTGTTTGGCGCGCCGACAGAGAAAGACATCAAACTGCTCGCCGGTCGGCTTGGGCTCGACTGGGCGGTCGAGGTCGTGTCTGACGAGGAATTGGTCGCCGGTAAATCTGGTTAACGCTTCAGGCTTTACCGCCGAACGGAGAGAAACCGGTTTCGGTGTCGAAAAGATCGACGCCTTCAGCCTTTTTCAGCTTGCCCACCACGACATAGGTTACAGGCGTCAACAGCGCTTCCCACACCACCTTAAGCAGCCAATTGGTGACGATAACGGTGAGTACGTCTTGCGTCTCCCAAATCCCTAGAAATGCGATGGGATAAAATATGAGGCTATCGACACCTTGGCCGAATACAGTCGATCCAATCGTGCGCGACCACAGCGCCTTACCCTTCGTCCAGACCTTCATTTTGGCGAGTATGAACGAGTTGACGAACTCACCTGCCCAAAACGCGATGATCGATGCAAGCACGATACGCCAGGTGCTGCCGAAGACCTGCTCATAGGCCTCCTGTCCGTTCCACGATGCAGCAGGTGGCATGGCAACCACCACATAGCTCATAAAGGCCATAAAGATGAGCGCTGCAAAACCAGTCCAGATGACTCGCCGGGCACGAGCGTAGCCATACACTTCGGTTAAAACGTCGCCGATGACATAGCTGATCGGGAAAAACAGGATCCCTGCGCCAAATGTATAACCCGCGACGGTCGCAAGTTTCGCCGCACCGATAATGTTCGACAGCAATAGAATCGCGACAAAGCCCGCCATGACATATTCGTAGAACCTGAAATGCGCGGGCGCGTGGCTGGTAGCAGCGATGCCATCATGCGGATCGGTGTCGAATGCGGCCGCTTTATCGGTCGTAACAGGTGTCTTATCCATCACCGAAAGCTTAGCGTCATTTGAAAGCTGAGCAAAGCACGCTATTGGCAAACCGCAAGCGCCCGTAGCTCATCTGGATAGAGCGCGAGACTTCTAATCTTGAGGTAGCAGGTTCGAGTCCTGCCGGGCGCGCCAATTTTTCTCCCCATACCATCACACTCTGACGTCACTCTAACAGCATTCGTCATGATTCTGACAGTGAGTGTGTGTGGCCGTGTGGCGGGCGGTCCGGCACATGATGAGGTCAACAACCTTTGGGGGAAATGTGATGCAAAAGAGAATTTCAACGACCGCACTGATTGCTGTGGCGGCCGCCGCGATGAGTTTTTCCGCGCCGGCTATGGCTGATGATGACCTGCAGCTCGCCTCTTGCGACCAATCGTTAGGCACGATCGCAGTGGTTGATGGCGACACGCAGGGCTGGGCAGAGTTTGATCTGGGTTCACCGCGCCAACTGATCAACACACTCGCGATCGAGTCAGGGTGCTTTACACCGCATAATATGGCGACCGGCGCTCCTGCAGACTTTCTGATGAATGTGGTCGCAGGCAGCAGTGAAGAGGTCGATCAATCCATTGAACTGGCCAAGAGTGCTGCTGTTGAAGGTCTGGTTCGGTCCGGCGCTGCAAGTTCGGTGTTGAGCAGTGTGCCTGGGGCCGGCGCAGTGCTTGGAATGTTCAATGCTTTTGGTGGAAGAAGCAGGCGTGTTGCTGCTGGCATCAAGCTGTTGAACCCAGCAAGCGGGCTTGCGATCGCGACTGGCTCCGGCCAAGTGCGGCGCAGTTCGCTCAGCTTTAGTGGCAATTCACCATGGAATGCCCGAGCACAGCAGGTGGGATATGCTAGCAGCAGCAAAGGCAAGCAATTGGTTGAAGCTTTTGTGATCGCGTTCAACGAAGTCGTCGCTCAAGAAGCGACAATCGCAGCAGTGCCGCAGATGGCAGCCGCATCCACCGAACCGCAATATGCGACCGTCGCTGTCGAAACGCCGATGAGGGCTCTGCCAACAGGTGATGCAAGCTCCGTACGCAATCTGATGGTGGGCACTACTTTATCGCCGACGGGACGCCGCGAGGGATTGTTTGTCGAAGTTGAAGACAATTTCGGTACCAAGGGCTGGGTCTCGGTTGAAGCTCTGAACTGATTGCTGGCTGGGTGAAAGGGCGGGGGCAGCAATTGTCTTCGCCTTATCAGCCAGGACTTGCAGGGAAGGCGAAGGAATGGCAGCTATCAATCGTGGAGGCCGCCTACACGCTGAACCGCAAAGGCTGAACGAGGCAATGAGTAAAACACCTCTCAGGATTCTCTACGTCGAAGATGATGCGCGCTCTGCGGCTGCAGTCACTGAAATTGCTAGGCAATCAGGCGACATTCTTGTTTGGGAAGACAATGGCAGTGCCGCGCTTTTGCGCGCGGGCATGGAGCATTTCGACGTCATCATTCTAGACCGGATGCTTGGCGATATAGACGGGCTGACTATCACGCGCCGTTTGCGTGAAAGCGGAATCGGAACGCCAATTCTTATTCTTTCCGCCCTTGGTCGCAGCAGCGACCGTGCAGATGGGCTCGACAATGGTGCAGACGATTATCTCGCCAAACCATTTGAGCCTGAAGAGTTGCTAGCCCGGCTGCGTGCGCTTCACCGGCGGTCGACTGGGCAAGAGCATAGCGCGGTTATTATTTACGGTGCATTCGAATGTCACCTTAAGGCGCGCACTGCATTTCGCGATAACCGTCATCTCGCGCTGAGCCCGAAGGAGTTCTCGCTGTTCCGTTATTTTATGGAGAATGCCGGGGAAACGGTCACGCGCGAAATGCTGCTGCGTGATGTGTGGAACATGGATTTTGACCCGCAGACCAATGTGGTGGACGTAAACATCGGGCGCCTTCGTCGTAAACTGGAGGAAGGGTTTGATGCGCCCGCATTGGAAACGATCTGGGGCTCTGGTTATCGAATTTTAGACGGGAGGTAGCCATCGAAGCCCGTCGCTCAATCTTTTCACGCATTGTGCTGGCCGCGATTGGCTTGTCCATCGCGCTTGTCCTGACGTTATGGTTTGTGACCCATCAAACTATTGTCACGACATTAAATGATGCCGCGCAGAGTGAAGTGGATGTCGACATAGCCGGTCTTGTGGATATCTATGCGAGCAATGGCCGGGATGAGCTTAAACGAAGGATCACCGACCGGGTCGCGCTGACACCGAACGAAGGGACTACTTCGCACTATATACTCGCCGATACTGCCGGAAATACGATGGCTGGTGATATAGCGCGCTGGCCTGATCTCGATCCCATGGTTTCGGAAAGTGGCACAATCCCGATAGGAACACATTCGAGCGGATTTGCCAGAGCAGTGCAACTGGGTCCCGATCTCAAACTGATCGTAGCTCGCCGAACAGACGGGAATGGAGCGATCCTGCGCAATGTTGCGATAGCCTTTGCAATCGGCGGGACGGCTTTTGTTTTGCTGGTCGCATTGCTTGGCAGATTGGCTGCTTTGGATCTTCAACGCCGTATAGGTCAGATCAATCTTGCATTTCGTTCACCGCAAATTGATCCAGGCTTGATTGACGCTGACGCGAAAAATGGTGACGAGATTGACGAGCTGGCTGCTCACAGCGCAGCTGCTCTTGCCCGGCAGCGCGATCTCATGGAAGCTTATAAGGACACATCGGAGCAACTTGCCCACGAAATGCGAACCCCGCTTTCGCATCTCGACAATCGATTGATAAAGGCGCTGAAGGAAGGTCCGGAACCCGGTGTGAGACGGCGGCTAATTGAGGCGCGCACTGAAATTAAGAGGCTTGTCCAGATACTCGAATCTCTGCTGGATATTGCCGCCAGCAAGGCGCGAAGAGGTGATAGGTCTGGACTGAAAGAAGTCGATCTGAGCGCAATGGTTGCGCGGATTTGTGACCTTTATTCTGACAGTGCAGAGGAAACCGGTCATGAATTTCAATGGAACATTGAGCCCGGCGTCACTCTTGAAGGCGAAGAGCGTCAATTGAGCAGACTGGTGACGAACATCCTCGACAATGCTTTGAAATATGTACCCGCAGGCGGCCGTGTGGATGTGCGCCTGTCTCAAGGTCCTGTGCTGGTAATCGCTGATAATGGGCCGGGGATTGCTCCATCTGAGCGAGAGCGGATTTTCGACCGTTTTTATCGAGGGCGTGATCACGGTGATGCGGCCGCAGGCAGCGGTCTGGGACTTGCGCTGGCAAAGGCGATAGCCGAGCGACACGGGCTAAAAATGACTTTGGAAGTTGCCACAAACGAGAATCACGCCAGCGAAACAGGCGCTGTGTTCAAAATTGCGAGAGAAGATCCATGAAATCACTTCCAGCCTTCGCGCCGATCGCAGTCGCTACATTTCTGATTACGGGCCTGATAACCGGTGGTTGCACCACAAATTCGCCATCAGGGACACAAGCTCTGACAATCGCTGACCCTGCAGCCGGAACGTCGCCTGATAGGCCGTACATTGACCAAAGCCCGGCAGACAGGGTCGCTGCAGCTCTTTTGACGGCAGAACACGCTGACCGGATCGACGATACGCAATCGCTCGAACTTGCCACATTGAGCCTTGTTCGCCTTGGCGCCGCGCCGCAGTCTGAAGAGGATATCGCACAGCTCGATAGATGGCGCGAGCGAACAACTATCACTTTGCCGCCAATGCGTGGACGAGCCTTAGGACCGGCTTATCGATCGGGCTCTCTGGGGCCTGGTAAATCGACAAGTATCGAACAGACATTTCTTGGCGGGAAAAGCGCCAACATCGTCGTGCGGGTGTCAACAGGAGCGCAGCTTGAGCTGCGCGTTAGCGACAATGCGCGGCGGCAGGTATGCGAAGACAACGCAAAGGTCATTCAGTGCCGATGGATGCCGCTTTACACGCAGCGCCACCGCATAGAAATTGCTAACAATGGCGATCAATCATCAAATTATTACATTGTTCTCGACTGAAAATGCTTCATCGTTACACACGCGAAAGTGCAGGCTTAAAATAAGCCTCTCTGGAAGGTGATTGCGATGGATTCGAATTTCAGGGGAACGCGCGATGTATGGCTTGTTCGCGAGACGTATGATCGCGGCAAACAATTGTTGAAATATGCTGCACTCTTGATCTTATTTTCGGCATCTCCTGCCACCGCAGAGGATGCCTTGCCAAATGAACAAGACATCAGCGCGCTTGTCGAAAGAGCAACGCGCATCTTCCTCGAAGCGAATCCCTCTGGTGACGGGTCCGAGGCGACTATTGCGGCATGGCAGGACGTGCGTGAGGCAGCTGCCCGAAAAGATCCCAATCACCCAGAAATCGCACGCGCCGATATTCGGATCGCTTCGCAACTTTACACCCTCGGTCGCAACTCCGAAGCGAGCGCGAAAGTTAAAGCGGGCCTGTCAGGGCTGCCAGCCGAAGACCCGGCATACCTTGTTGCTCGCGCAGAAGGGTTGGCGTTGCTCGGTACATTGATGGCTCAGGCCGGTGAAGCAGACGGTGCCATTGGCGAACTGCAAGCTGGCTACGACGCCTTCACAGTTTCCTATTCTCAGCTTGATCCCGAAACCGTCTCTCGCGGGGAAGTTTTGGCCAAGTCGAACCTCGAATTCTCTCTGTCGCAAGTCTTTCTAAGGCTCAGCAATCTGGAGGAAGCTCTCAGGTTCCAAATGGCCAGTCTCACAACGCGGGAAGCCTTTCTGGGACCAAATGATCCCGACACCATCTCGTCATATTATGGCTATGCCGGCGCGCTTCGCCGCGCAGGGCGAATGGAGGAGGCCGAACGTTTCGCAAGAATCGCAGCGACCAGAGCCGTTGATCACGTCGACCCCTCTCATCCCAGCTACGCTCGCGCATTAGAGATGCTCGCTATTGTGCTTTCGCGCAGTGGCCGGCCTATTGAGGCGACCGACTACCTGTCGCGCTCCCTTGAATTAAAGCGGGAGCACGAGGGAGCAGATAGCCTATTTTTCGGATACGGACTTCATCTGCTCGCATCGATCCTGCATCAACGCGAACGCTATGAGGACGCGGTTCCGCTTTTTCTGGAAGCCGCGCCCGTATTCGCCAAATACCAAGGGGAGGAAAGCCCTTTTGGGCTGGGCTCGCTGGCGTATGCAGCTCAGGGTGAGTTTGCACTTGGGCAGGAATCGCGCGCGCTCAGCCGGCTACAGGCGCTCGATACACGGCTGGGCGATGCTTCCCGCGACCTTGAAATCACGCAGCGAATTGGGCCCGATCTCGTCCGCGCGCTCATCAGAGATGGTCAACCAGTTGAGGCCGCACGCATTGCGCGGCGCGATTACGCCCGGTTGGCAGAAGCTGAAGATGGTGACGCCTTCGGGCTGCGTCATGCGAGCCTTGTCGATAAGTGGGCGCAGGCAAACTTAGGACACGATCCCGTGCTTGCTGCCAATGAGGCGCGCGAAATGCTTGGCTTTTTTGAACGGGGCCAAATCCGTGAATTGGCCGGTTTTCTGGAGGTTGAACACCGTGCTGCGCTCGATCTGGTAATGGAAATTGCGGTTGCAGCTGATGATAACGACCTGCTCGCGCAAGCCATCGCATTAGGCACCGGATCAGGAATTGCGCAGGCCACCGCACTGCGCGCGGAACGCTTAGCCGCGCAGGATCCTCAGTTCTCTCAGGCTATGCGCGCGTTGCAGAATGCTGAAGCCGAAGTTGAAACCGCAGACCGCGCATTATTGCGTGCGATATCTTCTGGAGACGCGCTGAGCGAGCATGCAGAGCGACTTGGAGCGGCCAATGTTGCTAGGAATCTGGCTCTTGATGAGGTTCGCAGGTCGGGCGGCAACCTAGATGGGTTCATCTCTGCCCGCGCTGTGAGCATCTCTTCAATCCGGACATTGTTGAAGCCGGGCGAGGCAATTCTTGCAATCGCGCCCGTCTACGATGGGGCCTACAGCCTTTTGGTAACGCAAGAAGAAGCCATTGCACAGCGGATCGCTATCCCGAGGGCAGAATTGGTCGCCATGGCTCAGCGAGTTCGCGACGGAGCGGCAAACGTGCAATTCGACCAAGTCGAAGCGCGCGCGCTTAGTGCGTATCTATTAGGGCCTGATGCGCTGCAAGCGTTGGAAGGTACGCAAATTCTGCGCTTGGTTGCCGGAGGAGAACTCGCATCATTTCCATTTGGAATATTGCCGATTGCAGCCGGGGCCAGCGACCTGGCATCAAATAAAGAGACCGGCGACGTCTGGCTGACCGATCGGTTCGCATTGGCTAACGCTGCGTCTCTCGACAATATTGGCCTTGCGGCTGCTGGAGGTCGCAGCGTGAGCGCAGATCCAAGAGCGGAAGGTGACTTCGGACAATTTGTCGCATTCGCTGCGCCGACGCCCTTCGGACGGTCCGCATTGGCCGCCGATGCAGTCCGCTCTGTTGGCAATCCGGCATCCTATTTTGGACGGTCTGGTGCAAATGCTGGTGAACTCGCCAGCCTTCCACCGCTGCCCCAATCAGAACAAGAAGCGCGCATAATTGCGGCGGAATTCGGTGATCAGAACGCCAAGGTCTTTGTCGGTGATGCCGCAAATGAGCGCAATCTTTCTGACCCTAGCGTTGCAAAGGCATCCGTTATCTTGTTCGCCACTCACGGCCTCGTTGGCGGAGAGGTTGAAGGGATTGCTGAACCTGCCTTAATCCTAGCGAAGCCCGATCTGGGGTCGGAAGAAGATGGGGTTCTGTCGGCGAGCGAGATCACCCGGCTCAATCTGTCTGCTGACTGGGTGATTTTGACTGCTTGCGACAGCGCAGCGGGATTTTCCGGAGGCTTACCTGCGTTTTCAGGACTAGTCAGCGCGTTCCGCTTTGCGGGCGGTGGAAGCCTGCTCGCCACGCATTGGAAGGTTCGAGACGATGTCGCGGCGTATGTAGCGATCGAAACGCTGCGACATTACCGCATACATGGAAACAAGGCGCTGGCACTTCACCACGCAATCGGGCGCTTGCGTAAAGAAAGCGGGCTGCCCGGAGCTGACCGACCCGACATTTGGGGGCCATTCGTACTGATCGAGTGAGCGATCAACCGCGCGCCACGGTCTCCAATAGTTCAGCCGTAATGGGATAACCCGCATCTTCCATGATCGTAAGCATGGGCTGTCCGCTGCTGTTATCGATTAAAGGGATGATCGTTTTAACCGGGATAGCTTCGGCCTGCGCGCGGGCTTCGGCGTAGCTTGCAAACAGGGCTAGCCGTTCCAGATTACGGCGGGTTGGGAAAATGAGCTTGATGTCCCCGGCCTCCGCCGCATCCAGGGCCCCTTGTGCACTCATCCAGAACAGACGCGTGTTTTCCGACTGGTCGATTGAGACATCGACCTGTCCCGTGCCAAGATTGGCGAGATAAAACCGCGTATCATACACGCGCGACAGCTTCTCATTCTTGGGATACCACCGTGCGAATGGTGTAATTTGGGTCAAATCAATCGTCCAGCCAAACTCTTCCAATACTGGGGCGAGTTCGTTGACCTCTTCTAGCATGGCACGGGCTTTGGCAGCCTTATCTGCATCAACTTCGCCGGACAGCCCAAGCGCAAGGCCAGTCTCCTCCAGCGTCTCGCGAATTGCGGCGATCTGGTGCGCGGCTTCATCATCTGCGATGTTTCCGCCTGTTTCAGCGGCAATCCTTGCACCCAATTCAAAGTCCGCGGGATCAACGCGGCCACCTGGAAAAACCGCCATGCCGCCAGCAAACGTCATCGTACGCGAGCGCACCGTGATCAGAATTTCCGGTGCGCCGCCACCGGGATTATCTCGGAAGATAATAATTGTAGCGGCCGGAATGGCTTGCGGCGGAGAGGCCGAAGAATCGGGGGTTGCTGAGTTGCCGGAAGGCTTAGATTCGTTGCTCATAAGCCCGTGATGCCTTGCGTGCTGTCTCTTGCCAAGTGGTAGGGAAAACGCTGTCGGGATATCTTACATCCCGCCGATTTGTTAACGCAAAGAAATAATCTAAGCGCCTGCAAAATAACAGAATTTCATTTTTGGCACGGGCAATGCATGGTCTACACCGAAGTAAGTGGTCTTCTATCTGAGGTGTGGCTCTCCTGGTCTTTGCGTCCCACCTCCCCGTTTAAAAAAGAGCCGCCTCGCATTGGTACCGCGAGGCGGCTCTTTCTTTGTCCGCTGCCCGAAATTTGGGCTATGAAATTTGAGTCTTGATTAGCTTTCCATTTTGGCGACGCCTTGGTCGTCCATCAATTGCTTCAGCTCTCCGGCTTCGAACATTTCCATCATGATATCGCTGCCGCCGATGAATTCGCCTTTGACGTATAGTTGGGGAATTGTTGGCCAATCCGAATAGGCTTTGATCCCCTGGCGGATTTCCATGTCCTGCAGCACGTCAACGCTTTCGTAAGCGACGCCGCAATGGTCGAGAATCGCGATGGCTTTGCTGGAGAAGCCGCATTGCGGGAAGAGCGGTGTGCCCTTCATAAACAAAACAACGTCATTGTCGCCAACAAGGGTGGAAATGCGAGTGTTGGTATCAGCCATGATCTGGGCCTCTGATAATCGTTTTAGGTATATGGTGAATTGCGCTGTTGAATTACGTGGGGACCACTGTGGTCACTTGCAAGGCATGCAGCACACCGCCCATTTTGTCGCCAAGCGCGTTGTAGACCATTTTATGCTGCTGCACCCGGCTCTTACCCACAAATTGCGGTGCCGTGACGGTGGCGGCCCAATGATCGTTATCCCCTGCAAGATCACGCAGTTCGACCATCGCTCCGGGAAGCGCGGCGAGAATCGCTGCTTCGATATCTGCCCCTGCCATAGGCATGAGCTTAACCGTCGCCCATGAGTTGACGGCGGGCTTCGATTGCCAATTCATCCAGTTTAGCGCGAATCTCCGCCTCGCTCACATTGGTTTCCGCGCCAGTGAGATCGCCGAGCAGTTTGCGGATAACGTCTTCATCGCCAGCTTCTTCGAAATCAGCTTGGACGACAGCCTTTTTGTATGCGTCTGTCTCTTCTTGCGTAAGGTTCATCACGCCTGCTGCCCATTCACCCAGCAGGCGATTACGACGCGCGGCAACCTTGAATGCGGTTTCTTCGTCCATTGCATATTTTGCTTCTTCGCCGCGTTGGCGATCTTTGAAATCGGTCATGGTATTTCCTCTTGGAATTTCTGAATGGAAGATAGGAAATGGAAGGATGAGCGGCAAGCGCTGTTCGCGTAGTCTTTCCCCGCCCCTTAACCCATCGTCACCACAAGTTTGCCGACAGCTTCGCGGTTTTCCAGCTTGGCAATTGCATCGCCTGCACGTTCCAGCGGGAAGGTTTCGGACACGAGCGGGTCGATCTTGCCAGCTTTCATCAGGTCGAACAGCTCGTTGACCTGAGCAACAAACTTCACCGGTTCGCGCGCAGTGAAGGCGCCCCAGAATACGCCGCAAATATCACAACTTTTAAGCAGGGTGAGATTCAATGGCATTTTGGCGATCCCTGCTGGGAAGCCGACTACCAAGAAACGGCCTTCCCAAGCGATTGAGCGCAAAGCGGGTTCTGAATATTGCCCGCCAACAATGTCATAGACGATGTTCGCACCGGTTGGGCCACATGCAGCTTTAAAAGCGCTGGCGAGTTCTTTGGAAGCAGCCTTGTCCATTTCCTCGCGCGGATAGATGACAATTTCGTCTGCACCCGCTTTACGAGCGACTTCGCCCTTGGCTTCGCTTGAAACCGCTGCAATGACGCGTGCGCCATAAGCTTTGGCCAGCTCAACCGCAGACAGACCCACGCCGCCCGCTGCGCCGAAGACCAAGACAACGTCGCCTTCCTTAATATGTCCGCGATCCTTCAGACCGTGAATTGTGGTGCCGTATGTCATCAGGAGCGATGCCGCTTTTTCAAAGGGCACATCGTCCGGAACGGGGAACATGCGACCAGCCGGCACAATCGCTTTTTCGCGCAATCCGCCACTGCCAATCCCGGCCATTACTCTGTCACCGATATTGTAGCCTTCGACCCCTTCGCCAATCGCTTCGATCACACCAGCGATCTCGCCACCGGGGGAATAGGGGCGTTCTGGCTTAAACTGATAAAGGTCGCGGATCATCAGCGTGTCGGGATAATTGATCGCGCATGCCTTTACGCTGACCAGCACTTCGCCTTTGCCGGGGGTGGGCGTATCGATCTCGTCGAGCTTTAGTGTCTCTGGGCCGCCGATTTCGTGGGTCTGGATGGCTTTCATTGGTCGCGTTCCTTAATTCTGAGTTCCAGCGGTAAGCCAACCTTGCGCAGATGCACGGCGGCTTTCAAATTGTCCGATTGTTTCTTGCTGTTCCAGCGTCAAAGCCACCTCATCGAGACCGTTCAGCAGACAATGTTTGCGGAACGGGTCAATGTCAAAACTGAAACGGTCTTGAAACGGTGTGGTTACGGTTTGTGTTTCCAAATCGATATCGATGGGTTCACCTGCCAGCGCAACTTCCATCAACCGGTCCACCGCCTCTTGCGATAAGACTATTGGCAGGATGCCATTCTTCACAGCGTTGCTGGAATATATGTCGGAATAACTCGGCGCGATAACGGCGCGAATACCAAGATCCAACATAGCCCAAGCGGCGTGCTCACGGCTCGACCCGCATCCAAAATTATCGCCTGCGATCAGGATTGGTGCTCCCACATTTTCAGGAGCGTCAAAGATATTGCCCGGCTGTGCGCGGATCGATTCAAACGCCCCTTCGCCCAAACCCTCGCGGGTCATGGTCTTGAGCCATTTTGCCGGGATGATGATATCAGTGTCGATATTCTTCGCGCCAAACGGAATGGCACGGCCAGCGACCCGTGAAACTGCCTCCATATGCGGTAATCCTTTTGCGGTGTTCAGTCGGTTTCAGATGGTTCGCCCGATGGCGCTGTTTTCGACTGGTCTGCACCAATGGAGCTGTCATCGGGCTTTTTGCCAAAACGCTTGCCTGCATAAAGCAACGCAGCAGTGATTGCGGCTGAGCCTATCGTCGCCGCTGCGCCGATAGCGGCGTTGCGCGAAGTGCTGGATTTGGATGTATTGGTTTTGCGGGTCTTGTCGGTCATTTGGTCCTCTTGCTCTTGGTCGGCGGGTGTTTCAAGGGAGCGGGGCAGCTTGTCGTCAATCAAACTCGCGCACATCGGTGAGCCGCCCTGCCACTGCGGCGGCGGCAGCCATTGCAGGGGATACTAGGTGTGTGCGTGCGCCGGGTCCCTGTCGACCGACAAAATTGCGGTTGGAGGTGGAGGCACAGCGTTCGCCAGCGGGCACTTTATCAGGGTTCATACCAAGGCAGGCTGAACAGCCCGGCTCACGCCATTCAAAACCGGCGTCTATAAACACTTGGTCGATGCCTTCTTCTTCGGCCTGCAGTTTCACTAGACCCGATCCAGGGACGACGATGGCCCAGCGCACATTAGGCGCCTTTCTGCGGCCTTTCAGGATCATCGCAGCGGCGCGCAAATCTTCGATGCGGCTGTTGGTGCAGCTGCCGATAAAGACGTTCTCAATCGGGACCTCAGTCATTGGGGTGCCCGCAGTGAGCCCCATGTAATCGAGGCTCTTCGTCGCTGCAGCTTGTTTCGACGGATCGGCAAAGCTTTCAGGCGAGGGGACCACGCCGCTGATAGGCACGACGTCTTCAGGACTGGTGCCCCATGTGACAGTGGGCGCTATGGAGCCCGCGTCAATCGTGACCGATTTGTCGAATTCAGCGCCCGGGTCAGACTGAAGTGTTTTCCAATAGGCAAGAGCCGCGTACCAGTCCTCGCCTTTGGGGGCCATCGGACGATTTTTTAGATAGCGAAACACAGTTTCGTCAGGCGCGATCAAGCCAGCGCGCGCGCCCGCCTCAATGCTCATATTGCAGATGGTCAGCCGTTGTTCGACGGTCATGTTTTCAAACACTTCGCCGCGATATTCGATCACGCAGCCTGTGCCGCCCGCAGCACCGATTTCGCCAATGATATGTAGGATCAGATCCTTGGCTGTAACACCGGAGCCAAGCGCGCCAGTCACGCGTATCTCCATCGCTTTGGAACGTTGCAGCAGCAGTGTCTGCGTGGCGAGCACATGCTCAACTTCGCTCGTGCCAATTCCGAAAGCCAGCGCGCCAAGCCCGCCGTGACAGGCCGTATGCGAATCCCCGCACACGATGGTGGTTCCGGGCAGCGAGAAGCCCTGCTCTGGTCCGACGACGTGCACGATCCCCTGTTCCGCTGCATTCGCGTCGATGTAACGGATGCCGAATTCGGGGGCATTGCGTTCGAGGGCAGCAAGCTGCGCCGCACTTTGCGGATCAGCGATAGGCAGTGGCGAGCCATCGGGGCCAAGCCGCGCGGTGGTCGGCAAATTATGATCGGGCACGGCAAGCGTGAGTTCGGGGCGGCGCACTTTGCGGCCAGCGCTGCGCAAGGCTTCGAAAGCCTGAGGACTGGTCACTTCGTGAACCAGATGGCGGTCGATATAAATCAGCGCTGTTCCGTCATCGCGGGTTTCGACAACGTGGTCGTCCCAGATTTTAGCGTAAAGCGTGCGAGGTTTGCTGGCCATCTGGCTCTCTTTTCAAACTGTTTGCGCCGGACTAGCTGCGAGGATACCACGCTGGCAAGGCAGTGAGAGAATTGTACCGAAAGATTTTACAGCACTTTGTCATGGTATTGAAAGCATTTCGGGCCTAACTGACACTTATGTCAGCAACGCCATTCACCTTCCCGATCACCGTCCTTCCCGAAGACATCGATTTCATGGGGCATGTGAACAATGCGCGTTATCTTGGCTGGGTACAAGATGCAGTGCTGGCGCACTGGAACAAGATAGCACCCGCAGAAGAGGTCGCGAGCAAAGCCTGGGTCGCGCTAAAGCACGAAATTACCTATCGAAAACCCGCCTTCCTAGAAGATGACGTGATCGCTCAGACTGTGCTCGAACGCTATAATGGCGCACGCGCATTCTATCGCACTGTGATCAGCCGGGGCGAGGACGTGCTTGCTGAAGTGCAATCAAGCTGGTGCTGTATCGACACCGAAACTCTGCGTCCGGCGCGGATCGGCGAACATTTGCGTGAGTTCTTTTTTCCTGAAAACGACTAAGCCCGGCGCAATCGAATGTGATGGGCGGTTGTAATTCACAATATTTGCGCCTGCGCGCTGACGGTCTATACGAAGCCTTATGCTTTCGCAGATCGTATCTACTCGTATGACAACAAACAGCTATTCCCTGCCTGATCAAAAAACTCAGGGCGCAATCGGCCTAGCCTTGGCTGCTCTGATCGCTGGCAGCTGGCTGGGCATACATGCCTATGCGATGTTTGTATTTGAATTGAGCTGGACGAATCTTCCCTTCGCGATCGCGATGGCAGCCGTGCAATGCTGGCTTTCCGTGGGAGTGTTCATTGTTTGTCACGATGCGATGCATGGGACGCTTGTTCCTGGCCAAAACAAGCTGACTGCAGCCATCGCGACGGTTTTGTTGTTCCTCTATGCTGGTTTTCGATGGCGCGCATTACGCGATGCCCACTTTACGCATCACAAGCTGTCTGGTCGCGCAGGGGATCCTGATTTTGATGAGGATCACCCCGGCGAGTTCTTCCGTTGGTACTGGACCTTTTTTAAACGGTATTTCGGTTGGCAATCACTGCTGTTTGTTCATGCGGTTGTGGGCATCTATTGGCTCGTAATCGGCATACCTATGGTTCAGATCGTTTTGCTCTATGGGGCTCCCGCGCTGCTTTCCTCGCTACAGCTTTTTTATTTTGGCACATACCGCCCGCATCATCAGGCTGCGTCCAAGCCATTTTTTGACAATCACAACGCGCGGTCTAACGATTTTGGCGCCTTGGCCAGCCTCGCTACATGTTTCCATTTCGGGTATCACCTTGAACATCACCGCCGCCCCGATGTGCCGTGGTGGGCTTTGCCCGCGGCAAAACGTGCAGGCGTCGGCGAAGGCACAGGATTGGCGGAAATAGAGACAGACGCAATGAAAGCGGAGATCACCTCGTGACTTGGGCAGAATGTATCGCTGTCACCATGACCGCCCTTGTCGGGATGGAGCTGTTTGCCTGGTATGCCCACAAGTACATCATGCATGGTTGGGGCTGGGGCTGGCACCGCGACCATCACGAGCCGCACGATAACACATTCGAAAAGAACGATCTCTTTGCGGTCGTTTTCGGTACAATCAACGCCGCGATGTACATCTTTGGATCGCTCTATTGGGAATGGCTGTGGTGGGCTGCGCTTGGCGTTAATCTCTATGGGGTGATCTACGCGATTATTCATGACGGGCTGGTGCATCAGCGGTTTTTCCGCTTCGTGCCCAAACGCGGCTACGCCAAACGCCTGGTGCAGGCGCATAAATTGCACCACGCCACTGTTGGTAAGGAGGGCGGGGTCAGTTTTGGCTTCGTCCTGGCGCGCGACCCAGCCAAGCTGAAAGCCGAGCTTAAAGAACAGTCCAAGAGCGGGATTGCCAAGGTTCGTGAGAGCGCTGGGGTATAGCGAAGGGGCGCGGGAATGAGCAGCAATTGCAGCGACATGACCGGCCGCTGGGACGGAACATTCTCCTATCCCGATGTACCTGAAGCGGGTCCGATCACACCTTTTGTCGCGACGCTTCGTGATCTGAACGGAGTTTTGCAAGGTTCGGTTTTAGAGCCGCACGAATTTGCATCAGGTACGGTGCACTCCACCATAGTTGGTCAGCGCATTGGTCGCTTCATTCACTTCGCCAAAACTTACCAGAATGCAGACGAAGAATATCGTGAGACCGTCCTCTATTTCGGCGCGCTTAGTGAAGATGGCGAATACGTTTCGGGCGAATGGCAAATCGAACATTGGCGCGGCCCGTTTGAGATGACGCGCGAATTATCAGCCGAGGCAAGTATCGAAGCAGAGGTCGGAGCGCTGGTTTAGGGCGACGCCTGCGCGAGGCGTGCAGCGTGTTCCTGTACCAGCGCGATCATGTTGGGGACGCCTTGTGTGCGGTTGCTCGACAGCTGGCTTTTGAGGTCAAACGGGCCGAGCGCGCCGATCACATCCATACCGGCAACCTCCCCGGCAGGTTTGTCCTGAACCGCGGCGATGACCAAAGCGACGATGCCCTTCGTAATCGCGGCGTTGCTATCCGCAAGGAAGTGCAGCGTTTCGGTATGTTCCGTCGGATAAACCCAGACAGACGCCGAACATCCGCGAACCAAAGTCGCATCTGTTTTCAACGCATCCGGCATGTCGTCAAGCTCACGCCCGAGCTCAATCAGCAGCCGATATCGTTCGTCGCCCTCGAGGAATTCATACTCTTCTAAAATGTCATTTAAGCTTCGCATGGGGCGCACTTAGGGTGCGCGTGCCCCCATGGGAAGGGGAAAGGCGCAAGCGTTTAAAGCTCTACTCCGCTTGCGATCGCTTCGAGCTTTTTAATCCGCTCTTTCATATCAGCAAGCTCTATCCGCGCTGCGCCGACAGCCGCGCCGCCTTCAATCTCTGACCGGTTCATGTGTGATCCCATACCGTGCTGCAGGCGTTCAAGCTCTTGGCGCTTAAGCTCAAGCCAATCTTGCCACGCGCGCAGACCAGCTAAGGCCACGATGCAAATGGCAAACAGGCAGGCAGCGGTTACGACTAGGGTTGGGTCCATCATCATTGGTCAGGCTCCTTCCGGCTGGAATCGGCGGTTAGTGAAGGGGAGGCTGAAATCGAAGGTTCTGAGGGGCCTCTGAGCGCTTCGATTTCGGCGGCGATACGGGCGCGTTCACGTGCGCTCAAAGTGTTTTCGTCGGTCGCGATGCGTTCAAGGACATGAAGCCGTTCGCGCAGTTGCTCAATCTCGCGGCGGGTTTCTTGCACTTCGGCGTCGATCCGTGCTTGTTCTTGCGGACTGTGATTGGTGCCGACGTAAGTTTCGTTTCCTTCAACGTCAGAAATGATTCCGGCGCGTGCTTTGGCAAGCTGGACAACGCCCCATACGATGATCGCAACAATTATGATGACGCTCCAGCTCATCGGGCTTCCCCCTGTAATTGAATATCGGGCGAATTTTCGGAGGGCTCGATTTTAGAGGACTGCTTTGCGCTGCGCAGCGCCTCAATCTCTTTGGCCAAATCGGCGGTGTGATGGGTGGCAAATTGCACCCATACGAAACCACATGCGCTGGCGGCCGCGGCCAGCGCCGCGATTTGCAAAGCATCCATCACCAAAGGGGTATCAGCGCCAAACATCAGCTGTGTTCCTTATCCTTTTCATGCGTGATTGATCCACGCAGTGCGTCAATTTCGTCAGACAGCAATTGCCCGCGATCAGTGGCGATCCGTTCAAGAACTCGCACACGGTCTTCGATCATCTGAGTGCGCTCAGCGATAGCGCTGACTTGCCCGGCATCTTGCTTGTTATGCGAACTGTTCTGATCACGCTTAAGGTCGAGCACCTTCTTGACGATTCCATTGATCGAAAGCCCCAGCACAGACAGGATCAGAATGGCTCCGATAAAGATGACCGTGAGTTCGTTTTCCATTACGCGCTCCCTTGATCCTTGCGACCTTCCAATGCGCGGTCGCGCAGCGCGTCAATTTCAGATGTCAGCGTGTAGCCGCTGTCGGTGACGATGCGTTCCACATTGGCGAGCCGATCCTTGACCGCCCCCATCTCCGCACGCAGTTCGGCATTCTCTTGCGTGAGCAGCGCGACGCGCTGTTTCGCTTCGTGATCGGTCGAAGGCTTGAGCGCCTGACCCCATGCTCCATCGAGCGGATAGCCATGTTGTATGCGCAGGCGGGTGGTGTGGACCCAGCCAAAGATTGCGGCTCCGCCAAGCGCCAATCCGCCGCCGATCATCCAAGGGAGATGCGGCAAAATCGCGGCTGCTGAATCGACGCTCATGCCCGGGTCTCCTTCGTGTCTAGATTAAGCGGAGTAACGCTGGCGCGTGCGGTCGCGCTGCGAGCAGAGGGTGCGGGCGTGTCACGCAGCGCCTCGATTTCCTCAGAAAGCGAATATCCGCGATCAGTAACGATCTTTTCCAGCACAATCATGCGGTCCTGCATCATGTCGAGCTTGTCATTCAGTTCGCGGTTTTCGGCTTTCAGACGAGTGGTCTCAGCCGTGTCTGCACGTGCAGTTTTCCCTCCCCATTCATCTTCGAGTTCGTATCCATGCTTCGCACGGATCCAATTGTTGATGATCCAGCCAAGCGTGGAGATCGCGATGATTGCGATTACGAAAGAAGGCCCACCCCAATCCACTACACTTGCTCCTGCTTAGTGATGTTCAGCGGTGTGCCGCTGTCCTGGCCTTCCACTTGGCGAACATCGCGAAGCGCTTCGATCTGCGTTGCAATGTCGTAACCGCGGTCAGTCACGATGCGTTCGAGGACCTGCACACGCTCTTCGAGTTGCTCGATCTGCGCTGCATATTGTGCGGCTTTTTCAGCGCTATTTCCGAAGCGGTTGACTTTAGCCTCTTTTCTTCAAGCTTGGTGCGCGATTGTATCCAGATGATGCCAAGTACCATCAGATAACGACGCCACAGGTACAAGTAATTCATTCCATGTCAGTTCCCTCTCTTATCCGACGCTCAGCGCAGCCGTTCGATCTGCGCGGTCAGGCGCGGATTGTTGCTGACGTAATATGTTTCCACATCAGCCAGCCGGCGGTCGATATCGCGGAACCGGGCGCGAATTTCGCGAGCGGTGCGCTTTGGGCTTTGCCGGACGCGCTGCCAGTATTTCTCTTCTTGATTGTCGCGATAGAGGTGCGGTGGTTTCTTATTGAGAACGAAGCCTGCAATAATATAGGCAATCAGCCCAAATCCTTGCGTGGCAAATGTCAGAAACACGACGCCAGCGCGTACCCAGAACCGGCTAATCCCGGTGTATTCTGCGATCCCGGAGCAGACCCCAAGAAGCTTGGCGTTGCGGCTGTCGCGGTAAAGAGTTGTGCGGGGGCTATTCATGATTGGGCGCCTTTCTTTTCAGCCATCATCTGCTCAAGTTCGCGCAGTTGTTGGTTGTCGATTTCTTGATCCGCCTGGAGGCGTTTGACCGGGTTGAATGAAGGATCATCTGTGGCGACGAGCCGCTCGACCGTGTCCATGCGTTCATCAAGCCGCTTGGCCAGGTTGTAGAGCTCTTCCAGCAACACTTCGTCATCACCAGTGATGGTCGCAGCGGTTTTCCATTTGGTCACATAGTGCAGGATCACCCACGGCAATCCGATCAGGAGGGTGGGAATGATGATAAATTCGGGATCCATGACTTATTCCCCTTTCTTTGCGCTGTCTTTTCCAAGCGCTTTTTTCATCTGAGCCAATTCATCGTCGATCGCATCGGCCCCTTCGAGAGCGGCGATTTCGTCTGAAAGCGACGGTGCGCTTTTCTCTGTGATGGACAGCGCATCGGCGCGGCCTTCGGCGTAATCGACACGGCGTTCGAGTTGATCGAAGCGGGCAAGTGCCTCATCGGTGCGTTCGGTGCTCATCAACGTGCGCAGCTTGACGCGATTTTCTGCACTTTCGAGGCGCGCCGCGATCTGTGTCTGGCGGCTGCGAGCCTCGCGCAGGCGGTGCTGCAACTTCGCAATGTCATCTTCATAAGCGCGTAACGCATCGTCGAGGACTGAAATTTCCGCGCGCAACTGATCGCCCATTCCGCTGGATTTTTTCTTCTCGACCAAAGCAGCGCGGGCTAGATCTTCGCGATCTTTCGACAGCGCGAGCTGGGCTTTTTCACCCCAATCTGCTTCAAGCCTATCAAGCTTAACCACATGCCGGTGCATTTCTTTCTGATCGGCAATGGTGCGTGCCGCGCTTGCGCGGACTTCGACCAAAGTTTCCTCCATTTCGAGGATGATCATGCGGATCATCTTTGTCGGATCGTCCGCATTGTCGAGCATATCGTTGAAATTGGCGGCAATGATGTCACGGGTGCGGCTGAAAATGCCCATAAAGGCTACTCCATCTAGGAACGGGTTAGTGCTGCTTGTGCGCGAGTCTTTATCGTCTCCGCCTCTGCTGCGACTTTGCGTCGGAGTGGGGCTGCGACGCAAGGCCTCGATTTCGGCATCCAGCCGCGAAAGTGCGTTTTTAGACGCAGCTTTTGCAGAAGCACCTAAAGAGGGGTGGGCCGAAGCGGCGCCATTTGATTGTGAGCGCGTCGGGGAAAGCGCGTCACTCAAATCAGCACCAGCGACTGGAACACTGCGCTCCGGCCCTAGGGGAAGATCATCTCGCTTGGTCACTATCGCGCTCAAGCCAGCTCTATCAGCATGGCAGTTTCGCTAGCTGAACCAGCGATATTTGAGTCCGCCGCAACCATGTCCATCTGGCTGGTCATCGCGATCATGGCGGTCATCGCCATGATGCTGGCGATTGAAGCCTGGCCCAGTTTGGTGCCGAAGAAATTGCGTCCGAAGAAAGGTTGGTCTTGCATGATGATGGTCTCCCGAATGTGTCTGAAACTGTTGTGATATGTTCTGCAACCAGCGTGCCAAACCACAAGAATGGCAGAATTCCGAGATTTTTCGATCTTTCGGCACTGAGGAAATTGGTCACTATTGCCAACCATTGGGAAATTTCACTATATCTCAGTATATGGAACGCGAGAATCAGTTTATTGGCCAATCGGGTGCATTCCTCGACGCAGTCGAACGGGCGAGTCGTGCTGCTCCGATGAGCCGCCCGGTGCTCATCATTGGAGAGCGCGGAACGGGCAAGGAGCTGATCGCAGAACGTCTTCACCGTTTGTCCAGCCGCTGGGGAGAGCCGCTGGTCATTATGAACTGCGCAGCTCTGCCCGAAACTCTAATTGAGGCAGAACTGTTCGGTCATGAGGCGGGTGCCTTTACCGGTGCTACCAAAGCGCGTGCCGGAAGGTTTGAAGAAGCCGACCAGGGCACGCTATTTCTCGACGAATTGGGCACACTTTCGATGGGCGCGCAAGAACGCCTGCTGCGCGCTGTTGAATATGGCGAGGTCACCCGCATTGGTGCCTCTCGCCCCACACGGGTCGATGTTCGTATCGTGGCTGCGACAAATGACGATTTGCCTGCACTTGCCAAATCTGGCGAATTTCGTGCTGATTTGCTCGACCGGCTAAGTTTTGAAGTGATCACTCTGCCGCCGCTGCGCGTGCGCGAGGGGGATGTGGGTGTCCTCGCCGAATATTTCGCACGCCGTATGGCAGCGGAGCTTGATTGGCACGGCTGGCCCGGATTTGCTCCGCATGTGATGGTGCAGATGGAAGAATATGCATGGCCCGGCAATGTGCGCGAATTGCGCAATGTGGTGGAACGGGCTGTGTATCGCTGGGATGATCCCGAAACGCCGATTGCCCACGCACAGTTTGATCCATTTGATAGCCCGTGGAAACCCGCAGCGCCCCCACACCGCAACACAGAAGCGCGGGCTCCCATAAGCCAAGCATCCACAAGTCCCAGCGACCCTAAAGCCAATGGCGGAATTCAGTCAGCCATGGATTTTGAAGCTGTCGATGATCTGCGCGCCGCAGTAGACAGCCATGAACGTGCTATCGTTGAACACGCTTTAGGCAAACACAGGTGGAACCAGCGCCAAACCGCAAAGGCGCTTGGGCTAAGTTATGACCAGATTCGGCACGCCATCAAAAAACACGGCCTGATGGAAGAGAGCGAATAGCTCACCGCCAAAGCCGGCCTAACCGCTTGTTTACCGAAATTCTCTAGTGATCTCTTTCGTCGACGACGACGCAAAAGATTTGGGATGAGGTCGCATGGAAGTGATAAAAACTGTTTTGGCGGGGTGTGGTGCGCTGGCGATTTTGTCGTTTGTCGGGTGCGCTGGCATTGTCGGCGTTGGCTCATATGCGGTTGATCAGGTGCTCGAAGAAGAAGAGGCGCGGCAGTATTCTTCCAAATCGCCGCCTTCGCGCGGAAGCAATCGTTCCGACAGAAATAGCCGTATCCAAGATGACCCTTTCTCCAACTATGACAGCGGAGCTACGTTTGACGAGTCAGGAGAACAAGTCGGGGGCTGGGGTGAAAGCGACAATTGACACCCGGTCGCTACCCACAAGGCCAGAGGCTATCTATAGGCGAACCAAGACGGGTGGAAATTTTGCGCCACCGCACATGCGTGCGCCGCGCTTGCCATTGAAAAGGCCGTTTCTGTAGACTCCTGCTTTCAATGCAGCGTTCATCTAAACAAAAATACGTAAGGTTGAATCAGCGCTAAATTCAGCGTCTGGTTTTACTCTGATGAAACCATGCACCCGAGATCCGACCCCAACAAAGAGTGGCTTAGTGATGATATAGCCATACCAGTGGGTCGCCGTGAGGCGGCGCGATTGCGGCTGTCGATACCGGCGCGGCTTGTGACCTTATACGATACCCGGCGCTGCATCTTAGTAGATTTGTCGCGCACTGGGGCACAGGTTGGGCTGCAATCTCCCTTGAGGCAGGACGAAGGGATTTTTCTGCAAGTGGCCGGGATTGATCAATTCGGCTCAATCGTTCGCCGGATTGTGAGGCAAAACGGCGGTATCAATGGCGTCGAATTTGAAACCCCTTTAACGGATGAGCAGGTCATCGCCTTACGGCGATATTCCGAAAGCCTAGTCGCGGAAGAGAGGCAAGCGCTCCGTGATGAAGTGCGGGCGTGGGTCTCAGGTGGCAAATAGGGCGAATTATCCGCAAAGCTTGTTCATGAATTCAGAAACGCGATGCAGAAGTGCTCGGTCAAGGCTTGCCAAACGCCAAAGCCGCGCCTAACTGCTTCTCATCCCGACATTGTCGACACTGTGAAGGGCTGGCGCCAACCGGGGCCGGCATCAAAAAGCTGTGCAGGCTAAGATGTCATAATTGACTGCTAAATTGGACCATATGACTGATATTGCACGCTTGACCGACCTGATTGCACCTGAGGCGTCCGCGCTTGGGTTTGATCTGGTGCGCGTGAAGATGATGCCGTCAGAAGCCGGTGATGGCGGTGAGGCGCTTCAGATCATGGCCGAAGATCCCGCGACGGGTCAACTGGTGATTGAGCAATGCGCCGCGCTTTCGCGCGCTGTTTCCACGATGATGGATGCTCGCGAAGAGGCGGGCGAGTTGCTGATTGAGGGTGCATATCACCTGGAGGTCTCTTCGCCGGGCATTGATCGTCCTTTGACCCGCGAGAAGGACTTTGCCAATTGGGCGGGGCACGAAGCGCGGATCGTCATGGAAAAAAGCTTTGGCGAAGATTCTGGCACAAAGCGTGTCTATAAAGGCGAGCTAATTGGGCTCACCGATGGTATGATCGCTATCAAAGATGCAAAAACGGGTGAGGCTTCGCTTCCCCGCGCACAAGTTCACAGTGCAAAGCTAGTCCTGACCGACGCGCTGATCGCTGCTACCAAACCGCTCGACACCGCTGGTGCCGATGAATTAATCGAAGACTCAGAAGAAAAGGCAGACAACTGATGGCCAGTGCCATTTCCGCCAACAAGGCAGAACTGCTCGCAATTGCGAAGTCCGTTGCATCGGAAAAGATGATCGACGAATCGATCGTTATCGAAGCGATGGAAGAAGCGATCCAAAAATCGGCGCGTAACCGTTATGGTGCCGAAAACGACATTCGCGCAAAGCTCGATTCCGTAACCGGTGATCTGACGTTATGGCGCGTTGTCGAAGTGGTTGAAGAAGTTGAAGACTATTTCAAACAGGTTGATCTGAAAGCTGCTGAAAAGCTGGAGCCCGGTTCAAGCGTTGGTGACTTTATCGTCGACCCGCTGCCTCCGGTTGATCTGGGCCGTATCGACGCGCAATCTGCCAAGCAGGTGATCTTCCAAAAGGTCCGCGATGCTGAGCGGGAACGTCAGTTTGAAGAGTTTAAGGATCGAGGCGGTGAAATCATCACCGGTGTGATCAAGTCGGTCGAATTTGGTCATATCATCGTCAATCTGGGCCGCGCCGAAGGCGTGATCCGCCGCGATCAACAAATCCCGCGCGAAGCTGCTCGCCCCAATGAACGCATCCGTGCACTGATTAGCAAGGTGGAGCGCAACAATCGCGGTCCGCAAATCTTCCTATCCCGTTCTGCGCCTGACTTTATGCGCAAATTGTTCGCACAAGAAGTGCCTGAAATTTATGACGGCATTATCGAAATCAAAGCCGCTGCTCGCGATCCTGGCTCACGCGCCAAGATCGGCGTGATCAGCCATGACAGTTCCATCGACCCTGTTGGTGCCTGTGTGGGTATGAAAGGTAGCCGCGTTCAGGCCGTCGTGCAGGAATTGCAGGGCGAAAAGATCGACATCATTCCGTGGTCCGATGACATCGCGACCTTCGTCGTCAACGCATTGCAGCCTGCGACCGTGTCGCGGGTTGTGCTCGACGAGGAAGAAGGCCGGATCGAAGTGGTTGTGCCTGATGATCAGCTGAGCCTGGCGATTGGTCGCCGCGGTCAGAATGTTCGCCTCGCCAGTCAGTTAACCGGTCACCAGATCGATATCATGACTGAGGAAGAGGCTTCCGAGAAGCGCTCCAAGGAATTCGCAGAACGTTCGAAAATGTTCGAAGAAGAACTGGATGTGGACGAAACCTTGTCACAGCTGCTCGTCGCAGAAGGCTTCGCGATGCTTGAGGAAGTCGCTTACGTCGATAATTCCGAACTCGCAGCGATTGAAGGCTTTGATGAAGAGCTTGGCGCAGAGCTGCAGAGCCGCGCTATCGAGGCGTTGGATCGTCAGGAAGAAACGCACCGCGTGGCGCGCCGTGAACTCGGCGTGGAAGATGCAATTGCAGAGCTGCCGCATCTTACCGAAGGCATGCTGGTCACGCTGGGTAAGGCCGGGATCAAGACACTCGACGATTTGGCTGACCTCGCGACCGATGAATTGATTGCGAAGAAGCGCGAAGCGCCGCGCCGCCGCAACAACTCGCCTGACGGCCCGCCGATGCGGCGTCCGCCTCAACGTGAGCAGGATAAGGGCGGCGTGCTAGGCGATTACGGCCTTACAGAAGAGCAGGGCAACGAGATCATCATGGCGGCCCGCGCGCATTGGTTTGAGGACGAGGAGCCTGCTGCTCCCGCCGCTGAGCCTGACACTCAGGAGGCCGCTGATGCGGACTCCAACCAATGAGAGCCTGACGTCTGACAACGCTGAAGCGCAAGTTACCTCAAAGGCAGATAATGCTTCTGAGAGCGAGCGACGGTGCGTGCTCTCTGGCGAGGTCCATCCTCGCGAAGATCTCATCCGGCTTGCCATATCGCCCATGGGCGATGTGTTGCCTGATGTGGGTGCAAAAGCACCCGGACGCGGCGCTTGGATTGTGCCCGACCGCGCCGCGCTTGAAAGAGCGATAGCAGATGGCCATCTAAAACGGGCATTAATGCGGGCGTTCAAGGGCGGACCGGAAGGGGAAACTCTTTCCTACAAAGATGATTTACCGCAAGCGATCCAAGCTGCGCTGACCAAAAACCTGACCGACAGGCTGGGCCTTGAGATGCGCGGCGGCAACATTGTACTCGGCTCTGCCCGGATCGAAGAACAAGCACGTACGGGCAGAATTGCGCTGTTGCTGCATGCCCGCGACAGCAGCGAAGATGGGCGTAAAAAGCTCGATCAGGCATGGCGCGTGGGCAATGACGAAGAAGGGTCTGGCAAACGCGGAGACGTGTTGCCACTGGACCGAGGGCCTCTGTCTGTGGCATTGGGCCGCGAAAATGTCGTCCATTTGGGCGTTTCGGGGATGCATGATGGGCGGCGAAGATCGTCGTCAGCGTCGGGCCGAATAGGACAGGCGGTAACGCGCCTTTCGCGTTTTATGGGGAGTGACCCCCCGGATTAGCGCCTTGAAGTAAACATATTTTGCGCGCGGGGCATACTCCCTGTGCGGCAGCAGAGAATTTTTGAAGGACTGACGAGCTAGATGAGCGACGAAACAGAAAAACCCGCCCGCAAACCGCTGGGTCTTAAACGGCCGGTCGACGCTGGTGAGGTCAAACAGACCTTTAGCCACGGTCGCACCAATAAGGTCGCGGTTGAGGTGAAGCGGCGCCGCAAGCTGTTGAAACCAGGCGAAACGCCTGCTCCCGAAGCTGCGCCTGAACCAGTCGCGGCGCCTGCTCCCGCGCCAGAACCGACACCGGCACCGGTGGCCAAAGCGCCTCCGCCCAAGCCTGCGCCCAAAGCGCCCGCTGGTGAAACGGCGCAGGAACGCGTTGCACGCATGCAGCGCGAGGCCGAAGAAGATCGCCTGAATACCGCTCAAGAAGCGCGCAAGCGTGAAGACAAGAAGGCACTTGAGGACGCTGAGGCAGAAAAGAAGCGCGCTGAGGATAACCGCGCTCAGGAAAAACGCGCTGAACTCGACGCAAAGGAAGAGGCCAAGGCTGCTGCAGAGGCAGAAGTCGCCGCCGCCGAAGCCGAAGCCATCGCAGAAGAAGTGCCTGCCGAGAAAGGCAGTCCAACGCCTGCTGCGCGCAAATTTACACCCGTGGCCCGGCCAGAGCCGAAGCGGCCGGAGAAGAAGAAAAAGAAAGACGACAAACCAAGCGCACCGGTTGATGGTGGCAAGGACAAGCGCCGTTCAGGCAAGCTCACCGTCACCAAGGCGCTGAACGAGGATGAAGGCCGCCGTGCCCGCAGCCTCGCCGCGCTCAAACGTGCGCGCGAAAAAGAGCGCCGCATGCAAGGTGGAGGTTCCTCCAAGCCGCGCGAGAAACAAGTGCGCGATGTCATCGTTCCTGAAGCGATCACGGTTGGCGAATTGGCCAAACGGATGGGCGAAAAGGGTGCAGACCTCGTCAAAGAACTGTTCAATCTGGATATGATGGTCACCGTCAATCAGACGATTGATCAGGACACCGCAGAATTGCTGGTCGAACAGTTTGGCCACAATATTGAAAAGGTTTCCGCTGACGATATTGAGATCAAGGTCGAAAAGGACGTTGATCCGGAGGAAACGCAAGTAACCCGTCCGCCTGTGGTCACGATCATGGGTCACGTCGATCACGGCAAAACCTCGCTGCTCGATGCGCTGCGCGGTGCCAATGTTACGAAAGGCGAGGCCGGCGGCATCACTCAGCATATCGGCAGCTATCAAATCAAGGCGAAGAACGGTCAGACGATCACCTTCCTTGATACGCCGGGCCACGCGGCCTTCACCGAAATGCGTCAACGCGGCGCGAATGTGACCGATATCGTGGTGCTGGTTGTAGCAGCCGATGACGGGATCATGCCGCAGACGATCGAGGCGATTAAACACACGCAAGCTGCGGGTGTTCCGATGATCGTTGCTATCAACAAGATGGATAAGCCCGAAGCCAACCCGGATAACATTCGTACCCGTCTGCTGGAACATGAAGTCATCGTGGAGAAGATGTCGGGTGAAGTGCAGGATGTCGAAGTGTCGGCCACCGCGGGCACTGGCCTTGATGATCTGATCGAGGCAATTACGTCTCAGGCTGAATTGCTTGAACTCAAAGCCCGCCCAGATCGCGCAGCAGATGCAACTGTGATCGAAGCGCAGCTGGATAAGGGCCGCGGCCCTGTCGCAACTGTGATTATCAGGCGCGGTACTTTGAAACGCGGCGATACTTTCGTCGTCGGCACTGAGAAGGGCCGCGTGCGCGCGATCGTGAATGATGCGGGCAAACAGATCAAAGAAGCGGGCCCATCGATGCCAGTTGAGGTCCTCGGCCTTGGCGGGGTTCCATCGGCTGGCGACCAGTTGACCGTAGTTGAAAATGAGCAGCGTGCGCGCGAAGTGGCGCAATATCGCCGCGAAAAGGCAACCGAACAGCGTACCGCATTGGCTCCAACCAATTTCGACACGATGTTCAACAACCTTGCCTCCGATCTTATCGAATGGCCGGTTCTGGTAAAAGCGGATGTGCAAGGGTCGGTCGAAGCGATCGTCACCGCGCTCCACAATATCTCAACCGACGATATCAAAGTGCGCGTTCTGCATGCCGGTGTTGGCGCGATTACGGAAAGCGATGTGACTCTGGCAGCGGCTTCGGGCGCTCCGATCATCGGCTTTAACGTGCGCCCCAATGCCAAGGCTCGCGAGCTGGTGAAGCGCGATGGTGTGCGGATGATGTATTACGATGTGATCTATCACCTCACCGAAGAAGTCGCGAAGGAAATGGCCGGCGAGCTTGGACCAGAGCGCATCGAAACGGTTGTTGGCCGTGCCGAGATCAAGGAAGTGTTCAAATCCGGCAAGAAGGACAAAGCCGCTGGTTTGCTCGTGCTCGACGGTGTCATTCGCAAGGGACTGTTCGCACGTCTCACCCGCGAAGATGTCATCGTGTCGGCAACGACCATTGCCTCTCTGCGGCGTTTCAAGGACGATGTGGACGAAGTCCGCTCCGGCCTCGAATGCGGTGTGGTTCTGGAAGACACGAACGACGTCAAACCGGGCGATAGCCTTGAGGTCTTCGAAGTCGAAGAGCGCGAGCGTACGCTGGAGTATTAAGCTGACCAGCGGAGGTTCGATATGAGCGCAGCCTATTTCCCTGATGATGCGGGCGAAAGCCCGCATACGTCGCTGCTCGGCTCTGAGTTCGTCGACTTCGATGAAGACACGCAGACCGCGACCATGCGTTTCACTGTGAAGCGTGAGATGACAACCTGGCGCGGGGGCGTACAGGGCGGCTTGGTCGCGGGATACCTCGATGATGTGATGGGCTATGCCTATGTTCTCGCGACGGATGGCAAGCAGGCTCCGCTGAACCTTGAGGTTTCGATGAGCCTCATCCGGCTGATCCCCGAAGGTCCGCTGATCGGTAAAGGGCGTGTGGTCAAATCTGGGCGCAAGGTCATCTTCCTTGAGGGTGAGCTCTATTCCGAAGAAGGCAAGCTGATGGCCCGCGCGACTTCAACCGCTTTGCCCACGCCGCGTCCGTCGAGCACCGAAACCGGGATGGTGTAATGGCCGAGGAAACCAAGCGCTATCTGGCCCTGCTTGGCAGCATCAATATAGGTGGCAATCGGGTCAAAATGGTTGATTTGAAAGCGGCGCTTGTGGATGCAGGCTTCGGTGATGTTACCACTGTCGCGGCCAGCGGGAATGTCATTCTTGACAGCGATCTGGATCCTACCATGCTCGAGGTTCAACTCGAAAGCGTTTTGAAAAACCAGTTCGGTTTCAACTCCTGTGTCATGCTGCGCAGTGATGATGAAGTTCGCGCCGCAATTGGTGACAATCCTTTTCACGGAACCGGACCAGAGCACGGCTCGGACAAGATGGTGCATTCGATCTTTCTGAGCCAGCAGCCCGAAAAGGCGCGGGTTGATGCCTTGATTGAAGAACATGCCAGCAAAGGCAGTGAACGGCTCGCTTTGGGGGACCGGGTGCTGTATCTAGACTATGTTTACGGCGTCGGTGTATCGGATCTATCGAGCAAATTTCTGCAGCGCAGACTTGGTTGCAAGGGCACGGCGCGCAATATGAATTCTCTTAAAAACATACTGTCGAAAATGGGCTGAGATGATGGCGCACAAACAGGATCACACCGCAGAACAGCAATCGGTTCGCGTTCTAAAAGTGGGCGAGCGGGTACGTCATATCCTGTCCGAATTGCTCGCGCGGCAAGAGGTGCATGATGAGGTGCTCAGTGCATCAAACATCGCAGTGACAGAGGTCCGCCTGACGCCCGATCTGCGCAATGCGACCGCTTATGTGAAGCCGTTGCTCCAAAAGAGCGACGATGAGGTGGTAAAAGCGCTTCGGCAGAACACAGCCTTCCTTCAACGCGAAGTTGCCAAGCGGCTCGGCCTGAAATTCGCGCCTAAGCTCAAGTTTCGCAAGGATGAAAGCTTTGCGGAAGCGGATCGGATAGAGTCGCTGCTGCGCGACCCGAAGGTGGCGCGAGACTTAAGCAACGGCTCGGGTGACGAAGAGGAATAGCCGCTAGCGCGGCACCATCCGCGCGCTTAAAGCGATGTTGACCGTGTTGCCCACGATTAGCTGATAGCTGCGCATACCGTAGTCGCGCCGGTCAATTTCCATTTCGCCGCTGAAGGTCACGGCCCGCCCGCGCGAAGCGGCCGGGTCACTTGCAAATGTTACGTCGAGCGTCTCTGTTCGGGTCACACCGCGCGCCGTCAGTTCGCCCGTCACAGTCCCGCGCGTTGGCGAAGACAGATTAATGGAGCGCCCAACAAAGCGGATCGTTGGATAACGTTCTACCCAAAAAAACCTCTCCCCGCGAAGCCGCTCCAAGGTGGTCTGATCTGGCGCTTCAATCGCGGCTGCGTCGAATGTCACATCAATCCTTGCCCGCTCAGGCGCGCCGGGCACAATCGTTACGCTTCCCTGCATGCGGGGAAAGCGCGCGGTTTTGCTTGAAAGGCCGAAGAACGCGACGCGCGCCTTCACATCACTTGCGCTCGCATCCAGCCGGTAGTTCAGCGGCGCATCGGACTGCGCGCCAATCGCGCTTGGCATAGCAATCGCGACAAGTGCCAGCAGAGCGGTCCAAACTGCGCGATAGAAACGTCCGGGAAGGCCTGCGGGTCGCGGCAGAGATGGCGCTGTATTCATGGTGCCTACCCTGCCGCGCATTTAGTTTACCAAGCCTGTATCGCCAATTGCGCTGATCGCACTGGGCAGTTCATACGCAACCGGAGCATCCGGGCCGAGCGGGATGCCAAGATAGAACCACATCACGATCAGCAGCGTTCCAGAAATCAGCAGCCAAACGGAATAAGGCAGCATGATAGCGGTTAGACTACCCAAGCCAAAGCTGGGTTGCCAGCGTTTCGCGAACACAAGGATGAGCGGGAAATACACCATCAGCGGAGTGATGATATTGGTCGCGCTGTCGCCGACGCGGTACGCAGCGGTCGCTCCTTCTGGGCTAATGCCGAGCAGCATCAGCATCGGGACCAAGATCGGCGCCAGCAGCGCCCATTTCGCGCTGGCAGAGCCAACGAACAGATTGAGCAGGCCCGTAAACAGTACCATCAAGCCAAGAACCAATGGTAAAGGCAGTCCGGTTGATTCAATCGCATCGGCGCCATGCACAGCCGAAATCAGACCGAGGTTGGACCAATTAAACATCGCCACGAAATGCGCCGCAGCGAAGGCGAGCACGAGGTAGTACCCCATGTCCTTCATCGATTCTGCCATCATGTTTACCAGATCGCGGTGGTCCTTGATCGACCCCGATGCGCGGCCATAGGCCCAGCCCGTAAGCAGGAAGAGCAGGAAAAAACCTCCGACCAGTGATTGGTACAGCGGGCTCAGCTGCGTGTGGATCGAGCAATCAGCCGCCGGGACGCCCTCACAGGCTGCCTCGTTAATGAGGGGGGTTCCGGGGCCAAACACCATGAGCAGCCAAAGCCCGACAACAAACAGTGCAGCAAGTCCAGCATGACGCAGGCCCTTCGCCGCAAGCGGTCCAGATTCCAAGGCTAGGATCGGGGCTCAATTCGCTCGCATCGACGCCTGCGTTGGCGCCGCCGGTCCATGGTCCCAAACGCGGTTCAATGATGCGGTCAGTGACATACCAGATGATCGGCAAATACAGCAGTGTCATCGCTGAGATGAAATACCAATTGCCTGCGATATTGGCGGTCCATGACGGGTCGAGCATGCTTGCCCCCACGGCCTCTTCGGTGATGCCGAACAGCAGAGCATCCAGTTGACCCGGAGAGATATTGGCTGAAAATCCGCCGGAAACCCCGGCAAAGGCTGCTGCAATACCTGCCATCGGATGCCGCCCGGCTGCGGCAAACAGGATGCCAGCAAGCGGGATCAGCACCACATAGCCCGCATCAGCAGCGTGGTTGCCGAGCATCGCAACCAGCGCGACGACGGGGGTGAGCAGGGCGCTGGGCGCGCTTTTGACCGCGCTGGCCATACCTGCTGCGAAAAAGCCTGACCGTTCCGCCACGCCAGCACCCAGCATCACCACCAGCACATATCCAAGCGGGTGGAAGTGGGTAAAGGTCTTTGGCATTTCGACCCACAATCGCTGAATGTTCTCAGCCGCAAGCAAGCTTACCGCCTCGATTTGAAGCGGGGCGCCTGTCCCTTCATCAATGCTAGTTGGGTGGAGCGCTGAAACGCCAGAGAACGACGCGATGATCGAGATAACAACCAAAGCGATGATGAGATAGAAGAACAAGAACACCGGATCGGGCAGCTTATTGCCGCTCCGTTCAATCCAGCCGAGAAAGCCTGTCATCCCTTCAGGTTTTGCCGTGTCAGGTGCGGCAGATGCCATTTTCGTGATCCCTGTAAAGTGTCGCCCTAAGCCGTGATCGCTAGCATTGCGGATCGCGGCTGTCACAGGGATTAATCAACAGGATGGTGGGCCGCAAAGACAAAGCGGACTTCCATTGAACCGGGCTGAATGCAAAGGTTCGTGCCTATGGCAAAGCTCTATTTCTACTATTCCAGCATGAACGCGGGCAAATCTTCCTCGCTGCTTCAGGCGGACTTTAATTACCGGGAACGCGGCATGGCGACCATGCTGTGGACCGCAGCATTGGACACCCGCAGCGATGGTATGGTGCGCAGCCGGATTGGTCTTGATGCGGACGCGCGCTTGTACAGGCCAGATAGTGATTTGCTTGCCGATATTGCTGCGGAGCATGAGGCGAGCGCTCTGGGCTGCGTGCTGCTTGATGAGGCGCAATTCCTGACAGAAGCGCAGGTTTGGCAGCTTGCGGCGGTGGCCGATGAGCTTGGTATTCCGGTGCTTTGTTATGGATTGCGCACGGATTTTCAGGGCGCGCTCTTCCCCGGCTCTGCGGCTTTGCTGGGGATTGCTGATGCTCTCGTGGAGCTGAAGGCTGTGTGCCATTGCGGACGAAAGGCGACCATGAACTTGCGCGTGAATGCCGATGGTGATGCTATCAAAGAAGGCGAGCAAACTGAGATCGGCGGCAATGATCGCTATCTGGCGCTGTGCCGCAAGCATTTTAGCGCGGCACTTAAGGCGTAAGGCTGGTTAAAGCTCGCTGCGGCCCCATATCGGGCAAATGCTCGATACTCTCACATTGGCATTGCTGCTGATCCCCTGTCTGGTCATTGCGATCGTGTTTCACGAAGTGGCGCATGGGCTTATGGCAAAGGCGCTGGGCGATCCCACCGCGAGCGAGCGCGGGCGGCTTACGCTTAACCCGATCAAGCACGTTGACCCCATTGGCACACTGTTAGTGCCCGGCGTTTTGCTGTTGGCAGGAGCCCCAGCATTCGGGTGGGCAAAACCAGTGCCGGTCAACAAGTATCGACTCAGGAACCCGCGTTTTGGCATGATGGCGGTCGCGGCGGCAGGGCCGGGGATCAATTTGATTCTCGCCGGTATAGGAGCGGTTGTACTGGGCGTGGTCACAGCAATTTTTGGGATGCCCGCTGCTGCGGAAGAGAGCCTTGTCACAACCGCGCTGACAATGTTCTTGCTGATCAATATTTTCTTGGCGCTTTTTAATCTTCTGCCGATCCCACCCTTCGATGGATCGCACATTGTCGGCGGGTTGCTGCCGGATAAGCTGCGGTTCCAGTGGGAACGGTTGCAGCGATTTGGTATGCTGCCAATCTTGGCTGTGATTGCCTACAGCTGGATGTTTGGCACCGGCTGGTTGGAAGTTACAGTGGTGCCCATCGTCGAGTGGGCGTTGTACTTCTACCTCAGTATCTCGGATGCAATTGCCCAGCCATTTCTAGCGGCTTAGCGCGCATTTTTAAACCAGTCTGTTACCCGATCCTGTTCTTGCGGTGTAAGGTGCAGGTAGAGTTTTGAGCGACGCTTAAGAGCGTCTTCAGCAGTGGTCGCAAATTCCTGAGCTACGAGATATTCTAGCTCGCGTTCAAACAAATCACCGCCCAGATGCGCGCCAAGATCATTTGTGCCCTGCGCATCACTTATGACATCTGCCATGCGCGTGCCGTAAGCTCTCGCAAGGCGCAGGACCGTTTTAGGGGCAAGCCAAGGATACGCCTCGCGCTGTGCATCAACAAAGGCGTCAAAGCGTGCCGGATCAATGTCACCGCCAGGCAGCGCCTTATCGGCGGTCCATGACGAACCCGAAACATGCAGCTTTTGAAGAGCATGTTCGGCAAGCTTGCGATAGGTTGTCAGCTTTCCGCCAAATATCGAGAGTAGCGGCGGCCCATCTTCATCCAGCTCAAACTGGTAATCGCGCGTCACCGTTGAATTGGATGCGGCGTTGTTTTCATAAAGCGGGCGCACTCCTGCGTAACTAGCAACGGCTTGTTCGGGTGAAATGCTGGTTCGCAGATATTCGTTCGCCGCGTCGCAGATATAGTTTGCCTCTTCCGGGCTGATATCGATGCCTGCCGGATCGCCTGTGAACAGCTGATCGGTGGTGCCAACCAATGTGAAATCGCGTTCATAAGGGATCGCAAAGATGATCCGGTCATCGCGATTTTGAAATATATAGCAGTGATCGCCGTCGAACAGGCGGGGGAAGATTAAATGGCTGCCCTTCACCAGCCGCAAGTTGGTATGCTCTTCGCCCGGAACGGCGCGGCCCAGCACCCGGTCTACCCAAGGGCCAGCAGCATTAACGATTCGGCTAGCGGTGATCTGTTCCTCGCCGCCATCCGTGCGCAAAGTCGCGGTCCAGTGCTGCGCTGCGCGCTCCAATCCTACGCATTCGGTGCGTGTGCGAATATCGGCGCCGCGCTCTTTTGCATCCATGCAATTGAGCACGACGAGGCGCGAATCTTCAACCCAGCAATCGGAATACTCAAACCCATGCGTAAGCCGATCCTTAAGAAACCCGGCATGCGGCTGTGCGCGCAGGTCCACGTTTTCTGTACCGGGCAACAGCTTTCGCCCGCCCAGATGGTCATACATAAACAAACCGAGCCGTAACATCCATTTGGGCCGCAGCCCTTTGTCATGTGGCAGCACAAACCGCATTGGCCAGATAATATGCGGAGCGATGGCGAGTAGCCGCTCCCGCTCTATCAGGCTTTCGCGCACAAGCCGGAATTCGTAATGTTCCAAATAGCGCAGTCCCCCATGCACCAGCTTGGTTGAAGAACTGGACGTGTGGCTCGCCAGATCATCCTTTTCTACGAGGCACACTTTAAGGCCGCGGCCTGCTGCGTCTCGCGCAATCCCGGCGCCATTGATCCCGCCGCCGATGATGAGAATGTCGTAATGGTTCTGCATAGCGAACGGACGGTTGGCGAATTGCAGGGCATTTGGCTAGAGGGCCAGAATGTCTGAACCCAAAGAAGTAGCAAAAAAACCCGCGCCAAACGGCTGGATCATCCTAGATAAGCCGCGCGGCCTTGGATCGACGCAGGCCGTTGCGGCGGTAAAGCGCAATTTGCGTGGTGGCGGCTACGCGAAAACGAAGGTTGGGCATGGTGGCACGCTGGACCCGCTGGCGGAGGGCGTGCTTCCGATTGCTTTGGGGGAGGCGACGAAGCTGGCCGGGCGAATGCTCGATGCGAGCAAGATTTACGTATTCACGATCCGCTTTGGCGAGGAAACAAGCACGCTTGATACAGAGGGCGATGTTACTGAGACGAGCGAGGTTCGGCCGGCTTTGGAGCAAATCCTCGCGGTGCTGCCAGACTTTACCGGCCCCATTGAGCAGGTGCCACCCGCTTTTTCTGCGCTGAAGGTAGACGGCAAGCGCGCCTATGATCTGGCTCGCGCAGGGGAGGTGGTGGAGCTGAAAAAGCGTGCTGTCACGATCCACTCGCTCACGGTGTCAGACAGAGCCACTATGGACGCCGAAATCACTCTTACCGCGCATGTTTCGAAGGGCACATATATCCGCAGTCTTGCCCGCGATATTGCCCGCACACTTGGAAGCTGCGGTCATGTTACCTATCTACGTCGGACAAAGGCAGGCCCGTTCCTGGAATCCGATGCGATTTCGCTGGACAATCTGAACCAAATCGCTAGTGGCGCGCCATTGAAAGACCTCCTCCTGCCGCTAGAGGCGGGGCTGGACGACATCCCGGCCCTTCACCTCGATCAGACAGACGCGCAGGCGGTCCGAGAGGGCCGGGTCCTGTCTGAACTGCCCCAACCATCCGGGCTTTACTGTGCCATGCTGGACAATGTTCCAGTGGCTCTGGTGGAAATCACGGATGGTTCGACGAAAGTCGTACGGGGTTTTAACCTACCCGATGTCGCTGAGTAGAAAGAATACAATATGTCGATTTCTCCCGAGCAAAAAGCCGAAGTTATTAAAGACAATGCCCGCGCCGATGGCGACACGGGCAGCCCCGAAGTTCAGGTCGCGATCCTCACGCAGCGTATCCGCAACCTCACCGATCACTTTAAGGGCAACCATAAAGACAACCATTCGCGCCGCGGCCTTCTGATGATGGTCAACAAGCGCCGCAAGCTGCTCTCTTACCTTAAGAGTAAGGATGTTGAGCGCTACAACGCGCTGATCCAGAAACTGGGTCTGCGTAAATAAGAGTTTCGGGAAGGGCGGCCCAGTGGCCGCCTTTTTCGTATTTGGCGCTGACAGCATTCGGCTGACAGCATCAGGGGCACAGTAACAAAGCCCCGCACCGCACCGGGACGGTATCCCCGGACAATAGAGGCCCCGCCGCGCAATAAGGCGTCATGCGGGATCAAAAGGAAAATACATGTTCGACAAGAAAACCGTATCGCTGGAGTGGGGCGGCAAAACCCTCACCCTCGAAACAGGTCAAATCGCCCGTCAAGCCGACGGCGCTGTTTTGGCCACCTATGGCGAAACCGTGGTGCTGTGCGCAGTAACCGCCGCCAAATCAGTGCGTGAGGGCCAGGATTTCTTCCCGCTCACCGTCCACTACCAAGAAAAATTTTCGGCAGCCGGCCGTATCCCGGGCGGCTTCTTCAAGCGTGAAGGCCGCGCGACGGAAAAAGAAACGCTGACTTCGCGTTTGATTGATCGTCCTTGCCGCCCACTGTTCCCTGAAGGTTTCTACAACGAAATCAACGTGATCTGCCAGGTTCTTTCCTATGACGGTGAGAGCGAGCCAGACATCGTTGCAATGATCGCAGCATCGGCTGCTCTCACGATCAGCGGTCTGCCATTCATGGGCCCAATCGGCGCAGCACGCGTTGGTTATAACAATGACGGCGAATATGTCCTGAACCCAACCGTCACTGACGCGCTGGGCGAAAATGGCAATCTCGACCTTGTTGTCGCGGCAACGCAAGACGCTGTGATGATGGTCGAATCCGAAGCCAAGGAATTGGCTGAAGAAGTCATGCTCGGCGCGGTACTGTTCGCTCACGAAGAAAGCCGCAAGGTAATCGGTGCGATCATCGAACTGGCTGAACAAGCGGCGAAGGATCCTTGGGATCTGCCAGCAGCTGACGACAATACCGAAATGAAGGATAAGCTTCGCGCTCTGGTCGGTGACGACATTGCAGCAGCTTACAAACTCACCGACAAGTCCGAGCGTTCCGATGCGCTGAACGTTGCACGCGGTAAGGCGAAAGAAGCCTATGCCGATGCAGACGGTCAAACGCAGATGACGGCTGGTAAGGTCGTGAAAAAACTGGAAGCCGAAATCGTTCGCGGTGCCATCCTCAAGGATGGTCAGCGTATTGATGGACGTAAGACCGACGAAGTTCGCCCGATTGAGGCGATTGTTGGCCTTCTCCCGCGCACCCATGGTTCGGCGCTATTCACCCGCGGTGAAACGCAGGCGATTTGCACAACCACGCTTGGTACCAAAGACGCTGAACAGATGATCGACGGGTTGGAAGGCCTATCGTACAACAACTTTATGCTGCACTATAACTTCCCGCCATATTCGGTTGGCGAAGTGGGCCGGTTTGGCTTCACCAGCCGCCGCGAAACCGGCCATGGTAAGCTCGCATACCGCGCGCTGCACCCTGTGCTGCCGTCGGTTGAGGACTTTCCTTACACCATCCGCATGTTGTCAGACATCACCGAATCTAACGGTTCGTCATCCATGGCGACAGTTTGCGGCGGTTCGCTGTCGATGATGGATGCAGGCGTTCCACTGAAGCGTCCGGTATCGGGTATTGCGATGGGCCTTATCCTTGAAGGTGATGAGTTCACCGTTCTTTCCGACATCTTGGGTGATGAGGATCACTTGGGTGACATGGACTTTAAGGTGGCCGGTTCCGAAGAAGGCATCACCTCGCTCCAGATGGACATCAAGGTTGCAGGCATCACGCAGGAAATCATGACTCAGGCGCTCGAGCAGGCGAAAGCTGGCCGCGCGCACATTCTGGGCAAGATGACTGAAGCGCTTAGCTCTTCACGCGGTGAAGTTTCGAAGCACGCCCCGCGTATCGAAACGATGCAGATCGACAAGTCGAAGATCCGCGATATCATCGGTACGGGCGGCAAGGTCATTCGCGAGATCGTTGCTGAAACCGGCGCAAAGGTCGACATTGACGACGAAGGCATGATTAAGATCAGCTCTTCGAACGCTGATGAAATCGAAGCGGCGAAGAAATGGATCGCTGGCATTGTGGAAGAAGCCGAAGTCGGCAAAATCTACGACGGTAAGGTCGTAAACATCGTTGATTTTGGTGCATTCGTGAACTTCATGGGCGGCAAGGACGGTCTCGTCCACGTGTCCGAAATGAAGAACGAGCGCGTAGAAAAACCAACCGACGTTGTATCCGAAGGCCAAGAAGTAAAGGTCAAGGTTCTCGAAATCGATCAGCGCGGCAAGGTCCGTCTGTCGATGCGCGTTGTTGACCAGGAAACTGGCGAGGAGCTGGAAGACACCCGCCCACCACGTGAAAAGCGTGAAGGCGGCGGCGGCCGTGGCGGCGATCGTCCACGGCGTGGCGGCGGCGGCACTGGCGGCGGCGGTGGCCGTGGTCGCGGTCCTCGCGGCGGCAACGAAGGCGGCGGCGATAAGGGCGGCGATAGCGGCCCAGCCGGTCTGCCGGACTTCCTGAAGGACTAGTCTCCTTGCGCTAAACGCAAAATCAGGCCGCTCGGAGCAATCCGGGCGGCCTTTTTCTTTGCTGACCAACGAGGAGCAATCGGCTAATCACGCCGGATGCTAAAACGTGAACTCATCGATACTGTAACCATCCGAGATGGCGAAACGCTCGAACTCTATTCGCATGGACGCGATTTCATGATCGTGTTGGGATACAATGAGTTGATGAGCACCCGGATGCGCTTTTCAGAAGAGCAATTGGCGGAGCTGACGCTAGACCGGTTAGAAGTTGAAAAACCCCGTATCCTTATCGGCGGATATGGCATGGGCTTTACCTTGCGTGCGGCGCTGTCGCGGTTAGCAGAGGGCAGCGAGGCGGTCGTGGCCGAGATATCAGATAAGATCATTGAATGGGCGCGCGGGCCAATGGCAGAGCTAACAGGCGATACCCTGTCCGATCTGCGCCTCGATCTAAAAATCTGCGATGTCGCTGCGCTGATTGACGATGCGAATGACGGGACCTGCGAGAAATTCGACGCGATCCTGCTTGATGTCGACAACGGTCCCGATGGCATGGTGCGCGCGGACAACAACCGCATTTATTCGCGAACTGGGATGGGTAAGGCACGCGATGCGCTCAAACCCGGCGGTATTGTTTCTGTATGGTCCGCAGCGCCGGACCCCGGTTTCCGCCGCCGGATGAAGGAATCGGGCCTTATAGTAGAAGAGCGCAATGTACGCTCACGCCCCAACAATAAGGGCGCGCATCATGTTATCTGGTTTGGACGGAAACCCGGCGACTAGGCATCGCACCTCAATTCAGAAATCATATAGGATCGTGATCCGGCTCAAAGTGTCGGTTGTCACGGAGCCAATCGGCGGATTTGTGTCGTGCTCTACCGTATAGGACAGCCTCACCGACAGATTATCGGAAATGCCCGCCTGCAGTCCTGTATCTGAGATAAAGGTGCTGTTGCCCGATTGTACGAAGGTGCTGGCATCTTGGGTGAGCGCGATGCTTTCTGCGATTTGCCAATCGAAATCTAGGCTGGCGTTACCGGCAATGTCGTTGGCGCTGGCGCCATCGACAAATTCAGTACGGCGATAGGCGGGGCCAGCTTGGACAGACAGTGTCATGTCGTCTTTGTCGATGAATTGGTAACCCAAACCGCCTGAAACCGAATAACGGCCAGAAAAGCCTTGAAACTGGTCGCGCTCATATAGCGCGGCGGCAAAAGCAAAGAGGCGCTCATTGATTAGTAAATTGGCCTCATATCCGGCCAAAAACTGCTCTCTTGTCGTAATGCCATTGCTGCGTTGGTAATCGGCCCGGGCGCGCAATTTGTGCCGCCAGTTAATTCCTTCGCGGGTCAGCGCGAGGGATGCCGTAAGGCCGGTATTGCTGGAGTTGCCTGTGGAGTTAAAAGCGCCAAGCTCGCCGCGGCCTGTCCAGTTGTCAAACAATCCAGCATTGCGAATCTCGTTCTGTTCGGCTGCAGCTTGCGTAGCTGCGATCGCGGCAAGCTCGGTTTCATACCCTGCGAGAATTGTGTCAATTTCGGCGGCATCATCCGGGTTTGTCGTCCGGGCAATGTCGATGACCGTGCGAACCGTATCTTCGTCACCCGTAGCAATCGCTGCGTCGATCATGTCGCGCACCGGGCCGGGAATGTCAGCAAGGGCGGGGGTTGGAATGCAGCATGCAAGCGCCGTGCCTGTCAGACAGAGGTGTGCGTAGTTCCGAAACATCTTAATCTCTCTTGATTCGAACCGCGCCCATAAAGTCCATTTTCCCGATCTGCACGCCAAGCATCCGCGCAATCGAATAGGCCGCCGTAGCGTGGAAATAGAAATTGGGCTGACTGAAGCTCAACAAAAAATCCTCAACCGTGAAATCCATCCGCCGATCCTTGAACTCGAACCGCATATCGCGGCCCATCCAGCTTTCCATCTCGTCTTCGGTCAGATCAGTCAGGATGGTGCGCGCATTCGCCAATTTGGTTCGCAGCTCATCAAAACTGGTCGGAGGCGGGTTCAAGTCAGGGCTGTAGACGCCTTCCCGGACGGCTTCGATCGCGCCGCCAGTATGCTCCGCCACGCTTTTGATCTGGTAGCAATAGGGCAGCATATCGTCGATCAAACGCGCTCCGATCACAGCCGAATGATCGCGGTTTTCTTCACTGCACCATTTCTCTGCCACATCGACAAGGTGATCGGCAGTGCCCAGCATTTGCAGACCACTGGGAACATATGAGGCGTGAAGTGAAAGCGGCATGGCGGGTCCTTTGCAGTGTACTTTGAGATTGATAGCCGGCGCGCGGCTCAGTTGATGGCGCTTCTTTGCAAAAGGCCCGCTGAACTATCTCAGCGGGCCTTGAAGTTTTAAAGGTGTGCGCAGGTCAGCGGACGCGCGGGCCGCCGAACGGCAGAGGCGGTGGGGGGCGCCGGGCACCGCGAGGCAACTGCGCCTGATAGGCCCGGCCGCAATGTTCTACGCAATAGGGGAAGCCCGGGTTTACGTCGGTGCCGCAGAAGTGGAAATCTGGTTCGCCCGGGTGCCCCATCGGCCAGCGGCAGACTTTGTCGGACAGATCCAGCAGGCTGGTTTTGTCAGCGATCGCTGCGCTTGGTTTCGCAGGCACAAGTCGGCGCGGCGGAGCAGGCGGGATCGGAGGCTGTTGATCGCCGGGACCCTGACGCAGAAATCCACCTGGGCCGACCGAAACGATCTTAGGCAGGCTGGGCGTGGGGTTCGGCACAGGCTGAGAGTTGCTGCCAGAGGCGCTGTCACCTGAGGGAGCCGTACCAGCCGCTGGCGCGGCATTTGCCGGAGCCGGTGTAGCTGGCTTGAGTGCAGGCTTGGCCGCGATCGGCGCGGCTGATTTCTTGGGCGGCGCTGCGCTTTTCGTCGGTGGCTTCTTCGCCACCTTCTTCTTATCATTGGCCTTCACCGGGGAAGGGCGTGACTTGAGACCAAGCCGGTGCGCCTTGCCAATCACCGCATTGCGGCTGACGCCGCCCAGTTCTTCAGCAATCTGGCTAGCGGTTGAACCGCCTTCCCACATTTTTTTGAGCGTTCCAATGCGCTCGTCAGTCCAACTCATAGGTAATCATTCTCCGTTCGGCACTCACGCCGTCACCTGCCTTAGATAGGCAGCTTGTCACATCCTGCCAGAGGCCGTAGTCGACATGCCTATGGTAGACGAGCTTTTAACGAACCCCGATACACAGGCACCACAACAACAGGCGGGCGCGGCCAATAAATTCAGCCCGCGCGGTGTTCCGGTTATAACCGGCGTGAACCGCGTGGGACTCTACGCGCTCTATATGAAGGAGGTGCGGCGGTTTCTCAAGGTCCAGACGCAGACGATTTGGGCTCCAGCGGTCACAACTGTGCTGTTTTTGATCATATTCACTGTCGCTTTGGGCCGCGGAGGGCGCGAAGTGCTCGGCGTGCCGTTCGCCAGCTTCGTTGCGCCGGGGCTGATTGTGATGGGCATGATGCAAAATGCATTCGCCAATTCGTCGTTCTCTTTGCTGTCTGGCAAAATCCAGGGCACGATAATTGACTTGCTCATGCCACCAATATCACCGGGCGAATTGATGGGCGGGATCGTGGCCGCAGCGATCACGCGCGCGGTGGCTGTCGGCTGCACAGTGGCTCTCGCGATGCTTTTGTGGCCGGATGTCTCACTTAGTGTGGCGCATCTGTGGGCGGTCGTGTGGTTTGCGCTGATGGGCAGCACGCTGCTTGCTTTGCTGGGCCTTGCAACGTCGATTTGGGCAGAGAAATTTGATCACAATGCGGCGATTTCAAACTTTGTGATTGCGCCCCTATCGCTGCTTTCGGGCACCTTTTACGTCATCGACAATCTCGCGCCTGCATTTCAAGCGGTCAGCCGGGCCAACCCGTTTTTCTACGTTATTTCCGGTTTTCGCTATGGGTTCTTAGGTCAAAGCGACATTGGCACATCGTCGCAGGTGGTGATGGCTGCGATCGGTTTGGCTGTACTCAACGCTGCAATCGCGATTGCTGTGTATTTCGTGCTGCGGTCTGGGTGGAAGCTGAAAAGCTAATCCGCCTGGCTAAGGTCCAGCACCGACTCATAAGCACATTTGACGTCGTCAATACGGCCCACTGTCATCTGATTCGATTTGATCCCGTTCAGGTCTGTCATTGTGCTTGAAAGCGACAGTTCCACCGATCCTGATCCATCGGAACTTTCTCTGCGAACGATATCACCGATCCGGCTCGCAGGGACCGAATTCACGGTAAGACTGCGCCCTAAACTCAGTTTGAGAACCCGCCGGTCCGTCACTGCAAACAGGATGCGCCCGCGCTGGAACAAAGGAACAAAGGGTGTGGCCATCATCCCGATGCCGATCAAGATGAAGGGCAACCCGAACATGGGGAAGGCCCAGGCGATAACGCTTGGCTCGCCCATTGCCGACGTGCCCCATCCCGCCATAGCGGTCCAGAACACCGAAAAAGCGGTCCACGGGATGGCGAAGAAATAGATCGCGAACCCTTTCGGCTCGACGCGAGCAAGCTTCATACCTTGCCACACCAATTTCTCGCCTTCGCGAAGCTCGCGATGCAAGGCCATGTCGAGGCGTTGGCGTACTGTACCGTGAGAATTGCGTGTTGAGCTTGAGATGACCTGCCTCCCCCCGAAAGCGCCAAAAGCCGGTGATGCTCTTAGTGTGTCAGCGACCGGCGCATGCGATAGCGGCCGTCCTTGAACTGTTCGAACAGCTGCGAAACAGTGGGATGGTCAACCGGACCGCCTTCTACGTCAGGCAGCAAATTTCCTTGACTGACATAGGCGACATAGCTGGATTCCTCATTTTCGGCGAGGAGATGATAGAATGGCTGATCGCGCGGAGGCCGGATTTCCTCAGGGATCGATTTATACCATTCTTCGCTGTTGGCAAAGACCGGATCGACGTCAAAAACAACGCCGCGAAAATCAAAGTGCCGGTGGCGCACAACTTCACCAATACCAAAACGGCTGCGCGTTTGGCGCGGCGCGTTGATTGTGCGTCCAGCTTGGCTGGAAAAGAAATTCGCTCGATCCATAGACAGAAATATGGACCTTCGCCTGCGCAAAACAAGCGGTTTTGGGCAGGGCGCCCGCAGATATACCCATATTTTGTAGTCTGCAATGCGCCTCGGCCGCCAGTCAGGGCTTGGCAATAGCCGGGCCCTGCGCTAACGGGCGCGCTCCCCCTTAAGGACTGCCGTGCTGACAAAGCGAACTGGCGGTTTGCAGGATGGGGCGCGGAGAGGTGCCGGAGTGGTCGAACGGGGCAGTCTCGAAAACTGTTGAGCTCTTTTGGGGTTCCGAGGGTTCGAATCCCTCCCTCTCCGCCATTTGCATCTGAAAATACCGCGAATTTTTGGTATGATTTCGAAAATTGCCATAACCGCTCCCCAATACCGACCGCGCCTGACCATGCAGGCGCTATTGCCCCAGGATTTCGTGGGCGATCAACCTTAAGTCTGGTTCGCCGAGCGCACTCGAATATGCTGACTGAAGCGCCCAATGCGAACAGAAGAAGCGACAAGAATGGACCATTCATAGCAATTTCAACAGACTAGTTTGGAGTGAAGACTTCTTGGCAGTAATTGGGCCGTCTGCGGTCTGTCCCCACTTGGGCTTTGTCATGGAAGATGCAGACGTTGGGCTTTTGACATACATTGTTGACATTCGGAGCGTGCATGAATTCGCCTCTCGGCCGGTCATCTCGCCAATTCCGGTCATTTGAGATCGTGTCCCACCCGAGTGACCCCCGGTATGTGTTCAAGAAATTCATGGATGTCTTTTCGAAAAGCAGACAAGCGGCGATTGCCGCGTTGAACGGGCAGAAAAGAGATTGATATCGGGAGCTGTGGTGCTCGCCATCCGCTGACCAATTCGATCAGCGAACCGGATTGCAGTTCCTCAAACACGAGCCATCTCGGCAATACGCCATACCCTATGCCGGACATCACCGCCTTCCTGAGAGCGAAGATGTTGTTGGTTCGCTGCAAGGTGTTTGCCTTTAGCACGTAGCGCCGCAATCCATTGCTCAATGGTGTGCTCGACCCTTCGAAAGCCGTCAGCGAGCAATGCGGCATCGGGGTTTATCCCGTCCTTACATTAATCGCACTCGCACTCTCATTATAAGCGCCATCATGGTCCCGGCCATGGTCTTCGCCGTAATGCCTGCGATAGACAGATTTTTGAAACGATGGATCGCAGCGGTACCAGAAACTCGCTCGCCGATTTCCCATCGCAAGGCAGCTGAGGCGAAAGCAGTGCTCTCAGCTATTCTGCTCCTGGCTTTCTTTACGCCTGCTATGGCCGCCGAGCATGACCCGCGCAAAACCATGCTTTCCAGAGGCGAAATTTCTTATGTGGAAGCAGGATCGGGCACGCAAGTCCGGCTCATCCATGGCCTCGGTGCGGACCTTTCGATTTGGCGTTATAATTTCGAAGGCTTGTCTTCCGATCACCACCTCGTGGCGCTAAATTTCTACGGCGTTGGCCAATCAATCCGTCTTGCTGGCGAGTATCGCGCGCAAGTCTTTGTCGATCACATCGAGGACTTGCCGCAGACTCCGAGTGCCGCTTTCTGTTGTCTCTCGGCAAGCCTGCCCGCGGCAGAAAATGGATTTCTAGCGGAACGTTCGCTGCGCTGCGTTTGGGCGCTGAAAATATGACAGTCCGCATCCGGCCCAACTTGGGACTGTTTGGAAGATCTTGAAGACCGCGACGCGCCCTTAATTGACTGAAATCTGCAAGTTCGAGCCATCTGTCCCGTGAAGGGGGTGCACTACGTCTGGCCACCCATATTTCTGCCATGCGCGAACCAGACCGATCCGTTCGGCGAATTCCGCAAAGTCTGGGTGTGCTCGCAGGTTCTTGCCACGGCTGGTCTTCTCGAAGCATCGACCGATGACATATCCGGGCAGCGTATTGGGCTTTCTCAAGAGCGCGTCTAGAAGGTTGCCCGGCTGGTCCATGAAGTAGAACCCCATGATCGAGGAAATAGTCGGCTGGCTTTCGCTGTCGGCGTAGCGGCGTTTCAGTTTCGAACTCACAAGCCACGTCGCGAGCCAACCGCGACGGTAAAATGCGTTAAAGGCCATTTTCCGGGCAAACGGAGAACTGAGTTCAACCTTATCGCTCCAATTTAGTCCGTCATAGCATCGCTGGGCGAATTCGATCGCGGCATCTGGCCCCTCGCGCTCGCCAAGCAACATCGCGGCGGTAAAGGCAGCCGGTCCGAAGCCGAGATTATAGGCTTGGTTCATGCATCTCTCGGCACTTTCCATATCGCCGCGCTGCAGTTCAATACCACCAAGCTGGCCATACCACAGGCCGTTGAGCGGATCGGTCACGATCGCCTTTTTCATTAGTTCAGACGCTTTGTCGTAGTGGCCGATCGCGGAATTGGCATAGCCAAATCCAATGAGAGGCTTTTGCCCATTGGGGTCCAGTTCGTAGGCTCTCTGGAACGCTGCATAAGCTTTGTCCAATTTTAGCTCGCGGGAGAGAATTGTGCCCTTGGTGTGCCAAGCCTCAGGTATGTTCGGGGCGATGGCAAGGCACCGCTCGAGTACCTGAGCCCCATGATGATAATGCCGCTTCCAGTCGGTAGTAAGCGAATGTTCGCCCAGCACTGTATGGGCCAATGCAAGCCAGCTCATGGCCTCGGCGAAATTCGGATCCAGCTCTATTGCCTTTTCCAACAATCCAATCGCGGTTGGGATGGTCGTCTGACCCTTGGCAAGGTAGGTTAGCTGCCGACCCTGAAGGAAAAGGGAATAGGCCTCGTCATTGGTTGATGACCGCTTGGCGATCCGTTCCGGCCGTGAGAAATTCATGACCAAAGAGAGGGCTTTGAGGATGTCGGTAGCGACGCGGTCCTGCAGCTCGAACGCGTTTGTGGATGCCTCTTCGAATGTCTCCGACCACAGGTGATACCCGTTATCAGACTTAATCAGCTGGGCAGTTATCCGAACCTTCTCTCCTTCCCGGCGCAGTGAGCCTTCCAGCACATGTCCGACATTCAGCGCCCCCCCGATCTCGCGAATGTCTTTCGAATGACCCTTGAACGCGAAAGAGGACGTTCTGCCTGTCACCAGCAATTCCGGAACGTGCGATAGTGCGTTGATTAATTCCTCGGCCATCCCATCTGCGCAGGTCTCGTCAGCCGGATCGACGCTCATATTCACGAAGGGCAAGACCGCAATCGAATGTTCAGGCGGATCGAACGCGGCAACGGCACCATGCGTCGAACCCTTAACCGGTGCGATCAGACGATACCCGCGCTTTGCGATGGTCTCGATGTGGTCGTGATGCCCTCGCGTGTCGCCTAATGCTTTTCGAAGCAGCGATATTGCACGTGAAAGCCTTTCATCGCCGCCAAAGCCAACCCCCCATACCTGATCAATCAGGGCTTCACGGCTTACGACTTCACCCTGGTTGCGAACCAGCACTTGGAGCACATCCAGGACTTTGGGCTCCATGGAGTATCGACCCGCATCGCCTTCAACAATGAGGCTGCTGAAATCGACCGTAGCCCTGCCTATCCGCACCTGGTCCACAATGACCCCCCTGTTCGCTTTGTGGCAAGGCCATGTCCTGCTGTCAAACATGGCAAAATCCATCAATTTTTCGGGGCCTAAGAAAGACCTAAGACAGACCTTGGATTCGCCTCAGGACAACTTGCGTTGCGCCGATCATCTCTAATGGCGTCATTTGATCGACAGAGAGAAGAGAGCAGAGGGGAGACGTTCGATGGTTTACGCAAAAGAGTCCGGCGACATCTACAGCGAAGAGCAGCACCAGTTTGGCAATCACGCAATCGAGGATGCGGATTTGGCCCAGCCCAAAGAGTGGGTGGCCAAGCGCGGGCCAGCGATTCCGACACGAGAAAATGACATTTCGACGGCGTGGCTCAATGAAGTCCTTCGGCCCCATTTGAACGGCCACACCGTGCTTGGTAGCCAGGCGAAGCCCTTCAGCGAGCCGGGCCAGACCGCCGATATCGTCGACATCTCGCTCGTCTATGACAGCGCACGCTGCACGCTGCCAACACGGATGATCGCAAAGCTGGCGGCGAGCGATCCCGATACCCGCGAGATGTGCCGGACGTTCCGTCACTACGAACGCGAGACCGCGTTCTACCAAGGATTTAGCGGAGAAGACCTGCCTTTCGCCCGGTGCTTCCACAGCCAGTTCGATCCGGGAAGCTATGACGCGGTGATCCTGATGGAGCACTTGGAGCCGTCCTATTCCCCATCCTATTCGATCTCGCCCGATCAAGTTCGGCTTGCGGTTGAGGAAGTCGCCAAACTGCACGCACGTTGGTGGAACGACCATTTTGTCAAACAACAATCCGCGCTGGTGCAGCTCGATGATCCGGATCACTGGCGTAACGCCGCGCACGGGGCAGAGGCCGCGATCGCTCGCGTTGAAGAATTGGTGGGAGATGCTTGCCCGGCGAGCGTCGAGGCGATGCGGATCTTCGCAGAGCGCTGCGAGGATGTAATGGCCTTTATCGCGGCGAGGCCGTTCACACTGATGCACAGCGACTATCACGCCAAGCAGATGTTCTTTCCCAATGAGAATGGCGAGGGAAAATTTGCGGTCATCGACTTCCAGTTCTCGGTTGCCGGACCCGGAGCGTGTGATGTCTCCCGACTGATCAACCTTGGCATGGCAACCGGCGCCCGGCGCAAGATCGAGGCGAAGATATTCGGCGATTACCTCTCAAAGCTCGAACGCCTCGGTGTGACAGATTATGATCTGGACGCCTTCCTGATCGATCACAAACTGGGCATTTTGTTCACGCAGTTGATCAACTTCATCGCCATTGCGCAGACTGACGAAACGTTGCTCGACCAGGAGTGCCGCGAACACGGGCTCGACTGGAAAGAAGTCTGGCTGATGCGCGGCGAAGCCATGATGCAGGAACAGGGTGTACCTGACTTTCTAAGGGGCATTGAGCCAGCTTAGTCTCGGCCTGGTCAGGTGAAGGTCTCGTCCACCTTCTACCCATCGAGCGATGCATAACGCTTTGAAGTGTGGGTCCAGCTCGCAAGCGGCGTTCTTAGAATAGGGCCCAAGTACAGGTCCACCATTTAGTCTGTGCCAACCATTCATATTGGCCTTGTGAGGTAAACGAGATGAAGCACCAAACCACTGTCCGCATCATCAAGGAATTGATGGATCAACTGGACGAGAACCGCAATGTCGATGCGGGCGTCCAATACCGCTTGCCGACTTCGGATTACATTTGCCCGGATCTCGCTGCGCAAGAATGGGCTGCAATGTTTCAGCAGCATCCGCAAGTAATCGGGCTGAGCGGGGACCTCCCGGAAAATGGCAGCTATTTTACAATCGATGACTTCGGCATTCCCGTGCTTGCGACGCGGTCCAGGGATGGAACGTTCGGCGCCTTTCTAAACGCCTGCCGACACAGAGGGGCGCGCGTCGCTCAAGAGCGCAGGGGTAAAGCCGGTCGTTTCGCCTGTCCTTTTCACAGCTGGACCTTCGCCAATGATGGCAAGCTGCTCGCAGTTCCGGACGCTGACCACTTCGGTCCCGTGGACAAGGCATGCATGGGGTTGGTGGAGTTGCCTGCAGCCGAAAAAGCAGGGATTCTGTTCGTGCACCCCAAACCCGATGCCGAACTTGATGTCGAAACACTGCTGGGGCCGGAACTGCTGGAAGAACTCGAGGATTGGAACTTTGCGGATTACGTCCATGTTGCCGACCTTGAGATCGGCATGAATCTCAACTGGAAGCTTGCGAATGATACGTTTGGCGAGACCTACCACTTTCCCAAGTTGCACAAGGATACCCTTGGGCAACTCTACTTCGGCAACAATCTCGCTTACGAGGAATTCGGGCGCAATCACCGGTTCGTGACGGCAAGTAAGCTTATCGATGATTTGCGTGAATTGCCTGAAGAGGAATGGACAATAACCCCTGCCACGTTTGTGCTCTATTACTTATTCCCGAACATCCAGGCAGTGCGTAATTCCAACGGGCTGAACATGGCCAGGATCTATCCCGACCCCAAGAATCCGGGACGTTCGATCACAAAGGTAGCCGGCTATTTTACGCCGCAAGCCATGGCGGCCTATGAGGCTGAAAAGGCGGCAAACCCAAACGGCAGCAATCTGCTGAAAGCGGAAGACCTATATTCCAGGAGCATCGACTCAAGCATGATACGCACACCCGAATCACAGGTGGAGGCTTTCTCGAGCACTGTTTCCGCAGAGGATTATGTCATGGGTGAGCACCAGCAAATTGCCGCGACATCCGGTCTGTTGAAGCACTCGATATTTGGCCGCAATGAAGCACCTCTCCACCACTTCCACTCGAATTTCCGTGAAGCCCTAGGGCGTCCGCCTCTTGAAAAAGTTGAATAGATCAAACTAGGCCAGAAAAATTACCTCCATTAATGCCTGTTCCCGCCCCCAAGTGGACGCAAGCCCGCTGTTGGCTGGCGTCAAGCAGCAGTCAGATCTCGGTCTTCTCGGCCAGGGTGAGCGCGTCTTCAATGTCAACGCCATGGTAACGAACGGTGTTCTCGATCTTGGAATGACCGAGCAGAATTTGGATCGCTCTTATGTTACCTGTGGCCTTGTAAATGATAGAGGCCTTCGTGCGGCGAAGCGAATGGGTTCCATACTCCTCAATTTGGAGGTCAATCGCTTCCATCCACTCATCGACCAGTCGAGCATACTGGCGAGCGCTGAGATTCCGGTAGTCATCGACGCGGCTTTGTGAGCGCCTGATCACCATTATTGATTGTTCCCGGTGACATCCCCCCTACATAGCGGCAGGGCTTCACACTCACCAAAAGACCCCTACCATCCATCAGCGCGAGATCGAAATGTCGCCTCAGAAAATCACTAATGGAGCAAGTCTACAGCCTCGCTCTGGCAATCCGCCCAAACAGATCGTGCTGCTGTTGCATGGCTTTGGTTCCAGCGGCACAGACATGATCTCTTTGGCTCCCCATTGGCAAGACGCCCTGCCGGATGCGCTGTTTCTTGCGCCGCATGCGCCGCAAAGGTGTTCTATGATGGCGTCTGGATATCAGTGGTGGGGATTATCAGGATTTGCACCATCGGCGCTGGCCGCAGGGGCAGCGTCAGCGGCCCCGGCGATCAATGCATTTGTCGACCGTAAACTGAAACAGTACGGATTGAGCGAGGCAGAATTGGCGCTGGTTGGCTTTAGCCAAGGGACCATGATGGCACTGCATATCGGATTACGCCGCCCGCGCGCCGTGGCGGCGGTGGTCGGCTATTCTGGGATGCTAACCGCGACAGCTGATATTGCTGACAGCGACTTTGCCAAGCCCCCGGTATTGTTGGTGCACGGCACCGCCGATCCCGTTGTGCCGATCGCCGCGTTGCACATGGCCGAAACCGACCTTAAACGTCTTGGCGTATCAGTGACCACTCATATGGCTCATGGAATAGCTCACAGCGTTGATCCTGCTGGCTTGCAATTGGGCCGCGATTTCGCAGCCAACGCTTTGGGAGCTTCTCGTTAGGGGTGAGGGATGGGCAGCTATGCGATGAAACAAAGCAATTTGGAACGAAACGGTTCTTGATCTTGTTGAGACGAGAGTACCCCATCCGCAATCCACTGGCGCGCTATTCATGACTAATCGTTTCTTTTGCCGGCGCAGATTGGCCACGATACTGATCGTTTCCCTTTTCGGCCTTACGGCTTGCTCGCCGCTTGGTACGTTCAATGCACTCGTCCCCAAGGATGGAGGAGGGCAGCAGGCAGCCAAAGATTTATCCTTTGGGCCACTGCCGCGGCAAAAGCTGAACCTATACCAGCCAGCAGAAGACAGCACCGATGTGCCAGAGACTGGCCTCCCGATTATCGTCTTTATACACGGTGGTTCTTGGCAAGACGGCGACAAAGACGGTTATGCCTTCGTCGGCCGCGCGCTTGCCTCTCGCGGATTCTTGGTAGCGGTCCCCAATTACAGGTTGGTCCCTGAGGTGCGCTATCCGTCCTTTCTTGAGGACAATGCCGCCGCGGTGCGATGGGTGATCGACAACGCTGCTGCGTACGGGGGCAACCCCTCGCGGATCGTGCTCGTCGGTCACTCAGCCGGTGCCTACAACGCAGCCATGCTCGCGCTTGATGATCGTTGGTTGGGAAGCAACCGAGGAAATGTAAGAGGGTTTGTTGGGCTGGCGGGCCCTTACGACTTCCTGCCACTAGAAGGGCCAGTCACGCAGGCAGCGTTCGGACAGGAGCAGGACCCGGAGACTACGCAGCCGATAGCCTTTGCAACGGCCGACGACCCGCCGGTTCTTCTCTTGCACGGCGCGGAGGACACGACGGTCGGACTTCAAAACAGCGAGACCTTGCGCGATCGGCTAGCACAATCGGGTGCTGATGTGCGCCTGCAGATCTATCCCGGGATCGGACACGTCGAAATCCTCACCGCTCTTTCCCGTCCATTTCGCGGTAAGGCGCCGGTGCTAGACGACACTGCTGCATTTGCGAGCGAGGTGTCCAAGTGAAGCTGAGACATTTTCAGCCTGTGTTTATCGAATGGCACAACTTGGGCCGATAGTGGATCGTCTGGAATTGGCAGCGCATCCCAGAAACCGGAAAGTCGTTTAACGACCCCATTGCGGCCCTTGGCCCTTCGGGTATCGTCCACGACTTTCTTTGGTGTAGAGGGGTTGTCGATTGTTAAGAGTGAAACTTATGAGCCGTTGGTCGGCCGGGCTTTCCTGCGGTGCATTAGTATTGGTCATTGCGAGTGTTTTCAGTTTCCTAGGCGGCCATCCTTCGATGGGGTTGGCCTTCATTTTCCTGGCGCCTATCGTTATATTTTCGGCAATGGCCCTAGCGCTATTCTCGCTACTGACGGCCAGATGTCCTGATTGCGGTGGCCCGTTTTTCTCTGTCGTCTTTCCAGTCTGGCCGTTCGAGAACACCTGCAACAGGTGCGGTGCGACACCCAACCAGACCTAACGTCCGCCTCCCACCCAAAAACGGACAGTGTTCTCAATCTTTGAATGCCCGAACAAAATTTGGGCTGCCGAATGTTGTTCGTCGCCCTATAGATGATAGAGGCGCTGGTTCATCGAAGCGAGTGGGTATCCTACTGCTCGGGCCAAAGGGCGATTGCTTCGACCAATCCATCGATTAACCGCGCATATTGGCGCGTGCTCAAATGCCGCGAATGATCGATTCGACTAAGAAACGCAAAATCTTCAACATCACCTTCTCGAAGTTCTAACCATGCGAACAAGCTTTCTCGGGCGTCCTTAGCGATCTCAAATTGGACTGGCCGCCCTGTCTTTTGTTGAATGATGGTTGCGCGCGTTCTGGCATCTGGTCCGCTAACGACATCGCCGATCTTGATCTCAGCGAGATCACAGCCTCCAAGCTTGCTGTCGATTGCCAGGGCAATCATTGCTATTTTCTTTGGCCGGAATGGCCGCAGAAAATGCCCGCTATTGGGATCTAAAAATTTGGATCGCAACGGTTGAAACTGGTCCGAAAACGGAACGTCCGATTGGCCCGTAAGTGGCAAAATAGCTGACCTTGAAACGCGTTCTCGTTAAGCTGATGCATAAGCGCGGCAGAAGACCTCGACCGCGCCTTCGATACGCTCGCGGTCGCGCTTTGGGTCATCCGGCGCGCCGAAACGCCGGTCAACATCGCCCATCCCCTTGCACATGCTGGCGAATTGTTCGGCCGCGAGCAGAGGGTCGGCGATGTCGACCTCGCCTGCATCGTGCATCGCTGCGAGCAGCTTTGCGAAAGCCTGTTTCATGCGGTGCGGACCCGCCGCGAGAAAGGCTTGTCCAATGGCCGGCTCACGTTCCGTTTCGGCAGCGATCCGCCGTTCGAACTGGACCATTTCGGGCCGCGACAGGAACGCCATCATGGCCTCGCCAATCGCTGTCAGGCAGGCGCGCAAGTCACCTGACGGGAGCGCGGGCACTTCGAACTGGCCGCGGATTTTTTCGCATTCGCGTTCTACGGCAGCGGTGAATAGCGCATGCTTCCCGCCGAACTGATTGTAGATCGTTACCTTCGAAACACCGGCCTCCGCGGCAATATGCTCGATCGACGTCGCTGCATAGCCGACGTCGAAGAACGCATGCGAAGCAGCGGCCACGATCGCTCCGCGCTTGGCTTCGTCCACGGGCCGCCCCGATCTGTTTTTTGTTTCACTTGACAAACTGAACGCTCCCGTTCATTTGAACGTCATCGTTCACTAATGCCCGGTTCGGGTATTTAAAGCAAGGTGAGGCCTGAAAACGGCATGATCTGGATCGCTATCCGCATGCTCACGGGAGACGCACAGAAGTTCTACGGGCTTCTGTTCGGCATCGCCTTTTCCACTCTGCTGATTACCCAGCAGCTGACCATCTTCGTCAATCTGATCGAGCGCGGCGCCAGCGGCGTATATAATGTCCCGACCGCCGATGTCTGGGTGATGGACGGCGTCAGCCGCACGACCGATGTGAATTTCCCCATGCCTTCCACCGCGCTCGACAAGGTGCGCGGTGTGCCCGGCGTCGAATGGGCAGTGCCGCATTTGCGCGCCAATGCCTCTGTCCGCACCCGCGATGGCGATCTGGAAGGTGTCACCGTGATTGGCGTCGACGATGCGACGCTGATCGGCCTGCCCGAACGATTGATCGAAGGCAGCGCCGACGTCCTTTCGCGGCCCGACACGGTTCTCATCGACGATGTCGGGGTGACCAATATGTTCGAAGACGGTCGCACGCCCATTGGGGAGCGACTGGAGCTCAACGATCAGCGCGCCGTCATACGCGGAGTGGCCGATGCCATTCCCAGCTTCACCAGCCAAGTAACGCTCTATACCAAATACAGCCAAGCGTTGAACTACGTGCCGGGAACGCGCAACCGGCTGTCCTTTGTGCTGGTCGGCAAGGCGGATGGCGTAAGCGCGCAGGAATTGGTCGACCGCATCGAGGATCAGACCGGACTAAGGGCGCGCACGCGCGACCAGTTCGCCCGTGACGGTGTCGATTTCATCATTCAGAATACAGGCATCCCGCTCAATTTCGGGATTACCGTTGCGCTTGGCTTCATTGTCGGTGTGGCCATCGTCGGGCTGACGTTCAGCCTGTTCATCCGCGACAACATCAAGCAATTCGGGGCGCTCAAGGCGATAGGCGTGACCAATGGTAAAATCGGGCGCATGGTCGCAGCGCAGGCCGGGATGGTCGGCATGATAGGCTACGGCCTGGGCGTGCTCGGCACGGTCGGATTTATCTGGGCGAATTCCGGCGTGCCGACATTCAAGGGATTTTACATCCCCTGGCAGGTCCCATTGATCAGTTTCATCGCGATCTTCGTCATTATCGCGCTGACCGGCTGGCTGGCGCTGCGCAATGTCATGAAGACAGAACCTGCGGCAGTGTTCCGGTGAGCGAGGTGGAAACCATCGACAAGGCCCGAACGGGTAATGCTGCCATTTCGGTGCGAGACATTGTGCGCGATTTCGAAGCCGGTCAGCAAACCATACGCGTCCTGCACGGGATCGATATCGATGTGTCTCCTGGCGAGCTGACCTATATCGTCGGTGAGAGCGGATCGGGGAAGACGACGCTCATCTCGATCATGTGCGGGATTCTGTGGCCGACCAAAGGCAGCGTGGAGGTCTTCGGAACGGACATCTATTCGCTGTCGGATAACGCGCTGGTCAATTTCCGCCTGCAGAATATCGGCTTCATCTTCCAGCAGTATAACCTGATCCCCGCAATCGATGCGGCCAGCAATGCTGCCGTTCCACTGATCGCTCAGGGCATGAACCGCCTAGAGGCGCGCGATAAAGCCATCGAGATGTTCGAGAAGCTCAACATCGCCGATCAGGCCGATAAATTGCCCAATCAATTGTCCGGCGGCCAGCAGCAACGCGTCGCCATCGCTCGCGCGCTAGTGCACGAACCGCGGCTGGTGGTCTGCGACGAGCCGACCGCTGCGCTGGATGCGAAGTCTGGACGCCGCGTGATGGACCTGCTGCGAGATGTCGCGCTGGCAGAGGATCGCAGCGTGATGATTGTCACCCACGACAACCGCATCTTCGATCTCGCCGACCGTATTCTCGTGCTCGAGGACGGCCGGGTCACCCATGACGGCACCGACATGCCGGAAGACCACTAGAATGGACCGCTGATGGCCAATCCTCTCAAGAATCTCTCATTCTCCCGGCAGATCATGCCCGCGTTTGCTCTGCTCGGCCTGATCCTGGCGATCTATTTTATCGTGACCGGACTGCCCGACCGCGAGCTGACCGAACCGGAACGCGAGCCACCGCGCGCCACCGGCGAGCTGGCCAATTCCGCCCGCGTGGCGGGCTCCGGCGTGGTCGAACCATCGAGCGAGATCGTGACCATTGGCACAGCGCTCTCCGGCCTCGTAACCAGCCTAAACGTCCAGCCTGGCGACTTCGTCGATCAGGGCCAGCCGCTGTTCACCGTCGACACGCGGGCGATCCGCGCGCAGCTAGCCGAAGCCAATGCCGCGATTACCGAAGCGCGGGCCTCCATTGCCGAGGCGCAAAGCACCCGCGCCACTGCCGGGCGCCAGCTCGAGCTGTACCGCAATGTTTCCGACGCCGCCGCCATCAGCCAGGCCGAGGTCATCCGGGCAGAGGGTGATGTGGCCACAGCCCAAGAACGGCTCTCGCTTGCCCGTGCACGGCTGAATGCAGCGCAGGCGCGTGCTGCCTCTGCCCGCACCGAATTGGACCGGGCGACCGTGCGCGCGCCGATGGCTGGACAAATCCTGAGCGTCGATATCCGCCCCGGCGAATTTCTCTCGACGATGGGCGGCGGCTCGCAAAGCTTCATCGAGATGGGCGAGACGCGGCCGCTGCACGTCCGCATCGATATTGACGAAGAGCAGGCCCCGCGCGTTGCCATGGGCGAAGCTGCCAATGTCTCGCCGCGGGGTGCCGCTGACCGGCAGGTCAAAGCCAGCTTCGTGCGCGCCGAGCCGCGCGTCGTGCCCAAACGTCAGCTCACCAATTCGGCTGCCGAGCGTGTCGATGTGCGGGTGTTGCAGATCATCTATGCCCTGCCCGAAAACGCGCGCGACGATTTCCGCGTAGGCCAGCAGGTGGACGCCTTCATTCCGGCCAAGGATGGTGAGTGACCATGAAGCCGCTCCGAACCCTTGCGATTCTGCCTGCGCTGGCTCTGGGTGCCTGCGTCGCCGGACCCGCACCGCAAATCGCCACGCCGCCGCCAGCGCTGCCGGACGAATTTCTGTTCGCCGCTGACGCCGAGGACAATGCCAGTATCGCGGCTCTAATGCCGAGCGATGATCCAGCTTACCGGGCGCTCTCGGCGCGGGCACTTGCAGCCTCTCCAACTCTGGTAGAGGCGCTGGCCCGTATCGAACAAGCGCGCGCAAGTGCTGCCCGCGCTGGAGCAGAACGGCTCCCCAATATTGGCGCCGATGCTTCGGTTGCCGCCAGCCGTACCAATATCGGCAACTTCCCCAACGACGCGCCATTCGAAATTGATGTCGAGCAGACCACCTATGCCGCCAATCTGACCGCACGCTGGGACCCGGATATTTTTGGCGCGCTTCGAGCGCAGGAGCGCGCCGCCATCGCGCGGATCGACGCCGCCGAAGCGGGTGCGGCCGCTGTTCGGCTGGCGCTTCTGGCCGAAATCGCCGGCACGGTGATCGACTGGCGCACGCTTGATGCGCGCATGACACAGTTAAATAGCGATTTAGACGCGGCGACCGAACTGGCGCGACTGTCGGCAGTTCGCGAAGAAGCAGGGATCGCTCCCGGTTTTGACCGCGTGCGCGCGGAGAGCGCCGCGGCTTCGTCGCGTAGCCGGATCGCGGCGCTTGCAAGCGAGCGCAACCGCCTTGCCGGACGTATGGTCACGCTGACCGCGCAGCCCATGCGCGATGTGCTGGAAACGCTGGCGACGCCGCTACCCGCACGCGCGCTTCCCGCGGCGCCCGTTACATTACCATCGCTATTGCTGGCCAATCGTCCGGACATCCTCCGCGCAGCATCGAACCTAGCCGCCGAAGATGCCGAGTTGGCAGCCGCAGCGCGTGGCCGCTTCCCTCGCTTTACTCTCAGCTCCGCAATCGGCCTGCTTGCATTCGGGCTCGACGATCTGTTCGATGAGGAAAGCATTGTTGGCTCGTTAGCCGCCTCAGTCGCCGCACCCCTGCTCGATTTCGGCCGAATTCAGGCAGAGATCGACGGCGCGGCCGCAGGAAAGCAAGCCGCCTTCCAGGCGTACCGCGGCGCAGTCTATACCGCGCTTGGCGATGCAGAAGCGGCCTATGGCGTGATCGCCGCCGCCGACCGCGAACTGGAGCTGGCGGAGCGCGAGCTGGCTAGCGCAAGGCGCGCGGCGGAGATCGCCGATACGCGGTACCGCGCGGGCCTGTCCGATTTCCTGGTGGTGCTCGAAGCGCGGCGGCTGGCCGAAGCGAGTGCGGAGCGGGCGGTTGCCGCACGCGGCCGGTCTGAACGTGCGCGGGTCTTGTTGTGGCTGGCGCTGGGCGGCGATTCCTTCAACTGAATTTAGCCCGTAAGCAGCCGGTCCGCTTTTGGTACCATCAGCCCATAAAACGGACGTCAACGGGTCGCATGCCTCGACAGGAAGCGATCTAGGCTATCTTCGTGTCAGGTCATTAGAAACAAATTCGTGGATTGTCGTGAGAATATTCCGAGGGCGCGGACATGACCTGGGCCCTCAGCCGTTCATTCAATTTTGGCTCGCTCTGGCGCGGGAGAAAGCGAACCGCCTTTGCAACCCTTTTCTCAGGGGCGGGGACCCGGTTGCTAATCGCAAATCGGGAGACAGACAGAAACCGCAGCTGACCTTCGAGCATTTTTCTCGCCCGCTGATGGTGCGGACCGTGGAAGGCGACAAAATGAAAAACACACACACCAGCGGATCAGCACGACCAGAACGCGATCATACCTTGGCACAGCTGGCCTTCACCTATCAGGAGTGCCGAAAGTGGCGTGACCTGCCAACAGCTTTTGGTTTCTAGCCCGATATATTGGGACACTGGTCACGAGCGCTATCACTCAGGCTCGCGGCAGCTGTTTCATCCTGGCGACCGATTGCTTCGACCGCTCGCGATAGGACGGCGCAATCGTATATGGCCCCATTAGCAATGCTACCCGATACGATTTCGCTGAAGGCGTCAGGCGGCATGACCATAACCCCTCGTCCCAAAAAGAGGTTGTGCCAGCGATCACCGCCCGCGACAATTTCGATCAGTGTTTTGCGACCCTCGCCGCCCGGATCATTTAAGACAGGCTGGCCCAGTTCCTGAAGCAACGCATCTTCGGTTTCCCGCCGCAGGAACAACGCAGCATAACGGCGGGCTGCTTCGGGGGCGTTGCCAGCCGCCAATGCGAGCCTCAGCATGGATTCCTGTGCCAGAGGGTCGCGCCAGCCGCGCTGCGCAGCATATTGGATTGAAAGAGTGCTCTCATCGATCTGGCCAGCCGCAAACTGGGCCTGCGCAAGCACCCGCAAATGTTCGGCAGGAAGCGGGCGGCGCAACACGAGCCGTTCTGCTTCAGCCAGAGCACCAGCGGGATCATCGCCAGATAAGGCATAGGCTGCTGCCGGCAATTGTGCCGCAGATCGAAAGAGCTGCGGGACGCTCGCGGCCAAGGCTGGCGTTCGCCGTGTTTGACGATCGAACTGCACGCCAATGGTGACCAAAGCGATTAAGACGAGCGCCGCGCGCCAAAGCGTTCCTGCGATCACGGGAGCACCTCCTGCGCTGGCTTCTCGCTTGGAGGAGCGCCAAATCGTGCCAATATCAGCAATGCGTAGCTGCCAAAGGTGAGCATCGTTAAATTGCGCAGCGGGTAGTCGGTTATCGATTGAAGCGCGATGGCGAGCAGAATGATCGCGCCGCTCCACGCAATCCAGCGTTCATGTGAGTTCCGCGCACGCCAGCTAAACCAAGCAAGCAATATCAACCACCCAGCGATTAGAACAAGACCCGGCAGTCCCGCTTCTATAGCCACTTCGAGATAGTCATTATGCGCGCGGCCAGCGTGGCGCAGCGTCATGTTCTCCAGCGATTCATCGATCTGGAAGACATCTTCAAACGTGCCTGTGCCCGAACCTATCGGCCAATAACGATCAGCCGAATAGACCGCATCATCCCAGATATACGCGCGCGCATCGTCGCGATCGTCGAAGCGTTCGACCACGTCATTCAAGCGGCCGGGCGCGGCAACAACCAACATGACGAATGCTCCGCCGATGAGAGCGATCGAGATCAGAGCCAGCCATCGCTTGCGACTTGAATTGGGAACGCCAGCATCACCGTGCCTGCCGCGTGAAAACAAAATTTGAAATGTCACAAGGGCAATTGGAAGACATGCCAAGACCAAAGCGGTGCGTGACCGAGTTAGAATGATCGCCACCAGCAAAATCAGGCAAATGGCAATGCGGGCGCCAAGAGCGGCTCTGGATGGTTGAACAGGTGAAGGGAGCACGGCAGCCAGAGCGAGCGCACCAGCTAGAAACAACCCGGTAGAATTGCGATTTGCGAAACTACCAAAAAGCACCCCCGGCATTGGGTTCTCTGGATAGATCAACCCTGCCTCACCGTTGGTGAGGACTTGCGGAATACCGATAAGAAAATTCACCAGACCCAGACCAACCGCGATCCAGCCGATAAGGACAAGATTTTGGCGCGGCGCGGCCCAGCCAATCGTGAGAATCGCAATAGGTACAATAAGGGCAGATAGCGCGAGCAGCGTTCTTATGGGGTCGACACTTGCCGTGGCCCAAAGATTTGCGCCGATCAGTTCAAACGATTGAACCATCAGCTCGCGACCAGGCAGGCCGCCCCATATGTTTGCAGGAAGAGGGATCAGAAACGCAATCGGAAGCAAGACAGAAAGACCGATCAGTGCGACCATCGCGCGGGGTGCTGATTTGAAGAAATCGAAGAATGCGCGGCGATGGAAAGATAATGCGATCAATGCGGCAAGCTGAACGATCAGATTTGCAAAGCCGTATTTCGATCCTCCACCGCCGAAAGCCACCGCAAAGATCAATATCGCGGCAATTGACCAGAACACTCCGCCACCATTTGCAAGAGTTCCGCCCACGCTGACGCTGCTGTTATTGGAACCTTGCCGGGAATGCTGGGTGCGGAGATAAGAAGGGACGGGTTTAGCCAAGAACACTTTCCGATCAATTAGCTTTATTGCGGACAAAGAAAAAGCGCCCGGCAGAACCGCGCGCTTATTCTTTGCAAGCCAACGTAGTGTTGGTCTAGCTCAATCAGGCTTAGGTGCCTGGTGACTGGCCATCATCATCGCCATTCGTCACGGCAAGGATCCCACCAACCGCAGCGGCTGCTGCAAGAAGTGCGAGAAGGATGCTGGAAGCGCCTCGGACTTCTTCGCCCTCAGCTGAACGTTGCAGACCCGGTTGTGAAGCCGTTTCGGTATAAACTGAAGTGTTGTCGCTAGCGCGAGTGTTAGCCTGAGCAGCAATCGGCGCGAAGGCCATGCTGGCCGCAGCAGCAGTCACCATCAAGCGAGACATCGTTTTGATCATCGAGTTAACCTTTTCATTGCACCGTATTACGCATCAACCCCTAGTGCAGTGCAACACGCTTGACAACAGGTCGTGATCAGAAAAGGTTAAATAGTGGCGTAATTGCGGGCAAATTCACCATTTTCGGGTCAGCTAACTCGGTTAGTTGCCCTTGCTGCCTCCATGCTGATTGCCAGAATCGCGATCAAGGCGCGAATCAGAAAGAATCAGGTGATAGCGATCAATGTCGCCTCCGGTGACAACTTGCTCTTTGCATAACAACCAAGCATGCGCGCCAAAGTCGCCATCTGCGGGATGCTCAACGCCGATCTGGATTTCGCTCGCCTCACCAATCGCGGATAACCAGTTTTGCGCAGCGATCGCCTGCACCAGGCAATCGCTACGCCAAGGGAGGCGGTCCGAAATTCGCGGCAACACATAAGCGATCCGGGCAAGCTGAGCAGGAGCAATCACCGTGTCAGCATTGTCGCTTTCTTGGGATGCGCGATTGCGTGCAGGGATCGCCTTTGCCTTAAGGTTGGCAAATATGAGGCGCGCACGGATCAATTCGAACAGCCCGCGACACGAAAACCCAACCAGCCAAGGCAAGTCCTTCAATCTGGGCCTTCGCCCTACTGAAGGAATGTGAGGAGATTGCGCCAAAGTCATGATGTGCCTATTGCCAGCCCGTTCATTGGCACAGTCGCGGCGCTCCTGCCAAGCGCTGCTTGTAAATGGGCGATCAGCAATCGACACAGCTGATGCCGCGAGCTATCAAGGATTAGGACCGATTTAAATGTCTGCAATCGGAGCCATTTTTTCGGTAGACGGCGTACACACTGATGAAATCGGTGTGATGGAAACGACGCTGGGGCAGGTGCCTCATGACCAATCCGCGACTTGGCTGTCTGGCAGGATCGGCCTTGCGGCATGCACGCTTCACACTAA
>CAWBJN010000003.1:0-655319 GCA_963789155.1 uncultured Alphaproteobacteria bacterium | reverse complement strand
GGGATTCGAACCCACGGTGGGCTTGCACCCACGCTGGTTTTCAAGACCAGTGCATTCAACCGCTCTGCCACCTGTCCGTGCAAAAAAGGTCGCTAGCGATGCCAGAGCTGGTTGTCACTATGCGAAACGCTCGAAAGCTAAGTTCTTTGGCGAGATTTCACGATTTTGACGTTGGATTCGGACTCCAGCTCCAATTGAGCCGGGTGTTCTGACGATTCCCCGCCGAACTAACACGGCTCGTCACGGCGCACTAGAAATCAGCTGATATCTGCCGGAAAGGCTATGAGTTCGCGCGTGAATATGCGAATAAGACAAAGATAGGAGCGGGCATAAACCGAGTTCGCTCATCAGCAATTCACCTTGCATATGAGATCAAAGCTTCCATGAATTTCAAACGCTTCTCTTCTTTCGCGCTTCTTGTGGCCCTCATTCTGGGCACAGGCGGAGTCATTGCGCCAGCACCCTCGCAAGCGCAGGTTGCCGCGCGCGATGGAATTGCCTTTGACGCTTACATGGAACAGCTTAAGGCGCGCGCCCGGTCCGAAGGGGTCAGCGAAGCAACATTGCAGCGCATGACAGCAGGACTGACACCCAATGCACGCGTCATCCAACTCGACCAAGGGCAACCGGGTAGACCCACGCGCCGCGGCTATCCTGCGCTCGCGCCGTATATCGCGACCCATGTAAATTCTCAGCGTATTGCGGGCGGGCGCAACGTTTACCGTGGAAACAGAGCAGATTTGAGCCGGGCCGAGCGTGATTATGGTGTGCCAGCTGAAATCATCGTCGCAATTTTCGGGCATGAGACAAGCTATGGCAACATTCGCGGCAATTTCGATCTGTCGCGCAGCTTGGCGACACTCGCATGGGAAGGGCGCCGCCGCGACCTGTTCGCCGGGGAATGGATTGCGCTGATGAAGGTCGCCGATCGCGGTTATTCGCGGGAAGATTTGGTGGGGAGTTTTGCCGGAGCGTTTGGCAACCCGCAATTTCTTCCGTCCGTCTATTTGAGGCTCGCCACCGACGGTGACGGCGACGGACGCGCCAATATTTTTAGCAACCGTGCGGACACATTCGCCTCGATTGCGAACTATTTCAAGGACGCGGGATGGCGCACCGGGCAACCTTGGGGTGTTCGCGCCGCAGTGCCGCGCGGGTTTAACGTTGACGCTTACCGAACCGAGCTGGTCTCGCCGGTTTGCTCACGCGTGCATGAACGCCATAGCCAGTGGAAGACCGTTGCAGAATGGCGCGATCTGGGCGTGCAGCCGCAGCGTTTTCTTCCCGACGATACACTAACGTCTCTATTTCAGCCAGATGGCCCCGGACAACCGGCTTGGCTGCTGACCGGAAATTACCGCGTCATCCTCGAATACAATTGCTCAAATTATTACGCGATGAGCGTGGGGTTACTTGCTGACGAAATCGTGAACTAAGCGTCGCTGCGCCCTCGCATCTTCACTTGGGCGCTTGTATAGGCGGGTTTGTGATAGCAGATATTTCCAACGTGTGTGCACGGCGTCTCCTTGGCGCGATTGCGCTCTTGAGCGCGGGCTTAATCGCGCATCCCTTATGGGCACAAAGCGCCGCCTCGATCCCATCTGAAAAGGATGTGCCAATCGCGATACTGGTCGATATCACCAGTGGCCAGGTTCTCCATTCCCGAAATCCAGACCGGCGATTTGTGCCTGCATCAATCACGAAAGTGATGACGATGTTCCACGCCTTTGAATTGATCGAGGAAGGTTCGCTCGATCCTGCGCAAATAATGGTTATGCGCGATGAGACGTGGCGGGTGTGGAGCGGTGAGGGGTCCACAATGTGGATAGGCGCAGGTGACCGGGTAACTGTCGATAATCTGCTAACCGGCATCGCCAATGTTTCCGCCAATGACGGAGCAGTCATGCTGGCAGAAGGGCAGGCGGGTACTGTGGTAAACTGGGTCGGCGGTATGAATCTGCGCGCGCGTGGGCTGGGCATGACGAACAGCCATTTCGGAACGCCCAACGGTTGGCCTGATGAAGGCAAGACTTTCACGACCGCCAATGATCTGGTGACCCTCGCCGAAGCGTTGATCGGTCGTCATCCAGATAAATTTGCACGCTATATTGGGCTTCCCGGATTTCGATATAATGGCATCGAACAAATCAACCACGACCCGCTGATAGGACGTACACGCGGGGCCGACGGGATCAAAACCGGCTACACAAATGAAGCAGGGTTCGGTTATCTCGGCACGGCTCAGAGAGCAGGCCAGCGGCTGGTGTTAGTGGTCGCAGGTGTGGATCGAGGTTCCCTACGTGCGCGTGCGGCGCGGGAATACATAGAATGGGGATTTGACGCCTTTGACCGGGAACGTCTGTTTGCATCAGGCCAGACTGTTGGATCGGCGCGGGTTCAGGGCGGCAGTTTGCGGTCTGTTGCTCTGAAAACCGACCGGACGGTCTTCGTGAATGTTCCCAAGGGCCGTGCATCCGAAATGCGGCTCTCGATCGCTTACGATGGCCCCTTACGTGCGCCATTTGCTGAGGGCCAACAGGTTGCAACTCTGGTAATTGAAGTGCCCGATATGGAGCCCGCAAATGTGCCGTTAATTGCCGCAGAATCGGTTGGAGAGGCCAGTTTCTTTGGACGGATCATCAATGGAATTGCAGGTTGGTTCGGATGAGCAATGCCGCGCACAAGGGCCGATTTATAGCTTTTGAAGGCGGGGAGGGGACCGGCAAATCCACGCAAAGCCGGTTGCTGGCTGAGGCTCTGCGAAACGTAGGAAAATCAGTGCAAATATCGCGTGAACCCGGAGGTACACCGGGGGCAGAGGCGATTCGCGAACTGTTGCTGCACCCTCCCGGCGAGGGGTGGAACACTCAATCCGAAGCGCTGCTGTTTGCAGCCGCAAGATCAGATCACGTATCGCGGCTAATTCGGCCCGCGCTGGAGGACGGTATCTGGGTCGTTTGTGACCGCTTTGTCGATTTAAGCCGAGCTTATCAAGGAGGTGCAGGGGGCCTTGGCGACGGCGCGATCTGCGCGCTTCACCAATTTGGCAGCCAAGGTCTGCGCCCCGATTGCACGATCTTATTAGAGGTGGACGAGGCGCGCTTGACACAGCGACTTTCAGACCGGGACGGCGAGACCAGCGACGCGATCGGCGGGCGCAGTGCAGATTACCACCGCGCTGTTGCACAAAGCTTTCGTACATTGGTTGATGGCGACCCAGAAGGATTTAGGATTGTCGATGGAACAGGGACACCTGAACAAGTCCACGCGCGGATCATCGAAGCGCTTGCCCCTCTGATCGCCGCTTCATGATCGACGTGTCGTCGACCAATTGGCCCAATCATGGCGACGCCTGGCGCGAATGGCGTGCGGCTATGGGCGGTACGCGAATGCATCATGGCTGGATTCTCGCTGGCAAAAGCGGTCTTGGCAAACATGACTTTGCTCTCGAAGCGGCGCGTGAATTGGTGGCTCAGGACGGCATCCCTCAGCCGCCCGGCAATCACCCCGACATCATCGTTCTGACCTATGGTGCAAAGAACGACAAAGAAGCGCGCGCGCAGGCCGATGGTAAGAAGTTCGAACTCGCGCGCAGCATTCGCGTGGATCAAGTGCGTGCCATGCAGAAACGGCTGAATACGCGGCCAACTTTGGGTGACCGGCGTGTGGTTATCGTCGATCCAGCTGACGATATGGAGGTTGGGGCGTCCAACGCCCTGCTAAAGAGTCTGGAAGAGCCACCTCAGGGGACCTTCTTCATCCTCGTCACGCACCGCCCCGCGCAATTGCTTCCAACGATCCGATCACGGTGCAGAACGCTGCGCTTTCCGATCCTGTCCGACGCACAACTGGGCAGTATGTTGGAAGCTTCAGCAGCGGTAGGAGACGGTGACTTAACCGCAGCCATTCGCGCTGCTGAGGGCTCCTATGGTGCGGCATTGCGTTTCAGTGAGCAAAATCTGGCACCGGTTGCCACTCTTATCTCTGGTCTGCTTGCCAACACCGATCCGGGCCTTTCCGCGCGATCTGATCTGTCTCGCCTGATCGGACCGCGCGCTGATCGCGCCCGGTTGCAAGCCGTGATCGAGTTGGCTCAGGCTATGGTTGCGGACTTGGCGAGGACCACATCAAATAGCGTTCAACGCGGCGCGTTGATCGAAATCCACAGCCAATTGGTCACACTGGCAGCGCAGGCGCCGAACTACAATTTCGACACGGGTCTGCTTACCCTCGAAATCGGGACCTTGCTCATGAGCGCTGCCCCGGCTAGCGATCGCGCCCATGGCTGAACCCGACACCTCACCGTTCTATATCACTACCGCGATTAACTACCCCAACGGCCGCCCGCACATTGGCCATGCCTATGAGGGGATTGCCGCAGATGTGATCGCGCGTTTCCAACGTCTGCGGGGGCGCGAGGTTCGCTTTCAAACGGGCACCGACGAACACGGCCTGAAAATGGCGCGTAAGGCGGAAGAGCTAGGCCAAACGCCGCGTGAGTTGGCAGATGAAATGTCCGGCTATTTTCGCGAGATGGATGAAGCACTTAACATCAGTTTCGACCGGTTCATCCGTACTGTAGAACCCGATCACCACCGCGCCAGCCAAGCGATCTGGGAACGGATGGAAGTCGCAGGCGACCTTTATCTCGACCGTTACGAGGGTTGGTATTCGATCCGCGACGAAGCGTATTATGACGAAAGCGAGTTGAAAGAGGGCGAGGGCGGCGCGAAGCTTTCTCCGCAAGATACGCCTGTTGAATGGACAGTGGAAGAAAGCTGGTTCTTTCGTCTTTCAAGATATCAGGAGCAAATTCTTGAACTCTTGAAAAAGCCTGGCTTTTTGGAGCCAGAGAGCCGCCGCAATGAGATGATCGCGTTTGTGGAGCAGGGCCTGCGCGATCTTTCAGTCAGCCGCACCAGTTTTGATTGGGGGGTGAAAGTCCCCGGCAGCGAAAACCACGTGATGTATGTCTGGGTTGATGCGCTGACAAATTACCTGACCGGCCTCGGCTTTCCTGACGACACTCAGGAAATGCGCGAATTCTGGCCCGCCAGCCTTCATTTGATTGGCAAGGACATTGTTCGTTTCCACACCGTTTATTGGCCGGCGTTTTTGATGAGCGCCAATTTGCCATTGCCCAAGGCGGTGTTTGGCCACGGCTTCCTTCTGAATCGCGGGCAGAAAGAATCCAAATCCATCGGCAATGTTACCGATCCGCTTGCTTTGGCGGAACAATTCGGCGTTGATAATCTGCGCTATTTCCTCATGCGCGAAGTTGCCTTTGGCCAAGACGGTTCTTATTCGCCCGAAGCGATCGTGAACCGTGCCAACGCAGAACTGGCGAACAGTTTCGGTAATCTGGCGCAGCGCACCCTGTCGATGATCGCAAAGAATATGGACGGGGTAATTGAACCTTTCGAACCGGCGGAACCTGATGCCGTGCTGCTTAAAATTGTGCATTCAGCATGCGCGGTTGAACTGCCGAAAGAGTTCGAAAAACTGACATTCTCAGTCGGAATCGAAGCTTGGATAAAAGCGGTCTATGCTTGCAATCAATACGTAGATGAGCAGGCGCCGTGGGGGCTTAAGAAAACTGATCCAGAGCGGATGAAGGTTGTGCTGCAAACAATTTTCGTAGCCTTGCGATATCTCGCAATTGCCATTCAGCCGGTTGTCCCAGGGAAGGCAGCCGCCTTACTCGATCAACTCGGCATTCCGGCCGATGAGCGCTCGTTTGCCGCATTTGATGATGGGGACTGGTTTGCCCGCCTTGCTCAAAACGGCTTCACGGTCGGCAAACCCACCCCCATATTCCCACGTCTTGATATGCCAGAGGGAGACGCTGCCTGATGCTGATCGATAGCCATTGCCATCTGGAATATAAGGGCCTCGTCGAAGATCAGGCTGGTGTTCTGGCGCGGGCAAGAGACGCCGGGGTAGGGGCCTTTCTCAATATCTCCACCAAGCAAAGCGAGTGGGAGCAGGTGATTGGCACCGCCATTCGCGAAGTCGATGTCTTCGCAAGCGTAGGCATTCATCCTCATGAGGCCGACGGTCATGAGGATTTGGGCAGGGGCGTGTTGCTCGCCGCGACAGAAAATCCAAGCGTGATCGCAATTGGAGAGACGGGGCTCGATTATTTCTACGAACATTCGAACCGCGAAACGCAGGCGAAATTATTCCGTATGCACATTGATGTCGCGCGTGAGACTGGTCTGCCGGTGATCATTCATACACGCGATGCGGAGGATGACACCTATGAAATTCTGACGGAAGAAATCGAAAAAGGCGCATTTCCAGCGCTGATCCATTGCTTCACCGCATCGGCAGATTTTGGGCGCAAAGTGCTTGAACTGGGTCTGACTATTTCGATTTCAGGCATCGTGACATTCAAGAATGCGAAGGACCTGCAAGCTGCGGCAAAGGATATCCCATCCGACCGCTTGCTGGTCGAAACAGATAGCCCGTTTTTGGCTCCAGTCCCGCATCGCGGGCGTCCGTGTGAGCCTGCCTTTGTGGCGGATACAGCGCGTTTTATGGCTGAATTGCGGGGGGTTGATCCAGAATTGCTGGCCGAACAGACAACTGCCAACTTCACCAATCTTTTTACAAAGGCGATGCTGTGAAGTTCATCATGCTTGGCTCCGGTACGTCAACCGGCGTACCACGTATAGGCGGAGAGAACGGCTTGGGCGATTGGGGCGATTGCGATCCGGAAGAACCCCGAAACCGCCGCACGCGCGTATCCATTCTGGTCGAAAGCGATGAAGGTAAACGCTTACTGATTGACACATCATCCGATTGCCGTGCGCAATTGCTCGCGAACCGGATTGGCCAGATTGATGGCGTTTTCTGGACACATGATCACGCCGATCATTGCCACGGTATCGATGATCTTCGCGTGCTGCGTTATGGCCGTGGCGGTCCAATCCCGACCTATGCTTCGACGGAAACAGTCAGGCGGCTGCGTCAGCGGTTTGGTTATGTCTTCGCCGGGCAAGAAGGCTATCCGACGATTTGCACCATCGACACTCTTGATCGGCTCAGGATGTTTGCCGGGTTTGGCATCAAATGGTGTCAGATGGAGCACGGACCGGGTGAAACCACCGGATATCGGTTCGAAGCTGATGGCAAGTCCATCGCCTATGCTACGGATTTTAGTGCAATTTCTGACGAAATGGTCGAAATGCTGGACGGCGTCGATATCCTTGTAAGCGATTGCCTGCGCCGCGATCCACATCCGACACATGCGCATCTGGCAATGGCGATTGAGCTTGGCGAACGTGTTGGCGCTGGCCGCGTTGTGCTAAGCCATCTTGATAAGAGTATGGATTATCGGACCTTGGTTGATGAGGTTCCTGATTTTGTGACTGTTGGCTTTGACGGGTTGGAGATGACCGCATGACCGAAGGTGCAATAATTTCAGTGGTCGCGTTGCTCGGCTGGCTGTTTCTTGCAGGCGGTGCCGTTGCGAGTTTCAAACTGGGTTGGAGTAAGATTGCGCAGCTAGTGTTGGTTTGGTTCGCGATTTTTGCAGGGCTGTTCGTAATTGCCGATCTCTTCGGGGCCACGCTGCCGAACTGATGTCCCCAATCCCAAGCTCATATTATTTAACATAATATATATTATCATTCTTATCCATTGGCCTTAACCCGAACTTTTATCATATGATCAAATCCGCCCCATCACCCCAATTGGACCGTCTATTGGCGATTATGGCGCGGCTGCGCGATCCAGAATGTGGCTGCGAATGGGACTTGGCACAGGATTTCAAATCCATCGCGCCTTATGCAATAGAAGAAGCTTACGAAGTATCCGACGCGATCGAGCGCGGCGATATGGACGAGCTAAAAACTGAACTTGGCGATCTGTTGCTCCAAGTCGTGTTTCACGCAAGGATGGCGGAAGAAGCGAAACTGTTCGCATTCGACGATGTTGCGCGTACAATCAGTGATAAGATGGAAAGCCGCCATCCTCATATCTTTGGCGATGAAGCTGGCTCAATGGATACAGAGCGCTGGGAAGATTTGAAGGCCGCTGAACGTTCGGAAACAGGTTCGACAAGCGCGATGGACGGAGTGGCAAACGCTCTGCCCGCACTGATGCGATCTGAAAAATTGCAAAAACGCGCTGCCAGGGTCGGGTTTGAATGGAACGACATGACCGGACCACGAGACAAGCTCAACGAAGAGCTCGAAGAACTCGACATGGCGACTGAAGAGGAAAGACTCGTCGAAGCCGGCGACGTTTTGTTTGTCGCTGTCAATATCATCAGACGCTACGGAGTTGACGCCGAACAAGCGTTGAAAGCGTCCAATGCCAAGTTTGAAAGGCGTTTTCGCCAGATGGAAGATTTGGCCTCTGGCGCTGGCGAAACCTTTGCTGACCTATCTCTCGATCAACAAGAGGCCTATTGGCAACAGGTCAAGAAATTCGAAGAAAACGCGTAATTACAGCGTTATAAAGTCGCATATTGACCCAATTCCTTGGGGTTCAGCCTAACGGTTAGGCGGCGCATAGGGCCATCCTCCCCTTCCCCGGCTTCTTCTTCTGCCAGCACATCGCCATGCGCATGAAGCCAAGCGAGCCGCCGCCCATCTGAAACAGGCAATGTTACGGTAACTTCGCGCGCTTTGGATGTGAGCATATCTGCTATTTTGTCGGCGAAATCTTCCAAACCGGCACCGCTAACTGCGGACAATAGTACCGCGTCTTGCCCGCTGGCTGCCTCTCGCAATTCTATTAACCGAGGTTCTTCTATCAGATCAGCCTTATTCCAAACCTCAAGGATTGGAATTTCACTTACACCCGTTTCAGCGTCGATCACCTCGAGATCGGCAAGCACACCCAAAACCTGCTTTTTCTGAGCGGCATGGGCGGGACTCGCCATATCACGCACGTGACAGATGATGTCGGCTCCGGTCACTTCTTCCAAAGTAGCCCGGAACGCAGCGACCAATTGGGTTGGCAGATCGGAGATAAAGCCCACCGTATCCGACAGAATTGCTTTTTCCACGCCAGACAAGCTGATGGCCCGCATAGTGGGATCAAGAGTCGCAAAGAGAAGGTCCTCAGCCATCACCTCTGAGCCAGTCAAGCGGTTGAATAGCGTCGATTTACCCGCATTCGTATAACCAACAAGCGCGATAATCGGCCAAGGTGCCCTTCCCCGGCGCTCCCTGTGCAACGTACGGGTTTTGCGCACTTGTTCCAGTTCACGCCGCAATCGGCTCATCCTTTGGCGGATCATCCGGCGATCGGCTTCAATCTGCGTTTCACCGGGACCGCCTAGAAAACCGAAGCCCCCGCGTTGCCGTTCGAGGTGGGTCCAACTGCGCACGAGGCGGCTTTGTTGGTAATCGAGATGCGCAAGCTCAACCTGAAGTCGCCCCTCTGCGGTAGCAGCGCGCTCTCCAAAAATCTCAAGAATCAGACCAGTTCGGTCGATCACCTTGCGTTTGAGCCTGTCTTCTAGATTGCGCTGCTGGATTGGTGACAAGGCGCCATCGACGATCACAAGTTCGCATTCGTACTGCTCGCACCAGACCTCGATATTTTCGACCTGACCCGAACCAAAAAGCGTGTTTGGCTGCATTTGGCGAATGGGAATGATAGCCGAATGCTCAATCTTAACGCCGATTGCCAGAGCCAAACCTTCGGCTTCTGCCAATCTCTCTTCAGCATCAAGATCGTATGAGAAGCGCTTGATATCTGGGCACAAGACTAGGGCCCGCGCACCGCGGGTAACCTCGTCCATCAGATCATCATCAAAGCTCAGTAGTCGGGCCCAAAATCGTCGTCATCATCATCAAGGGGTTCTTCCCCAGTGTCCGAAAGATCGACCGGGCTGGCGGGCTGAACAGTGGAAACAGCATGTTTGTAAGCAAGCTGAACCGCTCCATCACGTTCCAGCAGCATGCAGAACAGATCAAAGGCGGCGATCCTCCCTTGCAGCATCACACCATTCACCAAGAACATCGTAACCTGTACACCGGCATCGCTAACACGGCTGAGGAAAACGTCCTGCAACATCCGTTGTTTGTTATTGCCGGCACGGGTCTCGAATTGCTCCGGATCGACCGGTCCGCCCGGCATAATGGTGGAAATAGCATGTTTGTAGACCAGCTGTGACTGGCCATCGCGGCGCAGCAGGATCGAAAAATTGTCAAACCACGTGACAATACCCTGCAATTTCACACCCTTCACAAGGAACATCGTGACCGGTGTTTTTTCCTTACGCAGGAGGTTTAGAAACGCGTCTTGGAGATTACCTTGACGCGAAGAATTAGTCGCAGAGGTGCGCTTACTCGCATCCTTGGCCGGAGTAGACCCGCTTTCTTTGCGGGGGCGCGGTGAGAGAGTTCGCGCATTGGACATATTACATGCTCCTTTTATTGGCGGCCGCCCTTACGGTCCGCAGATTGCCTCGTGCATCTGTGTGCGTGTCTATGGCTGATCGCATCATGCCGACTGTAGGCCACGCCCGCAATCCTTGAATTTATATCAACTTGCCTAGCTTGGCTTGTCCGAAGTGGGGCCTAATGCTGCTATCCTTTACGATCCGCCTCGCGCCGCTCGGCCATGCCCAGCAGTTTGAGCTTACGGTGCAGCGCCGAACGCTCCATCCCGATGAAGGTGGCAGTTTTCGAAATATTACCCGAAAAACGCCTGATCTGGATTGTGAGATATTCGCGTTCAAAACTTTCGCGGGCCTCACGCAGAGGTACTCCCATCATAGTCGACATCCCCTGCCCGGAACCGGCCAGTTTCCCGCCGGTAATTTCGGCGGGCAGCATGTCAATTTCAACAACGGTTAAACGGTCGCGCGGTGTCATGATGATAGTACGCTCCACAACGTTGCGCAATTGGCGAACGTTGCCCGGCCAATCATATGCCTGAAGCGCCGCCATCGCTTCTTCAGAAATATCAGGTGGCGGAATGCCTTGGTCGTTGGAATAGCGGGTGAAGAAATGCTCTGCCAATGCCGGGATATCGTCACGCCTTTCAGAAAGCGATGGGATCGAGACGGGCACCACATTGAGCCGATAGAACAGGTCTTCGCGGAAATGTTTTTGTTCCATTTCATCCGCAAGATCGCGCGTGGTGGACGACACGACCCGCACGTCGACACCAATTTGGCGTGTCCCTCCGACTCGAACAAAGCTCTGTTCGGTCAGCACGCGCAGAATGCGTGCCTGTGTCGACAAAGGCATGTCAGCGACCTCATCGAGATACAGCGTACCGCCATCAGCCATTTCAAGCAGTCCAGGGCGAACCTGTTTGCCGTCAGCCTCCTCGCCGAACAATTCCTGTTCAAATCGCTCAGGCGTGATGCGCGCCGAGTTGACGAGGACAAAAGCTTTGTCGGACCGGTTGCTCCACGCATGCAGCATCCGTGCCGCAACCTCTTTACCGGCGCCTGCCGGGCCAGAGATCAAGACACGGCTGCCGGTGTTGGCGACCCGTTTTAAGGTCGCACGAACGGCGTTGATCGCAGCCGAATTGCCGGTGAAATCGGCGCTACCCCAGCTGGAATCGCGCAGCTGTGTATTTTCGCGCCGTAAGCGTTCGGTTTCAGTCGCGCGCTCAACCAACAGCAAAAGGCGCTCTGCCTCAAATGGCTTTTCAATAAAGTCCATTGCCCCGCGGCTGACCGCAGAAACGGCGGTGTCGATATTACCGTGCCCGGAAAAGATGATGACCGGAACATTAGGTTCACGAACCTTGATGGCATCAAGCGTTTCAAGCCCATCCATTTCACTGCCGTGCAGCCAGACATCAAGCAGCACGACGCTTGGGCGGCGCTCATCCAGCGCGGCTAATGCGCTGGTGCTGTCCGCGGCCGTGCGGCATTCATAGCCTTCATCGCCCAGCACGCCGGCAACCAGTTCGCGAATATCGCGTTCGTCATCTACGATTAAAATGTCGAGGGCCATGCGCCTCTCCTTGAGCGGGGATTGTACTTGGGGGGAACGATGTAAATCGAGGGTTGAGTGACATCAGCTTACCTCACCAGAGGGAAGCTCTGGATTGCGGTTGAAGCGCAGTGTCACTCGGGTGCCTCCATCTTTACCATTGGCAAACTTCATATTGCCGCCGTGCTCGTCGACGATCTTGTTTACGATGGCGAGGCCCAAACCGGTGCCCTTTTCTCGCGTCGTCACATAGGGTTCAACGATGCGTTCACGATCAGATGGCAATCCGATGCCGTTATCATCGACCATGATCGCAATGCTGGGGCCAGAATCCTTTATCGTAACGCTAATCACACCTTTGTAATCGTCGCCACCGCCGTCCTCGCGTGCCTCAACGGCTTCAACCGCATTTTTGACAACATTGGTCATCGCCTGACCAATTTGATGCCGATCACATTGGATATGACGATCCGACAAGTCTTCGGAGGAAACGCTGAAAGTGATCCCCGGATGCGCCACCTCTTGCAAAAAGACGGCCTGCCTCACGAGGTCGACTGCGTCTTCATTGCGGAAGACGGGTTTTGGCAAGCGAGCGAAGCTTGAAAACTCATCAACCATTTTGCGCAAATCTCCGACCTGCCGCACGATAGTGTTTGTAAGTTCGTCGAATAGCTGGCCGTCTTCTTCCGCAACCTGTTTGCGGTAGCGGCGTTTGAGACGCTCTGTTGCAAGTTGGATCGGTGTCAGAGGGTTCTTAATCTCATGCGCGATACGCCGCGCGACATCAGACCAGGCGGCTTGGCGCTGATCGACCAATTGCCGGGTAATGTCTTCGAAAGTGATGACGTGGCCGCTGCTGCCCGGAGCAACTTTAACCGCCAGCGTCAGCAATTCCTCCCCCTTGGCATGAGTGACAATCGCGCGGCGCGTCCCCTCGCGCACCATTCGGCATATCTCGGGCGAAAGCACCGACAGCGACTGGCCTGTCAGTTCTTCCTGTGCTGGTTCGCAAGTAGCCTCCCCGCCCAATAACGCCTGCGCTGAACTGTTCATCAGCAAAACGCGCTCGTTTTCATCGACCGAGATAATCCCTGCCGTTACCGATTCTAGGACCGCTTCCATAAAAGCGCGGCGGTCATCAATCTGGCGATTGGCGCTGACCAGATCGTGGGTCTGTTTCTCCAATTGAGAGGTCATGCGATTGAATGCGCGATTTAGTAGACCGATTTCATCTGCTCCGGTACGCCCTTCAACGCGAAGCGAAAAGTTGCCTTGGCCGACCTTGCGCGCCGCCCCCACCAAATCGGTCAGCGGCTCGACCTGGCGGTCCGCAAATCGCAAGGCGAACCACACAGCAATTCCCACTAGCAACAGGCTCATCGCGACCAGCGCGATGTTAAAACGAAGCTGCAGGGTTCGCGCTTCACTGGTGAGTGTTTCATAGGCGGCAGAGATGGCCTGTGCGCTTTCCCACTGGTTGAACATCGACGCCTCCGTCGTGCGCGCATTATACAGATAGACCCCCGCATCCCGATCAATCGGAGCAACCGCCGCGATTCGCTCAGGACTGCCTTCCACCACGACGAAAGCTCCTTGATCCAGCTGCGGAAGAGAAGCGGCGCTGAATTCAAGCAGACGGTTATCTTCCATCAAGTTGAGGATAGCGGCGGTACGAAGCGAACCATCATCGAGCCGCTGCAAAATCGCGCTTTCAGAGATTTGGCGCCCTTGAGCCTGCACCGCGTAGAAATCGGGAAAATCGGGATCGGCAATGGGAATACGTTCTAGAATGACGCGCATATCACTCGCCATTGTGATCGTTTCTTGTTCCACTTGGCGTTGGTTCGCATCGTAATAACTTTGCGCCAGCCCATTGGCATTTTCCATCAAACCGCGCGACTCATCGGAGAACCAGAAATCCACCCCGGTTTGAAAAAGGAACGCGGCAAAGCCTGCGACAAGCAGCGTCGGCACCGCAGCAACCATGGAGAAAAAGAAAACGAGCCGAACATGCAGCCGCGCCGTGCTGCCCGCAGCCCGCGACATTGCCATGCGTCGTCCGATCAGAACCAGCATAGCCATGGCCGGAACCAGCACCGCAATCAGCAGCAATGACACCTGGATGGTTGGTAGTACTTCTCCGGTTTTGGGAGCATCCGAATAAGCCACGTAATTTGCGACCAGCGCAATAACGAGCGAAACGAATGACAGAACTTCTAACCAGCGATAAATATTCGCGCGCCTAGAGGCGACAACGAACTGCCGCCACCACCGCGGTGACTGGCGCGCCGATGTATCGGGCATAACGCCGCCAGCACCAGTTTCCGGCTCGTTCAAAGGGTTTGCTAGAGAGCCATCCATCGTTGCTGACTTACAACGCCACTGTTGCCTTCATGCAAGCCGAAAGTGGTATAATAGCCGCAGAACTGCGTCAGACCGGTCTAGCAAAGCGATCAGGCTCAATTTGCAGCTCTGTAATGCGCTTGCGCAGAGTATTGCGATTGATGCCTAGCAATTTCGCAGCTCGCAATTGGTTGCCGCTTGTCCTTCCCAAAGCGTGTTCGATCAGTGGCTTTTCAAAGGCTGCCAGCGCGCTGGCATAAACCGTGCCGGAAGCAGGTTCTTCCTTCGCTAGCCAAATATCTAGCGCTGCACCGATTCCGGCATGACCATCGCCCTGTCCATCGCCTGAGAACGCAGCCTCAGCACCCAAAATATCGTTCAGACTTTCCGCGTCGATCAAGTCCTCGCGCGACATTAAAGCGAGCCTATAGGTCACATTGCGCAATTCACGGACATTCCCTCGCCAATTGCGACGCGCAAGATGTTCGATGGCGTCTTTCGTCAATTGGCGACGCGGCAGACCATCGTCCGCCGCCTGAGCAAGGAAATGCTGGGAGAGGACGTCGATATCTTCGCGCCGATCCCGCAAAGGCGGCAATTCGATGGGTACGACGTTTAGGCGGTAAAACAGATCTTCGCGGAATTTTCCGGCGGCAATCATCGGGGCAAGATCACGATTGGTCGCCGCGATAATGCGAACGTTGACCGCTATCTCCTGCCGCCCACCCACGCGCCGGATACGCCCAGCCTGCAAGGCACGCAGCAACCGGGTTTGAGCTTCTGCCGGCATATCGCCGATTTCGTCGAGGAACAAAGTGCCGCCGTTAGCCTGTTCGAATTTACCAATCGCTTGCGCGACCGCTCCTGTAAAAGCGCCCTTTTCGTGGCCAAACAACTCGCTTTCAACCAGATCGTGCGGAATTGCCGCTGTGTTCACCGCCACGAATGGACCCGTCCGGCGGCTGCCAAGTTGGTGGATCGCTTCTGCGACAAGTTCTTTGCCCGTGCCGCTTTCGCCTGTCACCAACACAGTCAGATCATTGCGCAGAACGCGGGTGATCATCCGGTAAACACCTTGCATGGCAGGGCTCCGGCCCACCATCGGCATCCCATCGCCCTCGCTTTCTGGCATTATCTCGGCGGTGCCTTCGCGGCTGCCCATCGCCTGACAAACTGCACGAACCAATTCGTCCAGGTCGAATGGTTTGGGGAAGTATTCAAAGACATCACTGTCGCTGGCACGGACGGCTGTATCGAGCGTGTTTTGGGCTGACAGCACAATCACTGGCATCTCAGGCGCCCTTTCGCGCACCAGGCCCAGGCTTGCCAAACCGTCGCCATCCTCCAGCATTACATCGGTCAACATCACGTCGAAAACTGCGCCGTCCAGCGCAGCGTCGCGTTCCCTGATCGAAGAGCAGCGTTCAATCGCAAAGCCCTCATCTTCGAGCGCAGCGGTAATCACTGTCGCGATGGCACCGTCATCTTCAACTAGGAGAATTGAGCCTGACATTTCAGCGTCCTATTCCTGTCCTGGCTTGGCCATCGGCAGATGCAAACGGAAATGGGTTAGGCCCCTCCGCGTATCGCGATCGTGGCTGATGCTGCCATTCATGTCCCGAACCAACTTTCGCACCAAAGCCAGCCCGAGCCCTTGGCCTGATTTTTTGGAGGAGACGAACGGTTCGAACACATGATCGCGCATTGCCGGGTCAACGCCGGGCCCATTATCGCTGACGGTGATTTCAATTGGCAATCGGACAGCGCGGCCCAATCGGATCGCGCTGAACGCAAGACCGCTGATAAAGCGTGTTTGGACGGATACGCGTCCGGTCGCCCCTGTCCCTGCCGCGTCGCAGGCATTGGAAATGAGATTGATCAAGACCTGCTCCAATGCGTCTCTATTGGCCAATACCGGAGGCAAGGAAGGGTCAAATTCCTCCCCGATCTCTGCGGTATGGGAGTTTGCTGCACGGACCGTTGCAATGGCAGAACGAACTGCCTCATGCGGATTGCATGGCGCAGATGGTTCTGAGGTTTTTGCGCCCAGTTGCTGCATGCGGTCAATCAACCGCGCGATGCGGTCAACTTCATCGGTGATCATCCGCGCGAGACTTTTGTCCTTAAGCGGCAATTTACGAGCCGCCAGCTGCGCCGCACCGCGGATCGCAGCCAACGGGTTCTTGATTTCATGCGCCAGGATCGATGGGGCGCCTAGAGAAGAACCCAGCTCATCTTCGTTGCCCGATTCCTCATGACCGACCTGAGACAGCGTGACCACGCGCCATCCGGGGAAGCTGCCGAGCGGAGAGATTGTCAGATTGACGCGAACCTCACCTTCTCCTGCATTCACCCTCACATCGCGTGCAACGAGCGCCGCATCGATTTCGGTCAAGCGCGCCTCTACCCGCGGATCGAGCGGGCCTATAATGTCGAGCAACGGTTTGCCCAAAAGCCGTTTTGCGCTGCAACCCAGCATGTTTTCTGCGGCATGATTGGCTTCTGCAATCAAGGTGTTCTGGTCCACCAGAACCAAGGCAAACAACATACCCGCAATTTGCGCGTCGGCATTGGGGCGTGACGGATCAAAATTGGAAATATCCGATCCGCTGGTCATGGAAGTAGAAGTCATTACTAAGCCGCTTGGGCCTGAACATCGATATCAGTATCAGAACCGGACCGGCGACCTAGAAACGGAGTGTAAAACCGCTCAATTTCACCGAGCACTTGATCGGGGTCGTCGATGAAGTTTGCTTTGTTTCGGAAATCGGCAGAGCCGTGCATCCCCTTTGTGTACCAACCAATATGTTTGCGAGCGATCTTTGCGCCAACATCACGGCCATAATGGTCGAGCATCCCGTGATAATGTTCGATGAGCACCGAATATTGCTCATCAAAACTGGGCGTCGCGATGACTTTCCCAGTGCGCCACCAATGCATGACTTGGCCGAGCAACCACGGCTTACCATAGGCACCCCGCCCTATCATTAGCCCGTCCGCGCCCGATTGCTCCAGCGCTTTGGACGCATCGGTGATCGTGCAGATATCGCCATTGACGATAACAGGGATTGAAACAGCTTCTTTGACCTTGGCGATGAAGGACCAGTCAGCCTCACCCTTATACATCTGGTTGCGGGTGCGGCCATGAACGGTGATCATTTTGACGCCTAAATCCTCGGCAATCCGGGCAAGCTCTGGCGCGTTTAGGCTCTGATGATCCCAGCCCATGCGCATTTTGACCGTAACCGGCACATCAACCGCTTTAACTGTGGCTTCCATCAGCTTGGTCGCGAGCGGCACTTCGCGCATCAATGCAGAACCGGCGAGTTGGCCCACAACCTTGCGCACCGGACACCCGAAATTGATGTCGATAATCGCTGCGCCATGCCCTTCTTGCAGCTTGGCGGCCTCGGCCATGCTGTGCGGGTCGCATCCAACCAGCTGCATTGAGACAGGCTCTTCGGCCGGATCCCACGCAGTTTTTTGCAGCGATTGGCGCGTTTCGCGGATCGCAGCTTCGCTGGCGATCATTTCTGTGACGTTGAGGCCCGAGCCGTAGCGCCGCACCAATTTGCGGAACGGCAAATCGGTGACGCCGGTCATCGGCGCAAGTACGACGGGATCAGGGATCGTTTCAGGGCCGATCTGGATGGGCTTCAAGGCCGGAGGGGATGGTATGTTGGTCATGAGAGTATTTGCCTAAATATTGGGCACGCGCATAGTGGATTGCGAAAATTCCGTCCAGACCTTAAGCGCGCAAGCCTATGATCGGTACCGCCCCCCTCCCCCCCTTCGCCGCGATTGTTGTCGCCGCTGGCAAGGGTCTGCGCGTGGGCGGAGAAACGCCGAAGCAATTTCGTCAATGGCACGGGCGGGCCTTGATCGCGCACTCAGTCCGAACTTTGATCGAAGCCGGGGCCGAACCTTGTGTGGTCGTGATCGCTGACGGATCGGAAGAATTCGCCCGCAATGCGCTTAACGGATTGGACGGATTTCGCCTCATATCCGGCGGAGCGACACGGCAAGATTCGGTTCGCTCTGGGCTTGAAGCGCTTTCGACTGCTGCGCCTGAGCGGGTTTTAATCCATGACGCGGCTCGCCCCGATTTGCCTGCGGAGGTGATCGGGCGACTTCTGAATGCGCTCGAAGCCCATCCCGGCGCTATCCCGACGCTGCCCGTGGTAGACAGTCTTGCGGTCGCTAGTTCGGAACAAACCATGGCAGATGCTGCGCAGCGCGATACCTTGCGGCGGGTGCAGACCCCGCAGGCGTTTCGTTATGCCGACATCCTTGCCGCCCATCGTGCTTGGTCTGGGGAAACCAATGCCGGCGATGATGCGCAAGTCCTGCGCGCCAGCAACGGTTCAGTTGCGCTGGTTCAGGGCGACGAACGCCTCAAGAAAATCACATTTGCAGAAGATCTGATGGAAACAGCAACACAGCCCGCCTTCCGCATCGGACAAGGCTTTGACGTTCACCAACTGGTGAGCGGCGAAGAACTGTGGCTATGCGGGATAAAGCTTGACCACGACAAAGGCCTCGCAGGGCATTCTGACGCTGATGTCGCTTTGCATGCAATCACAGACGCGGTGCTTGGCGCGATTGGCGACGGGGATATCGGTACGCATTTCCCGCCCAGCGATCCCAAATGGGCCGGGGCACGCTCGGGCCAATTCCTTCAACATGCGGCAAAACTGGCGCGCGATGCTGGCTATGTTATCGGCAATATCGACCTGACCATCATCTGTGAGGCTCCAAAGATCGGCCCCCACCGCCCCGACATGCGCGCCGAGGTCGCGCGGCTTACTGGCTTGTCCGAGGGTGCCATTAGTATCAAAGCGACCACCACGGAAAAGCTCGGCTTCACCGGACGCGGCGAAGGTATCGCGGCGCAGGCTATAGTCGGAATGCAGCGCGCATGATCGCGCCCACCCTATGTAGGATATCAAAATGAAACTCGCACACCCACTTGGAAAATCGGCGCTATTTTTTGCCGCGATTGCCGCTGCCACTTTGGGGGCTTCTTCGGCCTCTGCACAGGCCGACAACCTTGACCCTGATACAGTAGCAGCCGCTGTCCGGTACACTCTGCCGCTTGCATTCAAAGGCTACGTATCGCGCTGTTCCGGCACGCTCGATGCAAACGGATTCGCGCTTTCCAATGCGCCGCGTCTAAATGCGAAATTCAGTGAGGGCGTCGATGCGGCGTGGCCCGGTGCAAGAAATTTGATCATGCAGGTGGCCAAAGAACAGGCAGGTGATATGTCCGCGTTGTTTGATGTCATGGAAGACGATGATTTGCGACCGTTTGTCGATGGCATAGTCGAACTTTTGGCCGCTCAGGAGATCAAATTGGAAGATTGCCAGACGATTGAACGCGGCCTTGAAATTCTCGACCCACTACCCGCAGACAATGTCGGGGCGTTGTTCGGCTTTTTGGTTGAGTCAGGCATCGCTTCGGAGGTCGCTGGACAGGTCGGCAACTCCCTTGGCACTCGCCAAAGGCCAGGTGGACGATGATCCATTCGCTTCTCCCAGATGACATCGCCCAATTGGCCGCACGCGTCGTTTCTGAAAATGCCGCGTTGGGCCGAAAAATCGCTACCGCTGAAAGCTGCACAGGCGGACTTGTCGCGGGTGCCATCACTGAAATCGAAGGTTCATCTGCTGTCTTTGGACGCGGATATGTGACCTATTCCAACGAAGCGAAAATGGAAGCGCTGGGCGTTTCTCAGGATATAATCGAGACTTTCGGAGCCGTCTCCATCGCCTGCGTTTGGGCGATGGCGCAAGGTGCGCTCAAACAATCAAACGCCGATGTCGCGGTTGCGATCAGCGGCGTCGCGGGCCCCGGTGGCGGAACGCGGTTGAAGCCAGTGGGCACTGTGGTTTTCGCCCGCGCAACGCGTAATGCCGACGGTAAACCAGAGGGTGAACTCAAACATTTCGAAGGCGGAGATGGCCCCGGTGGGCGCGCCGCGATCCGGCATCAGGCGACGATTTGCGCGCTGGAACTGCTGCTGCCGTAAAGTTCGTGCGCTCGCCGCTCGAACGCCTCTACCATTTTGCGAAAAGCGCGGTCGAAATATTGGCCCGCTAGTGCTTGGAAAACGCGGTTCTTAAACTGGAAATCGACCGCAAAATCGATCTCGCAAGTTGCCTCATCAATCGCGCGAAACTTCCATACATTTTGGAGGTCGGATAGCGGGCCGTCGATATATTGCACAGCGAGTTCGTTCGGGCGATTTTTGGACACGCGCGAGGTGAAGCTTTCGCGCAGGCTTTTGAAACCCACCACCATATCAGCAAGCATTTCGGTCTCACTATCAGAACGCACCCGCGTGGCGATCACCCACGGCAGGAACTGATTGTAGCGCTTCACATCGGCCACCAGGTCGAACATTTGCTGCGCGCTATACGGCAGTCTGCGTGTTTCGCGGATACCCACCATTAAGCGTCGAGCCTATCCCGTTTGCGAAGCTTTTCTGCACGCGCCGCCTTCATGACAGCGAAATCATCGCCAGCATGATAGCTAGAGCGGGTCAGTGGGCTGGATGCGACCTGCAAAAAGCCCTTCGCGCGGGCGATTGATCCAAATGCGTCGAAGCCCTTCGGCGGAACGAATTCCTCAACCTTTGCGTGTTTCGGCGTCGGCTGGAGATATTGCCCCATCGTGATAAAATCGACTTCGGCGCTGCGCATGTCGTCCATCACCTGATGCACCTCTAGACGCTGTTCGCCCAGCCCAAGCATGATGCCCGATTTTGTGAAGATCAGCGGATTGTGCGACTTCACTTCCTCAAGCAGACGGAGCGACGCATAATAACGCGCGCCGGGCCGGATCGTTGGATAGAGGCGCGGTACGGTTTCCAGGTTGTGGTTATACACATCCGGCCCTGCTTCGCAGATTGCCTCGACCGCCGGGCGCATCTTGTTGCGGAAATCCGGCGTAAGGATTTCAATTGTGGTGTCGGGAGTGTTGCGGCGCAGCGCCTCAATCACTTTCACAAATTGCGAAGCCCCGCCATCGGGTAGATCGTCTCGGTCGACGCTGGTGATCACAATATGCTTCAGACCCATCTCAGCCGCTGCGATAGCCGTGTTCTCTGGCTCCATCGGATCAACCGCTTTCGGCATGCCTGTCTTGACATTGCAAAACGCACAAGCGCGCGTGCAAACGTCTCCCAAGATCATGACAGTGGCGTGCTTCTTGTCCCAGCACTCACCGATATTGGGGCACGCCGCTTCCTCGCAAACCGTGTTGAGATTGAGTTCGCGCATCAATTTGCGCGTTTCATTATATCCCTTGCTCACCGGAGCGCGGACGCGGATCCAGTCCGGCTTACGCTGGCGCGGTGGGCGGGCATCCTCCGGCGCAGTTTTCGGCGTGTTCGTCAGATCGTTCATGGATGCCCATCTAGGCTTCCCCTGCGTCCGCCGCAAGCGCATCGGCCCTGACAATCTTGCGAGTCGCCCACACAAAGTCCGCACGAGGTGTTGCTTGGTTTGCAATTCAAATGCACATGGCGCGGTAATGTTCGAAACTGCAATTCAGACCTTTTCCTCCCCCGTTGTGCTTTTTTTCGTGCTGGGGCTTTTCGCTGCATTCGTGCGGTCTGACCTCGCCATCCCAGAACCAATTGCCAAGGCGATGTCGCTCTATCTCATGGCAGCGATCGGGCTTAAAGGCGGCGTGGCGGTAGCCAAGTCGGGTGTGGACGGCACTGTACTTTCCGCTCTGGCAGCAGGCATCGCGGCTGGGTTTATCTTACCTCTGTTCGCATATGCGGTCCTGAAAACCTTTGGGAAACTTGACCGAATCAATTCCGGCGCTGTCGCGGCGCATTATGGTTCGATCAGCGTTGTGACCTTCGTGACAGCTGTGGAAATACTCACCGGACAGGCGCGCGAGCCGGGTGGTTATATGGTTGCAGTGATGGCCGCGATGGAAGCTCCTGCGATTCTCGCCGGTCTGATGTTGGCGCGCGGCATGGGTAGCGCGGCCGGCACACAGTCCACGGGCGAAATGATGCACGAGGTTTTCACCAACTCTTCCATCATGTTGCTGCTTGGCGCATTCGTTATTGGGATGATTGGCGGCCCCATCGCGTTCGAGCCGGTCAGCCCATTTTTTGAAGCCGGGTTCAAAGGCGTGCTGTGCATATTTCTGCTCGATATGGGCCTAATCGCGGCGCGGCGTATGATGGATTCGCGCTCAATCACATGGCGGCTTGTGGTGGTTGCGATCTTCTTGCCAATCGTGAACGGCGCAATGGGCACTGCATTGGGTATCGGTATTGGGCTCGATTCCGGGTCTGCGGCGGCGCTCGGCGTTCTATGCGCCAGTGCGAGTTACATCGCGGTGCCAGCGGCGATGCGGCTTGCTTTGCCAGAGGCTGATCCGGGCATCTACCTCACCATGTCGCTGAGCATCACCTTCCCTTTCAATGTGCTGATCAATATTGGTTTGATTAGCGCCTTTGCCGCCTATCTTGCTGGACCGACCGGAGTGACACCATGATTGAGACCGTAACTCGCAAGCGGATCGAAATCCTCACAGATAAAGCGCTACAAGGCCGGGTGACCAAAGCCATTGAGAATGCGGGCATCACAGGCTGGACCATCTTGCCGGTTTCCAGCGGCAAGGGACGAGAGGGGCATTGGCGCGAAGAGAGCGTCATGGGCACGAATAAAGTGTTTGTGCTGACAATAGCTGCGGAAGACAAAGCAATGGCGCTTGCCGAAGAGCTAGCTCCTATGCTTACAAATTTAGGGTTCATCCTGAGCATGTGGGACGTGCAGGTGATCCGGGGCGAGCGGTTCTCTTAGGGGGGCGCAGCCTCCGATGGAAGGAAAGCGATATGCCTGAATTTGCCGAATTATTGAAGGGCTATCGCCGCTTTCGAGAGGGGGTCTATCCGCGCCAGCGCGAACGGTTCGATCAAACCATTGAAGAAGGGCAGCACCCCAAGCTGATGATCATCGGTTGCAGCGACAGCCGCGTCGACCCTGCACAGATTTTCGATGTTGACCCCGGCGAAATATTCGTGGTGCGCAACGTCGCCGCTCTGGTCCCTCCATTCGAAACAAAACCAGGCTTACACGGGGTTTCTGCGGCGATCGAATTCGCTGTGCAGATGCTGGAAGTGAAGCAGATCGTCGTCATGGGCCACGGCAGGTGCGGCGGCTGCGCAGCGGCTTTGACACAGACCTTTAATTCCAAGCCCGTTGGCGAAGGTGGGTTCGTAGCCAATTGGATCAACTTGCTCAGCGACGCGAGAGAGCCCGTCGCGCGCAAACACGGTACAACCGGACGAAAGGCAGAGCTGGCGATGGAGTTTGCCGCCATCCGTTTGAGCCTGGCAAATCTGCGCACATTCCCCTGGGTGGAAGACAAAGAACGCGCTGGCCTTCTAAAATTGCGTGGCGCGCATTTCGCCATCGGCGAAGGCGTACTCTATTCGCTTGATGAAGAGACGGGTGAATTTCTGCCAGAGGATTAAGCGCTTGCCGCGCATTCGCCATACGCGCATGTATTCGTTTATGTCTGATGCCAATCTAAAAAATATCGCCCTGCTGATCGATGCGGACAACACCACGCCCGCCGGGATTGACCCTGTGCTCACCGTGATGGCGGAACTGGGCCAGGTTAATATCCGCCGCGCCTATGGTAACTTTGCCAAGGACAATTTGGCGCGTTGGGATATGATCACCAACAAATTTGGTATCCGCCCGCAGCAACAATTCGACGTATCAAAGGGCAAGAATGCCACCGATATGGCAATGACAATCGACGCAATTGACCTGCTGTATCAGGGCAAGGTCGACGGGTTTGGGATTATGACATCGGACAGCGATTTTACGCCGCTAGTCACCAGGCTGAGGCAAGACGGCATCCTGGTCTACGGCTTTGGCGAAGCGAAGACACCCAAAGCATTTCAATCGGTCTGCACCCGGTTCATCGATATCAAGAAATTGATTGAGACCAATGCCGCTGATCGTTCGAACGAGCGCAAGCAAGGACAGGACATCAAATCCGACGCCGTCGATGATGACCTGCTGGAACTGATCACTGCGGCATATTCTGAGGCGAAGAGCGATGGCGGCTTTGCTCGCCTGTCACAGCTCGGCCAGATTGCAGGCAATCGGTCGAGTTTCGACGTACGCAATTACGGTTTTAGAACACTGAAAGAGATGTTCGACACCTTTGACAATTTCACAGTGGAACGCCGCGACGACAATCAATTCTATGTGAAACGGCTGCGCTGAGCTAGCGCGAAACGCATACAGAAAGGGCGCCGGAATCATCTTCCGACGCCCTTATTTATTAGTTTAAAGTAGGTTCAGCCTGCTACAACAGCCGCTGCTGGTGCCGCTGCCGGAGCAGTTGGACCGGCAAGTTCGTCAATGTAAGCTATCCAGAGCTTCGCGATAGGTGCCCGATTACCTTGCACCTGCCCGAACGTCGTGCGCGCAGCGTCGTAATCATCCATTTCAACCTGCGCGATACCAAGGCGTGTTAACGCTTCGCCGGAACTTACGCCCGGCATACCAAGCGCTCGCTGAAAGAACGTTGCGGCCTTCGAATACTCGCCGTAGTTCAGAAATGCATTACCAGCTGCCATAACTGTCCGCAGCTCAGCGCCGCCACTCATCGCATCACGTTCCAACGATGGGAGATCGGCACGGTCAGAAGCGATGCGACCATTTGCAATTTCAAGAGCTTCGGTAATGAAAAGATTATCGTTTGTAATAACACCGCTGGCCATGCCTTCAGTGATCACATCCTTCACTTCTTTTGGAAGACGGCGAGGATCAGCGGCGTCGACATAATAATCATATTCTGACGCATCGGTCAGCGCGTTTACGCGGCGTGACAGGCGAAACAGGTCAAGTATCTCGCCATCCGCAAACGTGTTCAGATTGCGGGTGACATTCACCGTATCGCGCCAGTTTTCCGGAGATGAATAATCACTCAACCACATCGCTGCGATGTCATAAACTGTCGGCACGATCTGATTTTCGTACGCCACGGTCAAAGCGCGGCGGTACCATAGCTGATCCACAGCCAGCCCTTGAGCCTTCCGTTCAGCCATGGCCCCTTGAAGATATTCGAACCCAGCAGCCAGCTCGTTCGAAGCGAAGAAACTTTCCGCCATCGCAAGCTGAAGGTTCTGAGTTGAAACGCCTTCGGTTGAGAAATTGTTTTCGATAGCACCCAGCAAATAGCCACGAGCCTTGGCAGCATCACTTTCATTCGCAAGCTGATAACCAATGAAATTGTAACGGCCGAGCAATTCAGCTGGGACCTTACCGCTTGCGATCATCTGTTCCATGCCTGCCAATTGCAGTTCACGGTCAGAGATGTTCACTCCAGCGTTGAAAATAAGACCGCCGCCCGCGATTTTCTCGTCGTTCGTAACAAGAAGTGGAATAAGCGCAACGATTTGTGGACGAAGAGCGGCTACATTTGCGCCTTCTGCTTTTAAAGCTTCATCCAATGGAACATAGGCCGCGCGAAACGCGTCGCCATAACCGCCGCCGTCTGATTCAGCTGCTTCGGCATTACGGTCGCGGTCCCGATCACGGTCGCGACTGCGCTGAGCGCTCGCTTCGGCGGGGAAAACCGCGGTGGCAACAACGGCGCTGCCAGTGGCCAGAGCGATTGCAAGTGCAAGCGACGATGTACTCTTTCGTGAAAGAAGGGAAATCATAGGGGTACCTCCTGAAGTAATGCTAATCACTACGCGGCTTCCAGTCCTCGCAGCAATTTCGATATGGTAATTTACGAGACGCCCTTGAACCAGTGCCCCGTCATTTGCAATTCGTAGTAGGTAGATTGGGCTGAACAGCAATTGAACGGTGTGTTTTATTGGTTCACGCTAGCGCAATTTTTGCAAAGTGCAGCGTTGGCATCCTACTCTCCAGCTTCATCAATCCGGGAAGTGTGGAAAAAGGGTGCGTAGCTTCCCTTTGTTGGCCGCTTTGAGTGGCAATGCCCCCTGCGAGCGCCTAGATTGGTGGTTATCGAAACGCACCTATAACCTTTGATAGAAACGGCCGCCCCTTTGAGCGACGATAACGAAACTCTCAACCCTCCCGTTCCCGCACCAGGGATCGAATACGAACGCATCGACATCGTCGATGAGATGAAGACGAGCTATCTCGATTACGCGATGAGCGTGATCGTCAGCCGCGCGCTTCCTGATGTGCGTGACGGGTTGAAACCGGTGCACCGCCGAATTCTCTACGCCAGCAAACTGGGCAATTTCGTCGCCGGACGGCCTTTTGTAAAAAGCGCCAAGATCGTGGGCGACGTGATGGGTGATTTTCACCCCCACGGCGATAGCGCAATATACGACGCCCTAGCCCGGCTAACGCAGCCTTGGTCGATGCGCGTGCCTTTGATCGATGGTCAGGGCAACTTCGGTTCGATGGATCCCGATCCGCCGGCGTCGATGCGTTATACAGAAGCACGTCTGGCCCGTGTCACCGACACGATGCTCGACGATCTCGATAAAGACACGATTGATTTTGTCCCGAACTATGATGGTCGTAAGCGCGAACCATCGGTGCTCCCTGCTCGTTTCCCGAACCTGTTGGTCAACGGCGCAGGTGGTATCGCGGTGGGTATGGCCACCAATGTGCCGCCGCATAATCTGGGTGAGGTTCTGGACGGTTGCTTTGCTTATATCGACAACCCGGCGATCACATCGGAAGAGCTGATCGAATATATTCCAGGCCCCGATTTCCCGACCGCTCCGCTTATTCTGGGTACGAGCGGTGCGAAGTCCGCCTACACCACCGGACGCGGTTCGGTGATGATGCGGTGCCGTCATGAAATTGAGACGCGGCGCGGCGACCGCGAGAGCATCGTTTTCACATCAATTCCTTATCAAGTTGGCAAGGCCGGTCTGGTTGAGAAAATTGCTGATGCGGCGAAGGAAAAGCGGATTGAGGGTATCTCTGACATCCGCGATGAAAGCTCGCGCATTGGTGTGCGCGTTGTCATTGACCTGAAACGCGATGCGACCGCCGAAGTGGTGTTGAACCAAATCTGGCGGCACACTCCTGCGCAATCCTCCTTCCCGGCCAATATGCTCGCCATTCGCGGCGGGCGGCCCGAAACGTTGATGCTGCGCGACTTCATTGAAGCGTTCATTCAGTTCCGCGAAGAAGTCATCACGCGGCGCACCAAATTCGAACTCGCCAAAGCCCGGGATCGCGCGCACATTTTGCTCGGCCTGGTCGTCGCGGTTTCGAACCTTGATGAGATTGTCGCAATTATTCGCGGTGCCCCCAATCCGGCGACAGCGCGCGAACGCTTGCTGGTCAAAGAATGGCCGATTGGCGACATTGCGCAATATATCGTGCTGGTTGAATCCATTGAGCCGACCGCCGATCAGGACGGCGGAACGTATCGCCTCTCTGAACGGCAGGTCAAAGCGATCCTTGATCTGCGCCTGCACCGTCTGACGGCTCTGGGCCGCGATGAGATCGGCGATGAGCTAAAAGAGCTTGCCGACAAAATTGAAGAATTCCTCGCTATCCTCGGCGACCGCGTGAAGCTCTATGCTGTCATGCGCGAAGAGCTTGAAGAAATTCGCGCAACCTATGCGACGCCGCGCGTTTCCGAAATCGCGCCTGCTTGGGATGGTCTTGATGATGAGGACCTGATCGAACGCGATGAAATGGTCGTAACGGTCACTCTGGACGGCTATATCAAGCGCACACCGCTTTCGACCTTCCGCGCGCAAAATCGCGGCGGCAAAGGGCGCGCGGGCATGTCGACCAAGGATGAGGATGCCATCGCCGAAATGTTCGTCACTTCGACGCACAATCCGGTGTTGTTCTTCTCCACCGCGGGCAAGGTTTACCGTCTGAAGGTCTGGAAGCTGCCAGAAGGTGGACCGGCAACGCGCGGTCGTCCAATTGTGAACCTGCTCCCATCGCTCGACGATGATGAGACGATCCGAACCGTTCTGCCGCTTCCTGAAGATGAAGCCGAATGGGGCGATCTTTCAGTCGTGTTTGCGACCGCGAAGGGTAATGTTCGCCGAAACGCGATGGATGCCTTCACCAACATCCCTTCGAACGGCAAGTTCGCGATGAAGTTTGACGAGAGCAGCGACGATAAGCTGATTGGCGTTGCTCTGCTATCGTCAGGTGATGACGTCCTGCTGGCGAGCCGCATGGGTAAAGCGATCCGCTTTGCCGGGGAAGATGTGCGTGAATTCACCTCTCGCACCTCTACTGGTGTTCGCGGAATGAAACTTGCGGGCGACGACGAGGTCGTTTCACTTTCGATCCTCGGCGCGACCGGCACCACGCCTGACGAACGCGAGCAATATCTCAAATTCGCTCCTTGGAAGGCCGAGAAGGAAGACGAGCCTGATCTGACCAGCGACCGTTTTGACACGCTGCGCGAGAACGAACAGTTTATCCTCACTGTGTGTTCGAATGGATATGGCAAGGTTTCAAGCGCCTATGAATATCGCCGCATTGGGCGCGGTGGTCAGGGTCTGATCAACATCGACAATATCGCGCGCAACGGTCCTGTTGTCGCCAGTTTCCCCGTGACGAAAGGCGAGCAATTGATGCTCGTCACCGATCAAGCCAAATTGATCCGCATCGGGCTTGAAAGCATGCGCGTCATCGGGCGCAACTCTGCGGGCGTCCGGCTGTTTGACGTTGGCAAGAAAGAAACAATCGTTGCTGCGGTGAAGATCGACGAGACCGAAGAGCCTGAGAACGAATTGGAAGAAGTCATCGTCGAAGAGATGGTCGAGCGGCGCGGCGGCGGTGACGAAACCTCACCCGATACAACGCCCCATTCGGACAAGGACATCGGTGAGGCGCCGCCTGAATGACCTTAACGGTCGAACCCAGCGGACAGGCCTGCGGCGCGCGTGTCACTGGGTGCGACCTGTCTGGTCATCTGAGCGACGGCCTGATGAAAGATATCCGCGAGGCATGGCTTGCGCATAAAGTGTTGGCCTTCGCCGATCAGCGGATGGATGACGACGCGCTCGAACGCTTCACCATGGCGATGGGCGGTTTTGGAGAAGATCCTTTCTTTGACCCAATAGATGGCCGTAAAAACATCGCAGCGATCCAGCGCGAAGCGGATGAAAAATCGCCTCTTTTCGCAGAAAGCTGGCACAGCGATTGGAGCTTCCTGCCCATCCCTCCATCAGGCACCTGCCTATTGGCCGTCGAAATTCCCCCAGTCGGCGGAGACACTTTGTTCTCCAACCAAGTGGCCGCATTTGCTGCGCTGCCCGAAACGCGCAAAGCTGAGTTGCGCGAACTCAGAGGGATCCATTCGGCGAGCAGAGGCTATGCACCGGATGGCCTTTATGGAGACACCGACAAAGGGCGCTCCATGGCCATTCGCCCTAGCGAAGCGGCGCGCGCACGGCACACGCACCCGCTAATCAAACCTCATGCTGAAACCGGCGAGGAAGCGCTATACTGTTCGCTAAGTTATACCGTCGGGATTGAGGGTATGGACGATGCCGATGCGCTGCAGCTAATCTTGGAACTGCAACAGTGGTGCGAGCGTGAGGAGTTCCTCTACCGCCACCGCTGGGAGCCGGACATGCTCATTATGTGGGACAATCGCGCGCTCAATCACAAGGCAACGGGCGGATATGAAGGGCACAGGCGCGAACTGCACCGGACCACAATCGCGGGCTGATACTATTTCTCTGGGCGCTCGCCGCGTAAGGTTTGCACCACTCCCGTCGCGATCATCAATTGACCTGCATAATAGAGCGGCCAGATCAGCATTTCGGGCAGCACGCCCAAGTCGAAAGTCCCAAATTCGCTAAAGATGAGCCAGTCGCTCACGACGAACAGCACTGCGCCAATACCGACGCGGTATCGCGGGAACCGGCTCGTCCATGCGGCCGCCGCCATTGCGCCCAAAGTTACAGCATAAAGTGTAAGCAACGGATCGCCGCTAAGAAGATAGGTGATGGCGGGCGCTGCAACCAACAAGGCAGCGCCGAGCAGTTTCTGGCTCGAGGATGTGCTTGTCCGGCGATTGCGCAAATACAGACCCAGCGCGACCACATGCGAAGCCGCAAAAAACGCTCCACCAGCCTCTAGGCTCAGTTCCAACGCGATGTCCGCCGCCGCACTCAGCGCGAAGACGATCACAAGGATCACTCCATCCACGCCGGTCGTTCGCCGCCATGCGTAGAGTGCGAGAAAGCCGACACCGGCCCCTTTCAGCAGCATCAGCCACACGCCGCCGATTGGCACCCCCCCCGCAAACTGGTTATCGCGCAGGAAGTAATACGCGATGGCTGCGATGATGCTGACGAGCAGCCACGGGCGATGTTCTATAAGCGCGGGTTTCACGATTTAGCTCTTCATCCTAAGTCTCACAGCGTTCAGGCCTTGCCGTTCGGCTAGCACGCAATTACTTCGCCCACCATGACCGACAAACTTAGCAATCACGATGTCCACATTATCGGCGGCGGGCTCGCCGGGTCCGAGGCGGCTTGGCAGCTTGCGCAGCGAGGAGTGAAAGTGCGCCTTTCCGAAATGCGTGGGGCGCCTGCTGAAATGGGCGGTGAGCAGACGCCTGCGCATCAGACCGAAGGACTGGCGGAACTGGTGTGCTCCAATTCCTTCCGTTCGGATGACGACACAAAGAATGCCGTTGGCCTGCTCCATCATGAAATGCGCGAGTTGGATTCAATCATCATGCGCGCTGGCGAAATTGCACGAGTGCCCGCAGGCAGTGCGATGGCGGTGGACCGCGATGTATTTTCAGCCGAAGTGGAAAAGGCCTTAGGCGAGCATCCCAACATCACAGTCGTGCGTGAGCGTGTTGACGCATTACCCGACGCGGGGCTGACCATCGTTGCGACCGGCCCGCTGACGGCGCAGAAGCTGGCCGAAAGCATCGTTGGTGCAACGGGCGAAGAGCGGCTCGCATTTTTCGATGCTATCGCCCCTATCATCCATCGCGACAGCATCGATATGTCGAAATGCTGGATCCAATCGCGCTGGAACAAGAGCAACGAGGCCTCCAACGACGATGGCGATTACATCAATTGCCCGATGACGAAGGAGCAATATCTCGCTTTTCACACCGCATTGGTCGAGGGCGACACGACCGAGTTCAAGGAATGGGAGAAAGACACGCCCTATTTCGATGGCTGCATGCCAATCGAAGTGATGGCATCGCGAGGGGTCGAAACCTTGCGGTACGGCCCGATGAAAGGCGTTGGCCTCGACAACCCTTACGACACCAACGAAGAACATCCACAGGGTCGCTGGCCCTATGCCGTGGTGCAACTGCGTCAGGACAACAAGCTGGGCACGCTGTGGAATATGGTCGGGTTTCAGACGAAACTGAAATATGGATCGCAAGCTGATCTGTTTCGTACAATCCCAGGTCTCGAGAATGCAGAATTCGCGCGGCTGGGCGGATTGCATCGCAACACATTTCTTAACTCGCCGCAGGTGCTGGATCGTCAGTTACGCCTGAAGGCCGCGCCGCATGTGCGCTTTGCCGGGCAAATCACCGGATGCGAAGGGTACATCGAAAGCGCGGCAATTGGCCTCGTCGCAGGAATGATGACCGCTGCTGAATTCGCGGGCCGAGAATGGAGCGCCCTTCCAACGACCACCGCGATGGGCGCACTGCTCAGCCACATTACCGGTGATGCAGAGGCCGCTACATTTCAGCCGATGAACGTCAATTTCGGGCTGTTCCCACCGCTGCACGATGTGAAGAAAAAAGTCCGCAAGGAAGCTTACACGTCGCGCGGCAAGGTCGATTTGCAACAATGGCTAAGCGAGCAGCGAAACGAAGAGCCGGTACCAGCTTAGCAGCTACAAGCTGGTCTCGATGGACGTGCTGCCGGTTTGCTGGTCGCAAATTCTGCCGGTGTCAGCTGTTCATTGCCATTGGCGTCCATGCCATCAAAGCGCTGTGCTGTGGTGACCGCCCATTCTTCGAAGGTCAGCAGATTGTTGCCATCGACATCCAGTTTCCGGAACGCGTCAGAACGGCTGGACAGCATTTCATTGCGGCTAATGATCCGGTCACGGTTGCGGTCGTAGCGGAAAAAACGCCGCTCTTCGCGTGTCAGCTCGCTCGCTTCTGGCGGTGCGGGGCCGGTCATATTTCCGGGGTCGACTTCGGGTAGAACGCCCGTTGCTGGAGCCGTCTTTTCAGGTTCCGGCGGTGGCGGAGCATTGTTTTCAATCTGGGCGCGCGCCTGCCACCAAAAGACACCGACCCCAGCAAGGATCAGTCCCACGAATACTCCTAGTACAGTTTGACGCATTTCTTCCCTCACGACCTCTAAGCATCAGGGAATACACGTAATCACCTGCCGATGATAGCGGCTCTTGTTGCTATAAGTGATGCGGTTCGCCCTTCCATCAAAGGGCGGCCTCCGCGTTTCAAGGCGCGCAGGCCCAAGGCTCCCAAAATCGCCAATCCGCGCGCATCACGGCCCAGCGCTGCAGCCCCTACTCCGCCCGTCTGCCCTAGTCGCAAAACCAAGTCACGCTCTTCGCCATCGGGGATATTCGAGGCGAAATCTGCCATCGCCCAGTGCCATCCCGCCGCCGCATAGGCGGGATAGTGATCATGTTGCTGCGACCGATCGCCATAGACCGCAATCAAAGCATCGCGGCGCAATGATCCAAAAGCAGACGCGTCGTCCTCAGTCAAAGGTGGATCCACCAACAAATGCTCCCACGCATTGACCAATTTGACAAGAGACGCCTCTCGCCCACCCCAATATTTGCCAATCCCGTCGAGTACCACATCCCCGGCTGGCCTATCCGCAGCAAGCTTGCCCAACTCATCGCGCCACCATGCGAGCCGCATTTGACCCAGCATCGGTTCCGTCGTTGCCGCCACAATTCGCGCAAGCCGCCGATCAAGTTCAAAGAATATCCTTAACGCACCGCGCATTTCAGGTTGCGTATGAGCCAGGGCGATATGCACCTCATCAGGCAGGATTTCAGTGGGTTGCGTGGTCATCAAGGGCGCTCGTAGCCGAGGAAAGGGGGCCAAAGTCAAGCGCGCAATAGATTACAATCGCTGTGCATAGGCGGGGTTAAGACAAAAGACGCACGGTAAGGTGTTGTTTACCAAACAACTTCGGAATCCCCTTACCACCCATAGGCTATCACCCTTCGATGTAATTGAGAATCCGCACCATCCTGTGCTGGATTTGATGTGAGGACGTGGACCTATGCGCCAGACAATCGACACTCGCCAGTCGTTCCTTCGCCGGATCGCGAAAGACAAAGCGGCAAACACAATCGCAATCTCTGCGGCATCACTTGTGCCGTTGATGGCAATGGTTGGCGGCGGCGTCGATGCCAGTCGGTATTACATGGCGGAAACCCGGCTTCAGTCAGCATGTGACGCAGGCGCCCTCGCCGCGCGCCGTGCGATGGCCGATGATACGTTTGGGACCGAAGAACGGCAGATCGGCGAAAACTTTTTCGATCAGAATTACACGACCGATCAATTTGGCACAGAGGATCTTTCGCGCACATACACCGCGACCGTTGATGGCGAAGTCAACGGCGTTGCAACCGGCACATTGCCGACGACGATCATGGGTGCGTTTGGTTATGAAGACTTTGACCTAAGCGTAAATTGCGAAGCGGACATCAATATTTCGAATACGGATGTCATGTTCGTAGTCGATGTAACAGGTTCGATGGGCTGCACCCCAGACGGGACTTCTTGCCCCGGTGGCAACAGTGCAGATTCTCGCCTGGCGGGTCTACGTGAAGCGGTTATGACATTCTATGACACCGTGGAGGAATCCACATCGGCGTCTGCGCAGGTTCGCTATGGCATGGTCCCCTATGCTTCAAACGTGAATGTCGGCGGCGCGTTGATGGCGGAGAATCCAAGTTGGCTCGCTAGAAGCCATACGTATCAATCGCGCGAGGGCGATTGGGATATCACATTTACCTATGAGCCAGAATCATATCTGTATGAGCGCACCGGCAACGCTTACAACTTTGACGATCAAGGCCGGCCGGAAGAAAACTTTTACGGCATAACGACGATCGACGACTGCCGAAACTTAATCAATTCGCGCACAGATATCTTCGTATCCGCCAGCAGTCAGGGCAGTTGGACGCAAGTATCGCAATCGGGAACTGACCCGCGCGTCACCATTTATCAAGGCGTAGTGACGTATGAATCCTTCCAATTCGATGGAGGTTTTTACTACGGTAGCTCAAACCGTTGCCGGCTATTTTATGATCACAATGAATATGACGCTGTTTCGAAGATCACCTTCACCGAAGGGCGGGTCGAAAATCGCGAATTTACGTATGTCTATAAACCGGTCACCTATGATCTAACGTCGTTGTACGATGACAACCGGATTGATCTTCCGATCGGTTGGGAATTCGCAAATCAGACCGTGACTTGGGATGGATGTGTAGAAGAAGCCAACACTGTTGCAGAAACGAACTTCAATCCGGTACCTGCTGGCGCGAATGATCTGAACATTCGCCTCGTTCCATCAAACGTGAATCAGTATTGGAAACCAGTGCTCTTTGGCGCAGTTTGGAAGCGCGAAACCGGTGGAACTAACGGCAATGCCAACAACACTTTGGCTGAGCTTCGCCAGACCGAAAACGAGCGCCGGCCAGCATATAGCTGCCCTGAGCCCGCCATCCGACTGGCTGAAACGACCCGCGGCGAGATGCAGACTGCCGTCGACGCACTAGAGGCGAATGGGAACACCTATCACGATATCGGCATGATATGGGGCGCACGCTTCATTTCCCCGAATGGCATTTTTGCAGATGACAATCGGACCGCGCCAAACGGTGATGCCGTCGGTCGCCACATCATCTTCATGACGGATGGCGAACTCGTGCCGAATACAGAATTCTACAACATGTACGGCACCGAGTGGTGGGATCGCCGCGTTTCAGGAAACGCCAACGGCACCCGCTTGTTCGACGCGCACTCGGAGCGTTTCCAAGCTGCGTGCCGTCTTGCAAGACAGGAAAACGTATCTGTTTGGGTGGTCGCGTTCGGCGTCGCTTTGACGCAAAACCTGATCGATTGCGCTGATCCGGGCCGCTCATTTGTCGCGGACGATTCTGCCGAACTTGCAGATCGTTTTCAGGAAATTGCGCAGCGGATTGCAGCTTTGAGGTTGACCCAATGATTTTTTCGAAGACCTTCAAACGCCTTCGCAGGAATGAGAACGGTGCGACGATCGTCGAATTCGGCTTCGTCGCGCCCGTACTGCTCCTGATGATCATGGGCTTGTTCGATATCGCGCATACGCAATACACGTCGGCGCTGGTGAATGGCGCGATGCAAAAGGCTGGCCGTGACCTGACGCTGGAAAACGCTGGCAGCCAGCAAGCTAGCATCGACCAGGCCGTGATTGATCAAGTTGGTAATGTTGCGCCGAGCACAGCGACAGTGGAACTGATCAAGCTATCGCATTTTGATTTCAGCGACATTGGCGAGGCAGAAGAGTGGACCGATGAAGCCCCGTTTGATGGCGTCTGCAACAATAACGAGGTGTTCGTTGACCTGAATGAGAACGGTCAATGGGATGCTGATCGCGGTCAGCAAGGCATTGGCGGCGCCCGCGATGCGGTGTTGTACACTGCCATCGTCAGCTACCCGCGCCTGTTCCCAATGCACGGCCTGGCCGGACTTTCGGAGGATGTAACGATCCGCGCCTCGACCGTTCTGCGCAACCAGCCTTTCGATGAACAGGATCGCTCTACCCAAACTGGAAACTGCCCATGACCGTTAAAACGCGTTTCTTGAAACCTTGCAAAAGGGTCCTTTCCAAACTCAAGAGCAACACCTCTGGTCTTGCGATGGTCGAGTTCGCGTTTTCGGCGCCGCTTGTGCTTGGAATGGGTCTGGCCGGGACCGAGACAGCCAATTTCGTGATCACCCATATGCAGCTAAGTCAACTTGCCATGCAGGTCGCCGACAATGCGTCACGCGTGGGTGAGCAAGATGTTCTTGCCGCTCGCCGAGTGTTTGAGGCTGACATCAACGAATCTCTGGTCGGTGGTGAGAAACTGGGCGAAACCTACGATATCTACGGCCGAGGCCGCGTGATCGTCTCCAGCCTCCGGCAAAATGCAGATGGCGGCCAATGGATTGAGTGGCAGCGTTGTCGCGGAGCAAAAAATCATCCTTCCAGTTATGGAGTAGAGGATGATGGTGAGACTGGAACAGACTTCGATGGCATGGGCAGAGCGGGAAGTCTGATCACTGCCGCTCCGGGTACTGCAGTGATTTTTGTCGAAGTCGCGTACACCTATGAGCAAATCACTCCAGTCGATTTCTTTGGCAATACCGAGATAACATACACTGCCGCTTTCAACATCCGCGACACTCGCGCCGAGGGACTGTTTCAGACTGCTCCGCCAGCGCCTGTCGCACGTTGCAACACGTTTTCAGCAGACCGGCCTACCTAATTCGGCCATTCTGACCGCACCGAAGGTTAGACGAAAAAAGGGGAGGCCGCGACATTCGCAGCCTCCCCATTTTTCGTTTGCCAGCGCCTGATCAAACGTAGCAGACCTTCTTGACCGCCTCGACAATCCGAGGCGCATCGATAAGCGCGATTTTCTCTAAGTTGGCTGCATAAGGTAGCGGTACGTCCTCATTGCACACCCGAATGACGGGCGCATCAAGATCATCGAAACCTTCTTCCATGCAGATTGAAACGATTTCGCTGGCAATTGAGCATGTCGGCCAGCCTTCTTCAGCAACGACCAAGCGATTGGTCTTTGCCAAGCTATCCAGCACCGCTTGTTTGTCGAGCGGGCGCAATGTGCGAAGATCGATGACTTCTGCATCAATACCGTCCGCCGCGAGCGATTCTGCCGCCTCCAGCGCTAAACCCACACCGATAGAGTATGTGACGATGGTCGCGTCTTTACCTTCGCGAACAATCCGCGCCTTGCCGATTGGTAGGACGTGATCGTCCAGATCAGGCACATCAAAACTGCGCCCATAGACCAGCTCATTCTCTAGGAACACGACCGGATCATCAGTGCGGATGGCGGCTTTCATCAAGCCCTTTGCATCCGCAGCATCATACGGCGCGATAACAATCAGGCCCGGAACACTGGCGTACCACGGACCGTAGTTCTGGCTGTGCTGCGCGCCAACGCGGCTGGCCGCGCCGTTGGGACCGCGGAAAACGATGGGGCAACGCATCTGCCCACCGCTCATGTAGTTCGTTTTCGCCGCCGAGTTCACAATGTGGTCGATCGCCTGCATCGCAAAGTTGAACGTCATGAATTCAACCACAGGTTTCAACCCGCCCATCGCCGCTCCCGCACCGATCCCGGCAAAACCGTATTCGGTTATCGGCGTGTCGATAACGCGTTTCGGCCCAAATTCATCCAGCAGGCCCTGAGTGACTTTATAAGCGCCCTGATATTCGGCAACTTCTTCGCCCATGACGAAGACGCGGGGATCGCTGCGCATTTCTTCCGCCATCGCGTCACGCAAAGCTTCTCGCACTTGCGTGCTGGTAAAGCTGGTGCCTTCCGGAATGTCGGGATCATTTGCAGGGGTAGATGCGGCCGGCCTTTGAGCCGCAGGAGCAGGCGCTGGCTCCACTTTAGGCTTTTCCGCTTCGGCGGGAGCCTCATCCGCGGAAGCAGGAGCGCTTTCCTCCCCTTCCCCTGACATCTGCGCAATCACAGTGCCCACGGCGACATTTTCGGTCCCTTCGGCAATCAGGATTTTGGTCAGGACACCTTCGTCGATGGCTTCGAATTCCATCGTCGCTTTGTCTGTTTCAATCTCAGCGATTATATCGCCGGGCTCAATCGTGTCGCCTTCAGCCTTTAGCCATTTCGCGAGGGTGCCTTCTTCCATTGTCGGCGACAATGCGGGCATTTTGAGTTCTATCGCCATCAGTACTTCTCCACCAGAACATCGGTGTAGAGCTCTGATGGCTCCGGCTCAGGTGAACTTTCAGCGAAATCAGCAGCTTCAGCTACGATCTTACGAATTTCCTTATCGGTGGCCTTGAGATCCGCTTCGTCATGCCCAGCCTCGACCAAAGTCTTCTTGAGCCGTTCGATCGGATCGAATTTTTCCCGCTGTTCCTGCACTTCATCGCGGGTGCGGTATTTGGCCGGATCGGACATGGAGTGCCCACGATAACGGTAGGTGTTTAGCTCCATCAAGACGGGGCCTTTGCCGTCACGCACATGCTTAAAGGCGACTTCTGCAGCGGCGCGAACTTCCAGAACATTCATCCCGTCCACATCCATTCCGGGAATGCGGAACGCGGTGCCGCGTCTGTGGAACCGGGTTTCAGCCGACGACCGCGCACTGGCGGTGCCCATCGCGTATTGATTGTCTTCCACGACGAAAACGATTGGCAACTTCCACAGTGCCGCCATGTTGAAGGTCTCATAGACCTGCCCCTGGTTCGCCGCGCCGTCGCCAAAGTAAGCAAGGCACAGCCCGCCGTCTTCATTGTATTGGTGCGCGAGCGCGAGCCCCCCGCCCAGCGCGACTTGGGCGCCGACAATGCCGTGGCCGCCATAAAACTTATGTTCGGTACTGAACATATGCATGGAGCCGCCCTTGCCTTTCGAAATGCCAGCTTCGCGGCCAGTCAATTCCGCCATGATGACATTGGGATCGATCCCATAGGCAAGCATGTGACCGTGGTCCCGGTATCCAGTTATCACGCTGTCTTTGTCTTTATCCAGAGCCGATTGCAGGCCAATAGCGACCGCTTCCTGCCCGATATAAAGGTGGCAGAACCCGCCAATCAGGCCGAGGCCGTAAAGCTGACCCGCTTTTTCCTCAAACCGGCGTATGAGCAGCATCTGACGATAGAATTCGAGCATCTGATCGTCACTCGCCGCGAACCGCTTCGCTTTTTCGAATTCAGCTTGCAATGTATGCAAAGCGAAATCGGGATCGTCAGAGGCTATTGACCCCTCGGGCGAGGACGGCGTTGCGTCTCCCGATTTTTTCGCTGCGGGTTTTCTGGCCAATTGAACTTCCTTCTCTCTCTGTCGCACGCCGCCGGGGAGGAGATGCGCACGACTACAATCGGGTCCCCTATAGGCACCAAATTGAGGCTTACGCAACGTCAACTCGCGCTTCAAAAGCGCATTTGCCACATTGGTTGAAATTGACGGAGGAGGAAACCTGCAACCGCCGGATTAGTCCCAAAAATCAACCTTCGTCGAAAGTGATCACAATCTCATCAGGATGAATCACGCCAAGATCTTCGCGGACCAATTCGCTAACGAGATCCGGATCGGCGCCATTGGGGTCGAGCAGCCGAACGCGGTTCTTCAGAGCATCACGTTCCTGCGTCAGCACGGCAATGCGAGCATTACGCTGGTCGAGCGTCTCTTCGTTCTCAGCCCATGCAAGCAAGCCTGTCGGGCCCGCAATCGCAGAAACCGTCAACACAACAAGAAGCGTAAGCGCGAGCGCCTGCTTCACATTTTCCCTCGGTGGCTTACGCATTTTGGCTTTCCCTGATCCCATTTGCACAGAATCATAGTTAACCCCACGCATCAAGCAAAATACGTCATAACGTGGCAAATACTCTGTTTTTTAGGCAAAATTGATGTCGCAAGGCGCAAATTAGTAAGAGCGAGGCAAACCCAGAACATGTTCGGCCAGATAAGACAGGATCAGGTTCGTTGAGATGGGCGCAACGGTGTAAAGCCGCGCTTCGCGGAATTTGCGCTCAACATCATATTCCTCCGCAAAGCCAAAGCCGCCAAACGTCTGCACGCACATATCCGCCGCAGCCCAGCTGGCTTCTGATGCGAGCAATTTTGCCATATTGGCCTCTTCGCCGGGATTGCCGCCTTCGTCATAAACATGCGCCGCGTGATGAACCATCAGTTCCGCCGCTCGCATTTGAGCATAGCAGCGCGCGATGGGGAACTGGACGCCTTGGTTCTGCCCGATAGGCCGCGCAAACACGTTGCGGTCGCTGGCGTAACCCGTTGCTTTTTCAATGAACCATTTGGCATCACCGATACATTCGCTGGCGATCAGGATACGTTCTGCGTTCATGCCTGACAGGATGTAGCGAAAACCCTTCCCCTCCTCTCCCACAAGCGCGTTTGCCGGGATACGCAGATCATCGAAAAACACCTCGCAGGAGGAATGGTTCATCATCGTGCGGATCGGTTTGACCGTCATACCCGATTTGACCGCTGCCTGCATATCGACAAGGAACATCGACAGGCCTTCAGTCTTCTTCTCCACCTCTTCACGAGGCGTAGTGCGCGCCAGCAGCAACATCAGGTCAGAATGTTCCGCGCGGCTTGTCCAGATTTTCTGACCACTGATGACATATTCATCGTCATCGCGCACCGCGCGCGTTTTCAGGCTGAGAGTGTCCGTGCCGCTGGTCGGCTCTGACACGCCAAAGGCTTGAAGGCGCAGTTTCCCGCTGGCGATCTTGGGCAAGTATTCGTTCTTCTGCGCATCGCTGCCATATCGTAGCAGAGTATTCATGATGTACATTTGCGCGTGCGCAGAACTGCCGTTGCACCCGCTAGCCTGGATCTCTTCCATGATGACACAGGCAGCATCCAGGCTTAATCCGCTGCCGCCAAATTCGTCCGGGATCAGTGCGGCCAGAAAGCCTGCTTTTGTAAGAGCATCGACAAATTCAGCAGGATATTCGCGCGCGGCATCTTTTGTGCGCCAATATTCACCCGGAAAATCATCGCATAACGCGCGTACTGCACGGCGGATTTCGGCAAGTTCTTCGTTTTCGGATTGCATAGTGGGGCCTGTAATCATTTGTTCGAGAAGTGATTGCCCGCAGCAACGCATCAAGTCCACCTGATGCAATTGCTAAGGTGCAATTGGGGCGCTCCACCAATTAGGAACCATCTGGCGCACAGGGTCGTTAAGTATCAAACGGAACGGGGCCTGCGACACAAATATGCTTTCTACACTTATCGATCAAATCAACGACATGGGCATCGAATTCATTCGGATGGTCCCCCAAATCGCCATTGCGATTGTTATCCTTGTGATCACAGCAATCATCGCGAAATTCGCGCTGAAATTAGCGCACAAGATCGTTGGAAAAACCCATCTGCGCGCATCATTGGTGGAATTGATTGAGACACTGGTAAAAATCGGTGTGTGGATTTTGGGTCTGATGATCGCAGCTATTGTGGTCTTCCCTGGAATGACCGCAGGCACCTTGATCGCAGGTTTGGGGATCGGCGCGGTCGCGATTGGTTTTGCGTTTCAGGACATCTTTGAAAACTTCCTCGCTGGTATTCTCATCATGGTGCGCGAGAAAATGCGCATTGGCGACGTAATTGAATGCGAAGGCATCATTGGAAAGGTTGATCATATCACCTTGAGAGAAACGCATATCAGCTCGTTGTCAGGCGAGTTGACCGTCGTTCCAAACTCGATCCTTTTCAAAAATCCGGTCAAAATTCTCACAGATACGGACCAGCGGCGTCATGACGTTGTAATCGGCGTTTCTTATGATACCGACCTTGATGAAGCCGCAGAAGTGATCCGTAAGGCCGTGTCATCGGTAAATACTATTGATGTCAAAAGAGGCGTCGACATCTTTGCGCAAGAATTCAATTCGTCCTCCGTCGATTTCCTTGTGCGATGGTGGGCTGGATCAAGTCCGCGCGATGGCTGGGAGAGCAAAGACAAGGTTGTGCGCGCAATCAAGCGCGGATTGGACGAAGCCGGGATTGAAATCCCGTTCCCTTACATCACGCACACTTTCAAGGAACGCGTGCCGATGGGCGAAAAGCCGGGTGAAGAAGTATAGGGGGCTTTGGTTTAGGTTTTTCCATGCTACTGATCTCCCTTAAGAGGAGACTGACCGATGCAAGTGCTGAGAGCCGATCTGACCCGTTTCGCTGCGATTCCTGATTACCCTTTTGCGGAAAACTGGATCGAAATCGATTTGGGCGAAGGGCACCGAGGCCGGATGCACTACATTGACGAGGGACAAAAGAACGCGCCGCCCGTTCTGCTGTTCCATGGTGAGCCAAGCTGGAGCTTTCTCTACCGCAAGATGATCCCCGTTTTGGTGGACGCTGGTTTTCGCTGCCTTGCCCCGGATCTGATCGGGTTCGGTAAGAGCGACAAGCCCGATGATATCGCCTTTTACACCTACGACAGTCACATCAGCTGGCTGCAACAATGGCGTGAGTTTGTCGTGCCGGAACCTGCGGCTTTGTTTTGTCAGGATTGGGGCGGTCTGCTTGGCCTGCGCATGGTCGGCGAAGAACCGGGGAAATTCACCTGCGTCACCGCTAGCAATACATTTTTGCCAGAAGGCGGCGGGAAAGCCTCCGATGCCTTTATGGCGTGGCGCGAATTCGCCAAAAGCTCGCCTGAGTTCAACATTGGCAACATTCTGCAAGGCGCTTGCGTGAGGGAACTGACATTGGAGGAAGTAGCTGCCTATGATGCGCCCTTCCCCGACGAACCGAGCAAAGCAGGCGCACGCGCCTTCCCGCAGCTTGTTCCAGTGGAAGACGACAAGCCCGGCGTGGCCGAAAACAAAGCGGCTTGGCAAGGCCTGGCGAATTTCGAGAAGCCGTTCCTCACCATTATTGGAGAAGACGACAAGGTGCTCGGCGCGGCAACCGGCACGATGGCCGGGCGCGTGGCAGGCGCGAAAGATATGCCGCATTTCTCGCTGAGCAAGTGCGGGCATTTCTGTCAGGAAGATCGGCCGGACGAATTGGCGCAAGGCGTCATCGACACCGCAAAAAAGGCGGGCTTTCTCTGAGCGCGGCGCATTCCGAAATGGGGCTTGAAACAGGCGAAGACGAGGCCCTCCCATATCTGAGCCGGGGGCAAGAGTATGTCTTGGCAGTGACGGCGGCGGTCGTCACCGCCAACGCTTACTACATCCACCCGATCATTGGCGAAGTCGCGCGCGATTTTGGTGTGAGCGATGCCGGTATTGGAATTGTTCCGGCGCTCAACCAACTGGCTTTGGCTCTGGGCATATTGCTGCTTCTGCCACTGGGGGATCGCTATTCGAATAAGAGCCTGTGCATCATATTTGTCGTGGCGCAGTGCGTGTTTATGCTCGGCATGGCGCTGGCGGAGGGATTTGCGGCATTTACGCTAGCTTCGACGCTGCTCGGTTTTGTAACCATCGCGCCATATTTAATCCCTGCTTTCGCATCAAAGCGCGTCGCGCCGGAGCGGCTGGGCCAAGTCACCGCTTTGCTTACCGCAGGGGTAATTTTCGGTATTCTGGTCGCGCGTGTTGGGGCCGGAATTGTTGCAGAGCATTACGGCTGGCGCGCAGTCTATTGGTGTGCTTTTGTCCTAATGGTTGGAGTGACACTGCTGCTGCCGCAAACTTTAAAAAGCGCAGGCAGTCAGCGCAAAGCCCCACAAGGGTCATATGCCGCGCTGCTCAAATCGGTCTTCACCCTTGCCCTGTCGAACCGCGACTTGATGATATCGGCAGTCATCCAAGGGCTGAACTTTGCAGCTTTCACCGCGACATGGCTAGCATTGGCGCTGCACCTGACGGGTGATGATATGGGGTATGGGGTCGACACGGTCGGTTATCTCGCTGGAGTTGCCGCGATCAGCATTTTTACCACGCCTAGACTGGGGCGATGGGCAGATCGCATTGGCGCACGACGGGCGCGGCTGATTGCAGCGTTGGTGCAAGCGCTAGGAATTGCTCTGCTGTATCCGTTTGGCTGGAATGTCTGGACGGTGCTGGTACCGCTGGTGCTGGTCAATATCGTTGGCCCCACCGTCGATGTCACCGGACGGATGACCTTCCTCGCGTTGGAACCGGCGATCCGCACCCGCCTCACCACCAGCTATATCGTCATCATGTTCCTTGGCGGAGCGATTGGCAGCATCGCGGGCACGGCGGTGTTTGATTTCGGCGGATGGGCTGGAACATGTGCGCTGCTGATGTCGATATCGTCTGGTGTCGTGGTGCTGTCGTTCTGGGCGGATCGGACGTGGAAAGCACGTGTTGGTTTTTCGAGTTCAATCTAAGCCGTCGGTCCAAAGGGCCGCCAAGCCCGGAGTTGAAGGCGGAACCGCAAACGGCCATAGCTACGCCGCTCGGGCACCCGCAGAGCCGGACGCGCGAGGAAATCGTGCCCCGGACAGGTTGCGCAAACAAAAAACGTGACCCCGGCGCGATTCGAACGCGCGGCCCCCAGATTAGGAATCTGGTGCTCTATCCGGCTGAGCTACGGGGTCTCGCGACCTCCAATAGCATCGCACACTCTCTAATCAATTGAGTTTGTCAGGTGGCGCGACTGGGAATGGCAAGGCTGCGACTTGTACGCCCTCTTCGGCCAGGCTCTTTGCCTCTTCAAGGCTTGCCTGTCCGTGGATCGCCGCCTGATCACGCTCCCCATAATGCATTTCGCGCGACGCTTTGGCGAAATCCTTGCCCACCCAAGTGCTGTTCTTGAGCGCCTTTTTCTGAGCTTTAGCAAGCTGCTTAAGAGCGTTTTCAACCTCAGCAGGGATCGGCTTGTTCGACACGGGTCGTTCTGCTGCATCCGGTGCAGAAACGTCCCGAGGGCGATCTTCGTGTGGCTGCGGAACGGCGACGGCGCGGTTGCCTTTGGCGCCGACTGCTGGCGCCATCACAGCCTTCCTCACCACGCCTGATCCGCATTCTGGACATGTCACTAGCCCGCGCAACGCTTGCTCCTCGTAATCAGAGGAGGAGCCGAACCACCCTTCGAAGCAGTGGCCCTCTGCGCAATTGAGGTCGAATACGATCATGACAGGGGTGAATTGGGTATTTCGCGGCGATTGGCAAGGCTAGGAACCTGCGCGCGGACCTCTGCGATGCGATCCAGGTTGATATCGCAATAGCTGAGCCCCGGGCCTTCACTGCCCATATCAAGCAACACTTCGCCCCATGGGTCGATCACTAAAGAATGCCCGTAAGTCTCCCGCCCATCGGCATGTTTGCCAACCTGAGCGGCGGCGATGACGAAGGCGCTCGCTTCGATGGCACGGGCGCGCAGCAGGACATGCCAGTGCGCTTTGCCTGTGGGGACGGTAAAAGCGGCAGGAATGGCGATCGCGTCGCATTTCCGATTGCCCAATTCTTCGAATAGCGCGGGGAAGCGCATGTCGTAGCAGATCGCCAGACCAAGCCGCCCGATAGGTGTGTTCTCCGCGGTCACAACCTTTTCGCCAGCGAGATAGGCGCTGCTTTCGCGCCATGTCTCGCCGGTCGACAATTCAACGTCGAACATGTGAATCTTGTCGTAGGTAACCGGATCGGCCTGATCGTCAGCGCGAGTAAAATACATCGCACGATTGGCCCATCGGCCACCAGCGCCTTGCACCGGCATCGAACCCAAAGCGATATCTATATCAAATTCGGCAGCACATGCGGTCAAACGTTTGGCCACGTGATCCTGGACCGCTACCTTCGATCCAACTCGCGGCACGCTTGCGATCGCGATCAAGCAGGATCGACATCTCAGGGGTGAAGAGCACCTTCGCACCCTCCCCCGCAGCACGCCGCGCCGCGTCTTTCACCGCACGCAGGTTCTCATCCGGATCAATGCCCGAATTCATCTGGAGAACCGCGATTTTGGGCATTTGGGCCGCTTAACCCGCCAGCAATGCGTCGAGCTCGCCCGACGCATCTAGCGCGTGAAGATCGTCTGAACCCCCAACATGCGTATCGCCGATAAAAATTTGCGGCACAGTGCGCGCATGTGGTGCGCGAGCCATCATTTCTTCGCGCTTTGGCCCGCCCATTGTGATGTCGAACTCATTGAACTCCACACCCTTGTTTGCCAGCAGACGCTTGGCCTGAATGCAGAAGGGGCAGAAAGCTTTGGAGTACAAGTCGATTTTAGCAGTAGTCATTTTTTGCCTCATTTGGCGCTATTTCGGCCCTCACGGACCTCTTGAAAGCAATTTCGCCAGACCTAACTAATGGTTGTCGGTGCGTTTCGCCAGTCTTGGGGAACACATAAAACCGGCACTCACGCAGACGCTGCATGATGCAGGTTTGTATTTGAACACAGATTGCTCAAACACGAGGATTTGAAACTATGTCACGTCTTGATTTTACTCCCTATCGCCGCAGCACCGTTGGTTTCGACCGGTTGTTCGACATGCTCGAAGGACAGGCGCGCGCGAATTCGGGCGACAATTATCCACCTTTCAACATTTCAAAAAGTGGCGCAGACAATTATCGCATTACGCTGGCCGTGGCGGGTTTTCGCGCTCAGGATATTGATATTACCGCCCAAGCGAACCTGCTGACTGTGCAAGGTAAGAAGCGCGATGATATCGATGATGGCGCTGAATTGCTGCATGTCGGCATCGCCAATCGCGGGTTCGAACGCCGTTTTGAATTGGCCGATTATGTCCGCGTAGAAAACGCCGACTTGGCTGATGGTCTTTTGATCGTCGATCTGGTGCGTGAGGTGCCTGATGCAATGAAGCCAAAGAAGATCGCTGTGAATGGCGGCGCAATGCTCACTGCGGTTCCAGCTGCCGACGACGAAAAAGCCGCCGACGCAGCTTAAGCGCTTGTGAGTGCAGCCTAAAACTTAGCTAATATCTGGCCAAAGGTTAGGTTCAAATAAAGTGGGGGCGGTCCTTTCGGACACGCCCCCGCGACTCTAAAGTCGCCTCGTCCAACCCTGACCGTCCGGGTCGCAGAAGACGGTCAAATTCGGCGCGAGCCTGGTTGCAGCTTGTTATTTTCCGCCATTAAGATCGGCGTTCTGCGAAACTTGATAATAAACCCTGTTGCCCCCTTAACAGGCTTCAGGGGTTGGACATTTTAGGTGCCCGTTCCCTTAAGAAAACCTGTAGGTGCAAGGTCCGTAAGACGCAAAACACCTCTTACGCAAGGGAAATTTGATGAGTTTGTACAGACGCGACACATAAGGTCAGATAAAGCCGGACCTCCGTTGCATTACACATGATCAGACGTGGGGTTATTACGTAGCGCTTTGCAAAATGTTCAGAGATAAGATCGGCAATCTTGGGACAGGAGTCGTTCGCGCAAGTTAGCTTATCGAATTAACGTATGGGCCGCGTATGTCACAGCCATCCAATTTTGCGCCGACCCGTATCCAATATTAAACACGGCTTTAAACTAGCCGAGACTGCTCAAGCGCGGCAGCGATGAAGCCTAAAAACAACGGATGCGGGGCGAATGGCCGAGATTTCAATTCAGGATGGAATTGAACGCCCACAAACCAAGGGTGGTCAGGCCGCTCCACAATCTCAGGCAACAATCCGTCAGGTGACATGCCGGAAAAAACAAGTCCCTGACGCTCCAGTGGTTCGATATAGGCCGCATTGACCTCATAGCGATGCCTGTGGCGTTCCGAAATTGTATCGACACCGCCGTACATCGTTGACGCGTGGCTGTTTGCGGACAGTTTTGCCTCATAAGCGCCTAAGCGCATCGTGCCGCCAAGATCGCCGCCCTCTTCGCGCTGCTCAAGGCCCTCTTTACTCATCCATTCAGTGATAATGCCGACAACAGGTTCTTGCGTATCGCCAAATTCGGTCGATGACGCATCGCTAAAGCCAGCTTCGCGGGCTCCCTCGATACAAGCCATTTGCATACCCAGGCAGATACCAAAAAATGGCACATTGCGAGTCCGCGCGAAGCGGACGCTGGAGATTTTGCCCTCGCTGCCGCGTTCGCCAAATCCGCCAGGGACCAGAATGCCATGCATCGGTTCCAAAGCAGCGGCGATCTCGCCGTCATTGTCGCCTTCAAAAATTTCCGCATCTATCCATTCGATGTTGACCTTAACCCGGTTGGCCATTCCGCCATGGATAAGCGCTTCGTTGAGGCTCTTGTAAGCATCGGGCAGCCCGACATATTTACCAACCACCCCGATGGTCACCTCGCCTTCTGGGTTGAAGTAACGGTCGGTGACATCTGCCCAGCCCGAAAGGTCGGGCTCCGGCGCGTCAGTGATGCCAAATCCGCGCAGGACCTCTGCGTCGAGGCCCTCCGTGTGATATTGCAGCGGAACTGAATAAATCGATGGTGCATCAAGCGCCGGAATGACCGATTCCATCCGAACATTGCAGAAATTCGCGATCTTGCGGCGTTCACCCTCCGGGATCGGATGCTCTGCGCGGCACAGCAGCACGTCGGGTTTGATCCCAAGGCTGGCCAGTTCGCGGACGGAATGCTGCGTAGGCTTAGTTTTCAACTCGCCCGCTGCGGCAATGTAGGGCACCAATGTCACATGAACGCTGAGCGTTTGCAGCGGATCAAGCTCGTTCCGCAGTTGCCGGATCGCTTCCATAAAGGGCAGCGATTCGATATCGCCCACGGTACCGCCAATCTCGCACAGGATAAAATCGTGGTTGTCTTGGTCAGCCAGCGCGAATTCTTTGATTGCATCGGTCACATGCGGAATAACCTGCACGGTGGCGCCCAGATAGTCGCCTCGCCGTTCCTTAGCGATGATGTCGCGGTAGACACGGCCAGAGGTGATGTTGTCGCTCTGGCGCGCTGACACGCCAGTAAAGCGTTCATAATGACCAAGATCAAGATCGGTCTCTGCACCGTCATCGGTCACATAGACCTCGCCGTGCTGATATGGGCTCATCGTGCCGGGGTCGACATTGAGGTAAGGGTCAAACTTGCGAATGCGCACCTTATACCCACGCGCCTGAAGGAGCGCGGCAAGACTTGCCGCCATGAGACCTTTGCCGAGCGAGGAGACCACGCCGCCGGTTATAAATATGTACCGCGCCATGGGAGCCGAGCCTTAAGGGTGTCAGGGGATTCGGGGCAAGCTAATTGCGCATGCCAAAGGTCCGCAATCCACAAGCTTGATAGAAATGTAATGTTTTTTAGAAGGTCAGACCAGACCGCCTTATGCGCGCAATGTTATTGCGCAGCGGGTGTTTCAGCAGGAACAGGCTCACCCAGCAGATCGTCAACCGAAGCAGCGCCATCAGCAGGCGCTCCGTCCGCCGCTCCAACTGGAGGACCACCCAACAGATCATCAGTGGATGGCGCGGTTACATCGCGGTCCAGGTCTGTCGTCACTTCCGCAACGCTCGATGCGGCCACTGCAACCGCAGCAAGAATGATGGAAAGCGTTACGAACGCCACCGCCAGCCACTTGGTCGAACGAGTCAAAAAGTCTGACGCACCGCGCGCACCCAAGGCGCCCGAAGGATTACCGCCAATGCCCAGGCCTCCGCCTTCAGAACGTTGCATCAGAACTACGCCAACCAGCGCAGCAGCCACGATAGCCTGAATGACAGTAAGGATGGTAAACAACGACATAAATTTCTTCTAACTTCAAAGACTGGGTGCAGCGCATCTAGGGATGCACGGGCGCTGAGGCAAGACGCCAATGCAGAAGCAGTGAGAGAGCAAAGCGAGAGAGAGGCAAGTTTGCCGCAACAGACAAATGTCTGCCGCGACCCGAGTTAATGCCTATTCTTTCACGTCTTCTGCGTCACCCGCAGCCAAAGCGATGCCCATGAAGCTGTCAGCAGTCAGGCTTGCCCCGCCAACCAGAGCGCCGCCAACATCCGGTACACTCAGAATTTCGCCAGCGTTTTCAGGCTTTACCGAACCGCCATAGAGGATGCGAACTTCAGCCCCTTCTTCCTCGCCCAGCAAGTCAATCAGCAATCCGCGGATTTCCCTATGCATTTCGGCAATGTCATCCACAGTTGCGGTTTTTCCGGTCCCTATCGCCCAGATGGGCTCATAAGCGACGGCCAATTTCTCACTGGCATTTTCGATTGTTTTGGGCAGCGAGGCTTTGAGCTGTTTCTTCACATGCGCGACAGCACGGCCCGCAGCACGGACTTTCTCGCTTTCGCCGCAGCACATGATCACCCTCAAGCCTGCAGCAAGCGCCGCCTCGGCCTTTGCGCGAATTTGTGAGTCAGTTTCTGACTGAGCCGCGCGCCGCTCGCTATGACCTAGGATAACAAATTTCGCACCTGCATCAGCCAACATCGCAGCAGATATTTCACCTGTATGCGCGCCGCTTTCCTGATCGTGGCAATCCTGAGCGCCGACAGCGATCTGCTCCGCCTCACGGTGGACCGGGTGTATAAGCGTGTAAGGCGGCGCGATCGCCACTTCCACTTTCATGTATCGCTGCGCAGCACGATCAATCGCGCGCGCTTCGGAAAGCATGGCTCTCGTGCCATGCATTTTCCAGTTTCCAACGATGTAGGGCCGCAAGGGCATCACATTATCCTGACGACAAATTAGAGGGTTACGAATCTGAAGGCTCATGTAGGGCCCGAGGGCGGCGTCCGCTAGCTGAGGTGGTGGTTTTAGTCAAAACGTCACCCAACCTGTTGCCGCGAGGTCGCAGGGCCGATAAAGCGCACGACCAGAGAGACCTTTTGAATGGCTGGACCCGTTCCTGCCTTTCGGGTGTCGCCTTAATACAGTCAAACATATACACAAGTATAGAACAGAATACACAGCGCACGATCACGACTACCGGGAAAATCTTCACCATGATTTCGTTGTTTCGCAATTTCTTCCAATCGAAAATCGGCCTGCCGATTTTTATCGGCTTTCTTATCATCGTCGCTCTCGCATTTGCCGCGAGCGATATCAGCGGATCAACTACTTTTGGCGGCCTGACAGGGGACGACAAAGTTGCTGTTGTTGGCGGTGAAGGCGTTACGAACAATGAGATCACCAGCACGATGAACAACGCTCTGACGCGTGCTCGGCAAGACAATCCAACGCTCACAATGCCGCAATTTGTTGAAGGCGGCGGTTTCGAGGGTGAGCTGGAATTGCTGATCGACCGATATGCGGTGGGCATGTTTGCAAGAAAACACGGCCTGCGTGCAGGTGACAATCTTATCAACAGCGAAATTCTGCAAATCCAGGCGTTTCGCAGCCTGACCGGTGAATTTGATCAGGCAACCTATCAGGCGGCTCTGCGCCGTCAGGGTATTACTGATGCGATCCTGCGCCGTGATATCGGCGATGGCTTGCTCGCACAGCAGATTTTGCGTCCCGCACTTGCTGGACCGCAAATGCCAGAAGCAGTTGCGCGTCAATATGCCGCTTTGGTGCTTGAACGGCGGCGGGGTCAGATTGCTTTGATCCCCAGCTCAACCTTTGCGCCTACTGGCAATCCAACGGGCGCTCAGTTGACGCAGTATTACACCGCGGCCCGATCAGATTTTATTTTGCCAGAACGCCGGACTATTCGTTTCGCTGCTTTCGGAGCGGATGACGTCAACGCCGACATCACACCAACCGCAACGCAAATTGCAGCGCGCTTCCGCGAAAACGCAGAGTCATATGGCGCGAGTGAAGCCCGCGCGATCAGCTCTTTCGTGGTCCCAACGCAGGAGGCCGCGAACGCTCTGGTTGAGCGCATTCGTTCTGGCATGTCGCTAGAAGCAGCGGCAGCGCAAGCCGGTTTCCAGGTGTCGTCTGGCTCCTTGCTAAACCAAGAAGACTTGGCGTCTTCGACCAGTTTCGCTTTGGCCGAAAATGTATTTGCCGCAGATGACGGTGATATTGTCCAGCCTGCCCGCGCGGCGCTGGGTTGGTATGTTGCGCGTGTCGATGATGTGCAAAGCACTCCTGCGCGGACATTGGTTCAGGTCAGCAATGAAATTTCGCAGCAATTGAAGAATGAGGCACTTGCCAACGCACTGATTGATCTCAGCGCTCAAATCGAAGAGCAAGTCGATGGCGGTACGTCGCTGACTGAAATCGCAAATAAGTTTGGCCTCGAGCTCAATGTGGTGCCCAATGTGACGGCAGATGGCCGTTTGTTTGGATCGCTCGAACAAGGTATCAGCCCAGCTTTGCGTCCAATCCTTGATACGTCTTTCCAAATGGATGAGGGCGAGCCGCAACTGGCGGAATTGGTTCCGGGTGCGCAATTCATGATCTTCGACGTTGAGGATATCATCGAAAGCGCCGCTCCGCCGCTTGCCGAAGTGCGCGAGGAAGCGATAGCTGGCTGGCGCCGTGCAGAAGGCAGCAAGCTTGCTGGAGAAGCGGCTAATCGTGTTCTGGCAGCTGTGCGCGGCGGTGCCACTTTAACTGCAGCAATGGCCAAGGAAGACGCTCGCCTGACACAGGTTGAGGATGTCAACCTGCGCCGGACAGAATTGCTCGCCGATCAAAGCCAACGCATTCCACCCCCGCTCGTTCTACTATTTTCTATGGCGAGCAATTCGACCAAAGTTTTGGAAGAACGGAACAATGTAGGCTGGTATGTGGTCGATCTCGATACGATCGAAACTGATCCGATTGATGGAAATGAAGACTTGCTGACTCAAACCCGAGCACAGCTATCCCCCGCGCTAGCTGTGGAATATAACGCGCAGCTTTCGCGCGCTATTCGCGAAGAAGTGGGTGTTGAGCGCAATGAGGACGCGATCGAGGCGCTGCGCAAGTCACTGACCGGCGAAAGCTGATCGATGCTGATGCTGCGCTTACCTGCGTGACTGACGCGTGACACAGCCCGTGGATAGCAATCTTGAAAATGCCGAAGGTGCCGCTGCGGCACTTAGCGCTGGCGCGCCTGCGCTGGTGTGGCGGCGTGTGGTTGCCGATAGCGACACGCCTGTGGGTGCTGCGCGGCGTTTGATTGAGCCGGGGCGCGGTGACTTTCTACTGGAATCGGTCGAAGGGGGTGAGGTCCGCGGACGATACAGTCTGCTGGGCCTGAACCCGGATTTGGTGTTTCGGGCTAGCGAGGGTCACGCCGCAATCAATCGCGTCTGGCAGCATGACCGCGAGGCATTTGAGCCATGCGATAAAGATGCAATGACGGAGCTTCGCGCGTTGGCAGATCGGTGCCGGATTGACGTGCCAGAAGGTTTACCCCCTGCGCTTGCCTGTCTGGTGGGGTATTTCGGATATGAAACCGTCGGACTGGTTGAGACATTGCCTCGCGCGCAACCGAGCGAATTGGCGCTGCCCGATATGTTGTTTGTGCGCCCAACAGTGATCCTGATCTTTGACGGCCTATCGGACGAACTGTTCTGTGTTACGCCGATTTGGGCTGCTGATGATCCGAGCATGGCAATTGAACTTGCAAGCGACCGGATAGACGAAACTTTGCGCGCCCTGACCCAGCCCCGCCCTGAAGAGCCGAGCGTTGCAGCCGGCGCCGTCGAGCCCGAATTGACACCAGTCATGGCGGAGGATGACTACAAAGGTATGGTCGCGCGGGCCAAGGATTACATTGTTGCAGGCGATATCTTTCAAGTGGTTCTGGCGCAGCGATTTACCTGCCCTTTCGAATTGCCTCCGCTGGCACTTTACCGCGCGCTTAGACGGGTAAACCCCTCGCCGTTTCTCTACTTCCTTGACCTGCCCGGATTTGCAATCGTTGGCTCGAGTCCCGAAATACTGGTCCGGGTGCGCAATGGAGAGGTCACAGTTCGGCCCATCGCAGGAACCCGCCCTCGCGGCGAAACACGCGCACAAGACGACGCGAATGAGGTCGAATTGTTGGCCGATCCCAAGGAGCTGGCTGAACATCTGATGTTGCTCGATCTGGGCCGCAATGATGTTGGCCGGGTTGCTGCATGCGGCAGCGTCGAAGTCACTGACAGCTTCACCATCGAACGCTACAGCCATGTCATGCATATAGTCAGCAATGTGGTGGGCCGCCTCGCCGATGATAAAGACGCGATCGAAGCGCTTTTCGCAGGATTTCCAGCGGGCACTGTATCTGGTGCCCCGAAAATACGAGCATGCGAAATCATAGCAGAATTAGAGCCCGAAACACGCGGCGCTTATGCGGGCGGAGTAGGGTATTTCGCGCCTGACGGGTCGGTGGATTCGTGCATCGTTTTGCGCACCGCTGTTGTGAAAGACGGGACCATGCATGTGCAGGCAGGCGCAGGGATCGTCGCCGACAGCGATCCCGTATCAGAACTCGCTGAATGCCGCGCCAAAGCGGGCGCGTTGATCGCCGCCGCGCGTGAAGCTGTGCGCGTGGCCAGTGAGCCGGGATTTGGGCAATGAGTATGAAACCTTGAGAACCGCATTAATTTTGATCGCCGCACTGGCTCTGGTGTCTTGCGAGCAGCAACCCGCTGGGGAGCCTGTGGTGCGCGCCGAATTCGGCGACCCGGTTGAAGGTGGAGATACCGCGCTGACCGATGAGGTCGTGCCCGATGAAGCGGCGCTAGATAATGGCAATTCTGCCTGCCGATCAGCAACATTCGAGGGGACCTCCCTCACCCACTGTATCGCTGATCCGGCCTTACACCGCATCAGTACCGCGCAAACCCCTACAACCGGCGCGAGTTTTGGCACGATCGAAAGCTGGGCTGCGGGCCGCAACGAAAGTGTCATCGCCTTTGTCATGAACGCCGGAATGTATGGCGATGATTTGAAAGCGATGGGCTATTTTGTGCAGGATTCGGACCGCTTGGTCGAACTCGACCGAGGTGATGGTAGCGGCAATTTCTATCTGAAGCCCAATGGCGTGTTTTTCGGTTCCGATGGCCGGTGGCGCGTCCTTGATTCCGACACGTTCCTGCGCACCATTGGCGACCGTCCGCAATTCGGCACACAGTCGGGACCAATGCTAGTTATGGGCGGCGAATTGCACCCTGAAATGCAGGACGATGGCCCATCCAAAGCTCTGCGCAATGGTGTGGGTGTAGGCAGCGATGGCAAAGCGCATTTCGTTATCTCGAACGACCCCCTCAGCTTCGGTAAGCTTGCGCGCTATTTCCGCGATGAGTTGAAAGTGCCCAATGCGCTGTTTCTGGATGGCAATATCTCGTCATTGTGGGATCCGGCGACGGGCCGCATGGATGGGCGCCGCGTTGGCCCGCTTTTGGTGGTGGAAAAGAAATGATGCAGTCAGGCAACCTGATTTCCTACGAACACGGCCTCTATCCAGAGATTGAGCCCTACGAGACCGGCATGCTCGACGTCAGCGAAGGGCATCAGCTGTATTATGAGCGCGTCGGCACGCCGGGGGCAAAACCTGCGGTGTTCCTCCACGGCGGGCCGGGCGGCGGCATGGCCCCCTCGCACCGCCGCCAATGGGACCCTGCGCTGTATGACGTCCTGCTGTTTGATCAGCGTGGCTGCGGACAATCGCTTCCTTTTGCCGAACTTGAGCACAATGACACGTGGCGCGTTGTCGCCGATGTTGAGCGGCTGCGCGAAATGTGTGGGCATGACGCATGGCAAGTCTTTGGCGGCAGCTGGGGTGCGACGCTCGCGCTCGCCTATTCCCAAGCGCACCCGGATCGTACAACAGAGATTATCCTGCGCGGCGTGTTTCTGGCGCGGCAACAGGAAAAGGGGTGGCTCTACCGCTTTGGCGCGAGTGAAATCATGGCCGAGCAATGGGATCAGTTTACCGGACTGATTCCCGAAGAAGAACGCGGCGACCTTGTGAAAGCCTATTATGCGCGCCTGACCAGCGAAGACGAAGCGACGCGGCTTGCGGCGGCGAAGGAATGGTCTTTGTGGGAAGGCACGGTTGCGACCTTGCTGCCCAACGAAGGTTTGCTCGAAGAATTTGCAGACCCATCCAAAGCGGTACCGTTTGCGCGGATATGTGCATGGTTCTTCCTGAAGGACTTCTTCTTGGAAGAAGGACAGTTGCTGCGCGACCTGCCAAAAATCGCGCATATCCCCACGATAATTGTGCAAGGGCGGCACGACATCTGCACGCCTCCGGGATCTGCGTGGGAAGTGAAGAAGGCGATGCCAAAGGCTGAATTGTGGATCGTTCAAGATGCGGGCCATAGCGCGTCTGAGCCAGGAATCATCGACGGTCTGGTCCGCGCGACGAACACATTTGCAGGCAAGTCATGACAAAAACGCCAGATATCCTCGTCATCGACAATTACGACAGCTTTACCTTCAATCTTGTCCATTATTTGATGGAACTGGGCGCAGATGTTCGGGTGGAACGCAATGATGCGATCACCGCATCCGAAGCTTTGGCGACGGGCGCCCGCGGCTTTCTCATTTCTCCGGGCCCTTGCACTCCTAATGAAGCCGGCATCAGCCTCGATCTGGTTGCGGCCTGTGCTGATAGGGCAAAGCCATTGCTAGGCGTGTGTTTGGGGCACCAGTCCATCGGGCAACATTTCGGCGGCAAGGTCACTCGAGGGGGGCTTATGCATGGCAAGACCTCTCCGGTGACGCATGACGGCAGCGGCGTTTTCGCAGGCATTCCCTCACCTTACACCGCGACGCGTTATCACAGCCTCCAAGTGGTCGATGTGCCAAGCAGCCTGATCGCCAATGCGCACGCCGATACGCCGGGCCTCACTACAGCCAGCGTCATGGGTTTCCGCCACGAAACGCTTCCCATTCACGGCGTCCAATTCCACCCTGAAAGCATCGCGACCGACCACGGCCACGCTTTGCTCTTAAACTTCCTGAACATCTGCGGCGTCGAAGCGCGTCTGCCTGAGAGGCTAATCGCATGAGCGTGCTTCCCGACATTTCCAAACCGCTGACGGAAACGCAGGCGGAAACGGCGTTTGGCGCGTTGCTCGACGGTGCGCCTTCAGAGGATGAGATTGAGCAATTTCTTATCGATCTTTCGAACCGCGGTGAGACTTCGAATGAAATCGCAGGAGCCGCGCGTGCGCTTCGTGCTCGGCTGATCCCGATTAATGCTCCCGAAGGCGCAATCGACGTTTGCGGTACGGGCGGCGATGGGCATCACACGCTTAATGTCTCCACCGCCGTCAGCCTTGTTGTCGCTGCTTGCGGTGTGCCTGTCGCAAAACACGGCAATCGCGCGGCGTCTTCGAAATCCGGTGCGGCTGATACGCTCGAAGCGCTCGGTCTCAACATGGATGCCGCCGGGGCAACTGCTGAAAAGACGCTCGGCGAAATCGGCATTTGCTTTCTCTTCGCCCAAAATCACCATCCAGCAATGCGACGCATTCAGCCGATTCGGTTAAAGATTGGCAAGCGCACGATCTTCAATCTTATGGGTCCGCTTTCGAACCCCGCTGGCGTTTCCAGTCAACTGATCGGAATTGCCCGCCCCGCCTACGTTCCTATCTATGCTGGGGCGATGGCGAAACTGGGCACGGGACGCTCGTTAATCGTATCGGGCGATGAAGGTTTAGACGAACTCAGTCTGGCAGGCGGGAACGAAGTTGCCGTTGTGCGCGGCAACGCTTTTGAGATGAACCGGCTTCAACCGGAAGATGCAGGTTTGCCTGTGGCTCCGATAGAGGCGATCCGAGGCGATGACGCCGCTTATAACGCCGCCGCCTTGAAGTCGCTGCTTGAGGGCACGCCCGGCCCTTATCGTGACGCGGTTCTTTTCAACGCGGCTGGCGCCTTGATCGTGGCAAAGCGCGCCTCTGAATGGCCCGAAGGCGTGGCTCTGGCAGCGGAAGCGTTAGATTCTGGCCGCGCGATGAAATTGCTCACTGACTGGATTGCGCTCGCCAAATGAACAAGCTTGAGGAAATCTGCGCGACTAAATACCGCGAAGTAGCCACCCGGAAAGCCGAAGTCAGCGTATCGTCGCTGGAGGCGCTGGCGCGCGAGCAATCGGAAGTGCGCGGATTTGAAACGCAGCTGCGACAGGCAAGCAGAACCGGTTTTGGTCTCATCGCAGAGATCAAGAAAGCTAGCCCCTCCAAGGGTCTGATTCGCGAAGATTTTCAGCCCGCCGCTCATGCTCGCGCTTATGAGACAGGCGGCGCGGCCTGTCTGTCTATCCTAACGGATGCACCCTACTTTCAAGGGCACGAGGATTTTCTGATCGAAGCGCGCGCGGCATGCAAATTGCCGGTTCTGCGCAAGGATTTCATGGTTGATCCGTGGCAATGTCTAGAAGCGCGGGCAATCGGTGCCGATGCGATCCTGATCATCGTCGCAGCTTTGGACGATGCCGCGATGCACGAAATAGAAGCCGCTGCCACCGAGCGAGCAATGGATGTTCTGGTCGAAGTTCACAATGAGGCTGAACTGGAGCGCGCACTGACCAACCTCACATCCCTACTGATAGGCGTCAACAATCGCGATCTCAAAACCTTCACAACCGATCTTTCTACGACGGAGCGACTAGCGAAAATGGTGCCGGATGATTGCCTGCTGGTGGGTGAGAGCGGGATCAACAGCCATGACGATTGCGCTCGGCTGGAAAAGTCCGGGGTCAGAACCTTCCTCGTTGGAGAAAGCCTGATGCGCGCAGACGACATCGCTGCGGCCACGCGCAGATTGCTTGAGGGTTAGCCACGTATCAAAAGCGCTCTGTTCTGCGCGCGCAGATCATGGCATCAAAGGCGCATGACTGTATTTCTTGCCCTCACTTACACGCGGCCATTCCAACAAGGCTGCCTTCGTTCAAGCCGATCAAACGGGCGCTCTGTGATCAGTTTGTCTACCGCTCTTGGATTGTGTGTCAGATTTGTCAGGCCGGAAGGTTCAGCATGAGCGGCCTCACACATCTTGGCGAAGACGGTGCAGCGCGCATGGTCGATGTAGGCGGGAAAGCCGAAACTCACCGGGTCGCAATAGCCTCTGGCCGGATCACCATGTCGAATGAAGCGCTCGCTGCGATCCGAGAAGGTGACGCGCCTAAGGGCGATGTGCTGGGGACAGCGCGCATAGCTGGCATTATGGCGGCAAAGCGAACAGGTGAGTTGATCCCGCTTTGCCACCCGCTGGGACTGGAGGCGATTACAATAGACTTTGCGTTTGCAGAAGACGGCGTGCGTGCGACTGCGACCGCTTCGCTGACAGGCAAGACCGGGATAGAGATGGAGGCGATGGTGGCAATCTCCGCCGCTCTGCTCACGATCTACGACATGGCGAAAGCAATCGACAAAGCGATGGTAATCGGCGAAGTCCGCCTTCTGGAGAAGCGCGGCGGCAAGTCTGGTGACTGGAAAGCCCCCGCACTGTGAATGTCCCCTCAAAATCAATGCTGACCTTGGAGGAAGCACAAGAGCAATTGCTTGCGCTAGCCCCCGTGATGGGGGCTGAAGATGTACCGGTGGAAGAAGCGCTTGGGCGCGTACTATCAGGCAACCTCACCGCAAACCGCACGCAGCCTCCTGCTGATCTATCGGCGATGGATGGCTATGCGATTGCGGGCGACGGACCGTGGACCTTAGTGGGCGAAAGCCGCGCGGGAGCGCCATTCAAACAGGTGCTTGCAGACGGCCAGGCGACTCGCATCTCAACTGGCGCGCATATGCCAGAGGGCAGCGACCGGGTGCTGATCCAAGAAAACGCCGACATCATGGGCGCGCAGATCCGCACTCAAGAACTCCCTGAAGCGCTGCGGCATGTAAGAACACGCGGCTTCGACTTCGCTGACGGAGACACTGTGCTCACAAGCGGCACGAGAATGGGGGCGGCGCAGATTGCGCTCGCCATGTCCGCTGGCCATGGAACAGTACCGGTGTCGCGGCGGCCGATCGTCGCGATCCTTGATAGCGGGGATGAACTGGTGCGCGATCCCGCCCAGTGCCGACCTGACCAGATCCCCGCAAGCAATGGTGCGATGATAGCCGCCATGATCGCCCCGTTGGTGGGTTCGAGCGAGAGGCTTGGCCCCGTGGGGGATGACCTGAGCGCGCTCGCTGCAGCGCTGAAACACGCCGAAAGCGCAGATATCCTCATCACCTCTGGCGGGGCGTCGGTGGGCGACCATGACCTGATCCAGCAAGCCTTGGCCGATTGGGGCGCAGACCTTACGTTTTGGAAGGTCGCGATCAAACCGGGCAAACCGCTGATGGTGGCGACGCGCGGCAAGCAGGTTGTCCTGGGTCTTCCGGGAAATCCTGTATCGAGCTTTGTGACTTGCTTCCTTTTCGCGCTACCGCTGATCCGCGCGGCATTGAGTTCGCGAGCGATCACACCTGCCACGCAGCCAATGATAGCAAGCGAGGCCTTGCCCGCAACTGGCCCGCGCCGCGAGTTTTTGCGCGGAGTAAGCGATGGCTCGCAGGTGCGCCGCGCAGCATCTCAAGATTCCAGCGCTTTGCTGGCCTTGGCCGGTGCAAACTGCCTGATCGACAGGTCCGCTTGGTCTGGAGAAGTGGCGCCCGGCGACACGGTGACGGTGTATAACCTCCAAAATGGCTGAACTCCGCCGGTTTGAAGGGTTTTCACGCTTGACTTGATCGAAATGGTTGCCTAATTGTTCTGTATTCGTTCACCATATCGGTGCGCGGTTAGTGATCTGCAATTCACCGCTTTTGGTGTTTTTGAGGGCGCGTCAGTCTGGCACTGCATGAACTCCAACCGGGGCCATGCGAGATAGTGCGGCCATACGGAGTTTGCTGATGTTAACGGCAAAGCAACACGAATTGATCCGCTTCATTCAGGAGCGGTTGGAAGAAACGGGCATCTCTCCAAGTTTTGAAGAGATGAAGGAAGCACTCGACCTCAAGAGTAAGTCGGGCGTTCACCGTCTGATTTCGGCTTTGGAAGAACGCGGCTTTATTCGCCGTCTGCCTAATCGGGCACGGGCGCTAGAAGTGATTAAGCAACCGGAGGATTCAACGCCTGCGCCTCGTGCGGCACGGGCGACGAGTACACTGGCGGCAAACAATTCGTTGGGTGGTTCTGCTCAGCCGAAAGCGGCTGCGCGTGAACCGGCGAACGACGTGATCGACATTCCGCTGCATGGCCGGATTGCGGCAGGTGCCCCAATAGAAGCTCTGGAGGGGCAAACCTCACTGCCTGTTCCGGCTGCATTGCTGGGCCCGGGTGAGCATTACGCGCTCGAGGTATCCGGCGATTCGATGATTGAGGCCGGTATCTTTGATGGTGACTTCGCTTTGATCCGCCGCACAGACAGCGCGCGTGACGGGGAGATCGTCGTTGCACTGGTTCGTGGCGAAGAAGCGACGCTCAAATATCTGCATAAGGATGGCGGATTGGTGCGGCTCGACCCTGCCAACGCATCCCATGATCCTCAGGTCTATGGCGCGGCTGAAGTGCAAGTACAGGGTAAGCTTGCAGGATTGCTGCGGCGCTATCACTGATCTGGCGCATTTGGTTAGGGGAGCGGGGCGAGCTGGCGTTAGTCACTTTCCCCGCGCCACCAGCCATGATCGCCTTGCCCGGTTGAAACTGCGGTAATGGTCTCGGCTTTCAAGCTTAGGGCCAGACCTCCGCTCCGCTCCAACATGCCCCTGTCAGCCTTGAGCCAACGCGGAGCGCATGAGCTTGGCAGATAGCGGTCAGCAACGACGATATCGGCTCGCTCGCAAGCGGCGGCAAGCGCGCGCTCTTCAACCAGCTCGCGATTTCGAGCGAGCAAAAGCGACCATTCCCGCCCTCCGCGATCGAGGGTGATGACGCAGAATTCAGAGGAACACCGCGCCCCGTCCCACTCAGCCAAGGGTATAGGATCGCTGGTAACGCTGGACAGTTCAAGCAAATTGTCTCGTGAGTATGACGAGCGGCTGTCTCGCAAAGAAAGCAAGCGCCGGCTGCCGTCCTCTGCTTCTATGGTGATGCCGACATGGCGCCCTTCTCGCCCGATCAGAACATCTGGGATGGGTGTGGTCAGCAGCATCGCAGTTGCGAGTGCGGCAGGGATGAAGCCAAACAATCGCGCTTTGCCTGTCCAAAGCGCCAGCCATAATCCACCCAGCGTAAAACAGGCGATAGCCAACCAGCTCATTTGAGGCATCAGTTTAACCGATCCCGGTTGGGCCGAAGTAAAATGGGCCAGACCAAGCAGGATATTGAGCGATGTCTTGGCAATCCACCAGAATGGAGCCCCCAAACCCACGATATCCAAGACCAAAGCGAAGGCAATGAATGGCATTGAGACAAAGGTGACGAGCGGAATGGCGACCACATTGGCAAGCGCGCCATACACACCGGCACGATGAAAATGGAACATCACAATCGGCATCAGCGCGATTTCGATCACAAGACCGGTGATAAAAAGCATAAAAATGCCGCGCCCTGTCCGCTTGAACCAGCTCTCCTCCCGAGCGGCGAGGAAGGCTCTCACTGGCGCCGAAGAAGACAGCGCCACAATCGCAAGAACCGCTGCGAAGCTCATCTGAAAGCTTGGACCAACAACGCTCTCCGGCCATAGCAGCAGCACAAAGATCGCAGCCGCCGCCACCATTCGCAGTGACAAGGCATCACGGCCCATCGCGAGCGCGATCAACACCAGCATTGCAGCGGCGCAGCTTCGCACAGTTGGAACTTGCGCCCCGGTCAGCAAAGTATAGCTAATGCCGGCCAGCGCTCCTGCCAGCGCCGCCATAACCGGCAGTCGCACGCGCAGGGCGAGGCTTGGGAACAGCGCCAACAGCTTTATTGCGACCAGATATGTGCCCGCAATTACGGCACTTACATGCAAGCCGCTGATTGCCAGCAGATGCGTCAGTCCGGCGTCGCGCATCGCGTCTTCATCCGCCTCTCCGATTGCTCCACGATCACCGCTGGCAAAAGCGGCTGCAATGGTGCCTGCGGATCCATCGACCCGCTCGCGAACATGGGCAGAAAGTGTCCGTTGGATGGCGGCAATTCCAGTGGCTGCTGGCGCAGGTTCGACCACGTCAATCGCGCCCACCAGGCTCCCAGTCGCGGCCAACCCCTTGAACCACGCAGCGCGCGCGAAGTCATAGGCGCCCGGTAACATGGGACTTGCTGGCGGCATCAGTCGCACGCGCATGCGCAGCACGGCCCCCTCGGCTAGTGCACCCTCGCCAAACGCGTCATTGGTGGCCGCTACGTCTTCAAGCGGCACATTCACCCGTATCTTGCGCCCTTCCCCCGTCGCCGCATCGCGCACCGCCATTGTTAGCCGAATGCGTTCATCCGCAGGTTGATCCACACGTTCCAATACAAAGCCCTGCACCCGTTCGACCACTGGCCGGTCGATTGCCTGAGCACCCACCACTTCTGATCTCAGCCAGATCACCGAAACGCCTGCAACAAAAACCAAGGAACAAGCGATTACAGCCTGTCGCAGCTGGCCGCGATCCTCGTCATCACGCCACATTGCCAGCGCAAACAGTGCGAGAAGCAAGCCCAGACCAATCGCGCTTGTCCATTGCCACGGCGTCTTGAGCGCGAACCAAGTGAGAATTCCGCCCGCAAACACCACTGCCAACCACGGTGCGCGGTCGAAACCGGCATCTGCTAAGAAACGTTCCGCCACATCTCCAAAAGAGCGCGCGCGCAACCCAGCCAAGCTGGACAAGCCGCCGCCCCTTTGCCACAGGCGCGCAGCGGCCCCTTGAGGCTTTGTCGGATCGGTTCCATTAGCAGTGTCACTGCTTTCCGGATCGCCCGCAATCGGAATAATCGGCGTATCTGCCATTGGCCATTTTCCCCTCGGGTTAGGCCGGGTTTGATTCGCGCAAGTGAATAGGAATAAACACTTTATGGCAAGCCCAGTTGCTTCTCAGGTTGTCACACGGTTTGCGCCTTCGCCCACAGGTTTTCTTCATATTGGCGGCGCGCGAACGGCATTGTTCAACTGGCTGTACGCACGCCATCATGGTGGCCGTGCGCTGCTGCGGATCGAAGACACTGACAAAGAGCGCTCCTCTCAGGAAGCGATTGATGCGATTTTGGATGGGCTTGATTGGCTCGGTCTGGATTATGACGACGCACCCACATTTCAGTCAAAACAGGCAGGTCGGCATGCCGAAATAGCAAACACGCTGCTCGCGGCAGGCCATGCTTATAAGTGTTTTGCAACGAGCGAAGAGCTAGAAACGATGCGCGCCGAACAGCGGGCGAGCAAGCAGCCGATGCGTTATGACGGCCGCTGGCGTGATCGCGATCCATCCGAAGCCCCCGAAGGCGCCGCTTTTACAGTGCGTATCAAGACCCCGCAGGACGGCGAAGCAACGATCCGGGATGAGGTCCAAGGTTCGGTTTCGGTCAAGAATGTCGAGTTGGATGACTATATCATCCTGCGCGCCGATGGCACGCCTACCTATATGTTGGCTGCGGTCGTCGATGACCACGATATGGGGGTCACCCACGTTATCCGGGGCGATGATCACCTCAACAATGCATTTCGCCAATTGCCAATTTATCACGCGATGGACGCGATTGAGGGCGGATGGCCGGAGCCAACCTATGCCCACATCCCTCTGATCCACGGGTCGGACGGCGCAAAGCTGTCCAAACGTCACGGCGCACTGGGTGTCGAAGCATATCGCGACGAAATGGGCATTCTCTCTGATGCGCTCTTCAATTACCTTCTGCGTCTTGGTTGGGGCCACGGCGACCGCGAAGAAATCACGAGGGCCGAAGCTATCGGGCTGTTTGATCTATCAGGTGTCGGCAAAAGCCCGTCGCGATTTGATATCAAAAAGCTTGAGAATTTAAACGGGCATTACATTCGCGAAGCCGATGACGCAGTGCTCGCGCCGCTGGTGGCAGCACGTATTGAAGGCGCTTCGGACCTGGCCCTGCTGACAAAAGCGATGCCAGTGCTTAAAACTCGTGCGAAGAATCTCAATGAACTTGCTGAGGGAGCAGGCTTTTTGTTCGCTCAGCACCCTCTGACGATGACTGAGAAAGCGGCAAAGCTGCTGGATGACGAAGGCCGCTCGCGTTTAACAGCGGTTTCGGCAGCTCTCAGTGCGGAAAATGACTGGACAATTGAGGCTCTCGAAGCCACTACCAAAACGCTTGCAGAGGAATTGGAATTGGGCCTCGGCAAGCTGGCGCAGCCAATGCGTGCGGCGCTTACGGGGACGACTACATCTCCCGGTATTTTCGATGTTCTTGTCCTTTTGGGGCGGGAAGAATCCTTGGTACGGCTCGGCGCGCAATCAGCGTGACGACGGACGCCATAATCACAATTGGGCAGGAGACAGGCCTTGGCAGATAAGCAGGCAACACTCGAACTAAACGGGCAAACCCACCAGTTTCCCGTGCTCGAAGGCAGCACCGGCCCCGATGTGGTCGACATTCGCAAGCTTTATGGAGCAACCGGAGCGTTCACATTCGATCCGGGTTACAAATCCACAGCGAGCTGCGAAAGTGCGCTGACTTACATCGACGGCAACGAAGGCATTTTGCTGCACCGCGGTTATCCCATTGGTCAGCTGGCCGAACATTCCAGCTTCATGGAAACGTCCTATCTCCTGCTCAACGGCGAATTGCCAAGCACCGAAGAGCTGGATGATTTTACCTACACAATCACGCGGCATACAATGCTGCATGATCAATTGCGACAGTTCTATCAGGGCTTCCGCCGAGATGCCCACCCTATGGCGATCATGTGCGGCGTTGTTGGCGCTCTGTCGGCTTTTTATCACGACAGCACCGACATAGCCGATCCAGAACATCGTAAGATCAGTTCACACCGGCTGATCGCAAAGATGCCGACGATTGCGGCGGCGGCTTATAAATATTCTGTCGGTCAACCGATGATGCAGCCTGATAACTCGCTGAGCTATACGGGTAATTTCCTGCGCATGACCTTTGGCGTTCCAGCTGAAGAATATGAAGTGCACCCCGCCATTGAAAAGGCGATGGATCGCATCTTCATCCTGCATGCTGACCACGAACAAAACGCATCGACTTCGACTGTGCGGCTTGCCGGTTCCTCGGGCGCGAACCCGTTTGCCTGTATCGCGGCGGGCATTGCTTGCCTTTGGGGCCCGGCGCATGGCGGCGCGAATGAAGCGGCTCTCAACATGCTTCAGGAAATCGGTTCGCCCGATAAAATTCCTCAATATCTTGAGCGCGCTAAGGACAAGAACGACCCGTTCCGTCTGATGGGCTTTGGCCACCGGGTCTATAAGAACTACGATCCGCGTGCGACTGTCATGCAGCAAACATTGAAGGAAGTGTTTGAAGCGCTGAAGGTCGATGACCCCGTGTTTGAAACTGCGCTGCGTCTGGAAGAGCTCGCTCTGAATGACGATTACTTCAAGGAAAAGAAGCTGTTTCCGAACGTCGATTTCTATTCGGGCATCATTTTGTCATCGATCGGCTTCCCAACCACGATGTTTACCGCGCTGTTTGCTCTCGCCCGTACCGTGGGCTGGGTCGCGCAGTGGAACGAAATGATTTCCGATCCAGGCCAAGTGATCGGTCGCCCGCGCCAGCTCTACACCGGACCGACGCAGCGCGATTACGTGCCGCTCACAAACCGCTAAAACGCGAAGAAATCTTGGGGCGATCCCGGGGATGCTGCATGCATCCTTGGGATCGCCCTATTTCTATGGGGTCAGTTTTTTGTAGGCTCGGCTATTCGGCAGCGGGCAAGGTTAGCCTGAAATGAGCCCCTGTCTGTCCTTCGGGTGCGTCAAATTGCGCTACCTGCAGGTCACCCTTCATCACCAAGGCCAGCCTCCGCGATATATAGAGGCCAAGGCCGGATCCCTTGTCGTTGCCGCCGTCGCTGTCACGCCCTAGCCGCTCAAACTTCTCAAAAATGCGCGAGGCTTGGTCGGGATCAACGCCGGGGCCTTGATCTATGACGCTAAGCGTTACGGTCTGATTGTCGCCAATCCGAGTCTCGACCGTCACGGTGCTGCCTTTAGGCGAATAGGCGATGGCGTTGCCGATCAAATTGATCAAAATTTGAAGCACACGGCGAAATTCGCCAATCGCTACGACCGGATCTTCCGGATTCAGGAACTCGACTGAGATCTTGCGATCTTGCGCCCGTACGCCAAGAATTCCTGCCGCGCGCCGCGCCGCGTCTGCTAAATCGACCTTTTCGCGCGTGGTCGAAAAACCGTCGGCCTCAACCACTTCCAGATCAGCAAGGTCATCAAGCATACCCGAAAGGTGCTGACCAGCAGACGCGATATGTCCCGCATATTCGCTGTATTCGGTGCGTAGCGGGCCCGCGAGCCGAGTGCGGATCGTCTCAGCATTTGCCACTATGCGCGCGATTGGTTGCCGCAAAGCCGGTGTGAGCGCACTGCCGATCAGGCGTGAATGTGCGGTTTCTTCCTCATCTGTCAGCGCCTCATTCACTGGGCCGAGCGGCTTATTCGCAACCAGCAGCAATTCAAACCCCCGAGGCGCCCCTGTCGCCGGGCCAAGCGGAATCAAGCGCACGCGCCATTGGCGTGAAGAACCCGGGATAGTGCAACTCGCACCATCAAGCAGACGCCAATGCAGTGGTTGTTGATGCGCAACTCCCTTCAATTCAACATATTCGCTCCACGCCTTGCTCGGCGCAGCAGCGACAGCATCCTGCAGATGACCTGCATCAGAAGCTGTGGAGGTAAGAAATTGGACCTTCTGCCGCGGATCAAGCCGCGCGGTAACTTCAGCAGAGGCACGATCAATGGCATCCACCGTGTCAGCAAGAATCCGCGAGTTTATTTCGGGCTGCGGCGAACGCTGCCAGTTTTCGACAAGCACCTCGCATCCGCCGCCATGTTCTTCGCCGAGAGGGTGAACGCGGACAAAGCCGCTGACCATTTCCACGCCATCAAAAGCTACAAATTCACGGGCAATTCTCAGACCCATTTTGCGACCTTGGCGGACAAGATCGAGCAATTCAGGCACAGCAAGCGTACCCGGCAGCGATCCACCACAACTTTCATGCAGCTCGGCCAACGGCTCATCCGCAGTCAGCAGCCGATCACGGTTATCGGTCAGGCCTCGTGCCGCGAGGAGTGATTGTTGTCTGTTCATCGCCAGCGTCTCAGCCTGAACCGTCGGCAAATGACGCGGAAGTATCGGACACTGCGAGCAATTCGCGCGCGCGTTCGCTGGGCATGTCAGCAATGCCATCGGGAAGCATTTCACTCGGTTCAATGAGCAAAAATTGCCGCTCGATAGCGTCTGCGCTCAACCCGCCAGCACGCAAACTCAACGCGAGTCGAGCCGCCTGACGTTCATGGCAAGCCAGAATCGCTAGGTTGCGGGGTTGCCGCGTCAGCACTGCAATGCCAGTCGTGAACAGCGCAAGCCCAGCATGATCGAGCTCCAGCGCCGCCACCGCCCCGCCGCGCATAGAGGACACAAGACGCGTCAGCAGCCCTAGCCGCCCTGCCCCCTCGTCATAATTGACTTTCAAGGTTGTAATTGATTGCGAAAATGCAGCTGCGTCAGTGTGCGACGCTGTATCCCTAAACCGCCTCAACACATTGAGGAATAGCTCTGATGGCAGCTCACCTAGCGGCAATTCCATCCGCCGCTGGCTCTGCGTGAAGCGTGATTGTGCCGCTAGGGTGTTCATCGCCAGCTCTGCAATGGCAGGCTGATCAGACGCGATAAGTTCCTGTAAAAGCGGGCTAAGCACAGGATCGACCGAGGATCTTTGCTCCAACCGCTCTGTCAGATGCCCTTCCATGGCTGCGGCGTAGAGATGGTTCAGAACCGCTGTGTCGCCAGCCAGTTTGTCTGCGACACTATCGACGGATTGATCGTCCAAACTATCACGCTGCGGCACAGATAGACCAGCGCTCAGCAATTGACGCGCAAGGTGCGCAAGCATCCCGCGAAGCCTTGCGACGATCGCATCGCTGACCAAAGCATGACCGGAGCTTTCAAGCATGTGCGAAATCACAGGCGCAACTCCGCCAAGCGCGCGATTGCCGCGCGCTAGCTCATCCCGCAGGATAGCTTCCACAGATGGGGTTCCAATCCGGTCCATTGCCAGCTCGTTCATACGGTAGCCCTTACAGGGCCTATGGTTAAGCCCCGGTTAGCTCAACTCAAACTAGCGTCGCAGTGTCACTTGCACCAGCGCCGCCAATGCGAATACTGCCAAGACCTCGCCTAGATAGCCAGTCGCGGCTGCTATTGCGAACCCTGTCAAATGCAACGCTCGATCTTGCCAAAAAGCTGCAGGGCTATCTTTGCAATCACGCGAAGCAAGCCGCGCCAGACCAAGAGCGAGGATCGGTAGAGCTAATTGTGTGACAGGATCGGCAGACCAACCATAAGCCACGATCATAGATATTATTGCAGCAATATCAACGCCCAAGGGCACGTAGCGATGAAGCGACGGGATGGATTTAGTAGACCAAATCCGCTCTCTCAGCCTCGCCCATGCGACACTGGCAGCGCCGGTCAGTGCGCCTAGGCCCGCAGCGCCTAGTCCTAAAGCCCCGTATCCGAATCCAGCGAGCGCCAAACCCACAATCATCAACAAAGCGGTCAGCGCAGCGCTGGCTTCTGGCCCAATATCGAACCAGCGCGGAGCAATCTGCTTCACGAAAATCGCCGCAATGGCTCGTCCCGGCCCCGTCCATGGGGGCATCGGAGCACTCGCTGTCAACAACGCCTGTTCTCGTTTCGCCAGTGTCTCTGTGCTCCCGGCCAGCAACCAGCGATGGCCGTCCAGCGCTTCACTATCCAAATCGCGGCATTCTACTTTTGCCTGTAAGCCCAAGCGCAATAGCATCGACATTGCATCGCCATCGGGCGGCAAATCCGCCAGTTTCTGGACTTGTCCCGCGCGCATGACCGCAAAGCCAGCCCAGTTCCGATCTCGGTCAATGCGTTCGAAATCGTCTGAATTTGCTTCACTAAGTACATGAGAAGAAGGGATAGTTGCGATTCCCTTTCTCATGCGCTCAGCCGAACCAGCTAAAGCTAGAACCGCGTTGCGATCTGGCAGCAGTCCATCGAGCATCATCACCAGATCATCATCCGCACGCATCAAGCTGACAAGTTGCAGGTTGCTGCGGATCGCATGAAATTCACCGCCTGCCGCCTCAACCTGGCGTTGCAGCGCAAACACCTCCTCACCAGGAGCGTCACAAAAGCAGATGATCCGCTCGCACGCCAAATCACGCGCTAAGGCGACTTGCCATGCAAGCACACTGCGCCCGGCGAACATCAATCCTGCGCGCAATTCACCTGTATTGGTGCGTTTTACAGCTGCAAGAAGGGCGGTGCGCAAGCGGTGGTCCAATGCCGGAATCGCGGCAAAACTGTCCGCTCACACTGCGCTACGCCCCTAATTCGCTCCGCATCAAGCGCAGTAGGGCGGGAAACCCCATCAATTTGCGACCATCAGGCGTGAAAAGGCTCTGGAGCGTTGCCCGCCATACGGATCAACACGTCTTCGACATTGCGGATGGCTGCGGGTTCACCCGGAGCAAACTCAAGCGCGTTCTCAGCAGCCAGTAACAAATCCTCGACATGAAAGCTTGCAGCAAGGCCTTTAAGCCGCATCGCCGCTACATGCCAATTGCCGTCACAGCGCGAGCGCTTGAGCAAATCCAATTGCTTCTGCGCGCTTTCAATAAAAACACTGCGAAGTTCAATTAGCAGCTCTGGATTATCACCAGCAGCCGCAGCAAGAGTCGCATCGAGGGCACCGCTTTCATAGACCATGGGATGGCTGATAACCCACATGGAGTTAATGCGGGGTTTATCCTTGTCCTTCCTGTGGTATCTAAGGTCCATGTCATCTGGACAACATATCAGGGCCGTGGGCCAAGAAGCCGCGCAAAATGCGCAATCTAAAACCTTGGCGGGCGGCGATGCCGCTTCCAACGCTGCGATGGACGAGACAGGCGAAGAATTCGCTGATGCCATTGAATTGGAAGAGGAATTCGACCTATCCGACTATGATGTCGAAGCGGTCTATGAGCCGACCTCTGAACGTTTCAATTGGGTTGCACCTGCGATTGCGATCACTTTGATAACCGGTTGGACGGCACTTTATGGCTGGGCGATGCAGGATAGATTGCTCAGCGCGGCCAGTGCAAATCCCACCGAATGGACCCGCTGGATCATCGATTGGTCCGTTCCTGTGCTGCTTGTTGGGGTTGGCTGGTTGCTAACCATGCGCCATTCCCGTGCCGAAGCGCGCCGCTTTGCAGAGACCGCATCGCTGCTCTCACACGAAAGCAGTGAGTTGGAATCTCGCCTGACAATTGTAAATCGAGAGCTGAGTCTGGCGCGTGAATTCTTGAGCGCTCAGTCGCGTGAGCTGGAATCCTTGGGCCGCATCGCCAGCGAGCGAATCTCCAGCCATGCCGCAGAATTGCAGCAACTGATTCAAACCAACGGAGCGCAGGTTGATGCCATCGGCAGCGCCAGCGAAACCGCTCTAGGTAATATGACGCGGTTACGCGATGATTTGCCAGTGGTGGCCAATTCCGCGCGCGATGTGTCCAATCAAGTGGGCAATGCGGGGCGGACAGCCCAAGATCAGCTCGAAAAACTAGTCACTGGATTTGAACGGCTCAATCAGTTTGGCAAGGCGAGCGAAACGCAAGTTGCCTCTTTCGACAAGCGCGTTGGCGCAACTCTGACCGGATTGGAAGGCGATCTCGCACGTGTCGGCGATGTGATCGCATCGCGGCTCGAAACTGTTCGGACGCAATCGGCTGTCTACCGCACTGAAGTTGAATCGGCGGAAACACAGGCGCTCAGCGCGCTCGGTGAACGCATGGCGATGCTGCAATCGGAGGCAAAAGCGATTTCAGGCACTCTGCGGGGCGCAGAAGAAGGCGCGATAGAGCAATTGCAAGACTCGCGTAAACGCTTTGAAGCGGACGTAACGCGGACTGTCGAAGCGCTCGATAGACTGGATCAGCAGGCAATAGCCGCTTCGAGAAATCGCGTGAAGGAACTGCACGAAGAAGCCGCGCGTTTTGACGAAAATCTTGGGGTGCGCGATCGCAAGTTCTTGGAAGAAATGTCGCGTCGTCAGGCCGAGTTTGACACACGCGAAGCGCAAGCGAGCGAAGTCTTGGCGCAGCGCCTGACCGACCTAGATGATGCCTTGGCCGAACGCCGTGAAGCACAAGGACACCAGACCGAGAAGCTGGTCGCACAAAGCACCGCAATGACCGCGCAACTCGAAACATTGAGAGCGTTGATCGAGGAAATCGGCACGCAAAGTGATGCCGCTTGCGAGGGATTGACCGGCGGGCTTGGCTTGCTTGGCGAGCAGCTTGCCGAAAAACGGACCGAATTGGGCGAGACAGAAACTCAGCTGGAGTCATTAACCGAAGCGGGAATTCGGCTGCTGGAGATCATCCAATCCGGGGCCAAGTACAGCCGCGAGGATCTGCCCGCAGCCATTGAATCGGCTTCTGGCGCGCTTGGAAACGTCGAAGAGCGCGCCGCTGCGGTTTCTGGAATAATGTTCGCCGCGGGCAACAAGGCCGAAGAGCTGAGCAATTATCTCATACAGACCCATGCCAAAATAGAAGACGCTGACACGTCCATTGAGGCGCTGCAATCAAGGTTATCGACGCAATCAGAGGATGCTTTGGCAAAACTTGCAGGTTTGCGCGGTGGTTTTGCGAGCTTAGCGAAGCAGAGCGATAGCTTTGCAGGAGCAACACAGGACAAGCTACGCGAAGCGCTGGGTGCGCTGGAAACGGCCACGGCAACGGCGTTCGCTACGCTCGAAGACGGTGCACGCGAAAAGGTTGGTGTTTTGGCCAGCGCGCTATCTCAAGAGACGGTCGCGCAATTAGAACGTTCGCTGAGTAATGACACCGCCGAAACACTTGGGAGGCTGGAGAAGGCCGCTTCGAATGCATCAGGCGTGGGGCGTGAGGCCACTGTGCAGCTGCGCGATCAACTTTCAAAGGTCAACGAACTGACTGTCAATCTGGAGAAGCGTATCGCACGCGCTCGCGAAATGGCCGAAGAACAGGTCGGCAATGATTTTGCAAGGCGGATGGCGCTAATTACAGATAGCTTGAATTCCAACGCGATCGACCTTGCAGGCGCGCTATCGACCGAAATCTCCGACACCGCGTGGGACGCCTACCTCAAAGGAGATCGCGGTATATTCACCCGCCGCGCTGTCCGGTTGATCGACAATGGCGAAGCAAAAGAAATCGCAGAACTTTACCAGAATGACGAAGCTTTCAAGGCGAATGTCAGCCGATACATCCATGATTTCGAGGCGATGTTGCGCTCGATGCTCTCCACCCGCGACGGCAACGCGTTGAGCGTCACCATTTTGGGGTCTGACATCGGCAAACTTTACGTAGTACTTGCGCAATCGATTGAGCGTTTCCGCCAGTAACTTACGCACGTGTAAGTCGCTTAATTCGACTGAATCGTCCGCGGTGGCGGGTCCGGCCAGATGTTGATGTCGTCAACACCGACCCAGCCATATTCAAAGTTAAGCACGAAAAGCGTTGTTAGCACGATTGCAATGAGAGTGGCCCGGATGAGCAATTTTCCAGGCCTGAAATTTGCTGGCGCGCTGTCCACTTGCCCGGGAATTTTTTCCGCGCCCACTTCGTCGATGGTCCGAATGCCAAAGGGCAACATGATGAATGCGCTCATCACGAAAAACAGAAAATAGACCGCGATTATCGACGCTATCTGCATCGGCGTTATTTCCCTGCCCGCAAGCCGGGCATGACAACCCGCACTTGAGGGCTTTTACCTGCCCAACGCCGCGCAGCACGGCGAGCGGCAAGGCGCGCGGCTTCGTGAACGGCGGCAGGATCGTTGGCGTCGCGTCCCTTCAGCTTGCCGATAGCTTTTAAAATATCGTTTTGCGTTTCTTCAACAAATTCAGGCATGTCTTCTTCCAACGGCAGACCAAGAACTTCGAGTTGTGGTTTCTCACCGCGCATCAGCACGACGACGATCACGCCCTCACCTGCCATCCTGCGGCGCATTGCGATGGCCTCGCCATCAGCGGGTGCAATGATGTCACCATCAAGCACTAGGCGGCCGTTGCGGACCTCCGCAATCTTGCCCGGTTCACCGGGAGCAAGGCGCACGATATCGCCATTGGATTGCACGATATTCTTCGGAATTCCTGCCTCTTTGCCCACCTTCGCCTGTTCGCGCATGTGGCGCATTTCACCGTGGACAGGCACCAGAATTTCTGGGCGCAACCAGCTGTACAATGCTTCCAATTCGGGCCGCCCGGGGTGCCCCGACACATGGATGAGGCTTTGGCGATCCGTCACCATCTCAATGCCACGTGAAGACAGCTGGTTCTGGATTTTGCCGATAGCAATTTCGTTGCCCGGTATCTGGCGCGAGGAGAACAGCACAACATCGCCGCTCACTAATTTCAACTGGTGGTTCTCATCAGCAATCCGCGAAAGCGCCGCGCGGGGTTCACCCTGACCACCCGTTGCGATAATCATTACATCACCGCGGGGCAGACCCATTGCGGTCTTGAAATCGACGGGGGTTGGAAAGTCCTCAAGATAGCCATTATCCTGCGAGACTTCGATTATCCGATCAAGCGAACGGCCCGCGACGCAAACAGTCCGCCCGTTTTCCCGTGCAACTTCGCCCAGTGTCTGCAGGCGCGCGACATTGCTTGCAAAGGTTGTGACAAGCACGCGCTTACCAGTGTGTTTTGCGACCTCTTCCATCAAGCCTTTATGCACCGCGCCTTCGGACCCCGACGGATTCGGGTTGAAAACATTGGTCGAATCGCAAACGAGCACATCGACGCCTTCGTCGCCAATCTCGCGCAACTCCTCTTCTGTGGTAGGCTCACCGATGATGGGATCTTCGTCGAGTTTCCAATCGCCCGTGTGGAATATGCGCCCATACGGTGTGTCGATTAGCAGCGCGTTGCCCTCTGCAATTGAGTGCGCGAGCGGTAGATACGTGATGTTGAAAGGACCAATGTCGATCTCACCGTGGTCTTCTTCAATAATGTTGATTTTGACCTTGCCGAGCAACCCGGCTTCTTCAAGCTTACGCGCAACCAGATCAGCGGTGAAGGGCGTCGCATAGAGCGGCACGCCAAGCTCGCCAGCAAAATACGGGACGGCACCGATGTGATCTTCATGCGCGTGTGTCAGCACGATGCCAAGCAGATCGTTCGAGCGCTCTTCTATGAAGTCTAGATCGGCGAACACCAGATCCACTCCGGGATATTCGCCGCCGGAAAAGGTCATGCCAAGATCGACCATCAACCATTTGCCATCGCAGCCATAGAGATTGACGTTCATGCCAATCTCTCCGGAGCCGCCTAGCGCGAGGAAGAGGAGTTCATTTTCAGGTTTGAAGTTCTTTTTCACAATATCTCAGTTTTAAGTTCTTGGATGAGGGCTGCTTACGCACCGGCCTGTTTGGCCAGAATCGCAAGCCCTTGGATAGTTAGGTCTGCATCGACCTCGTCAAAAATATCTGTCGCGTCATCAAACAGGATCGCCAGACCGCCGGTCGCGACCACTTTGGCGGGGCGACCAATTTCGATCTTCATCCGTTCGACCATCCCCTCCATCATAGCGACATAACCCCAGAACACACCAATGAGCATTTGGTCTTCTGTGTTGCGGCCGATGACGCTTTTGCTGTCAGGTGCCCGGATCGCGATGCGGGGAAGCTTGGCAGTTTTGCCAACCAATGCGTCAAGCGAGAGGTTGATCCCAGGGGCGATTGAGCCGCCTTTGTAAGCCCCTTTGAAGTCGATCGCCTCAAACTTTGTCGCGGTTCCAAAGTCGATCACAATCAGATCACCGCCATATTTCTGATGCGCGGCCAAGATGTTAAGCGCACGGTCAGCGCCTAGCGAACTGGGCTGATCGACGTCGATCTCAAACTGCCACGACGCTGCGCCCTCGCCCGCTTTCAAAGGTGTGATGCCGAAATACTTTTGCGCGAGCATGTTGAGATTATGATCCGCGCGCGGCACAACGGAAGCGTAGATGAGATGATTGATCTGATCCCGCGCGACGCCTTCGATAGTTAGCAATTGTAGCAGCCACACCGCATATTCATCGCCCGTACGGCGCGGATCGGTCGCGATCCGCCAGCGCGCACGCGGCGTAAAGCCGCCCTCCCCATCAGGTTCGAACAGTGCGAATACCACATTGGTGTTTCCGACATCGGCGGCCAGCAGCATGGGCGCTCTCCTTTAAATGATATCGAGTTAGGAAATATCTCCGGCCCGAATGACACGTTCGGAGCCGTCCGCCAAGCAAAGGCGCAATGCTCCATCGGTGTTTTCCAGCCCGGCAAATGTGCCATCTACAGTTGATCCGTCGGTATCGTGCACCGTGACGGGGAAACCGAGGGCGTGAATAGAACAAGAAACAAACTCTTGCAGGACTGGCACAAGGCCAACTGTGCGCCAAATTGCCAGAGAGATCACGAAGGCTCGGGCGAGGATAGTGGCAAAATCCTCAGCATCTGGCGGCGACCCGAAATCTGCGAGTGCTGTGGTTTTGCGATCGGGTAGGCTAGGCGCGCTGACCAAGTTTACCCCGATACCGACCACTACGTACGCTCCGACCATCTCCAGCAGAATTCCGGAGACTTTGCTGCCATCTAGCAAGACGTCGTTAGGCCATTTCAGCTTCGGACTGCATACCCCGCTCAACGCTTCGTCGATTGCTTGTCGGACCGCAAGAGCAGCGACGAAACTCAGCGAGGCAGGCGGTGGATCCCCTTTTTGGAGCGCCACCACAGTGGAACCCATGAAGTTACCCGCGCCATCGTGCCATTCGCGGCCCTGACGCCCTTTTCCAGCACTCTGGCGGCGGGTCACATGCCAAGCGCCCACTCTGGTGGTGTCACCCGCACGCAGCGCAGCCGCCAAATCGGCATTTGTAGAGCCGGTTTGATCAACCAGCGTGATCAGTGGGCCTGCGCTCAAATCGCAACGAACAGCGCCGCTGCCGCCTTGTCCGCAAGATCAGTCAGCGATGGGGTAAGCAAATAGCCAATCGGCGAAATGATCACAGCGGTCAGGATCAGGAGAACCCAATGCGCAGGTCCACTCTTTCCATTGACCACGCCAACGGGCTCATCAAAGAACATCACTTTGACGAATTTGATGTAATAGAACGCGCCGATGACACTTGCCGCGATGGCAATGGCTGCAAAGGCAACAAGGCCAGCCTCAACCGCCGCCTGAAAAATAACAAACTTGCTGTAAAAGCCGAGCAGCGGCGGGATGCCGGCAAGGCTGAACATCATGATCAGCAATGTCCATGCAATTGCCGGACGAGTGACAGCCAGACCGCGAATGTCGCCAAAGGTTTCATATAGATCGCCGCCCTCGCTGCGCAGCATCAGCAGCGCCGTGAAGCTGCCGAGGCTCATCACGATATAGATGAACAGGTACACCAGCATCGCGCTCGCGCCGGTTTGGTTTGCAACTGCAAGGCCAAGCAGAATGAAGCCGATATTGTTGATAGAAGAATAAGCAAGCAACCGCTTCAAATTTTCCTGACCAATCGCCCCAAGCGCACCAAAGACGATAGAAGCAAGCGCAGTGAACATAACGATCTGTTGCCAAGCAGCAATCTGCCCGCCGAACACTTCAAACACCACACGTGCGGTGAGCGCGACAGCGGCCACTTTGGGTGCCGTTGAGAAGAACATCGTGACCGGCGTCGGAGCGCCCTCGTACACGTCAGGCGTCCACATGTGGAACGGCACTGCCGCGATCTTGAACGCCAAGCCTGAGAGGACGAAGATCAGTCCGAACAATTGGCCAAGGCTGAGTTCCCCATCGAGTCCTGCACGCACACTGGCGAAATCGGTGCCGCCGGTAAAGCCGTACAGCAGGCTCATCCCGTAAAGCAAAATGCCCGATGCAAGTGCGCCGAGGACGAAGTATTTCAGGCCCGCTTCGGCAGAACGCTGATCTTTGCGAAGAATCGAAGCCAGTACGTAAGATGTTAGGCTGTTAAGTTCGAGACCGAGATAAAGCGTCATAAAATCATTGGCCGAAACCATAATACTCATGCCGAGTGCCGCGAACAGGATCAGAACCGGATACTCGGCGCGCATCCCGCGTTCTTCACCTGCGGCAGCGCTGCTGAAGAAAGGTGGCGCGACCATCAAACATGCAATCGCAGAAAGGTAGATCAGCGCTTTGGCAAACAGTGCAAAGCTATCAATTTTTAGCAATCCGCCAAAGATGATCGTTTCAGGTCCATCTGCCCCAGTATGGAGAGCAGGCACGAGCAGCAAACCCGCTGCAAAGAACACAGCAGCAGCGGCGATCGCAACAGCGCGAGCGGCTTTGTCACCGCCCCATGCTGCGACAAGCAATAGGATCAAGCCAGCAGCGGTAAGCAGCAATTCTGGCAAGACGAGCGCGAAAGAAGAGGTAAAATCCATTAGTGTTCCCCCTCCCCTTCAAACTCGACCGCGTTGGCAGCTTCTGCCCGAGGAGTGCCCGCAGCCAAATTCGCGTCGCTAGCCGGAGCAGAACCCGCCATCTGCGCATCGAGAACGGCAATGTCGGCACGCATAGGAGCAAGGAAGCTCTCTGGGTACACGCCCATCCACAAAACCACTGCCGCAATTGGCACCAGCATGGCCCATTCGCGTGGGCGAATATCGGGCATCGCTGCGGCATCTTCATTTGTCTGAGCGCCAAAGGCGACCCGGCGATAGAGGTAGAGCATGTAAGCAGCACCAAGAATGATCCCGGTGGTGCAGATCAGCGCCACGAGACTGGAGGTTTGGTATATTCCCGCAAGCGAGAGGAACTCGCCAACAAATCCGCTGGTCCCAGGCAGGCCGATAGAGGCCATTGTAAACAGCAGGAAGAAGATCGCATAATACGGCATATTGATGCTTAACCCGCCATATCGCGCAATCTCTCGTGTATGCAGACGGTCATAGATAACGCCAACGCACAGGAAGAGCGCGCCGGACACTAGGCCGTGGCTGAGCATGATAAGCATCGCGCCCTCGAGCCCTTGAACATTGAAAGCAAATAGTCCGACGGTCACGATCGCCATGTGAGCAACGCTGGAATACGCGATAAGCTTCTTCATATCCTGCTGCACCAGAGCGACGAGCGAGGTATACACCACCGCGATCATAGACAGGATGAAGACGAACCATGCGAAGTCAGCCGAAGCATCGGGAAACATCGGCAGGCTGAAACGGATAAAGCCATAACCGCCAAGTTTTAGCAAAACGCCAGCAAGGATTACAGAACCCGCAGTCGGCGCCTGAACATGCGCATCAGGCAGCCAAGTGTGGAATGGCCACATCGGAACCTTCACCGCAAAGCTGGCGAAGAATGCTAGCCAGAGCCACGTCTGAGGCCCTGCCAAGAAGTCATACTGCATCAAAGTCGGGATGTCGGATGTGCCAGCGGTCGCAACCATCCAGAACATTGCGATCAACATCAGCACCGATCCGAACAGCGTGTAGAGGAAGAATTTGTAGCTCGCGTAAATGCGATTATCGCCGCCCCACACGCCGATGATAAGATACATCGGGATCAGGCCCGCTTCGAAGAATATGTAAAACAGAAACAGATCTTGCGCCGCGAAAGTGCCGATCATCAGCACCTCCATAAACAGGAACGCGCTCATATATTCGCCCACGCGTTTCTGGATCGATTCCCAGCTTGCGAGGATGCAAATAGGCATCAAGAACACGCTGAGCATGATAAGCATCAACGATATGCCGTCGATCCCTAACGCATAAGAAAAGCCAGCAACAAGTGCATAGGTTTCTTGGAACTGCCACTGCGCGCCGCCAATTTCGTAATTGGCCCAGAGCATTATGCCGAGCGCGAAAGTCGCCAGCGTGCTTGCAAGCGCAATGCCGCGTGCGGCAGCGCCGCCAGTAAACAGACACAATATCGCCCCAGCGAGGGGCACCAGCATCATGGTCGTGAGGATGGGAAAGTCCATTACTCAGCAAAGCCCCTAGAGCAGCACGTAAGTGGTAGCAGCGATCAGGCCCAGAAGCATGATCAGCGCATAGGTGTAGAGATAGCCCGACTGGATAGTCTTGGCAGCGACAGAGCCGCGCATGACGACGGCAGCGATGCCGTTCGGACCGAAGCGATCAATCGTACCGACATCGCCGAATTTCCAGAACTGACGACCAAACCAGAAGGCTGGTTTTACGAAGATACGGTCGTAAAGCTCATCGAAATACCATTTATTGAAGACGAATTTGTGCAGCCATCCGAAACTGGCGACGAACTTCGCAGGAATGTCAGGCTTAGCGATATAGGCGACATAGGCACCGACAAAACCGATGACCATGACGATCAATGCCGAGTACTTTACCCAGTACGGAACCGCATGCATCGCGTGCATCAGGTTCTCATTGTAGAAAACCGATCCCGACCAAAATGCTTCGTCATCAAGGAAGCTAGGCGCAAAAACTTGACCCGCGAAGACTGCACCCAACATCAGAACGCCAAGCGGCAAAAGCATCGTGATCGGGCTTTCGTGCGGATGATAACCACCAGTGGTGTCTTCCCCTGCTTCTTCCGGTGTCTTGTGAACCGAATGCTGGATATGCTCGCTCTCAATCCAGCGCGGTTTGCCCCAGAAAGTAAGGAACATCAGCCGCCAGCTGTAAAAGCTGGTGAGCAGCGCCGCGATTACGCCCAACCAGAACGCGGTAACCGAAATCTGAGTTCCGCGCGCGAAAGCAACCTCAAGCACGGCATCTTTCGACCAAAAGCCAGCAAAGCCAACGCCAAGGTGGTAAACGCCAAGACCGGTGATCGCGAGCGTACCCGCCATCATTGCCCAGAAGGTGAACGGAATTTGCTTACGCAGTCCGCCATAATACCGCATGTCCTGCTCGTGATGCATAGCGTGGATCACAGAACCCGCACCAAGGAAAAGCAGCGCCTTAAAGAATGCATGCGTGAACAGGTGGAACATCGCGACATTGTAAGCGCCGACACCAGCGGCGAAGAACATGTAGCCGAGCTGTGAGCAGGTCGAATACGCGATGACACGCTTGATGTCCCATTGCGTCGTGCCGATCGTCGCCGCGAAGAAGCATGTAGCAGCGCCGACTACCGTGACGATCATCAGAGCCGTTGGAGCAGTCTCAAACATCGGCGAAAGGCGGCAAAGCATAAACACGCCCGCTGTAACCATCGTCGCAGCATGGATGAGTGCTGAGACCGGTGTCGGCCCCTCCATCGCATCCGGCAACCATGTATGCAGCCCCAGTTGAGCCGATTTGCCCATCGCGCCGATGAACAGCAGGATACAAAGGATATCCATCGTAAACAGGCGCATGCCAAGGAAGGTAATCGTAGAACCGCTCATCGCAGGCGCGGCTTCCAAAATTTCAGGAATCGACGTCGTCTGGAACACCACATAGGTGCCGAAGATACCCAGCATAAAGCCAAGATCACCCACGCGGTTGACCACAAAGGCCTTAATCGCGGCGGCGCCAGCGCTCGGTTTCTTAAACCAGAACCCGATCAGCAGATAAGACGCCAGCCCCACCCCTTCCCAGCCAAAGAACATTTGGACCAGGTTATCAGCAGTCACGAGCATCAACATCGCGAAGGTAAAGAGCGACAGATAGGCGAAGAAGCGCGGCTGATCCGGATCTTCATCCATGTAGCCCCATGAATAGATATGTACGAGCGCAGACACGGTGTTGATCACCACCAGCATCACTGCCGTCAAAGCATCAACGCGCAGCGCCCAGTCAAAGCTCATCGCGCCCGACTCAACCCATTTGAGCACTGGGATGACTTGCGCTGTCTCTGAACCGTTCAAAAACCCGAGAAAAATCGGCCAGCTCAGCGCGGCAGACAAAAGCAGCGCCCCTGTCGTGATTGACTTTGTGACCACGTTGCCGAGCATCCGGTTGCCCAGACCTGCGACAATCGCAGCCAGCAGCGGTGCAAAGACTATGATTAGGATCGGATTCACCGGCGGTTATCCCTTCATCCGGTTTACATCGTCGACCGCGATAGTGCCGCGTCCACGATAATAGATGACGAGAATGGCGAGCCCAATGGCCGCCTCTGCCGCCGCAACGGTGAGAACGAACATCGCAAAAATTTGCCCCGTCAGATCGCCCATAAAGGCACTGAACGCGACGAGATTGATATTCACTGCGAGCAGAATAAGCTCAACCGCCATCAGGATCACAATCACATTCTTGCGATTAAGGAAAATGCCCAAGACCCCCAGCACGAACAGGATAGCGCCCACAACAAGGTAATGTTCGATACCGATCACAGCTCGATCCCTTCGCCATATTCTGGCTTCTTCATAACGGTCGCATCTTGTGGGCGGCGGCTGATTTGTTTGCCAATATCCTGGCGTCCGCGGGCACCCAGTTTCGCTTCCCGGTGGGTAAGGACAATCGCGCCGATCATGGCGACCAGCAGGATAATCCCGGCGATTTCGAACAGAATGATATAGCGGCCATAAAGCAAAGCGCCGATAGCCTCGATATTGCTGACACCCACGCGATCTGCCACAGCGGTGCCGTCGGGCGTACCGAGCTCAATCCCGCCCGCTCCATATGCACCCAGCCCAAGGCCAAGCTCTGCCAGCAAGATCAGCGCAATCGCGATGCCCAGCGGGAAATTCTTGATGAACCCGGCCCGCATAGCGGCGAAATCAATGTCTAGCATCATCACCACAAACAGGAACAACACCGCAACCGCGCCGACATAGACGATCACCAGCAGCATCGCGATAAACTCCGCGCCCACCAGTACCATCAGGCCCGCCGCGTTGAAGAACGCGAGGATGAGCCAAAGCACGCTGTGCACCGGGTTACGCGACATAATGACCATCACCGCGCCTGCGATGACCAATCCTGCGAACAGGTAGAATGCGAGTGTTTCTATCATGATCCTGTGTTTTTCCGTCCCGGCTTAACCCGTCAGAGACGCGCCCTTAACGATAGGGTGCGTCGGCTTCAAGATTGGCCGCGATGGCCCGTTCCCACTTGTCACCATTCGCGAGCAGTTTTGCCTTGTCATAAAGCAATTCTTCGCGCGTTTCGGTGGCGTATTCGAAATTTGGTCCCTCAACCACGGCGTCCACGGGACAGGCTTCCTGACAAAACCCGCAATATATGCACTTGGTCATGTCGATGTCGTAACGCGTTGTGCGGCGGCTGCCGTCGTCGCGCGGCTCGCTCTCAATCGTGATCGCCTGAGCGGGACACACGGCCTCACACAGCTTACACGCGATGCAGCGTTCCTCGCCATTGGGATACCGGCGTAGAGCATGCTCACCGCGAAAACGCGGGGACAGCGGCGATTTCTCGAACGGATAGTTGATCGTCACCTTGGGCTTGAAGAAATACTTCAAGGTCAAAGCGTGAGCTTTGAGGAATTCCCAAAGGGTGAAAGCTTTGATGAGCTGGGTTGCTGTGCTCATGGGGCATCCGCCTCTTCGCGCTGGGTCACGGTGCATGTTCCGTTTATTGTTTCAGATTGACCCTCTGGAAGAGCGCCGGTGATACGGATCATGCTGGTCGCAGCCGCCGCATTATATTCGGTGATCTCTAACTCAACGTTGAAATCTGGGGCCATCATTTGCACAAGCAGGCTGTCTGGCAGAATGTCGATGACTTGCTGAATGCGTTTGTTCGCTGGGACAATCTCACCATCACCCGACACTTCGTAAAGCGTAAGGACATTGCCGCGATAACCCGCTGTCGCTTCTTGCGAAGGGGCGAAGACGGTTAGATTTGCGGTATCAGCGTTGCATTCAAACACCAACCCCGATGAAAGAGCCGCGCCAAGGATTACCGAAGTAATCATGATGGAACCCGTGCAAACATCGAGAATTGCTCACCGAAATGCCCTGTCGCCATCAAATACCCGCTGATCAAAGCAACGAAGATCAAGCTCATCGGCAGAAACACTTTCCAGCCAAGGCGCATGAGCTGATCATAGCGATACCGCGGCACAGTCGCCCAGATCCAACTGAACACGAGGAAGAAGCTAAAGGTTTTGAGCAGGAACCAGATGATCCCCGGCACATAATACAGCGGTGCCCATTCGATTGGAGGCAGCCACCCACCAAAGAACAGCAGCGTGCACAGCGAACACATCAGCAGAATGTTCGCATATTCACCCAGCCAAAACAGCGCGAAGCTCATCGACGAATATTCGGTCTGATACCCGGCGACGAGTTCGGACTCCGCCTCAGTCAGATCGAAAGGTGCACGTGCCGTCTCTGCCAGAGCGCAGATGAAAAACACTACGAAAATCGGGAACAGCAATGGATTGAAGAAGAACCCATTGACGAAGCCAAGTCCATGACCTTTCTGCGCCATCACGATGTCAGTCATATTGAAAGACTTCGACCACAGCACAACGCAGACCAGAATAAAGCCGATCGAGACCTCGTAAGAGATCATCTGAGCCGCCGCGCGCATGGCGGAGAAGAACGGATATTTGGAGTTTGACGCCCACCCGCTCATCACGACGCCGTAAACGCCCAAAGAGCTGATCGCGAGGATATAGAGCAAGCCGACATTTATATCGGCCAGCACAACGCCGTCAGCAAAGGGGATCACCGCCCACGCTGCCAAAGCCACGGTAAACGTAATAATCGGCGCGAGCAGGAAAATACCCTTATTCGCGGCGCTCGGGATGATGGTTTCTTGCAGAAAGACTTTTAGCCCGTCCGCAAAACTTTGAAGCAAGCCAAACGGACCCACAACGTTAGGACCACGCCTGAGCATGATCGCGCCGAGCACCTTGCGGTCAACATAGATAACCATCGCAACCGAGAACATGACGATCAGCGAGATTGCGAGAATGCCCACGAGCGTCGCCACGGTCCATGCCCATTCGTAGGACATGCCAAGGCCTTGGAAGAATTCGGTCACGCTTCTGGCCCTTTCATCTTATCGAATATTGCGATGAGCACTTGAATAAACGCTCCGCTTGAAACCATGTAAGCAGCTTCAACGAAACCCCAGTACACCGCAGCTGACCGTGCGACGAAACGGCTGTTCTCAAGACCGCCTACGGAAGCGGCGTAAGCATAGCTGGCCTCCACAAGGCTCAACTCGTTAAATATGCGCCAAAGACCCAAGAGCACAGCCAGAGTGTAAAATGCGTAGGGCAACCTGCGTAGCAAGATTGGAAGCTGAGTCATTCCGCAGCCTCCTTCAGCTCATCGCCGTGGATAAGTTCAGCCGAACATTGCTGCATCACAGCGCTTGCACGCGCAATCGCGTTGGTCAGATAGAAGTCCTTGATCGGATAGGCTTTAATTGTGCCCTCGCCCTTGGCTTTGCTGTCCGCTTTTGGCAGCGTTCCGTATTCCGCGAGACCTTCTTCGCCCAAAGCAGGCACTTCGGCGATCATCTTGCTCTGCAATTCGGCAAAACTGTCAAACCCGACAAACACGTCAAGCGCATCGGCCAGTGCCCGCAGGATCGTCCAGTCCTCGCGCGCATCGCCGGGGGCAAACACTGCCTTCTCAGCAAACTGAACGCGCCCTTCCGTGTTGACGTAAGTGCCGTCTTTCTCAGCATAGCTCGCTGCGGGCAGAATAATGTCCGCCGCATGCGCGCCTTTGTCACCGTGGTGGCCGATATAGACTTTGAGGCTATCCGCGAATGGCTCGTGATCCATCTCATCCGCGCCGAGGCTGAGGACAACTTTAGGAGCCTTCGCAGCGATGTCCGCCATGCCGCCGGGCATAGTGAAATCGAGCATCAGCGATCCCATCCGCGCCGCGGACATATGCAGCACGTTGAACCCGTTCCAACCGTCTTTGACGAGGCCAAACTTGTCGATCAGTTTCAGCGCCGGAGCCAATGCCCCATTCGCCAAAGCCGCACCGCCAAGGATAACCGCCGGACGTTCCGCCGCCTTCATCGCATCACCCAAAGCCTTGGGCGCACGGTTTAGAACCTTGAGATCATCACCAAGAAACTCAGCGGGATAAGTCGTTTCCCATTCCGGACCGACAACAAAAACTTTCGCTCCTGACTTCACAGCCTTGCGAATGCGCGCATTCACCAGAGCCGCTTCCCAACGGATGTGACTGCCGATGATCAGGATCGCATCGGCGGTCTCAATCCCGGCCAAAGTCGAGTTAAAGTTGACCGCCGCAATATTGGATACATCATAAGTCATGCCGGTCTGGCGCGCTTCGATCAGCGACGAGCCGCAAGCCTTCAGCAGCGTCTTGGCAGCAAACATCGTTTCGCAGTCAACCATGTCGCCCGCTACCGCAGCGATTGACGATTTGTCGTCTCCCAGATGCGCAGCAATGGCGTCAAAGGCTTCGTTCCAAGTGGACGCCGCCAGCTTGCCAGATTTACGCACAAACACCTTATCAAGCCGCCGTTTCGTCAGGCCATCTACCTGATAGCGGCCTTTGTCAGACAGCCATTCTTCATTGACGTCGTCATTGATGCGCGGGAGCGCGCGCATGATTTCGCGGCCCTTCGAATGCAGCGAGATATTCGCGCCAACGGCGTCAGAGACGTCGATGCTCAGGGTGCGCTTCAACTCCCACGGACGCGCTTCGAACGCATAGGGGCGCGATGTCAAAGCGCCCACGGGGCACAGATCGATCACATTGGCGGAAAGCTCATGCGAAGCGGCCTGCTCCGAGATATGTGGTGATCTGCATATCTTCACCGCGATACAACGCGCCGATTTCGTCCACGCCCGCGATCTCTTCGGAAAAACGCACGCAGCGTGTGCAGTGAATGCAGCGGGTCATGATCGTCTTGATCAGCGGGCCCATATATTTCTCAGTCACCGCGCGCTTATTCTCGCGCTCGTAACGCGAACCGCCTCGCCCATAGGCCACGGCTTGGTCCTGAAGGTCGCATTCGCCGCCCTGATCGCAAATCGGGCAATCAAGCGGGTGGTTGATGAGCAGAAACTCCATCACCCCTTCGCGCGCCTTCTTGACCATGGCGGTGTCAGTGCGGATTTCCTGACCTTCGGCAGCGGGAAGCGCGCAGGAGGCCTGCGGCTTGGGCGGGCCCGGCTTCACTTCGACCAGACACATGCGGCAATTGCCCGCGATGGACAGCCGCTCGTGATAGCAAAAGCGCGGGATTTCTTTGCCTGCTAGCTCGCACGCCTGCAGGACTGTCGCGCCTGCAGGAACTTCGATTTCAACGCCGTCTACGGTTACCTTAGGCATCCGAACGATCCTTTACGCGCGAAGAACTGAGAGCGAGCAACGCCATAGCGCCTGCCAGCAGCAGACTGCTCATCCCGGAAACGATGAAGAAGATGCTGGGCAGTTCACTGGTAGAAAAATCATCAATTGACAGCCACGCCATCAATCCTGCGATGATGACAAAAGCGATGAAAAACGCCCAAAAGAAGTATTTCGTAATCACTCCGCAGCCTCCGCAAACTTTGCGTTGTGCTCATGGATGCGCCGCTCCAACTCAGGACGGAAATGGCGGATCAGACCCTGAACAGGCCACGCCGCTGCATCGCCTAGGGCGCAGATTGTGTGGCCTTCGACCTGTTTAGTTACTTCATGCAGCATGTCGATTTCTTCGATGGCCGCATCGCCTGTGCGCAAACGCTCCATCACGCGCCACATCCACCCGGTGCCTTCACGGCATGGCGTGCATTGGCCGCAGCTTTCGTGCTTGTAGAAATAGCTGAGGCGGCTGATCGCGCGGACGATATCCGTGGACTTATCCATTACGATAACCGCCGCCGTGCCCAGACCTGATCCGAGTTCTTTGAGCCCGTCAAAATCCATGTGCGCATGGCGAATTTGCTCTGCTGGGACGAGTGGAACAGACGAACCGCCGGGGATCACCGCGAGCAGATTGTCCCAACCGCCGCGAATTCCGCCGCAATGTTTTTCAATCAGCTCCTCGAACGGGATGCTCATCTCTTCTTCAACAACGCAGGGCTTCTCTACATGGCCGCTGATCTGAAACAGCTTGGTGCCATGGTTATTTTCGCGCCCAAAGGAACTGAACCATGACGCCCCGCGTCGCAGGATCGTGGGCACAACCGCGATGCTTTCAACATTGTTGACGGTGGTGGGGCAGCCATAAAGCCCAGCGCCCGCCGGGAATGGAGGTTTTAGGCGAGGTTGCCCCTTCTTGCCCTCAAGACTTTCGATCATTGCGGTTTCTTCGCCGCAAATATACGCGCCCGCTCCGCGGTGCATGAACACGTCAAAGTCATAGCCAGATCCGCTGGCATTTTTGCCAATCAGGCCTGCATTGTAAGCTTCGTCGATTGCCGCCTGAAGCACTTCTGCCTCACGGATATATTCGCCGCGCACATAGATATACGCCGCCCGCGCACGCATCGCGAAACCTGCGATTAACGCGCCTTCGATTAGCTTATGCGGATCATGGCGCAAGATTTCGCGGTCTTTGCAAGATCCCGGCTCGGATTCGTCTGCATTGATGACCAAGAAGCTAGGCCGGCCATCAGCAGAGGTCTTGGGCATAAACGACCATTTGAGGCCGGTGGGAAAACCAGCCCCGCCCCGGCCACGCAAACCCGATGCCTTCATCTCTTCAATGATGGCTTCGTTTCCGCGCTCGATCAAAGCTTTCGTGCCGTCCCAATCGCCGCGCATTTGCGCCGCCTTCAGACCCCAGTCTTGGAAGCCATAGACGTTGGTGAAGATGCGATCCTTATCTGCCAGCATCGCGCATTCCCTTTTTCTTTTCTTGTTTGAGCCGGATCAACGTCAAAATCTGAAACGCCAATCCGCCCATCATAGATATAATACCAAGTGATCGGTCACCCGTCGCGGCGAGCCAGGCCCCGCCCGCAAACGCGAGCAGACCGGCAAGCATCAATATGAGTGTTCCAGAATTCATGCGACTACGCCCTGCTGAATCAGGATGAACACCACGATCACAATCGCAATAATGATGCCTACGCGCAGCAAGCCCATTAAGACCTTGAACGCGATGAATGCGAGCACGATGGCAATGATTATTGCAATCCAGCTCATGCTGTCACCTCAATCGACATCGTTCTCTCCCGTCGGTGAACGGGCGAGCATGAATGTGCCAACTGCCAAAGCGGCCAATCCACCGATCAGAACGATATCGCCAAAATTCATTTCGCCGTGAACCATAATGGCCACGCCAATCAGCGCGGCTGCGCTACCGGCGGCCATCGTGGTCCGTGCCATCAGGCGGAAGCGCGCGATTTCCATCACCATTCGCCCCGATAATCGTGGTTTTCGGTGACCATCTCTTTGAGCGACGTTGGACCGCCCGAAGGCTCCGAAGTATGCCGACCCGGCTCCTGCGTCCCTGCCTTTGGCGTCTCGCCCGCTGCAAGGGCGTCAAGCACGGCGTTGAGCCGCTCTACGGTTAGATCTTCGAAATTGTCATCGTTGATCTGGACCATCGGTGCGGTGGCGCAATTGCCCATGCATTCGACTTCGGTGAGCGTCCACAGACCGTCTGTGGAAACCTCGCCCTTGGCCATTCCGCGCTTCTTACAGGCGGAAATGATATCGTCTGATCCGCGCAACATGCACGGCGTCGTACCGCACACCTGCACGTGGAATTTCCCGACCGGCACGAGGTTGTACATGAAGTAAAAGGTCGCGACTTCGAGCACGCGGATCACCGGCATATCGAGGTAGGCGGCGATATATTCGATCACCGGCAGCGGCAGCCAGCCTTGTGTATCGGTTTCTGCGCCGACCTGACGCTGACCCAGATCGAGCAGCGCCATGACCGCCGATTTCTGGCGGCCTTCAGGATATTTGGCGATGTGATAATCCGCCTTGGCCTTGTTCTCTTTCGTCCAAGCAAAAGAGCCCCAGCGCGCGCGGAGTTCGGGGGTATCGGGTGCGATGTGACGATTAGCCATTGGTTGAGCTGTCCTCATTCGACCTTGCTCAGCTCTCACTGAGATTGCGAGAGATGACGGCGAAAAGCCAAGATGATGTATCGCCAAGATCGATCAGACCAGCATGCCGAAGCATTGAAAGAGCCTCGAAATTCGAACTGGAACAAGCAGTTGCAAGCGTATGCGCGTTCCAAGTAGCCCTGAGAGCGAACGATCCCGAGGAGTTCCATGAAGTCGATCTTCACCGGTCACACTCCCCGAACACCACATCAATCGCGCCCAAAATAGCGGTCGCGTCGGGCAGCATGTGGCCTTTGCTCATCATCTCCATCGCTTGCAGGTGACTGAATGCGGTTGGGCGGATTTTGCAGCGGTACGGTTTGTTTGAACCATCGCTCACCAGATACACGCCGAATTCGCCCTTGGGGCTTTCGGTCGCCACGTAAACCTCGCCCTCGGGCACGTGGAAGCCCTCTGTGTAGAGCTTGAAGTGGTGGATCAGGCTTTCCATCGATTGCTTCATCTCGCCACGTTTGGGTGGGGAAACTTTGCCATCGGTGCTGGCGATTGGGCCTTGCGGCATATCGCGCAGGCATTGCTTGATGATCTTGGCGCTCTCACGCACTTCGGCCAACCGCACCATAAAGCGGTCGTAGCAATCGGAGTTCGTTCCGACAGGAATGTCGAACTCCATCCGGTCATAAACGTCATAAGGCTGCGATTTACGCAGATCCCACGGAATGCCAGCAGCGCGGATCATCGGGCCGCTAAAGCCCCATGCAATCGCATCATCGCGGCCAACCACAGCGATATCGACATTGCGCTGTTTGAAAATACGATTGTCGATCACCAGGCTCATCGCGTCGTCGAACAATTGGAAGAACCGGTTGTCGAGCCAATCGCCAATATCAACGAGCAGTTTTTCCGGCACATCCTGATGCACGCCGCCGGGGCGGAACCAAGCCGAGTGCATGCGCGCGCCCGATGCCCGTTCGAAGAAATTGAGGCAATCTTCGCGCAGTTCAAACACCCACAGATTTGGCGTCATGGCGCCAACATCCATCACATGCGCGCCAATGTTGAGCATATGATTGCAGATGCGCGTCAGTTCAGCGAACAGAACCCGCAGATATTGTGCACGCTCCGGCACTTCGATGTTGAGCAGCTTCTCAATCGCGAGCACATAAGAATGCTCCTGACACAGCGGCGAACAGTAATCGAGCCGGTCGAAGTAAGGCAGCGCCTGAAGATACGTCTTCGTCTCAATCAGTTTTTCGGTACCACGATGCAGCAGGCCGACATGCGGATCGACGCGCTCGATGACCTCGCCGTCCAATTCCATAATCATGCGCAACACGCCGTGCGCCGCAGGGTGCTGAGGTCCGAAGTTAATCGTGTAATTCTGGATTACCTCGCCTTCGGTGGTCAGCGATTCTTCGATCTGGAGGCTCATTCGCCGTCCTCCTTAATATCTTCGATGTCGATTTCGATCATGTCGGGCGGAACGGCGTCGGTGCCCTCGGCGGCATTCTCTTCCGCTTCTGGACCTGCGCCGGTATCTTCGGGTTTCTCTGTGACTTTGGGCTTGTCGACCTGTGGCGGACCATCAGCCTTTTCATCACCCGGCAGGACATATTCGCCGCCTTCCCAAGGGGAAAGGAAGTCAAACGTGCGCATATCCTGCGGCAGCTCAACTGGCTCATACACAACGCGCTTTTCCTCTTCGGAATAGCGAAGCTCGGTGTAACCTGTCATCGGGAAATCTTTGCGGAACGGATGCCCTTCGAACCCGTAATCGGTGAGAATGCGGCGCAAATCGGGATTGCCGTCAAACACGACGCCATACATGTCGAACACTTCGCGTTCCAACCAACCCGCATTGGGCCACAGCGTAGTGATGGTCGGCACCGGCGTCGATTCGTCGGTTGAGCATTTGACCATCACGCGGTGGTTCTTGGTCAAGGACAGCAGCATATATACCACCTCAAACCGTTCCGCCCGGTCCGGGTAATCCGCGCCCGCAATTTCCATCATTTGCTGATAGGCATGATCGTCACGCAGGATGCGCAGCACGTCGGCAATCGCTTCGCGTTTTACCGTGAGAATGATCTCGCCATGCTTTTCCTGCGCATCTTCGAGCCACACACTGACAGCTTCGCTCAAGCGTTCGATCACGCCTGTGTTGGAGGTATATTTGGGAGCTGAATGGAGAACCTGGCTCATGGAATAATCTCTAACGACGCAACGAAATCGCGCATCTCTTGCTTGTCCGCTTCGCTCAGCGGCTGGTTGGGATTAAGCCGCGACATCGAAATGACATAAACCACCGCGTCAGGCGCGATCTCAACAGCCTGCATCACACCGTAACCCGACGCCGGATTGCGCGTTGCCCGAAGGACGCGGCGGCCATCCACTTCGACTTCTTCGATAAAATCTGTGTCGCTTGACGAGCGCACTTCTTCATAAGCCAAACCGAAATCAGACGCCATCGGCCCGCTATCGCTGGGCGCAACCCCCGCCGATGCAGCAAAAACAAACATGCGATAACCCAAGATGCAGACACTTGTCTGAATACCTTCTGGCCCCGGCGGTCCATCAGCGGGCTCTGCACAAGGCATTTGCGCCCTGAGCACGGTGTCGCCGACAGTGAATTGGGCCACACCGTTTGGCGCAGCGATTTCCGCACTCTGTTCGGTGTGCGCTTCTACCGCCAACAAAGGCGCAGACCAAAGCGCCGCGCTCGCAACCAGCGCGGTCATCAAAGAACGGAACGGAGGAGTGGCTATCATTGTCTTATCGCTCAATCGTACCACTGCGACGGATTTTGCGCTGCAATTGCATCACACCGTAAAGCAGCGCTTCTGCAGTGGGCGGACAGCCTGGCACATAGATATCAACCGGAACAATCCGATCACAACCGCGCACCACACTGTAAGAATAGTGGTAATAGCCGCCACCATTGGCGCAGCTGCCCATTGAGATCACATATTTCGGATCGGACATCTGATCATAGACCTTGCGCAAAGCAGGCGCCATTTTGTTGCAAAGCGTGCCCGCAACAATCATCACATCCGATTGCCGCGGTGACGCGCGCGGGGCGATGCCGAACCGCTCCATATCGTAACGCGGCATATTAACGTGGATCATTTCAACCGCGCAGCAAGCGAGGCCGAATGTCATCCACCAAAGCGAGCCCGTGCGCGCCCATTGAAACAGGTCTTCGGTTGAGGTGACGAGGAAACCCTTGTCATTCACCTCAGTCTGCATGGCTTTAAAATAGTCCGCGTCCGGCGCGCGCATGTCGCCGCCCTTCGCGGTTTCAAGCGCGGATACGTCAGGCAGACCCTGTGGAGGAGTGATAAGCGTGCTCATTCCCAGTCCAAAGCCCCCTTCTTCCACTCGTAAGCCAGACCAATCGCGAGAATGCCGAGGAAGGTCATCATCCCGATCCAGCCAGTCCAGCCGGTTTCGCCAAGGCTAACCGCCCATGGAAACAGAAACGCTGCTTCAAGGTCGAAGATGATAAAGCTGATCGCGACAAGGTAAAACCGCACGTCAAATTGACTCCGCGCGTCTTCGAATGCGGGAAACCCGCATTCATATTCAGACAGTTTCTCTGCATCTGGATTGTGCGCACCGGTCAGGCGAGAAACGCCCATCGGTAGAAACACAAACAGACAAGAAAGCCCGAAAGCGATGGCAATGAAAAGCAGTATCGGTAGATACTCGGCGAGGTCGATCACGGCGATGTCCAAGCTTAATTAATCCCAATTGCGATGCCCCTAGGCCCCTCGCCGCCCCCATGCAAGGGCGCGAATCGGGCAAATCAGCGGATGAATCGTGCAGAAAATCGAACATCAGTCCGCGAACCCAAGGACCAACTGTAATACCGGCCTGGGCGATTGCGACGATGCCGACTGCCTGCCTTCGATCCAATGCGCCGAGGTAGAGCGCTCACCAGCTAGAAAACTCACTTATGACGCCGACCAAGCTCTATGGCTATTTCACCTGCTTTCATGTCCGCAAAGTGGAACCATTCTTGATAAATGAAGGCCTCACCCTTGATGTGATTGGCAGAAAAGTTGCCCACCAAGCCCGTGCTTATTCGCGATAGTTTCGCCGCAAGGTCTCTAGCTGAGGCGCTGACCTAATCAGCGCGCCTTGTTGCCGATGGGAAGCCGGCGGATTTGCGTGGAAATTGCCTCCACACCGTCGCGCAGAACACCTTTATCATAGCGATCCCATTGGCCGGTTCCGACATAGACCAGAGTATCACCCGATATGCTGCCACCAAGCGGCTCAGTCCATTCGCTATGAGCCTGTTCGAGAACCCGATGACCGGTAATCCGGGTGCCGTCATCGGAAAGCATGAACGCGCTGATGCGCATGGGCGACGTGCCGTTCTGCACCGCAATTAGTTCACCTTTGTAAAACCACAGACCGTCCACGCCGTCGAGCAGTGCCGGGACATCGCTGATCAAGCGCGAAAGTGCGCGCGATTCAAGGTCAATCATTGCGAGGCCGTACTGATAATCGCTGACATAGAGCCGCGCGCCATCTTCGCTAACTGCCAGCCCTTGTGGGGAACGGAACGTGCCTGGATCTACCAGAGCAGTCAGTTTCAAATCGCCCTGACGCTTATGATACACACCGCCATTTATCGGATCGCTTGCGAAGACCGTTCCATCTGCTCCAATTGCTAGATCGGACACAGCAGCCCCTTGCGGCGCGGGTACAAGCACAGGGTTATTCAAATCTCCGGTTAAACCAATTAAGCCTGCAAACAACGGATCGCTGTCGATTGATCCGTCGAGATTGGAAGAGGCGATCCAGCCCATCGATTGATTAGTGTCTTCAATCAAACCAGAAAGATCGCTCGCACCAAAGATAGCGACGGGTGGGGTTTGAACTGATCCTATGATTGAATGAAGCGCATTGGTTGTGATCGATGTTCCAAGGATTACCGACGAACCTTTGGGTACAAGGACAGCTTCGATCAGGCCTGCCTCTGCAGGAAATTCCCCGATGACCTCGCTCAATTCAATCGCCTCTGCTTCTGGTATAAGCAAATCACGCGCAGCCTGAGCGTGCGTATCTCCGACCAGTTCAAGAATTTGCGCCTGCGCGCCTGCTTCAAACACATATCCGCGCAGTTTTAACCATTCGAGGCTTTGCAAAGCCGCATCTGCTTCCCCGCCGCGGATTTGCGCTTGGAGAAGGCGCACGCGCATCGATCCGCTATCGGGAAATGCCCGTGACAGCTCCTCCAGCCCTTCGGTATCGCGTATCTGCCCCGTTTCCGCAGTCACCGGCCGCCATTCAGGAGGGCTTTGCGCTGCCACAGGAGCGGCAAACGCGAGTACCAAAGCGGTCAGAAATCCGCTGCGGATCATTTCATCATTTGCGCCGCAGCCTTTTCAGTGGCCTTGCCGTAAGGCGGCTTGAATCCGCCCAGCTTGGCAATGTCGATCTTTGGCTGGTGGTAAACAGCGCGCGCGTGGCTGAATTCGCGGAAGCCTTCCACCGCGTGATAGCTGCCGATGCCAGATGGACCGACGCCGCCAAACGGAAGGTCTTCCATCGACACATGGAAGATCACGTCATTTGTTGTCACACCGCCAGAGATCGTGCGGGTGAGGACGCGCTCTTGCTCATCCTTGTCATCGCCGAAATAATAGAGACCTAGCGGGCGGTCATGTTCGTTGATGTAATCCACCGCCTGATCGATGGCCTTGTAGGTTTTAACCGGCAGGATGGGGCCAAAGATTTCTTCCTGCATCGCTTCCATTTCCTCAGTCACATTCTTGAGGATGGTTAGCGGCATTTTGCGCTGGTTCGCATTGCTAAAGTCTTCATTGCCCGGATTGACTTCAATCACTTCGGCACCCTTACCGCGCGCATCTTCGACCAGGCCTTGCAACCGTTCGAAATGCCGGTCGGACACGATGGAGGCGTAGTCATCATTTTCCAGCAGCGTCGGGTACATAGCCGTTACCCCATTGGTGACGCCTGCGACGGCTTCGTCCTGCTTATCCTCGGGCACATACATATAATCCGGCGCAAGGCAGATTTGGCCTGCGTTCATCATTTTGCCCAGTGCAATCCGCTCACCCGCTTTGGCGAAGTCGGCGCTGCGCCCCAGAATGACGGGCGATTTGCCGCCCAATTCCAACGTGACCGGAACGAGATTCTTCGCCGCAGCTTCCATTACCCGGCGGCCCGTTGCGGTTGACCCGGTGAAGACCAAATGGTCGAAAGGCAAAGAAGAAAACGCGGAGGCGACCTCCGGGCTGCCGGTTACAACTGCGACTTCATCGCGGGTGAAATATTCGTCCACCAAATCCGCCATCAACTGACTGGTTTGCTCGGTAAATTCGCTCGGCTTGATCATCGCGCGATTTCCCGCGGCCAGCACTTGCATCAACGGACCAAAAGCGAGTTGCAGCGGGAAATTCCACGGGCTGAGAATGCCGATAACACCCTTTGGTTCATAGCGGACCTCCGCTTTTGCGCCTAGCAATCCTAGCGGAAATTGAACCGATCGTTTTTCTGTCTTCGCCCATTTGTCCATATTCTTAAGCGCATGCCTGCCCGCGCCCACAGTCGCCGCGACATCTGTGAGCATGCTTTGCTCAACTGCGCGGCTGCCAAAATCGGCGCTCATCGCTTTGCAGAATGCGTCGGCATGGTCCTTCACCAGAGCCATCGCGCGTTTGATCCGGTCTTTGCGCACAGACATCGCCTCGGGGCGCGAAGCGGTGAACGCGTCGCGTTGGAACTTCAAAAGCTGTTCAAGTTCTTCTTTGCGATCGTTCGCCATCATTTCTCTCCGGATGAATTCGTTTTGATTTACCAACATCCTTCGCTCAAAGCCCCGCCGCTGGCAAGTTGCTCTTGCAAGTTCCCTTGGGCAATTGCCATTGGCCGGCCCCGGCACTACATCTGCGGCAACAGACAAAACTCTCCTCTCAAGGAACCCAAAATGAGCACATTTTCCGCAGCAGACCCCATTGTTTTCCTCTCCTACGCTCGCACGCCCATGGGCGGCATGCAGGGAGTATTGTCCGATGTGTCGGCAACCGATTTGGGCGGGACAGCGGTGAAGGCAGCGGTGGAGCGTTCTGGCGTCGCGCCTGAAAAGTTTGACCGCACTTATATGGGCTGCGTTTTGCCAGCGGGCTTGGGGCAAGCCCCCGCCCGTCAGGCATCGATAAAAGGCGGATTGCCCAAATCTGTGCAGGCGACAACCGTGAACAAGGTTTGCGGCAGCGGGATGCAGACGGTCATCATGGGCGCAGAAGCGCTGGCCAGTGGCACCGCCGACTACATTGTGGCTGGCGGCATGGAGAGCATGACCAATGCACCATATCTCCTCAAGAAGCACCGCTCTGGCGCGCGGATCGGGCATGACACGGCCTATGATCACATGTTCCTCGACGGACTTGAAGACGCGTATGAAGAAGGCCGCGCTATGGGCACCTTTGCTCAGGATACCGCTGACGAGTATCAGCTGACCCGCGAAGAGATGGACGCCTATTCCATCGAATCGCTCAGCCGCGCCAATGCAGCGATTGAGAGCGGGGCGTTTGCGGATGAGGTGGTCCCGGTGACCTTCTCAACCCGCAAAGGTGAAGTGACAGTCGATCAGGACGAACAGCCTGGAAAAGGCCGCCCGGACAAGATTCCAACACTTCGCGCAGCTTTTGCCAAAGACGGCACGATTACTGCCGCCACCTCCAGTTCCATCTCCGATGGCGCAGCTGCCGTGGTTCTCACCCGCGAAAGCCTTGCACGCGAAAACGGCCAAACCCCGGTTGCGAAAATTGTCGCAATGGCCGCGCATGCCCGTGAGCCCAAGGACTTTACCGTCGCCCCGGTTGGCGCGATTGGGAAAGTTCTCACCAACGCTGGTTGGAGCATCGACGATGTTGATCTGTGGGAAGTGAACGAAGCGTTTGCTTGCGTCGCCATGTTCGCAATGCGCGACATCGGCATCCCGCATGAGAAGGTCAATGTGAATGGCGGCGCGACCGCACTGGGTCACCCCATCGGAGCATCGGGCACGCGGATCATCGTTACTTTGCTCAACGCTCTAAAGCAGCAGGGCAAAAAGCGCGGCGTAGCCAGCCTTTGCATTGGCGGCGGCGAAGCAACCGCGGTTGCTGTCGAACTAGTCTAAGACAACTTGCTTAAGGCGCGGGCGATTCTTCCATATCACCCGCGCCCCACAGCCGATCCTCGGATACCCAACCAGACCGGCCAGCGATATTGATTTCGCAAAAGCTGTCTCGACATCGGATCAACTCACCGACAACTCCCGGCTCCGCATTCCAACGCAGCGCGCTTTGATCGGTCGGTGCCTCACGCAAAGACGCCGTACCATCGCCGATAATAAGCGCGCCGCGTGTCAGGCTTAGTTGGCTGCGAGCAATCCAGCCCTGCGTCCCTTCGTGGTCACGCACCAAGCGCCATCCTTCGCGCATACGCATCACTTCAACTGGCAGACCTCTGCGTTTGTAGACCCAGTCGATCGGGTATTCTCGGCTAGGTCCGACGCGCATACTCACTTCGTCAAACCTCAAGGTAACCCAATACGGCGTCTCACGATCCTGCGCGCGCGCGCCGGAGGAGGCAAAGGTCACAGTCAGCATCGCTGCAAGCGCAAATGCGACAAAGGATCGGATCAAACTCATCGCTGTGTTGATAGCGCCGAAGGATGCATTTTTTCAAGCCGCCAATGCCGTTCATCGAATGTCCGTTCTTCCGGCAGGAATGCCAATCCGAACAACAGTCGCTTGACCGGCCAGCCCCAAAACCATTAGCGCGTGAGCATGGCCGAAACACAATCTTCTCCGCAATTTCCCGCAGGCAAGCCCAAAGTTGTCGTCACACGCCATCTGATGCCCAACGTCGAGGCGCGGATGAGCGAACTGTTATGATGCGGTGCTGAACGCCGATGACGTGCCAATGAGCCGCGAAGCGCTGATCGCAGCGATGGCCGATTGCGACGTGCTGGTGCCCACCGTGACCGACCGCATTGATGCAGAAATGATCGCGGGCGCAGGAAAACGGCTGCGCCTGATTGCCAATTTCGGTGCAGGGACGGAACATATCGACCTCGCCGCGGCAGCCGCGCGCCGTATCAAAGTTACCAACACTCCCGGCGTCTTCACCGACGATACCGCGGATATCGCAATGGCGGGGATCATCGGCGTGCCCCGCCGCATTCGCGAAGGAACTCAATTGGTGCGGCGCGGCGAATGGACCGGGTGGGCACCGTCTGGATTGCTGGGTCGCAAATTAAGCGGGAAAATTCTGGGCATCGTCGGCATGGGCCGGATCGGACAGGCCGTGGCGCACCGTGCCCGCGCGTTTGGGCTTGAGGTTGCCTACTATAACCGCAAGCCACTGCCGCAAGCGGTTGAAAGCATGTTCGGCGCACGCTTTGTCGCAGACCTTGATGCGTTGTTGGCAGAAGCAGACATCCTCACCCTGCATTGCCCTTTGACAGAGAAAACACGCGGGATGATGGACGCGCGGCGCTTTGGCTTACTGAAAGAAGGCTCCTGCATCATCAACACCGCGCGCGGCGAATTGATAGATCAAGAAGCGTTGATCGCGGCCTTGCAAACAGGGCATTTGGCGGGTGCGGGCCTCGACGTTTATCCCGACGAGCCAAACGTGGATCGCCGCTTGATCGACCACCCCAATGTGATGACCCTACCCCACATCGGCAGCGCCACCGCCGAAGGGCGCGAGGCATCGGGGGAGAAAGTGATCGCCAATATCCAGTTCTGGAAAGACGGACACCGCCCACCGGATCAGGTGCTGACGGCGTTGGTTGGTCGCTCTAGCTGATCGCCAAGCAGCGTGACAATTTGGTCAATCGACCGCCGATCCGCACCAAGCGCGAAGTGCCGCGTCGCAACCTCAATCTCTACATCGCGTTCCTGCGGTAGGCCGCGCGCGCATTCGGGGGAGATCACTCCGTCATTGGCCGACCAAACCGCGACTGTGTGAACGGGTGGCTTAACACTGGGATCGTCGGACACTTTTGGCGCATCGACCTTGTGGTCATTGATCGCTTCGTAGAGCCGCCATGCATTGTTTGAGCGTCGGCTGCCTGAAAAGGGTGTCCCCATGGTCACAACCATTGCGACCTTATCCGGATGTCGCTGCGCAAGGACGCGAGAGTAGAGCCCGCCAAGGCTCCATCCCAATAAAACAACTTTACGCCCTTCACGCTCATACACTTCGAACAGGCGGGCCTCTGCTTTTGCGAACGCCTTTGGCGTGATGCCGGTAAGGAAACCCATCTGGGATGGATAGGCGTGATAGCCAGCAGCATCGAGCGTGCGGCGCAGCAAAGATGTCGATTGGTCGCTGGAAAGAATGCCCGGAACGACCAGCACTGGCTGACCATCAGAGTGCGGCTTGTCTTTGTATTTGACGCGCCGCAGCGGACTGGCGATAATCTGCACGGCATGCGGAAATTCGCGCAGAAACAAAGAGATTAGCGGGCCTTTCTCCGTCATAGTTCAAGCGCAAACAGCTGATTAAACTCACCCGGTACATATTCGGCAAAAGGCTCACACGGCACAAAGCCCCGCCCGCGATAAAGGCCCAGTGCCGCTTCAAACACCGGGCCAGAACCGGTTTCCAACTTAATTGCGTCAAACCCCAATTCCCGCGCTCGGTCTATTAGATGTTCGAGCATTGCCTTGCCCGCTCCGGTGCCGCGCGCATCTGGGTGAGCGCGCATCGACTTAATCTCACCAAATCCGTCATGTTGTTTCAGAGCGCCGATGGCGAGCAATTGCGCGCCATTCCCCATTGAATCCCACGCCGCATAAACATCGATCCCGGCTTTCTTCAGTCCGCTTTCATCCAGAGCGTGATCGGTGCCCGGCGGCGAAGCCTCGTGCATTTCGGCCAGATGCAGTTGGATCAGCGCCACCACGTCGGGTTCTGAGAGATTGGTAATGCGGATTGCGAGCATCCCAAAAATCCCCGTTCAAAGATTTTCGAACTGCGGCATGCCCAGAACATGGAAACCGCCATCGACATGGATGATCTCTCCGGTGGTGCAGGCCCCGGCATCGCTGCACAGATAGACCGCTGTACCGCCGACCGCCTCCAGCGTGGCATTGCTGCGCATCGGCGCGTTGGTCTCGGTGTGTTTATACGTTCGGCGCGCACCGCCAATCGCGGACATGGCGAGCGTTTTCATGGGACCGGGACTGATCGTGTTGACGCGGATACCGTCCGGGCCAAGGTCATCGGCCAGATACCGCACCGCCGCTTCCAAAGCGGCCTTCGCCACGCCCATCAAATTGTAATTTGGGGTCACGCGAGTTGAACCCAGATAGCTGAGCGTCACCAAGGTCCCTCCATTCTCGACCATCATCGGATGGGCACGACGCGCCACTTCGATCAGGCTATACGCGGATACGTCCAGAGAGTTTTTGAAATTCTCGCGTGACGTATCGAGGATGCGGCCCGTCAGTTCTGATTTATCGGCATAGGCAATTGCGTGGATCACGAAATCCAGCTGGCCCCAACGTTCCTTAAGCGCGGCAAAACCAGCATCCAGCGAAGCGTCATCGGCAACATCCACGTCGAGCATAAAGTCCGAGCCAACGCTTTGGGCCAGCGGCTCCAGACGTTTGCGAAAGGCATCACCCTGATACGTAAAGGCCAAGTCCGCTCCGGCTTCGGCGCAGGCTTTTGCAATTCCCCAGGCGATCGACCGATCATTGGCCACGCCCATGATCAGGCCGCGTTTTCCCGCTAACACGCCCGTCTCACTGCCCATGCCCAATTCCCTAATCTATCGGCGCTTAAAGCGCGCGTTCAATTCACCCGTGAAATTTCGACAACAGCATCGAACCATTGGTGCCGCCAAATCCGAATGAATTGGTCATTACCGTATCAAGGCCAGCGTTCTCCACGATCTCGGTGGCGATCTCTTCCGGCTTCAGCGCCGGATCGAGGTTTTCCACATTGATCGAAGGAATGATGAAATCATTCTCCAGCGCCAATAGACAGTAAATCGCCTCCTGCGCGCCAGTTGCCCCTTGGCTGTGACCGGTCATCGACTTGGTCGAGCTGACAGGCGGGGTTGCACCTTCTCCGAAAACGCGGCGCACCGCCTCTATTTCGCCGACATCGCCGACCGGCGTCGAGGTGCCGTGAGCGTTGATGTAGCTAACTTTGCGATCTTCGCTCAGCGTCCTTAGCGCCCCGCGCATAGCGCGTTCACCGCCTTCACCGGATGGCGCGACCATATCGGCGCCGTCAGAAGTGGCGCTGAAACCTGTGACTTCGGCGTAAATCTTTGCGCCGCGCGCTTGCGCATGTTCAAGGCTTTCGAGCACCACGATGGCACCCCCGCCGCCGATGACAAAACCATCGCGGTCAGCGTCAAAGGCGCGCGAAGCACGCTCAGGCGTGTCGTTATATTTGCTCGACATGGCGCCCATCGCATCGAACAGGCAAGACAAAGTCCAGTCCAGCTCTTCCCCGCCGCCGCTAAACATCACATCTTGCTGGCCCAGCGCGATCTGCTGCGCCGCCATGCCGATGCAATGCAGCGAGGTCGAACAAGCAGAGGTAATGGAGAAGTTCATCCCCTTAATCTGATAAGCAGTGGCGAGATTGGCGCTCACGGTGGAAGACATCGTCTTCGGTACAGCAAAAGGCCCAACGCGCTTAGTCGCGCCGGTTTTGAGCACCGTCTGATGCGCCGCAAACATGGCCGAGGTGGATGGTCCGCCCGATCCGGCGATCACACCGGTCATCGGATTGATGACGTCGCTTTCCTCCAGCCCAGCATCAGCGATGGCTTGGCCCATGGCAATATGGGCGTAAGCGGCGCCCGGCCCCATGAAACGCAAAGTGCGCTTTTCCACATGCTCGGCGATATCAAGATCGACCGCGCCCGCGACTTGCGAACGGAAGCCATGTTCGGCCATCTCCTCATTAAAGGTGATGCCCGATCTGCCAGCTTTTAAAGAGGCCAGAACCTCCGCTGAATTATTGCCAATTGAGGAGACAATCCCCATTCCGGTAACGACTACTCGACGCATGTTCCCCTTTTCCCGCATCTGGCCCACTTAGGCCTCAGATAGTGCGACTTTCATATCTTTAACCTGATAAATGACCTCACCATCGGCCTCAACACGGCCATCGGCCACGCCCATGGTCAATCGCCGCGTTTGCACGGCCTTGGTGAAATCCACGTAATACGTCAGCATCTTGCGGTCAGGCCGCACCATGCCGGTCAGCTTAACCTCACCAACACCCAAAGCGTAACCGCGCCCCAGCCAACCGCGCCAGCCTAAATTAAAGCCGGTCAGTTGCCACAGCCCATCAAGACCTAGACAGCCGGGCATGATCGGATTGCCGGGAAAATGGCAGTCGAAAAACCAAAGATCAGGTTTGATATCAAACTCTGCCACCACATGACCTTTGCCATGCAGTCCGCCATCGCCGGAAATTTCGGTAATCCGGTCCATCATCAGCATTGGCGGTTCGGGTAATTGCGCGTTGCCAGGGCCGAACAATTCACCCCTCGCACATTTCAACAAATCGTCACGGTCAAAACTGGTTGGATATTCTGTCATCCCTAGCGGTACCCCTGCATATTCGGCAATTTGTTGGAGGCAGCACTTAGCACCCCGCATAGTTGATAGAAAGAGCGCGCAACCGGCTGGTTCAAAACCGAACGCGTTTTACGCCCGCCGCACTTGGCGGGCTTCAATCCCTCTAACAACTCTATTCCCCTTCGCGCGCGACCCTCAGCGCGTTTCTTTGTCGGTGGCATAGGCACCGGCAACGCTCTAGGCAACGTGCCGCAGCTTGCGCAATCAACGCTTTTACCCATTTTTGAGAGCAACTTATCCGTTGCTGCACGCCCCGATGTTTTCAGGCTGCGATCTTTCATCACCGCGCTCAAACCGCGCGAAGTAACTCTTAAGATCGGGCCGCTCGACAAATTCAACGAGCCGGTAGCCGACCGCTTTGAATTCGCAAAACAGCAATTCGGGCGGAATTCCGTGGGCGTTGGTGGGCCGATCGACATCGACGACGATGATCTGACCACCCTCGGCAAGCGCGGGCCACATACGCCATAAAAAGGCGTAAGGCTCCGTCACTTCATGATACATATGGACAAGGAAGATACGATCAAAACTGTCGCTGGGCAGCTGCGGGTCGTCCGCTTTGCCGAGTTTGATTGAGATATTTTCAAGCCGCTCCCGCTCCACCCGGCGGCCAAGCCGCTCCAGCGCTTCGCGGTCAATATCCTGAGCGAGAACGCGGCCATCTTCGCCAACACGCTCTGCTAGGCGAACTGTGTAATATCCCTCGCCCGCACCGATATCTGCGACCGTCATTCCGGCTGCGATATTCGCGAGGTCCATGACCTGTTGCGCTTCGCCGCGTTCATCGCGGGCGTCTTCGTTAGAAAACTGGTTGGAGACAACTTCGGAAACGGCGCGGTCAGGTTGCGGAAATTCAAGCGCGGATTCGAGCCGATTGGGATCTGAAGTTAGGCCGTCACATCCTGCCAAGAGCAATGGCAGTGCGCAAACAGCACTAAAGAGCCCCGCCTGCTTCATTCCACATCCTCTACATCGACCGCCTCACCTGTAACCTGCTGAGCCAGAGCGGCAGAGATAAAATCGTCAATTTCGCCGTCTAGCACCTTGTCCGGTGAGCTTGAGGTCTCGCCTGTGCGCAGGTCTTTCACCATCTGATATGGCTGAAGCACATAAGACCGGATCTGGTGCCCCCATCCGATGTCGCTTTTCTCCTGATATTCCCCGCTGGCCGCCGCTTCGCGCTCCGCCATTTCGCGTTCGAACAGGCGCGCTTTTAGCATGTTCATAGCGGTTGCGCGGTTTTTGTGCTGGCTGCGATCGTTTTGGCTAGCAACCACGATGCCGCTGGGTTGGTGCGTGATACGCACGGCAGAATCGGTTGTGTTTACGTGCTGACCGCCAGCACCCGAAGCGCGGTAGGTGTCGATTTTGAGGTCGCTCGGGTCGATTTCGATTTCAATGTCGTCGTCGATGACAGGATAGACCCAAACGCTGGAAAAGCTGGTGTGACGCTTGGCCGCGCTATCATACGGGCTAATTCGGACAAGGCGGTGGACGCCGCTTTCTGTCTTGGCATAGCCATAGGCGTTCTCGCCTTTTATCAACAGTGTCGCCGATTTAATCCCGGCCTGATCGCCTGATTGATATTCGACCGTCTCCACTTTGAAACCGCGTCGTTCAGCCCAGCGGCCATACATGCGGAACAGCATTTCGGCCCAATCTTGCGATTCCGTGCCGCCGGCGCCCGCGTGAATTTCGAGATATGTGTCGTTGCCGTCGGCTTCGCCTGAGAGCAACGCCTGCACCTTATCTGCATCGGCACGTTTAGCGAGCCGTGCTAGACTGGCCAGGCCATCATTGATGATGCTTTCTTCATTCTCAGCCTCACCCATTTCGATGAACTCAACCGCATCGCCCATTTCAGCGGAAATCTCGTTCACGGTGTTCACCGCATTTTCGAGCGTTTTCTGCTCGCGGCTTAGCGCCTGCGCTTCCTTCGGATTGTCCCAAAGGGTCGGGTCCTGAACGCGCGCATTCAGTTCATCGAGACGCCGCAATGCGCGGTCCCAATCAAGCGATTGCCGCACCAGATTAAGGGCTGCCTCAATCCGGTCGATATTTGCAAGGGCCTCGGCCCGCATAAATTATCCTTCACTTTGATCTGATCGCCCCGCTTAACGCTGGGACAGCGATTGTAAAGCGCAGGGACGGCCCAGTGATCGAGTAAGCGGTCTGCGCGCGCCGAAATCAGGAAAACGTCATTTGTTAAGCGCGTTCACCGCAGCGAGCGTCCGCCGGACATGCCCTCGATAATCACCGTCCGAATGGACCATCAAAATTCGGCCATTTTGCCCGATCACGTAAGAGGTGCGGCTCGATAGACCCGAATTGCCCAGCGCCACATCATAGGCGTTAATCAATTGTGCGCTTGCGACACCCACAGGGAACGCCCCGCGGCATTCCTCGCGACTAAACCGCTGCAGTGTTTCGATATCGTCGTTAGACATGCCGATCACGCTGGCGCCCGCTGCGCGGAACTGCGGCATGGCTTCTGCAAATGCATTTGCCTCCAAAGTGCAGCCCTGCGTAAAAGCCTTTGGGTAGAAATACAGCACGACAGGCCCTTGCCGCAAAGCGACCTGGAGCGAGAAGCCGAATTCTCGACCAGCCATTGCCGCACTGGTGGAAAAAACCGGCGCCTGCGTACCGACAGGCAGGTCTGCCGATGCGGGAACCGCTGCGCTAAGCACAGCTAATGCTGCGATGAAGGTCAGCTTACCAAAGTGCTTCATTCTGGTCATACCTCAATAAATCCCGCCCTGCTCTTCAACAAAGTCGCTGGGCCCTTCATCGCTGCGCTGCGCAGGTCTTGTCGCGGCGCTGCGCGATGACCGAATAAGCGCGAGGAGTTCATCACGTTTGGCGGCGATCTCATCCTGACGGGTGGAACGCTCTGGCTCCGTATCCGGTTTGAACGCTTCCCAAATGATCGCGGAACGCGGATCGTCACTGGGCCAGCCATCCAGAACCCGCTTACCTGTCCGCCTGTCGACGCGGACCATATGAATGCCTTCGGGTGCGATTGCGGGCAAATCGGACCACCTATCGCGAGTGTTTGTTATGAGTTCTTTGATGATAGGGGCCACAATCGTACCGCCAAACGCATAACCGCCCATATCGCGCGGCGTATCAAAACCCACATAAGCGCCCGCAATCAGATGCTGCGTGCCGCCTACGAACCATACGTCCTTCGGTCCGGTTGTGGTCCCCGTCTTACCAAATAGCGGCAGGCCCAAATCATTCAGCACTGTGGCTGTGCCGCGTGACACCACACCTTCTAACATATGCATGGTTTGGAAGGCGGTTCGCGCATCCATTACCTGTTCGCCCTTGATCCCAAACCGGGGCATCGCACCGCCGTCATATTCGGCCATGCTGCAACCATTGCAGGACCGATCATCCGATCGCCAAATAACTTTGCCGTAACGGTCCTGAACATAGTCGATTACGGTCGGTTTGTTCAGCCGCCCATGATTGGCGATTGCGGAATAGGCACCCACCATCCGCAAAACCGTCGATTCCTCGGCGCCCAATGCCGTGGCAGCGAAGGGATCGGGATTGTCGGAAATGCCCAAATCCTGAATAGTCTCGACGACATTATCCATCCCGGCCTGCATGCCGATCTGAACGGTCATAATGTTCTGCGATTGCTCCAGCCCATAACGCATCGGGAATTGGCCGGCACGCCCGCCGCGGATACATTTCTGGCCCAAGGCGCGACCCTGATAATAGCAATACCGCGTGTTATCGACCTGCGTCGAAGGGGTCATGCCGTTATCAAGCCCAGTGGCGTAGATGAATGGCTTAATGGTCGATCCCGGCTGGCGAAACGCCTGTGTCGCCCGGTTGAAATCGGAAATGCGATGATCGAACCCGCCCTGCATCGCAAGCACTTGTCCGGTTTGCGCATTTTCAACGACCATGCCGCCTTGTGCCTCTGGAATGGTGCGCACGCGGTAACCGTTACCCTGCGGCGATACAGCGATGACATCGCCCGCTTTCAAGGCATTCGGAAGATTTGATAGCGGTGATTCGTCGCCGTCGGAAAATCCGATAGTGGCCGAAGAACCGCTGCGCTGCGTCACCACGCCGACGCGCCAATCGTCATAGTTGATGCTGATGTAAGAACTGGCCAGTTGCCCCGCCCAATTCCCTTCAGAAAGATCAATCGTCGCAATGGGGCCTTTCCAAGCTCGATTACCCTGATACCGCACAAGCCCGCGCCGCAGCGCATCGCGCGTTGCATCCTGCATTTCCACATCGAGTGACGTGCGCACCCACAATCCGCCCGCGTAGACGCTATTTTCACCGTCCTCCGCGCTTTCGCCAAAGTCCGCGATCAGCTGGCGGCGCACTTCTTCCAGGAAGTATCCCGCATCTGCGCTGCGCTCAGTGCGTTGCTGCGCGAGGCCGAGCGGCTGCGCAGCGGCATTGGCGCGTTCGGATTCTGTGATGAAACCGTTCTCTGCCATTTGCTCCAAGACGAAATCTCGCCGCATAATCGCGGCTTCTTCTTGGCCTGACCGTCCATAGCGCTCGGGCGCTTTGGGAAGGATCGCGAGGAAGGCTACCTCGTGTAAATCCAGATCGCCAACATCTTTGTCGAAATAGGCGCGCGCCGCTGCTTGCACGCCAAATGACCGGCGGCCCAGCGGAATTTCGTTGAGGTACAGCTCAAGGATTTCCTCCTTGGACAGCACATCTTCAATCCGGCTCGCCAAAATCATTTCTTTGAGCTTGCGAGAGACAGAATATTCATCACCCAGCAGCAGGATTTTTGCGAGCTGCTGCGTGATGGTGGAGCCACCAACCGCGCGTTCTCCGGAACCATATTTGGTCACGTAATCAAAAACAGCGTTGGCCGTGCCTGTCAGATCGACGCCGCCGTGGCTGAAGAACGTCTTATCCTCTGCCGAAAGATAAGCGTTGATCAGAGACTCTGGAAAATCGGCAAACTGCAATTGGACCCGGCGTTCACGCGCATAGGAATGCACGATTTCGCCGTCGATGCCGCGTACCACAGTTGGCAGCGGGGTCTGATAATCGGCAAGGCTTTCTGCCTCTGGCAAATCACTGGCGAGGAAAGCCCAAGCCGCAAACCAAAGCGTCACAAGCGCAACAATTGCGAATGCTGCGAGCTTGAAAAGCCTACTCGAATGCCATCTCTCAGCAAACCACGCCGCCGCAGCTTTCGTGTCGCGAACCATACGATAGCGGGCGTAGTCAAGAAAAGGGGCGGTGTCTGTTTCGGTCATGAGACGCGCGATTTATCCCGGTTTGCAGAATATTACTAGCGTGGTTTCGCTCAGCTCAGCGTAAGGTCCCTCATTCGCCCTTTACTGACTTGCTCTGCGGGCGAAATAAACGCGGATCGCACGAGCCAGAACCGCAGCATATTCTTGACGACCCTCTTCGGTCATCAGCCGCGCCCGATCATCGCTATTTGTGACGAAGCCGCTTTCGAACAACACGCCGGGCACATCAGGGGCGCGCAGCACCGCAAGCTCCGCCGAGCGCCGCGTTTGTGGGTGGAAACGAACGCGCCCTTCCCCTTCGCGAGCGATCAAAGAGGCGAACTCGGTCGCGTCATCCTGTGTGCGCTGCTGCGACAATTCGACGAGGATTGCGCTCACTTCGGCGCTTTGCCCTTCAATCGTAATCCCGTTCAATGCATCGGCGGCGTTCTCTCGTTCAGCAAACCGCGCGGCGGCTTCGGATGATGCTTGGGTAGACAGTGTGTAAATGCTGGCCCCTGCTACGTCGCTGCGTTCGCCCGCCGAATCCGCGTGGATCGACAAAAACAAATCTGCGCCCAATTTGCGCGCAATCTCTGGCCGCTGCGCCAAGGTCACAATTGTATCGTCATCGCGGGTTAGAGCGACTCGAATGCCGCCATCTGCCAAAAGCTCATCACGCAGCGCCGTCGCCAGCGCGAGCACGATGTCTTTTTCCCGAACTTCATCGCCGTCCCCTGTCCGGCCAACAGAGCCCGGATCGCGGCCGCCATGCCCAGCATCAATCACCACCAACGGGCGATCGGGATCATCAGGCCCCTGAATAACAGGCATGCTGAGCGGCTGAGCACCCGGATCGAGCATAAACCGCTGCACGTAATCCCGGCCCCATTCAGGTACCGGAATTGCTGCCCCCAATACGAAAGCACCGCCCAAAAGCACAGCCGGGACGACAAAAATTAACAATAGCAGCGTACGGACACTCATTAACGATATGGCTTAGGATGCCGGGTAGTATCAACGCAATAGAGTTGCGGCGCGTAACCCACGGTGCTAGCGATCATTATCGAAACGGGGCACCTAAAGACATTTGGTCGAATAAGGGCTCTCGCTTTCATTCACAAGGCAGGCCGCATTCAATAATGCAAAAGTCTGCCGCACAACAGGTTGATGCAGTGACGAGACGAAACTCCTCGCAGTGGTATGGCCAGCGCCAAGCAGGCGCCGGAAATCATGTGGGGCCCCCAAATGGGAATGGAGCGGAAAAAATCCGATCCCTCGCCGCAGCAGACACGATCATTGCGCCCGCTCTGCAATCGCAGACGCGCGCTTTTACCACAACCAGCCCTCACAACGGACCTTACGCCAGACATATTGTCGGGCCAATTCCGCAGTGGGCTGATTTCACACACAATACACGCCCCTCTCGCCCTTTAATGGCGCGACGACCGGGCGTTTGGAGAATATACCATGGCAACGCGCATGCTAATCGATGCGCGCCACTCGGAAGAAACCCGGGTGGCGGTCCTCAAAGGCAACCGAATTGAAGAATTCGATTTTGAATCTGCTGAACACAAGCAGATCAAAGGCAACATTTACCTCGCAAAGGTAACCCGTGTAGAACCATCGCTGCAGGCGGCTTTTGTCGACTTTGGCGGCAATCGTCACGGTTTCCTCGCCTTTAGCGAAATTCACCCAGACTATTATCAGATCCCTCAGGATGACCGCGAACGGCTGCTCGCCGAAGAAGCGGAAGCCGCTGAAGAAGAAGCGCGTCTGCGCAACGAAGACGAAGAAGAGGGCAACACGCCAGGCGAAGAATATGACGCCGAAGACGAAAGCGCAGAAGCTCTGGTAGAAGACCTCGCCGAAGCTGGCATGGAAGAAATCGACACGTCTGACAAAGACAAGGTCGCCACTATCGAAGATGGCGCGTCAGATGATGATGGCGACGATGATGATAGCGAAGATGATCCGGATGAAGAATCTTCGGAAGACGATGGTGAAGATTCGCCCCGCCGCGGCCGCCGTGGTCGTGGTCGCCGCCGTCAAGGTAGCAAAGGCGCCAACAATGGCAGAGGCGCAAAAGGCGGAGGCCGCAATCGCGCTAAAGAAGTCGACGAAGTTCGTGCCAAGCGTATGGCTCTGCGTCGCCGCTACAAAATCCAGGATGTCATTCAGCGCCGTCAGGTACTGCTTGTCCAAGTCGTAAAAGAAGAGCGCGGAAACAAAGGCGCTGCGCTGACGACCTATCTCAGCCTCGCTGGGCGTTACACCGTACTGATGCCAAACAGTAGCCACGGCGGCGGGATCAGCCGCAAGATTAGCTCGGCATCTGATCGTAAGCGCCTCAAGCAAGTCGTCTCCGATCTCACTCTGCCAAAGAGCATGGGTCTGATCGTGCGCACAGCAGGGATCGCGCGGACCAAGACAGAGATAAAGCGCGATTTTGATTACCTCGCCCGCCTTTGGGATGAGATTCGCCAAACAACGCTCAAATCCACCGCACCCAGTCTAGTCCATTCGGACAGTGACCTGATTAAGCGCGCGATCCGCGACATCTACAATCGAGAGATCGAAGAAGTGATCGTAGAGGGCGAAGACGGATATAAATCCGCAAGAGCCTTCATGAAGATGCTGATGCCGAGCCATGCGCGCCGCATCAAAGCTTATTCTGACCCCGTCCCCTTGTTCCAGCGTTACGGCGCAGAAGATCAATTGCGCGCGATGTATGATCCGATGGTTCAGTTGAAATCGGGTGGATATTTGATCATCAACCCAACGGAAGCTCTGGTTTCGATCGACATCAACTCCGGGCGTTCAACCAAAGAACACGGCATCGAACAGACTGCGCTTCACACCAACCTAGAAGCTGCACACGAAATCGCCCGGCAGTTGCGCTTGCGTGATATGGCCGGTTTGGTCGTGATCGATTTCATCGACATGGAATACAATTCCAACACCCGCAAAGTCGAAAAGGCGATGAAAGACGCGCTGAAAACCGACCGTGCGCGGATCCAAGTGGGACGTATTTCAGGCTTTGGCCTCATGGAAATGAGTCGCCAGCGTCTGCGTACCGGCGTGCTCGAAGCAACGACGCGCGAATGTCCGCATTGTGATGGTTCAGGTCTTGTCCGCACAGCTTCGTCTGCTGGTCTGTCCGCTTTGCGCGTGATCGAAGACGAAGCAGCCAAGGGCAAGGGCACGATCATCCGTTTGGCTGCAAGCACCGAAGCAGCAATCTACATGCTTAACGAAAAGCGCAACGAGCTGGTCGAGATTGAACAGCGGTATGGCGTTACGGTCGAAGTCCTTCCGGAGGGTGAAGACGAGGGCGCAAAAATGACCGTGACCAGCGCCGGTCCGCGCCCAACCGAAGCGCCAAAGTTTGAGCCGATCATCGACGATGACGATGACGACGACGATATCCCTGAAGAGGAATTCGGCGAAGACGAAGACCAAGAAACCGACAATCGTGATGACGATGAAGGAGCGAGCAAGAAGAAGCGTCGCCGGCGTCGTGGCGGCCGTGGCCGCAACAAAAACCGCGGTGATGACGGTCCAGGCGAAGGTCGCCAAGGTAATGAAGGTGAAAGCTCCGACGACCAGGCTCAAGTCAATGAAAGCACCCAAGGCAATGACGTTGCCAATGACGGGGCCAATGACGGGAACCGTTCGGATGCTGCTGACGATGACAGCGAAAAACCCAAGAAACGCCGCCGCCGTGGTGGCCGAGGGCGTCGCCGGAAAACGGAAGACAGCGTAGAGGGTTCGGACGAGAACTCCGAGCAAAGCGCTAAAACTTCGACTGACGAAGCGACCCCTGCCGAAGCGAACACATCTGAAGCACCTGCTGCTGACGCACCCGCGCCTAAACCGCGGGCTTCTAGGGCCCGAGCGACTAAGGCAAAGGCAACCGACACCGCAGCTGAGGAAACCACAGAGGCAGAGCCGGACGAGAAGCCTAAGCGCAAGCGGGCTCCTCGTAAGAAGAAGGTTGAGGACGTGGAAGCGCCTGAAGCAGACGCAAAAACCGATGCTGAGACGAAGCCCGATGAAAAACCCAAGCGCAAACGCGCCCCTCGCAAAAAAAAGGTTGAGGACGTTACTCCTCCTGCCGAAGCTGAAGCGTTGGCCGAGCAGATCAAGGAAGATGCAACCGTTGTTTCTGGACCCGACGATGCGCCTGAAACCGCCGGTGCCATGGCAGCAAAGAATGCCAAAGCTGAAGCTGGACCAGACGGCGATAATGACACGTCAGGCAGCAAGAAACGTGGATGGTGGCAGCGCACCTTTGGCGAATAATCCGAGCTAGATGCCTACAAAATGGGGCCGAGAAAGTCGCTTTCTCGGCCCCATTTTTATATTCACAAACTGCACCCGAGGCGCGCCGTTAAATGCCCGGCCGCCGCGCAACCCCCCATTCGTTCCACATCGCGAATTTCGGTGCTTTGGGCAAATATCCTTGGCCCAAGGGTTCGACTTCAAACCCTGCCCCGCGAAACGCTGAACCGATCGGCCGTGTCAGGTGACACCCACCCGCCAACCGTTTCCATACCGGCTCAATACGGTCCTGCCATTTCGCGACATCGGCATCTGGTGCACGGCCATGCTCCAAAAACAAAGCTTGCCCACCAGGTCGCAAAATGCGCCGCATCTCAGACAAGACCTGCTGCGGATCCTGAACCGAACACAGTGTAAAGGTGCAAACGACCGTATCGAAAGATCCGCTTGGGAATGGGATGTCCTCCCCTACCCCTTGCCGAATATCAGCGGGCCAGCCTTTCGCTTGCGCTGCCTCTTTCGCGCTTTCTAAAAGCGCGCCATGCGGATCAATGCCAGCGTAGGAAGCGATGGCGTCGGCATCGTAGAATTCGTGGTTGATCCCGCCGCCGCAGCCCAGCTCAAACACATCGCCACGCGCCAGCGGTACCACAGCGGAACGGCGTTTCATCACCTGACCCGTGCCGCACGCACATTTGATAAGGCGCGGCATCACATGCGCATCGTACCAATCAAGAATTGCCATGCTCCGCCTCCTCTCAACTTACGAGATTCCCGATACATCAGCCAATCAGGAGAAATAGCAATCTCTTTCGGAGAGTTACGATGCGTCAGCGCTAGTGCTGGATCAGCTCGTCCTTAATAGCTTGCGCGATCCGGGTCATGTCTGCGGCGATTTCAGCCTCGATCTGGTCGGTCGGAAGCGCTGTCCACTCAGTGATCTGCGCCATGGATAAGCCAACCCGCAATGTCCCACCCCATCCCCCTTGCTGAGAGACACATTTGACCGGTTGGCCGAGACGCACACCTTTTAGCGCCAGACTTTTGTGCAAAGCCTGCGCATCTTCAAAAGTAGAAAGACCGGGTATCGCGCTAACGTCCAACGTCGCCAATGTGCGCATTTCGATGGGCATGTCGACCGCAATTCCGCCATGCAGAACCCGGCGCGCGCCGATCGGGTCGATCAGATGCTCGGTCATCGCGGTCTCAAACATCGCGATTATTTGCGCAACCTGCGGGATGTCGATGCGCTGAAATCGCTCCAATTCAAACACCGCCGCTTCTAACCGAAGAGCTAGGGAATGGTTTGCGCTGTCGGGAAGCTGGTCCCTCCCCTGCCAGCCCAATGGCCATTCGGCGCGGCGAAAAATTGTATCAAATCCTTGCGGCAACCCAGCGGCGGTGCGCACCAAATCGCTTGGAATAATTGCCCACCCATTGAATGGCGGTGCACCGATGAATTTGGAGCCGGTCATCAACACGATTGCGCCATGCGCGAGATAACTGGCTATTGCCTCACTCGTAATTCGCGCTTGGCAAGCATCAATTACGAACGTCACGCTGTCGCCAAAACGCGCCTGTAGCTCCGCGATATCGCTAAGGCCCGGCAGCACCAACCCGGTCTTTGAACCGTGTACGCCGTGCACAAGGCAGTGCTTTCCCTCACGCTGCGCCATCTCGATCTCGCGCTTGATCTGAGAGGTGATCGTCTCACTGGTCCTTGCGTCCCCGGCACCGCAGCGAACGGGGATATCGACCATGCTGATCGGCCCCATCCCGGCAATTTCAGCAGCGGGGCAGGCTCTATGACCAAGCGCAGTTTCCGCGGCAAAATAGCGCCCCACAGCCGAATGCACGCAGCCGCTGCCAATTTCATCGGCACCAAGCAGAACATTGTGCACCCCGCCCGCCGCCTTACCCACGACAGCGGCCAGCGCGACATATTCGAGATCTGTACCTGACGGCGCGAAGACAACCTCAGCCTCTTCTCCGATCATAAACGCGGTTAGGATGCGCGCGCTGAGATCATTGAGCCAGCTAGCGTAATCCCACTGCACGTGATTAATCGTCAAGAGATGCGCGAATGCTGCATGCGAAATATCACTCACCGTCGAAGATGAATAGCTGATCACATCGCGAGGATAGGGGGCGGAGTGGTAATTGTTGAGACCGCTATCCTGATCCAGAGTAATCCGCGCATCGCCGCCTGTAGATAACAAGCGAACAAGCTGGCGTTCTCGCAGCCCAAAACGAAGTCCCTTGAAAGGGCGGTTTAGCGTCGGCTGAGTGATGACAAGCGTTCCCGAAAGGTGACCCCGTTTTCACGTTTTGCGGCAAGTTCTACCATGCCGATTTCCGCCGAGTCTCTCTACGCTGCTCTTTAGATATGACCGGTCGGTAAGAAAACAGAAAAATCGGGTAGCGCGTGTAAGCAGCAACGCCTACAGCGCGACCGCAAAGCGCAATCTGGCTGTCTTAAAAATCCGGCTCGCAATTCAGGCAAAGAATCGAATGCAAATGGCGAAAACGCTGATACCGATGACCATACCCAAAGAGGCAAAGGCTCGGCTCAATATCTTGTTTCTTGCCAAGAATGCGCTTTGGGAAGGTGATCTGCACCCCCAAGATGGAAACCATGCGCATTATCATCAGGAAATGCGCACCATCCTCGAGCGGTTAGGCCTAAATCTGACGATCCGCGAAACGCACGACATCCTGTTCGATCCGCCTGCTGATGTCGATTTTGTCTTTCCGCTGCTCAACCGTGCAGGTTTCTTCAATTCAGAGATGCTCGTCCCGCTTTTGTGCGAACGCGCCGGGCTTCCTTATCTTGGCGCAAGCCCGATTTTGCGCGGGTTGTCGGATGACAAGCATCTTGCAAAACGCGCCGCTATTGATGCCGGTATTCCAACTGCGCCGTGGGCGATTTATCGCAAGGGTGCCCCCGTTTCCGCCGATACAATTCCTCAAGCAGAACGGTATGTGGTGAAGCCGAACAATTCGTCTGCCAGCTGGGGCGTAGAAGACGCTTATGACTGGGATGGAATTTCGGCAGCTGTCAAACGCATCCACGAAGACCCGGCAAACGGCGGTCAGGACGCGATTGTCGAACCTTTTCTGGACGGCAGCGATGTCGAAGTTCCGGTGATCACCATCAATGGTGAACCGCAAATTCTGCCGATGCTGATTTTTCGCCAGTCTGACCCATCCCACCTGCGCACATATTACGAGAAACGCGATCTGGTGGATCGCAGCCAAAAATATTCGCTCGACCCGTTCACCGATTCGGCCATGGTCGCGCGAATTACAGAGTTTACCAAAGCGTGCTGGCAGGAATATCGTCCATTTGATTATGGCCGATTTGAGTTCCGCGTGAATGAAGCCACGAAAGAGATCACCTTCCTAGAGCTGAACCTCAATTGTAACCTGTGGTCGCAAAAGGTCTTCGGCCGCGCGGCCGCCATGGCCGATTGGTCGCAGGAAGAGCTGATTGAAACGATTCTGGCCGAAAGTTTAACGCGGCACGGATTGATCTAACTTGATGTCAGGTTTGGCGAGGCAATTGCCGCTTCATTCGAATAAGATCAGCAATCTCGATAGTTGATCCAGCGACAGTGGTACGCGCGTGATCTGCGCCGACAGTTTCCGCGGTAGCTGCGGCCTCTGCAAACAGTCGGCCGCCAACCGATACTACGGTCAAATGGTCAGGCGCGGCTTCCCTGCTTTGCAAAACTGTCTCACGCAGTTTGGCCAATGTGTGGTGACGCGGCAAAGCTTCTGACATTCCGATATCGACAGCATCGGGATGCTGCGACTTCAGTTGGTTCATCAGTGCTTCGTTGCTGTCCGGGAACGCCATGTCGACTTGCCAACCGGCGTCGGTGAACAGGTCTGCTAGCATCGATGTGCCGAGCATGTGCGGCTCCCCCGGCGCAGTTGCCAGCAGGATGCTGTATTTGGTATCGAGTATTGCATCGGGCGTCGGGCTATGCCGGACAGCGTGACCCGCCAATTGCAACATGCTCAGACCGATGGTGACGTCGAGTTCGGTGCAATCATCGCACAACCATGCATCACCAAAGGCGCGCGCTGCAGGTTCGAGCAGATGCGTCATGATCGCATCTCCGCTCCATCCGTCTTCGGCCAGCGTCGCCATCAAAGTGTTGAGGCCGACGTCATCCCCGCCCAGCGCCAGATCAATCAGCTTTGGCACTTTATGCGAAAGACCGTGTTCGACCTTCGCCAGGAGCGCGCCCTCTGGTCCGGAATCGAAGCGATTACTAACAAGCAGGTCCCAGCCACTGAACACGCGTGCGGGGACAATGTGCTCGCTGAGGATTTCGATCTCGCTATGCCGAGAATCATGGCTGATCGAGGTCCAAATGTCTTTCAGATTCGCGGGTGGCCCTTCCAACGTTTGAAGAAAATGGCCATCTTCGTACAGAAGCATTCCGGTTACGTCAGCGTGGTGGTTCCTTGCCCGCGCTTTTGACGCCAGAGCGTGAATATCAGAGCCGGACGGGTTGCCGTGCGCCCTGCTGCGGTATGTCATACTGCCAATCCAGTTAACTGGATCGTGGCCACTTTTTCCAAGCTGCTCTGACATCTCTCTCTCCCAATCTCTCACCGGGATGCATCTGCAAGAATAGCGAATCTAAAACGCCACGCGCTTCGCTAAATTCATTGAATACACCACCGCACAGGAGCGCTCTGTCTCTATTAAGCTTGATTGCCTGAACACATCCTCGGCCACCAATCCCAACGGCAGATGGTGCGTTCAGTTTTATCCCGATGCCGAATGTCTTTTACTCTGTACGATCTGTCAATCCCGGTTTTTCACAACTTATCCCAAAACATGATTTAGGTATGGATGAAAGATCGCTGCGGGTCATTAAAGGCTGCAACAAGGAGGTACGTGTGATTGGCATGGGCAGGCGCAATGCGCGATTTAGCCTGCCATTTCGGGCGCCGCCCTACTTTGTTTCAAAGCGAAGGCAAAAACCAACTGCTAGGCATGTGGTAACGTTACGCCGGGACCGCTTCGCCCGCAAAATCAAACACCTTGCCGGTGTCGCCGGCGTCTAACCGCGCGAGCACATCCAGCAAATTGCGCGCCGCATCACTTGGCTCGGTCAATTGCCCATCTGGCAAATTTGTCTGAAATGGCTGTGACAGAGCGCTATCGACAGTACCCGGGTGCAGCCCGACCACAATGCTGTGTTTGTGCGTGCGGCTCATCTCCAGTGCGAAATTTTTAAGCAGCATATTCAGCGCCGCTTTTGATGCACGATAGGAATGCCATCCGCCAAGCCCATTATCACTGATTGAGCCGACGCGCGCGCTGAGCGCTGCGAAGACCGACCGTCTATCGCGCGGCAAAAGCGGCAGCATATGTTTGGCAATCAGCGCAGGGCCAATTGTATTCAGCGCCAGAACCTGAGCCATAGAAGCAGGGTCCAAGCGTTTGTAGGTCCGTTCTGGCCCGGTTCCATCGGGTAATGTCAGCACACCGGTCGCTATGATGACCCATTCTGGCGGTTTGTCTTTCATCATCTGCGCGGCGTTGTTGATGCTGTCTTCATCTTCAAGGTCGAAGGTAAAGGGGCGGATTGCGGACCCGCCAGGCGCACGAGCCTGAATGCGATCCTGCATAGATTATCTCGCATCCGCGCTGCTCCAGTTCATCGCACATGGCCGCGCCGATCCCGCCAGAGGCGCCAAAGATCGCCGCAGTGCGCGCAAATCGTGGCTTCGGTTTTTCTAGATTGTCCATTGTCGTTAGAGCGAGGCAATGCCTCCAAGGTTCCCGGACCCTGCCCCGTACTGCATCAACCTTTGCATTTTGCGCGCTGGAAAAATTGGTCAATGCTGTACATATAGCAACACGCGTGTCGATCCTCGCAACACTTGGCGGGTTGCCTCAAATGACGAGTTCGCTAAACAGGCAGCAGGGGCAATCAGGGATACCGATTTAATGGCGACTTTCACCCTTCCGAAGAATTCGAAAATCCGCAAAGACGGTAAAGTGCACAAGGCTGCCTCGAGCCAAAATTCGGGAGGGCGGATCAAGTCGTTCAAAGTGTATCGGTACGATCCGGATAGCGGGGAGAATCCGCGCTACGACAAGTTCGAGATTGACCTTGATGATTGCGGCCCAATGGTTCTGGACGCTCTGCTCAAGATCAAAAACGAGATTGATCCTACGCTGACGCTGCGCCGGTCATGCAGAGAGGGCATTTGCGGCTCATGCTCAATGAACCTCAACGGCAAAAATGGCCTTGCCTGCACCACTTCGATTGAAGACCTCAGCGGCGAAATTCGGATCACTCCTCTGCCCCACATGGATGTGATCAAGGATCTGGTTCCGGACTTCACGCATTTCTACGCGCAATATGCGAGCATTCGTCCGTGGCTCCAAACGGTTAGCCCGACGCCTTCTGGTAAAGAGCGGCTGCAAACACCTGAGCAGCGCGAGCAGCTTGATGGCCTGTATGAGTGCATTTTGTGCGCCTGTTGTTCAACTTCGTGCCCGTCATACTGGTGGAATTCCGACAAGTTTCTCGGTCCTGCGATCCTGCTTCAGGCGTATCGTTGGTTGGCCGATAGCCGCGATGAAATGACAGGTGAGCGACTGAACGAGCTGGAAGATCCATTCCGCCTCTATCGCTGCCACACAATCATGAACTGCGCGAACGTATGCCCCAAAGGCCTCTCGCCAGCCAAGGCTATCGCCGAAACCAAGAAGATGATGGCCGAACGCGCGATCTAACCAGTGAACGAAGTGAATGCGCCGTTCGACTACCATCTGCTGAGCGCAGCTGAAGCGGGTGGCGAAGACGGCTGGTACAGTTGGAACCTCGTTGACCGGACTCGTTACAACACTGCGGTCTTGGGCGACATGTGGGTGCGGCAGGAGGGCGATTACTGCCGGCTGCGCATGTTCCCGCAGCGGCATCACACAAATCTGGGCGATAACATCCACGGCGCGGTAACACTGGGTCTGGTGGATATCGCGCTGTTTGCAACGATGCACACGGTTGGCAGCGGCAATGCTGGGCCATCGGTCACCGTTGAACTGTCGACGCAGTTCGTCGGCGCTGGAGACTCAGGGCAGCCTCTGGATGCTGTCACGGAGATTGTTCGGGAAACTGGCCGGATGCTGTTCCTGCGCGGTCAAGCGGTTCAGGGCGACGAAGTCGTCGCGAGCTATTCTGGCATCGTTCGCAAAATGAAAGCGCGGAGCTAAATCCGGTGTTGGCACGATATGAGAAGCTGATTGCCAGTGGCGAGCTACGCGCGGATAAGGAACAACGCAAGGCGGCAGTGCGGCTCGACGCCCTGCAGAAAGAGCTTGAGGCGGAGCGCCCGGGAGGGCTGATCAGTCAGCTTTTCGGACGCAAACAGACCCGGCCCAAAGGCGTTTATATGTGGGGCGGTGTCGGACGCGGCAAATCAATGCTGATGGATCTGTTTCACGAACAGCTTAAAGTGCCGGAAAAACGGCGAGCGCATTTCCATGCCTTCATGCAGGAAGTCCACGAGGAGATGCGCATCGCCCGGCAAAAACTCGAAGGCGACCCGATCCCTCAGGTGGCAGCCAAGATCGCTCAGAACGTGCGGGTATTGGCCTTTGACGAGATGGTCGTGAACAATTCTGCCGATGCAATGATCATGAGCCGTCTTTTCACTCAGCTGATCCTTGAGCAGGATGTGACCATTGTCTCTACCTCAAACCGGCCACCTAGTGACCTGTACAAAGACGGGCTCAATCGCGAACATTTCCTGCCCTTTATCGGATTGATAGGTGAGGAACTCGATGTCGTCGGATTGAACGGCCCGACCGATTACCGGCTTGATCGGATTGGCGATATGGCCACCTGGCACACCCCGATAGGAGATGCTGCGACCGCCAAAGTTCGTGAGGTGTTTTTTCGGCTTACTGACTTTAATCCGGAAGATGCCGTGAACGTGCCCTCTGCCGAATTGGCGATCGGAGCGAAACGATCAATTCACGTCCCGAAATCTCTAAAAGGCGTTGGTGTTTTCAGCTTCAAACGGCTTTGCGGAGAGGCGCGCGGCGCTCCTGACTATCTGGCTATCGCGCGCTGCTATCACACGGTCATTATCGTTGGCATTCCGCAAATGGGACCGGACATGCGCAATGAGGCCGCTCGCTTCGTCACTTTAATCGACGCACTTTACGAACACCGCGTCAAACTCTTCGCGACCGCCGAAGTCGATCCCGATGTGCTGTATAATGCCGGTGATGGAAGCTTCGAATTTGAACGCACAGCGAGCCGCCTGAACGAAATGCAAAGCGATGAATATATGGCGCTTGGTCACGGCGCAGAACATTGAACGCAGCTTAAGCCGCAGCAATCCGCTCTGCCAAACGTGCCTGCGCCGATACAAGCCGGTTCATCACCTTCAGATCTTGCTCACGCAATTGCAGCGCAGTGTCCGCCCACATTTCGGTGATGCGGTTCAGTTCGGCCAGATGAAGTTGCCAAACTTCCTTCATCGCGCGGCGTGATCCGACAAGCCCAGCGTGGCGGCGGTCTGATTTCTTGATGAAGTCGCGCACCGCATTCACCCCATCACCGGGTTCGGCAAGGGCGTGGACGATGCCAAGATCATACATTTGCTGCGCAGTGTACGTCTCATTGGAAACGATAATCCGTTCGGCCATTGCGCTGCCTAACTTGCGTGTCAGCAACGCATGCGCACCCATACCGGGATATAGACCAAACATGATCTCTGGCAGTCCAAAGGTCGCCTGCTTTTCTGCCACGATATAGTCGAAGGACAACAGCGCCTCGAACCCGCCACCCAGCGCAGCGCCTTGAACCATCCCAATCGTCAGCATGGGGATGTCGAGTGTGCGGATATTGCGGTCGAGAATCCGGCAGCAGCGGTGACCATAATCAACCAGAGCAGCACGATCGCGCTCTCTGATCAAACGCTGAAACAGTTCGAGATCGCCGCCAAAGCAAAACACGTCGGGCGACCTGCTGCCCAGCACCAGATATTTGAGCGGGATTTTGTCGTCGCCAAATCCGTCTTCGATCAGGTTCTGCCAGTTTTCGAAGTCGCGCAGCATGGTCGGCGTAAAGCTCGGCCGCTCTTCCGGGTTCATGAACGTCCAAAGTGTCGCCGCATGATCTTCGTATAAAACATCAAGTTCTTGCAGCGCGAATAATTCACCGGGGATTGCCGAATGCAAAGTGCTTTCGGCGAGCAATTCATCGTTGCTCGTCAATGGAACTGCTCTGCTTGCGCTGCCGTCCATGCCGCAATACTCCAATGTGACCCTATTCCGCCGCCACATTAGCATGGCGAAAGATAATGCGACCTTTTGGCCGTCTATCGTTCGATACTAATCTATCGTTTTGAAAGTACGCAATGAATTAATTATTTTTTTGCGATGACTTGATTCTCACACTGGGGCATTTGTGCTCGGTTCATTTTCAGAAGTTACGCGACTTGTGGAAAGCTCGTGTGAACGCGCGCGGATCAGGAGTTTACACCCAAGTTGGAAAGTGACTTTTCGAGCATCAGCAATTGCCAAAGAACGCGCGATTGGTCGCTGCGCCCACTGATATGTGCTTCAACCAGATCAGACAGGGCACGCGGTTCAAACCAGCCCGATTGAGCAAGCACTGAACTTGATGCGACACCTCGCGCTTGATCGCTAAGCGGACCGCGCAGCCATTGCGCAATGGGTGTCACGAACCCTTGCTTGGAGCGATAAAGGATATCTTGCGGCAAATATCGCTCCATGCATTTCTTTAGCAGATATTTGCCTGTGCTTCCGCGCACTCTCATATTTTCTGGCAACCGTGCTGCGAATTCAACCAAACGGTGGTCCAACAGCGGCTCACGCGCCTCTAGACTGACCGCCATGCTGGTGCGATCAACCTTGGTAAGAATATCTCCTGGCATCCAGAATGTCAGGTCGGCGTATTGCGCCCTGTCCAATCCGCTGCGTGCTGGCGCATTTACCATCAGACGAATCAGTTCATCTTCTGCTCGGAAACCGCCCAGCTGGTTCGCAAAGCCATCAGTATACAGCGCACTGCGCGCATCTGCCGTGGTGACGGAAAGACCCCGCGCATAGCCAGCCTCCCCGCTTTCCGAGAGCGCCAACAGCGTAGATTTTGCGCGAAAGGGCCGAGGTGCCCAATCCGCCTTCGGCCACATCCGGCCAAGCGTGCCAAACAACGGCTCGCGAAGACCCTGAGGCAACATTGAGCGGACGCGCTCTTCATTGTGGTGAAAAACTTGACGGCGATACCCGGCAAAAGCCTCATCCGCACCGTCACCAGATAGCGCGACCGTGACCTTTTCGCGGGCCAATTGGCATACCCGCCAAGTGGGCAAGGCGGAGGCATCGGCAAAGGGTTCATCAAACATCGCGGCAAGCTGATCAATTGCGCCGAAATCATCCTGCCCGACTGTTCGAGCCTCATGATCGGTCCCGAATTTCTGGGCCACTTGCTGCGCGTAGCTGGTCTCATCCAAAGCGGTGACGTCGAAGCCGATGGAGCAGGTGCGAACGGGCTCTGCGCTGGCCTCACTCATCAGCGCCACCACGCTGGACGAATCGACCCCGCCCGATAGAAACGCGCCCAATGGCACGTCAGACACCATCCGCGATTGGACCGCCTCTCGCATCATATGCACCAATTCAGCCGACAGATCGGCCTCGCTCCCCTTGGCGCGATCTTCAAAGCTGATGTCCCACCACCGGCGCGGCGAAGACATAGGCTTGCCATGTTCCAGCAGCAGGAAATGACCCGCTGCCAGTTTCTCGACCCCGGACAGGATCGAATGCGTATCCGGGACATAGCCCCATGTCATATAAGCATCGAGAGCTTGCGGATCGACGCGGCGTCGCATCGCGGGATGGGCGAGCAGACCCTTCAGCTCCGATGCAAAGGCTATGCTGCCATCCGGAAGCCGCGCCATAAACAGTGGCTTCACTCCGAACCGGTCGCGCGCGAGCAACAATTGCCGCTTTTCCAAATCATACAGAGCAAAGGCGAACATGCCATTCAGCTTCGCAAGGCAATCCACGCCCCAGCGTTGATATGCGGCGAGGATCACCTCGGTATCGCCTGAAGTTTTGAACTTGGCCCCGCCCTGTTCAAGCTCACGGCGAAGTTCGCGGAAATTGTAAATCTCACCATTGAAGGCGATGATCGCGCGGCCATCGGCCGAATGCATCGGCTGCGGCGACCCTTCGAGGTCGATGATCGACAGGCGGCGATGCCCCAGCCCTATTCCATGTTCGGTCCACACTCCGGCGCCATCAGGCCCCCGATGGACCAACGCGTTGCACATCCGCTCAATCCGCGATGGATCGACCGGCTTGGGCGTTTCAGCATGAAATATTCCGGCGATCCCGCACATATCGGTTGGCGGTTAGCCCAATGCAGCAGGGGCTACAATCATAGCGGCGATCCCCGCAACAATCGTGAGCGCAGCGAAGCCGGCAATTGCGACCATGCGCGAGATTGAGCCGCCCTCAAACCGATCCAGCCAAGCGAAAGATGCGACTTCGTCGTTGGTCCAACCATAATCATCCGGTTCGCGGTCAAAAAAGCGCCATGCGAGAGCTAAGATCAAGGCGACCACGATGGCAAAGAAGATCCAGCCATAAAAGATGTGATCAAACCCAGCAGCAAATTCGACGCCTTGGCTTTGTGCGATATAGATTGTGCCCCACGCGCGGATGCCATTGGCGATGATTGGCACCACGACCGCGATCAGCATGAAAGCGGCGCGCTTGCTCCATTTTTCGAAGCGGGTGAAGCTGACGAGAACCGCGAGGGTCATCATTGCGATAAGGAACTTCACGCCCGAACAGGCCTCTGCGACGATGAACAGGCCAATTGGCGTATCGATATAGATCCCGTCGACGACGGCGGGAATCCCGCTCCATAAGGTAAGCGCGACCGAAATCTCGGCGGTAATCATTTGCAATGGTGCGATGAATTCGTCGCCCACCGGTACGAGGAAAACCGCAAACGCGATGGGCAGCGCAAGCAACACAGATGTCCTTGGCCCAAGGGCGGTGACTGCCACACCCTGCAAAGCACCCACCGCGCCCGCATGGGCCAAAATATTGATTTCGGTTACGCGGCCCGTGATCCAAAGCGCCAGTCCAGCTGCAACCACTGCCAGCCCGGGTAGCCAGGCCTTAGGTGCCGCTTTCGCCAGTTCGTCCATTTTAAGCACTACCAGCCAGCCAATAATGACCGGGACCAACAGGATATGCGTGTAAGTGTCGATGTTCCACCACTGGTGAAACATTTCGCCCCACTCACGCGCAGCAAGCGCGATGACCGCGATGCTCCCGAAAGCCAGTACGGTCAGCACATTGCGCCACGCTTCTGGCAGGCGACCAAGCATACCTTGCGCCTGCCAATCTGTAGCTGCAGCCTCAGGCGGCATCTTTCGCTCCCGTCCAGCCTGCGCCGATCAATTCCTCAAGAGGCGACAGCATCACTCCCCAATCGTGGCGGTCGAGCACGAATTGACGGGCTGCGCTGCCCATTTCAAAAGCTGCGTCGGGATCGTTCAGCAAAGAAAACGCGCGCGCGGCCATCGTATCGGGGTCGGCATCGCACAACAGCCAGTGCTCGCAGTCGGAAGCATCAATCCCTGTGGCCGCTTCGGGTGTAAGGATTACAGGCCGTGCCATTGCCATAGCTTCGAGCACTTTGTTCTGTACGCCTCGCGCGATCATCAGGGGCGCGATGACAAAAGTGGCCGCGGCGATAAATGGTCGGACGTCGGGAACTTCACCCCAAACAGTGAGGCCTGCTGCGCGTTGGTGGGCAAGCAGTCGTTTCGTCGGGTTGCGTCCTACGATGTGAAGTTCGGCGCCGGGATGGGTGTCCCGAATTCGCGGCAAGAACGAATTGACGGCCCATAGGGCAGCGGTCTCGTTCGGTGAATAATCCATCTGGCCGGTAAACACGAAATGCGGTCCTGGCCTTCCAGTCAATTCGACGTGTGGCGAGATGGTTCGAGGATCGAAAAATGCTGCATCAATCCCGTTTCCGATCACCTGCACATGCGCCGACGATGGGGATTTTTGCCGCGAACGGAACAGCGCTGCCTCGGCTTCACTGATCAAAATAGTTGCGTCGGCGCGGCGTGCCAGTTGCTCTTCTTTATCGGCGAGCAAATGCCCCTCGCGCTTGTTCAGCCACACGCGCTGGCCTGATGCAGCATAGCCTTCAAATTTGGCGCTATCGACATCGCACAAGTCGATCACGACGCGTCCGGCAAAATCATCGGGAATATATTGCCCCATCTGACCGGAGAAGATGACGATCGTCGTGATGCCGCGTTCTGCGATAATCTTGCGCACCCATTCTTGCAGCTTCTTGCTGTGAAATGCGGTGAGGCTAACGGGTTTGCGCGATATGACCGCCTCAAGTCCAGCCATAACCAGCGGCTTGGTTCGGTCCACGATCCGGTGGGATGCAGCGATCTTAGTCAGCTCGGTTTCGCCTGCCCGGTCTTCATCGCTTTCAGCAAAGCATCCGACGTGAACCGGCCGATCTGGGAAAGCTTTTTAAGCAGATGATGCGCACGAATTTTGTCCCCGCGATTGGGCGGAAACGGCACGCGATGCGCAAGGAAAAGGATGTCGTCCATCGCCAGTGGTTCTTATGCCAAATCGCGCGCGATAAGCGGCCCGACCATGTTGGCGATCGGAAGCGGCAGGCGCTTCCAAAGGTCGATTTTGCGTGAATACGCATCACTGGTTGGATCAACATCGCGTGCCTGCGCACCCGGAGCCGTCCATTCGCCATAGGTGAGCGGCTCGGGATCAAAGCCCCAGTTCTTCTTGAACTTAAACGGTCCGCTACCGGTCTTTGATCGCCCAAAATCAAACCGCACCATACCGCGGCGGCGTGCGTGCAGCATCAGCTGGTAATACATCAACTCATTGGCGCGTGCGCCGCGTGCTGCAAAGGAGCCCCCGCCCCAGAACGGTAATACTGCTCCTTTGTGATAGAAGGAGAGCACGCTAGCAATCGGCGCTCCGCCGCTGGACACGGTCAAAATATCACTGCTGTCTGGGAAGGCATCCAGCATCGCGCTGAACAGCTTCTTGGGAAAAACCGGCGTGCCCAGATTGCGCACGCTTTCGCTGTAAACCGCGTAATGCGCGGCAAGGTCATCGCGCCCTCGCCCGGTCGTTACCGTCAATTCATTTTGCAGGCCTTTGCGCACTTCAGCGCGGGCCTTGCGCGGGATCGCGAGCAATTCTGCTTCGTCGTCGTTCGCAAGATCGCGCTCGAACCCGCAATGTTTGTCATCCCATCGCCGCCAGCCATCTGGCACTGCACCGCCGCGTAATTCAACGCTGGCAAAGCCATATCGCTCGGCATGGTCTTGAGCTGACAGGGCAAGCGCCTGTGTGACTTCATCGCTATCTGCAAGAATTCCGCCGCCAACGCCAAAACCGCTGGAAACGAGTGTTTTTCCAAACAGCAACGAACGCACTTCAGTCAGTGGCAGCCATCCGGTGATCACACCCAATTGCTCGGCGATCAGTCCGCATGCGCCCTGTCCGGTTCCAGCCGCCACCGCTTTCAGCCACGCGGTCAGGTGAAACAGGCTTCCGCGCTGCTCGGTCACGAAACCATCAATCCGTTCACACGTCCGTGCGTCGGTTAGGTCTGCAAGACTGACCCGCTGGCCCATATTGACAGGAGCGTTCAAGCTGCGAACTCTTCGTCTGGCAGATCGTACGCGGCCAAAGCAGCTATATTCGTATCGGCCAGACTTACCGCTCGTTTTGCTTCGCGATGTGCAAGAACATCCATCCGGCCCCAGCGAAATTCATGGACAAGGCCGCGCAGTTTGTCTGCCATTTTGTCTAGGCCGGTATAATGCCGCAGCTTTGATCGCATCGGCGCATTGGGCACGCGCGGTTGTTCTGGATCAATTTCCCAAGGGTGGAAATAGAACACCGCCGGACGTTCCTCGCGGCGATTGACCTGCCGTATCGCCCAGCGCGAAAATCCATAAGGAAGCACGCGGAAAAAACCCCCACCCCCTGCGGCTACCCGGCGTCCGCCCAGAATGGCGGTCGTCACCGGTATCTCCACCAGATCGGACCACGGCAGCGGGCGGAACGCAAAACGAGGCGCTTCGGGCCAGCCATAATGGTCATGCGCCACAGGGGCGACGCTTGAAGAATAGTCATACCCTTGTTCGGCCAGTTCCATGAACGCCCAAGGTGTGCGCTGATCGATCGAGAAACTCGGTGCGCGATAACCAGAAACACGCTGGCCAGAGCAATCCTGCAAAATATCTCGGGCCAGACGAATGTCTTCGCCAAAGCTTTTGCGATCAAAATTGAAAACACGCGCATGGTCGTAACCATGGCTGGCGACCTCGTGTCCAGCATCCGCGATGCGGCGGATCAATTTCGGATGACGTTTCGCGACCCAGCCCAAGGTGAAGAAGGTCGCGCTGACATCAGCCTCTGCAAACAGATCGAGGATGCGATCAACATTGCTTTCAACACGGGTTTTGATCCCGTCCCATTCGCCGCGCTCAATCACATTTTCGAACGCGCCGACCTGAAACCAATCCTCGACATCGACCGACAGGCCATTGGCAATTCTGGTATCTGTATCCGGGAAAGAGCGTTCTGCGTTCATGGTCAGGCCGCCTCGCGTGACGGATCTTCCTCAAGCCATTCGATCAGCATCGTCAGAACGTGACGGAAGGATTGCTCCTGTTCCTCAAGCCGCTGTTCAATTCGGCCAAGCGCTTCGTCTAGCTCGCCATCATCAGCGCTCCTGCATCGACGCGGGGGCTGCCTGTCTGCCCGCAGCTTGCAGTTCGCTGATAGCTGCCTCAAGTTCAGCCGTACGCGCATCGCGCTGCGCAAGCAGAGCGGCGACTTCGGTTGCTGGCACGCTGTCAATATCCTGATCCTGCGCGGGGGACGCGGCGCGGGGTTCGATGCTAAGCGGGCTAGGCTCGGTGCGCGAACCGCGCGATTGATCTGATGACATTTCAGCGATCACCGCGTCGAGCATTTCGGTGTCGATTGATTCCTTTTCTTCAATCGCACCCAGAAGCAGCAACCGGTTCATCACCTGATTTACGCGGCGCGGAATGCCATCGCTCGCACCATAAAGCGCGGATAACAGACCGTCTTCAAACAGAGGGCGCCCGTCCCAGCCCACATGGGTAAGCCGGTGCCGAATGTAATCTTCAACCTCATCAGCATCGAGCGCCTCAAGATGATGCGAAGCGATGATGCGCTGGCGCAACTGATCAAGGTCAGGGTGATGCGCCAGAGTTCGGCGGAATTCGGGTTGTCCCAGCAACAGCGTTTGAAGCAAAGGATGCGCACCCAGCTGAAAGTTAGACAGCATCCGCATCTCTTCCAGAGCGGTGAGATCAAGGTTCTGACATTCATCGACAACCAGCAAGCAGCGGCGGCCCGCGCGGGCTTCCTCTTGCAAGAAGGCCTCGATCGCGCCGAGCGCGCTGGCTTTGTCACGCCCTTCGATATCCAGACCAAATGCTTGTGCAACGACGTGGATCAATTCCTCCCCGTCTAGCGCGGTTGTGACAACCTGAGCCACGGTCAGCGCAGCGGGATCGACTCGCCCCATCAGATGCGCAACCAGCGTGGATTTCCCCGCGCCCACTTCACCTGTGATGACGATGAAGCCTTCACCTTGGTTGAGGCCATAGCCCAGATAGCTCATCGCCTTTTTGTGGCTTGCGCTTTCGAAATAAAATTCCGGGTCAGGCGTAAGCTGGAAAGGCCGTCCGCTAAGACCGTAATATTGATCATACATGGCGTCTAAAGCTCCGTGGATCAGAAATTGTAGCGCAAACCGAGCAGCGCGGTTGCGGTGGCGAAATCTTCTGCGGAGAAATCGCTGTCGAAATAATCAACGGCCAAAGCAGCGCGCGCTGAAAGCTTGCTGGTGATCGAACGGTTATACGCTGCCGATGCACCAAACGCGGTGAGGTCGTTATCCACCCCGCCCGCTTCAAAGAAGTTGAGATAGGCGTTTGTCTGAATGCTGCCGCTGCGGCCAAGGTTGCGGGAAAGCGCGCCTGTTACGTAATAGCTTTCATCGGTCAGACCATCTGCAGCCGCCAAAGCGGTACCAGCAGCGGCAATGAACGTGCGGCGATCATAGCCAGCGCCAAATGCAGCCGTCAGGCGTCCGATCTGTCGTTGGTAATTGGCAGAAACCCCGCGGCCGCGGAAAGCAGCCGAACGGACGGAACCGAGTGAGCCAACCAGACCCGCACCATCGCCGCCCGAAACTAAACCTCCAAAATCACCGGTCACTGGATTGCGCGCTGCGACAAAATCGCTCGACAATGTGGCAAGCGAATTGTTCAGCGCCCCGCCAAAGCCAGAGATACCGTCATAGACCGAAACACCCAGCGAACTGCGCTCATTCGGAACGTAGGTGAACGTGCCGTAATAGGTAGTGGAATCGTAACGCTCACCCACACTCGCGGCGAGCGAAGTGCGCGAACTTGGCCGCCATAAGACGCCGACATCCCACAGCAAGCCGTCAACATCGAATGCGACCAGTCGCGGCGATGCTTCGTCAGTGACAAGCCGGCCATCCGTGCCCACAACCGGAGCACCGGTCGCATCGCGAAGCGCATCGCGGCTGGAAACCTCGACGTCCTCGTATCCGACACCGCCAGTAAGAGCGAGCGATGACGTGACGGGGACGATAACATCGCCGCGCACATAAACATCGCGCACTCTCTGATCGAGGTTAGAGATGTCTTCCTGATATCCGCCTGCGGTGACAGCCAGTCCGACCGGCAAGACTTCGCCAGGGCGCGTGCCTGCGCGCACTTGGCCGCTATAGGAAACGCTGTCGTCAAACACGTCTATTGGATTGCCAGTGGCGTCCACAATCGCATCATCAACCTCGAAACGATTGTACCCTACCCGCGCATTGGCCGTAAGATCGACGGCGCCTACCCGTGTGGATAGCGTAGGCCCCGCGTATAATGCGTAAGTCTGGCTGGTCGCATCTTCGCTGACCAATGGGTTGGGTGACACTGCGCCCCCGCCATCGACCCGCGTTTGACTGGCAAGAGCGCCGGCTTCGAGATTCAAAACTTGCGGTACAACCGCCACATAGCCGCGAGCGATACCGCTTATGGTGTCAGTATCCACCGCATCGCCGTAGCCAATATTGCGTTCATATCGCACAGAGACAGATGCGCCGCTGTTGCGGCCCTGAACATTCAAATCGACGCCAGCAGCGATTTGCGTGAAGGTCACGGCGTCGTCACCGGGCGTCAATTCAGCTGAAAGTATCTGACTGACTTCGATGTATGGCTGCACATTAACTACGCGGCCATCGCCATCTGATTCAGCCGTCTGAGCGAAGGCCGGAGTGGTCACCGCAAATGCAGTGAACCCAGCGAGCAGCGTTTCTTTGTAGAAGCGCACGATTATTTCTCCCTTTCGCCATAGTCGCCAAATCGGCGGCCAGACGGGCTGAATTGCGCTGCGTTGAGCAGCAGTTTGATATCAGGGCACGCCGAAAGCAGGTTGCGCGCATCTGCGAGAGCGGCGCGGCTTGTTTCATCGGCGCGCACCACCAGCAACGCCTGCCCCACGTGAGCGGCAAGCTCAGCCGCGGGCGCAGCAGCGAGTGCAGGCGGTGTGTCGAAAATCACAAAACGATTGGGGGCGCCGCGCGTCAGGCGGTCCACAACTTGCGCAGTGCGTGCGCTGGTAAGATATTCTGCATCATGCGCGCTGCTTGTGCCTGCGGGCATGATGAAAAGGCCTTCAATGTCAGTGGGCGAAACAAGTTCTTCGGGCTTAATCGTGTCGTCGGCCAGCGCATCCATCAGGCCAGCGCCTGCCTCGATCCCGAGCCGGCGCGTGATCGACGGATTGATCATATCCGCGTCTACCAGCACAACCTCAACGTCGCGTTCTGCTGCCAAAGCGATGGCGAGGTTGGTCGCGCAATAGGTCTTGCCCTCACCCGGCAGCGGCGAACACACCAGAATACGCCGCGCCGCATCATTCCCTGCGGCACGAGCATCGACGAGAAGTTCGCGCTTCACGATGCGGAATTCTTCCAGCAAGCCTGTGACCGGGTCTTCTGGCACAATCAGATTGGCCTTCGTCAGAAATTCGCGGTCGATCTTCATCAGCGGTCCGCTGAAAGTGACCGCGCGTTCTGGAACAGGAGCGGCAACCGCTTCTGGTGCTTGCGGCAGAGTTGTAGGTGCGACCGGGATGGGCGCAGATTGCACCGGCTCGCGCGTCGCAGACTGCGGCGTAGGCCGTTTCACGGGCACCTTACCTTTGGGCAAGTTCCCCGGCACATTCGATGCTGCCAGATTATCCAGACCAAATATCGCATCCGCGCGTTCGAACAACGAATTAGCCTTCGGCGCACGCTGAGATGTTTCGCGGTTTATCTTACTGTGTTCGGTCATATCCGCCCCCTCACGCAATCGTTCCGACGGAGACGACTTCAATCGCCAACAGGATCACCAGAACGCCGAACAATGCGGCGCTAGCGCCAGCAAACTGTTTGAAGCGGCGGCGGCTTAGCTCTTTTGCGGCCTCTGAAACCGTGAGCGAAATCGAACCGATAACAGGAAGGCCCATCGCGCGTTCCAGTTTTTGCGGTGTTGCAAAGCTCGAACGGAGCTGGCTGAGTGAATACGCCACGCCCGCGCCAGCAGCGATCCCGGCAAACAGCACACCGATCAGCAACAGCGGACGGTTCGGCGCGGCGGGGGACTGCGGCACAATAGGTGGGTCAACGAGGTCGAACTTGTATTGGCTCGTCTCCTCCACCACGTCGCCGCGCGTACGCAGCTTTTCGCGATCCTCGAGCAATCTTTCATAATTGGTCCGCAGTACATCGTAATCGCGGCTGATGCGGTTGGCTTCAGCAGCAACTGCGGGTTCCGATGCTTGGCTTGCCACCAAAGACGCGGCGCTTGATTGGATCGCAGCACGGCGAGCTTGCAACGAATCCACACCAGCCTGGCGATCCGCACGCAGCGCGAGAAGCTGCGAATAGGCCGGGTTTGGCGTACCCGATGCGGTGTCTGGCCCGGCTGCTGCAACTTGCCGCCTCAGGATTTCGGCCTGACGGGTTGTGGCGACCATATCGGGATGTTGGTCGGTCAATCCGCGCGCGCGCAATTCGGCCAACTGTGATTGCACCTGAAGCAAAGAAGCTTGAGGGCCGACAGCGTTCGCTCCGCCTGCAATAGTGCGCGGTGTGGTAGATATCTGGCTATTAATCGCGGCCAATGCGCTTTCTGCGGCGGCAAGGTCGGCATCAATATCGCGCAATTCCGTGCGAGATTGCTGTACCTTGCTTGACAGCGATGCCGATCCACCGATCAGTTCAGGGTATTGAGATTCGAACGCGAGACGCCGCTCTTCTGCCGATTCCAGCTCAATTTTGCGCTCTTCAAGCTGATCATTAAGGTCGGCGATTGCTCCGCTGATCTCCGCACGATTTCCCGAAATGTGTTCCTCACGGAAGATATCGAGCAATTTCTGAACGACGTTGCGTGCTAACACAGCATTTTCAGAATCGCTAAGTCCGCTCACGCCGACCTCGGCGGTGATTGAGAACAAATTGTCCTCTTCGCTAGCCACCCGGACATTTTCGGCGAGGCGACCGATCGCGGCGTCCATTTCGGTTCGCTCAGAGATATTCTCACCAAGCTTGGTCGAAGTGATTACTTTTTCCAGATTGACGGAACTGAGCAAAGTTTGACGCACACGCGTGATTTCTTCGCGCCCATCACCAGCGATGCCCAATTGTTCGGAAAGGACATCATCGACATCGACGTAGATACGCGCTTTGGATTCGTAGGAGTTTGGGATCATAGCCACGACGAGCCACCCCAAAAGGCAAACGCCCCACGCTACGGCGAGCGCCAACCAGCGGCGGTGCCATACCGAATATAGCGCTGTGCGCAGTTCGTCGAAAATCTCGGTCATTATGCGCGCGCCTTAGAACCGGGTCTCAGGGATCGAGATTGTGTCGCCGGGTTTCAGCGCGACATTCGCGCTCGCGTCTCCGCGATCCAGCAAATCCTTGAGCCGCAATCTGTATACGTCATTGCTATTGGTCTCAGCATTGTAGCGCGTCAGAGTGGCTCTGTTTCCGGCCGAAAATTCACCAAGGCCGCCAATCGCAATCATGGCATCCAGCACCGTCATGCCTGCACGATAGGGCAGTCCTGCTGGCTGAGATCCCGACCCGGTTATGCGGATTTGGTTGGGCAATGCTCCATTGAATTCATTGACGATGACGGAAACAATTGGCTGTTCGACATATTCGAGCAGTCGCTCTCTAATGGCTTCCTCAAGCTCAGAGGGCGTCTTTCCAACTGCAACCAGATCACGGACCAGCGGAATTGTAATCCGGCCGTCGGGACGGACTTGAATGTCTTCTGCGCTCAATTCTGGATTGCGCCACACGTGGATCGTTATTTGATCAAGCGGGCCAAGGACATAATCATCGGCGGCCGCGACCGCTTCGGTGCTGATCGTAGCTGGCGGCAATTCCGCACTGGGCCCAGCCGTGCAGGCGGCAAGGCCCGCGCTGGCGAGCGCAATCATCCCGATACGGATTACGGGGAGGGAAACAGTGTCAGAAAATGACAGCGAACTAAACATTGATACATATCCTTGGTCAGAGATTGCCGACCCGGATGTGTGCTGCAGGAGCGACCTGCACATCTGGGTCCGCGAGTGACCCGATGTGTGTGTCTGATAATGGTGAACATAATGTTAGTGATACCGGCCAATTTCGGGCCCTATCCCGTTTCGGGACAGTCTTTTAACGAAGGCTAAACAAGCATTTCCGCTGCTGGCCCATGTCCCAAAAATGCCGAGGGTGAAGCAGTCGCACCATAAGCGCCTGCGCAGAACACCGCGACGATATCGCCAACCTTCGTGGGCGGTAACAACGCCTGATCTGCGAGCCGGTCCAGCGGAGTGCAAAGGCATCCCACCACATTAACCACTTCGGACGGTTCAGCATCGAAACGCGATGCTATCGCGACCGGATAATTGCGGCGTACGACGGTGCCAAAATTGCCTGACGCAGCCAATTGATGGTGCAGCCCGCCATCGGTCACAAGGTAAGTCGTGCCATGGCTAACTTTGCGGTCGATCACGCGGCACAGATAGACGCCCGCCTCACCAACCAGATACCGGCCAAGCTCCAGACACAATTCGGTCTGGGCGAGAGATTGAGGCAAATCCGCGACATGTTGGTGCAATGCCTGCCCAATTGCAGCCAAATCGAGGGCCGTGTCATTGGGAAAGTAAGGAATTCCAAAACCGCCACCCATGTTTAGTTTGGGCAAAGCAGCGCCAATTTCATCACCCAGTTTTGCCGCCAAATTCAGGACATTGCCCTGCGCTTCTATGATGGCATCTGCGCTGAGAGCTTGGCTTCCTGTGAAGATATGCAGTCCGCGCCATTCTGCCCCCTGCGCCAGAACAAAGCGCGCCAAGGCAGGCACACGTTCGGCATCAACGCCAAATTGCTTCGCGCCGCCGCCCATTTTCATACCCGATCCCTTGAGCTCAAAATCGGGATTGACCCGGATCGCAATGCGAGGCGGCTTTCCGATCCTCTGCCCGATTGCCAAAGATCGCTGCGCTTCCCCTTCGGATTCGCAGTTGAGCGTTACGCCGGCTGAAATGGCCGCTTCCAGCTCATCATCACGCTTACCAGGCCCGGCAAAGCTGACTCTCGCCGGATCAATTCCAGCCGCATTTGTCATCGCAAGTTCGCCAGAAGACGCGATATCAAAGCCATCAACCAACGGCTCCATATGCGAAATGACTGCAGGATGCGGGTTGGCCTTTACGGCATAATTGAAGCCGATCCGCGCTGGCAAAGCAGTTCTGAGTTCGCTGACCCGGCTGTCCAAGTGAGCGCGAGAATAAACGAACAAGGGTGTTTGGCCTGCCGCCTCTACCAGATCGCTGGCGGTCCGCCCACCAATAGCCAATTCGCCATTGAGCGCTTCATATCCGCCGGGAATGGGTCCAAGAGGTTTGTAGTTCATTGCCCCGCCTCCCCTGATTCCCCAGCCTTACCCGTCAATTCACGATACAGCGCGGTGCGATCAATCTTGCCATTCGGATTAAGCGGCATTGCACCTCGCCAATGAATCATATGCGGTTGCATAAAGCCGGGAAGTTCCTTGCGTAAGACCTTGGAAAGCCTGTCTTGTTCGGATTTCTCAGTAACTCCGCGCACCACCAGATGCACCGCGTGCCCAAGCCGCTCGTCTGGAATGCCGAGCGCCACCGCCTCTGCTGCCAAGCCAGTCGCAATCACGGCCTCTTCGATTTCTTGAGGGCTGATGCGGTTGCCTGCACTTTTGATCATCGCATCGCGTCTGCCGACAAAATAAAGCAATCCTGTTAGCGGCACGTTTCACACGGTCGCCGGACCAGACGGCAGTTCCGCCATATGTCGACGCATTAGGTGATGGCTTGAAACGTTCAGCTGTGCGTTCGGCGTCCTGCCAATACCCTTGCGCGACAAGCGGTCCGCAATGAACCAGTTCGCCTTCCTCACCCGGACCCGCGACATTTCCATTGTCATCAATCACCAAAATCTCAGCAAACGGGATCGCGGTGCCCATTGAGGTCGGGTGCGCATCCACCAAAGATGGATCGAGATAGGTCGAACGAAACGCTTCTGTCAGGCCGTACATAGGATATAGATCAGCTTGGGGGAAAATTTGCCGAAGATCATCCACAAGATCAGTGGTCAGAGCGCCCCCGCTATTGGTGAGCCGCCGCAAAGGTGCGCTTGCTTCGGCTGCCCACTCAATCTCAGTCAGTTGCACCCACAAAGGCGGCACGGCGGCAAGCGTGGTCACGCCATATCTGGTGCAAGCCTTCACCACATCGCGCGGAAACAGGAAATCGAGCGGAACAACACTCCCGCCCGCATACCATGTCGAGAGCAGCTGATTTTGGCCGTAGTCAAACGACAAAGGCAGGACCGCGAGCGTTACGTCGTCGCCCTGCAATTTGAGGTAATGGGCAACGCTGACCGCACCCAGCCATAGGTTGGCGTGGCTCAGCATTACCCCCTTGGGGCGTCCTGTTGAGCCGCTGGTATACAATATTGCGGCGAGAGTATCTGGATCAGCATCAGACGGACCGTGGCTGAGTGCTGCGCCATAGGCTGCTGCCAAGGCTTCCTGCTCTTCCAGCAGAACACATGTCTCTGCTGCATCCTCGCTATTCAGCGATGCCAATCGCGTGCCCGTCGCAATCAGCATCACCGCGCCGCTATCGGATAGGATATGCGCCGCCTGCGCTCTTTTGAGCAAGGGATTGATCGGCACATGCACCAGCCCGGCACGAGCTGCCGCCAGCGGCAGCAAGCAGGTTAGTTCGCCCTTCGCCGCCCAACTCGCTACCCTTGCGCCTGTTTGCGGTATTTCGTGTGCCAACCACCCGGCGAGGCGATCAACACGCTGTCTTAACTCATCGTGGTTAAGCACCTCATCTCGTAGCACCAGCGCCGGTGCCTCACCCATTCCGCGCGCACTTGCCAATTCGGCAAGATGATCGAGCGGATAGGGAGTGGAATCGGGACTGCTGGACATGTCGTTCCTGAATAGGTGATCGAAGAGAGGCGAGTTAACGGTGATCGAAACGCGGTATCACGACAGGGTTAACGTCTTGCAAGACCTCTTTGCAAAAGACGATGCCATGCGCGCGCCGTCTCCGTTCGACCGGCCCGAATGGTTTACGCTGCTTGCGCAAACTAACCTGACCCCCTTGATCGCGATAGCTAGCGAGAGCGGCTGTGACGCGGCGTTGGCATTGACCCATGACAACGGACGTATCTCGCCCTTGCGGAACTGGTACAGCTTCACATGGCGCCAGCTTGCCTCTGATGGCGACCAAAGCGCGCACCTGCTGACCGAAATTGCACGGTCTCTCAAATCACGCTGCCACCGCGTAACATTGGAGCCAGTGCCAGACGAAGATGGTTCGGCGACCCGGCTTGCCCGCGCTTTCGATGCGGCGGGTTGGCGCGTTGAGGTGACAAAGTGCGACATCAACCACATTTTGCATGTAAACGGGCAAAGCTTTGCGCAATATTGGGCAGACCGTCCCGGCCCGCTAAGGACCACTTTGAAGCGTAAGGCGAAGAAGGTTGAAACCAAAGTTCTCACCCATTTCGACGACGCCCTATGGGCTGACTATGAACGCATTTACGCCTCAAGCTGGAAACCAGAAGAAGATCATCCCGCTATGCTGCGAGAATTTGCCAGGCAAGAAGGCGCGGCTGGCCGGTTGCGCTTCGGGGTTGCTTGGCAAAACGAGGAACCGGTTGCCGCGCAATTCTGGACTGTCGAAAACGGCACCGCCTATATTCACAAGCTCGCCTATCTTGAAAGCGCGCGCAAATTGTCGGCAGGCACCACGTTGTCGGCTGAACTTTTCAAACATGTGATTGATACCGATAAGGTCGCGTTGGTTGATTTTGGAACCGGCGATCAGTCTTATAAAGCGGATTGGATGAATGCGGTTCGCCCGCGCTATCAGATCCATTGTCTGGACCTGTCACAGCCGCGCGCTTGGCTTGATTTCGCGCGCCAGACAATCAGCCGACTGCGCGAGCCTGACGTCGCGGAACTTGCACCCGCCCCCGTGCATCGGTAAGGGCGCCGGTCTATCGGTGCGTGAGGGCGCACCATTGCAATTGCGACCCATACGAGGGATCCTTGTGAAATGAGCACTCAACCGGCCTCTGGCAATGTTTCTGCCAATGGTGAAACAACCGGCAAGGCGGCAGGCCTCCCCATGAGCCGTGCGGCCCTCGATCAAGAGCTTAAATCCATCATCGCTGACGTGCTGGCTATCGACGCTGAAAAGGCTGACGCCCTTAGCGCTGACAGCGGGCTCTTTGGTCATTTGCCAGAGCTCGATTCGATGGCGGTCGCGGGGCTCCTTACTGAAATGGAAGACCGGCTCGACATTGTGATCGAAGACGATGACGTCGATGGCGAAATGCTGGAAACCTATGGCGGCCTCCTCGCTTTTGCGGAAGGCAAGCTCAGCGAGGCCTGAGGCCCACCGCGAGCCACAAGCGCATGATCGCATCCTGGCAAGCGCCCCTTTCGGATGGAAAAAGCAGCGACGAATTGCTGCTTTCGTTTGATCAACAACGCGACCGGCGTATCCTGATCCTTCCCGCCTTGTTTGATGAAGCGAACAAAATGCGCCGGTTCACTGTTCAAGTGATGCGCAAACTGGATGCGCTCGGCATTGACAGCTTTTTGCCTGATCTGCCCGGTTGCAATGAGAGCCTTGCCTCACTGGAACACCAAACGCTTCTGCGTTTGGCGCCGCGCGGCACAGGCGGCTGCTGAGTATGTCAACGCCACGCATGTTCTGGCAATTCGGGGAGGCGCATTACTCGCTCCGAACAGCTTGCCGGGATGGTATTATGCGCCGCAGACCGGCCCAAAAATGTTAAGAGGGATGCTGCGCGCAAGGATCATCTCCGCACGAGAAGATGGGCACGAGGAAACCTCGGAGCTTTTGCTCGAACTGGGACGGCGCGAGGGCTTGGTTCTTGCTGGTTGGCCCATAGGCGCGCAAATGCTGCGTGAACTCGAAACAACCGAAGCAAGCCCGCTCGAAACCTTCACAACAATCGCGCAGGACACACTCGGCGGTCCCGGTCTTTGGCTCCGCGCTGAACCCGGCGAAGACGATACACAAACCGCAGCTTTGGCGAAGATCATCGCGGACGACACAGGCAAAGCCGCATGAGCCGCCTGCATTTCCAATTTGGCTGTGGCAGGCTCAAGCTTGGCGGAACGCTAGACACAGCTCCCGGAACGGCGGGCCTCTTGCTGGTAAGCGGGGGCAATGAAATCCGTTCAGGCGCATTTTCTGGTCAGTCGCTGCTAGCGGCTCGGATAGCGAATGCGGGCTTCCCGGTGTTCCGTTTTGATCGGAGAGGCATCGGAGGCAGTGAAGGAGAGAACAGAGGTTTTCGCAGCAGCGCCGGAGACATCCGCGCGGCGCTTGAAGCTTTTCGTGCGATGGCCCCGCAAATGGACCGCATCGTTGGTTTCGGCAATTGTGACGCGGCATCGGCATTGATGCTGATGGGTGGCAAGGGTTTTGAAAGTTTGATCTTGTCGAACCCCTGGACGATTGATGAGGCGGATAGTTCAGACGCAGAAGAGGAACCTCAACATGCGCCGGACGCCATCCGAGCGCGCTATGCCGAAAAGCTCAAAAACCCGCGCGAAATTGCGCGGCTGCTTCGCGGCGGTGTTGATTTCGGCAAACTCGCGCGCGGGCTAAGCTCATCGCTACGCCCTGCCACGCCACCCTCAAATCTAGCGCAGAAAATGCGCGAAGGACTCGACCAATTTGACGGGCATGTACGAATTCTTCTCGCGACCGGTGACAGAACGGCGCAGTTGTTTGAGAGTGCCTGGGACAAGCGCGACCAACGGATCAAACGTTGCGAGGGTGCTGGACATGCCTATGTGCGGCCAGACCACCGCGATTGGCTAGAGGCGCAAATCCTCAGCGCACTTCGCGCCTAAGCTTTGCGCTCAAACAGGCTCACCAATTCGACATGCGTAGACCAGCGAAATTGCCCCACTGGTCGCAGCTTTTTAAGCTCGTAGCCTGCTTCGGACAAAACCGCGCCATCGCGCGCCCAGCTTGACGGATTACAGCTGACATACAGCACCCTTGCAACGTCACTCGCCGCGATCTCGCCAATTTGCGACTTGGCACCTGCACGCGGCGGATCGAGAAGCACGGCATCAAACCGGTTTAACTCAGCAGGCTGCAGCGGATTGCGGAACAAGTCGCGGTGCATAGCATGAACCCGGCCGCCAGTACGAGCTGATGCCGCCTTGCATGCTAGATGCGCTGCCTGCTCTGCCTCTGCCGCAAGAACTTTGCGGCCTTCTGGTCCGGCGCCTGCTAGGGCGAAGGCAAATGTGCCGAGTCCAGAAAACAAGTCCGCAACCAAACGCGCATCGCCGAGCCAATCGAGCGCATCGGCAACCATGCGCGCTTCTGCATCATCGGTGGCTTGCAAAAACGCACCAGCGGGCATCGAAACCGGCACACCAGACAACGTGATTGTTGCAGACTCCGGTTCCCACACTGTTTCTGCGCCATAACCCTGATCCACGGTCATCCGGGCAAGGTCATGCTTGCGCGCGAAATCAAGCACCGCCTCGGTCGCTTCAAGACCCTCAAGCGGGAAATTGGTAAGCCCAATATCGGCGCCCTGATCGCACAGTGACATGCAAATATCGACCGCACCTTTTGGCCCATATGCGGCGACAAAGCGGCGCAGTGGATCAATAAGTTTGGCGAGCTCAGGCCTTAAGATCGGACATTCCGCAAGATTGACGATCCGATGTGAGCCCGCTTCACGAAACCCCACCATCGCCCCGCCTTTGGTGCGCAGCGCATGCAACGTCGCCCTGCGGCGCGAATTTGCCGGAGAGAGATGTTCTTCGAACAATTCGGCAACATCGAGCCCTTGCCCCGCCGCGGCATTGGCAACGCGGCCGCGTACGAACTCGCTAAGCACCGTGTCGTCGGCATGCTGCAGCTGACAACCGCCGCATGTGCCAAAGTGCCTGCATGGGGCGTCTACGTGGTGAGGGCCGCGTATAATCGCTCCGCCGGCCTCGACCAAATCGCCGGGGACGGTTTGTGCAAAGTGAGTGTGCTGCGCGGTGACGCCGTCGCCTTTTGCGGCGAGGCGTATGATTTTTTCGGGTTCGGTCATGTGCAGCGCGCAATAGCAGCCGAAACGCAGCGCGCCAGATCAAGCGGTGTAAACGCAGCGCCGCAAATGCGCGCAGCTTCTCCATGCAGCCAAGCGGCTTCGCATGCCGCCGTGAAAGGATCCGCTCCGCCCGCCATGCGGCTGACTGCAATTCCGGCCAAGACATCACCGCTGCCCGCAACAGAGAGCCAACTTGGTGCAGGTGGCACAATCGCCAACCTTTCATCCGGTGAAGCGATGACAGTGTCGGGGCCCTTTGCGACCACGACCATATTACTGACCTTGGAAAGCGCGACAGCTCGATCCTTGCGGGTTTCTGCCAGCACTGAGAATTTTCGGCACAGGGTCGCCAATTCACCATCATGGGGGGTCGCCAGAACTGCCAGGCCATCTGGAATCATATCGGGTTTTATGATGTGGAGAGCGTCCGCATCAAGCACGCAGGGGCGGTTTGCCGCCAGCACTTGCGCCAGTCGGCGCTCCGCATCGGCGCTTTGCCCCAGGCCGGGGCCGATCAGCATGGCACTGATGCGCGGATCACTCAGCGCATCGTCTAGCGGGCTGCCGTCGATCACCAATCCGGGGTTCGGCGAATGTTGCCCGTCTTTTGCAAACAATTTCACATAACCAGCACCGCCGCGCATTGCGGCTTCGGCTGACAGCATCGCTGCGCCCGGCATTGCGCCGCCAACAATCGCAGCCAGCCCTCTGATGTATTTGTGTGCATCAAGGCCGGGGGCGAGAAATTCGCGGTCTTGCGAGCAAACGGGCCGCATCTTTGACCGGAGCAATGCCAATGGGCACTAGCCGTCGATCACCCATCAACGCCCTGCCCGGCAGCAACCAGTGCGCATATTTCCAAGCGCCCAAGGCAAGCGTGGCGTGGCATTCAGGCAGTTTTTCGTTGAGCAGCGCTCCTGTGTCGCTTTCGATGCCTGACGGAACATCTATCGCGATGGTTTGCTGATGATGCGCGGCCAGATCGCGTAGCAACAGGGCGTGCTCTCCGTTCAATGGGCGCGAGAGACCGGAACCGAACAGGCAATCGACCAGGACCCCGCCTGCTACACCACCGCCCGATGTACGAACCGGGGCATCCCACAATGCGAAAGCTTGCTGTGCGGCCTGCGTCTTGGGCGGAGCGGGCGCGATCACTTGCACTGCGTTTCCGGCGTTGCGCAGCAAATGGGCGATCACATATCCATCGCCGCCATTGTTACCCGGACCGCACAAGACGGTTACTGATCGCCCCGCTGCAATCCGGCGCACCCATTCCGCTGCGCCCGCAGCAGCGGTCTTCATCAAATCAAAAACGCTGGTCCCTGTATCGAACAGGGCCTGTTCCGCATCGCGCATTTGCGCGGCGGTAAGGATTTGAAGATCACTCATCTGGGGCGGCGGCAAGTACACCCATATCCATTCTGTAACGGTCCACAGACAGCTCAAATTCAAGCAAACCGCTGTCAGGATTAACGCGCTCAGCAATCACCGGCTCTGCGCCGTCAGCAACAGCGATGGTCGGACTGCTTCCCTCGTTAAGAACAAATCTGCGAAACCCACCGTCGGGATGATGGATGACGAACGTATCAGCAGATACCCGTTCGACCACGCACACGTTTGAAAATTCCGATCCCGGACCGATCGCACAGTCAATTTTCGGTCCCTCTGGCTCACCCGAAGGCGTCCCGCACGCGGTGATCGCAGCGACCAGTCCGCAAGTCAGAAAGCGCGCGTTAGATATCTGCAAAGACATGAGTTTCTGCTTTTGCTCCTGGATGTGTCAAAGCGCCAGCGCGCGCCGAGCCCACGTTCTGCGAATATCGCCACAAAGCGCCTGATTGATAGTCATTAGTGCGCGGTGTCCAAGTCTTGCGACGTTCATCGAGCACTGATTGATCCACTTCAAGGTCAATTGTGCCCTTTGCAGCGTCGATGCTGATGATATCGCCGTCTTCGACCAGCGCAATTGGCCCGCAATCCGCCGCTTCGGGGCCGACATGGCCGATACAAAATCCGCGCGTTGCGCCGGAGAAACGACCATCTGTGATCAGCGCAACTTTCTCGCCCATTCCCTGGCCATACAAAGCCGCCGTCGTTGATAGCATTTCGCGCATTCCCGGTCCGCCTTTGGGCCCTTCATAGCGGATGACGATAACGCTGCCTTCTGCGATGTCGCGCTTTTCAACGGCTGCGAATGTATCTTCTTCGCATTCAAAAACCCTCGCTGGGCCGGTGAATTGCAGCCGCTCCATCCCCGCGACTTTTACGATCGCTCCATCCGGCGCAAGAGAGCCTTTCAGACCCACAACGCCGCCTGTCGGTGTGATGGGGTTTTTCACATCGTAGAACACCTTTTGATCGGGGTTCCACGTGATCTCTTCGATGTTTTCGCCAAGCGTTTTGCCCGTCACGGTCATCGGTTCAGGGTCGAGGAAACCGCCATCAAGCAACGTTTTCATGCCCATATAGACCCCGCCCGCGTCATGCATGTCCTTTGCGACATACTTACCGCCCGGCTTTAGGTCCGCGATGTAAGGTGTTGATTTGAATATCTCTGCGACGTCGAACAGGTCAAAATCAATACCGCACTCGCTGGCCATAGCTGGCAAGTGAAGCGCCGCATTGGTTGACCCGCCAGTCGCAGCGACGACCCGCGCAGCATTTTCAAACGCAGCGCGAGTGCAGATGTCACGTGGGCGCAAATTCTTCTCAATCAGGACCATAACCTGGCGGCCCGCGGCACGTGCGATTTCTTCGCGTGACCTGTAAGGAGCGGGTGTCATATTGCTGTTTGGTAACGATAATCCAATAGCCTCACCCACGCACGCCATCGTGTTTGCGGTGAACTGTCCGCCGCACGCTCCGTGTCCGGGGCAAGCCACTTTTTCGAGCGCGATCAATTCTTGCAACGGGCAGTTTCCTGCTGCGTGCTGACCCACTGCTTCGAACACATCGACGACCGTCACATCTTTCCCGTGATGCGTGCCCGGCAGGATTGAACCGCCATAGACGAAGATGCTCGGCACATTCAGCCGCAGCATCGCCATCATCATCCCCGGCAAGCTTTTGTCGCACCCAGCAAAGCCGACCAGCGCGTCATAGCAATGGCCGCGCACCGATAGCTCAACGCTGTCGGCAATGACTTCGCGGCTGACGAGCGAGCTTTTCATGCCCTGATGCCCCATCGCAATACCATCGGTTACGGTGATTGTGTTGAACCGGCGCGGAGTCCCTCCCCCGGCAATCAACACCTTCGCGGCAAATGTTCGCCTGCGCATCGAGCGTTGTGTTGCAAGGCGCACTGTCATTGCCAGCGCTCGCTACCGCCACAAATGGCCGTGCGATTTCTTCCTCGGTCATTCCCATCGCATAATAATAGGAGCGATGCGGTGCGCGTTCAGGTCCAACCGAAACGTGGCGGCTTGGCAATTTGGACTTATCGAAAGACATATTGTTTCCCGTGGCTTGGATTTTGCGACACGAGCACTGCCTTTAGTCGAGCGTGAGCGCAACCCTTCCGGCAACGTCTGCCACCATAGTTGCCCAGCGCGCCTGCTGCGCGCGCGTGCGGATCAAGTCCTGACGCAGTTCAATCGCGCAGTAATAGCGGCCATGCGCCTCTGCATGACGGTTCATCGTCGCGTTTAGCTGCTTGCCCGAATAAGGTTCGTTGTCGCCAACATTCAAGCCAATGTCTCTAAATAACCGGATCGCCTGGCGCGCAGCGCGATCATCCTCGTTATAAAGCAACGCCACATCCCATGGCCGCGTTTCATCACTGGTTTCAAGTTTGGGTGTAAAGCTGTGCAGTGAGACAATTAGTTGCGGCTCGGCAGCATCCAGCCATTTGCCAAGAGCCGCGTGATACGGGCGGTAGAACCGATCAAGCCGCGCCTCGACATTGGCACCAATATTTCCGGGAATGAGATGGCCATCGCTTGTGGTGGGCACCACCGCCGCGTGATCTTCCTCCCGGTGAAGATCCACCACCAATCGGCTGATCCGCGCAAGATGAGCCGGAATTCCGTATTGCCGCGCCATTCGTGCCGCGACACCGTTTACTCCGATATCTACGGCGATATGGTTGTCGAGAAGCTCAGCGGGCACTCCTAGCGGCACATCGTCAGGCACAAAATTGGAGGCATGATCAGCTACGCAAACGATGCCGCAGCGCTTTGGCTGACCGATTTGTTTATAAGGCTGTCCGTCGATCATCGCAATTTTCCCGTAAGCAGCCACCAGTTTGGGTGCCTGTCTGTAATTATTCTAGCCGCAGCATCACGAGCGGCCTCATCGTCATAAAGCGCGAAACACGTCGCTCCCGAACCAGACATGCGTGATAACCAAGCGTCACCGTCGCCGAGTTCGGCAAGCACCTCTGCGATAGCGGGACACAATTGCGATGCAGGCTGCGTAAGATCGTTGCGGCCTTCCAACGCGACCGTGCGGGCGCTTCCTTCGGGCAGAGCGCCGCCATCACGCCCGTCCCACGCCTTGAACACCGGCCCGGTGGTCAACGGAACGCGCGGGTTGACCAGCAGCACTGGTGTTCCGGCAAGATCATTTTCGGCAGGTTCTAACTCAGTGCCAGTGCCGCGCCCGATGGCCATCTCGCTGCGCACGCATGATGGCACATCGGCGCCCAATTTCGCCGCGCGCTCCTGCCAGTCATCAGGCAGGCCGTGGAGCCGTTCAACCAGCCGGAAAACTGCGCCCGCATCGGCGGAACCGCCGCCAAGACCAGCAGCAACGGGAAGGTTCTTTTCGAGCGTGATATCCAGACCTTGCGACCTCGGGAGCACCCCAAGCGCCTTAGACACAAGATTGGCGAACGGATTGTCGATCCCACTCGCAAACTCGCCGACTGTGTTGACGCGATCCTGATCTGAAGCGCGCGCGCTCAGCAGATCGCCTGCATCGACAAAAGCGAAGAGCGTCTCAAGCTCATGATAGCCATCCTCGCGCCGCCTGCGAACATGCAGCGCGAGGTTGATCTTGGCGTAGGCGGTTTCGGTAAGGGTCATCAGACACCTAGCACCAGGCTATCACATATTCGGATAGTTGGGACCGCCGCCGCCTTCTGGCGTAACCCAGTTGATATTCTGGTTCGGGTCCTTGATGTCGCAGGTCTTGCAGTGGACGCAATTTTGCGAATTGATCTGGAATTTGGGCTCCTTGCCCTCCTCCTCAATCCACTCATACACACCCGCCGGGCAATAGCGCGCCGATGGCCCACCAAAGATTTCGAGCTCGCTTTCTTGTTGCAAGCTGAGGTCGCCGACTTGAAGATGGACCGGCTGATCTTCAGCGTGGTTGGTGTAGCTGAAGGCCACATTGGTCAGGCGATCAAAGCTGATCACACCGTCGGGCTTTGGATAGTCGATCTTGGTATAAAGATCGGCGCGGCCCGTCATTGTGTAATCGCGGTGGTGTTTCATGCTGACCGGCAGGCCGATCTTGAGAGTGCGCATCCACATATCGACGCCCGCCAGCAAAGTGCCGATATCGCCGCCAAACTTGGCAACCGCTGGCTGAGCATTCTGAACCGTCTTGAGCTCATCCGCGATCCAGCTAGACCGAACCGCGCTGTCGTAATCGGAAAGCTCGGTTTTCTCATGGCCGGCCGCAATCGCCGCAGCGACGCTTTCCGCTGCGAGCATGCCGCTCTTCATCGCGGTATGGCTGCCCTTGATCCGGGGAACATTCACAAATCCAGCCGCACAGCCAATCAGCGCGCCGCCGGGGAAGGCAAGCTTCGGCACAGATTGCCAGCCGCCTTCGTTGATTGCGCGTGCACCATAGGCAACGCGTTTTCCGCCTTCGAGCATTTCGCGGATCGCAGGGTGCTGCTTCCAGCGCTGAAATTCCTGATACGGCGATACCCAGGGGTTTTTATAATCAAGCGCGGTCACAAAACCGAGCGCAACCTGGCCATTCGCCTGATGATAAAAGAAACCGCCACCCCAGCTATCGCTTTCGGTAAGCGGCCAGCCCTGAGTGTGGATCACGCGGCCCGGCACATGCTTGCCCGGTTCGATATCCCACAGTTCCTTGATGCCAAGGCCGTAGACCTGCGGCTGACAATCAGCCTCCAGATCAAACCGCGCCTTCATCAGCTTTGTCAGCGATCCGCGCGCGCCTTCTGCAAACAGAGTGTATTTCGCGTGGATTTCCATGCCGGGTTGGTAATCCGGTTTCTGCGAACCATCTGCGGCGATGCCCATGTCCTGCGTAACGACGCCCGCAATGCGGCCTTCATCGTCGAAGATCGGTGCATTTGCCGGGAAGCCGGGGAACACCATCACGCCGAGTTCTTCGGCTTTCTCTCCCAACCAGCGGGTCATATTGCCCAGCGAACCAGTGTAGCATCCATCATTGCTCATCAAAGGCGGCATGATCGCATGCGGCAAATTGGTTTTGCCGTTCTTCGACAGTACCCAGTGCCAATTATCCGTCACTGGCGTTTCCGCCATCGGGCAATCCATATCGCGCCAATCAGGATACAATTCGCTCAAGGCTTTTGGATCGACCACCGCACCGGAAAGAATATGCGCGCCGATTTCAGAGCCTTTTTCAAGGACAACCACCTCAAGCTCTTCGTTGATCTGTTTCAGCCGGATCGCCGCTGACAGGCCCGCTGGCCCGCCGCCGACAATCACAACATCACATGGCATTGATTCCCGTTCGCTCATGCGCTCTTCTCACCCTTAGTTTTTGTAGCGAATTTCTTCGCAAATTTGTCTCCCCATGCACTTGCTAACTGAGGTATGGACAGTCAAGACCTCCATTGGATAGCATGAACAGCCCTACATCGCCTCTTGCCGCTGAATTAAGCGCTGCGCTGCAATGGTGGCAGATGGCTGGTGTGGACAGTGATTTTGCCGATGACGCTACGGATTGGCTTGCTGGGCCTGACACGAACACGCCAGATGAATCGGAGGCAAAAGGTCCGGGTCAGGCTGATACGCCGCAAAATACCGCCGAAACTTCGGCACAATCCTTCGATGGATCAGTGCAGAAAAATTCTTTGCAGCGCGTGGACTTGCTTGGTGGAGCGCCGCCGCAAGACCTGAAGGCATTTCAGCAATGGTGGATGGAAGCGCCCGGTCTGGATGCGATTGGACCGCGCGGAAGGGTTGCACCGCGAGGCGATGCCAACCCAGAATTGATGGTTTTGGTTATTGACCCAGAAGAACGCGACCGCGAGACTCTGCTCAGCGGGCCCCAAGGCCGACTACTAACTCGCATGCTGTCTGCGATGGGAGTGAGTGAAGATCGCGCCTATATTGCCTCCGCGCTTCCCCGCCATACTCCCATGCCAGATACCGCTGCGCTGGCCGCTGGCGGTATGGACGCCGTGACCTTGCATCATATCGGACTCGTCTCACCGCAAAAAATAATCGCATTCGGCTCAGGTATCTTGCCGCTAATTGGGCAAAATGTATCAGAAACCACTACGTATTTACGCGAAATCAACCAGAATCAGCGAAAGGTGACGGCACTGATGAGCGAGGGACTCGATAGCCTGATGGCTATGCCCCGGCTCAAAGCCCGATTCTGGCGGAGATGGATGGAATGGTCGGCCCACTAATTGTTGCGAAGTACGCGCGCCAGGTTCTTACTGGGCTTGGTTTGATTTCCGCTTTTGCAATTGCCCCTGCTGCCTTCGCCCAATCAGGCGATGTGTCAGGTAGCATGGCGGCGCACTATGATCGCGGAGCCAGCCAAAGCGATGCTGTGCCTGTAATCCTCACGGAAAAAGAGCGCGACTTTTACCGCGATGTCTTTGCCGCCATCGATCGCGAGCAGTGGGAGCAGGTTGAACAGCTACTAGCCACGCGACAAGGAAGCATCCTCGATAGGATGGCACTGGCCGAATTCTACACGCATGCAAGCAGCCCCCAAGTTAGCGCCGATCAAATTGCGCGCTGGCTCGCTACCGGTGTAAATCTTCCCCAGTCGGAGCAACTCGGGCGGCTTGGCGCACGGCGCGGCCTTGAACAGCTCCCTGAATTTCCCGAAGTGCAAGGATTGAGCCGCCAGCCGGAGGCATCCAAGCGAATCCGCCCTCGGTCAGTCGATGACGGCACAATACCATCCGAAGCCCAGGCCGATATCCTCAATGCTATCAGCAACGACGATCCTGCGGGCGCTTATGCAATCCTTCAGCAGTTTGATCCTCAGCTCAGCTCCGAAGCTCGTGCAGAATGGCGTCAGCGGATCGCTTGGAGTTTCTACATCGAGAATGACGATCAGAACGCTCTCGCTTTGGCTGAGACCGTTTCCGATGGGTCCGGCGCATGGGTAGCAGAAGGCGAATGGGTCGCAGGTCTTGCTGCGTGGCGATTGGGCTATTGCTCACTTGCCGGGGAAGCATTTGCAAAGGCGGCAGATCAATCGACCAATGTCGAGCTGACCTCTGCTGCGCATTACTGGGCGCACCGCTCGCTTATTCGGTGCCGCCAGCCCGATGCCGCGCAACAGCACCTTTCCGCGGCGGCTCGCTATGACGAGACACTTTATGGGATGCTTGCGATCGACCAGTTGGGGATAGAACTCCCGTCGTCCGCGCCGCCAGCGCCATTTTCGCAAACTGACTGGAACGCCATCAGTGATCGCAGGAACGTGCTGGTTGCAACTGCGCTTGTCGAAATCAATCGTCCCGGACTTGCTGATGAGGTGCTGCGCCACGAGGCCCGCATTGGTCGCCCAGAAGATTATTCCGCAATTTCCCGGCTTGCACGCGAACTCGGCCTGCCATCGACCCAGCTGTTTATGGCCCACTACGCGCCTTACGGCACACAGAGCGATAGCGCGCTACGCTTCCCAGTTTCACGATGGCGGCCAACGACTGGGTGGAGTGTTGACCCATCGCTTGCCTTTGCGCACGCTTTGCAAGAATCAAACTTCCGCACGGGCGCAGTCAGCCCCGCCGATGCGCGCGGACTGATGCAGATCACACCCATCACCGTGCGCGAGCATGCCCCTCGCCTTAATATGAGCGCATCTTACATCAATCTCGACGATCCAGAAGTGAACCTCGCGTTTGGACAGCGTAACCTTGAAATGCTGCGCGATAGCCCCGCGACGCAAGGCTACCTGCCCAAGATTATGGCTGCCTACAATGCGGGTCTTTCGCCGATCACGCGCTGGAATACAGAGATTAACGATCAGAACGATCCGCTGCTCTGGATGGAATCGATCCCTTATTGGGAAACACGCGGCTATGTCTCCATCGTCATGCGCAATTACTGGATGTATGAACGCGCCGCGGGCGTGAATTCCCCCAGTCGCCGGGCTTTGGCCCAAGGGCACTGGCCAGAATTCCCGCTGATGGCTACGGTTCGAACAGCGAGTGTTGGCCGATAGCAGGAGATTCCGGTGGCGATTGATGAGGCAAAACAGTTTACCCCGATCAACATCGCCATTCTGACGGTTTCTGATACGCGAACGCAGGCGGACGACACTTCGGGTGACATCCTTGCCGCCCGTGTTCAGGCCGCAGGGCACACGTTGGCCGCAAGGATGATTCTGCGTGACAATGCAGAGCTGCTTACCAATCGCTTTAACAGCTGGATTGACGATCCGAACGTAGACGCAATTGTCACCACAGGCGGCACCGGTCTTACTGGCCGCGATGTCACACCTGAGGCCCTGTCCCGCATTGATGGCGCACGCGACATTCCCGGCTTTGGCGAGCTGTTCCGCTGGCTCAGTTTCAAAACCATCGGCACCAGCACCGTGCAATCGCGCGCCTGCGCGGTGGTTGCGCGCGGGACCTACATCTTCGCCCTGCCCGGTTCGAACGGAGCGGTGAAGGATGGCTGGGACGGTATCCTTGCCGAACAACTCGACAGTCGCAATCGGCCTTGCAACTTCGTCGAGCTGATGCCCAGACTTAGAGAAATCTAGGGGCTGCGCGAAAGCTAAGCTTGCGAAATGCATGACACATTGTCCAACATGTCATGCACCAAAATTGGCCAATACCTCACTGTTTCAGCGCCTTACTCACATCTGGCATGGGTGACACTTCTCCTACTTTTTTGTCCATATAGATACGCATGGCCGCCTTGCTTCATGTATTTCTCCTGCAACCTGATGGGTGTGTAGGAAAGCCAAATTTGCCCAATGATGCGCGTGACAAGGCGTATTTTGTTCTTTATATGTTCCGGTCATGGGAACACCCAATCACCCCGATTTTAAGCCCGGCAGGGGCGCCGCATCAAGCCAGCCCTCCACCCGCTTTGGCCTTGCCGCGCGCGAGACCGATGGCGACTGGCGCGATCATATGCAGGCACTGGCAGCAGACGATAGCGGCCCGCCGGTAAAACTGCGCACCACGTGACCGAGGAACACCCCAAAACGATCCTGAGCTTCAACAAATCGCCCGACATCCCCTTCGACCGGTCGATCAATGCATACAGGGGATGCGAGCATGGCTGCGTCTATTGCTTTGCCCGCCCTACTCACGCCTATCACGACCTGTCGCCGGGTCTGGATTTTGAAACGAAGCTGTTTGCAAAGCCCAATGCGGCGGCGCTGCTGCGCGAAACACTCTCAAAGCGCAAATATGTGCCGCGCGCGATTGCGATGGGCACGAACACCGATCCCTATCAACCGATTGAGCGGGATTACCGGATCACCCGCGAATTGCTCGAAGTGTGTCTTGAGGCGCGGCATCCCGTCACGATCACGACCAAGTCCGACCGCATCCTGCGCGATCTCGATCTGCTGGAGGAATTGGCGCGGCAAAAACTGGTCGCGGTGGCGATCTCTGTCACCTCGCTCGACCCGGCTCTGTCCAGCAAGCTGGAACCGCGCTGCGCTGCGCCTGCCAAACGCATGGCGGCATTGGGAGCGCTGGTCAAAGCGGGCGTGCAGACGCATTGCTCTATCTCTCCCATCATCCCCGCGATCACCGATGAATTTATGGAAGAGATCGTCCAACAAGCCGCCGCGCGGGGCGTAACCAGCATAGGCTGGATCCCCCTACGCCTGCCCCACGAAGTCGCACCGCTGTTCCGCGAATGGCTGGACGTCCACTATGCGGGCCGCGCGGGCAAGGTGATGAGCATCGTGCGAAGCATCCGGGGTGGGCGCGATAATGATCCCGACTTTCTCACCCGCATGAAACCCAGCGGCGTGTGGGCCGATTTGCTACGCGCCCGGTTCCGCTTGGCGTGTAAGCGGGCCGGTGTTGGCAAATCTGCGCTTTGAACTGGATTGTTCGCAGTTCAGGCCGCCAGAAGTCGGCGGGCAGATGCGGTTGTTTTGAATGCCCGTTTGTGGGGTGAAAAGCCGACGTTGAGATTCGATAGATCAAGCGGCCAAACGCTCGATGAGTATTTTCACCCCCAAGGCGATGAGAGCGATCCCCCCTAGTATTTCGGCCGCTTTACCCATCGTGCTCGATGCGCGCGTGCCAAGCCAATATGCTGGCACACATAGCGCAGCGGTGATCAACCCGATGGTGAGGCAGGCGATGCCAATGGGCAGCTTGAGCAGTGGCAAGGTAATGCCGGCTGCGGCGGCATCAATGCTCGTCGCAATTGCTGCCACGATCAGACCTGCATAATGCGTTCGGCGCCGGGCATCGGTATTTTCTTGGCCGCTGCGTGCTGCCTCTGAGAGCATTCTCAATCCCAGAAAACTTAGCAATGCAAATGCGATCCAGTGGCCAAAAGCTGCCATTGTGCTGGAGAAAGTTAACACCCACACCCCATCCAATAAGCGGCATCAATCCCTGCGCGATACCAAAGATCGCCCCTATTTCGAGCGCTCGCCAAATCCTGTGTTCTCCGGCCGCGCCGCGAACCAAAGAAACGGCCACTGCATCCATGGCGAGGCCGAGAGAGAGAATTAATAATGAGAACACTGCGGATCACACTAGATGCGCAAATATCTCAAAGAAAGACAGCAATTGGGTCGTCAACCGTGGCTCACACCAACCTCACCCCCCAACCTCACCCCCCAACCTCACCCCCTAACATCACCCAGCGCAGCTGATCGGCTTCACCAAAGCCTGTTGCAATGCGCGATACGGCCGCCTGCGCGCCAGTTGCCTGCCGACTTCAAAATCCTAATAAATTCTTAACTTTCGATTACGGGAAAATACTGATATGCGGAAATCGCAATGGGGAGTTTAAAATGAAATCATACATTAAAACTGGCGTGTCTATCGCTGCAATCACGCTTGGCCTGTCTGCATTTGCACCTGCATTTGCGCAGAGCAACCAAAGCACAGTCACACAGTCGGGAACTGACAGCGATGTAGACGTCACCCAGTTTGGGCCCGACGGACTTAATGTGTCGACTGTCGTGCAAAGCGCCGACACGAGCACGGTCACGGTCTCGCAAGAGGGCATTGATCAGGGCGTCCCGTCGCTTTCCAACAACACCAGCGATATAAACCAGTCGGGTGTTGATCAGGAAATCTCATCGACCCAGGTTGGCGATGCGAACAGTTCCACAGTCACGCAAAGCGGCAACGATCAGGAACTTATATTTGTCCAAGGCGGAGCCGGCAACAGCTCCACCGCCAATCAATCGGGTGATACGAATTTTGCCAATGTGTTTCAGGATGGCGATGACCTGACATCCAACATCACGCAGTCTGACCGAGACGGCACGATTGATCTCGACCAGATCGGCAACGCAATTCCAGCACGATCACGCAGATAAACGACAACAACACCAACGCTGTTGTAAGCCAATCCAACGCGGATAACACGTCGACAGTCACGCAGCGAGCGTCAAACAGCGATGCGTTTGTCACTCAAACAGGTGCAATGAACACATCAACCCTGTTCCAAGGTATAATTTCCGACAATCAAGAAGCGACCATCATACAAAGCGGCAACGGAAACACATCCGATGTGCAACAAGGATTTGATGGCTCGGGGCCTTTGGATGACGATAACGAAGTGTTTGTCACTCAGGGAGGCGACAACAATCTAGCTGTGGTGCGTCAAATCAACGAACGCAATCTCGTCAATATCCTGCAAAGTGGCAATAATAACGAAGCGCGCGTTGAAAGCCAAGGCAATGGAATTGCCGGCGCCGGTAATGAGGACAACACTGCCACATTCACCCAGAGCGGGAACGGCAATTTTGCTTCGCTGAATCAGCCCGGTGAAAACAACGTCTACACGGTCGTGCAATCGGGCAATTTGAACCGCTCAACAGGTGACCAAAGTGGCCGTAGTAATGGCGGACAAGCATTCATCACTCAGATCGGTGATAGCAACACGTCGGCGGTGACCCAGGCAGGCGGCGGCGATAGCGCCTTGTCGAACATTGCGACCGTCACCCAGTCAGGCAATATTGGTGGTTCGATCGTTTCGCAAACCGGATCTGACAATACGGCGACGCTTAATCAGTTGCTCGGTTCTTCGATGAACACTTCTTCGATTACGCAAGATGGCCTCTCCAATATGGCGACGGTCAATCAAGGCGGCGTCGCGAATGGCTCGATCGTGACCCAAAATGGCAACAACAACGTTGCATCGGTCAACCAGAACACGCCATAACGCGGCGTCTTTGGGCAAAAGAATGGCGATTTTGATGGGGCGCAGGTGCAAACTTGCGCCCCATTGTGTGTCTGCAATTAGGGCGTCAGCCGCCCGTCACTCAAAGCCCCCGCCAGCCTCGCCCGGCGCAAATGCACCAATTAATCGGCTTCAATGCCCAGATTAATGATCGAAGCGACGGGTAAGAAATTGGTAAACCGATTGCGCTAACTAAGCGATCCGGAGGACTGAGCGCGTGATCCAAATGACCTACACAAGCCAGGCAGCACAGGCGCTGGCGTCTGACGATATCTTCAAGATTATCCAAACCTCATCGCACAACAATTTGCGCAATAATCTGACCGGTTTTCTAATCTTTTCCGGCCAACAGTTTTTTCAGCTTATCGAAGGCCCCGAAGCGTCGGTCGATGACCTGTTCGAGAGATTGTACAGCGATCCTCGCCACGAAAAAGTGGAGGTTTTGACGCGTAAGAACATCGAGGAACGCTCATTCCCAAAATGGCGAATGCAGCGCCTCGATCCGGCAGCAACTTCCGGTTCGGATCAGATCAATGGGATCGAAAACGCGCCCGATTATGTACACAGGGCGGTGAAGGATTTTCTCAAAAGGACCGCGTTGGCGCAGGCTTGAATCCCAGCGCACAGCCTATCTGAGAATTCGTCACCCAAACCCACCGCCAACCTCACCCGGCGCGAACCTCATCAAACGGCTATCGAGCAGCGCCGCCGTCCGGTTCACCACCGCCAGCCCATAATCCGCATCCTTGATCATCTCAAAGAACGCGCCCGCATTGGGATATTGCGCGACAAAGCCGTCGTGCCAGACTTTGTCATCCGGCTCTGGCCCCGTCACCATCGTCTGGAACGCGCCGCGCCATACGACTTCGCCGCCGACGCGCTGAAAGATCGGGCCTGAGGTCTTGCCATATTCCTCATAGGCGCGCCGCCCGGTCCAGCCGTTACCATGATGCTCGTGGCCGTCGGGATACTCCGCTATATCGCGGTATCGCAGCAGGTTGAGCATATGGATCGGCTCATCGCGGGGCAGGTCCTTGAATGCCTGAAAGTTCTCCGGTGACGGGTCGATATAGCGCTCGGTCATGGCCTCACACCTCCAGCTTGTAGTCGGAGAACCGGTCGCGCAGGTCTTTCTTGCTGATCTTGCCCGTGGCGGTGTGCGGGATATCGTCCACGAACTCGACCGCATCGGGCAGCCACCATTTGGCGATCAACGGGGTGAGATATTCAATAACCTCTTCGCTCGAACATTCCGCGTCGGCTTTTTTGACAACGAACAACACCGGGCGCTCATCCCATTTGGGGTGATACATGCCCACACAGGCGGCTTCGGCGACAGCCGGGTGGCCGACGGCGGCGTTTTCGAGTTCGACCGAGCTGATCCATTCGCCGCCAGACTTGATCACGTCCTTGGTCCGGTCAGTCAGTTGCAGCGTGCCATCGGGGTGCAGAATGCCAACGTCGCCTGTATCGAACCAGCCATCATTGCCCACCGCGTCTTCCTCTGCCTTGAAGTAGCGTTTTATCACCCACGGCCCGCGAATTTGCAGCGCGCCAGAGCTTTCGCCATCGCGCGGCAGTTCGGTGATCATATCGTCGAGGTCAACCGTGCGCAGTTCCACGCCAAAGATCGGGCGTCCTTGCATCGCGGTCTTGTTGACCTTTTCTTCGAAAGTAAGCTCGTCCCAATCCCAGGTCGGCCCGCCAACGGTGCCGATGGGCGACGTTTCCGTCATGCCCCAAGCGTGCTGGACGCGGGTGCCGTTTTTCATCAGTCGTTCGATCATAAAGCGCGGACAAGCTGACCCGCCAATCGTCGCGGCTTTCAAAGGCGGCAGGTCGAGATTGTTGGCATCGCAATATTGGAAATGCGCCAGCCAGACGGTGGGCACGCCCGCGCTGTCCGTCACTTTCTCACGCAGCATCAATTCGTGCAGCACGGCGGGGTCATTCACGGCGGAGAACACGAACTTAATCCCCGCCATCGCGCCCGCATAAGGCAGGCCCCAGCTGGCCGCGTGGAACATCGGCACCACCGGCAACATCACCGATGAACCGGAGAAATTGAACGAGGCCGGTTGCAGCCCTGAAATCGCGTGCAGCACGGTGGAGCGGTGCTCATATTGCACGCCCTTAGGATTGCCCGTCGTGCCGCTCGTGTAACAGATCATGCAGGGGTCATTCTCGGCGCCGGTGACCCATTCGAAATTGCCGTCCTGCTCGCCAATCCAGTCCTCAAACGCGGGTGCATGTTCGCCGGAATCGTAGCAGATGTAATGCTCCACCGTGGTCCAGCGGTCGCGCATTTTGTCGACGATCGGCTGGAACGCGGCATCGTATAGCAGCACGCGGTCTTCGGCGTGGCCGACAATATATTCAAGCTGATCTTCGAACAGGCGCGGGTTCACCGTGTGCAGCACCCCGCCCATTCCCGCGACACCGTACCAGCTTACCAAATGGCGCGAATGATTCATCGCCAGGCTCGCCACACGTTCGCCCGGCTTGATGCCCAGCGCTTGCAACGCCTGCGCCATTTTCAGAGCATCTGTGCGGATGCCCGCCCAATCGGTTCGTGTCTGTGTCCCATCGGCCCAGCGCGTCACGATTTCGCGCGTTCCTGCTTCGCGCGCGGCGTGGTCGATCACATGCGTGACCCGCATGGTCCAATCCTGCATGGCTCCTAGGTTGTGCGTCGGCATGGTGGCTCTCTCTCCGATGTTTTTGACGTTTCTGATGGCTTTCATGCCCATCTGCATGGCGCTTGGCAATTGGTCAGAAACAGATCGGTACGGATAGAGCCGCGAAGGGCGAATGAACGGATTGCCCGCCCATTCGCCCTCCTATCGCCGAAAAATCGCAGCGCGGTGTCAGAGGATGAAATAGCCCGTGACTTTCCAGGCACCCTCGCTGCGCATCATGATCACAGTTTCGAGCGCAAGATCATCACGCGCGGCGAAGTCTGTTTGGAACTGGAGAACCTCATAATCTCCATCAGGTTCGTTGGGAAGCGAGCTTGCGCGTTGCACTGTCGCCAATCGTCGCTGCGTGACCGCGCCAAGGGGTTCGCGAACCGGCCGGACGTTCTGCGCCCATTGCTCCGGGGTTTCAGTCGGTAAAAAGAAATCACCCGTGGCGGCCCAATCTCCACCATCGACAGCTGCGAGAAACCTTTCGGCGCGCTCCAACGATTCTGCGTCTTGGGCACGCGTTTCGGCCGAGCTGGCGCGCGTTTCTGGATGGGCTGGTGTTAATCCGGATATATCATCGCCCGAATTGTAGACGACACCGATGATGGCTGCTGCGATCAAGATAGACATAATTAGCATTCCTCCTGCGAGCCAGGTGATGCCGAATGGCTTGCCTCGCTCTTTGTTGGTGAGGTCTGCAGTATCCATCTGTGCGCCTACGGGCGTTATCCCGAAAGATTTGTGCGCAGTATTTTGGGGTGGATTTTGGGGTGCCGCTTCTTCGGACTCACCCAAAATTCTTGCGGCCTCACGGCTGCTCGACACGCCCATTTTGCGGCGTGCATTTCTCAGCCTGTCATTGACCGTGTGGACCGATATTCCCAATTCGTTGGCACTCGATTTCGCATCGTGCCCTGCAAGAAGCAAGCGCAGTGCCTCCTTCTCCTTGTCAGTCAGAGTTTCGGTTTCATCGCTCATCAGGCAACCAGTTTCAGGTTCGCCCGGCCCCGCTGCGGTTCCAGCGCAACATTCTCAATGCCCTCCAACCCAGCGAGCCGTTCCGCCAGATCGCCATCAAGCACAAAATCAGTGCCGAGCCGCATATAGGCCTCTTCTTCGGCGCCAAGGATCAGTTTTATCAGCACCTCGCCCGGAGCGTTCTCAGCCCTCGCCAATTCCAGCTTGAGATCAGCCAGCGCCTCTACGCTCGAAATATCCGCTTTCAGGATCATCGGCGTCCGACCTGTCACCGCGGATATCGGGCGGGCATTGCGCACAGTCAGGCGCGGCGGCTCACCCGGACCCGGCGAATCAAGCTCAACATTGAGCAGCACACATTCGCCCTTTTCAGCCCAATCCTGAAATTGCGACACCAGCGCTTCTTCAAAACAGGCAGACGAAAACTGCCCGGACGCATCGGAGAAATCCGCGCGAATGAATTCAGCGCCTCGTTTGGTCCGGCCCTTGTTGGCGCTTTCAACCATAGCAGCGATTACGGCATGGCTTCGCCCACCCGCAGGCGCGCCAGCCTCCATCAGGCTCTGATAGGTCCGCGCTCCTTGTGCCGAGGCGACCTCGCGATATTGCTGGATCGGATGGGCAGAGAAATAGAAGCCGAAATTCTCGCGCTCTTTCGCCATTTGCTCTGGCCGGGTCCATGCGTCGGTGGGTTGCAGGCGCAAATCCTCTTGCGGCGCATTTTCCCCGCCGAACAATCCTACCTGACCGCTCGACCGTTCGCGCATCGCAGCATCTGCGACCGCCAGCAGCATGTCGGCATTGGCAAACAGCGCGGCGCGGTTTGGTTCAATCCCATCAAGAGCGCCCGCACAGATCAGCCCTTCTAACTGGCGGCGATTCATTGCGCCTTGGGGAATGCGCTCGAAGAAGTCCTTGAGTGTTTCAAACTTACCATTCGTACGGCGTTCCGCGACGATCGATTCCATCGCCTTTTCACCCACATTGCGAATTCCTGCGAGAGCATAGCGCACCGCGTAGCCATCATCGGTTTGTTCGACCGTAAAGCGAGCCTCCGACGCGTTAATATCAGGCGCAAGCACCTGAACGCCCGTGCCATCCGCCCGCTCAGCAGGATAACGCCGCGCATCATCGACGAAGATATTGAGCTTTTCCGACTGATGCAGATCGAAACACATCGATGCTGCGTAGAATTCTTCGGGATAATGCGCCTTCAGCCACCCGGTCTGGTATGCAAGCAAAGCGTAGGCGGCGGCGTGCGATTTGTTGAAACCGTAGCCTGCAAACTTGTCGATCAAATCGAACAATTCGTTGGCGTCTTTGGCTTCGATGGCGGAATTTTCCTTGCACCCTTCGACGAAGCGCACGCGCTGCGTGTCCATCTCCGCCTGAACCTTCTTGCCCATCGCGCGGCGCAGCAAATCCGCATCACCGAGCGAATATCCAGCAAGGATCTGCGCGGCCTGCATCACCTGTTCCTGATACACGAAAATCCCGTAGGTTTCGGCAAGGATCCCTTCGAGTTTGGGATGCGGATATTCGATTGGCACTTCGCCAGCTTTCCGCCTTCCAAACAGCGGGATGTTGTCCATTGGACCGGGACGATAGAGCGAGACGAGCGCGATAATATCGCCAAAATTGGATGGCTTCACAGCCTTCAGCGTGCGCCGCATCCCCTCTGATTCCAGCTGGAACACGCCGACCGTGTTGCCCGCCTGCATCATGTCGTAAACGGCCATATCGTCGAGCGGCAATTCGCCAAGATTGATGGTGATCCCGCGCAGCTCCAGCAGATCGACCGCTTTGCGCAGCACTGACAGCGTCTTCAGACCCAGGAAGTCGAACTTGACCAGCCCGCTTGATTCAACATGCTTCATGTCGAACTGCGTCACCGGCATATCTGAGCGCGGATCGCGGTACAGCGGCAGCAATTGCGCCAATGGCCGGTCGCCAATCACCACACCCGCTGCGTGGGTTGAGGAATTGCGTGGCAACCCCTCCAGCTGCATCGCCAGATCGACGAGGCGCTTCACATCGTTGTCGTTGGTATATTCCTTCTTGAAATCCGCCGCACCGTTCAGCGTGCGCGGCAGCGTCCACGGATCGGTCGGATGGTTTGGCACCATTTTGCACAGCCGGTCGACCTGACCATAGCTCATCTGCAAAATGCGCCCGCAATCGCGCAGCACGGCGCGCGCTTTCAGCTTACCAAAGGTGATGATCTGCGCGACGTGATCGGCGCCGTATTTCTGCTGTACATAACGGATCACTTCGCCGCGCCGCGTTTCGCAGAAGTCGATATCGAAATCGGGCATCGAAACACGTTCCGGGTTCAAGAACCGCTCAAACAGCAGGCCCAATCGGATCGGATCGAGATCGGTGATCGTCAGCGCCCACGCGACGATGGATCCCGCACCAGAACCACGCCCCGGCCCCACCGGAATACCCTGATCTTTGGCCCATTTAATAAAATCGGCAACGATCAGGAAGTAGCCGGGAAAACCCATATCGACGATAATTTTGATCTCGTAATCGAGCCGGTCGAAATAGGTCTTGCGCTCCTCCTCCGACATATCGCCATAAGGAAGCAAACGAGCCTCCAACCCGGCGCGCGATTCATCGGCGAGCATACGTGCTTCGCCTTCTAGATCGCCTGCAAGGCTAGGCAGGATCGGATCGCGGTAAGGCGGTGCAAAGGCGCAGCGCTGCGCGACAACCAGAGTGTTCGCCATCGCCTCTGGCAGATCATCGAACAGCTCGTTCATCATGCTCGCTGATTTAACGAACCCTTGCGAATTTGACGTGGGGCGGTCGTCATTTTCGATATAAGTTGAATTTGCGATGCACAGCATGGCGTCATGCGCCTTGTGCATATGCGGCTCACCAAAGCTGGCGGGATTGGTCGCAACCAGCGGCAAATCACGGGCATAGGCCATATCGATCAGCGCCGCTTCCGCGCGTTCACATGCAGGATCTCCGTGGCGCGCCAGCTCAATATACAGCCGCCCGGGAAACAGTGACTGCAGCCGGTCTGCGAAAGCCTCCGCCGCCGGGCGTTGTTCTTCGGCAAGCAACAGCGTCAGCGCGCCCTCGTTCGCGCCGGTCAGTGCGATCAATCCGTCTGTGTGGCCAGAAAGATCGTCCATGCTGACATGCGGCTCAAGCTCTAGAGGGCGATCCAAATGCGCTCTTGAAACAAGGTGGCACAGATTGTCGTATCCGGTTTCATCCTGTGCAAACAGCGGCAGATAATCGACCAGCTTGCCTTCCGAACCGTCCCTCGCCACGCCCAGCAATGTGCCGATAATCGGTTGGATGCCCTCACTCTTGCACGCGCCTGCAAACATAACCGCGCTGTACAGCCCGTTACGGTCGCACACGGCGATGGCGGGAAAGCCGCGTTCTTTGGCAAGTTTGGCGCCAGCCTTGGGATCAATCGCCCCTTCGAGGAGCGAATAGGACGACAAAACGCGTAACGGTACGAAAGGTTGGAAAGGCATGGAATCAATCTAGGAAATTTTGGCGATTCCGAAAGCGCCCGCGCGTTCTAATTCTCCACAGCCTGTGTTTAAAGACTGGGAAATATCAAAGCAGCTTTTCGATATCCTTGGCGATGGTCGCCGGCGCGTCTTGCGGGCCATAGCGTTTGACGACTTCGCCTTCGCGATTGATGAGGAATTTGGTGAAGTTCCATTTGACCGATGTGGACCCCATCAGGCCCTTTTTCTCAGACTTCATCCAATCATACAGCGGCGAGGCATCGGGACCGTTCACATCGACTTTTTTCATCAGCGGGAATGTAACGCCGAAATTCACTTTGCAGAATTCAGCGATCTCGTCAGCATTGCCCGGTTCCTGCGCACCAAACTGGTTGCAGGGGAAACCGAGCACTTCAAAATCCTTGTCCTTGAATTGCTGAAACAGTTTTTCCAGCCCGTCATATTGCGGGGTAAAGCCGCATTTGCTCGCGGTGTTGACGACAAGCAGGACTTTGCCCTGTTTGACCGACAGGTCGAGGCTTTCGCCGCGATTGGTGGTAACGGTGAAATCGGCAATAGTGGTCATGTGTCGGCCCCTTATTCAGTTGCAAGGGAAATGGGGCATTGGGGCAACCGGCGCAAGTCCGCTGACGGCACTGATAGATTGTGGCTAAACCAGAATACCGTCGTGCAAACGAACGACACGGTCCATTTTGGCAGCAAGCCGTTCATTATGCGTGGCGATTAACGCCGCACTGCCCTCGCCCCGAACCAGCGCTAGGAATTGGCTGAGCACTGTGTCCGCAGTGGTTTCATCCAAATTACCCGTTGGCTCATCCGCCAGAACCAATGTCGGCTGATTCGCAAGCGCGCGCGCTACTGCCACGCGTTGCTGCTCCCCGCCCGATAGCTGGCTTGGGCGGTGGGTCAGACGGTGGCCGAGGCCGAGGCTTGAAAGCAGGCTTTCTGCGCGTTTATGAGCATCCGCTTTGCTGGTCCCGGCAACCATTTGCGGCATCACCACATTTTCGGTCGCGTTGAAATCGGGCAGCAAGTGATGAAATTGATAGACAAATCCCAGATGTTCGCGCCGGATACGGGTGCGCTGGTCAGAGGCAAGCTTTTCCGCCTGCTCCCCCGCAATCGCAATCGAACCTTCAAATCCGCCTTCGAGCAAGCCGACCGCTTGCAGCATCGTCGATTTGCCGGAGCCGGATGGCCCCAGCAGCGCGACGATCTCACCCGGCATGATGTCGAGATTAACCCCGCGCAGCACATCAATGCGCTGGCCGCCTTGTTCAAAACTACGCTTCAAATCGCGAAGAGCAACGATAGCACCCCTTGCGGAAATCTGACCGCTATTCATAACGCAGCACCTGGACTGGATCGGTGTTGGACGCCTTGAGCGCCGGATAAAGCGTGGCGAGGAAACTCAGCCCGATGCCAAGCGCGGTAATCCCCGCGATTTCCCACATATCCACCCGCACAGGCAGGGTCGTGAGGAACCGCACTTGCGGGTCCCAAATCTCAACTCCGGTGAGGAACGCGACGCCTTCCACAATAGGGTTGCGGAAATAGAGCAGGACGAAGCCGAGGATCAGGCCCGTAATCGTACCCAATGCCCCGATGGTGGTGCCTGTGGTCATGAATATCTTGAGCAGACTGCGCCGGGTCGCGCCCATCGTGCGCATGATCGCAATGTCGCGCGTCTTGGCGCGAACGAGCATAACGAGGCTCGAAAGAATGTTAAAGGAAGCGACCAACACCATGAAGCTGAGCACAAAGAACATCGCCACACGTTCAACCTCTAACGCCTCAAACAGCGTCGAATTGATCGTTTTCCAATCGGCAATCACGGCCCTTCCGGTCAGTTGATCCTCTATCGGTGCCAAAATCTCTCCGACATTGTCAGGGTCCGTAACGGTGACTTCGATCAGGCCAATCGAGTTGCCGAGCAACAGCAATGTTTGCGCATCCGCCATCGGCATGATGACGAACGTCTCATCGAAATCATAAAGCCCGATTTCAAAGATCGCGCCAACTTCATACCCGACCTGACGAATAGAAGTGCCGAATGGGGTTGAGCGCCCTGCGGGTTGATAATTGTGATCGTGTCCCCGACCCGCGCGCCCATATTGGCGGCAAGCCGCGAACCGATGGCGACTTTCCCGGAATCAGGCACGATACTGGCAATGTCGCCCATCAACACCTTGTCGCCAAGCTCCGCGATGTCCTCTGCCGTGTTGCCGCGTACAAATATCGCATTGGCACGGCCATTGAAGCTCGCGAGCAGTGGTTGTTCAATCAGCGGCGATGCATTGGTGACGCCTTCGGTTTCGCGCACTTGCGCTAGCACGCCCTCCCAATTGTCCAATTCTCCGCCGTAAGCCTGAATGATCGCATGACCATTGAGGCCGGCAAATTTGTCGAGCATTTCGGAACGAAATCCGCCCATGACGCTCATGACGAGTACCAGCATGGCGACCGACAGCATCACAACGCCCACGGATATGCCCGCGACCAGAGCGATAAACGCCTCGCCCTTACCCGGCCATAAATACCGTTTGGCGATCATTCTTTCAAAGGGAGTTAGCATAGAGGCCCGAACGGTTGGCGGCTAAAGACTGAACGTCGCCTGTAAGCCGTCATTTTATTTGGCACAATGCGCGGGCCGCACCGCTCTGTGAGTAAGCTGGTTGCTGGTCAATCTGGCAGCAACAGAACAAAGTCACGAAAAAGGCGGGGTCCATGCGTGATGAACTCTTGTAATTGATCTGTAACACCGTCATTGAGCCACCACTCAGCCCGGGGTAGCGCAGCGGACACTTACTCACGATGGCCTATCAGAATACTCGATCAGTCACTGGCAACTTTACGCATCCCTTCCTTGATGAGGACGGCGATAAACTGCGTGAGGAATGCGGCGTTTTCGGCGCGATCAACGCTGAAAAAGCTGCTGCCGCGACGGCGCTTGGCCTGCATGCGTTGCAGCATCGCGGGCAAGAAGCGGTGGGCATCACCAGTTTCGACGGCAAAGAATTCATCTCACGCAGGGGCCTTGGCCATGTGGCTGAGAATTTCTCCTCCGCCGAAGCCATTGCAGAGCTTCCCGGATCAATGGCCGCGGGCCATGTTCGTTACTCCACCACTGGCGGGGTAGGATTGCGCAATGTGCAGCCTTTGTATGCGGAGCTTGCCAGTGGCGGATTTGCGGTGGCGCATAATGGCAATATTTCCAACGCACAGGCGCTTCGCAAGGAATTGGTGAGCAAGGGTTCGATATTCCAATCAACCTCAGACACCGAAGTCATCATCCACCTTGTCGCAACCTCACGTTATCCGACGATCCCAGACCGTCTGGTTGATGCGCTGCGTCTGGTCGAGGGTGCGTATGCGCTGGTCGTGATGACGCCGATTGGCATGATCGCATGCCGCGATCCGCTGGGCATTCGCCCCTTGGTGATGGGCAAGATGGGCGATGCGATCCTGTTCGCCAGTGAAAGTGTCGCCTTTGACGTCGTCGGGGCAGAGATGATCCGCGAAGTTGAACCGGGTGAAATGATTCAGGTCGATTTCAGCGGAAACATCCAGAGCCTCCACCCATTCGGCAATCAGCGCCCTCGCCCATGTATCTTTGAACATGTCTATTTCAGCCGCCCCGACAGCATTTTTGCGGGGCAAAGCGTCTATGAGGCGCGCAAAGCCATCGGCAAGCAACTGGCGCTCGAATCGCCATGCGATGTGGACCTTGTTTGCCCCGTGCCAGACAGCGGCGTTCCCGCAGCGATTGGCTACGCCCAGCAATCGGGTCTGCCGTTTGAACTGGGGATCATCCGGTCGCATTACGTCGGCCGGACCTTCATCCAGCCATCAGATAGTGCGCGGCATGCGGGTGTGAAACGCAAGCATAACGCCAATCGCGGTCTGGTTGCTGGTAAGAAAATCGTGTTGATCGACGATTCGATTGTGCGCGGCACGACGAGCATGAAAATCGTCGAAATGATGCGCGAAGCGGGCGCAAGCGAAGTGCATTTCCGCGTCGCCAGTCCGCCCACCGCGCATTCGTGCTTCTATGGCGTCGACACGCCTGAGCGGTCAAAACTGCTCGCCGCTCGGATGGATTTGGAGCCAATGCGCGAGTTTATAAAAGCGGACAGCCTCGCTTTCATCTCGATTGACGGTCTTTACCGCGCCGTCGGTTCAAACGGGCGCGACAGTTCCTGCCCGCAATTCTGCGACGCCTGCTTTACCGGCGATTATCCAACATCGCTCACTGATGTCGCTCAGACCGAGCGAAAATCGGATGAACTTCCCTTTGCTGATCCCAAGGCTGCTTAATCCATGACTGACACGAAACCATTCGCAGGGCGCACCGCCCTGGTAACAGGCGCGAGCCGCGGCATTGGCGCGGCAACCGCGCTGGCTTTGGCTGAGGCTGGTGCGCATGTGATCCTGGTTGCACGTAAAGTGAAATCGCTTGAAGAGGTCGAGGACCGTATTCACGCGGTCGGCGGCACATCGACCATCGCACCGATTGATCTGACCGAACAAGATGCGGTTGCACGGCTTGGTGCGGCGATTGCTGGGCGCTGGGAAACGCTTGACATGCTTGTGATATCAGCGGCTTATTTGCCTGAGCTAACACCGCTTTCACAGATTGATCCCAAGCAATTCCATCAAGCGATCATGACCAATGTGGTCGCGACGCAGGCTCTCTTGGCGTCATTCGATCAAATGCTGCGGCGTGCAGAGGCAGGCCGGATAATTGGCCTGACCAGCAGCGTCGGCGCGGCTCCGCGATCATTCTGGGGTGCGTATGGATCGACCAAAGCGGCGTTTGAAAACCTGCTCGACACATATGGCGCCGAGGTTGAAAAGCTCAGCCCGCTGCGCGTCGCGATTGTAGATCCCGGCGCCACCCGCACGCAAATGCGCGCGCGCGCCTATCCCGGCGAAAATCCTGAAACGGTGAAGCCACCAGAAACCGTGGCGGCACGGATCATCGCGCTTCTGCAAGAGAATTTCGCCACCGGTCACAGAGAGCGCGTGGACTGATTGGGCAATGCAAAACCGCGAGCGTTTCGACGACGCGGTCAAATTCTGCGCAGTCTCACTTTTTCAGCTGTTCGGCCCGTTAACTCTCGATCTTAACGTTTTAGCAACCCCAAGCGGCCTACCCGTACGCAATCGACATTTCGGCTAATGGGAGCCGGAAGATTAGAGAAAGCGGCAAGGTCATGACGTCCGAGACCCACCCTTACAAAGTTGCAGCGCAAGAAGATCGCTGCGGGCCGCGCACTCGGCTTACCATTCCTGCAACACTGCGGGCATCAGGAGGCCGCGCATTTCAAAGCGTGGTCCATGATCTGTCGATATCAGGCTTTTCAGCTGCATCGATTAACCGCATGCACGAAGGCCAGATGTGCTGGCTAACCCTGCCCGGCCTCGAATCGCTTCAGGGCCAAGTCGTGTGGTGGGACAACTGCATCGTCGGCTGCGCTTTCGAAGAGCTTCTGAGCCCGATCGTGCATGACAACATTCTGCAACGGTACAGCAACACCGGTGTTTATCGCCCCATGTGATCCGCCGGTGGTTGATGAGGCAGGCTCATACGCCCGCCTCCCGGCCCGTAAACCAGTCAGTCAGTCGCTGCGATCTTTGCCGCGATATCTCTCCAAACGCGCCGATTATCGTTACTGGTGGCCGCCGGCCAATTGCTGACCACCGTCAGAACCAGATCTTCCTCCGGAACAAGCGTAATCGACTGACCAAAAATTCCCTGCGCGCCATAGCCATCGGGGAAGGTCCACCACTGATAGCCGTAGCCAAAGCCGGTATCGCCAAAGTCGACGATGGAATCGCCTGCCTCTGTAAACCATCCCTCTGGCACAATGTCCCCGCCGCCTTCGAGTGCAAATATGCCCATGCGTGTGTAATCAGATAGCGTGAGCGACAAGCAGCACCCACCGATATTGCCGCCACGTGGATCGGTCATCCAGAACATGCCGCTTTCAAAGCCCGCAGGTTCCACGATCTTTTCTTGAGCATACAGCGCAAGCGGCAGACCCACCGCGTTTTCCACCACGATCCCGATCAGGTTTGTCTCGCCGGTTTTGTAGACCCATTTCTCGCCCGGCTGCGCTTCGCGTTCCAAGCCTCGCATCTGCGCCACAATCGCGTCTTCGCCATACTCAACAACGAAGCGGTTCATTTGTGCGACATCGCTGTTTGGATCGCTGTAATTTTCGTCCCACGCCACCCCGCTCGTCATCGTGGCGAGTTGGCGAACGGTCACACCGTCATACGCCGATCCGGTAAGGCCCGGCACATATCGGGTCACCGGATCATCCAGACTGCCGATGAAACCATCGTTTAACGCCGCGCCAAGCAAGGTCGAAGTGAAGCTTTTCGCCACCGAAAAGCTGGTCCAGCGCTGATCCGGACCGAAACCCAGATTGTAATCTTCAAACCGCACGGTTCCGTTTTTATAGACCATCACGCCCGCGGCGTTGGTATCGGCCATGGCTGCGCGGATTTCCTGCGCCAATGCGGCCGGAAGTGGCTCGCCCTGCGCCAAAACGCGAGGATCGGTGGAGGCTGGGACTTCGTGACCCGCAAACCAGCTTTCCATATCGCGGAAACGTACAGAGCGTTGTTCATCGTTCCAGAACAAGACCTGCAATTCGGAAGGATCGCGCACAGGCGGCATGGTCAGTTGCGCCGGAGCCAGCGCGACGGGAGGTTCTACAAAACTGGAAGCGCTGCCTAAACTGCACCCGCTGAGCGCCAGAGCGCCAAGTGCGGTCCCAAAAGCAAAGCGCGCGCTCATGCCAATGTCTGCCAATTTCATAAGCTCAACCATCCCATTCTAATTCTTGACCAGTGTAACCTGATGCACATCGATGCTGCCAGCGCGAAAACCGCCCTCGCAATAGGAAAGGTAGAATTTCCAAAGGCGAATGAACCGATCATCAAACCCGTCAGGCAGGCGTCCTTCGCTGGTCGCAACGTCGAACCGGTCATGCCATATTTTGAGCGTTTCGGCATAGTCGCGGCCAAAATCGGTCTGGTCCCGCCACTCCAATCCGCGTTCCTGCGCAAGTGCGCGAAATTCGCTGCTTTTGATCAGCAATCCGCCGGGAAAAACATAGGCCTGAATAAAATCAACGGTCCCGGCGTATGTCTCAAACAGATCATCAGCGATGGAAATGTACTGTATCGCCGCGCGGCCACCGGGCTTCAGGCTGCGCGCTATGCGATCCATGAAGGTCCCCCAATATTCGCGGCCCAGCGCCTCGACCATCTCCACACTGGCGATGGCGTCATAGGTTTCGCGCACATCGCGGTAATCCTGAAGCCGGTATTCAATTTGTGGCGACGTGTGTTCGCGCGCCCAGGCAAGCTGTTCTTCTGATAGGCTGATTGCGGTAACTTTCGCGCCCGTTCCAGATATGTGCTGAGCCAGCGAGCCCCACCCGCATCCGATTTCAAGCACACGATCAGGATTGCCAAGCCGATCCGTTATACCGTTCAGCTTGCGGAGTTGCGCAGCCTCCAAACTATCGCCCGCCATCCCAAGACCACTGGAATAAGTCATGCTGTCATCCAGCCACGCCGCGTAGAAATCATTTCCCAGATCGTAATGCGCCGAGATATTGCGCGCCGATCCCGCGCGGTCGTTACGGTTCAGGCGGTGCGCGATTTTCGCCACCCATTTGAAGGGCCCCGAAATCCGAGCGGTGTCACCCAGACTGCGCGCATTGGCAGAAAACAGCGCAAACAGGATTGCATTGTCATTTGATCGCCACTCGCCAGCCTCATGGCCCTGAAAACACCCTATCGTACCGCTGGTTGCCAAACGCAGCAGTGCGCGCCAGTCTTTCAGTTCAACCTCCGCGTCAAAACCCGGTGCGCGGCCGCCCAGCATCCGTGTGGTGCCATCTGGCAGATGCGCGATCAGCGATCCGGCCTCTAACCCTGCATCCACGCGGTCCAACACTTTGCGAAAACCCGGCGCGATCAGACGCGAAAACAGGCCCGGCTCCACGGAAAACCGCTCGCCCGAATTGAGCAAACGCTCGCCGCGTATTCCCTGTCTTATGCCTTGCGCCGTCATCGCGCTTTCATAACCGCGGCGCTGACTTTGCCGCAAGGGGGTTGGCGGCGAACTCAACCGCCTTTCATCGCCTTATACGCGGATAGCGCCCGTTCGCGTGCCTCGCGGTGGCCGATAATCTTGGCGGCATAACCGCTGGGCCGTTTTCCGTCTTCCTCGGGATCGTGAATATGCTTCTCATCCAGGCTGGCAAGTTCAGGCACATATTCGCGGATGTAGGACGCGGCGTCGAACTTTTCTGACTGTGTCAGAGGCGCCATGATCCGCACGAACATATTGGAATCCACACCCGTTCCGGCGTTCCATTGCCAATTGGTCGCGTTGGATGCGTAATCGGCATCGACGAGCGTGTCCCAAAACCATTGTTCGCCGCGGCGCCAATCGATCAGCAGATGTTTGATGAGGAAACTGGCGGTGATCATGCGCACGCGGTTGTGCATCCATCCGGTCTTCCACAATTGCCGCATTCCCGCATCAACGATGGGGTAGCCGGTTTCGCCCTTTTGCCATGCTTTCAGGTCACGCGCGGCGTCTTCATCGCTGTCTGGATCGCGCCATTTGAGCTTGTCGAAATCCTCGCGGTAATTGTCGCGAGCATAAAGCGGGAATTGCGCGATGGCGTTCTGAGAATAATCGCGCCAGATCAGCTCGCTTTCATAGGTCCTCCAACCATCAGAACGCTTGTTCTTAAAGTGGTGCCATATCTGCACTGGCGAGATTTCACCGAAATGCAGATGCGGAGACAGGCAGGAGGTTTTGTCTACGGATGGGTAGTTCCGCTTGTCGTCATAATCATCGATATGCCCCTCCCACCAATCGAGCCGTTCGTGCGCAGCGGCCTCTCCCACTGACCAGAAATCAGCGATACCGCCCGACCAATCGGGTTTTGTTGGCAGCAGGTCCCAATCTGCAAGATCGTCGCTTTTTGGCAATGCGCCGGGTGACGACAGCGTCTCAGGCTCTGGCAGCACATCGCGCGGAGGAAATGTGGTGCGAACAGCGCGGCTGTAGGGTGTGTAGATTTTGTACTGCCCGCCCGAACCGGTGGTTATCGATCCCATCGAGGTCAGGTAATTGCCATCATAAAGCTTCAGATCGATCTTCTCAGCCAAGGCTTTCTGAGCGTTGCGCCACCACGGTTCGTAATGGCGGTTGGCGTGGATCGTGGTCGCTCCCGTCTTCCTCAGCCACTTTGAGCAATTCCTCCACCGCATCACCGCGCCGCAGAACAATCTGCGCGTGACGCTTGGCAAAGCTGTTGCCGAGGCTTTCCAGCGAATGATGCAACCACCACCGTGACGCCCCGCCAAGGGCATGCGTCTTGGCGCGATCGTCATCGAGCACATAGACCGCGATCACCGGGCCAAGCTTCGCGGCTTCATAAAGGGCGGGATTATCGGCCATGCGCAGATCGCGCCGCAGCCAGACGATTTGTGTTTCAGACATGGTGACAAAAGCGCCTTATTCAGCGGGGAGTTCCGAATTGATCGGCACGCAGTCGACATCAGGCAAGGCGACGGAGAACCGGTCGCGCGCGCGAGGGTCGTAAAAACGGGCGTCGTAGAGGATGACGGAACCGTCTTCGGCTCGCTCTGCGAACGGCGCGCGGGACCAGAAGAGAAAGGCGTCGAGTTGCGAGTTTGTCTCCCGCAGAGGCTCCAGGTCAGGCCAATCACAGAGGCTGTCGCTAATCGGGAGCGCATTCTGACGGATCGGTGCGATCCCAGCGGGTATCTTGTAAAACTCGCCGCGCCGTCCAAAGATAATTTCTCGCTCATTTGGGAAAAACGGCACGGGCGATACAACCATAATCTCGGCCGGCAATGCCATACGCTTGTTACTGATCGAGAAACTCGCGGCATTGCCGATCGACCACATCATGTTCGCGCCAATATATACCAATGCTAGCACGGTGGTCGCCAACGCAGGCCAGCGAAAACTGCGCCCGCGCTTTTCCCTGCGCAGTGAATACCAAACTCCGACCGCAAGCAACGCCCACAGCCACACATCAATGATAAACAGCGTATCGCCATAAAACCATTGCGATGAAAACGGCTCCAGCAGCCGGATGCCATAGACGTTCAACCAATCGAGCGCCGGGTGCGTCAGGCAGCCGATAAAGCTGAGCGCAAACAGCCAACCGAAATGCACAGGCAACCGGCCCTCAGGCCTTTTTCCGCGCCTTGTCTGCCACCGGTCAAATCCCCACAGCAGCCCCGCCAATATCAGCGGCAACAGCACCAAAGCGGGCGGGCCGTGAGTGATTCCGCGGCGAAAGCCCAGATGCTCCACACCGTCGAGCCAAAAGAAGCACGCCGCATCCACATCGGGCAGGTTCGCGCCAATAATCAGCGCTGGCATCGCGAGGCCGGTTTTTTTCTTGAGGCCCGCTTGCCCCAGCACCGCGCCGACAAGGCTATGCGTTAAATTGTCCATGGCTTTTCGCCTAGCTGCGACATTCTTGCAATGCGAGTGGAAATGGTCGCCGCATCGCTCTATCGCAGAACGAATTCTCCGGGAGAGACCATCAATATGACTGATACCACCCCTTACATCCGCCCCGACATGAAAGCCTTTCTAGACGCGCTTGGCGCGATGGGTGGGCCCGCCATTGCTGACATGACGTTGGAAGAGGCGCGGGCATCATATGTGGCGCTGCACTCTATGGCGGATCGCCCGGCACGCGAACTGGCGGTGATCCGCGATGTGGCCTGCGCGGGCCCTGAAGGAGACATCCCTTTGCGGCTATACGATGCGCGCGAGAGCCGCGATCCCGGCCCGGTCATCGCCTTCTACCACGGCGGCGGGTTTGTGATCGGCGATCTGGAAACGCACCATGCGCTTTGCACTGAAATCGCCGCGCTGATGGATTTGCCGCTGGTCGCGGTCGATTATCGCCGCGCGCCTGAACACCCCTTCCCCGCCGCCATCGAAGATTGCGAAGCGGCCACGCGCTGGTTGGCGTCTTCGCCTGCCGAACTGGGCCGCGCGGCCACCGGGATCATCACCATCGGAGACAGCGCCGGGGGCACCGCCACTATCGCCGTGGGACAATTGCTCGCTGCGAAGCCCGCCGATGTTCCGATTGTGCTTCAAGTTCCTCTCTTCCCGCTCGCCAGCGATGCGGCCGGTTCTGCCAGCCTTGAACACTTTGCAGAAGGGTTCGTGCTGACCAAGACCGCCGTTGAATTCTTCGACGCCGCCTATGGTGCCGACCGCAGTGACCACCGGGGTTTCCCGATACTGGGCGACCACACCATTGCGCCGCCCACGGTGATCGTAACAGCCAGCCTTGATCCGATCCGCGATTCTGGCCGCGACTATGCCAAGGCGCTGGCGGATGCCGGAGCAGATTGCACCTTCCTCGAAATAAAGGGCGTCACGCACAGTTTCACCAATCTGCGCGGGGCCGTGCCTAGCACTCAAGCCGATCTGGAACGCGTGATCGCGGCGATGAAATTCACGCTTGGCCAAGAGACGAGACACGCCGCATGAGCGACCTTCCTTATCGCCCGTGCGCCGGGTTCATGCTGGTCAATGCGCAAGGCAAAGTGTTCGTCGGGCAACGCATGGAGAAACGCGCGCGCGGGACATGGCAAATGCCGCAAGGCGGGATTGATCCGGGCGAAGACCCGCGTGTAGCCGCCTTGCGAGAGCTTGAGGAAGAAACCGGGATCAGCGCCGAACTGGTCGAGATTATCGCCGCTGCTGCGCGCCCAATCCGATACGATCTGCCGCCTGATCTGCTGGGCAAAGTGTGGAAGGGCAAATATCGCGGACAAGAACAACACTGGTTCTTGGGCCGGTTTTTGGGCACCGATGTGGACGTCAATTTGGAAGCGCATGATCCGCCTGAATTTGACGCATTCCGCTGGGTCGATGCGGCGCAGCTGACGGAACTTATCGTGCCGTTCAAACGCGAACTTTACCAGAAGGTTGTCGCAGAGTTTGCGAGCAAAATCTGATCAGTCGTCAAATTTGAATGTGATGCGCTCGCGGTTATCTTTTGCCCGGGCAGTGATAAAGGATGGCAGCGCTTCGATACGGTCAAACCATGCCATAATATTTGGAAAACCGCGTTCGAACGTGCCCTTATCGCGGGCGGCATACATCGGATAGACCAGCGTCATATCGGCGGCGGTGCAATTATCGCCGCCAAAGAATGGCTGCGTGCCCAAGTCCTTTTCCATCAGAGCCAGCAAAGCTTTCTGACGGGGGTTCAGGAAAATCGCGCGCACCTGCCCGAAAATCTTTTTCAGCAGCCAGCTGATCGGCCAAGGCGAGCGTGTCTCCAACAGACCCAAAACCATCGAAATGCCTTGCATCGACATCAGCGAACCTTGCGCAGCGTGAAACCAGAACAGGTGCCGCGCCCTGTCTGCATGGCCCGCGGCGGGGCGCAGTTCGCTATCGGGATGCGCGTCGAGGATGTAATCCATGATCGCGTTGCTTTCCGCCAGCACCAGATCGCCGTCAGTGATCACAGGAGCCGTGCCCAGCGGTGACAACGCTTTGTAATCATCCGGTGCCAGATTGCTTTCTGGATCGCGATTGTAGCTTTTCAATTCATACGGCGTACCCAGCGCCTCTAGCAGCCACAGAACCCGAAAGCTTTGTGAATATTCAAGATGGTGCAGTGTCAGCATCAGTTGGTGCTCGCGGTTTCATCATCGTTTGTTTCGACCGCCAGACGCTGCGGCGGTCCCGCTGCGATGCGTGTTTGCAGTGCCAATGTCTCCGGGCATGTCGCTCCGCACAGGCTTTCCAAGCGCGCCAGATTGCGGTTCGCTTTTTCAAGCGCGCCCTTTTCAACAAGAGCCTCGCCCTCGCCCGAAATCGCGGCGAAATTGTTCGGGTCGCGCGCCAAGGCTTCGCGGTAATACCGGATCGCCTTGCCTTGCAGCCCTTCTGCGCGAGACGCCTCTGCAAGCTCCAGGAAAATCGGCGTGTAGGCAGGATCGACCACCAGAGCCGCCTCAAACGAATCAATAGCGGCCTGCGTTTCGCCGGCCTCCAGTGCCGCTTGTCCCTGAGCAATCAGCATTGCCGCACGCGGCTCTGCCTGCGTCTGGCTCGCGCTCGAAACGCTCGCCGTAGTTGCGAGGAATAGCGACAAAGCAGCGGCAATGGGCGCGAAACGCATAAATAGCTCCGTAAAGTCAGCGGGCCCGAATGTTGGCCGGGATGAGTTAGGCCTCGCCATAAGCAAAGATGGCTATCACGGGGATTGCAGAATGGCGACAAAAAATCCGTCAGCGCCATCGTGCAACGGGGTCAGGCGTGTGCCCAATCCGCGCTTCGTCCCTGCTGCGATCTCGGCAGGCACAGCCTGCCATCCGGGATGCCGTTCAAGGAACGCGTCGACGCGCCACGGCCCCTCTTCATCAAAGACCGAGCAAGTTACGAAAACCAGCGTGCCGCCCGGACGCACCAATTGCGCGCCCAGATTCAGCACATGATCCTGCAGCTCAGTCAGCCTTTCCAGTTCAGTTTTGTCAAGCCGCCAGCGCCCCTCTGGATTGCGCCGCCACGTGCCGCTGCCGGAACACGGTGCATCGACCAGAACGCGGTGAGCCTTTGCCGTCCACGGCTCCAGCGCCTCCATCTCGCGGCCCGTATCAAGCAGTACAGTCTCATCAATGGTGGCCCCTGCCCGTGCAGCGCGCGGAGCGAGATTGCCCAGACGGCGCTTGTCCGTATCGGCAGCAATCAATGTCGCCGCATTGCCCGTGATTGCGGCCAGTGAAAGCGTCTTGCCGCCAGCGCCTGCGCATAGGTCGATGATCGTCTCACCCGCCTTCGCGCCCACAGCCTCGCACACCCATTGGCTGCCCAGGTCCTGGATTTCGATGAGGCCTTCGCGATATGCCTCCCACTGGTCGATATTGGTGCCAGAGGGGAAGCGGATCGCATGCGGGGCGGACAGGTTCTCGCCGCCCTCTGGCAGGTCGATCGTATCGCGGTTTGCTTTTAGAGAGTTCACCCGAATATCTAACGGCGCGCGGTCCAGCAGTGAACCTGCGGTCGCTCCATCAAGGCCCGATGCGGTCAGCTTCGCCATCATCCAGCTTACCGCGATGCCAGTTTTCGCAGGTTTTTCATTCTCACCAATAGCGGGAGGAGCGTGCGCAGACCCGTCGAACAGCGGCGCGATTTCTTTGTCATGCTTAGCCACAGCCAGCATCGCCGCACGGCCACTTGCCGGACGCGGACCGCATAGGCGAATAGCGCGGTAGACCAATTCGCGAACAGCGCGGCGGTCCTTTGACCCGGCATAGCGGCGGGCCTTGAAATATTCCGAGATCAAACGGTCAGCGGGGGCCGCCTTCGCCGTCGCTGCTTCGATAATGGAATCGAGAAGTTCGATCGCCGCTTGGACGCGGGCTGATGGGGTCATGCTGCACCTTCATAGGTCATGGGCAAAAGAGGCGCGGAAATTCGCGCCACCTTATTCGAGTTCTTAAACAATCGCGAACCCGGAACGGCTGCGTAGCACCGAACGCTCTAATGCGTGGGATAATTAACGCGTCGGATAATTTGGGGCTTCGCGCGTGATCGCGACATCGTGGACATGGCTTTCGGACAGGCCAGCCCCGGTGATCCGCACAAATTTGGCGCGTTCCTGCAATTCGGGGATTGTCGCGCTGCCGGTATAGCCCATTGCGGCTTTCACCCCGCCAACCAAGTTGATGGATCACATCGGCAACCGGGCCTTTAAAAGGCACTTGTCCCTCAATCCCTTCTGGAACCAGTTTGAGCGCGGAGACATCCTGCTGAAAATACCGATCAGCGCTGCCGCGCGCCATCGCGCCGACGCTGCCCATACCCCGGTATGATTTGTAGCTGCGCCCTTGATACAGGAACACTTCGCCGGGGCTTTCCGCAGTACCTGCCAGCATGGAGCCGACCATGACGGTGGACGCGCCTGCCGCCAGAGCCTTTGCCGCATCGCCGGATGTGCGAAGACCGCCATCGGCGATCACAGGGATGCCCGATTTCTTGGCTTCAGCAGCGCTTTCCAAAACAGCGGTAAGCTGCGGCACGCCAACGCCCGCGACCACGCGCGTGGTGCAGATGGAGCCGGGACCGATTCCGACTTTCACGCCGTCCGCGCCCGCATCAATCAGAGCGCGCGTTGCCTCTGGTGTGGCGACATTGCCTGCAATGACTTGTACAGAGCTGGAAAGATTCTTCGCGCGCTCAACAGCACGGCTAACCTCCAGATTGTGGCCATGCGCAGTGTCGATGATGATGACGTCGACTTCGGCATCAACCAAGGCTTCGGTCCGCGCAAAGCCCGCATCACCCACAGTCGTGGCGGCGGCAATGCGAAGGCGGCCCGTGCCGTCCTTTGTCGCATGCGGATAATTGACCGCTTTTTCGATATCTTTGACCGTGATCAGCCCGATGCAGCGATAAGCATCATCAACCACCAACAGCTTTTCAATGCGGCGACCATGCAGCAATCGCCGCGCTTCTTCTTGCCCGGTACCTAATGGAACCGTCGCCAGATTTTCGGTCGTCATCAATTCGCGCACTGGCTGAGCCGGATTTTCGGCAAAGCGCACATCGCGGTTGGTCACAATGCCAACCAGCTTGCCACCGTTGTCGACCACAGGAATACCGCTGATCCGGTGCAAATCCATCAAGGCCTGCGCATCGCCAAGCGTCGCGTCAGGACCAATCGTGATCGGATTGACCACCATGCCGCTTTCATAGCGTTTGACCGCGCGCACCGCTGCCGATTGCTGTTCAACGGTCAAATTGCGGTGAAGCACGCCGATGCCGCCCAATTGCGCCATTGCGATCCCCATATCCGCCTCTGTCACCGTATCCATCGCGGATGACAAAATCGGAATGTTCAGCGCGATATCACGCGTGAGCTGGGTCTTGGTGTTCGCCATACTCGGCAGGACATTGCTCTCCGCCGGGCGGAGCAGAACGTCGTCAAAGGTGAGGCCGAGGGGGATATCCATGTGCACGCAGCTTTCGTTTCTTGGGTATTTCGAATCGTGCAGGCCCCTGTAGGGCTGCTTTGCCCGGCGCGCTAGGGCAAGCACACGTCTTTTCTGCGACAATCTGCGCGCTAATTGGCAGGCGGTACCGCAGGGGGTGCAGCGGGGGGTGCAGCAGGGGGCTTCGCAGGAGGCGTATAAAGCGCGGTGTTCGCGATCCGCTCTACCAGAGCCTGATGCAGCAAAAGATCGTCGATTGCGCCGCCCAGCTCGATCGTTCCAATTTCATCCGACGCACGGTGATAATCTTCCGCCAGATAAGGGCCGAGGACTATTTCGGAGCTGAATGCGGTTGAGAGAAACACCGCAGGCACGCCGCGTTCCAGCAGCGCCCAGCCATCTTGCCGCCGCACGAAGCTTTCCGCAAATTCACGGCTACCCAGTCTGCGCCCGCTTTCTTGCATCACCTCCAGGATCACGGGGTCGAGCACAGTGCGCCCTTCCCCCACGAACCCGACCGCGCTGCCCGAAGGCGCAACCGCTGACGTGTCGAAATTGAAAGCGGCAACGATGCTGGCGAGCGCAACCGGTGGCGATTCAACAAAGGATTGCGCACCCAGCAGACCCGATTCCTCAGCGGTGGTGGCAAGGACGTAGATATCCCGGTCGTGAGGACCGCTCGCCGACAATCGGCGCGTAAGTTCGAGCATCACCGCGACCCCGCTCGCATTATCGACTGCGCCGTTGCAGATCAGATCATCAGCTTCGCCGCACTCACCCAAGTGATCCCAGTGAGCAAGCAACAAAACTGCGCCCGATCCCCGCACCGTCCCCGGCAACAATCCCAAAACGTTAGAGCTGGTAAACTCGCGGCGGTTCGACATCGCGTCGATTGAAACGGTAGGCTCTAGCGGGCCGGGCGAAAAACTGTCCGACGCGGCCTCTTCCACCAGAGCGTTCCAATGCTCTTCGCCATTGACCCGCCGCATCACGGAATGCGTGACATAGGCGGTGAGGCGGTTTCGCTCTTCGCTCGCTAGGATCACGCGTTCGCGGTTAAACCCGAGTTTTGCATTGGCGATTGCGGCGTCGTCTTCGACCACCGTGATAATTGCGGACGGGCCGGGCCGGAACAATTGCGCGCGCCGTTCTGCGCTGGCGCCGGGTTCGCCCAACATCACGACCACTTTGCCCGCAATCGATTCCGGTTCGACGCTGTCTGATTCAAAGCCGACGAAGATCATTGGGTTGTCGCCGATCAACAGGCGGCTGGCCGACGTGAACGCGGTGCCCTGCTCCGGACCCACCTGTACAGTTCGCCCCTCTGTCTGAAAGGTGATTTCGCTGTTGCCCGGCGCGGTGCTCACCAAACCAACCGGCGCGCGCCATGCGCTGCCAGGATCATTGGTGCCCGACATCAGCCCGGCGGATCGCATTTCTTCGATCAGAAACGCAACGGTGCGCGTTTCCCCTTCGGTGCCGGGTTTGCGCCCGGAAAATTCGTCACTGGCCAGCACAGTGATATCGCGCAGCAGGTTCGCCGCAATCGCTTCTCTTTCTAAATCGGGCGCGGTCGCGGCTGTTGGAGCCGTAACGCATGCCGAAAGAGCAAACGCTGCGGTCGCAACAATAGAGAACCGGCCAAGCGCGTTCATTCTGCGGTCCAGCCTCCATCAATGCTCCAGTTCGCACCCGTCACATTGCCCGCCTCTTCGCGGCACAGGAACAATGCGAGCGCGCCGACTTCACTGGGCTGCACAAATTTCTTCGTCGGCTGTTTAGCGAGCAGCACATCGTTGATGACCTGTTCGCGTGTCAAACCCCTCGCCGCCATTGTATCGGGGATTTGTCCCTCAATCAGCGGGGTCCAGACATATCCGGGGCTGATGCAATTCGCCGTCACGCCGGTCTGCGCCAATTCCAGCGCAATTGTCTTGGTAAAACCCGCAATCGCATGTTTGCTGGCGTTGTATGCGCTCTTGAACGGAGAGGCGGTTAGCGAATGCGCTGATGCGGTGTTGATAATCCGGCCCCAACCCGCCTCTTTCATCGCCGGTATTGCAAGCCGCGATGTGTGGAACGCCGCCGTCAGATTAAGCGCGATGATTGCATCCCATTTGTCGGTTGGGAAATCCTCCACCGGCGACACATATTGCATGCCCGCATTGTTTACGAGGATATCAATGGGTCCGATATCGCGCATCATTCCCTCGATCTCAGCCGGATTGAGCAGGTTCGCACCATTATATGTCGCGCCCATTTCCTCGGTCAGCTTTGCGATTTCATCCGCATCGCCAAATCCGTTGAGGATCACTTGTGCGCCCTCTGCATGCAGCGCCCGAGCAATCGCAAGCCCGATTCCCGATGTAGATCCGGTAACTAGCGCGCGCTTTTCCTTGAGCATCATATTCAACTCCTGCACTTAAGGCTTTCTCGCAGAGCTTTTGCCGCGCCTGATGGCCGTGTCCAGCGAATTGCGCGGAACGTAAGCCGGTCGCAGCAGTTGATTCAGTTCGTTTAAGGGGACAAATTACATGCGGCTTAATCCATTCGACACATCCAAGATCAAGGTCCGGTCGAGCAGCGGCGGAGGCGGAATGCGCCGTGCGGGCGGTGTTGGATGCGGCACATTGGTTATTGCCCTGATCGGAGCGGTCGCATTTGGAGTTGATCCTGCACAAACCATCGCCGTTCTGGGCGGCATAGAACAACAAAGCGCACCCACTTCACAGAGCGGCGATTTAACCGAACAACAGGTCTGCACCAGCGGGCCCTATGCGCAAGAAGCCTGCGCAGCGCTAACCAGCCTGAATGAAACATGGGAGCCGGAATTTGCGCGCGCTGGCATTCCATTCGAACAGCCCACGTTGGACCTTTACCGCGATGGTCGGGTGACGACGCAGGGCTGCGGCAGCGCCACTTCGGCGTCTGGACCGTTCTATTGCCCGGCCGATCTGGGTATCTACATCGACACCAGCTTTTACCAGCAACTGGCGCAAATGAGCGGCACGGGCGGCGATTTTGCGCGGTTGTATGTGCTCGCGCATGAATATGGCCACCACATCCAGAACATCACCGGGCTAGCTGGCCAAGTGCGCAGCCTTCAACAGCGCAATCCACGCGATTCAAACCAGCTACAGGTGCGCATGGAATTGCAGGCCGACTGTTATGCCGGTGTCTGGGCAGGCAAGAACCGCAACCGCATCGAAGCCGGCGATATGGAAGAAGGCCTGCGAGCAGCAAGTGCAATTGGCGATGATACGTTGATGAGCAGGTCAGGACAGCGTATAAATCCGGAAAACTTCACCCACGGCACCAGCCAGCAACGCATGGATGCGCTGCGGCGGGGAATAGAGAGCGCTAATGACTCAACATGCGACACTTACTTTGACTTCGGTTAAGGCGCTCCTGTTCGGAGCAGCACTTGCGTTAATGCCGTCAAATCCGGCTTTTGCGCAAAGCCAGGACAGCGACCTGGATATGGAGGACATTGCACGCACGCCATTGCAGGATTTCAATATTGATGCCGCCGATATTCCTGAAGTGCTCGCGGCTGCGGTGGCGGATCCCTACGCTTCCGACGGCCTTGAGACTTGCAATGACATTGTCGTCCAGATCGCAGCCATCGACCGCGAACTCGGCGCAGATTTCGATATTGCCGAAGATGAAGAAGGGCGCCGCATAAACCGCAACCGCATCGCCAAAAGCTTGGTCGGATCGTTCATCCCGTTTCGCGGCATCGTGCGAGAAGTTACCGGCGCGAACGCCCGCCGGAATGAGGGCCGCTTGGCCGTCACCGCCGGCATGGTCAGACGTGGGTATTTGAAGGGGCTTGGCCAGTCGCGTGGCTGCGATTATCCCGCGCGCCCTCGTGAAATTCGCGGTTCAATGACTTCGGGCGAATAAAAACCGGCGCGAGAACAAATCTCGCGCCGGTCTTTTGTGGTCGGCTGGTTCCAAGGAACCGGATGCGCCCCGACCTTATCGCATCTTTGAAACTTAGCTTTGCGAGCTCTGCAAGTCTTCGATCTGTCGGTCGAGCTCTTCGCGTGATACGGCGCGCAATTCCGCGCTCATTTCCTGACTGCGTGAGATTTCAGCGCGAGCCTCGCGAAGCCCCTCGAGCGCGCTTTCCATCAAACGGGCTTGGCAAATCATCACAGTGCGAGTTCCATCGGCGTTTTCAGTCGTGGTTGCGACTTCATCGCTGTCTGCCGAGCATCCGCGGATAGTCCTGACGCGTTTTTCGGCATCACGAGAGCTGGCAAGCGCGGCGTCGATGATCGCCGGTATCTCGGCAAGGGTGCGGTTGGCTTCTTCGAGGCCCTCGCGCACATCCACCATGACTTCCTCCATCTCTTCTTTGCTAAGTCGTTCACCTTCGCGTTTGATGTGGATGTGCCCATTGCCATCGCGCGATTTCCGAACATGCCGGACCTCGCGATCAATCCGCTGCTGCGTACGTTGTCCGTCTGCATCGCTGTTGAATTCACGGATCACTCGAAAGGTGCGCAGTCGCTCACCATCGGCACCTTCTTCGGTGTCGGGATCGATAGTTACGAAGGATCGCCACTTGCCTACGATTGCGGCAAGGTGGTGCTGGCGAGCCGTGGTGCGGGAAATGCCGATGACCCTGACTGGCACAGCGGGTGCAGCAGGCGCAGCGGGAGGCGCTGGCGGTGCGGGCGCATCACTCGCAGCGTAGCTGATGGAGGCGGTCAGAGGCAGTGCGATGACAGCGGCCCCAAGCATAAAACGGCCGGCCAGACGGCGTTTTTTCGAAGTGTCGGTCATATTCAGGCTCCTCAAACGGTGAATTATCGATTTTTCGCCCAGCACCGGGCACGCCATCGGCGCGGCGAGTGCCAGATTGGGTGCCAGATTGTTTGAAAGCGTCGGCGCAAGGGTTGAACGGGCCGCAGTGCTGACGATAAGTTTGGCGTAAGCTTCGCGCTCTATGGCAGGTTTTGCGGTGATCACGCGGGCATCGCATGCCGCCTCCTGATCGCGCCGCAGCGCCAACCAGCCATATCGGCACAGCGGGTTGAACCAGTGCATCGCAAACAGCGGCTGTACCAAAACATTGATCAGCAAGTCTTGTCCGCGATGGTGTTCCATCTCATGCGCCAGCGCCAGATCACGAGCGACCGTGTCAGGCTGAGCCAGAAACCCTCGCGGAAGAGCGATCACTTTATCAAACACGCCAAAGGCAAGTGGCGCATTGGTGCCGCTGGACTCAATAAGGCGGATTTTTCCATCGCGCCCTACGTTGTTGCTGCCTTCCAGCAATTCTGCGCGCAGCCGGAAATAGGCGGCGAAACGCAGATATAAAAAGATGGCGGCGCCGATGAGCCAGACCGAAATGGCAAGCTGACTGATGGGTTCGATGTATGATCCGAACTCAAAACTCGTCCCAGGGGTGAAGGGATCTGGCACTTCGGACACCGCCGCCTCGGTTCCTGCTGGTCCATCTGTGATTGCAACTGGAATGGCAGGGTCGAGGTTTAAGAATGAGGTTTCATCCAGAGCCGCTGCGTTCGCCGTTGCAACATCTGGTGCGGGTGCAACGGGCCGCATCCACGCGGGCAATTCAATTGGCGGCAGAAATAGGCGCAAAGCGGGGATCGCCCACAGGGCATAGGCCACTTGCGGGCCGAACCAGCGCGCCACCGGGCGGCGCAGCATCAGCACGCCGACAATCAAAACCGCGGTCCAAACGAGGGTTTCAAGCAGCCAGCCAATCATTGCTTTAGCTCCTTTAACAGCGCCTCAATTTCAGAGACGTCATCCTCGCTCAGCGCCTCTGTTTCGGCCAGATGCGCCACCAATGAAGCGGCGCGGCCACCAAACAACCGATCAACCAAGCGGCGAGATTCCCCGCCGACATAATCCGCGCGTTGAATTTGCGGTGTGTAGAGAAAACGGCGGCCATCCGGGCGAGAGGCAATGGCGTTTTTCTGAACGAGACGAGAGAGCAGCGTCTTCACCGTCGCAAGGCTCCAGTCGCGCTTTTCGCAAACCGCCTCGCAGACTTCGGAAGCAGAAGCGGTGCCTCGGTCCCAAAGAACTTCCATCACCGCATGTTCGGCTTCACTAATCCGGTCAGGATTGATCCGTTCGGGTTTAGGTTTGGACTTGCTCAAGGCGCACTCCCTTCGCTTGATTACGTCTGTAGTCACAGCGATTACGCCTGTAAACCTTTCCGCGCGATGAATAAGGCCCGGCCTAGGTTGATCTTCTGCAAGCAGACGATATCACCGGACGAATGACTATGACCGCAGCCCTGCTCGTAACCGCCGCCCTTGCGGGTGCTCTTTCAGGAGGCCCTGCTGCTCCGGCTGCCGCTCCGGTTAGCGCTCAGCCAACCGATGGTGAGAAGCCCGCTGATACAAATAGCGTGGTGGCAGCAGAGGCCGTGGCTGCAACCGTTTCGGTCGTGTTGGAAACCGAACTTGGCGACATCACCATCGCTCTGGAAACAGAGCGCGCGCCAATCACGGCGAGCAATTTCCTGCGCTATGTTGACGAAGGGCGCTTTGACGGGATCGTCTTTTACCGCGCCATGCATCTTGACTGGGGCGACCAGCCCAATGGTTTGCTGCAAGGCGGCGCGCAGTGGGATCCTGACCGCGTTCTGCCCGGTATCGCGCATGAGCCAACCACGGTCACCGGCCTTAGCCACACACGCGGCGCCATTTCGATGGCGATGGGCGAACCGGGAACGGCCAATGGTGATTTTTCGATCATGCTCGGCGATCAGACCGGGCTGGACGCCAACCCGGCCTCCGAAGATCCAGTCTGGCAAAATGGCTATGCGGTGTTTGGTTATGTCACCGATGGGATGGAAGTGGTTGAGGCAATCCACGCCGCGCCGCTTGACCCGGAAAAGGGCGAAGGCTGGATGAAGGGGCAGATGCTCGCTGACCCTGTGACCGTGGTCGATGCGCGGCGATTACAGGACGATTAGACTTGATGCCGAGTAATCTAATCACTGATGGCGGACCGACCAACGGGCTGGGTCGCATCTTGCGGCATTCGCGCCTCTAGCAAAGGCAACCAGGCGCCCACGCCTGTACCGATCGAACTTTGCGGCAGCGATGACAGCAAACGGCGCTGACTCTCCCACTCGGCAACCGTGCGACCTGCGGTTAGTGCGACTTCGGATAGCGGCACGGGCTGTCGCATCGCACGATTTATCAAAGCGTCCCCATAGAACGTCCAGTCGTTTTGCGGCTCACACCCAAAAGAATTGCGCTGATCCGCAGCAGCGGTGAGGATCGCGGTGTCCGCGCCCGCCAAAGCGGGAACGAAAACGCCCGAAAAACATGCGCTGATCACAAGGATGCGGCGCTTAATCTCAAGCTCTTCCAACACCCCTTTCAGCCGTTCAGGAGAAAGCACACCGTAGCCGGTATCGCCGTAATGATAGGCCAATCCCAACCTGTTGCCGTGGCTGGTGGTGTAGAGAACGAGCACGTCCTCAGCCGGATCCATCACCTCGGCAATATGGGCAAAGCTGACGAAGAGGCTTTCTATCGAACCAAACGGCAAATCATCGCGCGTTCCATCCGGCCCGGCCAGCGTCACTGTGCGCCCTGCCCCGTCATAACGCCGTGCCAGCACGCGGCCCGCCTCACGCGCCTCCCGCGCAAAAACGGGATCGCTGTCGAGCGCGATTGTGACCACATAAGCATCCACGATACCGGGTCGCTGCGGCGCAAGATCAGAGAGCGCCCGGGTAAGCCTGCGTCGTTGCTCCAGCAGGTCACGCGCCGGGACCCCGCGCCGCATCTGCGGGGCGAGCTTATAGCTGTCGATGGTTTCTTCACGGGTTTCGCCCACGCCAAGGTTGGGAAAAGGCACTGTGTGCGCGGGGGGTTGGTTGGGATTGCTCGCACTATCCTGCGCCAGCACGGAAGCTGTCGTTATTCCCAGCAAAGCCATCCCAAGAACAGGCCCAAGAACAGGCCCAATCGCGCAAATTTTTCTCATAGCGCGACGCTGCATTGGCTTTAAGAAATGGTCAAGTCGGCTGCACCCGGTAGATGGTTGCATCACCAATCCCTTTGAGGGTGACGGTCTCAGCTTGTGAATAAGAGACCTCGGCGCAAGACGCGAAATAGGTGCTTTCCGACACGGCAATGCCATTAGCATGTGCAGCGCCCTCTATTCGGCTCGCGATGTTCATGGTGTCGCCCCAGTAATCATAGGCCATGCGGTGTTCGCCGATAACACCTCCGACCACTGGGCCGGAATGGATGCCGACACGCACCGCAACATCCAGTTTTGAAACCTTGGCGTATTCGGAAACCCTTTCGATCAGGCTTTGAGCAAATGCGACCGCCGCTGATGCGTCGGTACCGACGGAGGCCGTCCCGCCAGAGACCGCCAGATAAGCGTCGCCAACGGTCTTGACCTTTTCCACCCCATGCTTGGCCGCGCATTCATCAGCGAAGCCGAAGATGGCATTCAAAAGCTTGACCAAATGACCCGGAGATAATCTGCGCGCGAGTTTGGAGAATCCAACGATGTCGACAAACACCACTGATACGTCTGAGAAACTGTCCGCAACCACCTCGCCGCGCCGCAATCGGGCTGCAACCTGCTTTGGCAAGACATTGTGGAGCAATTCTTCCGTTTTTGCTCGCTCTTTTTCCAGTTCTATCTGAGCTGCAAAAGTCTTTCGCGCGCGGCGATCTATATCCCAATTCACAAAGGCACCAAAGGTGAAGAAAGTCGTGAAATTGGTGAAGGAATAGACCTTGGAGACGATCCCGCGATCAGCGATCAGCAAGAACCCCGCATACAGCGCCACAAGCACCAACGCCCAAGCGAAGAAAAACCGTGTCGTGGCGACAAATCCCACGCTCGCGAAAACCATGAGAATGCCGAGGTTAATCACCGCCATGCTGAGGCGGCTGATATTGGTAACATCGGATTGTGTGCCAAGTGCCTCGATCAACAGCACCATAACCACCGCCATCGCGCTGAAAATGATCAGATCGACCCACGGTTGCTCGATGTAAAACTTCGAAAATGTGAGGCCAACAAGTCCCAGCAGCAAGAGAATGAACGGCCCCGCCGCCAGGTTGTAGGCCAGCACCCCTTCGAGCGGGAAGTGCAGCGGGTTGAACGCAATGTAAGAGATCAGCGTGACAATCGCGATACCCGCTAAAACACGCGTCGCAGGGATACGAGCGATGCGTTCGCTCGCAACATAGGATTTCTCCACCGCTGGATCATCAAATCTGGAAAACACGACCCATCCCCTTTTTGGCCCACCCCCTTTTTGGGAGTCCATAAGGGTATGGCGGCGGCCCGCAAGCCACCGCCATTAAGTATAATTCAGTAAACCCGCTTCTTCGGCTTGATATATTCGGCATCTTCAGTGAGCGTATATTCGTGCACTGGGCGGTAATCGATCTTGATATCGCCCTTGCCCGATTCCTTCGCGCCGCCGCCCCAGCCATCGAACCATGCGACGGTGTGCTTCATCCACTCTGTATCGTTGCGGCCGTTATCATCGTCGTTGAAGTAATCTTCATTGACGTGGCTACCGCGGCATTCCTTGCGGTTGTCAGCGGATTTCATGGTGACGCTAGCCTGCCCGATCAGATTGTCGAGCTCCAGCGTTTCGATCAGATCAGAATTCCAGATCATTGAACGGTCGCTGACATGGATGTCCTGCATCCGCGCATTGATTTCGGCAATGTTTTCGACCCCTTCGCGAAGAAGTTCGTCATTGCGGAACACTGCGCAATGTTTTTGCATGGTCTTCTGCATATCCATCCGCAGGCTAGCCGTGGACGAACCACCTTTAGCATAGCGGAAATGGTCAACCCGGCTGAGCGCGAAATCGGCGCTGTCGCCGGGAAGCTCAGGCTGGCTCGCGCCTGCTTGCAGATTATCTTTCAGATGAAGACCCGTTGCACGGCCAAACACGACCAGATCGATCAGCGAATTGGAACCAAGGCGGTTGGCACCGTGCACCGAAACACACGCCGCCTCGCCCACGGCATAAAGCCCCGGAACCACAAAGTCAGGATCGCCGTCAGGGCCGATGGTTACGACCTGGCCATGATAATTACACGGAATACCGCCCATATTGTAATGGACCGTTGGCGTAACAGGCAAAGCTTCGCGGGTCAGATCAACACCGGCGAAAATCTTTCCGCTTTCGGTGATACCCGGCAGGCGTTCGGCCAGAACTTTTGGATCAATGTGGTCGAGGTGCAGGTGGATGTGATCGCCATCCTTGCCCACGCCGCGCCCTTCGCGCATTTCTTTCGCCATGGATTGCGACACGACATCGCGTGAGGCGAGATCCTTGGCCGACGGAGCATATCGCTCCATAAAACGCTCGCCTTCGGAATTGGTGAGGTAACCGCCCTCGCCCCGCGCACCTTCGGTGATCAGAACGCCCGCACCGTAAATGCCGGTTGGGTGAAACTGCACGAATTCCATATCCTGCAAAGGCAATCCTGCGCGCAGCACCATGCCGCCGCCATCGCCTGTGCAAGTGTGAGCGGAAGTTGCGGTGAAATAGCAGCGACCATAACCGCCGGTCGCCAGCACGACGCTTTGCGCGCGGAACCGGTGGATCGTGCCATCGTCAAGGCACATCGCCATGACGCCGACGCATTTCTTCACGCCGCCCACTTCGGACATAATCAGGTCGAGCGCGAAATATTCGATGAAGAAATCCGCGTCATATTTCAGGCTCTGCTGATACAGCGCGTGGAGCATTGCGTGCCCCGTACGGTCAGCCGCGGCGCAGGTGCGCTGCACTGGCGGGCCTGCGCCCATATTCTGCATGTGTCCGCCAAACGGACGTTGATAAATCGTGCCATCTTCATTGCGAGAGAAGGGAACGCCAGCGTGTTCCAACTCATAAACCGCCTGCGGGGCTTCACGCGCAAGATATTCGATCGCGTCCTGATCACCCAGCCAATCCGACCCCTTCACGGTGTCGTACATGTGCCAGCTCCAGTGATCTGGCGTGTTGTTGCCCAGACTTGCCGCGATGCCGCCCTGAGCCGCAACTGTGTGGGAACGCGTTGGGAAAACCTTGGAGATATTTGCAGTGCGCAAACCTGCCTCTGCCGCACCCGAAGTCGCGCGCAGACCTGCACCGCCTGCCCCTACAACCACCACATCATAGAGGTGATCAATAATCTTATAGCTGTCTTGAGCTGCTGCCGTAGCCATCAGGCCTGACCTCCAAATACAAGCATAATGATGCTAAACACGCCGAACGCGCCGCCGCCAATTGCCGCGATGTTGAGCGCCATCAGCACTCCAAATTTCAGACCGGCTTCGTGAACATAATCTTCGATCAGGACGCCAAGCCCCATTTTCGCGTGCCAGAACAAGCTGATTACCAGCAGGATCATCGCAATTGCCGAAATCGGATTCGACAACCAAGCACTGACAGACGCATGGCTGTAATCGCCCATGAGCGCAAAACTGATGATGAGCCAGCTCATCAAAACAAGATTGGTGATCGCGCTGAACCGGTGCGTGAGCCAATGATGCGCGCCGTGATGCGAAGAACCCAGACCGCGAACGCGGCCAATGGAAGTGCCGTTACCCATGGTGTTACTCCCAGATCTTAAAAATGACGGCCCAGAATACACCAGTCAAAACGATAGCGATGATCGGTGCAGCTATCGACCAGAACCGATTGGTGTCGAGTTCATAACCCGCCCCAATATCCAGAACGAAATGGCGCAGGCCGCTCATCATATGTGTGAAAAATGCCCATGACAGACCAACCAGGACAATCCAGCCAATCGGCGATGTCATGATGTCTGTGAATGTCTCATAAGCCGCCGGGCCGCTGGCGAGCGCGCCAAGCCACCAGACAAGCACGCCCAATCCCACGATCGCCATACCGTCGCCGGTTGCACGGTGCAGGATGGAAACCAACATATGCGGCCCCCACCGCCATATCTGGAGATGCGGAGATAGCGGTCTTTGGCTCATGATAATCCCATGTTTTTGATTGCCCCCAACCCCACTTAGCGCAATGGCAGTCAGAGGCAAGCGCGACGCGTAAGGCATCAGTTGCAATTTTTAGAATAGACACACTTTGAGATAGATGGGCGCATGACAACAATTCTCGTCACTGGTTCAAGCCGGGGGATCGGCGCTGCCGCTCACAAAGCCTTGACCCAGCGGGGTGTCCAGGTGATCGGGCATCAGTCGCGCGCGCGGGCAGCCGAGCCCCATTCTGAGCGCATCACCGCCGATTTCACCGACCCGCTGGCCGCAGGGTTGCTGTGGGAAGAAGCGATGGATCGCAGCGGAGGTAATATCTCTGCCGTAGTCAACAATGCGGGATTGTTTGACGCCAATCCGCTCGATTCGTCAGATATCGAATGGCTTGATGCGTGGGAAGATACCCTGCGCATCAACCTCACCGCTGCGGCCCAATTGAGCCGCTTTGCTGTCAGGCATTGGCAGGGCACAGGTACGGGCGCAGGCACCGGCGCCGGCGCGGATGGCATACGCGGACGCTTGGTCCATGTCGCAAGCCGCGCGGCCTATCGCGGGGATTCTCCTGCGCATTGGCATTACGCAGCGGCAAAAGGCGGAATGATCGCGATGCATAAGACCATCGCGCGGGCATACGGCGCGCAAGGCATCGTCAGCTTCGCCATAACACCCGGATTTACCGACACCGCGATGGCAGGCGATTATCTGGAAAGCCGGGGCGGCGCAGACCTGCTCGCGGACATTCCACTGGGCCGGGTTGCGCAACCCGAAGAAATCGCCAGCATCATCGCGTTCTGCGCGCTTGATGCTCCTGCCAGCATGACCGGCGCGGTTATCGACGCCAATGGAGCAAGCTTTGTTCGCTAAGTTCTCAATCCTTGCATTCGCTTTAGTGCTGGGCGCTTGCGCCTCGCCGATGAAGAGCGAACCAGAAAGTACCTCGGTTCAAATTGCTTCAGATCAACAAGCTTTCTTGGATATATGCGAGCCATGGGACAATTGGGACAAGCCTGCGGATCCTTTTCACATTTACGGCAACACATTCCATGTCGGGACATGCGGTATATCGGCAATACTCATAATCGGTGCCGACAGCCATGTTCTGATCGACAGCGGCACCCAAGCAGGAGCTGAAGTTGTTCTCGCCAATCTTGGAAAGCTGGCGCTTGAGCCAGAAAGCGTCGATTGGCTTTTGTATAGCCATGAACATTTCGACCATGTTGGCGGACATGCTGTGGTTGCGCAGGCCGCCAATGCAAACGTCGTCGCATCGACCGAGTCAGCCGCAGTTTTCGCTAGTGGGATTAGCCATCCAGAAGATCCGCAATACGGCCTGCACGATCCAATGACCCCCGTCCGCGTCGACCGGATCGTGCAAGACGGCGAAACTCTGATGCTTGGCGCAACTCAAATAACGGCGATCAAGACGCCCGGCCATTCGCCTGGCGCGCTTAGCTGGCAATGGGAAAGCTGTGATGAGCTAGAGTGCAAAACCTTCGTCTACGCCGACAGCCTTTCTCCGGTCAGCAGCGATAGTTACAGATTTTCCGACCACCCTGCCTATCTCGCGCAATATCGCGCCGGACTTGCCAGGCTCGCGGCTCTCGATTGCGATATCTTGCTTACACCGCATCCCTCGCACAGCCGGATGTTGGCACGGATGGAAGCCGGACAACTCACCGCAAACCCGGCAGCCGAGACCCCTTGCGCCGTATACGTGCAAGGCAAACTTAGGGACATCGAACAGCGCCTAGCCCAAGAAGCGGCCGCACAATGAGCACCAGTTGGAAACTCACTGCCCACGCGCCAAAACTGGCCGTGCAGGCGGCGCTGCTTGCGCATGACGATATTGACGAATGGGATTTTGACCTTGTCATTTCGGGCCGTGAAATCAGCGAAGACCGACCTCAGGATTGGGTTTTGGAAGGGTGGTTTCCTCGCAAACCCGCCGCTGAACAGAAATGCGCTTTGGCGGATCTGTTCGACGGAGCCGCGCCCACAATCACGGTTGAGCAATTACCCGATGAAGACTGGCTCACGCTAAGCCAGCAAGGCACGCAGCCGATCCGCGCAGGGAAATTCTATGTCCACACGCCTGACTTTCCACCGGCAGACGATGCGCTGAACTTCATTATCCCCGCAGCACAGGCCTTTGGCACAGGGCAGCACGAAACCACCGCCGGGTGCCTCGAAATGCTCGGCGCGATGAAAGCCAGCGGCATCGTCGCGCGCCGGATCGCTGATATTGGCACAGGCACAGGACTGTTGGGCTTTGCCGCAATGGCGCTGTGGCCGCGTGCCGAAGTGACCGCTTCGGATATCGATGCGGTTTGCGCGGATGTGGTCGCTGATAATGCGGCGCTTAACGGCATCGAACTTGGCTCCGGCCCCGGCGCGATGACAATGGTGATTGCGCCGGGCATGGACGATGATCTGCTGCAATTGCGCGGGCCTTACGATGTTCTGATCGCCAATATCCTTGCCGGGCCGCTGGTTGAGCTAGCCCCAGACTTCGCCGCTTCGGTGGTGCCGGGCGGCAGCTTGCTGCTCGCGGGATTGCTGGCCGGGGAACAAGAGGCCGCTGTGCGCAGGGCCTACCGGCTTGCAGGATTTCGCCAAGTTGGCCGTATAAAGCGCGGCGATTGGGCCATTTTGTGGCTGAGGCGGCGGGCGGCGCGCTGAATGGCCCGCGTCACCCGAAGCTTGGTTTTTCGGGTTCTGCGATGGGCGGGCGCTGCTTTTCTTGGCTCCATTGCGCTCTTTGCCGTTGCCGGTTGGATCGGATCATCCATCTCGCGCAACAGCGATTGGCGCGAAGCTGCCGCGACTGAAACGGGCATCGTGGAAATCCTTGTCGGCACCAACGGCATCCACACCGAAATCGCAATGCCGCTGGTCACGCCTGAGATGGACTGGCGCGGGGTCTTTCCTGCCAGCGATATCCAAGCCTCCGACCGCCCTTACACCCATGTTTCGGTGAGTTGGGGCGAGAGAGCCTTCTTTCTCGAAACACCGACCTGGAGCGACCTAAGCCTGCCGGTCGCTGTGAACGCCATGACCGGCGGCGAAGCGGTGCTGCATGTCGCGCATTATGTCCGCCCAGCGCCTTCGTCGGAGTATCGCATCTTGCGCCTGAGCACGGACGAATACAAAGCATTGACCCGCGCAATTCAGAGCCACCTGCCCCCACCAGACGAGCACGGAATCTTGCCGGGTTATGGCAGCCATGACGTGTTCTACCGCGCGCGCGGCACCTATCACATCGGCAACACATGCAACCAATGGACCAGCGATCAACTCGCGGCAGCAGGGGTGAAGACCGGCATGTGGACACCCTTCCCCGGAGGCGTGATGAAGTGGGTTCCGCAGCTAGCCGAAGACTAGTCCTGCGCGCTCAGCGTTTTTTCGAGCAGGTCCAGAGCGTTGCGCGTGAAAGTGGCCATATTGTCGATCCGGTCATCACTCTCCGTTTCGACCATAGCGGTTTGATCGGTCAGCGGCCCCGCTACCGCCGCGATGCTGCGCCCGGATGCGACGCCAAGCGGGTGCTTGCTCGCCCCGGCAGAGCCGCTTTCCGCAATGCCCCATTCCGCGCCTAGCCGGTCCCGGATCGCGCGCGCCTGCAACAGCGCATATTCTTCGGTCACGGAGCGCATGCCTTTGTAGGCATCGCGCGGCAGATCGAACAGCGCGTCGCGGGCTTTGAACGAATAGACCACACCCCCGCCGACATAGAATTCAAGCGCGCCGGGCACCGTAAGCAGGCTCGCCGCAATCAACCCTCCGGTCGCACCATCGGCCACTGCGATTTTCTCGTCGCGCTCGCGCAGGAGGCCCGCGATACGCAGAGCTTGGGGGTGAAGTTCGCGGAGCAAATCCATCAGCCTGCCGCCGCCACAATCGCCGCCCAGCCTGCCTCGTCTGTCACTTCGACGCCCAAATCCTGCGCCTTCTTCAGTTTTGATCCTGCTCCCGGTCCAGCGACCAGTAACCCCGTTTTGGCGCTGACCGAGCCCGCCGCTTTTGCACCAAGCCGTTCCGCCTGAGCTTTGGCTTCGTCACGGCTCATCGTTTCCAGCTTGCCGGTGAAGACCACGATCTTGCCCGCAACGGGAGAATCCACTGTCTTAACTTCATATCGAGGCGGCTGGACGAGGCTCATCAGGTCTTCCCAAACCGCCAGATTGTGCGGCTCATGAAAGAAGTCGGCGAGCGAATGGGCAATGGTTGCGCCAAAGCCATCGGTTACACCGAACGTATCCTTCGCCGCATTGTCCATGCGAGATTTGAAGGGTGAAGGTTTCTCATCCGGCGCTCGCGGATTTTCGGAGCGATATGCGAAGAAAGTCTCCGCCGCATCGCGCACTTTGCCAATGTCGCCGAGCGATTTCATCAGGTCGCGCGCGGTCACTTCGCCGACTTGGCGAATGCCCAGCCCAAACAGCAGCTTTGCCGCATCGGGCGCGCGCTTGTTTTCCACAGCTGCCAACAGGTTATCGACAGACTTATCCTGCCACCCTTCCAGCGCAAGAATGTCCTCCCGGCGCTCCTTCAATCGGAAGATATCCGCCGGGCTTTCAAGCCACCCCAGCGCAAAAAACTGCGCGATGGTCTTCGACCCGAAGCCGTCGATATCCAGCGCCTTGCGGCTGACAAAATGCTCAAGCCGCTGCGTGCGCTGTGCCGGGCAAATCAGACCGCCAGTGCAACGCACATCAACTTCGCCTTCCTCCGCCACAGCCTCGCTGCCGCATTCAGGGCAACGGTCAGGAAAAGAATAGCTCTCACGCGGCTCCTCTCGGGTGAGATTCTCAACCACTTGCGGGATTACATCGCCCGCGCGCTGGATCACCACCCGGTCCCCCGGTCGCACGCCAAGCCGCTCGATTTCATCGCGGTTGTGCAGCGTCACATTGGTGACCGTCACCCCGCCCACCAGCACCGGCGCAAGCCTGCCAACAGGCGTCAGCTTGCCCGTGCGCCCGACCTGAATGTCGATGGCTTCGAGTGTCGTATGAGCGCGCTCTGCCGGGAATTTATGCGCCAGCGCCCAGCGCGGCGCCTTGGCCACAAAACCAAGCCGCTGCTGATAATCGAGACGGTTGACCTTATAGACCACTCCGTCGATCTCATAGGGCAAGTCAGGGCGCTGCCGCCCAATTCCCTCATAGTGCGCGATCATCGCATCGACGTTGTTTGTGAGCTTGCAGGAAAGGCGAGAGCGGGAAACCCCAACTCTCGATTCTGGCGCATCATTTCATACTGAGTTTCGCGTGGAATCTCGGACGCCGCGCCCCAGCCATAGGCCCAGAATTTGAGCGGACGCGTCGCAGTAACGCTCGCATCTTTCTGCCGGAATGAACCGGCCGCTGCGTTGCGCGGATTGGCGAATAACTTGTCGCCCGCCTCCTCTTGCGCGGCATTCAGCGCGGCAAAATCAGCCTTCGACATATAGACCTCCCCGCGCACTTCGAAGACGTCGGGCACGCTCCGCATCGTCTTGGGCAGTCAATTCCTGCGGAATGTCGGCGATGTGCCGCGCATTGGGTGTAACATCCTCACCCACCTGCCCATCCCCGCGCGTCGCCGCGCGCACTAGCTTGCCGTTCTCGTAACGCAGCGAGCAAGACAGCCCGTCGATCTTGTCCTCCGCTGTGATGGCAATCGGAGCATCTTCGGCGAGCGACAGGAACCGCCGAATGCGCTGCGTCCATTCCTCCACTTCCTCCCGATTGAAGGCGTTGTCGAGGCTCATCATGCGCTGCTCATGCGTCACCTTGTTGAGAGTGGCGAAGCGCGACTTCATGCCCGACCTTTTGCGAAGGAGAGTCAACACGATCTGAGCGAACGCTAAACAGATCGTCTTCGGCTAAGAACCAATTCCTGATCATCTTCAAGATCTGTCCTTGCCTTTAGTGCATCAAATTCCGCGTCTGTGATTATGGATCATCAAGTTCATCTACCGGTGTCGGTGAAACTGAATTTCATGTATCAACCTAGCAAGTTCAATAGCTTGTGGTCTCAGCTTCTCTTGACGAAGTCGTGCTTTCTCTTCGTCAGTCAGCCGACGCGATATGTTAGAGGTAGGAGAATCATCGCGAACTAAGTGCGGAAATTGCGCTTCCAGATCGCGATTGCGCCTCAGAAGACCGTCGTATTCCCGATTTGTAATCTCAGGCGAATCTTGATCGTAGAACAACCAGCGGTGGCGCCTAATATTTCGCGCCAACCGCATCAGTTCGTTGGCGGCGTCTGCTTCGGAGAGCTTGGTCATTGCCCCCCCTCCTTGGACAAGGAGGGGGTCGGGGGGTGGTTCGACGCGCTCAGCTCTTCAAGCAAGCGCAACAAAACGCCATCAAGGTTACGGTTCACATCTCTGTTTCGAAAACGAAGGACTTGCACACCAAAATCGCTCTTCAATCGCTCATCGCGTCGCTGATCTGCTTCCGCATTATGTGTCTCGCCATCAACTTCGACAGCGAGCTTTGCGGCCGGACAGTAGAAGTCGACAATTCGGTTCCCAATTACCTGCTGACGCCGGAACTTAAATCCATCAATTTGTTTACCCCTTAACGCTAGCCATAATCGCTTTTCTGGCCAAGTCGGATTGTTCCGCATATCGGCAGCACGCTCTTTGAGCGTTTCTTGCGAGACGCCACCACCCCCAACCCCCTCCTCTAAAGAAGAGGGGGCTTTTTGGTCTGCGCCGAGGTTAGCGGAGGTCGTCATCGGCCAAGCTCTCAATTGACTTCAATCTGCGCCCGGCTTTCGTCGTTCTCAATCACCTCCGCACCGTCAATCTCAACCTGCGCACCGGACCGTTCTTCGATCAGCTGCTCCAATTGCTCCTCAAACTCATCGGGCGTGATCGTGCCATCGGTCAATTGTTGGTGAAGCTCGCGAAACCGCGGAAGAGCCTCCGTGACGCTCTCTGACCCGGTCACCAAGTCGTTCAATTCGATCAACAATTTCTGCTGCAAACTTTCATCGTCGAGAGCCGAGGAAACACCTATGCCAAGCAGGATCGGTGCCAGCAATCCTATCGCAAACGATACGAAAAACAGGCGTCTGAAATTCATTTCTGTGGTGAGGCCCAACACCGCCATGCTCGCCAATGCCAACACTGTCACTGAGCCTAACAGCGACAGTAAGATCGTCATCAGAAGCAAACCGCCCAAAATTTCCATCAAACCCCCTCCAACAACCGATCAGCCTGCGCCCGCGCCTCAGGCGTAACCTCCGCCCCGCTGAGCATCCGCGCGATTTCTTCCTGCCGCCCGGCTTGGTCAAGGCGGACGACGCTGGTTTTAGTGACCGTACCGCTGGATGCCTTGGCGATCAGGTAATGCATCGCGCCGCGCGCTGCGACTTGCGGGCTGTGCGTCACCGCGAGCAATTGTCCTTCTGCGCTGGCAAGCCGTGCGAGCCGTTCGCCAATCGCGGAGGCCACCGCGCCGCCCACGCCCCGGTCAATCTCGTCAAAGATGATCGTCGCCGCGCCGCCCTTCTCCGCGAGTGCAACTTTCAGCGCGAGGATAAAGCGCGACAGCTCGCCGCCCGATGCGATCTTTGCGAGCGGCGCGAAGTCCGCGCCGGGGTTTGTGGCGATCAGGAATTCGGCGCTGTCCATGCCATGCGCGCCCCACTTTTCCTCCGGCAGTTTGGCGATGGAGGTCAGGAACCGCGCGGCGTCCAGTTTCAGCGGGGCAAGCTCTGCTGCCACCGCTTTGTCGAGCACTTTGGCCGCTTTGGCCCGCTGCGCATGAGTTTTCTCTGCGAGCGTCAGATAGGCCTCGCGCGCCTCTTTTGCGGCGGCTTCCAAAGCGCTCAGCTGCGCATCTCCGCCTTCGATTGCGTCCAATTTCGCGCGCATTTCACGCATCAGATCGGGCAGAGCATCCACTTCGCAGCGATGTTTGCGGGCCAGCGCGCGCAGTTCGAACAACCGCGTTTCCGCCACGTCGAGCGCAGCCGGATCATGCACCAGTGTGCGCGCCGCTGCCTCCAGCTTATCTTCGGCCTCGCCCGCTTCGATCACCGCCCTGTCGAGCGATTCGAGCGCGTCGGCCAGCATAGGATGTTCGGCCGCAATCCGGTCAAGCTTGCGCGCCGCCACCCGCAGTGAAGCAAGCGGCGAATCCGAACCCTCCCACACGTGGCGCAGGTCTTCGAGTTCCGCCGACAGCTTCTCGCCCTTTTGCATATCGCTGCGCGCCGCGGCGAGCCGGACTTCTTCGCCAGCCTGAGGTTCGAGCGTCGTCAGTTCCGCGAGATGCGCGGTCAGCAGTTCCTCATCTAGCTTCGCTTGCTCTTGCGTAGCGCGAGCCTCCGACAGCTGAGCCTCGGTCTTCGCCCAGCTTCGCCAGCGCCGTTCTAGCACGCCAAGATCGATCCCGGCGTAACGATCCAGCAACATCCGGTGCCCGCGCGGGTTTACAAGGCCGCGATCGTCGTGCTGCCCGTGCAGCTCAACCAGAGCAGGAGCCAATTCGCGCAGCAGCGCCACACTGGTGGGTTGATCATTGACGAATGCTTTGGACCCGCCATCGGCCTTCACCTGACGCCGGATTAGCAATGGCTCGCCCGGCTCAATCTCCAGATCAGCATCGTCCAGTGCCGCTGCAATCACCGCAGGTAGCTGTGCGAACTCAAAGCTGGCCGTTACGCTCGCCTTGGCCTCGCCCGCCCTCACGAGCGCGGTTTCCGCCCGGTCGCCGAGCACCAGTCCCAGCGCATCGAGCAGGATCGACTTACCCGCCCCCGTCTCTCCGGTAAGCACGCCAAGCCCGCGCGCGAAATCAAGATCGAGCGCTTCGATAAGGACGATGTTACGGATCGAAAGCCGGGTTAGCATAGGGGCACAGCACTAACCCAATCGCAAAGCCCCGTCACCACATCAGCGGTTCTTAGCTGGGGGTGACGTTGGCCGCATTATCTTCAACCAGTTCGAACGCCTTTTCATACCATTCGGTACCCGGATAGTTCGCACCCAGAACAGCGGCGTATTTCACCGCTTCATCTTTGATACCCAAAGCAAGGCTGCTTTCGGTCAGACGGTACAAAGCTTCTGGCGTGTGGCTGGTCGTCTCATACGTTTCAACCACATTGCGGAACCTGAGCGCCGCCGCAAGCCAGCGACCTGAACGCTGGTAATAGCGCCCGATCTCCATCTCCTTACCCGCGAGGTGATCGGACACAAGGTCCAGCTTCAACCGCGCATCGGCGGCATATTCGGTCTGAGGGAAACGCCGGTTCACTTCGCGCAAAGCAACCTGAGCCTGTTCCGTGATCTTCTGATCGCGGTTCACATCGCTGATCTGCTCGTAATAAGACAGCGCGATCAGATAATACGCATAAGGCGCATCTTTGTTACCTGGGTGGATCGACAGGAACCGCTGAGAGTTCGCGATCGCTTTGTTGTAATCCTGCGCAATGTAATAGCTGAACGCGCTCATCAACTGCGCACGCCTTGCCCATGGCGAATAAGGGTGCTGCCGCTCAACCTCATCAAACAGCGCCGCTGCCAGCAATGTGTTGCCGCTATCAAGCCGCCGCTGCGCCTCTCCATAGAGCGATTCGACATCGCGCGCGACATAGGCAACGTCCTCATTACCAGAGCCGCCAGAGCAGGCTGCCGTTACCGAAAGAGTGGCGCCAAGCAGGACGGCGCGCGTGAAGCGGGTGCGAAGTGTCGATGTCATAGCCCTGCGTATAGCCAGCAGGATGCGTGAACGCCAAGTGAAGTTGCGCCGATTTGCCTACACCCCATTTTATGCTCCACACTCGCAAATGACCCGCAGAGCCGATCCCCGCACCACCCGCCTGCCCGTGCGCGATATTGTCGCACAGGGCGGCGAAGTCCCCACCTTCACCCCCGTCCCGCGCAAAAGCCCGCGCTGTGACGGCTGGACGCCCGAACGCCAGCTCGCCTTTATTGAGGCTCTGGCCGACACCGGCAGCGTCCACGCCGCGTGCAAGGCGGTCGATATGAGCCAACCCGGCGTCTATTACCTGCGCCGCCAAGCCAGGCGCGGAAAGCTTTCGCGAAGCGTGGCAAAAGGCGCTCGACCTCGGCGTGCAGCGGATCGAGGACGTTGCGATGACCGCGCGCTTAACCGCGTGGATGAACCGCTCTATTCGTACGGCAAGCTCGTCGGCACGCGAAAACGCTACAACGACCGCCTGCTGATGTTCATGCTCAGAAACCGCTCCCCCGATCGCTTTGCGGAAGGAGCAGCAAAAGGCCTCGGCGCCATCGGCAAGATGGAGGCAAAACGCCTGCGCAAAAAATGGCGCAAGGAATGGGAGGCTGAACAACGCGGCGTCAACCCCGCAGAAGTGCGCGCCAGCATAGACACCAAGATCACCGCAGATCCACGAGAAGATGCCGCCAGCGCAAGTGAGTATGGGTTGATTGCCGCCTTGATTGCCTTGGCAGCGATCATCGCCATGCAATCGCTGGGACTGAACCTCGCTTCTGTGTTCGCTACGATAAACAGCGCCATGAGCAGGAATTGACGGGGACGAAATCAGTGGGCTGGTCGGTTTCGAGTTACGGCTAACTGCAGTCGGTGTGGCTACCGTTCTTTGGAGAAGAGCGGTTTGAACGCGATGACTAGAGATCAACGAAACTCTGCGGCATCAAAAAGGTCATTTCCCCTATTTCCCAACACTCGCAGCAAACCGCTCAACGATCTTGCGCGTTCCTGCGACAATCAGCAGATCGCCGAGCGATATTAGCGTGTGCGGCTGTGCGTACACAAAGTCTTTGGTTGGACTTTTGACGCCCACCACAGTGATCCCGGTACTTTTGCGCACATCACTTTGGCCAAGCGTCTGCCCGGCCAGACTTTTAGGCGCAGCCATCTTTGCAATCGCGAAATCGTCGTCAAATTCGATATAGTCGATCATCTTGCCGCTGAGGACATGCGCGACGCGCTCTCCCATGCGTGCCTCGGGATGAACGATATTGGTCGCACCTGTGCGCTCAAGAATACGGCCGTGATTGTCATTCGTAGCCTTGGCCCAGATCTGCGTCACGCCAAGGTCCGATAACGCGAGCGTCGCCAGAACGCTTGCCTCAATATCGGTGCCGATGCCGACCACAGCGGCTTCAAAATCCTCAACCCCCAATCGGCGGAGCGTCTCTATATCGGTCGCGTCCGCTTCGACGCATTGAGTGAGCACCTCTGCCATCGCCTGCACGCAGGAAGGGTTTTGATCGACGCCCAGCACTTCGTGGCCCATCCGGTTGAGGGATCTGGCCACGGCCTGTCCAAAACGCCCCAGTCCGATGACCAGAATGGGTTTTTTATTTTCAACCGACAATGGGGTTCTCCTCAGGGAAACGATAGGGGCGGCGCGCAGCGCCAAGGGCAAGCGCGGTGGCCACGGTGATTGTGCCGACACGCCCAACAAACATCAGGACGATAATCATGAGCTGGCCTAAAACTGGCAAATCGCCGGTTATACCCGTGGAAAGGCCAACCGTCGCAAACGCCGACACTGTCTCAAACAGTACTTCGGCGAGCGAATGCGGCGTAATAATCAGCAGAATCGAAGTGGCGATCGCAATCAGCATCAGCGCCAACACAACCACCGAAAGCGCTTGGCGTTCGACATCCTGATTCACCCGGCGGCCAAACATAACCGCATCCTTCTGCCCGCGCACTTGCGATGCGACAATGGCGAGCAGCAGCACAAACGTCGTGATCTTGATACCACCGGCGGTGCCAGCGCTGCCCCCGCCGATAAACATCAAAAGATAATTTCCCATCAGCGTTTCATCGCGAAAACTGCCGACATCCAGACTGTTGAAACCAGCGGTTCGAGGCATGACCGAATGAAACGCAGCATTCAACGCTTTCTCAGCAAAACCCATCGGGCCAAGTGTGTCAGGATTGCTCCATTCGGCAAGCAGAATGCCCAGCCATCCGGCCATCAGCAGCACAAGCGTTCCGCTGACTGTGATCTTCGAATGGAGCGTCCATCGCGAAATGCGAAAGGCCTTGCGCGCAATTCCTGCATCACAGGAAAACCCAGCGCGGTGATGATAACCGCGATCATAATCGGGCCGAGTATCACCGCGTCACCTTGAAAACCCATCAGACTGTCTGAGTAGGTGGAAAATCCGGCATTGTTAAACGCGCTGACCGACTGAAACAGTCCGTGCCAAAAGGCTTCCGTCCATTCGTAATCATATGCGAGGCGAAGACGGGTCGTCAGGATAAGCGCGACCACCGCTTCGACGATAACGGTTATGGTCAAAACCAGTTTCAACACGGATTTTGCATCGCCGATATCCAACCGGCTTCGCTCCACCTGCGTGGCAAGTCGTTGTTTCAGCCCGAACGTGCGGCCCGCAACCAAGCCAAGCAGTGTTGCGGCGGTCATGATTCCAAATCCGCCGACCTGAAACAGAAGCAGTATCACCCCTTGACCGAAATCCGACCAATAGGTGGGCGTATCGACCACGACCAGACCTGTCACCGCCACCGCCGATGTTGCGGTGAATAACGCTGTCATGAATGGCGCCCCGCCATCACCCACTTTCGAAATCGGTAGCAGAAGAAAAATGGTGCCAATTGCGATAGTCGCGAGAAACAGGATGGGGATAAGGCGTGTTGGATTTTGCAGCGCTTCTACCTTTGGCGATGATCGCCGTAGCTAGACCGAAACTTCAACCGTCGCCAAGAGAAAACTGCGCTATTTCAATGCGTGATGCGCATTATCCCGATGTGTATCGTCGCAATCAATGAATTGGCGCTCATACTTCGGCAGATCAAAGCGCGCTCACTCTTCCCCCATCCGCAGCGCAGCAATAAACGCCTCCTGCGGGATGCTCACATTCCCATATTCGCGCATCTTCGCCTTGCCCTTCTTCTGTTTCTCCAGAAGCTTTTTCTTGCGGCTGATGTCGCCGCCATAGCATTTGGCGGTCACGTCTTTGCGCATCGCGGCGATGGTTTCGCGGGCGATGATTTTGCCGCCGATGGCGGCTTGCACGGGGATTTTGAACAGGTGGCGCGGGATTAGGTCTTTTAGCCGTTCGCACATGCCGCGCCCGCGTTCTTCGGCGACGCCTGCGTGGACGATCAGCGACAGCGCATCGACGGGTTCTGCGTTCACCAGAATGTTCATTTTGACCAGATCGCCTTCGCGCAGGCCAATCTGTTCGTAGTCAAAACTGGCGTAGCCCCGCGAAATTGACTTCAAACGATCATAAAAGTCAAAAACCACTTCGTTGAGCGGCAATTCATACGTCACCTGCGCGCGTCCGCCCACATAGGTGAGGTTGGTCTGGATGCCGCGCCGGTCTTGGCACAGTTTCAGGATTGAGCCGAGATATTCGTCGGGCGTGTAGATCACCGCTTTGATCCACGGTTCCTCGATCATGTCGATCCGGTTCACATCGGGCCAGTCGGCCGGATTGTGGATCATCAACTCCTTGGCATCCTCAGTCTTCGATTTCGAAAGCTGAAGCCGGTACACCACAGAAGGCGCAGTGGTGATCAGGTCGAGATCATATTCGCGGCTGAGGCGTTCCTGAATAATCTCAAGGTGCAGCAGGCCGAGGAAACCGGCGCGGAAACCAAAGCCCAGCGCGGCGCTCAACTCCATCTCAAACGAGAAACTCGCATCATTCAGCCGTAATTTCCCGATGCTTTCGCGCAGTTTCTCAAACTCAGCGGCATCGACCGGGAACAGGCCGCAGAACACCACGGGCTGCACTTCTTTATAGCCGGGCAGAGCCTGCGTCGCACCGTTCTTGACCGTCGTGATCGTGTCGCCGACGCGGGCCTGTTCGACCTCTTTGATCTGCGCGGTAATAAAGCCGATTTCGCCGGGGCCAAGCTCGTCCAGATCGGTGCGCTTCGGGGTGAAGCAGCCAACGCGGTCGATCAGATGCTGCGTGCCGCCCTGCATGAATTTGATGCCGAGGCCCTTGTTCAGAACCCCTTCGATCACGCGCACAAGGATCACCACGCCGAGATACGGATCATACCAGCTATCGATCAGCGATGCCGTTAGCGGCTTTGTCCGGTCGCCCTTGGGCGGCGGAATTTTGGCGACGATGGCTTCGAGCACTTCTTCGATGCCGATGCCCGATTTCGCGCTTGCCAAAACCGCTTCGGATGCGTCGAGGCCAATAATGTCTTCGATTTCCGCGCGAACACGCTCTGGCTCGGCGGCGGGCAGGTCGATTTTGTTGATGACCGGCACGATTTCATGATCATGCTCAATCGACTGATAAACATTGGCGAGCGTCTGCGCCTCTACCCCCTGCGCCGCGTCCACCACCAGCAAAGCGCCTTCACAAGCGGCAAGGCTGCGGCTGACTTCATAGGCGAAATCGACGTGGCCGGGCGTGTCCATCAGGTTAAGCTGATAGGTTTCGCCATCCTTAGCGGTGTAATTAAGGCGCACGGTTTGCGCCTTGATCGTGATGCCGCGCTCTTTCTCAATATCCATATTATCAAGGACTTGCGCAGACATTTCACGCGCGGTCAGCCCCCCGGTGAATTGGATCAGCCGGTCGGCCAAAGTCGATTTGCCATGGTCGATGTGCGCAATGATGCTGAAATTGCGAATTTTTGAAAGTTCTGTCATTTGTCGCAGCGTTTAGCCGGGTGCTGCGCGCATGTCATTCGAGAAAAATGCAACTGCCCCGCTGCATCGCGAATGTGGGTGCGCGAATGTGGGTGCGCGAAGGCCGGCTTAGGCCGCTTCATATTTTGGCGGGGTTGCATATCCAAATTGCGGGATGCTGTTACCGCTCTGCCCCAGCAATCCACCTTCCATCCCTTTGTAATTGCCTTGCGACAGCGCGGCGAGCGGCGCTCCGGCGGCGCTAAGGGCATAGGGGCTGACACGGTTGCGGGTGCACAGTCCGCCTGATCCGTCATCCACAAGCGATTGTTCAAATTCGAGGCCTTGCGTGTCTCCACTTGAGCGGATCACTGTGGCCACGGCCAACTGACCGCCACCCAAATCGACCACGAATTGCGTTTCCTTGGGCACTTCGCTGAGGCCTTGGATCAGGGCACCCGTCTTGGAGAGGTTGCGAAGGGTGACTTCGTAAGAATGATCATCGTGAATGACCTGAATCTTGCGGAACACTGTGCGGCGGCGTGCGCGTTTAGTGCGGTCTGCGCTGGGTGCGATTTTCCATGCGCCACCGATCAGTTCGGTCTCTACCGTTTCGCGGCTGATGGGATCGGAATAAATCGGTCCCTGCATTCGCTTCACACCGCAATCCTTCAGCCGAGCAAACAAATCGGTGGTTTCGATCCCGTTGGCAATCGTATCCATTTCCAAAGCGCCCGCCAGCGCGACAATCGCGCGGATCAGACCCAGATCATTGCTGTCATGCCGCTCCGCTTCGTTCACCAGAGCTTCGTCTATTTTGATCGAATCAAACGGAGCGCGGCGCAGATAAGCGAGGCTGGAATAACCGCTGCCAAATTCATCCAGCGTCAACCGCACGCCCAGTTTGAACAGCTGCGCCAAAGTCCGGTCGACCGCATTGGTGTCGCCAAAGAATACCGCTTCGCTGATTTCCAGTTCCAGCCGGTGTGAAGGCATATCGGCGTCTTTGAGCGCCTGCGATATGGTTTCCACGAAGCCATCTGAAGCGAACAACGGGACCGGCACATTCACCGCGACGCGCACGGTGTCTGGCCAGGCAGAGGCATCCTGGCACGCCTCGCGAATTGCCCATGTGCCCACTTCAATAACTTGGCTGGACCCATCTAGGATGGAGGCGAACTCATCCTCATCAATCTCGCCGCGCTGGTCGTGCATCCAGCAAATGTGCGTCTCCAGCGCGCGCACCGTTTCATTTTCGGCAGTTACGATAGGTTCGTATTTGAGGAAAAGCTGCTTTTCCTGAACTGCGATACCAAGGTTTTCCTCTAGGCGGCGGCGGAACAGCGCTTCATTTTCCAGCTCGCCGGAAAAAAACCGATATTGCCCGCGTCCGCCATTTTTGGCGGCATACAAAGCGAGGTCAGCAGAGCGCACGACGTCATCCGCGCTGACACCGTCATGTGGCGCAATCGCTATACCAATCGACGCGCCGATAACGCAGCGCCCTTCTTCCAGCGAATATGGCTGTTTTAGCATCGTGATGATCTTCATCGCGATCTCGCCCAATTCGCCGCGATCATCCATGTCAGGCACCATCACCTGGAATTCATCCCCGCCAAGGCGCCCGATGGTGCACTCGACTTCGATGGAGCGTTGGAGCCTGTCGGAAACTTGCCTGAGCAGTTCATCACCTGCGGCATGGCCCAATGTGTCATTGACGTGTTTGAACTTATCAAGATCAAGCATCATCACCGCACAGTTGCGCTTGGCAGCCTTAAAAGCGGTGAGAGTAGTTTCGATCCGTCGCTTCATTTCATGGCGATTAGCGAGACCGGTAAGCGAATCGAATTTGGCCAGACGCGCGGTCTCTTCCTCGCGGAAGTATTCGTCTGAAATGTCGGCGCCGGTGCCGCGAAAACCAATGAAACCTGTTGCGTCATTGACGGGCTGGCCCGCCAGACGCAAAACGGTGTGGCCCGATCCTTTTCCTGCGCGCACAGCAAAGCCAGAAAACGCCTTGTGCGCGCCAAGCATCAGCGGCAGAGATTTGGCTCTCCCGTCGCTTTCAGCGGAAACAAAAACACCGGACAAAGGTTGCCCGATAATATCGGAAAGAGGAACCTGGATCCGGTCCGCAATCGCGGGACTTAGGTAGGTGAGGTTTCCCTTGCGATCGCTCGCCCAGAACCAGCCGAGGCCAGATTGCTCCAGCTCCTCTAGCATCGCAAGCTTATCTCCATCGGACAAAACGCTGGCATGGGACAAACCGCGCGCCGCTTTGCTCGTTTTCGAAACGCTTCTGGACAGGAAACCCTTAAGGGCCACTCACGTCATCCTCTATCAAATGTCTAATTCCCGGTGAGACGGACTGAGCCGAGTGTTTGGGAACGGACTGCAAAATCTCCGAACGCTTCGCGTCCTTCACCATCCGTAAATCCGGTTGGTTATTTTTTGCCTAAGATCGTGCGCCAAAGTGTAAAAAAACCTGACGTTTACGTCTTTGCCTGCGAACTTTCATAAACCGAGCCGCCAGATCAATATTTTGAGATTTCGACCTCAACAAAGGCTTTGGTTTTGGAATTAAGCGCACCGGTCATCGCTGCAACCGCTTCATCGTTCAGCGCACGCAAAGGCCGGCCAGCAGCTTCCATCTGATAGGGCGAAACACGGTGCCGAGTGCACAGCCCCTCTGCGCCGTCGCTGATAAGCGAGGTTTCAAATTCCACGCCTTGGCTAAACCCTTCGGAGCGCCGAACGCAAGCCACCGCCAATTGCCCGCCGCCCAGATCGAGAACGACATTCGTGCCGACAGGCACATCAAGCAAGCCTTCAACCTTTGCGCCGGTCTTTGATAGGTTGCGCAAAAAGACATTATAGCGATCGTTTTCGTGGATCAGGCCAATCTTACGGAATTCTGTGCGCCGTTCACTGCGGTATTTTTCAGGGCCGCGAGGGACAAATTGAAACTCCCCGGTTTCCAGCCGTTCTTGTATCTCAGAGCCAGGTATCGCGCGCGAAAACAGCATGCCTTGAAGCAGGGTCGCGCCCTCCTCCGTTACAAGTTTCATTTCGTCTTTGGTTTCCACGCCTTCAGCGACGGTTTCCATACCCAGCGCCCCGGCCAGGCTGACAACAGCGGCGATGATTGCCTCGTTCTTATTGTCCTCGGCGGTGCAGCCTCGAACGAAACTTTGGTCGATTTTGATTTTATCAAACGGCGCATCGCGGAGATAAGCAAGCGAGGAATAGCCGGTCCCAAAATCGTCGAGCGACAACCGTACACCCAACTTTTTCAGCTCATGAAATACGCGCAGCGCGCGATCCATATCGCCGACAAACACACTTTCGGTGATTTCCAATTCCACGCGCGCCGGTTCAACACCGGTGACCTTAAGCGCACGTTCCACTATTTCAACGAAGTCATCGGACGCAAACTGGACCGCCGATACGTTGACCGCCGCACGTATATCGCCGGGCCATTCTTGAATCGTCTTGCACACATTGAGCAGTGCCCATTCGCCAAGTTCGCGGATCAGGCCTACGTCCTCCGCCACGGGGATGAAGTCCGCGGGCGATATCATGCCTCGCTCTGTGTGATTCCATCGCATCAGCGCCTCAACACAGGCAACGCGGTGTGTTTTGGCGTCAACGATTGGCTGATAATGCATTTCCAGCTCATTGCGGCCGATCGCATCGCGCAAATCGGATTCGATCTGGTGACGATAGCTTGCGCGGTCGCGCAGGTCGCTGGAATAGAAACGAAACGCTCCGCGCCCGCCGCCCTTGGCAGAATAAAGTGCGAGGTCAGCGGCCTTAACCAGTTCATCTTCTTCAATGCCATCAAATGGCGCAACCGCGACACCGACCGAACAACCGATAACCGCGCGCATTCCGTTGATGGAATAGGGCTGTGACACCATCTGAATTATCCGCGTCGCCAATTCGCCGAGCACGCCGCGATCGTCTTCGTCAGGCATGATGACCTGAAATTCATCGCCGCCAATCCGGCCTAGCTCGGCATCATCACCCACCACTCTTTTAAGCCTGAGAGCCACTTGTTTAAGCAGCTCGTCGCCAGCGGGGTGACCCATTGTGTCATTGACCTGTTTGAAACGATCAAGGTCAATAAGCATGATCGCGCAGGATCGCTTGGACGCCTTGAACGCAGTCAATGCAGCGCTCAATTGATGCGACATGCGGTGACGGTTCGATAGGCCAGTGAGCGAATCATAACGAGACAGCTGTTCCGCATCGCGCGCGCTTGCATAGGTTTGCGACACATCACGGGCGATGCCGTGATAACCAGCAAAATTCCCTCTATGGTCTGTTTGCGGAACTGCGGCTATTTCCCACCAGGACTGCCCCTCACCAAAATCAAGGCGGACTGTGACAGGCTTGATTGAATTTCGTGCCGCCAGCTGAAATTTCAGAGGCCGACCTGTTCCGCGATCATCGCTGGCGTCGGTGGGCTGAAAGATTTCGGTGATCGTTTTGCCGATGATGTCACCGACTGGTCTACCAAGGCGCTGTGCCGCAGGCGAAGAAATGTAGGTGAGGAAGCCTTCGGCATCGCTAGCCCAGAACCAACCGAGATCGGATTTTTCGAGGCTTTCAAGCAGGGACGCACGGCTGGCATTGTCAAATGCACGCATGGGTACGCCAAGCCCACCAGCGCCTGATCCATTCTTTAGCCGTGAAAGCAAGCCCGCCATTGCACCCAGGTCTCCGGTTGGGGGAAATTCTCCTGCGGCTTTAGATCGGCATTGGTAAAAAAGTGCATAATTGACCTTAACCATTGATTCAGGGCATTTCTTCGATTGTGGTTCTGTGAACGTATAAACAGCTGACCGGTTTGGAACGCGTATGGGAACAAGGAAGCGATGCAGCGCTTCTTCTTGTCACAGGACAAATTGCAGGCCATCTGCAGGAATGCGGAAATGGCATGCCGAATGTGTCGTACGCACTTGGGGAGAATTGGATGTCAGAGGGAACCGTAAAGCTCGAAAATGAGGCTGCGCAATCAACCAGTGCGCTAGGCCCGTTGGTAGGCTTGGCACGCGAAGATTTTGTCAGCGCGGTGGCTTTGCTGCTCCGCGAAACCGCCTCTGATCCCAACCGCGCTTTCCGTCATGCAAAAAGCATGGGCGAAGACATGGTCAAAATTGTCACCGGCAAAAGCGACCTTGCCCCGCATCCCAAAGACAAGCGGTTCATGGACCCGGCGTGGCAGTACAATCCGTTCTTCAAAGCGGGCGCGCAATATTATTTGGCCGTGCAAAAAGGGATGCGCAATTGGCTGGATGATCTTGAGCTGGACGAACTGGAGCGCAACCGCGCCACGTTTATCTCCAACATTATCCTAGACGGAATGTCGCCCACCAACACCTTGATCGGCAATCCATCTGCGCAAAAACAGATCATCAATTCTGGCGGCCTGTCGCTGATCAAGGGTCTGCAAAACGCCTATAACGATATCGTCAACAACAAGGGCATGGTGAGCCAAGTTGATAAACGCCCGTTCAAACTCGGCGAAAATATCGCGACGTCAAAAGGCAATGTCGTTCTGCGCACCGAAATGATGGAGCTGATCCATTACGCGCCGACCACGGATGAGGTGTATGCGATCCCGCAGATGACCATTCCGCCGCAGATCAACAAAATGTATATCAATGACCTCTCACCAGAGAAGTCTATTATCAAATGGCAAGTCGATAACGGGCTTCAAACCTTTGTAATCTCATGGCGTAACCCGTCCAAGGAACAAGGCCATTGGGCAATGGCGGATTACATCTCCAGCTGTGAAGAGGCGCTGGAGGCAGTGTCCGAGATTACCGGATCAAAAAAAGTGAATGTCTCCGCCGGGTGTTCGGGCGGACAGACTGCGTCAGTGCTCGCATCAAAGCTGGCCGCTAATGGCAACGATATTCTGGGCACGCTCACATTGATGGTGTGCGTACTTCACCCTGAAAAAACCGACATTGAGGCAGGGGCGCTCGTTAGCGAAAACGGCATGCAGCTCGCCCGCCAGCGCGCGGCCAAACAAGGCATTATCAAAGCTGACGATCTAGCGCGCAGCTTTGCGTGGCTTCGGCCGAACGATCTGATCTGGAACTATGTCATCAACAACTACCTGCTGGGCATGGACCCTCCGGCGTTTGATGTTCTGTTTTGGAATTCGGACGCGACCAATCTTTCTGCCAGCCTGATGGGCGATTTCCTGACCTTGTCCGAGGATCTTGCATTCTCGAAACCCGGCACAGTCGAAATGGCCGATCACACAGTCGATCTGACTAAGGTCAAATCCGACATGTTTATCCTGGGCGGGGTGACCGACCACATCACTCCGTGGAAGGCGACCTATCGCTCAACGCAGCTGTTTGGCTCGAAAAACGTTACGTATGTTCTCAGCCAGTCTGGCCATATGCAAGCGATCCTCAACCCTCCCACCAATCCGAAGGCAAAATATTTCGTCCAGAAAAAGAATGGCAAATTGCCCGCAACCGCCGACGAATGGCTGCAAGGGACCGAAGAGGTCAAGGGCAGCTGGTGGCCGTATTGGATGGAATGGATCCAAGCCCGTTCCGGCGACAAAATGCCTGCGCCAAGCGACCTGGGCAGCAAAGCTAATCCCCCATTAGAAAGCGCGCCCGGACTCTACGTTATCGAAGAAGTCTGATAGAGGCGCGCGCGGAAGAGAGATTTTCAGCTTATGGGGGCACTTGTCACAAGGGATCTGCGACAAGTGCCCCCACCCAAACCGGTTTAAAATTGCCGCTCGGGAAATAGGCTATGACAGGACGGACAATACATGAGCGAAGCACTGAAGGACGCGGTCGTCACCATGCAGAAGGTGTCAGGCCGGACACTGCGAGTTGCCACTTGGAGGCTCGATAAACCTTCCAAGCATTTGCCCGTTCTGTTCTTTAACGGGATCGGCGCCAATATCGAAGCGGTGTCCCCGCTGGCCGATGCTTTGGATGAGCGCCCCTTCATCATGTTTGATATGCCGGGTGTGGGCAAATCGCCCGATCCGGTCGTGCCGTATAATCCTTTCACGATCAGCTGGACTGCAGCGAAATTGCTCGACAAATTGGGCGTGGACGACGTTGATGTCATGGGCATCAGCTGGGGCGGCGGTATTGCGCAGCATTTCGCCATGCAACATGCGGCCCGCGTGCGCCGCGTCGTGCTGATCGCGACCAGTGCAGGCATGCTGATGATGCCCGGCAGTCCAAAAGCGCTAACCAAGATGGCAAATCCGCGCCGCTATATTGACCCAGAGTTCATGATGAAGAACTTCGAGACTTTGTACGGCGAGGGACTGGGCAAATCACAGGGCAAAGGCGGACATATGTCGCGCCTGAAACCCCCCTCCCCGCGCGGGTACATGTATCAATTGATGTGCATGCTCGGCTGGACCAGCGCGCCTGCTCTGCCGTTTTTGCTCAAGCAGGATACGCTGATCCTGATGGGTGATGATGACGCGATTGTGCCGCTGGCCAATGGCAAATTCCTCGACGCACTCATCCCCAACAGTGAGCTTAGGGTGATGAAAGGCGGCGGGCATCTGTTCCTGCTCAGCCACAAAGACGAATGCACCGCAGCGATGCGCGAATTTCTTGGACGGGCGGAAGTTGACGAGGATACGAAAGCGGCATGATCGCTGATATTTGGGGCGTGTTCAGGCGTACGGGAGCCATTCATTCAAGATCGCGTTGACCTGCTCCGGTGCGTCCTGCTGCACCCAGTGGGACACGCCGGGCAGACGCTTCAAAGTCAGGTCGCTGACCCATTTTTCCGTGCCTTGAGTGCAATGGATATTCAACGCGATGTCGTCCTCCCCCCAGATCATCAATGTTGGAATATCAACGCGCCCATCGCCGAGGGCATCTGGTGTAGAATGACGCAAAGCGCGGTAATAATTGACCATCGCCGTAAGCGCACCGGGACGCGCTGAAGCCTCATTGTAGACACGCTGCACCTCCGGTCCGAACCGTTCCGGCCGAGAAGAGGTTCTTTCAAACAACCGCCCTATCGCCGTGCCATTTTTGCGGCCCAGCAGCTTTTCGGGAAGGCGGGGAAGCTGGAAGAAATAGATGTACCAGCTGCGTTTGATCTGCCGCCATTTCTTCGCCTCGCGCTGAAATACTTTGGGATGCGGCAGATTCATCACGATTAGCCGCGCGAGCGGACGCAGTTTCTGGATCGCAAACACCCAAGCGATCACCCCGCCCCAGTCATGCGCGATCAGGGTCACAGTCTTCGCTCCGCTTGCGTCGATCAGGTCGGCGATATCCTGCGTCAGCCGATCCAGAGCATAATCGCGCACGTCGCCGGGCCGATCTGTCGCTCCATAGCCGCGCAGGTTCGGCGCCCAGACGCGGTATCCCTTGGCGACCAGTTCGGGGATTTGGTGCCGCCACGAATAGTTGAGCTCAGGAAAACCGTGAAGGCACAGGGCAAGGTGTTCCCCTTCCCCGGCCATCGCGACCTCAAAGGTCAGCCCGGCGGTCTCCACAAATTCTACGATGATCCCGGTATCGGGCTCAGGTGTCCAGCTGGTTATTTTGCTCATTCACCCGCAATAGCAGCAGTGGCGCTCTTGTGCTAAACCAGTATCAAATAGAGGCTGCCAAGAGCACTTTGGGAGAGACCATCATGGCGATTTACGATCTTATCATCCGAGGCGGCACCATCGTCGACGGAACCGGCGCGGACAGTTTCACTGGCGACGTCGCGGTGAAAGACGGCTTGATCGCAGGTGTGGGCACAATCATCGGCGATGCGGACCGCGAGATTGACGCCGCCGGCAAGATTGTCGCCCCCGGCTTTGTCGATATTCACACGCATTACGATGGTCAGGCGACTTGGGATCAGGAAATGGCCCCGTCCAGCTGGCACGGCGTCACCACGGTTGTGATGGGCAATTGCGGCGTTGGCTTTGCGCCCGCCAAACCTGACCGCCACGAATGGCTGATCAGCCTGATGGAAGGGGTGGAGGACATTCCCGGTACCGCGCTCGCCGAAGGGATCACGTGGGATTGGGAGACCTTCCCCGAATATCTGGATGCTTTAGAGAAATTGCCCCGCAGCATCGATATCGGTACCCACGTGCCGCACGGCGCGGTGCGCGCCTATGTGCTGGGCGACCGCGAACAGCCGGGCGCTGTGCCGACAGAGGCAGACATCAAAGCCATGTCTGACATCGTTGAGGAAGGCGTGCGCGCGGGCGCATTGGGCTTTTCAACCTCGCGCACGGTCCTGCACAAATCGGTCGACGGTGAACTGGTCCCCGGCACCACCGCAACGCCAGAGGAACTGGTCGCCATCGGTCACGCGATGGGCCGCGCTCAGCGTGCTGGCGGTCATGCCGTGTTTGAAATGGCGAGCGACCTTATGCGCGAATGGAACGAGTTTGAATGGATGGGCAAGCTGAGCCGAGAGGCTGGTGTCCCCGTAACCTTCGCCGCGCTGCAATCGATCAAGAAAGACATTCCGCTCGACGAACAGATCAGCAAAATGCGCGCGGAAAACGACAATGGCGCCAATATCGTCGCCCAAATCGCGCTGCGCGGGAACGGCATCATCATGGCGTGGCAGGGGACGGTAAACCCTTTCGCATTCCGCCCAAGCTGGCAGACGATTAAAGATCTGCCTTGGCCAGAGCAGAAAGCGAAACTGCTCGATCCGGCGTTCAAAAAGCAGCTCTTGTCCGAACCCAACGATTATTCCGAAGCGCCGATGGACATCATCGAAGTGGTGATGGTGATCAGCCAAGGATGGGCGCTGCAATATGAAATGGACCCGGATTTCGATTACGAACCGGAAGCCTCTGCCAGCGTGAATGCGCGCGCGGCGGCAGCGGGCGTTGACCCTCAGGAATATGCGTACGATATGCTGTGCGCGGATGATGGCACCGGCTTTATCTACCTGCCGATCCTGAATTACATCGATGGCAACCTCGATTTCCTCCATCCGCTGCAACATTCTGATGACACTGTGAATTCGCTGTCCGATGGCGGCGCGCATTGTGGTACGATCTGCGACGCGGCCTCGCCCACCTTCATGCTCGAACATTGGGTGAAGAACCGCCGCCGAGGCGACCGGATCACTGTAGAACAGGCGATGAAGCGCCAGTGCCGCGACACCGCCGTGCTTTACGGTCTGGAAGACCGCGGCGTAATCGCGCCCGGTTATCTGGCTGACATCAACGTGATCGATATGGACCGGCTGAAACTGGGCGTCCGTGGCTCGCCTTCGATCTGCCCGCAGGCGGAAAACGCTTGCTGCAAAAGGCGGATGGCTATGCCTGCACGATCAAAAGCGGTGTCGTGACATTCGAAGAGGGCAAATGGACCGGCGAAACCCCCGGCGGATTAATCCGCGGGCCGCAGCGCGCTGAGTTGGCAGAGGCGGCGGAGTAGAACGCACTGCTTATTGTGCGCGCCAAATTCCAGAAGCCCACAACAAGAGTGGATAGGTCAGCACGATACCTAGAAAGATCGCACTGATCCCCATCGGTATCCCTGGATCGCCGCGGTTGGGCCACACATAGGTAACAAGCCAAGTCGCCTTGTAGACGATCTGCACCAGTAACAACGGCGCAAATATGGCGGGCCAGATCAAACCGGCCAATGACCCCGCAAGGATTGCAAGCCACAAGCTGCCAACAAGCAAACGCAAACCTTCGCTGTCGGTCACTTTGCCTTCAAAGACACCTTCTGTTCCGCCGCTGAAGAACATGCTCCAGACGACCGGTACTAGGACAAAAATGTTCGCCGCATAGCCAATACGCAGCAATCCAGCACCTTCGAACACGCAGTCGTCCTCTTACAACTCGATCACGATCCCCTTGGCGGGATCAACATGCCCGCCAACCATCTCAAGATAGGTGTCGCGCGCTGCTTCTAGCCCGCTGAGCTTCACGATTTCGACGGTGCCATCCACCGCGCTGAGGAATCCGTGCCATGATCCAGCGACCAGTTTGCCGCCTTCTGCTGGGCCGTGTTCCTTGAAAAACGCCACCGCATGATCGGGCGCGAAGAATAAGGTTGGTTTTGCGCCGGGCAAATCATGATCGCCGCCAAATGTGCTGCGGGCCTCGATATGGGTTGCGCCCACGAGACAGGAATATTTAAGCAATTCGTTGAAGTGTTCGTGCAACTTGGTCAGCACCTCTGCGTTTCCGGCAAAGTCGACGGTTACGCAATCGCCAATCGGCAGCGTACCGATTGCGCCGTAAGTGCACACCTTGTCATACAGGCCCGTTTTTTCGACAAATTCGACATTGCCCGCAGATGTCAGTCCAATCCGTTTGATATTGGGCGAATTTTGCTTGGCCACGCTGGCCAGACCCATCGCCGTTTTGGACGAAGCGCTGGTCATGATGACGGTGCCCGCGCCGAACCAATCATTATTGCGCATAAAATATTCAATGAGAAACCCGGTCTTGAACAGCGGGCCAAAGATCATGCGTTCGGCTTCGCGTGCAGGGTCATGTTCCGGATCTGCGGCGAGACGCGAATATTGGTTATAGATCGGGCTCATCGGTTGCCGGTAATCTGTGGTGTCGACAAAGCTGCTTGCTGACACATTGCCAGGTTTGACATCCAATTCGCTGCCCATCGGCAAATAGCCGTAAACCCGCTCACCCACGGCAAATGCTTCGTGATTGCTCTGCGTTACCTTTGCGTGACCCCACATCGGGACGATCCCCAAACCTTCTGGATCATCGGATTTGGGTGGGAAGAAATTCCAGTAACCGAACCCATCACCCACCACCGCGTATGTGATGTTGTTCGCGGTGACGGAGAAGCTCTCTACCGCAAGACGCACCAAACCTTCGGCCAGTTCGCCTGCATCGGCGGCGGCAATCACTGCGTTGGTAAGTTCGTCTTTGCGGACATGGACTTGGGATAGGGTCATTGGAAATCCTCTTCTTTAGCAACCAGCCCTAACCTATCATGGCTCGTTTTCCCAGCGGGTTGCGGTGATCGACGCCCGGTTTTCGCAAGCGCGCAGCCAAGCGGCGAGCATATCGCATTGACTGATCCCGGCCTCGCCCTGCGGCGTTAATTCCAAAGCGCGGATAATGGGGTACATAAACACATCGGCAAGCGTGAAGCCGGACCCCGTCCAAGCTCCATCACGCTGCAATTCCGCTTCCAAAAACCCCAGCGCGCGGCTGATCTGTGGCAGAGCCGCATTGATGCGTTCCGGATCGAGCGGTTGCCCCGCCATACGGTGCATGATCCACGGCATCACTAACCCGCGTTCAAACAATGGGAACAGGTAATTGTTCGCAACCGCAATCCATTTATCCATGACCGCCCGCGCGGCGTGATCGGAAGGTTGGAGTGCGGCGCGGCCATGTGCATTGTCGAGATATTGCGCGATGGCGACGCTTTCGATCAGCTCCAGCCCATCAACCTCTACCACCGGTACTTTGCCAAACGGATGGCGGTTCTGCGAAGATTGCGCCCCGATTGCGATTGTTTGGTGGGAAAGGCCCGCTTCTTCGCAGGTGATCTGGATGATGCGCGTATAGGCCGAGATGACCGAGCCGAATATGCGAACCTGCGGAGCCGCGAGAGCCGTTTCCGCTTCGGTCATATCCGGTTACTCAGCGGGCGATTGTTCGGATTCGGCTTCTGAGCCACCATTGTCCGGCGCCCGCCGCGGTGCCAAGCGTTCCAGCGCGCTCCCAGCATCTTGCAACCGCGCACCAAAGGCGCGCATCCGCACAGAGCATGTTTGCTGAATTTCAACCGGGTTCAGTTCCAGATAGATGGGATACCGCGCCGCGAATGCTTCCTTGATTCGAATACCGCGCTGCGCCTCATAACGACCGACAAAATAGGTGAAGGCAGATGTAAGGCCCATGCGGTTGTCGGGGGTCATTTCTTCTTCAGTGTCCGCCATCAACGCGCCGATGAATATCGCACAATCGAGGTCGGAATCGGAATTGAAAGCCGGTACGAACTGTTCTTCGCTTTGCTCACTCTGCGCGTGAACCGGCGCGGCGAGAACCGCTGCGGCGACAGCAGCACTCGAAAAAATCCCCCGGCGCAGCATCAGACGCGCATCGGCATGAGGACATAAAGCGCAGGACTGCCCTCGCTCTCTCGAATCAGAGTTGGAGCGCCAGCATCGGCGAGATGCAATTCAATCTCTTCCGAATCGAACTGGCCAAGAATATCTTTGAGGTAATTGGCGTTGAAACCGATCTCAAACCCTTCGCTGCTATACGTAGCGGCCAGTTCTTCCGCAGCGTTGCCATTGTCTGGGGATGTCACCGACAAAGTCACGCGGTCTTTATCCAGACCCATTTTTACGGCGCGGGTTTTCTCCGTCGCGATGGTCGCAACACGGTCCACACCTTGGAAGAAGAGTTTGGGATCAACCTTCAGCAGCTTATCATTGCCGGTTGGAATGACGCGGCTGTAATCCGGGAATGTCCCATCAATCAGCTTGCTGGTCAGCACCACGCCGCCTTCGCCAGACAGCGTAAAGCGAACCTTGCTGGCGGACAGGTCAATCTGAACCGCACCGTCCATCGCTTCTTCCAGCAGCTTGCGAAGTTCCGCCACGGCTTTGCGCGGGATAATGACATCGGGCATGCCTTCTGCGCCATCTGGGCGCGGGAGGGTAAAGCGAGCGAGACGATGCCCGTCGGTCGCCGCTGCCTTCAAAACGGGCTCATCCTCATCGGTAACATGCAGGAATATGCCATTGAGATAATAGCGCGTTTCTTCGGTAGAGATCGCAAACCGGGTCGCGTCGATCATCTGCGCCAAAGTGCGTGCGGGCACTTCAAAACTGGTCGGCAAGTCGCCTTCGACAATCACCGGAAAGTCATCGCGCGGCAGCGTCGGCAGCTTGAAACGGCTGCGCCCGGCTTTGACTTCCATCCGGTTGTCGGATGTCTCAAGGCTCACCTGGCTGCCGTCAGGCATTTTGCGGGCGATATCGAACAGCAAATGAGCCGACACCGTAATCGCGCCGGGGGAATCGACAGACGCCGCGCTCATCGTCTCAGTGACTTGCAGATCGAGGTCGGTTGCCATCACCTTCACATTGCCCCCGTCGCTGGCGTCGATCAGGACGTTGGACAGGATGGGAATGGTGTTGCGGCGTTCAACCACAGACTGAACATGGGAGAGGCAACGCAGGAGTGTCGCGCGTTCGATCGTAGCCTTCATCAGGATTACCCTACTTTATGTGCCGTAGATGGCGCTGAAAGAGATGGAATCGCCCCGCAGCGCCGACTGGTCTTCAAAAAACCTTAGCGGAGCGAGCAATACGGGCAAGTTCGCGGTGACGCGAGGAGGGATTCCTTTGGGGATAAGGGGGTAAAGGGGCATTAACTGCGCTTTTCTCCCTATCCCAACATCGCCATGCCGCCATTCACATGCAGCGTTTCGCCGGTGATGTAGCCTGCTTCTCGGCTTGCCAAGAAACCGACTGCTGCGCCGATATCGTCGCCCTCGCCCATTTTGCCTGCAGGGATGCGGGCGTTCAAAGCCTCTTTCTGCGCTTCGGGCAGCTGATCGGTCATGGCCGTACGAATGAAACCTGGTGCAACACAATTGGCGGTGATCCCGCGGCTTGCGACTTCCTGCGCGAAAGCTTTGGTCATACCCGTCACGCCTGCTTTGGCGGCGGCATAGTTCATCTGGCCGGGATTGCCGGTACTTCCCACAACACTGGTGATATTGATAATCCGGCCAAAGCGCGCCTTCATCATGGGACGAGCGCTGGCGCGCATCAGTCGGAAAGTTGCCTCCAGATTGACCGAAATCACCTGATCCCATTCTTCATCCTTCATCCGCATCGCGAGATTGTCGCGCGTGATCCCGGCATTGTTCACCAGAATATCGATCCCGCCCAATGTGTGGACAGTGGCAGGGATTAACTCATCGACCTGAGTTTTATCGGACAGATTGCAGGTGATCTCAACGTGATCGCCATGTTCGGGCGAGCCAACCTCAGAGATCAACTGCTCACGGAAAGCTCGCAATTTGTCGCCATTCGAGCCCGACAGCGCGACCCGCGCACCCTGTTTCGCCAGAGCAATCGCAATCGCAGAACCAATCCCGCCGCTAGCGCCCGTGACAAGCGCGTTCATTCCGTTCAGTTGAAACATGAGAGGCTATCTCCAATCGCCAAATACGCGCCCCTGTTGCGCAACCACCCGCGCCGGGTCAACCGATCAGGTGGTGTGTGTAGGGTGTTTATCGAGTAAAGTTCATCCGGCGATCTTCGGTAATACGGCTGTTAACTGAATGATGCCGGCCCACATGTTTGAGATAATGAGTTTAAGATTCAATGCTGACAGTCCGCTGACGACCCAGTTTCGGACATACTGAAGAAGCGAGTAGTCCGGGAATTGGCTTTGCAATCTACTCACCATGCAATAGCCAGACTGCTGACTTTTTGACAACCCACAAAGCCGACAGATACTTTGATAGTGTCAGCAACTCTATTAACGATACTCTATTCAGCCTCGGCCGCTGTAATGGCCTTCGCCTTGGCTAGCCTCCCAAGAGGCTACCACGCAAGCGGCTTATGGATTTTATAGGAAGCAGATCAGTGAACCTAAAATTCTCACCGGCGCGTTTTCTCGTTTTCACATTCATCGGCTTACCGCTCGGCTTCATTCTTACTGCGCTTGGCTTCGCGATTGCCGAACTGCCAATCATAGCTCGGAATGTTTTTCCTTGGGCTCTCGGGTGGGCTCTGCTGTTGGGAGCTGCTGGCGGCTGCTGGAAACAAACTAAGTAGCGTCCGCTTCCCAACCCAGCTGCGGTCATAACCGGGGCCGATACGCGATCCCGAAAGCGGTATGTCGGCTTCAGCCGCTTGGCCACCTAAAGCTGAATTTCTGAAACCGACCCAATTGCGGTCCTTCCGACACGGATATATGATTGATATTGTAAGCTGATATTTGGGGGCGGAAATGTTATCACGAAGGTCGATCCTTGGTGGATCTGTAGTGGCGATAGGTATGTCTGCCATGCCGATAGGTGCAAGTGTGCTGATGCAGGATGACTTCGCCGACGCCATCATAATCGACGGCTTGGACGATGTGTTCAATCCCTATGCTCCGGAAGGCCAAACGCGATTAAGCGACCGTGCTTGGCAAGAAGCGGTCGCCACCGGCATTACATCCTTACGGATAACCATGAGGCCCGTAGGTAATGACGAAGGCACATGGGAAAGGTTCGAGGAAAGCGCCGAGTTCCAGACTGGCAGAATAATGGCCAATCCTGATCGATTTATGAAAGTCGATAAGGCAGATGATATTCTTGCGGCCAAACGAGAAGGCAAGATCGCCCTCATCTGGGGCACACAGGATACGATCATGATCGGCACTGATTTGGACCGGGTGCCAAAAATGCGCGAGTTTGGGGTGCGGCAGGTGCAGCTGACATACAATCTGCGCAATCTCGCAGGGGATGGTGCACTGGAGGAAGCTGATGGCGGCATATCACGGCTTGGCTATGACATAATCGAGGCTGTCGAAGCTAACCGGATGCTGATCGATTTGTCGCACGGCGGCCAGAAAACTATGCGTCAGGGCGCGCTGCATGCGAAACTTCCCACGATCAGTCATTCAGGCGCAATGTCCATCCATCCTCATCCACGTCACGTTGACGATGAGACTATCCGGGCGGTCGCCGAAAAAGGAGGAACCGTCGGGGTCTTCATGATCCCGTATCTGGGCCCTGATCCTGTCCCAAGCGGTGAACTGCTGCTTCGCCATATCGAGCATATCGCCAATATTGGTGGTCAAGATTGCGTCACTCTTGGAACGGATAACGACCTGCTTCCGCTTAACTATACTGAAGAGCAGCGCGAGCGACTTCGTGAATATCTACGCGAGCGGATAGCGAGCGGGGTCGCGGCACCTGGTGAAACCGTGGACTTCATGCCTATGGTCCCCGATTACAATCATCTCGATGTCTACAGACAAATTGCCCGTGATTTGATGGCAAGAGGATGGACCCGCGGACAGGCAGAGAAACTACTCGGGTTGAATCTCTTGCGGGTTTATCGCGAGGGTTTCGGCTGAAAACGTGTTTGCGTCACTGCCAAACCAACGTCCGCTTTCCACCCCAGAATCAGACGTTCAAACCTGAACTAGAAAATCCTAAAGCGGTCACATTGGTTCTGCAATCAGATGACAGGTCGCCCAGCGTCGGCAGTTACCGTGGTCAAACGCCGTTCATGGGGCTATGATCACAGGATTTCACTCTCGCACGAAAACCTAACTCAAAGCCGGGCTAACTCCAAACGCTAAGCCCCGATATCTCTCGCAAATGCCTCAAGCTCGTCCATCGTGATCAGGCTGATGGCTTCCGCTTCGCCTGCGATTTTCTTAATCATCGGGGTTAGCACTTTGCCGCCCAGTTCGACGAAGCTCGTTACTCCGTCATCATGCATTGCCGCGACGCTTTCGCGCCACCGCACGCGGCCAGTGACTTGCTCGACCAGCAGCGCTTGCTCTTGAGCCGGATCGCTGACTTTTGACGCAGTGACATTGGCGAAGATTGGCAGGGCCAGCTCGCCCGGTGAATGTTCAGCCAGCGCCTCTGCCATGCGGTCCGCGGCGGGTTGCATTAGCGAACAATGGAACGGTGCGGACACAGGCAGAAGAATGCCGCGTTTGATCCCGTGATCCTTGACCAAAGCCACCGCGCGTTCAATCGCGCCTTTGTGGCCGGAGATCACGACCTGGCCGGGATCATTGTCATTGGCGACTTCGCAGACTTCACCCTCAGCCGCAGCCGCCGCGAGCGCCGAAGCTTTCTCAATATCCGCGCCCAGCAACGCCGCCATCGCGCCAACACCCACAGGAACCGCCGCCTGCATCGCGCTGCCGCGAAGTTTAAGCAGTCGCGCGGTGGTCGCCAGATCGAACGCCCCGACCGCGCACAATGCGGTGTATTCGCCCAGTGAGTGCCCTGCGACGCAAGATGCGTTGTCCACGAGCTTTACGCCAAATTCCGTCTCCAGCACGCGCAAGGTCGCAATTGCGTTCGCCATGATCGCGGGTTGCGCATTCTCGGTAAGCGTCAGTTGGTCTTCGGGCCCTTCGGCCATGATTGCGGAAAGCTTCAGGCCCAGCGCATCATCCACTTCCTCAAACACCGCGCGCGCTGCGCTGCTGGCGGCGGAGAGGTCTGCTGCCCATGCCGACTTTTTGACTGCCCTGCCCCGGAAAAACGAACGCTCTCATTGAAATTCTCCTGTTACCCGCGCCGTTACGCAGCACCCGCTGGCCCTGCAAGTCCGAACGGCACAACCTTGTTGGCAGCGGTGTGGCCGATTTCCGCGCGGCCCAAATAGGGAATGCCTGCGCGGTTGCACCAATAGCGCGCGATATCTTCCTCGCTCTGCCCAAACTCGACGTAGTTTTCAGGCACCGCCGTAATCGCACCCAGCCTGAGCCCCGCTAGTCGCGGCAGACTTCCCGCAAGCGCGAAGAACATGCGGTCGATCGAATAAAGATGCTCGCTGACTTCCTCTACCATCAACACATGGCCCGACAGGTCAGGCATGATCGGCGTTTTTGCGAGCATCGCCAGAGTGATGAGGTTGAAGGCAGCCGCAGGCGTGACGCCATCGAGGCTCGGTTCCAGTCCGGAATTATCCCCGCCAAACCAGCGCAGCACCCGGCGCACCGCCTCGCGCCCGGTTTGCGAACGCGCGCTGACAGGCATGGAGCCATGCGCGCATTGGCCAATCCCAGCGCGGTAAAGCGCCGCGAGCAAATACCCGCAATCGGAGAAGCCAACATAAGTCTTGGCCCGCGCCGAAGCGTTCATCTGCGCCACTGCCGCCTCTGCAATGCGGTTTGAACCATAACCGCCCTTCGCAAACCACACCGCATCCACCGCCGGATCATTTGCGCAGTCGAGCAGAGCAGTCAGCCGCGTCAGATCATCGCCTGCAAAATGGCCGGCGCTCGCAAAGCATTGTTCGTGAAACGTAACCGTGTGCGCAGGAAATTCAGCCGCCACCAGAGCCTCTAGCGCGGCGGCGTGGTCGCGGGTGATCGGTGTTGCTGGTGCACAAATCGCGATATTTGTCATGGCAGCAGCCTATGGCGCTTGTCAGTCTCGTTGCAAGCCAATATCCACCTGACGCATGTCAAATATCGATGCAAAAGCGCTAATCGACCGCCCTCTCTTTTTTTGCGGAATTGGCGGGTCTGGGATGCTCCCGCTCGCTCAAATCGCCAAGGGTATGGGCCATGCGGTCGGCGGATCGGACCGGTCGTATGATCAGGGCCGCACGCCTGCAAAGTTCGCTTGGCTTAGCGAAAATGGCTTTAAACTGTTTCCGCAAGACGGCAGCGGCATCACCTCTGCTGATCAAATCCTGATTGCTTCGGCTGCCGTCGAAGACACCATTCCCGAAGTCGCCAGAGCTCAGCAATTGGGATGCAGGCGGATGAGCCGCGCAGAATTGCTTTCCGCGTTTTTTAACGAGGCAGGTTATTCCATCGCCATCGGCGGCACATCGGGTAAATCGACCGTAACGGGCATGATCGCGTGGATCCTGTCCGAAGCCAAATACGACCCCACCGTAATGAATGGCGCGGTGATGAAAAACTTTGCTGATGGCGAAAACCCTTTCGCCAGCGCGCGCGTGGGCAACCCGAAAATCTTTGTCAGCGAAGTCGATGAAAGCGACGGCTCCATCGCTTTGTACAAGCCCACAATCGGCGTGCTTTTGAACGTCAGCCTCGATCACAAAAGCATTGAGGAATTGCGCACTTTGTTTGGCAATTACCTTGGCGAAGCAGGCTGCGCGGTCATCAATTTCGACAATGAAGAGGCACGTTTCCTCGCCCCGCGCGCAGGGCAGACGGTCAGCTTTGGGGTCAAGCACACAGACGCCGACATCACGGTGCAGACAGACTCGATTGAACAAAGCGCCTTTGGCATTCGAGCAGCTGTAATCGATAATCGCACCAAAGAAGCATTCCCTTTGTCCTTGCCGATGCCGGGCTTGCACAATTTGTCCAACGCTTTGGCCGCAATTGCTGCTGTCAGCGCGGCGGGTGTTGATATGAAGGCGGCGGCCATGGCGCTGGGCACCTTCGCAGGGCTTGGGCGGCGGTTCGATGTTGTTGGGACGACGCCAGCCGGCACAACAGTCATCGACGATTTTGGCCACAATCCAGAGAAATGCGCGGCAACTCTGCGCACCTTGAAAGCGACACCGGGCCGCGTCATCGCGTTCTTCCAACCGCATGGATACGGCCCGCTTAAACAGATGGGCGACGAATTGGCCGAAACTTTTGCCAAGGAACTCGGTGAAGCCGACATCACAATCATGTGTGACCCGGTCTATTTCGGCGGCACTGTCGACCGCAGCGAAGGGACAGAGCGGATTATAAAGCTGATCGCGGAACACGGCGGTGTGGCTGAACACGTGCCAGATCGCGCCGCCTGCGGGGACAGGATCGTCGAAATCGCCCAGCCCGGCGATCGCATCGTTATCATGGGGGCGCGCGACGATACGCTCAGCGGCTTTGCACAAAGCGTGTTCGAGCGGTTGCCATGACCGTATACGAACGCGCGCGGCGTCATGCCAAATTTATGGCCGGTTCACTGGTTCTGGCCATCCTGTTTGTGATCGTGGTGGAGAGGTTCTTTGGCCATTCCAGCATCGCCTTTGGCGTTGCGATTATTGGGCTGGTGATCGCCAATGCGCGGATGCTGAGTTTTAATTGCCCGGTGTGCGGAAAAAACCTGTTCTTTCGCGGAATTTTCGCGGTGCCTTGGCCCAATCGGACCTGCGGAAAATGTGGTACAGAATTGGCTGAAACACCGGCGCAGTGACCCATGCAGCAGCGCCCTCAAAAACGCTGATGGAGTGCGGGGACGCGGCAGTCTAAACCTCCACGCATGAACCCACGTGATTTCTCGCTCGATACGCTGCTGACCGCTTGCGCCACGCAGCACTCAACACGCGAAGCCAGCGTCGATGGGGCGCAGCGGCTTACTTATGCGGAACTTAATGCGCGGGCCGATCGGCTGGGGCGTTGGTTGATGGCCAAGGGGATTGGCCAAGGGGACCGCGTTGCCATTCTGCTGACCGATGGCGCGCCCTACCTCACTGTGCTGCTCGCTTGCGGTCGGATCGGCGCGATTGCGGTGCTGCTTAACTGGCGTCTTGCCCCGGCGGAGATTGCTTGGATCGCGGGCGATGCCGAACCCAGCATGACATTTGCGAACCCGCGTTTTGCTTCGTTAATTGGCGAAGCAGAGCCAGGTGAGGTGATCTTAGTTGATGAAACGCACGATCCCGATGGTGCTTTCGAACAAATCGTGACCGCCGACCAGCCTGTTCAGACATTCCCCTACCTCGCCCCTGAACGCCCGCTCTATATGATGTACACCAGCGGCACGACAGGGCGGCCCAAGGGGTGCTTGCAAGCGGGCAGCGCGGTGGCGTCTTCTGCGATGGGCTTCGCAGTGCGGCGCGGGTTTACGAAGGACGAACGGCTGCTCTCGATCAATCCGCTGTTCCACGTTGTCGGGATGCAGCAGATCGCCGCGATGCTCGCTTGCGGCGGATGCAGCGTATTTGCCGGGCGCGATGATGACAATGCGGCGGTGCTGGAATTGCTGCACCGGGAACGTTGCACCACCACCAGCGCCTTCCCCACTATATGCTTCCCGTGGCTCGGGATGCAGCCGGTGCGCGACGGCGTGATGCCTTTGACCAATTATACTGGCGGCGCGGGAATGGGCCGTCCGCAGATGTATCAGTTTATTGAGAAAGATTGGGATGCCCGCGTCGTCGGCGGATATGGCCAGACCGAGGTCTGCGGCTTTGCGACCTTTATTGATTATGAGGATATGGTGGACCACCCGCGCTCCATCGGGTGGCCTATGCCGCATGTGGAAATGACGATCCTAGATCCTGAGGGCAACGAACTGCCACCCGGCGAAGAAGGCGAGATTTGCTTGCGCGGACCGTCGGTGATGCTGGGGTATTGGCGCAATCCTGAAGCGACCGAGGCGGCGCTGGGTCACGGGTGGTTGCGCACGGGCGACCTTGGCAGAATGGACGAACGCGGGCTTGGCTATCTGCTGGGCCGCGCAAAGGAACTCATCAAAACCGGCGGCGAGAATGTCTATCCGGCGGAGGTCGATGCAGTATTCGCCGACATGCCCGAAGTGGCAGATGCGGGATGCTGCGGTGTGCCTGACAAGCAATGGGGCGAAGCGGTGAAGGCCTTTGTCGTGCTGCAACCCGGATCGGAGCTAACCCGCGCCGAAATCACCGCACGCTTCAAAGGCAAAATCGCAGGCTACAAACGCCCGCGCTATATCGAGTTTGTTGACAAACTACCGCGCGACCCGATTGGCAAATTGCTGCGCCGCGAACTATCGGCGCGCCCGGTCAGTGAAGACCAGTCGGCTTAGGCAGGCGGCTTAGGCCGTTTCAAGCGCTTTACGCCCCGCCTCTTCCCGTTCAAACGCGCGCTTGTATCCTTCGCGCGCTGTCAGGCGCTCTCGGTAAGCTTTCAGACTATCCGGAACGCCCTCATCCAGTCCCACCGATTTGGCGAGGATCAGCGCATAACCGACGCAAATATCCGCCACGGTGAAGCGATCCGCACATAGGAACTCGCGCCCTTCTAACCGCTGCTCCACTTTCACCAGCCGCTTGTGAAACCACTTCGCATAGGCTTCACCCGCTTCGGCCCAGCCCTTGTCCTTTTCGAAGATGGCAAAGCGCATGTAGACGGTCTGCGGGAAGGTTATCGTTGCATCGGCGTGGTAGGTGTAATCGCAATATTCGGCATAGTCCCGTTGCCCCGGAGCAATCGCCAGATCGGTCATGCCGTCACGCGTCGCAAGATAATGCGCGATCGCGCAGCTTTCGGTCAGGCGCGAATCTCCATCCGCAAGCATCGGCACAGTGCCCAGCGGATTGATCTCCATATAGTCTGGCGCAAGGTAACGCGGCGGGAAAGGCAGGATCTTCAGATCCACTTCAACCCCCGCCTCCTCCGCTGCCCAGGTCGCACGCAGTCCGCGCGAACGCGCGCAAGTGTAAAGAGTTGGAATTGAGGCCATCAATGTGCTCCTTCATACCCGATGACTTTATGCAGGACGAAAGCAATCACTGCACCCAGCACCAGACCAACCACCGCCGAAATCGCCGCATAGGTAAACCAACCGAGCACGCCAGAGAGTGCTCCGGTTGCCCCGGCCACGGCATATTCTGCGCCGTGGGCAATATTATAAAGCAAGTCGAAACCGACTTCATGCGTGCCGTGAATGATGATCCCGCCACCGACCCAAAGCATCGCGACAGTCCCGATGATCGTCAGAGCGGTGAGCAGTTTGGGCACCGAATTCACAAGAAAATGCCCGAAGTTCTGCGCCGCCGCGCTGGCCTTCTTGGTCATGTACAAGCCTATATCATCCAGCTTCACGATAATCGCAACCGAACCGTAAACCGCAACCGTCACGAGCACCGCGACCAAACCAAGAGCCAAAGCGCGTTCCCACCAGACCGACAGGTCCAGCTCATTGAGCGTAATCGCCATAATCTCTGCCGACAGGATCAGGTCGGTACGAACCGCACCCGCGATCCGCTGTTTCTCAAACGCCGCAGGATCAGCGATTACGTCTTCAACCGTTTTGCCGTGTTTCTGACCGCCCAGCTTCTCCATCACCTTTTCTGCGCCTTCGTAGCAGAGGAACGCGCCGCCCAGCATCAATATCCAGATGATCAGCCATGGTAAAAACTCCGACAGCAATATCGCGCCGGGCAACAGGATGACGAGCTTGTTAAACAAGCTCCCCTTGGTGATCGACCAGATGATGGGCAGCTCGCGCGCAGGCGACAGGCCGGTGACGTAACCTGGCGTAACCGCCGCATCATCGATCACTACGCCAGCTGTCTTAGCACCCGCCCGGCTCGCCGCGACGGTTATATCGTCTACCGAAGCCGCAGCAGCGCGTGCAATCACCGCGACATCGTCAAAAAGTGCGACTAAACCTGATGGCATTGTTGGATATCCTTGCTTGCGCCTTGTTAAGCGCCCTCAATCGCCGCACTGCATCGCTTTGGCAAGCGCCACTGGGCAGTTTCAATATGCTTGCAAACGCCATCAAAACCGGTATGTGCGCGCATCCGCATCATCCGTGCTGCGGGGAATAAAGAAAGCCGGAGGGGCCCCGTCATCCGGACGGACCAGTCAACGATCGGCATTAATGTGAAAGGAAGCAAGATGGCTCTGTATGAGCATATCTTCCTCGCGCGTCAGGATTTGAGCCAGGCTCAGGTTGATGCGCTAGCGGCAGCGGCGACCGAAATCGTCGAAGCGAACGAAGGCAAGGTCACAAAGACCGAAACATGGGGTCTCAAAGGCCTCGCCTACAAAATCGAACGCAATCGCAAGGCACACTTCGTCATGCTCAACATCGAAGGCCCTGGCGCCGTCGTCGCTGAGCTGGAGCGCCAAACCCGTATCAACGAAGACGTCATTCGTTACATGACCATTCGCGTCGACGAACACGAAGAAGGTCCAAGCGTAATGATGCGCAAGAACGAACGCGAGCGTAAGCGCCGCACAGACCGGGAGGACCGAGACTGATGGCACGTCCATTTTTCCGCCGCCGCAAGTCATGCCCGTTTTCGGGTAAAGACGCCCCCAAGATTGATTACAAAGACGTGCGCCTTCTTCAAGGTTTCATGTCTGAGCGTGGTAAAATCGTTCCTTCGCGCATCACCGCCGTTTCTGGAAAGAAGCAGCGTGAGCTAGCCAAGGCGATCAAGCGTTCACGTCACATCGGCCTTCTGCCGTACATCGTTAAGTAAGAGGAGAAGACACTATGGATATCATTCTCCTAGAGCGTATCGAAAAGCTCGGCACGATCGGTGACGTTGTTACAGTGAAGGACGGCTATGCCCGTAACTTCCTGTTGCCGCAGAAAAAAGCTCTGCGCGCAAACAACGCCAACAAGGCTGTGTTCGAAGCGAACCGTGAACGTCTCGAAACAGAGAACGTTGAAAAGCGCACTGAAGCTGAAGCTGCCGGTGAAAAGGTTGCAGGCGTAGAAGTCGTTTTGATCCGTGCTGCATCCAACGCTGGACAGCTGTATGGTTCGGTTAACGTCCGCGACATCGCTGCCAGCCTTGCCGAACAGGGTCACGAGGTTGACAAGAAGCAGGTCATTCTGGGCGCCCCGATCAAATTGATCGGCATCCACGATGTGACCGTTGCTTTGCACCCAGAGGTGCACGTTACTGTCAAAGCCAACGTTGCGCGCAGTGACGACGAAGCTGAACTGCAATCGCAAGGCGTCGACGTTCTGGCTCAAATGTTCGAAGATGATCAACGTCAGATCGAAGAGCTAGCGGGCGAAAACGCAATCGATCCAAGCCTTGAGCCGGGCGAAATTCCTGCTGAATTGCTTGAAGATGCGGCTGAAGCCAACGCGGCTGCCAGCGACAGCACTGAAGAAAAGACTGAAGACGACGCGTAAGCGTTCACTTTTTCCGTCAAGAAAAAGGGCGCGGAGACCATTTGGTTTCTGCGCCCTTTCTGTAAAAGGACCACAGAAGCCCCATCTTTTCTGCCAATGGTCCTTACAAATTAGGCACCCTGCGACAATCATCCTGCCCGGTGTCTTTGAAAAAGCATATTTAATGAGCTAGGCGAACTGAATGACCCCAATCTCCGAAATCCTCGAACAATTGCAGCAACATTACAGCGACGCCGTCAGCACCCTGCGCGCCGACGTGATTGCCTATGGTCAAAGCGGCACTGTTCCGCCGAAGCGAAAGCGGGAGGATGGCAGCTATGCCTATCCGCAGCTGACCTTGCACTATTCTGGGGTTGGAGAGCCATTGGACCGCAGCCGCGCATTTGGGCGGCTGGAAATGGCAGGCACTTACACAACCACGATCACGCGGCCTGATCTGTTCACGCGCTATTTGGCGGAACAGCTTGAATTGATTTCTACCGAATATGAGGTCGACGTTAAGGTTGAACGCTCACGTCAGGAAATCCCCTTTCCTTATGTGCTGGATGGCGAAGCAGGGGCCGCGATGCAGGGAATTGCCCCTTCGGAAATCGCGAAACATTTTCCCTCCACCGATCTTGCCCTGATCGGCGATGAATTGGCTGACGGTATCGAGTTCGACGAACAACAGGACATGCCCTTGTCATTGTTCGATGGTTTGCGCACCGATTATTCTCTCGCGCGACTTGCCCATTATACTGGCACGAAGGTTGAGGATTTTCAGGACTTTATTCTGTTCACCAACTATCACCGCTATGTCGATGAATTTGTGAATTGGGGTGCGCAGCAAATTGGCCCCAATGATCGCGGCACTGGCTATACCGGCCTGACCGGCGCTGGTGGCCTGGACATAGACAACCCGGCTGAAAACGCCGATGCACAGCTTAACGATACCGCATGGCGAAAGCATCAGATGCCCGCTTATCACCTGAAGCGCGCGGACAATCGCGGGATCACTTTGGTGAATATCGGTGTTGGTCCATCCAACGCAAAGACAATTTGCGATCATTTGGCAGTCCTACGCCCACATGCATGGATGATGATCGGGCATTGCGGCGGTGTCCGCTCCAGCCAGAAGATTGGCGATTTCGTGCTTGCCCATGCCTATCTGCGCGATGACCATGTGCTCGACAACGTATTGCCGCCTGAGATCCCCATTCCCCCGATTGCCGAAGTGCAGCAAGCGCTCGCGAGCGCAGCAGAGCAGGTCTCCGGCGTCCAGGGTGCGAATCTGAAACAGCGGATGCGCACCGGTACTGTCGTCACCACCGATGACCGCAATTGGGAATTGCATTATTCCAGCAGCGCAAGGCGTTTTTCGCAAAGTCGCGCTATCGCCGTGGAGATGGAAAGCGCCACCATCGCCGCGCAGGGTTACCGATTCCGCGTCCCTTACGGCACATTGCTTTGCGTATCTGACAAGCCGTTGCATGGTGAAATCAAGCTGCCGGGGCAGGCGAACAAGTTCTATGAAGAAGCGATTGCCGCACACCTTCAGATCGGTCTCCAAGCTGTCGCCAGCCTGCGCGATGAAGGGGACCGGTTGCATTCGCGCAAGCTGCGCGCGTTTAACGAACCACCCTTTAGGTAATGTCCCCGCAGTAAAATTACGCAGGCGTATGGTCCCCGCCCGATAACCAAAATCGGCGATATCGGGCTTCATGGCCATTGATAAACAACGCAAATCAGAAAAATTCGAGTCTGCTGTGGTCCTTGGCCAGACCGCGCTTGCGCTGATCGGGATGATAGTCTTCATCTTCTTCCCGCGGGCAAATGAACCCGTTTTGGTTTTGCCGGTGACGCAGAGCGGCGCGGCGGCTCTACCCAAAATCATCTCACGGTCTGGCACTTTCATACTCGCTCGCGGGCGGTTTGACGGCTCCTATATCATTCGCGGCGGACGAGCAGGATTCGCAGCGGGTCTGCTTGATAGCGGCGTGATTGTACTCAACAGCTCCGCACCCGGCTGCGGCCCTGTTTTTGACACAGCAAATGGTGAGCAGACGCTATGACCGGCGATATTGATGCGCTCCGGCGGCGCGGGATCACGCTGGTAACTCTCGGCGGATGGATGGTTGCCCTTGTCCTTGGCATAATGACCCTGACAAATGGCGATGGTGCGGGATATGCCGCAATTGTCAGCGTGCTGCTCAATCTCATCCCAAGCCGCTACATATTGCAAGGCCGCACCGATTTATCCGCACGCATGGCCACCGGAATTATGGCTGCGCTTCAACCTTCGCTGTTGCTGTTCGCGATGCACGGATCGCTTTGGCAAATCGACGTGCATCTCTATTTCTTCGTAGCGCTCGCGTCGCTCACTTTGCTGTGGGATGTGCGCCCAATCATTGCCGCTTGTGCGATCATCCTGCTGCATCATGCCATTCTGTCCTTTGCGGCTCCTGATTGGGTTTTTTGGGGGGGCGGCGGATTTGTGCGGGTTGCGATCCATGCGGTCGCGACGTTGATCATCGGGTCGGTGCTGTGCTGGGTCAGCCTCAGCCTTGCTCAGATGATGCGAAACATCGAAGACGCGCGCCGGTTCAGCGATCAACAAACGGCCGAACTCAAAGACACCAGTGCGTCGCTCGAACAGGCGCTCGCCGCGGTGAAGCAGGAACAGGCCGCTCGCGCCAAAAACCGCTCAGAAGCTTTGATGGTGCGCAAGGCGGAATACGCCAATGTTGCCGCCGAATTTGAACGGTCAATCAGCGGGGTGACCAAAGCGGTGGCCGAAACTGCAAGCATGCTCGAACGCTCTGCCAGGGGATTAAAAGCAATGGCGACCGCAGCTGGAAAAGAGGCCAGCGATGTCGTGGGTTCTGCAGAATCTGCGAGCCGTGCGGCTAATACAGTCGCCGCAGGTGTCGCGGAGATGTCGCTATCCATTGCTGAAATTGCGACCAATGTTGGCCAGCAAAGCGAGTTGACCGCGCGCGCCACAGAACGATCGGGCGGCGGCGGGAAAGCAATTGGTTCACTGTCCCAGCAATCTCAAACGATAGGTGAAGCGACCCGGGCAATTGTGCGCATAGCTGAGAGGACCAACCTCCTCTCCCTCAACGCCGCAATCGAGGCCGCATCGGCAGGAGCCGCGGGGCGAGGGTTCACGGTCGTCGCACAAGAAGTGAAGGCATTGGCCATGCAAGCGGGTGAAGCCGCCACCGAAATCGATGCATTCTTAAGCGGCGTAAAATCCGGCACTGTTGAGGCAGAGCGCAGTTTTCGCGCTATCGATAGCGCGATCGCAGAGCTGTGCGAGACCGCACGATCAATTCGCTATGACGTTGAAAATCAGAAACAATCCGCCGATACAATCGAAATATTTGCCCGTAATGCCGCAGGTGAAACAGACGCAATGGTGCGGCGTTCAAAATCGCTGCTCGACCGGTCAAGGGCAGCAGGCTCTTTGTCTAGCGAGCTGCAAAGCGCCGCTGCCGCGCTTTCGGAAAATGTCCGCAATCTTGAAGCTTCGACACAAAGCTTCATCACCAATCTGAAGGTCGGTTAAGACCCGTTCTCAAATCCCGCGAGCGCCTGGCTGATCGAAACAATGTTCTGACCAAACACCAGCAATTGCGACTGCGCATTGGCGTAACTGATGCCGTAAGATGAATTGATATAGGCCTGAAGGATAACGACACCGCCGCTGCTGCGATACACTTTGGCAGTGGCGCTTCGATCGTTGAGATCGTTGAGCAAGGCGTCCAATTGCGCAGTGTTTGATGTGTCTATTCCCGTATAGACCGCCAATGCCATCAGCCCCAGACATCCCGTTTCGGGTGAACATGCACGCGGTGCGAGCGTGAAGTTGAGCCCGCCCTCCGCGCTTGCCCGGTAATTTGCTTCGCCCTGTTCGTTCATTTCGATCCGCCATGTTGCCTGAACATCGGTCAGCAAACGAGAGATCGTGGGGTCATCAAACTGAGTGACAACTTGCGGAGCGGCTTGCTGAGCAAGAGCCGGCGACGTTATTGCTGTTAGCATAATCGTGAGCGTGGCAATTATGGCCGCTAAAGATGAGACATTGCGCATATTGGCTTGATAACCCCTTTTTGAAAGTGCGCAAAGGGGGCAGTATCTCGCCCCCATCGTGCCATCATCTCTTTCTAAGACCGATCAAGTGATCAGCCCAACCGTATCAGCCTTTGCCTTTGGTCTTGGTCGCGCCCGGTTTGGCGTTGCCTTCCATAAATTCGATGATCTGCCCGGCGATATCCTTGCCGGTGGCGTTTTCGATCCCTTCGAGGCCGGGTGACGAGTTGACTTCCATGATAACGGGTCCGTGATTGGCTCTCAGCAGATCGACGCCGCACACATTGAGGCCCATCGCCTTGGCCGCGCGCACGGCGGTGGAGCGTTCTTCCGGCGTGATCTTGATCAGCTGAGCGCTGCCGCCACGGTGGAGGTTGGAGCGGAACTCGCCCTCTGCGCCCTGACGCTTCATTGCGGCAACGACCTTGCCACCGACCACGAGGCAACGGATATCGGATCCGCCCGCTTCCTTGATAAATTCCTGCACCATGATCGCCACATTGGCCCCGCGAAACGCCTCGATAATCGATGCGCCGCCTTTGAGCGTCTCTGCCAGAACCACACCGATACCCTGTGTCCCTTCAAGCAGCTTGATCACCACCGGCGGGCCGTTCACCGCCTTGATGATCTGTTCTGCCTGTTTGGGATCATTGGCATAAGCTGTCAGCGGCAGGCCGAGCCCGTATTTCGCCATGATCTGTGTGGATCGCAATTTGTCGCGGCTGCGCCCGATGGCAACGCTTTCGTTGAGCGACCACACGCCGCCCATTTCGAACTGCCGCAAAACAGCCAGACCATACGCGGTGATCGATGCACCAATACGCGGTATTACTGCATCATACTTTTCCAGCGTTTCGCCCTTAAACATTACCGTTGGACGGTGACTGGCAATGTTAACGGTGCAGCGCGTGGTGTTGAGAATATCAAGCGAATGCCCGCGGGCTTCCGCTGCCTCTTTCAGTCTCTGATGCGAATAGAGGTTGGGATTGCGTGCGAGCATTGCGATCTTCATGTTGGTGTTCCTTTCAGGAATTCAGAAATTTGTTCGTGTTCGTCCGCAGACTGCAGCCAGGAATGCCCGCTATCAACAACGAAGCGGCGGCGCAGCGCCGTTCGGCCGATGAGCATCGGGAAGCGCATATCGGACCGGTCAGCAAGGCTGAATTCGGCCCGGAATTCGGCAGTACCGATGCGCAGAGGCGTCTTGATTACATAGCGGCGTTGAGTCTCACCATTGGAACTTGTAATTCCGCGAAGGTCAACCTGCACCGCCTCTCCGATATGTTCGATGCCATCCCAATCAACCGCAAACCGGGCCACGGGCTTCCCGTCGCGCTCAATCTCTTCGATCATGCGCGCATGTAGCGATGATGTGCGTGCGCCGGTATCAATTTTTGCTGGGACGCCCATCAGGCCGATGCCGGGCAAATCGACGATCTCGCGCCAACCCACGACAGGCAGCAGCTTGCGCTTCTTCACGGCGGTCATGGTAGGATAGCGAGCCCATCCCCGCCCGCACCTGTTGGCAATCGGCGCAGAACATCGCCTGACGCATAATCGATTTCGGCGACGGTGTTGCTAGCGGTTTCGGCGACATAGATTTTTGATCCATCACCCGACCACAAGATCGTAACCTGAAACCGTTCCTGCGCTTCGTCGGGCGAGGACACTGCGATGCTGCGTATCGCCTCTGCGCTGGCGAGGTCGATGACGGTCAAACCACCATCGATAAGATCGGAAGTGACCGCAACGTCCCCTTGCGGACGGATCGCCAGGCGCAGCGGGAACTGGCCTACAGCTATGGTTTCGCGCACCACCAGCGTTTCGGGGTCTAACGCGAAAACTTGGTTTGAGCCGCGCGCAGAAACCCAAAGTGTCTCGCCATCCGGGCTGAGCGCGATGCCTTCGGGCTCTTCACCGACCTCAGTCGAGCGAATTTTTCGAGAATCGACAAGGTCGATGAGGGTCACCGTTCCTGATTGCATATCGACTGTCCATGCGAACAAATTGTCGCGCGAAACGGTCAACATGTGAGTACCTTCTTGACCCGTGTCAATTTCGATTATGTCAAGCGGGTCATCGATCAACGGGTATGTGATCGCAAATATCGATTGTCGCCCCTCTGCGGTCACGTAAATAGAGCGTCCCGCCCATACCAGCCCGTGCGGGCGCGCATTCACACCCAATTCGATGCTCTTCACCCGGTCCAGTGTATCAGTCGAAAATATGTCCACCGTCGTGCCGCCATAACATGCCAGCGCAACGTGCTTCCCATCAGGGGAAGTCGCAAGCTCATGCGGATTGGTGCAGCTATCGCGGCGCAGCACTTCTTCGCCGGTTTCGAGGTCGATCTTGGACAGCGTGTTGCCACGCTTATTGGCGACAAATAACGTCGGACGCTGCCCCTGCCGCTCATCCGCGTTCTCGGATGGGGCGTAGGCCTTCAATTCGCCTCCCCCACTGAGTAGTTCGCCCGGTGAGCAGGCGCCCAGCCCAAGAGCAGAAACGCAGAGAAAAGCTGCAGAGATCATCACCAACCCGCTTCCTGACCTTCGTTCTGTTCATCGAGCCATTCTTTAAGCGGTGCGAAATATTCAACCATCGCAGTGCCGTTCATCTGGCGCTCTCCGGTGAACGCTTCCAGAGCATCGGGCCACGGAACTGACGCGCCAAGCTCAAGCATAGCATTGAGGTTCTGCCCCACTTCTTCGCTTCCATAAAAGGAACAGCGGTGCAGTGGCCCTTCCCATCCGGCCTGATCACAAGCGGCTTTGTAGAACTGGAACTGCAACAGCCGCGCAAGGAAATAGCGCGTGTAGCTGACATTGCCCGGCACGTGATATTTTGCGCCTGGATCAAACGCATCAGCCGGGCGGTCAACCGGCGGTACGATGCCCTGATATTCTTCGCGGATTTCGGTCCATGCGGTGTTGTAATCTTGCGGCGCGACGGAGCCATCGAACAGGCTCCAGCGATAGCGGTCGATCAACAGGCCGAAGGGCAGGAAGGCAACCTTGTCCATCGCCTGACGCAGCAGCAACCCGATATCCTTGTCCGCATCCGGCACCTGCTCCGGGGTCAACATCCCGATTTGCACCAGATATTCCGGTGTGATCGACAAGGCGATAGTGTCGCCAATCGCCTCATGAAAACCGTCGTTTGCGCCGGTCAGATATGTAAAGTCCTGCTGATTATAGGCGCGCTGATAGTAATTGTGGCCGAGTTCATGGTGGATCGTGATGAAGTCATCGGCGTTCTGCTTGATGCACATCTTGATCCGCAGATCATCGACATTGTCGAGGTTCCACGCGCTTGCATGGCATACCACTTCGCGGTCGCGCGGCTTCACGAATTGCGAACGCTCCCAGAAAGTTTCTGGCAGCGGTTCAAAACCCAGGGAGCTGAAGAATTGCTCGCCAATCTTGGTCATCTCAACTGCGTCTAAATCGCGCTCCTCGATCAATTGGGTCAGGTCATAGCCGATATCACCAGCACCTTCAGGCGCGACAAGCGGGTAGATATTGCCCCATTCCTGCGCCCACATATTGCCAAGCAGATCAGCGCGTATCGGGCCGGTCGCTGCTTGCACGTCGTCGCCATAATGTTCGTTCAATTTGCGGCGGACATAGGTGTGAAGCGCGACGTAGAGCGGGCGAACTTCCTGCCACATACGCTCTGTATCGGCAGCGAATTCCTCGGGGCTCATATCGTAGCCAGAACGCCACATCGTGCCCAAATCATCAAAGCCCAGCTCGCCTGCGCCTTCATTGGCGATTGCGACCATCCGCGAATAATCATCGCGCATCGGCGCGCCGACATTGTCGTGCCAGCTCGCCCACATTTCGGACAGTTCCTCTGGAGTGCGCTCCAGATTGCCCATTTCGGCCTCGATGTCGGAACCACCAATTTCCTCGCCATTCAGCGTGCCGCGCCCTTGCCCATATTGCGCGCCCAAGTCGGTGGCGATCTGCGACAATTCTTCTGCCGCGCCAACGCGGCCTGGTGCAGGAAGCGAAATGTTGTAGCGCAGCATATTGAGTTTGCGTGCGACGCCGGGATCAAGCCCTTCAATGTCAGCATATTTCGCCGCTTCAGTCGCAAATGCGACGCTCATTAAGGTGCCTTGCGCGCCATATTGCGACGCGAGTGTGTTAGAATCAAAATTGATGTTGGTCGCCTGGAGCCATGCGACGTGCGCGCTGGTTTTAGAAAATTCAGCGGACTCCGCTTCAACCATGGCAATGAAATCCGCGGCACCTTGGGGCGTCAACGGGAATTGAGTGGCCGCATCTTTTGTAGACTCATCAGCGCCGCTCTCCATATGCGCTTCAGCGAGTGCCGGAACAGACGAAGCAGCGAGCGATATTGCGAGCGCGGCGGCGGACGCTTTTAATGACAATTGAGCGAATTTCATGGGATGCGATCCTGTTATATTACTATGTATTGTTCGAAATTTACGGGCCGATTTTGGACGCCTGCGCGCCGCTTATCAAGCGTTTAGAAACTGCACGATCGCCTGACCCAATTCGGGCTTGGTTGCGCTGTCCAAATGGCCGCCGGGAACCTCCTCGTACACCGCGCCGGGAATAAGCTTGGCAAGCTCGCTGGCAGAGCCGTTGTCAGCATCATCCTCGCCGCACAGCACCAAGGTGGACGCTTCGATATTGCCAATTTTGGCGAGGTCGAAATCGCCCATAGCGTCCAGCAGCAAGCGCGCGGCCACTCGGTCTACTCCTTGCGATTTCAGGAATTGCCGCGAAAGATAGGCGGGGTCGCCGCGCTCGATTGTGTCGAATTCGTCGATCACACGTTTGAAAAAACCAGCGCGCTTCTGCCATTCGGCCAGCCCCGAAACGCCCATACCGCAGGCAATAAGCTTACGCGGAGAAAGCGCCCCACTGGCGCAGGCATGGATCGACGTCCGCGCGCCGAGTGAGAAACCAACCAGATCATATTCGCCGAGAGCAAGACCGATATGATCGACCAGCGCCGCCGCATCCCGAACCAGAACGCCGTCGGGATAGGCAGCGGGATCGTGCGGTGCTTCGCTGTCCCCATGCACGCGAAAATCGAGCATAATCGCTTCGAACCCGGCCTCGGCGAGCAGCTTTGCGTGCCCCCATTTAATCCAGTTCATATGCGATGAGGAAAAGAGGCCATGTAGAAGAATGACCGGTCGCCCAGCGCCTACCCTGTGGATCGCTAGCTGCGTATCATCAAAACTTGCAAATTTCTCAGACGTCACGCCGTACCAACCCCTTTTGCTCCATCCGCCATTTTGCCAATTCAATGCGGTCTTGGCCGAAGAATGGCTCACCGCTGAATACCAATGTAGGAACGCCCCAATGGCCCGCAGCCTCTAACGCGTCTTGGTTCCCGCCGATTTCGGCATCCAAGGCATCAGCATCGCTCACTGCCTCCGCTTCAAGTTCTGCAAAATCGAGCCCGGCCCGCGTGCATGCTTTGGCGAGGTGTTCGCCCTCATGCCAGTCATCAACTTCGCCGGAGAAGATGATCCGAGAAACCTCATCTGCAAAAGCGACGCCCTTACCTCTGCGCGTGGCAGCCTGTCCCATCCGCCCAAGCCGGTAGATATGCGGCTGTTCCTCAGCAATCTCGCGCGTCGCAAGATTCTGCACAATCGGATCGGGTCGCGGCCAGCGAAACGGAATACCCAACATCTGCGCCGACCGCATTGAATCCATCAGGATATAGCGCGGCACATTTGGGTTTCCGTCAAACAAAAGGGCGGGGTCACGGATCGCTATCGGCCAGACCGTACGCAAAATAATGTCGAGATTATATTCCTCCGCCATGGCGCGGTACCGACCGATGGCAAGATAGGAATAGGGAGAGCGAAAACTGAAAAACAGATCAGCGGTCAGAGGCGCATTCAGCGTCATGGCCTATTCCTAAAATTACTAAATATATGATTTAGCGAAAGAAGCACTGCACTCCTGAATAGAGCATCGAAACCTGATCATCCTCGATAAAACCAGCGAGCTCTCCTGAGATAATAAATTCCTCACCCAAAGTGCTGTCTGCAATCAGAGAGAAGTTCGGATCCGCTTCGATTTCGGCGCGCGTCATACCGACGTTGGTGCCGACTGCGACTTTGATATTCTGTGATGCCTCATCCAAATTCCAGCCAGCCAAACTGCCGTTCTGAAAATTGACCGTCAGCCCGCCGGGATAGCTGGCAAACTCCATCGGCCCTGCCCCGCATTCCGGCATCGAGCCAATTTCCGTGGCTTCACCAAGAGAAGCAGCCAGAGCGGCCTTCACCTCATTTTCTCCCGCTGCGTAAAAGAAGGATTCTGAACCAGCGCTCAGCCCTTCTCTCCCCAAACTCACAAAACTGGGATCAACCCCGGCCTGTTGATCCGCTTCGCTGCTTTGGCGCTCGGCAGGGGACGGCACTTTGCCGCTGTCACAGGCGGCAAGGCTCAGCGCAGCCAATCCTATCAGCAAAACCCGCATGGCTCTTATCCCTTCTTCAGATGACGTCGGCCCAGCAATTCAGCGATCTGCACCGCGTTCAATGCAGCACCTTTGCGCAAATTATCGGAGACGCACCATAGCACAATACCATTCTCAACCGTCGGGTCTTCGCGAACGCGGCTTACATAGGTTGCGCTGTCACCGGCAGCTTCCACCGGCGTGACGTAGCCTTCGTCTTCGCGCTTATCGATCAGCATAATGCCCGGCGCCTCGCGCAGAATATCCTGAGCAGCTTCGGCGGACAGTTCTCTTTCGAACTCAATATTCACCGCCTCCGCATGGCCGACAAACACCGGCACCCGCACGCAGGTAGCGTTAAGCTTGATCTTGGGATCGAGGATCTTCTTTGTCTCGACCATCATCTTCCATTCTTCCTTGGTTGATCCGTCGTCGAGGAAGATGTCGATATGCGGGATCACATTGAATGCGATCTGTTTGGTAAAGTGGTTCGGTTCAACAGGGTCACCGACAAATATCGCGCGGCTTTGCTGGAACAGTTCATCCATCCCGGCTTTGCCTGCGCCCGATACCGATTGATAGGTCGAAACAACCACGCGCTTGATCGTCGCCGCATCGTGCAGCGGTTTGAGCGCGACCACCAATTGCGCGGTTGAGCAATTGGGATTCGCGATGATATTGCGCTGTGTGTAGCCGTCGATTGCATCGGGGTTCACTTCAGGCACGATCAGCGGGACATCGGGGTCCATGCGGTAAAGCGAGGAATTGTCGATAACGACGCAGCCTGCCGCGGCCGCTTTAGGAGCATATTCCTTTGCCACGGCGCTGCCCGCTGCGAACAATGCGATGTCCCAGCCAGCCCAATCAAAATGCTCGATATTTTTGCATTTGAGCATCTTGCCCGTGTCGCCAAATTCGACCTCGCTCCCATGTGAACGAGAGGAGGCTACTGCGGCCACCTCATCACATGGAAATTCGCGTTCGGCGAGGACCTGCATGATCTCACGCCCAACATTGCCCGTCGCACCAACGACTGCCACCCGGTAACCCAATTTGCATACTCCATTCGAATTCGTTTGCGCCGCCATCGCTGACGCCGCAAGCCTGCCTTGGCAAGCGATAAGGTACAAATATGGATACGCAGGACTGGAGCGGCAAGGCGAGCTATTTCACCTTTCAGGGGCACAGATTAGCCTATTGGACCGGAGGCGACGAAAGCGCGCGGCCATTGCTGCTGGTGCATGGCTTTCCAACCTGTGCGTGGGACTGGGTTCGAGTGTGGGACACATTGGGCGCGAGCCACCGCTTGATTGCCTGCGATATGCTGGGGTTTGGATTGTCAGATAAGCCGCGCAAAGGCTTCGCAGGGCGCGGCTATTCGATCCACCGGCAAACTGACATTCAAGAGGCGCTGCTCGCGCATCTGGGTGTGGGCGCGTTTGATGCTTTGGTGCATGATTACGGGGTCTCAGTCGGCCAAGAATTGCTGGCGCGGCAGCAGGAGGGCTCAGGGGCTCAGGCGCTCGGCCAAATGGTGTTTCTGAATGGAGGCATTTTTCCCGATCAGCACCGCCCTCGCCCAATCCAGAAACTCGGCATTTCGCCGCTCGGCTTCCTTGTCGGACTTCTGATGAGCCGCAAGAGTTTCGGCGCCAGTTTTTCCGAAGTTTTCGGCCCTGATACGCAGCCGACAGAGGCGGAGCTAGACGAGTTCTGGACCTTCATCAGCCACAATTCCGGCAATCGCATCACGCATAAGCTGCTGCATTATATCGCCGACCGGGTGACACATAAAGACCGCTGGGAGGGGGCGCTGGTGGCCGCTCAGGCGCGTATTGGCCTGATAAACGGTGCTCTTGATCCCGTGTCAGGCAAGCATGCCTATGAACGATGGCGCGACACCCTCCCGAGCGCGCGCCACCATCTGATTTCGAATGTCGGTCACTACCCTCAGGTCGAGGCTGCGGGCGAAGTCGCGGCTAAGGCGCTGGAGTGGCTGGCCGAGTGACTACTCCGGCGGCGTTACACCATGCGCTTCCAAGAACCGGAAAATCGAATTCCACATATGCGGACTGATTTGCGGCCCGGCAACGCGGTGCGTGTAGCCGGGATAGAGCATCATTTCGAACGGGACATTGTTCTCTTGCAGCACCGAGATCAGCTCTGACGAGTTTTCAAACACCACATTATCATCCGCCATTCCGTGGATCAGCAACAGCGGGTCGCTGATCTTTGTCGCATTGGGGATGGCACTCGCGGTCTCGTACGCCTCAGGCACTTCGCGCGGGTCGCCCATAAAACGCTCTGTGTAATGCGTGTCATACAGTTCCCACCGGGTAACTGGCGCACCGGATATTCCCGCTGCATACAGCCCTGGATCGGCTTCGAGTTGCTTCAGCGTCATGTATCCGCCGTAAGACCAGCCATAGATCGCAATTTTGTCCCCATCGACGTAATCGAGCGTTTTCAAGAACTCTGCCCCAGCGCGTTGATCAACCACTTCAACCCCGCCCATCGCGCGGTAAATAGGCTGTTCAAAATCCACGCCGCGATTGGCAGAACCGCGATTGTCTAAAGCAAAATAGATGTAGCCCTTATCAACGATGGCTTGCGCGAGCGCTCCGTCCCATCCGCGGTCGACAACCTGCGGTCCCGGCCCGGAATAGTGAGAATAGAACACCGGATATTGCTTGCCCTCCTCGATATCCGGTTTGAGCATCATGTAGTGCAGCGGCGTACCGTCTTCTGCCGGGATCGTGCCATATTCAGGCACTGTATGGCTGAGCAAATAGGGGGTGTACGGATGATCTTCCGAAAGCGCGTTTTCCTCTACCCAAGTGATCCGCTGGCCATTGCGAGAAGCGAGGTAGCTTTGCGTGGGTTGATCAGTGGCAGAGCGGCTGACGAGCAACAGCTTGCCAGTTTGATCCATGCTGGCCGAATTGGTGTAATCAGGGTCAGTCAGCAGTTTAGCGGCACCATCACCCGATAAGCTCGCACCGTAGATCTGTTGGGTCAGCACGCCTTCAACTGCGCTGTAGAACAGCTGATCATCCTCTTCATTGACGCCCACCAGAGCGGTCACAGGCTCTGTTAGGCTTGTAAGCTGCGTCCAGCTCGCTCCGTCGAACCGGTAGAAATTCCCAAAACCATCGCGTTCAGACCACCAGAGCAGGCTGCCGTCTTCTAGAAAACGGTAATTGTCGCTGAGGTTGATCCAGTAATTGTCGCGGGCGGCATTCTCTGTGAACCACACAGAGCTTTCGCCTGTCGCGGGGTCAACCTTGAGCATATCCATCACCGTCTGTTCGCGGTTTTGGCGCTGGACATAGATTGCGCTGCCATCGGGTGCCCAATCGACGCGGGCGATGTAGATGTCGGTATCGGCGCCGATATCGACCTTCACCCGGTTTTCCCCGTCAGGGTCCACCACATAAAGTTCGACGATAGCATTGTCGCTGCCCGCCACCGGGTACCGCTGATCGAACACCTTCGTACCTGTAGCGCCAATAGCGGCGCGCGTTACGATACCCACGGGGCTTTCATCGGTACGCTGGACGACCAAGCGGCTGTCATCAGGCGACCACCAATATCCGGTCAGGCGGCTCATTTCTTCCTGCGCGACAAATTCCGCCTCACCCCAGCGGATGGTGTCCGCTTCTTTGGGAGTGATCGGAGCGGCCTCTTCACCGACCGCGCCAACCCACAATTGCCGGTCACGCACGAAGGAGACATATCCTGCTTCACTCGAAAGCTTGGGGTTGAGCTCGCTTTCCTCAGTATCGGTCAGCCGCGTGACGGTGCCATCCAAACGCGCAAAATAGAGATCGCCATCAATCGGGACGAGCACGCCGGATGCATCGCTGGCCCACTGATAGGAAATAATCCCGGTCAGCCCGCCAACGCGCGCGCGTTCACGCTGCATCTTTTCATCTTCGGACAGTTCGCGGCCCGAACCGATAGCCTCACTATCGACCAGCATCCGCCATTCGTTTGTCGTAAGATCAAAGCCCCACAGATCATAGCGTTCGCGGTCATCATCACGGTTGCGCAGCAGCGTAAGATAACGGCCATCCGGCGAAAATTTTGTCTGGCGCGGCGCAGGGCCATTGAGGGACGGCGAGGCAAAAACGCGTTCAAAGGTGAGTTCAGGAGAAGCTTCGGTCATGTGAGCATCCGCTAAGACAGGACTGGGCAGGAGAATGGCAGCGGCGGCGGCGATTGTCTTTATGCGCATGGAATGGTCGGCCCTTTGGTGTCGGTTCTGCTGCATCCCTCGCAATGACGCGGCGCCTTGGCAAGGGGCGCAAACGAAAAAGGGCGGCTCAACCGAGCCGCCCTTTCGATAATTACGCTTGTGCGAGACTTACGCCTTAGGCGCGTTATCCCGGCGTTCCGCGATACGCGCACGCTTACCGGTGCGACCACGCAGATAGTAAAGCTTCGCGCGCCGCACGACACCGCGGCGAACCACGGTGATGCTGTCAACGATCGGGGCATAGAGCGGGAACACACGTTCCACACCTTCGCCAAAGCTCATTTTGCGAACGGTGAAGTTGCTGTTGATGCTGCGGTTAGAACGCGCAATCACAACGCCTTCAAAGTTCTGAATACGCTCGCGCGCGCCTTCAATAACCTTCACGCCCACACGCACGGTATCACCGGCCTGAAACTTGGGGATGTCTTTGCCAGCTTTGGCAATTTCTTCGGCTTCGATTTGCTGGATCAGATTCACTGGTCCGGTTCCTTATCTTTTCGCCGCGCGCCAGAGGCAGACTGAACCCGAACGCCGATATGACGTTCCCAAAGGTCCGGCCTGCGTAACCGAGTCTGATCTTCTGACATGGCTTTACGCCAAGCAGCGATCTTCGCATGATCCCCCGATCGCAGCACTTCAGGGATCGTGCGCCCTTCCCATTCTTGAGGTCGGGTATATTGCGGGTATTCCAGAAGACCGTCCTCAAACAACTCTTCGGTCCCGCTATAAGCCGCGCCCATTACGCCGGGCAGCAGCCGAATGCAAGCATCGAGTATGGCGATTGCCGCCACTTCGCCGCCCGACAGAACGATGTCGGCAAGGCTGATTTGCTCGATTTGCGGGCGCGCATCGAAAATGCGCTCGTCAAAGCCTTCAAACCGCCCGCACAGCAGCGTTAGACCGGGACCGCTTGCGATCTCGCGAATACGCTTCTGAGTGATAGGTTTCCCGCGCGGTGTCATGGCGAGGATTGGGGCGTCAGGCTGCGCAGCAATCGCATGATCGACCGCCCCGGCCAGCACATCGCACTTAAGCACCATCCCTGCCCCGCCGCCCGCAGGCGGTGAATCGACATTCTTGTGCTTGTCCAAGGCAAAGTCGCGGATCTGCACCGTGTCGCAGGTCCAATCCCCGCGCTCGAGCGCCTTGCCCGCAAGCGATTGGCCGAGCGAGTCCGGGGAACATCTCTGGGTAGAGGGTCAGGATTTGGGCGGCGAAGGTCATTCTGTTGACGTCCCTGCGAGAATAGCCGACGTGCGTTCGAGATAGAATCCACTGGGCAATAGTCAACAGCAAGAGCATGGGCCATCCAAAGATTGAGAGCACCATCGGCCCCATATAGCACAATAGCAACGATCAACTTGAAGCCCAGCGAAGTCCAAGATTATCTGCCAAATCCAGAAGCTGGTCAACAACGGCAAGCAGGATCAAAGGTAGTATGCATGCCGGTATAACTGAAATCGCTGATGGACTTCGATCAGAATCCGATCTTCTCTTTTGCTTTTCGCACGAATGGGAAGCTGACAATTGGCGTCAACCAAACTGGTGATAGTAAAATCGCCCACCAGGCCCATTTTGGAATCGAGTCTACCATTTCACCCCATCCTTCGCGCGCATATCAACACTTCAGCTCAAACACATCAGGCCGCGAATAATGCCCGTCAGTATCAAGGTTCGCCAGCCCGCCACCGATCTCGCTCAAATCCAGTTCGGCGTGGAGAATGTCGTCGCCCTCGCCCGCCTGCGCCACACGCGCGCATCGGGCGCGATGATCATTGACCGCCTCGGTTCAGTTTTTCGCCCTCAATCGCGTTCAACAGCGCCAGACGCATCCGCATTCCCGCCGACCCGCTCCAAGCCGTCGAACAGATCATCGCGGTGCTGCACCAGCCCCGCCGCTAGCACAAAGCACCGTCCCTCCATCGCGTAATGCCGCGAGGCCAGCGCATATTCCTCGCGCACCGTCGGCCAAGCGGCCACATGGACACTCTCGCCCAGATTGTGCATCGCGGCGCGCGCCAGCGGCATCCAGTGCTCCCAGCAGATGAGGTTGCCTGCCTTGCCCCATTCGGCCTGATGCACGCCAATCGTTGAACCATCGCCGCGCATCCAGATCAGCCGCTCGCCATGCGTCGGCACCAGCTTGCGGTGGTCGAGCGGCGGCAGGCCGGGGCGGAATAGCAATTGGTTGTTGTAAAGGCTCTGCCGCACCCGCTCATGCGCGCCAAGCGACACGCACGCTCCGCTTTCGTCACAGAGTTCTTGCAACGGGAGTAACCGCTCATCACCCGGAACAATTGCCTGATCCAGCATGATCGCATGAAGCGCCTTGGAGCCGGGGTGATCCCACAGCGCCGCGCCGGGCGCCTCATCCAGCCATAGCGGATAGCCGCCCAGAAACGTCTCGCCAAAGGCGACGAATTTCGCACCGCCTTCGATGGCTTCGCGCGCAAGGCGTGTCGCTTTCTCAATACCGCCTGTAAAATCGAGCGGGATCGGCGCTGCCTGACAAATGGCGACGGACAAGAGGGTCATTCAAATGTCTCCAGATTGAAGTGCGTCAATTGATCTAGCCGTTTGGTAGCAAAGTGCGCGATGGGCCACCCGATAATCAACGAACCGCCCGCAACCAAAGCGCCAACTCCAAGAAAACCGATCAAAATGTCGTCACCGCGTTCAGCAACAATCAAAAGAAACATTGGCCACAAGATCATCGCTGGCCCGCCTATAGCTGCGGTAAAGATGCGCCCGGCCCGATTAAGTTTTGATAGAAAGAAACGTGTGAGCAAAACTGCCCCCAAAGTCGACATGGCCAATACCGCGACGAAGAACAAAATGACTGATGCGATTTCCACGTTGTGCGCCTCTAACTGCGGGGCCTAGCCTCCGCAACCGCCGCATCCGCCGCCGCAGCCGCCTCCACCATCGCCATCGCTGGAGCTACCATCGCCGCCGCTACCCCCCTGGCGCATGGCGTGGACCGATTCCCATGGGGTGCCGACCAGCACGCCTGTGCCAAAGATTGCCACAGCATAACCTGCCTCATTCGCAGTGGGCGCGCTGCGCATGCGTGCGGCTCTCGTCTCTGCATCGCGCAAAGTTTCATTTCCGCCCATCGTGCGCGGATTGGTCTTGATAACACGGATGGCCGCGAACAGCGCCGTCAACGCCAACAGCACGGCAAGAAAGCCGGTGGGCTCCCCCAAAGCCTCGCCTGCCTGCAAGCGATAAAAACCAAGTCCCAAGAGCGCGATATAAGGCAGCACGGACAGCCCGCGCAGCCGCATTCGGTTGCCAACGTCCATCAATAGCCCGCGCTGGATCAATTTCCGCTCTATATCGGTCGCATCAGCGCGGGATGTCCCAGCGACTTGGCGCAGATCAAATTCGCCTTGTCTTCTCAGCAAAGCGCGTCCGGCTGAACCCGTATCGACTTCGGGCCGCTCTACGCGAAGCTTGCCCTTGGTCCCTTCGGCAAGGGCGCCGCGCGCCATCAGATCCACTACCACTGCCTGCAAATGGCGGCTCTGTCCCCCCGCTAGCACTGCCATTTCTTCAGGCTTCGTAACCTCACCGCGCTCGCCCGGATCGCGCAGATTTGCCGGAATCCAAAGCCCAGCAAACACACATGTGACAAGCATTACGGCGTAGAAAAAGAGGAAATCAGACCCGGTATAGGACGAAAATATCTCCATTATAGCAGCACTCCTATCAACACGGCGATCGCTATACCCAGTGCGATCCAACCCAACGCGCCCAGAATGGCAGAGCGGTGGTCCAAGATCATTACGTCATGCGGGTTAACGCGAATTCCTTTTGGATCAACTCCGAAACGCCGCTGTGCGTGGGGCCAGATGTCGGGCGGCGGGGCGGTGTCGAAGGCTGCTTCGTAAGAGGCCAGCGTGGCTGAATATTGGTCGTAATACCTCTCTCGTTCCGCTTCGCCCCCGGCGGTCGGCCCGTGGTGCAAATCTGCGCCCAGCACTTTGGGGCAGAATTCCTGCCAGTAATCGCGGCTGTATGTAAGATGCAGATGCCAGACCTGATCGACCGCATCGGACGGCGTGACTTCGTGTCCGGCGGTGACCGCAAGATAGCAGAATCGTTTGTATTCCAGCATGACGAGCGCGGTGTGTTCAGCGCTCCAACGGTTTTCGCGGGCTAGCCGTCCGGAGAAGCTGAGCGCGGCTGTTTCGGGTCCGATTTCATAAGCGGCGAGGCGCTTCCACAGCTCGGTGGATACAGCGTGCGGAGGCGCGGCGCGCTGGCTTATTCGAACGTCTCCGGGGTGATTGGCGCACCGCGTGCACGCTGTCTGCGGCGGCCAAAGAAATAGGCGGCGGGAAAACCCACGAGGAGCATCAATAAGAGCCCTGCAACAAGCATGGGCAATATCGATAAGAACGATATGCCTTGGCCGTCGATCGTCAGATACATAGCGAGCGGTAAAGCCATGAGCAGAACTCCGCCAATAAATCCGGCGATCAGCGACCGCAAGACAAGGCCCATCCTGCGAGCGACTAAATCGAGCAGAAACGCCGCAGCGATCGCAATCCCTGCTGTCATTGCAATAAGAAAGATAAATCCGATTAGCGCTGAAATCATAGCGTCAGTCTTCGGCGAAATCTTTTGCAACCACAAGCCGCTTGTCATCCCAGCTTAGGACGGCGTTTTTGGTCATGGGGACCATAAGGGTCTTCATCCCTTTTTCAGGGACAGGATCGCGGGTGATTTCAATGACATCCGTCGCGCCAAAATTTTCGACTGCTGTGATGCTGCCAATCAGGTCGCCTGCATCGGTTTCAGCCGTCAGACCAATCAGGTCGCGATGATAATACTCGCCCTCAGCCAAAGCGGGCAAGTCGCCGCGCGGAACCGTAATGACAGTACCGCGCATCTTTTCCGCCGCAGTACGCCCTTCCACCTCAGCAAAACGCGCAATCGCGCCGCCTTTGTTGTCGGAGCGTATTTTTTTGAGCGTTAGCGCCCCGTCATTGAAAACAGAATGCTGGCGGAGGGCATCAACGCCCTCCCCCAGCAATTTTAGTCGAACTTCCCCCGCCACGCCATGCGCACCGGTCACGGCAGCAAGAGTGATGGGTTCGCTCATAACAAATGTTTCCAGTCTTGCGCCTAAGTGGCCGAACCGTCCCGACACTTGGTCAGGGCCTAATTCAACCAGTTCAGGATTGGCAAAAAGGGCTTAGTCTTCTTTCTTTTCAGCGGCCGGACCGCCTTCGGCAGCTTGTTCTGCCATCGCAGTCTTATCTTCATCCGTCGCATCGGCTGGAGTTTCGTTCGTAACCGCATCGGCAACCGCTTCAGATGTCTCTTCGGTCTTGACCGAGCCAGTGGCTTCGTTTTCGCTTGCTTCAGCGGGAGATTCTTCAGCAGGAGCTTCCTTGGCTGCAGCTTCTGCTGCCTTGGCTTCTTCCTCAGCAGCAGCTTTGGCATCATCAGCTGCCTTAGCCTTTTCAGCGCGCTCTTCGGCACGCTCGGTTGCTTTCTCGCCTGGCTTTGCTTTGTTCGGGTTGTTGCGCGCGGCGCGCTCCATAATGCCAGCAGCGTCGAGGAAACGCAGAACACGGTCAGACGGCTGTGCGCCGACGCTAAGCCAGTAACGGATGCGATCTTCGATCAGCTTCACGCGGTTTTCGTCATCCTTAGCGAGCAGCGGGTTATAAATGCCGATTTGCTCAAGATACTTACCATCACGTGGGGCGCGGCTGTCAGCGGCCACGATGCGGTAGTAAGGACGTTTCTTCGCGCCGCCACGCGACAGACGGAGTGCAATTGCCATTGGGTATTACCTTTCGAGTTTAAATATCTGAATTCGTGAAGTTAATGTAAATTATTTCTTGCCTTTGGGTCCGCCAAGACCGGGAAGCCCGGGAGGCATCCCACCACCGGGTCCGCCGAGGCCGGGTAATCCGCCAGCGCCGCCCATGCCGGGGGGCATCCCACCACCACCAGCGCCGAACATGGCAGCCAAGCTTTTCAGACCGCCCATCTTCCTGAGCTGTTTCATGGCACGGCCCATTTCCTGATGCATTTTGAGCAATTTGTTGACCGATTGAACATCGGTGCCGCTGCCTGCCGCAACGCGTTTCTTACGCTTGGCATTCAAAAGGTTTGGATTGGTGCGTTCCTTGGCGGTCATCGACCCGATGATTGCGTCCATATGGATAAGCACTTTGTCATCCATGTTGGAGGCAGCCATCGCGGCTTTTGCCTTCTTCATGCCCGGCATCATGCCAGCAAGCATCCCGAGGCCGCCCATATTCTGCATTTGATTGAGCTGCATACGCAGATCGTTGAGGTCGAACTTACCCTTTTCGAAATTCTCAGCGAGCTTGGCGGCTTCGTCTTCCTTGATCGTCGCCGCAGCCCGTTCGACCAGGCTGACAACGTCGCCCATGCCAAGGATACGATCTGCGACCGAACCGGGCCGGAAAGGCTCAATTGCGTCGAGTTTCTCGCCCGTGCCTGCGAACTTGATCGGCTTGCCCGTGACCGCACGCATCGAAAGCGCCGCGCCGCCGCGTGCATCGCCGTCCATCCGGGTGAGCACCACGCCAGTCAGCGGAACCTCGCCAGAGAAGCTCTGCGCAACGTTTACCGCGTCTTGCCCTGTTAGCGCATCGACAACCAGCAGCACTTCGGTCGGTGCCGAAACGCTGGAAACCGCCTTCATTTCCGCCATCAAGGCTTCGTCGACATGCAAACGGCCTGCCGTATCGAGCAGCAGAACGTCGAAATTTTGCAAACGCGCCGATTCCATCGCGCGCCGCGCGATATCAACAGGTTGTTGACCCGCCATAATCGGCAGAGTCGCAATATCGACCTGCTCGCCCAACACCGCCAGCTGCTCTTGCGCTGCCGGGCGGTTGACATCGAGAGAGGCCATCATGGCCTTCTTCCCGTGCTTTTCGCGGATCAGTTTGCCGAGTTTCGCAGTCGTGGTTGTTTTGCCGGAGCCCTGCAGACCGACCATCATAATGACGACTGGCGGCTTGGCGTCGAGGGTTAGGCCTTCGACCGCACCTTCTTCGCCATCTCCGGAAAGCATCGCGACCAGTTCGTCATGGACGATCTTGACCACTTGCTGTCCGGGCGTAATCGAACGCAAAACGTTCTGCCCGACGGCTTTTTCAGTAACAGAATCGATAAACCGGCGCGCAACCGGCAGCGCAACATCGGCCTCCAGCAAAGCCACGCGCACTTCGCGCATGGCATCGCGGACGTCTTGTTCTTTGAGAGCGCCGCGACCTTTCAGCCGGTCGAAGACGCCACCAAGGCGGTCGGACAGATTGTCAAACATCGTCTTCAACTCCTAAAATCGGACCAAAACCCGATAAACGCGAAAAACGCCGGCGAACGAAACCTCGTTGGCCAGCGTTGCGGATGTGCTTTGGGCAAACCCGACTGAATAAGTTTCGGTGGTGGAGCCTAGCGGGATCGAACCGCTGACCTCAACACTGCCAGTGTTGCGCTCTCCCAGCTGAGCTAAGGCCCCATTTCACCGATGTGCTGACCTTACCAAGATAAGGCCAAACCTGCGGTTTCGCAGGCGAGCGCGCGCTTTATGGCGCACCCCTGCGAAACGCAAGTATTTTATGGTCCAACCAGCCAAGTGGCGGGCCGAAAAAACCAATCAGGTGTCGTCCGGCCCGTCGTCATCGCCCTTCACCTTGGCCACGCCAAGATCATCGTCGCCGCCGAGGTCAACGTCATTGTCTGGCGAATCTTCCTCGTCGTCGATATTCTCGATGCCCTTGAGCTCATCATCTTCATCATCGTCGGCAGCCAAGTCGGTATCCGCCTCGCCTTCCTTCTTCTTATCGGCCGCTTCATACGGAATTGGCTGCTTCGATTTCAGGACGGGTTCCGGAGTCCACTCTTCACCGCAATCGATGCAGGTTACGGGATCTTCTTTGCCGAGATCGTAAAAGCGTTCCCCGCATTTGGGGCAGGAACGCTTTGTGCCCCATTCTGGCTTCGCCATGTGTATAATCCTTGGGTTGGCCCGCCGTATCGCGGACTCTTGAAAAAGTTGGGTTGTAATTGGACCGGACTGGCCCTGAATCAAGGGCCGATCAGAATTGGCCAATCCGAATTGGAGCGCGCCTTGCCATAGGGCCGGTGCGCTGTCAAAGACCGGCGCTGAAATGGCCAGTCATAGCTTCACACATTCCGCACCCTTGCGCGGGCGTCTTTGCGTTCCGGGCGACAAATCGATCAGCCATCGCGCGCTGATGTTTGCAGGACTCGCAGTCGGCGAAAGCCGCATTACAGGGCTGCTCGAAGGTGAGGATGTGCTCGCTACGGCGGCCGCGATGCGGCAGCTTGGCGCGGATATCACGCGCAATCAGAATGGCGAATGGCGAGTCCGCGGCGCAGGACTTGGCAGCTTGCTGGAACCGAAGCGTGCGCTAGACATGGGCAATTCAGGCACCTCGACTCGGCTCATGATGGGCTTGCTTGCGAGCCACGCCATGACAGCGACCTTTATCGGCGACGCCAGTCTTTCTGGCCGCCCAATGAACCGCGTGATCGGCCCACTGTCTCAAATGGGCGCGTCGTTTGAAGCCTCAAATGGCGGGACGCTTCCCCTGATGCTACGCGGCGCATCGCCTGCGGTGCCGATCACCTACCGCCTGCCTGTCGCCAGCGCTCAAGTAAAAAGTGCGGTTTTGCTCGCAGGGCTCAACACGCCGGGCATCACCCGCGTAATTGAACCGATCGCAACTCGCGATCACACGGAACGGATGCTCACCGGCTTTGGCGCGACATTGGAAATCGGCGAAGACAATGGCGAACGCGTGATTGCGATCCACGGAGAGGCTGATCTTAAACCGCTCAATGTCGTCGTACCGTCCGACCCATCGTCCGCTGCCTTCTTCATCGTAGCGGCGCTCTTGGTGCCGGGCAGCGAAATCGTGATCGAAAATGTCGGCATGAATGCGACCCGCGCCGGCATTGTCACGGTGCTGCGCCAGATGGGCGGCGATATCGAGGAGCTGGACGCGCGCGAAGTGGGCGGCGAACCTGTCGCTGATTTGCGCGTGCGGCATTCTCTTCTCACCGGGATTGACGTCGATCCAGCTATTGTGCCGAGCATGGTTGATGAATTTCCTGTGCTGTTCGTCGCGGCGGCATTGGCCGAAGGAACCACACGCACCACCGGCCTGGAAGAATTGCGCGTGAAAGAAAGCGACCGGCTGGCAACCATGGCGGCAGCGCTGGCGCTGTCAGGTGCATCTGTCGAAGAGCATGAAGACGGCCTCACCATCCGCGGCACAGGCGGCGAGCCACTGCGCGGAACACCGCAGGGCGCGCATGTCGAAACCAAGCTAGACCACCGCGTTGCGATGGCCATGGCGGTCGCCGGTCTGGCAAGCCGCGACGGCGTGAGCGTCGATGACACCGCGCCGATTGCTACGAGTTTCCCGACCTTTATGGAACTGCTTGCCGGAGCGAGGGCGTGACCGCCCCGCTCGACATCTACAGCATCATCGGCCTGTTCGGCACAGCCTGTATCGTCGGTGCATACGCCTATCTCACCACGTCAGAGAAACCGAACCCATACGTCCTTCATGGCACCAATCTGGCGGGCGCCGGATTGCTCACGATCAGCCTCTTGGTCCATACCAACTGGGCCAGTCTTGTGCTTGAAGGGTTCTGGGCTGCGATCGCCATATACGGCCTCGTAAAAGCCGTACGCGCGCGCAGGTCAGCACATCTTCCCAGCAAGCCCCTTGATCTGTGATTAAACGCCGCATCCTTGCCGCATTCATTTTATATGGATTTGCGATTGGATCGGCGCTTTTTTGGAGGAACGGCCAGCTTGATTGGGTTTACATAGGTGCGAACCTATTGGCTGCGACCGCTGGACTTGTGTTTCTCCATTCACGCTGGTCGCGCAAAGAGGCTCGCGCAATAACACCGCAAAAAGTGAAGGACATCTTCTCATGATTATTGCTGTCGATGGCCCCACCGCTTCTGGCAAAGGCACCATCGCCAAACGGATTGCCGCGCATTTTGGTGTGCCCTATCTCGACACCGGGCTGCTTTACCGGGCCGTTGGACGTCAGGTGATGATGAATGGCGGCGATCCTGACACTGCGGCGGATGCGCTGGCGGCGTGCTCCTTTACTGATGATCTCATGGCCGACGATATCTTGCGCAGCGAAGAATCTGGTGGGTTAGCAAGCCGCGTATCTGTCCATCCAGAAGTGCGTCAGGCGCTGTTTGAACGCCAACGCGCTTTTGCTCATCAACCGGGCGGCGCCGTGCTGGACGGGCGCGATATCGGCACTGTGATTGCTCCTGATGCCGACGTAAAGCTGTTCATCACCGCCAGTGTGCAAGAACGCGCAAAGCGCCGGTGGCTGGAGATGATTTCAAAGAATATTGCGGATGAGAATGAAATCCCGCTTACCGAAATTGAACGCGACGTGGTAAACCGCGATGCGCGCGACATCAATCGGAAGGACGCGCCGCTAAAGGCTGCGAGCGATGCACTGATTTTCGACACAACCAGCTTTGATCAGGAGCAAGCGTTTCACGTCGTGTTGGAAGCTGTGCAAGAGAAGCTGAGCGAGGCTTAATCCCCCTCCGACTGTTTTGCCCCTGCCCTTTGCGCCCGCAATTTACGCCGCTTGTTTCAGGAGCCGATTAACTACCCCAATCGCTGCCCGAACCATCGTCGCCAGCCCAACCAGCCGCAGGCCTTGTCGTACCATTTTCCGAAGCCTGCACTTCTTCGTGAATTTCTTTTGTGATGTCGCCAATATTATCGATCGCGACCGCGCTTGTGCGCTTGAAGACCATCGAGGCATCAATTGGCTTGTTATAAAGAACTGCGATCACAAATTCATCAACCTGCATTTCGTTTAGTTCGGATTGCAGATTGTCCGTCGCATTTTCGCCCTCGGGGCAGACGGGCGTAACGCGGCTCCATTCCTCATCAATCGCCTCGACGCGCGCCTCGCACGTTTGTGAAGCAACAGAATTGTTTGCGTAATTAACCTGGACTTTCAAAGTGTCGCCTGACCGGCGGATCACGCGCACTGTTCGTTCGTCCCTGTCGGCAAACAAAAATTCGCGCTCTGCCCCTTCAAGTTTTGCGACAACCGCGTCCTTTGGCATCAAATAGCTGTCTGGCCCATGCCCGCCGCATCCTGCTGTCATAGAAGCTGTAGCCATGATAATGGCTGTTGCTGCCACTTTCTTGGTTATAATGCGCATTTGTCCCTCCCGTTTGGGCCCAAAGGCCCGTCATTCCACTGAGGCATTACAGACGCTTAGTTAGCATATTGTTATCGCGGCGCCTTTCAGGTCTAGACCTTTGGGAATGTTCAAAAATGGCAATTGCTGGCCTGTTGCGAAGACACCGAAATGGCTCAAATCGGCGAAAACCCTTGCCTTTCGGGACAGTCCAGACTATGCGCGCGTCCGTTCTCACAATCCTTTTTGATTGAAAGAACCTGCGCATACGCATTCGGCGGTGCGGAGACGACGGCCTCTTGCCCTGTTAGCCCTCACAATGGTGTGGGGGAGGCAGATTAAGACCCCGGAATGAGCCTGATCTCAAAACCGGTGGCCGGTAGCAAAACGACACAGGAAACTCCTGAACCTATGGCAACTGCACCAAATCCAACGCGCGACGATTTCGAAGCGCTTCTTAACGAACAACTCGGCGGCGCCGGCGACGAAGGCTTTGAAGGCCGCGTTGTAAAAGGCACCATTACCGCAATTGAAGCTGGTAGCGCCGTTATCGATGTGGGTCTCAAAAGCGAAGGCCGCGTCAACCTCAAAGAATTCTCCCGCGGCGATGACGATCACGGCCTTAGCGTCGGTGACGAAGTCGAAGTGTATGTCGATCGCGTAGAAAACGCCGACGGCGAAGCCATGCTCAGCCGCGACCGCGCACGCCGCGAAGCGGCTTGGGACAAGCTTGAAAGCGAATTTGGCGAAAGCGCCCGCGTGGAAGGCCGCATCTTTGGCCGCGTCAAAGGCGGCTTCACAGTCGACCTCGACGGCGCAGTTGCGTTCTTGCCTGGTTCACAAGTCGATATCCGCCCTGTGCGCGATGTCACTCCGCTGATGGAAGTGCCTCAGCCGTTCCAGATCCTCAAGATGGATCGTCGCCGCGGTAACATCGTTGTTTCGCGCCGTGCTGTGCTCGAAGAAACCCGTGCAGAACAGCGCAGCGAACTGATCAATGATCTGGCCGAAGGTCAGGTTATCGAAGGCGTGGTCAAGAACATCACCGATTACGGTGCGTTTGTTGATCTCGGCGGTATCGATGGCCTGCTGCACGTCACCGACATGAGCTACAAGCGGGTCAACCACCCCAGCGAGATCATCGAAATCGGTCAGACTGTGAAAGTTCAGATCGTTCGTATCAATGCCGAAACCCAGCGTATTTCGCTTGGCATGAAGCAGCTTGAAAGCGATCCGTGGGATGGTGTTGCAGCGAAGTATCCTGTCGATACAAAACTGACCGGTCAGGTCACGAACATCACCGAATACGGTGCGTTTGTGGAACTGGAAGCAGGCATCGAAGGCCTCGTCCACGTTTCCGAAATGAGCTGGACCAAGAAAAACGTCCATCCGGGCAAGATCGTTTCGACCTCGCAAGAAGTCGAAGTGATGGTCCTCGAAGTCGACAGCGAAAAGCGTCGTATTTCGCTTGGTCTCAAGCAGGCTCAGCGCAATCCTTGGGACGAATTCGCAGAGAAGTTCCCTGTTGGCGCGGAAGTCACTGGCGAAGTCAAGAACGCGACCGAATTCGGTCTGTTCATTGGCCTCGACGGAGATGTTGATGGCATGGTGCACATGTCAGACATCGCTTGGGGCATCTCGGGCGAAGACGCTCTGGCGCTCCACCGCAAGGGTGAAGAGGTCAAAGCCGTTGTTCTCGACGTGGATGTCGAAAAGGAACGCATCAGCCTCGGCATGAAGCAGCTTGAAAAAGGTGCTCCTACCGAAGCAGGCGCAGCCGCTGCTGGTTCGCTCCGCAAGAACCAGACGGTTACCGTCACGGTTCTCGAAGTGCGCGATGGCGGGCTCGAAGTGCAAGTCGGCGACGACGGCGCAACGGGCTTCATCAAGCGTTCGGATCTCGGCCGCGACCGCGACGAGCAGCGTCCTGACCGCTTCCAAGTTGGTAGCAAGCTCGACGCAATGGTCATCGGTTTCGATCGTTCGAAAAAGCCAAACTTCTCGATCAAGGCGCGTCAAGTTGCCGAAGAGAAAGAAGCAGTGCAGCAGTTCGGTTCATCCGATAGCGGCGCGTCGCTCGGCGATATCTTGGGCGAAGCGCTCAAGAAGAAAGACGACTGATTTTGATGCGCCCTCAAATGCCGGGCGCGGGGCATCCACCCCGCTTGGTTTTCGCGCCATAAGGCGCGACGGCCTGTCGGCCTTGCGGCACTTTTGGTGTCGAGGGTGATAATCGAATAGAATGGCCCGCTTGCTCTTATGAGCAGGCGGGCCTTTTCTATGGCGGCAAGGAAGGCTACAATGCCGCCATGCTTACAGTTCATCAATTCCCGTGCCTGTCCGATAATTACGGATTCCTGCTCCACAATTCGGTGACCGGCGAAACCGCTGCAATCGATACACCGGATGCAAAAGAGTATCTGAAACAGGCGGAGGCAAAAGGGTGGACGATCACCCATATTTGGAACACCCACTGGCACCCCGACCACGCAGGCGGAAACGCGGAGATAGTCGCAGCGACCGGCGCACAAGTGCTGGCCCCGAAAGAAGTGGAGAAGCTCTCTTCAATCGACCGCGTTGTCAGCCACGGGGACACTGTAGAGTTGGGCGAATACCGCGCGGATGTCATTGACGTGTCAGGCCACACCAACGGCCACATCGCGTTCCACATCGCCGCAGAAGACATCGCATTCGTTGGCGACGCTGTCTTCGCACTCGGTTGCGGACGCATGTTCGAAGGCGAGCCGAAGCAATTCTGGAGCAGCTTGGAGCGGATCAAGGAGCTATCCGCCGCAACGGTGCTCTATTGCGCGCATGAATACACCCAGGCGAATGCTAAGTTTGCGCTTCATGCCGATCCAGACAACACCGCCTTGCAAGACTATGCCGCAGAGATCGACGCCAAGCGAGCACGCGGCGAAGCGACCGTCCCCACCGTGCTTAAGCGCGAATTGGAAACCAATCCGTTTCTGCGTGCTGACGACCCGGCGATGATGGCAAAATGGGGCGGCAGCGAACCGCATGAAACCTTTGCAGCGCTGCGGGCGGCCAAGGACAACTTCTAAGCCTTATGCAGGCTTTGCGAGTCGAAAGGCTTTCGGATGATCTGTCCGGCGTAGCGCTGGTGGACGTTCCGCGGCCGATCCGGCAGCCCGGCGAAGTGCTCGTCCGCATAAAAGCGGCATCGCTCAATTTCCCCGATTTGCTGATGACGCGCGGCGAATACCAATTTAAACCCAAACCACCCTTCACACTTGGCCTCGAATGCGCGGGCGAAGTGATCGAGGCCGAACCCGATAGCGGTTTCGCCTCCGGTGACAGAATTATGGGCGGCAACAAAACCGGAGCTTTCGCTGAGATCGCCAGTCTGCCTGTGCGCGGGCTTTCGCCAATTCCAGAAGGGGTGAGCTTTGCCAAAGCCGCAGCAATGGGTGCGGCCTATTCAACTGCGTATACCGGGCTGGTCGAACTCTGCGGGCTCAAATCCGGCCAATGGGTGCTGGTGCAAGGTGCGAGTGGCGGTGTGGGTCTTGCAGCAGTCGATCTGGCAAAGTCTATGGGCGCGCGCGTGATTGCGGCGACCGGAGTCGATGCCAAACGATCCGCCATTGAAGCCCTTGCAAAGCCTGACGCTGTAATCTTGGCCGATGGCCGTTTTCGCGAGGCTGTCTCGGACATTACGGGCGGCGCGCTATGCGACATCGTGTTCGATCCCGTCGGCGGCGATGTATTCGACGAATCAACTCGCTGCGTCGCATTTGCCGGAAAGCTGGTTGTGGTCGGTTTCACCAGCGGTCGGATCGCAGACATTGCGACCAACATCCCGTTAATCAAAGGCTTCTCAGTGGTGGGGCTACGCGCAGGCGAGTATGGGCGCCGCTTCCCGGAGCGCGGACGCGCTATCAATGCGGCCATCGCTGAACTCGCCACATCAGGCCGGATTAATCCCGCGATCGACCGCATCTTGCCGCTATCTCGCTGGCGCGAGGGCTTTGATGCGATGGCAAACCGTGAACTTATTGGCAAAGTGGTGTTCGAGCCGGGCATCTGAATGAGAAAGGGCGGCCCAGATGGACCGCCCTTCTCTTTATGCGAAAATTTTCAGCCTTAAAGCGAGGCAATTACCTCGTCTGCCAGCACCTTGTCCGCTGCGCTATCATGGCGTTCAGCGATCAAGCTTCGCGAGGCAGCGGCTGCGGCATTTGCGGCGCTCGCGCGTACACCGTCGATAGCTTCGCGCTCAGCAGCCGCGATTTTGTCTTCTGCCATACGCTTGCGGCGCGCGACCATCGCTTCGCTATCGGCTTCGGCTTTGGTCAGGATGGCGTCAGCTTCGCGCTGAGCGCTTTCCATCATCGCTTCTGCATCTTTTTCAGCGCCGGCGATTTTTGCGGCATATTCGTCGCGCAGGGTCTCTGCTTCGGCACGAAGGGTTTTGGCTTCGTTGAGCTGTTGTTTAATCTCTTCAATCTTGGCGTCGAGCCCGCCGGTGATCATCCCGGGGACTTTCTTCCATACCGCGACACCCAACAGGATAATCATGGCAAGAGATACCCAGGCATAGGTGTCTAGACCAAACACCGATGGCTCATCGTAACCAGCCGGAGCATCTGTAGTAAACGCTTCTGCGGGTTCGGTTTCAAAAAGATCGGGAGCGTCGCTGCCGGGATTAGACATTGGCTAGAGCTTTCTTAACAGCGGACCGAGCGGAGCGCTTATCGACACTTGCACCAGCAAGGCGGGCAACGATGTCTTGAGTTGCTTCTGCGGCGAGAGCTTCGACTTCGGCCATGGCACTATCGCGCGCTGCCTCGATCTCAGCCTCTGCTTTGGCTAGCTTGGTGTCTAGCCGCTTTTGCGCAGCCACCAGCTTCTTCTCAGATTTTGCCGCAGCTTCGCCTTTCGCTTCTGCAATCAGCGCCTGTGCCTCGGCACGGTTCGCATTTTCACGCTCACGCCACGCTTCTTCCTGCTCATCAGCAGCATCACGGGCGCCCTGCGCAGCGGCGAGGTCGTCAGAGATTTGCTGATCCCGCATCGCGACAGTGCTCATCACTTTGGGCACCATACCGCGACCGATAAAGAAGAATGTTATGCCGAAGAAAACCAGAACCCAGAATATCTGGCTGGAAAAAGTTTCGGCTAGCTGGGCTATCTGAGGCATGAGCGCTGGTGCCTTTTAGGGTCCGCGAAAGCTTGAAAAATTAAAACATGCAAGGCCGGTCAGCACTGCTGCCCGGCCTGCACAATTCATAACGTCGATTAAGCGACGAAGATCAGGATCATCGCAACGACGAACGCCAGCAAGCCGAGAAGCTCAGCTGCGGCGAAGCCGATGAAAAGACGACCCTGTTGACCATCGGCAGCACCTGGATTGCGCAGTGCGCTTTCAAGGAACGAACCAAAGACGTTACCCACACCGATCGCTGCCATACCGGCACCGATTGCTGCAAGGCCTGCGCCGATGAGCTTGGCTGCTTCTGCTTCCATTGTAAAAACTCCTTAAAAATCAAATGTATTGGAAAGGGAACTTGTGAAAATTAGTGAAGATGCTCTGCATCATTGATGTAAAGCGACGTCAGCAATGCAAAAACGTAAGCTTGGATTCCGGCAACCAAGATTTCCAGTGCGCTGATCGCAATCATGAGCGCGAAGCTCGGCACGCCAACAAGCACGCCAAAACCAAGCCCAGCATTCGATCCATCGATCACGAAGGTCGACAGCACTTTGAGCAGAACGTGGCCCGCCATCATCGCAACGAACAACCGCAGCGCGAGGCTGAAAGGCCGGATCATGAATGAAAAAAGCTCGATCAAAAAGATCGCAGGAATCATCGGCGCGGGCGTTCCGTGCGGTATGAAAAGCGAGAAGAATTTGAACCCATGCTTCCAAAAGCCAACGATCAAAACGATCGAGAAGCTCATCACGGCGAGCACGCCGGTGACGGTGAAGTGGCTGGTGACAGTGAATGGATGCAGGCCAACAATGCCGATCGGCATTAGGCCGAGCAGGTTTGCGAACAGGATGAACATGAACAAGCTAAAGACATAAGGCACATATTTGCGCCCTTCTTTGCCGATGTTTGCCTGCAACATATCGTCGATGAAACCGGTGAAGCTTTCCACCGCCATCTGCCAACGCCCGGGCACCAGCTCACGCTTCATGCCACCCGCGACGAACACCCACAAAAGGACGACCGTGATGGCCATCCACAATGCGGAATTGGTGAACGCGATGTTGAAGCCTGCAATATCCCAGTCTGCGCCGAACAACGGCTCAATCTGGAATTGCTTCATCGGATCGACTTTGCCCTCTTCGGCTGCCACGATCTCTTGTATCCCTAAAACCTGAAAAAACGCGCCCGGCGAAAAGACCTTGCGATCAATCCTCTGGGCGAGTGTTTGCGCCGCGAATAATGTTACTGAAGGCCACGCCTATTCCAAGGAACAGACCAACCAACAGACCCCAGGGCAAAGTCCCAACTAGCGCGTCGAACGCCCAGCCAATGACCATGCCACCAAAAACTCCGCCAAGCAGATCCGCTAGCACTCGGTTACCACTGCGATAATTCGCATCGGTTCCCTGCACCACCGGATGGTTGCGTTTTTCTTCACGCTCGCGTGCGGCTTTTAACCGCGCCTCGAGCGCTTCAATCCGCGCATCCTCAGCAATTGGTTCTCGGACAGGTTTCTCTTCGCTCATGCATGCTTCCTATAATGGGTTGCTAGGCACATAGCATAAAGGTGCCCGCCGAGGGCGCCTGCCCCTTAGAAGAGGCCAAAACTCAAGTCAACAATAGTGGACGGGTTTTACCTTATGGACAGATCGCCAGCCGCTCTGGCGGAGCGGCGGTGCGGGTCTTCCAAGAGCCATCAGGGGCCTGATACTTTTCCCCCGGCACAGTGCGCATAATCGCCTGACATCCCGACGTGATCGCATATTGTTCGCGCGTCGCGCCGTTTTCCTGCGCTTTTTCAGCATAAACCGTGCGGCGGCGAATATTGATATCATTCACCAGCGATTGAAGCTGAGCCGTCGCAGAACCGACGATCCCGATATAGCCGTCAGTCTGTTCGCCAATCAAACCATTGGCGCGCGCGGCGGCATAGGCCGGGTCGCGCTGCGCCTGAGCGGGCGAAGCAATTGCGGTCAGCACTACGAATCCAGCAGCTGCTGCCAAAAGCGAATTGCGGATCATGGTCATAAATCGTTCCTCTAGCCCCTGAAGGGCACTTGTTGCGGAATCAAAAGATGTCCGCGTTTTCATCAATTGTATTACTGGCGTCTTCTGCCAGCCGATAAAGCACTTCCGCCCGAATGTTGATGTCGAGCTGGATTACGATAGGCTGCTCAGGTGCGGCGATGTTGATGCACCCGGGAAGCATCAGAGTTCCAACCATCAAAAGTCCGGCTTTCGCCCAAAATTTATTCAACTCGCGCCCCTCGTCTTTTTTTGCATTCAATAAGGCATCGGCGCGGGACGGCGTCAATTTGAGCTCTGTCATGGCAGGTTATCGCTTTCTGGGGGTTGAACGGTGGGTTCATCGCGCCGTTGAATTTTTTCGCGCTGTGCGGGATCATTGGGCGTGGGGCTAGGATTTGGCGCGTCAGGCGCAACAGGCACAGGCTCACGCAAAGCTTCAGGTCTGCGCCGGATCATTTTGCCATTATCAAATTGGATCAATCCCTGATCGATCGGATCGCCAAAGGCCGATGGGTCAAACAGGCCGCGCGCTATCGTGGAAAGCAGAAAGAAGTTCTCTGATCGCACGTTTATCTTCAATTCGATTGGAATCTTGTTGATTTGCCGGGTTACGAAATTCTGACTGGCACCTTCGCCCTGACGCACGCCTTCAATTTCGAAGCTGGTGATAATTTCACCTGCAAGACTGCCGTTCAGTTCAACATTCATCACACTGTAGTCGATCGAGCGAAGGGTATCGAAAACGTAATTGCTCATTGTGCCGAGGTCTTCGTAAGTGAGCTCTCCGATATAGGAGACATTGCCGCCGGGCGGACGCGAACGAAGGAACCCACCTTCGATCCTGCCATTGCCAAGCGCATCGAATGTGATCGGAATTGTCCCGTCGAATATCCCGCTTGCCCCCAGATTGGAAAGCTCGGCTTCCGCGACGAAAGCCGCCGCGTCGATGCCGATGAGTTGAACGGTGTAATTTTGCCCGTCCCTGCCGCCATTGATAATCGTGGTAGGCTGCAGGACAATCTCGCCGCCCATGAGCGGCCAGCGCCCATCTTCCACGCGGACGGTTTCGGCGTCTATCATTGTGAACACGATGCGCCCGTCCAGCGTCTCAATCCCTGGATTGATCGAATCGATCTCTACAACTTGGGACGGTGCGCTTGTTAGGTTCAGCAGGTCGGTGAAAGCGATCTCACCCGTAACCCCGCGAACAGGGCCGAATACAGTGGCGAAATCAAAATCCTGCGTGCGGAACGTCCCCGTGCTGGAAATATCATCCATCCCCCAATCCAATTCACCGTTTCCAGAGACTGTCCCATCAGCCAAGGCGATTACACCGCGGGCAAGCATGCTGAGGTCTTCGGGCTGAAAGCCTTCGTCAAAACGGAGGCCGGGTATGTCGAATTCAGCCTCACCCTCGCCGCTTGATAGATCATGCGCGATCATGAGGGAGGCCAGCAGCGTATCGGTTGCGGGATGCCGCAAATCGCCACCGACAGTGATGCGATTGTTTTCGAGCGTTAAAGTTGCTTCTTGCGCAGATACCGGTTCAAAGCGCCGCTCGAAGTCCGCATCAGGCGCAATGCGTTCCGTTAGGATGAAAGTGCCCTCGCTCAGCCGCAAGACGCCGTCTGTGAAGGCCCAAGTGCCGCTGAGATTGGCAATGTCGAGCGGTATTATGTCGAGCGCCGCTGTAGCGCCTTCAAATCTTCCGCTGAGTTCGCCCAGACTGCCATCGAGTGTGCTGGCCGACAGGCGCAGCGCGCTGTCAGCCTCGCCAAAGGCAGCATAGACGTTCTCGGCTTGAAAGCCTCCGGGATAGCGCAGAACCGCTCGCTCAGCGGTGATGGAGGCGGGCGTACCGGACACATCGCCGATAAGCTCAAGATCGCTTGTCGCCGCCGCAATTGTTGCCGTGTCTTTATAGCGGAGCATCGCGCGGCCATCGGCTGGGCAAAGCGAAATCTCACGATCACGCAGCGCCAGTTCTGCATAATTGAGCGATGCCAGACGGACCTGAGTGCAGCGGTTGCCCAACGCTAAACCCTGAGCATTTGACCATGTGCCTTCCACCGGAAGAACAAGGCCCCGCATTGATCCACCGGGAATTGCGCCATCGGCTAAGATCAGACCGTCGAAGCTAACTCGGCCCTGACGATCCTGCCGCACTTGCAGACGAGGTATCGCAATCGCATCGCGGCCTTCGCGATATTCCGCCATCGTCAGCCGTAAAGCGAAATCACCGTCCGCAACCTGTTCCATCCGCCCATTGATGCGCGGCATATTCGCCCCGCCGGTCAAGATATTACCCGAAAGTCGCTTTCCATTGCTGGAATAGCTCACCCGTGACAGGGCCAGGACTGTCTCTCCATTCGAGCCGCGCAGGCGCGCCTCGGGGACAATTACATTGGTGGTGCCCCCATTGATCCGCAGAGTAAGATCACCCGCCAATTGCCCGCCATTAAGCGACTGCGTCAGCCCGCTTTCAAACTTGCCAAGCAAGGATTCGAGCAATGTTCCGCGAACCGCCGCACGCGCATCGGAAAACGCGGCACCATCGCCAAGATCGACTCCAGCATTGTTACCTGCGAAATCGACATCCCAATCCGCGCGCTCAAACCCGTTTCCGGCGCGCAAGGTCCCATCCAGCGATAGCGTGCCGAGCCGCACATTTGGCGCGGCAGCACCCATCCCTTCTAGCTCGTGGCGCAGGGTCAGGCTGCCATTATCCGTGTCAGCATCTGCGGCAGCAAAATTCCATGTGAGGTCGGTGTTGCCGTTCAGACCGCTGAGCGAAAAATCGTTAAACGCAAGCTCTTCAGATTCAATGTTGAACGCCCCGTCTAGAGATGAAAAATCATCTGAAAACGCAAGATTCGCAGCAATGTCAGCTGACATGACACGCGCCCCGCTGCACACGAATTGGCGCAGCCGAACTGGTCCCTCAAAACGTGGCTCTCCACCTGAGGTCGTAACATCGCCGTACAATGAGGCGGTCTGGGCCGAACACCCCTCTACGCCCAGCCCCGGCGCGGTGGCGGCAAGCTTGCCTGCGAAACCATCGTCCAGACGCCCTTCCCCCTCAATCTTTGCTCCGATCACGCCATAATCGCTGTCGATCCGGGCGCGGCCATCGACGATCTTTACATCGAATTCAGGCAAACCTGCGGGCTCATCACTTTCGGCGAACAATATCGGATCCAGCGAGCCAAAGCTAAACACACCGCCGCGAAAGCTTCCATAAAGACGCGGCCTGACAATCTCGACTTGGCCGATCTGAGGTGAACCAAAAAGGTAGACGATCTCAACGATCACCCGCTCTGCGGTGAGGTCGGGCGAAGCGGGATCACCAACCACCAGATTGCGCAAGATCTGCTGACGCGTGCCAATCGATTCGATCTCATAGCTGGCCGGAACACCGCTTTCGACAATCGCTTCGTCGATCAAATTGCCCGCAATCCGCTCACGGCTAAGCCATGCGCCTGCAAAGCCAAGCAGGAGGGTCACGAACAGAATGAGGCTAATGCGCCAACGCCACTTGTTCGGCCACATCCCACGAGAACGTCCACGCGCCCGGCCTGCCTGTGTGGGCTCACCTGATGGTTCAGAGTTGGGTTTGGCCTTTGCCATCGTGGTCATCACTTGCGCGGATCGTCTGCCAAAGGCAATGAGGGTTTGGGGGAAGTGTCCCCAAATATCAGTGGTGAGGCGCAGATTGCCACAATCTGAAGAGACTTCGGAGGACGGTTTCGACTTCGGCAGCGATGCCGTTTCAACAACCGTGCCCGCATCCGATTCCAGCAAAGCAGCTGGTAAAGGCCACCGCGCAAGGCTGCGCGAACGCTTGCTTAAAGGCGGGGCGGAAGCATTGGCGGATTACGAAGTACTCGAATATCTGCTGTTTGCCGCGATCAAACAGGGCGACACGAAGCCTGTGGCGAAGGCGCTGCTGTCGCGTTTTGGATCGCTCGCGGGGGTGCTGAACGCGGACACAGCGGCGTTGCAGCAGGTCAACGGCGTGGGACAAACCAGCGCCGCCGCGCTCAAAATCGTTGCAACCGCCGCGCGGCGCATGGCGCGCAGTGAGCTGGGTACAAAGCCGATTTTGAGCAGCTGGCAAGGGCTGATCGATTATCTTTCGATCGATATGGCGCATTTAACGGTGGAACGGGTTCGGGTTCTGTATCTCGATTCAAAAAACCGTCTGATCGACGATCATCACGTTGGCGATGGATCAATTGATGAGGCCGCTATCCATCCCCGCGAAGTGATCCGGAAGGCGATGGATGTTGGCGCGTCGGCGTTGATCCTTGTCCACAATCACCCCAGCGGCAATCCGGAACCAAGCCGCGCCGATATCCAGATCACTCAAAAAATCGCAGAGGCCGGGCGGCTGCTTGGTGTGACGGTGCACGATCATGTTATTGTGGGGCGAGAAGGCCATGTAAGCCTGCGCGCCAAAGGGCTGATTTGATCGGGCGCTTCTAAATCTGTTTCTCTGTAATCAATCGAACACCAGAATGTTGCGCGAAGAAGCTCCATGCCCAGTTGATCATAACAATCACCCGGTTGCGTGCTCCTGTAAGAAAACCGACATGAAGCAGGCCCCACAGCCACCATGCCATCGCGCCAGACAGTTTAAACCTGCCAAAATCCGCGACCGCTGATTTGCGACCAATCGTCGCAAGGCTCCCCTGATGCTTGTAAGCAAAGGGGCCGGGGCAATCCTTGCCTAGCAATTCGGCTTCCACAATTCGGCTGACATAAGCGCCCGCTTGCTTGGCCGCAGGGGCTAGTCCGGGCACTGCGTTGCCTTCCCAGCCGTGACTGTCCGCCGTGTCTCCGATAGCGAAGACGTCTTTGATCGGCTCGCCATCGGTGCCCATCACGCGCATCGTCGCATTGACGTTTATCCGGCCGGCCCGATCAGCCTGAGCGCCCAACCATTTTGCAGCGGGTGAAGCAGCCACGCCGGCGGCCCACAGCACGGTTTCGGTATCAATGATGGTGTCATTACCGATCCGCACATGCTCTTTGGCAATCTCAGTGACGCGGCCTCCGGTGCGGACTTCGACACCTAAGTTTTCGAGCGATTCCGTGGCTGCTTGCGACAATTCTTCTGCGAATGCAGGCAATATGCGCGGTCCGGATTGGACGAGTATCACTCGCGCGTTGGCCGGATCAATGGTGCGGAACTCACGTTCGACGCTTACTCGTGCCAGTTCTGCAATTGCACCCGCCAGTTCCACGCCCGTCGGCCCTGCACCCACAATGACGAAGGTAAGAAGACGCTTGATCCGTTCAGGATCATCCGAAGCCTCCGCTTGTTCAAATGCGTTAAGGATAGAACCGCGCACAGCGACACCGTCTTCCACGGTTTTGAGACCCGGTGCATAGGGCTCCCATTCGTCTCGGCCAAAATAGTTGTGTGTGGCGCCCGTCGCTATAACCAGACGGTCATATGTCAGCGTCTGGTCATCGCCATAGGTTACGGTCTTTGCGTAGGCGTCGATGCCGCTAACTTCGCCTTTAAGAGTGCGCACATTACCATCACCCCTAAACAGGCTGCGGATCGGGGTGGCGATATCGGATGGGTTCAAAGTCGCCGTGGCAATTTGATAGAGCAGCGGCTGAAACAGATGATAATTTCGCTTGTCGATCAAGGTAATCCGCACTGGCAGGCGTTTGAGTTTTTCAACCGCCGCAAGGCCGCCAAAGCCCGCTCCCACAACCACAACATGCGGCCAACGGTCAGGGATTTCGGAGTAATGCCGGTCAAACAGGATGTTCTTTTCGAGCCACGCCAGAATCGCGCGATCAGCGGAAAACACGCCTGCCCCGCGCGCTTCGTAAAGCGACAAGAACAGAAATGGGAATAAAGTCACACTGGGATGCGCACCCGTGAGCATGTAAGCCGCGATCAGGAAAAACAGGCCGTAAGACACGATAACTGCGCCAAAGCCGGTGAAGAAGAACACCGCCGAAACAATCGCGAGCCATGGTGGGAAGCCGGAGAAAATCGTCACCGGCAACCATGTCTGCACCGCAATCGAAGGTTCGAATACACCTGCATAAGTCAGCAACGTCACGCCCATCCATAGGCGGATCATCGCCATCACGATCGGAGCGATATGTGCGCGAAGCCAATCCCATGCGATGATCGTCGGGCGCGCAAGCGGAAGCGCACTCGTCTTCATCCCCGATGCAAGCACCCGGTCAAATGACAACATGCCCGGCCCGTGGAAAACATACCAAATCAGCATCGCACTCACGATCAGATTTGTCGTGGTGGGAATATAAACCGCTTGCGAGATAATCGTCAGCGTCGCCATTGCGAGCGCAGCGGGACGGGTAAAGAAACCCGCTATCAGCAGCAGCGGCCCCAACAATTCAATCGTCAGCCCCAGCGATGCGGCGTTTGCCGGCTCCATCCAGCTGACTGGGTATTCATTGGTCGCCAAAAACAGCGCGGTGTCCCAATCTGCAGCTTTCACCAGCCCAGATCGCAAATACCACATCCCGATAAAAAACCGCGTGATCAGATCGGTGAACGGCCAAAATTTCTCGGTGCCATCAAGATACCATTTGGACCACCGCCGCAAAGTCACCCGGACAAACGGCGAAAAGCGTTCCTCCTGTAGTTTTTCGAATGCCGCAGGCTCGGCTATGGCTCCCTCGCTTTCCCAAGCTTTGCTGGACATTGATCGTTCCTCCTTTCCTAACGTTCGCGTTTTTCGCGCCAGAGGTTACATTGGAGCAGCCGTTCGCCGGATTGACACGTGGAAAGCCCTCGCTTGCGCCGCGTGTCCCCTTGCCAAGCTTGCTCTGCCGGAATAGCCGCGCTTGCAAGAATATGCTCTCCGACATTGTTCACGGCCCTACAACCGACACGCCTTCAAGAAAGAACCCAAGCCATGGTCCCGCGTTATTCCCGTCCCGCAATGTCCGCCTTGTGGGAACCAGAAGCCAAATTCCGCATCTGGTTCGAAATAGAAGCGCATGCCACGCAGAAACTTGGCGAGATGGGTGTTGTGCCAGCTTCCGCCGGGAAAGCTTTGTGGGATTGGTGGGCAACCGATCCAAAAATTGATGTCGAAGCGATCGACGCGATTGAAGCTGTTACAAAGCACGACGTGATCGCATTCCTGACATGGGTTGCGGAACAAGTCGGGGATGAAGCCCGCTTCATGCATCAGGGCATGACCAGTTCTGACGTGCTCGACACAACATTGGCGGTACAATTGGCGCGCGCAAGCGACATCCTGATGGAAGATCTCGATGCGCTGTGCGCCGCAATCAAAACCCGCGCAGAAGAGCATAAATACACGCCAACCATCGGCCGCAGCCACGGTATCCATGCAGAACCGGTGACCTTTGGGCTAAAACTTGCCCAAGCCTATGCCGAATTCGATCGTTGCCGGGACAGGCTTGTCGCCGCGCGCAAGGAAATTGCGACCTGCGCGGTTTCTGGTGCGGTGGGCACTTTTGCCAATATCGACCCTGAAGTCGAGGCCTATGTCGCCGAAAAACTTGGGTTAGTGCCAGAACCGGTCAGCACGCAGGTGATCCCGCGCGACCGGCATGCGATGTATTTTGCAACACTGGCGGTCATCGCTGGTTCGATTGAACGCGTCGCGGTCGAAGTTCGCCATTTGCAACGCACAGAGGTTCTTGAAGCTGAAGAGTATTTCTCACCGGGCCAAAAGGGTTCGAGCGCGATGCCGCATAAACGCAACCCGATCCTCACCGAAAATCTCACCGGTCAAGCGCGCATGATCCGCGCCTATGCTTTGCCAGCGTTGGAAAACGTGGCGCTGTGGCATGAGCGGGATATTTCGCACTCTTCGGTAGAGCGCTTCATCGGCCCCGACGCGACAATCACGCTCGATTTCGCATTGGCGCGGTTGACCGGGGTTATCGAAAAACTGCTGATCTATCCTGAGCGGATGCAGAAAAACCTCGATGCGATGGGCGGGCTTGTCCATTCTCAGCGTGTACTGCTCGCTCTGACGCAGGCCGGTGTCAGCCGCGAAGATGCGTATCGTTTGGTCCAGCGCAACGCGATGAAAGTGTGGGAATCGAACGGCGCGTTGTCGCTGCTCGAACTTCTCAAGGGCGATGAGGATGTGACCGCCGCGCTCTCACACGCCGAATTGGAAGAGAAATTCGACCTCGAATATCACTTCAAACAGGTCGATACGATTTTTGACCGAGTGTTCGGGTAAACCGGCCTCGCTTGGCCGCCCGCTAGACATTAAGGTCAAAGGCCCTAGAATTCGGGCAATTCGCAATCACGGGTAACAACCAGAAAGAGGCCACAACGTGCAGATCGTTCGCACAATCGTCTGGGTTATGATCCTGTTCGGGATCCTGACATTCTCGTTTTTCAACTGGGACACAGTGGAGGTGAACCTGTGGGAGAACCTCGTACTGGAAACTAAGATTCCCGTGCTGGTCATCACCGCGTTTATGCTCGGCCTATTGCCAATGTGGCTGTATCATCGCAGCGTGAAATGGAGCCTTGAGCGCCGCATTCGCAGTTTAGAGGCGTCGATCAAATCGACCGCCTTGGCGCAGCGGCATGAACCGCAAACCAGCGACCACCCTCATGCTGTTGATAAACCTGTCGATAGAACGCTCGATAACCCGCTAGATAAACCTGTTCAAAACCCGGCAGAAACTGCGGATAGCCTCAAACCGACTGAGCCAACTTCGAGCGAAAGACCCGCATGAGCAATCCGATCTTTCTCGCCCTTGATGTTCCTCAGATTGAGCCTGCCAAAGCGCTCATCAACAAGGTGAAAGCGCATATTGGCGGGGTAAAGCTGGGATTGGAATTCTACTGCGCTCACGGCCCACACGGGGTGCATGAAATCGCGCATATGGGCCTGCCGATTTTCCTCGACCTCAAATTCCACGACATTCCCAATACGGTCGCAGGCGCGATGCAGGCGGTGCATGTCTATGAGCCCGCCATTGTCACTGTCCACGCCAGCGGCGGGCGCGCGATGATGGAGGATGCGAAGGCTGCAGCGGCAGAAGGCTGCAAAGTCGTGGCTGTTACAATGCTGACAAGCCTCGATGAAAGAGACCTCAAACGCACCGGTGTTGGCGGGACTCCGCATGACCACGTGATGAGGTTGGCTGAACTGGCGCATGAGTCCGGTCTCGATGGGATTGTCTGTTCTGGCCAAGAAATCGGTGATGTCCGCAAACAATGGAAAGACGGCTTCTTCGTCGTCCCCGGCCTGCGCCCCGCAGGTGCAAGCGTTGGCGATCAGAAACGCACCGTCACCCCGCGTAAGGCGCGCGATGATGGGGCCAGCGTTTTGGTGATCGGCCGCCCGATCAGCCGTGCTGATGACCCAGTCGCCGCCGCGCGTGCGATTGAGGGAACGCTATAGCGATCCGCCCTACTGGACCGCTTCAACCTGTGTCACGGCCTCTTCTGGCACATCCTGGAAATTGGGCGAATCGACGTTCCAGCCGACCAGAGCCATATCGTCCCCGGTTCCAGTGAAGGTGAAGGTCTCTACCGCGTCACCCTTTTCGAACGAAGTTGTCATGGTGACCACGGTGTAGGTGTCGCCATCGTTCGAATTAACGTTGAACCCAGTGCGTTCGCTGCCCCCGGCCTTGCCCATGCGCTCGGTCACAAGGCTGACCAATTCGGTCATCTGCGCCGGAGAGGTGTTATCACGGAATTCTTGCGCGGTCAGACCGTAAAGCGCTCGCGAATCGCCTGAATTGTAGATTGTATGAAATTGAGCGATTTCGTCTTCGGCTGTATCAAGCTGAGCCATCGGGTTGCAGGCGGCCACAAACATCGCGAACAGCACCCCAATGAACGGTTTGAACAGTTTGAACGGCATTGCGAATGGCATGTTGAACCCCCTGGAAAATACACCGCAATCGTCTGCGAATTTCTGCAAAAGCGCAAGCATCTGCCTTCCGGTCAGCGATCATAACGGTTAGAGCGTCCCGATGCTGATCAAAATCTGCGGGTTAACAACCCCCGATACTATTACTGCAGCCGCTGATGCGGGCGCTAGCCATGTGGGGCTTGTCCATTTTGCTCCAAGTCCGCGTCATGTGAGCCTGGAAGATGCCGCGCGGCTGCGCGCTGGCGCATCTGAATCGGTAAAAGTGGTACTCTTGCTGGTCGATCCCGATGCAGATGTGGTGACCCAGGCGGTGCGGATAGTGCACCCCGACATCATCCAGTTCCACGGCAAGGAGACGCCCGAAACCCTTGCCGCGATACGCGCGGAGACGGGCGCCGAGGTGTGGAAAGCTTTGGCAATACGCAGCGCCCAAAGCCTCAAGGATGCGGCGCGCTATGCAGGCTCAGCCGACCGGTTGCTGTTCGACGCACCGCCGCCCAGCACCGATGCCCTGCTGCCCGGTGGCAATGGCGTGGGTTTCGACTGGAGCCTGCTAAAAGGCCATAAACACTCCGCCCCGTGGGGCCTTGCAGGCGGGCTTAATCCGGGCAATGTTGCAGACGCCATCCGGGCGACGGGCGCGCCTTTGGTCGATGCCTCATCGGGCCTTGAAAGCGCGCCTGGGATTAAGGACGTGGACAGGATCGCCGCGTTCTGCAAAGCGGCACGAAACGCTTGAGATTAGATATGAACGACACACCTCCCAATTCCTTCCGCAATCAGCCAGACGACCGGGGCCATTTTGGCGAATTCGGCGGGCGTTATGTGGCCGAAACCTTGATGCCGCTGGTCCTTGATCTGGAGCGTGAATATCGCGCCGCTCAGGCCGATCCGGCATTTGCCGCGCAGTTCGACGATTTGCTCGAACATTATGTGGGCCGCCCTTCCCCGCTCTATTTTGCAGAGCGACTGACAGAAGCTCTCGGCGGCGCGCAAGTCTGGTTCAAGCGCGACGAATTGAACCACACCGGCGCACATAAAATCAACAATTGCATCGGGCAGATATTGCTCGCGATGCGCATGGGTAAGACGCGGATTATTGCCGAAACCGGAGCGGGCCAGCATGGGGTTGCCACCGCGACTGTGTGCGCGCGTTTCGGCCTGCCTTGCGTCATCTATATGGGCGCGGAGGACGTAAAAAGACAATCGCCCAATGTGTTCCGCATGAAACTGCTCGGCGCAGAAGTCGTGCCCGTCACCAGCGGCGGCGCGACATTGAAAGACGCGATGAACGAAGGCTTGCGCGATTGGGTCGCCAACGTCCATGACACATTCTACATTATCGGCACCGCGGCTGGCCCGCATCCTTACCCCGAAATGGTGCGCAATTTCCAAAGCGTAATCGGCACCGAAGCGCGAGCGCAAATGCTGTCGCGCACTGGTCGATTGCCTGACCTGCTGATCGCCTGCATCGGCGGCGGATCGAATGCGCTGGGTCTGTTCCACCCGTTTCTCGACGATGCGGACGTAAAGATGCTCGGCGTCGAAGCAGCTGGGCACGGCTTGGATGGCGACGAACACGCGGCAAGCCTGCTCGGCGGATCACCCGGCGTGCTCCACGGCAACAAGACCTACCTCCTGCAAGACGAAGACGGCCAGATCACCGAAGGCCACTCGATCAGCGCAGGCCTCGATTACCCTGGCATTGGTCCCGAACATGCGTGGCTGAAAGAAAGCGGGCGGGTCGAATACACGGCGGTGACGGATGACGAGGCGCTGGAAGGGTTCCAGCTGCTCTGCCGGACCGAGGGGATTATCCCTGCGCTGGAGCCGTCCCATGCGATTGCAGCGGTTGCCGACCGAGCCAAGCAGATGAGCGAGGATGAGATCGTCCTGATGAACCTGTGCGGACGCGGGGATAAGGACATATTCACCGTGGCTGAAAAGCTGGGAGTGGAGATTTGACTTTTGACCTGAAGCGAGGAGTGATCTGGGCAGTTGCGTGGCTCGCGATTTATGTGCCGGGTCACCTCTTCCTTAATCCTTGGTTCGCGCAACGCTACACAATCTTTGAGCGGTGGAACAAAAGCCCTCAAGAAGTCTGGATTATGGGTATCGGCGTTGCGATCGTTGGAGGTCTTATTATCGCGAGCTGGAAACCAAAGTAATGACCAGACTGCAAACAGCCTTCGCCAAAGCCCACCCCGCGTTCGTCGCCTTCATCACCGCTGGTGATGGCGACACGGCGGCCAATCTCGATGCGCTTGTCGCAGGCGGTGCGGATGTTATCGAACTGGGCATGCCCTTCACCGATCCGATGGCCGATGGTCCTGCGATTCAGAGCGCCAACTTGCGCTCGCTTGGCGCGGGGACAACCACGGCTGACGTGCTTGCAAATCGCCTACGATTTCCGCGCTCGGCACCCTGACGTTCCGCTGATCCTGATGGGATATGCCAATCCGATGATCCGGCGCGGGCCGGAATGGTTTGCGAATGCCGCCAAGGGTGCAGGCGTTGACGGAGTTATCTGCGTCGACATTCCGCCAGAGGAAGATGAGGCGCTTGGCCCCGCGCTGCGCGATGCCGGTATTGCGCCCATCCGCCTTGCCACGCCCACCACCGATGCTGCGCGGTTGCCACAGGTGCTCGAAGGGTCCGCTGGCTTTCTCTATTACGTTTCCGTCGCAGGGATCACGGGGAAACAGCAGGCGGCAACCGACTCGATCGAAACCGCCGTCGCCGCGCTGAAAGCGGCCACCGATTTGCCGGTCGCGGTTGGTTTCGGTGTACGCACTCCCGAACAAGCCGCCGCTATCGCTGCAGTAGCAGACGGGGTCGTTGTGGGCTCTGCCTTGGTTGATCTGTGCGAGAAATTTGGCAAGGACGCCCCCGCCAAGCTACAAGAGCTGACAGCAGCCATGGTCAGCGCGATCAAAAGCGCGCGCAGAACCATCGGCGCTTAAAGGAAATCGAAATGAACTGGTTCAACCGCGTCCGCAATTCTTTGGGTTTTAACGCCGATAAGAAGAGCACCGAAAAAGACCTCTGGATCAAATGCAAATCCTGTCAGGAAATGCTTTTCGTCGCTGAGTATGAGGAAAACCTGAGCGTCTGCCCACGGTGTGAACATCACGGGCGGATTGGCGCGGATGCGCGGCTGAAACTGCTGATGGATGACGGTTTCGAACTGCTGCCGCAGCCGGTCGTCACCGAAGACCCGCTGAAATTTAAAGACACCAAGAAATACACCGACCGATTGAAAGCCGCACGTGCTGCAAACCCGCATGCCGATGCGTTTGTTGTCGGTTCTGGCACGATTGACAGCCGTCCGGCTGTTGTCGGTGTACAAGATTTCTCCTTCATGGGCGGATCAATGGGGATGGCCGTGGGCGAGGCGTTCTGTAATGGCGCGGAGCGCGCGTTGGCCCAAAAATGCCCCTACGTGGTCGTTACCGCAGCGGGCGGCGCAAGGATGCAGGAGGGTATCCTCTCGCTCATGCAAATGCCGCGCGCGACGGTAATGACGCGGCGGCTGAAAGCGGCTGGCCTGCCCTATATTGTCGTGCTAACTGATCCCACCACTGGCGGCGTCACCGCCAGCTATGCGATGCTGGGCGACGTGCATATTGCCGAGCCGGGCGCGCTGATTGGCTTTGCCGGACAGCGCGTTATTCAGGATACGATCCGCGAGAAACTGCCCGAAGGGTTTCAGCGTGCAGAATATCTGCACAAGCACGGGATGGTCGATATGGTGATCCACCGCAAGGATCTGAAAAAGACGTTGGCGAGCGTTCTCGACTATTTGCAGCCCGCCCCTGAAACAACCAAAGCCGCCTAGGTCCAATGCTCGATTTCGGGCGGTCTGACGACGCGGGTGTTCAGGCGCAGCTTGACCGGCTTTCCGCGCTGAGTGTCCCGCAAGGGCGGCTGGGGCTGGAGACAATCCGCGCTTTGATGGAGCGTTTGGGTAATCCGCATCGCAAATTGCCGCCGGTTTTCCATGTTGCGGGGACCAATGGCAAAGGCTCGGTCTGCGCATTCCTGCGCGCGATGCTGGAGGCGGATGGCAAGCGGGTGCATGTCACCACTTCCCCGCATTTGGTGCGCTATAATGAGCGGATCCGGTTGGCGGGGGATCTGATTTCAGATGAGGCGCTGGCGGAGCTTCTCGAAGAGGTTCTCGATGCATCCGAAGACCTCTCGCCCAGCTTCTTCGAAGTCACCATCGCCGCCGCATTTCTCGCCTTCAGCCGCACACCAGCCGATGCCTGCGTGGTAGAAGTCGGCCTAGGCGGACGCTTTGATGCGACCAATGTGCTGGAGCCGGAGGCCGTGGCAGTGTGCGGGATCGCTGCGCTGGGGATTGACCATGAGCGGTTTTTGCTCGCACCGGAGGACGGCGTGCCGAAAGAGCCGATGGCGCGGATCGCGTTTGAGAAGGCGGGGATTGCCAAAGCGGGCGTGCCGTTGGTGACGATGGGTGTAACCTACCCCAAGGAAGCTCGGAAGGCTTTGACGAAAGTAGCCAAACGCGCTTCGGCGAAACTGATTGAATTTGGTCCCGCTTGGGGCATCGATGAATGGGGGGAGGATACTATTCTGAGGGCGGCATGGACCTGTTCCCGTTTACTGACGTCGCTCTATCGGGGGAACATCAGTTCCTGAACGCTGGTCTGGCTACTGCGCTTCTACGCCATCAAACCCGCGTTCGCGTCTCGGAAGAAGCGATATTGGCAGGGGCGATGCAGGTCAAATGGCCTGCCCGAATGCAATGGCTGTCCGATGGCCCACTAACCGCACTGACGCCGGACCAAAGCGTGACGCTCGATGGTGGCCACAATCGCAGCGCGGGCGAGGCTATGGCAAAGTGGGGTTTACCGAACTCGCGCCACCTCATTCTCGGCATGTTGACTGGGAAAGATCCTGCTGGTTTGACCGGCCCGCTGGGTGATCAAATTCGCACTCTTCAAATTGTGCCTGTGCCGGGACATGATAGCCACCCGGCAAGTGCCTTTGGCCCCGAGGCCGTGGCCCGTGCAGACCTAGAAGACGCCCTGCTCAATGTACCGTCAGACGAATACCCAATCCTCATCGCCGGATCGCTCTACCTCGCGGGCGAAGCGCTCAGGCTGAATGACGAAGTGCCGGATTAAGCCTCTTCCGTACCCGCCGTCCCCATCGCTTCATCAACGAGTCCGGTGCGCATCATCCACCAAAACAGGATGATCCCAGGGACTGCCAGAATGGTCGTAAGCAGATAGAAGTTCACATAGCCAATACCCTCGATCAAAGAGCCTGCGGTCGTGCCCGTCAGTAAGCGCCCGACGATGCTCGCGCTGGCGCTGATCAAGGCGTATTGCGCGGCGGTAAATCGCAGATCGCAAAGCGCGGAGAAATACGCGACCACGACCACGCCGCCATACCCGCTTGAAAAATTCTCAAACCCGATGGCAGCCGCCATGCCAAGGTTGGAATGTCCCGCCGCCGCGAGCGCAGCAAAACTCAAATTAGACACCGCCATCAGGATCAGCGCAATCAGCACCGAATTTTTCAGGCCTAGCCGCGCGTAAATCACTCCGCCAACAAACACGCCAATAATCAGAGCCCAGAACCCAACCCCAATGTCGTAAATCGCAATCTCATCATTGGTGAAGCCAAGGTCGTCAAACAACAAGCGGAACGTCAGGTTCGCCAGCGTATCGCCGATTTTGTGGACGAGAATAAACAGCAGGACGAGCCAAGCGCCATTGCGCTTGAAGAATTCAACGAACGGGTCCGCGATAGCGCGCGCTTTGTCCGCGATACTCACTCGTTTGATTTCTACCTTGCGGCGCGCTGGCTCTCCCATGATCAAGGCTGTCAGCATCGCCGGAAACGCAAAGATCGAACATACCGCATATGCCAGCGTCCAGTCGGAGCGGGTGGCCACAACCAGCGCCAGAGCTCCGGCGCTCGCCGCACCAATCCGCCAGCCGTACTGGCTCATGCCAGATCCCGTCCCCAGCTGATAGGGCTTGAGCGTTTCAATTCGGTAGGCATCGATGATGATATCAAAGGTCGCCCCTGCTGCGCCTAGCATGACGGCGGAGATTGCAACCCAGATGATGTCTTCTTTCGGGTCAGCAAAGGCGAGATTTAGCGTTGCTGCAATCACGAGCACACCAATCACCAACATCCACGAAACGCGCATTCCCAACCGGCCAATCACCGGCAATTTTACGCTGTCGATGATCCACGCCCACAGGAATTTGAAATTGTAGACCAGAAACGCCAGCGTGAATGCTGTGACGGTCGATTTCTCGATTCCGTCCTGCGCCAATCGGGTGGTCAAGGTCGCGGCAAGCAACGCGAATGGAAAGCCCGAGGATACGCCAAGAAAAAATGCGGCAAGCGATTCTTTCTCAAGATACGGCTTGATCGCGCCCATCAAGCTGCGTTCTTCGGTTGCTCCGGCTTCGCTCATTCAACCTATCCCTTTTGCATCAACCCAATTTTGTGCGACACTACTCGCGGACACGCTCGATAGGATAGCCGTCATGAACGCGCCAGCAACAACTGTACCCACTTTACGAGCCACGCCGGGGCAATTGGCACTGGCAGAGGCGATCCGCGACGGGCGATCCCGTGTGGCGGACACGATTACCAGTGTTCCAGCCAGCCGCTACACAGATCCTGCGCATTTCGAGCGGGAAAAAACGGCGCTGTTTGATCGCCTGCCGCAAGTGCTGGTGCCCAGCGCGCTGTTGCCGGAGCCAGATATGGCAGTGCCACATGATGCGACTGGCAGACCCTTGCTTGTTACCCGCGATGCGCAGGGCACCGCGCATGTTTTCCTCAACGTCTGCCAGCACCGGGGCACGCGTTTGGTGGAGGGTGAAGATGTGCAATGCGCGAAGCGGCTTGTCTGCCCCTATCACGCTTGGACCTACAAACTTGATGGCAGATTGCTCGCGCTACCCCGGCCTGAGACTTTTCCAGAAATGGACAAAGGGGACTATGGCCTCGTCGAATTGCCCAGCTTGGAGGCGGGCGGGTTGATCTGGTTTTCCCCATACGCCGGTGCCGATTTTGCCGATGCGAGCGCGGTGAGCCAAGATTTCGCCGCTTTCGGATTGCCTGACGCGCACCTGTTTCGCCGCAAAATTCACACGGTCAAAGGCAATTGGAAGCTCATCATGGATGCCTTCCTTGAAAGCTATCACGTCACGCGCCTTCACGCCGACACTATCGGCCCATTTTTCAAAGATGGCGTGACCGCTGGCGATAGCGTGGGGCCGCATATGCGCTCTGCCGTCGGGCGGCTGGAGGATATGGCGAGCATCGATTTGTCTGACATGGCGGCGATGCGCAAGGTAGTGACCTTCGCCTATCAATTGCTGCCCGGCACCGTGATCGTGCCCAGCCCCGATTATATCAACATCATGACGCTGATGCCGCAGGCGCATAATTTGACCTTGGTAGAAGATTTCATGCTGATTCCAGAGGAGCCTCAGACCGACAAAGCTCGCGATCATTGGGAGCGCAGCTGGAACCTGCTCGACGGCGGCGTCTTTGCTGGCGAAGACTTCCGGGCCGCCGAACTGGGCCAGCAAGGTTTGGAAAGCGGCGCGATTAGTGAACTGACGCTTGGCACGTTGGAGGGCGGGATCGCGCGGTTCGACTCCACCGTCCAAGCCATTGTGCAGGACGCGCTAAACGCCTAAGCGCGCGCCATGCCCACCAACCCGAAACAATCCGAAGACCGTCCCGAAGGCGACCGCATCGCGAAATTGCTGGCGCGCGCTGGTGTCGCAAGTCGCCGCGAGATTGAGCGCATGATCGCCGATGGCCGCATCACGCTTCACGGCAAGCCAGTCGAAACGCCCGCGACGTTTCTCACGTCCCTGCGCGGAGTAAGCGTGGACGGGAAAGCGGTTGGGCCAGCTGAACCCTCAATGCTTTTCGCTTTTCACAAGCCCACAGGATTGCTGACGGCAGAGCGTGATTTTTCCGGCCGCGCGACGATTTATGACGCTCTGGTCAATGCCCTGCCAAAGGGCACGCCGCGCTTGATGCCGATTGGCAGGCTCGATCTGAACACCGAAGGCCTGCTGTTGCTAACCAATGATGGCGGATTGAAACGCAAGATGGAATTGCCGACATCGGGCATCCCGCGCACCTACCGCGCGCGCGCTTTCGGCGATGTCACGCAGGATCAGCTGGAGGATTTGGCCGAAGGCGTCGAAATCGAGGGCGTGCGTTACGGATCGATCAACGCCAATATGGAACGCAGCTCGTCAGGTTCCGGCGGAGGTGGGGGCGGACGCAATCAGTGGATCGAAATGACAATCACCGAGGGCAAGAACCGCGAAGTTCGCAATGTGCTCGAATATCTGGGCCTCAAAGTGAACCGCCTGATCCGCACCGGTTATGGCCCGTTTGCGCTGGCCGATCTGGGACGCGGACAAGCGGCGCGGATCCGCAAGGGTGATCTTGATCGGTTTATCAGCACGCTGAAAAACCCGAACAAGCCGGACCGCAATCAGGACGAACAGGGCCAATGAGAGTAATCGCAGGTGAATGGGGCGGCCGCAAACTTACTGCACCCAAAGGCGAAGCAACCCGGCCCACCGCCGACCGCACGCGCGAATCCTTGTTCTCCATGCTCACGAGTCGCCTTGGCAATTTTGAAGAATTGCGCGTCGCAGACCTGTTCGCTGGCTCTGGCGCGCTGGGTATCGAAGCATTGTCACGTGGCGCGGCGCATTGCCTGTTTGTGGAGCAAGACCGCGTAGCCGTCGACGTAATCCGCGCAAACTTGGCTACATTCGGTGCGCAAGCGCGCGCCACTGTCGAAACCGGGTCCGTTATGCAAATGCGCGCCGCGCGTGAACCAGTTGACCTGATGCTGCTCGACCCGCCTTACCGAACTGGCGCGGGCGAAGTGGCGCTTGACCGCTTGCTGCGGCTTGGTTGGATTTCGGATGCGACCTGGATCGCGATGGAAACCGCGTTTAACGAGGAAGTCGATGTAAAGGGGTTCACTATCGAAAACTCGCGCAAAATTGGCAAGGGCAGGCTCACGCTTCTCCGTCGTGAACCCGCCCCTGCCGACCTCCCCGCCTGACCACCAAACACAGGGAGGCTTAGGCGTTAAACCATCAGGTCAGCCGTCGTCTGGTGGATTTGAGGCGCGGCTTTCAATCTGACCCCACGCGGCATCGCGTTCAGGACCGGTCATCGCCGTCAGAGCGATCTTGTCTTCATCGCTGAGCCGCCAGAACAGCATCCGCCGCTCAGGCACCAGCGACCAGTAATAGGACTTCGTTTCCGCAGGCCACAGTTCGTAGGCGGCCTGCTGCGCGGCTGGCCAAGCTTCGAAGTCGGCCCGCTGCTGGGCATTTAATTCTGGCAATTCTGGCAATTCTGGCTCCGCCTGCATCGCGGTGTCGGCTACTTGCGCCGCAGCAGGGGCTGCAACGACAACGCCAAACGTGGCAAGGGCCACGAGCGACAGGTAAATGTGGGACGTTCGCATTGGGGGTTCTCCATTGTGGCCATAGGATGGCCGTTTTGACGCATGGACGAACGCATATCGCCGGGATCAAACCTCCCTTTGACCGCGACAATTCTGAAATGACAGCTATTCCAAAGGTTTGATAGAGTTCCCCCTCCCCCGCGCCGCGAACCCTGCACGTGTTGGCGAGAGATGTTTCGGGAACAGGCCGAAACGAAAACGGACGAAGAAAAAGGCGACCGAAAGCCGCCCTTTTCTCATCCAATTTCGCTGACTTACTTTAGCGAGCTGGCGGGTTGACCCGGCCAATACTGCAGCGGGTAATTACCGAAATCGAGACCGGCAGCGCGTGGATTGATGCACCTATCCTGCTCTGCGGTCATACAAACATCATAAATTTTCCCGTCGACCCTGACTTGCGTGGCCTTACCCTCGTCATTGGTAGCCACAACAACCGGCGATTCCGCTTTGTAGCCGTCAGCTTCGTTGTCCGTATCGGTTTGTGCCATGGTCGGTGCGGCAAATGCAAAGGCGGCGGCGGTCGAAAGTGCGAGAAAGTTCTTCATGTTTTCAGCTCCTTGATGAATTGTTGTGTTGCTTAAACAATGGCAATCCCCACCTTCAGGTTCCGAAAAAGTACCGCTCATCGGCGAAATCGTGCTTGAGTATCGACCACTTGAGCACCGATCCGATACCGCTTGCCCCTGATCGTTTTGTTCTTTACTTGTTCTCAATGAGTATGCCCCAGATCCGATGAATACATCCCCTTCCCTCCCTGCCAAACCAGGCCAGCCAGACGCTTTTGTTCCGGCTTATGCAGCGCAATTAAACGCGCCGCAGCGTGATGCTGTGCTGACGACAGAAGGACCGGTTTTGATGCTGGCGGGGGCTGGCACGGGGAAGACCGCAGCACTCACCGCACGGCTGGCGCATCTGGTGGCTACGCGCCGCGCATGGCCCAGCCAGATTTTGTGCGTGACCTTCACCAACAAGGCCGCGCGCGAGATGCGAGAGCGCGTTTCGGGACATTTGGGGCCAAGCAGCGAAGGGATACAGTGGCTGGGCACATTCCATTCGATCTGCGCCAAAATGCTGCGTCGCCATGCCGAATTGGCGGGCCTGCAATCGAATTACACGATTATCGATACCGATGATCAGCTGCGGTTGCTCAAACAGCTGATCACCGAACACAATGAAGACCCCAAACGCTGGACACCAAAAATGCTGGCCAGTCTGATTGATCGCTGGAAAAACCGGGGACTGAACCCCGGTGATCTGGACGCGGTTGAAAGTGAGGCTTTTGCCAATGGCCGCGGGCGCGAGTTTTATGAGCTGTATCAAGCCCGGATGAAGGCGCTGAACGCCTGCGATTTCGGCGATCTGATGCTGCATGTGCTCAACATTTTCCGCACGCATAACGATGTGCTGGTCGAATATCAGCAGCGCTTTAAATACATTCTCGTCGACGAATATCAGGACACCAATGCTGTCCAATATCTGTGGCTGAGATTGCTTGCACAGAGCCATAAGAACATCTGCGTCGTCGGCGATGATGATCAATCAATCTATTCATGGCGCGGGGCAGAGGTTGCCAATATCCTGCGTTTTGAGAAGGACTTTCCCGGCGCGCATGTGGTGCGGCTCGAACAGAACTACCGCTCCACGCCGCATATTCTGGGCGCGGCATCGGGATTGATCCGGGAAAACAGCGAACGCCACGAAAAGACGCTTTGGACCGAGGTGAATGGCGGCGACAAGGTCAACGTCATCGGCGTGTGGGATGCCCCTGAAGAGGCGCGGCGCGTTGGCGAAGAGATCGAGCGGTTGGAACGCGAAGGCGCACCGCTAGACCGGGTCGCCATACTGGTGCGCGCGCAATATCAAACGCGCGAATTCGAGGACCGGTTTATCCAGATCGGCGTCAGCTACCGCATCATCGGGGGCTTCCGCTTTTACGAACGCGCTGAAATTCGCGATGCACTCGCCTATCTGCGGGTGATTGCGCAGCCACAGGATGATCTCGCGTTTGAGCGGATTTACAACCAGCCAAAGCGCGGGCTCGGCTCCAAAACGCTAGAGAAAATGCACCAACATTCGCGCGCCACGGGTATGCCGCTGGCCGCTGCGTCGCTGCAATTGGCCGATAGCGATGAATTGCCTGCACGCGCGGCGAACACGATAGGCGGATTGCTCCGGCATTTTCTCACCTGGCGTGAAGCCGCTGAAGTCATGACGCCAGCGGATCTGCTTCGTCTCGTGCTCGACGAAAGCGGTTACAACGATATGCTGTCGAAAGACCGCTCTCCTGAAAGCGCAGGACGCGCGGAAAACCTGTCCGAACTCGCGCGCGCGATGGAGGAATATGAGACGCTGGGCGATTTCCTCGAACACGTATCACTCGTCATGGACAATGATCGGGGAGACGGAGAAAACACCGTCACAATCATGACGATCCACGCGGCCAAGGGGCTGGAGTTCGACAACGTATTCTGCGTCGGATGGGAAGAAGGCGTCTTCCCCAGTCAGCGCGCCATTGACGAAGGCGGCCTCGCCAGCCTCGAAGAAGAACGCCGCCTTGCTTATGTCGCGATCACTCGCGCTCGCCGGCGGTGCATCATTCTGCACGCGGCAAACCGGCGCATTTACGGGCAATGGACCAGTTCAATCCCTTCTCGCTTTATCGAGGAATTGCCTGACGAGCACGTGGATAAGGAAACCACGATGACCGGAGGTGCGTCTTTGTGGCAAGCGAATTGGTCGGAAAACGAAGACCCGTTTGCTCATGTCGCGCGCGACCGTCCAGACCGCGCTCAAACACGCGGCCCGGGATGGCGGCGCGGAGTAGCGGCGGGCTACGAAACTCAGCAAAAGCGCCTTGCTGAACCAAGCCGCTCAGCCGCCAGCTTCGCCGCGAAACCCCGCAGCGACATTAGGATCGGCGCAATGGTCGAACATGCGAAGTTCGGCACAGGGTGCGTGATCGATCAGGAGGGTAACAAGCTCACGATCCAGTTTGAGGATGCGGGCGAGAAGCGAGTGATTGACAGCTTTGTCACGCTAGCCGAGTAGAAACACTGTAAATTTAAAATCGTACGAGGTCCGCGCCATGAAAGCAGCAATCCCTCTAGTCGCTGTCATGGCATGCACGGCATGTTCTGGCTTTGAAACGAGCGCGCCAACCGAACCGGTAGTGGCGCCAGAAGGTTCTTTCGCCGCTGATGTCTGGGCCGATAACTGGTTCGCACTCAGCGTAAACGGAGGGCAGGTCGCGATAGACAGCGTACCGATCACCACCGAACGTTCTTTCAATGCGGAAAGCTTCACCTTCCCGGCAGAACGGCCATTTGTCCTCGCGCTAGAGGCGAAGGATTTTAAAGAGAACGACAGCGGGCTCGAATATATCGGCACTGATCGCCAGCAAATGGGCGATGGCGGAGTGATTGTGCAGGTTCGCAATTCCAGAGGCGAGACCGTTGCTGTCACCAATGACGGCTGGAAATGCCTCGTCATCCACCACGCTCCGGTCGAAAAATCATGCGCGCAAGAGGCGAATCCGATTCCCGGAGAAGGCGCATGCGCATATGAAGCATCCGATGCACCAGAGGGCTGGACCACACTTGATTTCGACGACAGCGCATGGCCTGCTGCAACCATCCATTCGGGGGCCGATGTAAGCCCGAAAGACGGTTATGACGAAATCACATGGGATAGCACTGCTCAGCTAATCTGGGGACCAGATTTGCAAACGGACAACACGATCCTGTGCCGGTTTGTGGTGGAATGAGATGATGAAACGACGCACCTTCGCCGCTTTGTCGGCGCTTCTTGCCGCCGCAGCCTGCTCCAAAGAGCAGGCGCTGGTGCTCGCCGACACCTCTACAGAATGTGCGATTGTTAAGGCGTCGATTGAAGATGCTGGTTTTGCAGACTCGGTCATCGTGACCTGCGAGAACGGGCAAGCCATGATTGCGTCGGACACTTACCCCAATCACCCGAAAATGACTGGTATTGTCGGCACTAACGAACAGGTTCCCATTCCTGCGAATTACACCGCACCTGTACCGCTTTTGCCGATGATGGGTAGCGGTGATCCGATCACTCGCGATGCCGCGCTGGGCGTGGCAGTGAATGGCGTCCCTATTTATGACTACACTGGCGGCGGTGAGATGAGTCAGGACGATCTGGCGCACCACCAAAGCCAACATGACACGTTGCAGACGAAACAATTGGATGAATGCGGCGGGCATGCGGGGCGCGGCGACGATTATCATTATCACGTAAAGCCGACGTGTATGATCGAACAAATGGCAAATGCCGGCGATGCAGCAATCATCGGATGGGCATTTGATGGCTTCCCAATCTTCGGCGACAACAATCCGGACGGTAGCGAGGTCGGCGAAGGCGATTTGGACGTCTGCAACGGACAAAGCGATGACACCTTTGGCTATCGCTATCACACTTCGCAGGCCCCACCTTACATCATCCAATGTTTGATGGGTGAAGTTGTGGATCAGGACGAATTACCGCGCGTCGCGCCGCTATCCGCGCAAGGCGGCGGACGCGGGCTGGAAGCGGGTCGCCCACCGCAAGGCGGCGTCGACAACCTTGTCTTCACAGAAGGCAGCGATGGCCAGCGCAGCATGGATTACAATTATCGCGGACAGGATTACTACATCCGCTATCGCCCGGCAGCTGAGGACGGCTGTTATGTTTTGCAAACGAAAACAGTCACCAATGATGGCGTGGTGGTCGAGGGGACGTTTTGCCGCTGATCAGATTAGCGACAACTAACGTTACTCCTTGAAACCCATGTCCAAGAAACCCGGCTTCGGACCGTTCCACTCACCTGCGGGAACTGGCTTATCATCCTGATCGCGGCGGCGTGAACCGTTGGAACGCGGCTTGCGCTCGGCCCGATCTTCAAACCGCGCAGGCTTGTTTTCGGAACGTTCAGGCTGGTTTTCAGACTTTTCTTCGGGTTTGGGGTCTCGCTCGCGGCGAGGTTTACGCTCGCGCGGTGCGTTGCCCGTGCCGTCGTCATCGCGCTTTCGGCTACGGCTGCGTCGGGGCTTGTCACCACTGGGTTTCTCATGACGGACTTCGTTTTGTGCAGGCTTATCGCCGCCGTCGGACTTTGCAGCAGGCTTCTTTGCTGCGTCGGCGCCAGGATCGGCAAGCTCAACGCGCACGTCTTCTTTGCCGAACACCTTGATCTTATTGCCGGTTAGTTTTTCAACATTGTCGATCGCCTCGGCGTCGGCCTTAGTTACGAATGTAAAGGCGCGCCCTTTGGCTCCGGCGCGTCCGGTCCGGCCAATGCGGTGGACGTAATCATCCGGGTGCCACGGCGTGTCATAGTTAAACACGTGACTGACGCCTTTGACATCAAGCCCGCGGGCCGCAACGTCGGAGGCGACGAGGATGTTGATGTCACCGGACTTGAATCGAGCCAATTCTTGCTGGCGCGTGTTCTGGTCTATATCGCCATGAATCTCGCCGCTGCGGAAGCCGTCGTTTTGCAATTTCTTATTGAGTTCGCGAACCATCGTTTTCTTGTTGGAAAACACGATCGCGGTTTCAACGTGGTCATTGCGCAGCAACCATTCCAACGTCGAGAATTTCGCGCGCTGTTCCACTGGCACCTTGAATGCGGTGATATCCTTGTTCGTGGTCGCCGCACGCTCTGTCTCGATCCGCTTGGGATTGTTGAGGAAAGTCTTGGCGAGCTTCGCAATCGGCGGCGGCATCGTTGCTGAAAACAGCATCGTCTGACGCGTTTCAGGCAGCTTTGAACAGATGAATTCGATGTCAGGGATAAAGCCCATATCGAGCATCCGGTCCGCCTCGTCGATGACGAGCAGCTCACAACCATTGAGCAGGATTTTGCCACGCTCAAACAGATCCATCAGCCGGCCCGGTGTCGCGATCAAGACGTCGACGCCTTCGTTAAGCGCCTTAATCTGATCCCCCATCTGCACGCCGCCGATAAGCAGCGCCATTTTCAGATCGTGATTCTTGCCGTAATTTTCAAAGTTTTCAGCAACCTGCGCTGCCAATTCGCGCGTCGGCTCCAAAATGAGCGAGCGCGGCATCAAAGCGCGGCGGCGGCCAGAGGCCATCACATCAATCATCGGCAGCACGAAGCTGGCAGTTTTACCCGTGCCGGTTTGTGCGATCCCGATGATGTCCTTCATCATAAGAACTGCGGGGATGGCTTCGGCCTGGATGGCGGTCGGCTCTGTATAGCCAGCGTCTTCGACTGCCTTGAGCAATTCGGGTGAGAGGCCGAGATCGGCGAATGTCATGCGTTTCAAAATGTCCGGATAATGGGCGACCGAAATCGCCGGATTGTTAGCCGCGTGCCAAAGGCAAACGGTTGTCAGCAGCAATTGGCCAGAAATGGCTAAAAAGTCAAGAAATACGCCAGAGAGCAAACCGGGCGTGCCAAGTACGGCAATCGCCCATGCGCGTCCTAATCGTTCACAGCGACCAGTTGGCGCATGCGTTCAACTTCGCATTTGGCACCGCTGCGCGATTGCAGCTCATCCCGCCCGGTGCAAAGCTGACCGTCTTCATTGCGCTCTATGTAGAACCCTGAATAGAAATCGCGGGCGCGGCAGGCGCGTTCAAGATTGACGCTGACGATACGCTGGTCATTCAGAAACAGAAGCAGCCGATTGCCATTGCCCGTTTGCACACCGGAAATGCCACTCACTGCAAGGCAGCGGTCCATTTCACGTTCTTCAAACTGGGTGTTGAGGCCGCGTTGAGGCAACCGTGCGAGCAAGCTATTCTGGTTGCTCTGGCGCTGGGGTGTGATGCGGATGATCACGCGCTGTTCAATGCGAACCTGCCGATTGGTCTGACTGCTATAAAACGCATCAAGCGGGTTTTCCGCCTGTAGCGCGCTGGTTTCTGAATGTGGGAATGCAGGTGAGTAGGGTCCGTCAGCGTTGTGCCCAGAAAACGGCGGCTCACTATCAGAAGTAACCACTTCCCCTGCGCTCGTGCTGCCACCCTGCGTGCCGAACAGGGCGATGCCCTGCCCAAGGAACGGCAGGATCAGCGCGAATGGCGCTGCAAGAGCGAGCATGCTCGGCATGGGTGCTTGGGACTTCCTTTATAAACCTGATCGCGGTTCAATTTGACCGCATGTCTTGGCTTCAATGGCTACCAAAAACGATTGAACGCTGGCTTAACTGCTCGTCGACACATGCGGAAGATGGGTCACTAAACAGGTATTAGCGGGCCAAAATGCTGGCATATTCCAGCCTGACTGTGGCATAGCCGCAACAATGAAAACGCTCCCCGATGCTCCCACCACGTTTTTGCGCGAGGCCGCCGATCTGCTTGGCCCCAAAGGTTTTTCAACCGACCCTATCGACCTGTCTGCTTGGCTGACCGATTGGCGTGGGCGCTATTCGGGACGTGCACAGGCGCTCGCTTCGCCTGCTTCAACGAGTGAGGTTTCAAACCTGGTGAAGCTGTGCGCAAAGCACCGCGTGCCGATTGTGCCGCAGGGCGGGAACAGCGGCATGGCAGGCGGCGCAACGCCGGATGATAGCGGCACTGCGATCCTTTTATCGCTGAGGCGGATGAACCAAATTCGCAGCCTGGACCCCGGCGCGGGGCAAGCGGTGTGCGATGCGGGCGTTATCCTTCAGACGTTTCAGGAGGCGGCAGAGGCGGCAGACATGCGTTTTCCCCTGACCCTGGGCGGCAAGGGTTCGGCTACTATCGGCGGGCTAGTGTCTACCAATGCGGGCGGGACTCAGGTGCTGCGCCACGGGACGATGCGGGCGCAGGTATTGGGTATCGAAGCAGTGCTGGCGGACGGTCAGGTGTTTGACGGGCTGACCGCGCTGAAGAAAGACAATCGCGGGTTTGATCTCAAACAGCTGCTCATCGGGTCAGAGGGGACATTGGGAATTGTGACGGCGGCGACTTTGCGAATTTTGCCTGCGCCGCGTGCCCGCGCGACTGCCTGGGTTGGTCTGGCCTCGATAACCGATGCGCGCAGCCTGCTCAAGCGGGTGGACCGTGCACTGGGCGATACGCTGGAGGGATTTGAGGTGGTGCCTGCGCATTGCCTCGACAGCGTGCTGGCACTGCTTCCTGATGCTCGCTCGCCGCTATCGCAAAGGCATGAATGGAATGCGCTGATCGAATGCGTCGCGGTGGACGGCGAAGATGCTGCTTTGCGCGAGCGGCTTGAGAACGCTCTTGCCGCTGCCGCTGAGGAAGAATTGCTAGCCGATGCTGTCATCGCGTCGAATGAAAGGCAGGCCGAGGATTTCTGGACCCTTCGCGATTCGATCTCCGCAGCCGAACGTGCGATTGGCCCGGCCATGCAGCATGACATATCTGTGCCGGTCGAGCGGATGCCTGAATTTATCCTCGCTGTATCTTCCGCTGTGGAAAAAGCGTTTCCGGGCACAATCGCGGCGGCCTTTGGGCATCTGGGCGATGGCAATGTCCATTTCCACGTCCTCGCCCCGCCCGGATCCCCGCCGGGCGAATGGGAAGAATCTGCCGGCAAAGCGATTAGTGCACTTGTCTATGACTTGGTCACGCAATGGGGCGGATCGATCAGCGCTGAACATGGGATCGGTCAGATGAAAGTCGCGGAACTGGGCCGGTTGGGCGACCCGGCCTCTCTTTCGATGATGCGCAGCGTGAAACAAGCGCTCGATCCGCTTGGCCTGCTCAATCCGGGTAAGTTGATCCCGCCTGGGGGCGCGTAATCCGCAGCAACCTTGCACCAATGCCCATCTACGCCTACAGCGCCGCCATTCGGCGTCTGGGGGATACCAAATACACACTGCCCCAAGGCCCGCCGAGAGGCACATTTTTCATCCGCAATTCTTCGGAGATTTTTCATGGCGACCGCGCCGCAACCGCAACTTCCGCTGTTTTATAAAGACCTGCTTCCACTCAACAGCCGCGATCACAGCGACTGGAAAGTCAGCAGTTTCGACGATGCCGGGTTCCTTGCGAACACGCATGCAATCCCGCTCACCGTTGACGAATTCGTCGATGCACAGCGCAATTATCCGGTTGTTTTTACCGCCGGTGAAAATCCGCTTCCAATTGCGCTGATGGGACTGAACGAAGGCGTCAACACCTTCATCGCAGAAGATGGCAAGCTGCAAGCGGGTGTCTATGTTCCCGCATATGTGCGTCGCTACCCCTTCATCCTTGCTAAGCTGACCAAGGACAACGACGACATGTCGCTGTGCTTCGACCCGCAAGCAGGCGTCGTTGCAAAATCCAAGGATGGCCAGGCGCTGTTCGATGGCACCGAGCCAACCGAATACACCAATGGCGTGCTGGAATTCTGCAAGCGTTTTGAAGAATCAGGTCAGCGCACACGCGCTTTCCTCGAAGAACTCAAGAAGCTCGACGTTATGATGGACGGCGAAATTGCGATTACTCGCAACGACATGCCTGACAAGCCATTTGTCTATCGCGGTTTCCAGATGGTTGATGAAAAGAAGCTGCGTGAGCTTCCCGCTGAAACAACCGAAGCGCTGAACAAAAACGGCATGATGATGCTGATCCACGCTCACCTGTTCTCCATGAATCTGATGCGCACTTTGTTTGAACGTCAATCAGCACAGGGCAAAGTTCCGATGCCTGCTGCTACAGGCGATAAACCAGCGGCGTAAAGCTGAATGGTTTGACTGACTGGTAAGGCCTTGCAGCCGCGGCAAAACGCGCTTTAATTTTGCCAGAAGAAACAAATTTGGGCGGGGTGCGACTTGATCGCGCCCCGCCCTTTCTTATTTCAGTATCACAGACGGCTTTCCCCTATTGAGCCGTCTTGTGAATGCGCCCTCGGGTGCATTTCTCCCTGAACTTGGCCACCTCGTGCTGCCCCAAATGAACCGCGCGAGGTGGCATTTTTCACCGGGCATTCTCACCGGGGAATTTTCAGGGAAAAGCTTCGGACCTTCGGTGAATTTAGGCGGGCTTCATTCCGCCGCTTGTGCAGCGTGACCGTCCGCATAACCATTAATCCGGCGGTCCGCGCCCAGCCCGGCTGTCTCGGCGCCCAATTCACGCACCAGACCAGCCAGCATCGCGGCTAACGGCTTTACCGCAGCGGTCGGCTCTGACAGCGACGCATCAAGATAGGTTGAGCGGCAAATTTCTAGTTGCAAGGCATGGATCCCGCGCAGCGGCGCGGCATGCCGGTCGAGAACAAAACCACCGGAATAGGGCCGATTATGCGTAGCAGCGCAGCCGCGCGCTTCCAGATAGCGAAACGCGCGCGCCACCAGACCTGAATGGCAAGAGGCACCGAACCGGTCGCCCAAAACCACCTGAGGTGCGGGCCCTTCGTCATTGGTGCTGTCTGCCTTCCCCGCGCTCTGCCTGCGCAATGGCGGCATTGAATGCAGGTCAATCAGCAGCGCTGCGCCCCAAGCATCGCGAATCCGCTCCAACTCTTGCTCCAAGAAGTCGTGGTAGGGGCGGTGGATCGTCTCGATTCGCCGCTCCAGATCCTCGCGCGACAATTTTTCGCGCCAAATTTCTCCAAATCCGGGCAAGCGACGCGGGACAAGCCCCAGCCCGCTGCGTGCTCGCGCATTTGATCCGGCCATGCGAGGCGCGGTTTCCTTTGTTTCGAATTGCCGCATCGCCATGCGTTTGCGCGGACGTTCGATCATGTCCCAATCGACATCATCATGTGCGCGGTTGAGGTCCAACATCGCGCGCGGCGCATGGGCGACCAATAGTCCTGTGCCGGTGGCCCGCGCAATTTCCACGCCGACATTGTCGATATGGCGATCTTCCAGCCGCAATTGGCTCAATTCCGGATCGCGCATCTGCGCCAGGACTTCGCCCGTGTACGCACGCCCTGCATGGGGTACAGAGATCAGGACCGGCAAAGGCATGGATCGCGGTGCGACATGAATAAACGCAGCGCTGGCCTCGGTCGCAGGCGAATCGGCACCGCCCGGAACGCCAGTCCCGATCGATCCTCCGCGCGTGGTTATAAGGTCGCTCACCTCAGTTGGTGAGGACTGACCGGCTCTAGCGTGAAGAGTTTCTATCAAAGGTGTTGAACCCATGGAAATTTTGCTGCCCGCTTTGCGTGCCAGTGTCAAAGCCCCTGTGTCAAAGCCTCTGCTTAAAAGAATGCATGGTATAGAGTTGGGCATCGTCTCTGGCTGCCGCCCCATGCGCCGCGTCCTCGCACGCCGCCGCCGTTAAGCCTTTACGGTGAGGAAAACGGGTAACTTTTTGCAGCCGCGCGTTTCAAAGCAGATCAATTCGCGATCTGGGAAAGATTTCTTAAGCGAAAGCGGGTACTAGCATTGTCATGACAGCGAATCCTGCCCCTCGAATTCTCCTCGCAGAGGATGATGAAGCCATGCGCACCTATCTGGAGCGTGCCCTCACCAATGCCGGGTATGAGGTGAAGAGCGTTGATCGCGGGACCGATGCGGTACCGCTATTAGAAGCGGAAAGCTTTGATCTCCTGCTGTCGGACATCGTGATGCCCGAAATGGACGGGATCGAACTGGCTCAGCGTTGCGCCGAAGTTAGCCCGCGCACCAAAGTGATGTTTATCACGGGCTTTGCTGCGGTTTCCTTGCGCGCAAGTCGCGAACAACCGCATGCAAAGGTTCTGTCGAAACCGTTCCACCTGCGCGACCTCGTGCTCGAAGTGGAACGCACATTCGAAGACCAGAAGCAGGCCTCCGTCTAAAACAGAATTATTGGCCGCTGCGCGCGAATCGCTTGCACACAGTGCGGGCCTTCGCTACCGCGCCGCTTCGCTTTGATGGCATCGCGCCTTCACTGCGAGATAGACGATAGAGTGGGCGTATAGCTCAGTGGTAGAGCACTGTGTTGACATCGCAGGGGCCGGGAGTTCAACTCTCTCTACGCCCACCATCGTTTTTTCCAGCGTACCTTTGGCATTATAACGCAGCGTTGTGACGTAGCGTTGTGACGCAAGATTATGACATAAGGGCCCTGGCGTAAAGTAGGCCGGGTGGCGAGTGGTATGTCGAAATATGTTTGCCCGCCGTGCAACATTCGTCCAACAAATCGCAAGCTAATTTGGGCACTTAAACGGGGCTGCTCCGTTAGACGGTCATGACCAAACGCATTCTATTATTTGGCGCGACTGGAGACACCGGCAGCGCATTGCTCAATCAAGCCTTGGAAAAGGGAATGAAGGTTCGCGCTGCAGAGCGCGAATTTCCCGACGACTTCAACCAATCAGACAATGTTGAGATGCGAGAGGCTGATCTGCTTGACGGTGGTTTGGCCGACTTAATGGACGGGGTCGATTACGTTATTTCGGCAGTAGGTCTGCCGCGGGATCCTCAAACCTTGATCAACCCCCCGCCTCTTTATACTGAAGGGGCAGTCAACATTGTCCGCGCAATGCGCGATCAAGGGATAAAACGGTTCATTACAATTTCTGCAGCTTTTGCCGATCCCAACGCAACCGTACCCACGTGGTTTAAGGGGGCAACCTTCCCGCTGGACAGAATATTTCGACAAATGGGCGAGATGGAGCGGGTTTTGCGAGTGTGTGAAGATATCGACTGGACCGCAGTTCGTCCCGGTTGGTTGCTCGACCGCCCGCATACTGGCGACTTCGAAGTATCACTCAACGATTTTCCATCAGGCACTTTTCGGACACGCCGCGCTGATCTTGCACAATTTATGCTAGACTGCGCGTTAGAAGAAAAGCACGTCCGCGAGTGTCCATTCATTGCCAGAAAAGAAAATCTGGCATTGGAAACACCCCCTGCCCTGATAGAAGAATTGCTACCATTTTGAGTGGGCCTGCGCGGCGATTCCGCACCTGATAAAGCAGCGCTGCGCGCCGAGCCATGACCTCAAATTAATCGAGCAAAACACATGCCCTGTGTATCGTGTTTTGATCAAAGCAAGAGGGCAGTCTTGCGCCCCGCTCCACCTCTGCTAGAGCGCGCAACAGGGATCACATCAGGCACTGCCGTTGTGTACATTCACTCAAAACGGATGAGGCGCTAGCCATGCAAAAAATACAGGTCAAAAACCCGGTTGTCGAACTAGATGGCGATGAGATGACTAGGATCATCTGGCAATGGATCCGCGAGCGGTTGATCCTGCCTTATCTCGATATCGACCTGAAGTATTACGACCTGTCGATCGAAAAACGCGACGAAACCGATGATCAGATCACCATCGACGCTGCGAATGCGATCAAGGAGCATGGTGTTGGCGTAAAATGCGCAACCATCACCCCCGACGAAGAGCGCGTTGAAGAATTTGGCCTCAAGAAAATGTGGCGTTCGCCAAACGGCACCATTCGCAACATCCTTGGCGGAGTTGTTTTCCGCGAACCTATCGTGATCGATAACGTGCCGCGTCTGGTTCCAGGATGGACTCATCCAATCGTCGTTGGCCGTCATGCCTTTGGCGACCAATACCGTGCAACCGATACGCTGATCCCGGGTCCGGGTAAGCTGCGCATGATCTTCGAAGGCGATGACGGCACCGAAATCGACCTCAACGTTTTCGACTTCCCATCACCCGGCGTGGCGATGGCAATGTACAATCTCGACGATTCGATCCGCGATTTCGCCCGCGCCAGCCTGAACTATGGGCTTGATCGCAAATGGCCTGTCTATCTGTCGACCAAGAACACGATCATGAAAGCGTATGACGGCCGTTTTAAGGATCTGTTCGAAGAGGTCTTCAATGCCGAGTTCAAGGACAAGTTCGAAGAAGCGAACATCACTTACGAACATCGCCTGATCGACGACATGGTCGCAAGCGCGCTGAAATGGAGCGGCAAGTTCGTGTGGGCTTGTAAGAACTACGACGGGGACGTTCAGTCGGATACGGTCGCGCAGGGCTTTGGCTCGCTCGGCCTGATGACTTCGGTTCTGATGTCACCCGATGGCAAAACCATCGAAGCAGAAGCCGCGCACGGCACTGTGACACGCCATTATCGCCAGCATCAACAGGGCAAAGCGACCTCTACCAACCCAATTGCGTCGATCTTCGCATGGACCCGCGGTCTGATGTATCGCGGCAAATTCGACGAAACACCCGATGTTGTGAAGTTTGCTGAAACTCTGGAGCGTATCTGCATCGAGACCGTCGAAAACGGTCAGATGACCAAGGATCTCGCACTTCTGATCGGCCCAAGTCAAAATTGGGCGACCACAGAGCAGTTCTTTGAGGCGATCGTACAGAACCTCGAAAAAGAAATGGCCACCTGGGCCTAATCCAGAAAAAGGCGAAATAAGCATGGCGGGCGGATCAAAAGCACGGCTCGAAATCCGGCAGGCCCAGCTTAAGGACGTGCGCGCCATCGGCGACCTCGTCCGCCGCGCCTATGATGACCTGCCCGCGTATACTCAGGGTGAGATACGCGGGCAGATCAACAACTACGCAGAAGGCTGCTTTGTCGCGAAGCTGGACGGCAAGATCGTCGGCTATTGCGCATCCATGCGATTGGATGAGCGGGTCGCTCTCTCCGATCACACTTGGGACGAGATCACCGGCAACGGCTTTGGCTCGCGTCACGATCCGACCGGCGATTGGCTGTATGGCTATGAACTTTGCGTCGATCCCAACGTGCGTGGTTCGCGGCTCGGTCGCAGGCTCTATGAAGAACGCCGCGCTTTGGCTGAACGGTTTGATCTGACCGGCATTGTATTTGGCGGACGGATGCCCGGCTATGCAAAGGCGAAACGGCGCAAGAACAACCGAGCGGAAAGCCCGCAGGAATATCTCGACCTGATCCTAGAGGGTAGAGTCCACGACAACGTCCTGCGCTTCCAACTCGCCAATGGGTTTGAACCGCAAGGCATTCTGCTCAAATATCTGCCCGAAGATAAGGCATCGCGCGGCAACGCCGTTCGCATGGTCTGGCGCAACCCTTATGTCGATGCAGACTCTCCGCCAAAGCACCGATTACCTCGCGATGTGGAAGGTGTGCGCATCGCAACGTGCCAATTGCAATCACGCGCCGTCTCTGGCTTCGATGAATTTATGAAGCAGATCAAGTACTTCATCGATGTTGCCTCTGACTATGAAAGCGATTTTATCGTTTTCCCAGAGATGTTCACGTTAATGCTGCTCAGTGCAGAAGAGCGCGAGCTGAGCGCGATCGAGGCTATCGAAGCGCTATCCGAATACACACCGCGCATTCGCCAGCGATTGTCCGAAATGGCGCTCGCCTACAACATCAACATCATTGGCGGATCGCATCCCACGCGCATGCCTGATGGCGACATCCATAACGTCGCTTATGTGTGCCTGCGCGATGGATCAATCTACGCTCAAGAGAAGATCCACCCTACTCCGAACGAAGCCTATTGGTGGAACATCAAAGGCGGCGACAGCATCGACGCGATCCCAACAGATTGCGGCCCTATCGGCGTGCTCATCTGCTACGATAGCGAGTTTCCAGAACTTGCCCGCAGACTGGTCGATGAAGGCGCGCGGATCATCTTCGTCCCGTTCTGCACCGACAGCCGTCAAGGCTACATGCGCGTGCGCTATTGCGCTCAGGCCCGCGCGATTGAAAACCAATGCTATGTCGTGATGAGCGGCAATGTCGGCAATCTGCCCAATGTTGCGAATATGGACATCCAATACGCGCAAAGCTGCATTCTAACCCCATGCGATTTCCCTTTCGCGCGTGATGGCATCGCTGCAGAAGCGTCGGAGAATGTCGAAACTCTCACCATCAGCGATGTGAACCTTGCTGACCTGCAATGGGCCCGCGCAGAGGGTACCGTGCAGAACCTGGCAGATCGCCGGTTTGACCTCTACCGAATCGAATGGGACAAGCGGGTTGGCAATATCTCAGACCCGCTGGGCGAAGAAACTTCTTCACCCGTTCCCGGAACAACGGGCTTGCGGGGTCATGGTGGTGGGTGACTTGCTTGGCTGGGGCCGCTAGTCCTCTCTTATGGCAGGCGAACTTACCTTTTCCCCAGTAATGGCAGATGCGCTGGTGATCCTCGGATCGGCCGGCATTGTCATCCCTGTGTTCGCGCGGTTCCGTATCACACCGATCATCGGGTTCATCCTGATCGGCCTGTTGGTGGGACCATTTGGTCTGGGAGCGCTGGTCGGTGACATACCTTGGCTCACGCACATCACGATTTCCGAACCAGAACGATTAACGCCGTTCGCTGATTTCGGGATCATCCTGCTGTTGTTCGCAATCGGTTTGGAACTCTCGTTCAACCGGCTTTGGCAAATGCGCAAATTGGTCTTTGGACTAGGCAGCCTCGAATTGCTTATAATCGGGAGCATTTCAGCGGCGTTCTTCGGATATTTCAGCGGGATGGACTCGACCGCAGCGTTGGCGCTCGGCTTTGCGCTCGCCTTCTCTTCCACCGCGATCGTTTTGCCGATATCTGGCACACGCAGCCCAGTTGGCAGGGCGGCCCTGTCGATGCTGCTGTTTGAAGACATCATGATCGTCCCGATCATCTTTATTCTGGGCGCGCTTGCCCCCATGGCGGCCCAAGACGGTGTCGGCGGACTGACTAATACCTTAATTCAGGGCGGGCTGGTGATCGTCGCTCTTTTGGTGATTGGCCGCTTCGCTCTGCCTCCCCTTTTCAGCCAAGCTGCGCGCACAAAGAGCCCCGAATTGTTTTTGGCCGCATCCCTTTTGGTGGTCATTGGAGCCAGCCTTGCGACCGCAGCCACCGGTCTATCGCCGATCGTGGGGGCCTTGATCGCGGGTCTGCTGATCGCAGAAACCGAATATCACGGTGAAGTCGAAGCAATCATAGAACCGTTTAAGGGCCTTGCCCTAGGTATATTCCTGATCACCATTGGCATGAGCGTCGATATGATGGAAATCTGGCGCAACCTTGGCGAGATCGTCGCTGCGGTCGTCGGAGTTCTGGTGTTCAAGGCGATTGTTACGGGCTTTCTGCTCAAATTAATGGGCGCACGAAACAGCACCGCTGCTGAAACCGGCGTACTGATGGCCAGCCCAAGCGAGACGACTTTGATCGTTCTCGCTGCCGCCACCAGCGCATTGGTGATCGATGTTGAAACCGCTCAGTTCTGGCAGATCGTGACAGCCATCGGCCTCACGGTCACCCCAGTTCTGGCAAAGCTTGGCCGCGTGATCGCGCTTCGGGTGGAAACTGTCCCTGAATTGCCCGAAGAGGACACAGGCGAACCGCGCACAATAATTATTGGCGGCGGCCGCGTTGGCCAATTGATCGCAGATATGCTGGTCGCCCATGATCAAGAGTATGTCATCCTGGACAGTGACCCCGACACGATCATTCGCGCAAAACGCGAAGGTTACAGGGCCACTTTTGGCGATGCGGTGCGAGGGGATGCGCTATCCAGACTTGGCCTCGAGACGGCGCCTGCATTGGTCCTCACCATGGACGAGCCAGTCCTGGCGCAGCGTCTGGTAGGCAAACTGCGCAAAGAATATCCCGAATTGCTGATTGTCGTCCGCGCACGCGACACCGATCATGCCGCCGCACTTTATCGCGCAGGCGCAAGTCACGCAGTGCCGGAAAACTTGGAAAGCTCTCTGCAATTGTCAGAGGCAGTTCTCGTAGACATTGGCGTTGCAATGGGACCAGTGATTGCCTCCATCCACGCCAAACGGGATGAATACAGAGACAAGCTGGAGCTTGATGGCGGATTAAAAGAAAGACCGAAGTTAAGGACTTCGGTCCGCAAAAGCTGATCCGCGTTAGCCCGCGATCACTTGCTTGACTGCAGCAATCGCGTCGGCGCCCTTTGTGCCATCGGGGCCGCCACCTTGCGCCATGTCAGGTCGCCCGCCGCCGCCTTTGCCGCCTAGCGCCTCCACACCGGCGCGAACCAGATCGACTGCGCTGAACCTTCCAATGAGATCCTCAGTCACAGCCGCCGCGATGCTTGCTTTGCCATCATTGACTGCAACGATGGCAGCAATTCCTGAACCAAGGCGCGCTTTCGTTTCGTCAAGCAGCGGACGCAGTTCTTTGGGGTTGAGACCCTCCAGCACCTGACCGCTGAAAGCGATGCCAGAGACATCCTCATCGGTGTTTGCATCGCCAGCAGAACCGGTGCTGCCGCCGCCCAAAGCAAGCGCCTTCTTGGCTTCGGCAAGTTCCTTTTCCAACCGCTTGCGTTCGTCGAGCAGCGCAGAAATACGCGCAGGCACCTCTTCGGGGGTGGCACGGATTGCGCTGGCGGCAGACTTGAGCGCATCCTCGCGGGAAACCAGCCAATTGCGCGCAGCATCGCCGGTCAACGCTTCAATCCGCCTTACGCCAGAGGAGACCGCGCTTTCCGAAATGATCCGGAACAAGCCGATATCCCCGGTCGCTTTCACATGAGTTCCGCCGCACAGTTCAACCGAATAGTTGATCCCCGTTCCGCCCGCCCTGCCCATGGAAAGCACGCGGACTTCTTCGCCATATTTCTCACCAAACAAAGCCAGAGCGCCCGCTTCGACCGCGTCATCCGGGCTCATCAGCCGTGTCGCAACCGTTTCATTCGCGAGAATTTCAGCATTCACTTCGGCTTCAACCGCGGTGATATCGGCGGCTTCGAGAGCTTTGGGATGGGAGAAATCGAAACGCAGGCGATCTTCCGCCACCAATGACCCTTTTTGCGTGACGTGATCGCCCAACTGATTGCGCAAGGCCGCATGAGCAAGGTGCGTTGCCGAATGGTTGGCGCGGATTTGGTTGCGACGCGCGGCATCTACATCCAACTGAACGTTATCGCCGACTGAGACTTCGCCGGTCTCAATGGTGGTTTGGTGTGCGTGAAGGCGCCCAAGGGGCTTGCTTGTGTCGGTGACTTTGGCAGTGAGCCCGGAGGGCGCGGTAATTGTACCTGCGTCACCCGTTTGCCCGCCGCTTTCGCCGTAGAACGGCGTCTGATTGACGAGAATGACCACTTTTTCGCCTTTACCGGCGCGCTCGACTTCAGCGCCATTCTTTACGATGGCGACCACGGTCCCTTCACCGGAAGTCGCGGAATAGCCTGTAAATTCGGTAGCGCCTTCGCGTTCAGCAATGTCAAACCAAACCTCTCCTGATGCCGCTTCTCCGGAGCCCTTCCAGGCGGCACGAGCAGCGGCTTTCTGGCGTTCCATCGCGGCTTCAAAGCCGCTGCGATCAACGGTGATACCCCGCGCGCGCAAGGCGTCTTCTGTAAGATCGTAGGGGAATCCAAATGTGTCGTAGAGCTTGAAAGCGATTTCACCCTCAAGTTCTCCGCCACTGTTCATATCACCGGTTGCTTCATCGAGCAGCTTGAGGCCCTTATCGAGCGTTTTTCGAAACTGCGTTTCCTCGCGGTGCAACACTTCTTCGATCAGCGCCTGACCGCGCTGCAATTCAGGATAGGCCTGCCCCATCTCAGTAACGAGCGATGGCACCAAACGATGCATCAACGGCTCATTCGCACCAAGCAGATGCGCATGCCGCATTGCGCGGCGCATGATCCGGCGCAGCACATAACCACGCCCCTCATTGGATGGCAGAACTCCGTCTGCCATCAGGAAAGACGTGGACCGCAAATGGTCAGCGATAATGCGGTGCGATCCTTTGTTCGCACCAGTTGCTGGCACGTTTGTGTGACTTTCCGATGCCGAAATCAGCGCTTTGAATGTGTCGATATCGTAATTGTCATGTACGCCCTGCATCACCGCTGCGATCCGCTCCAGTCCCATACCCGTATCAATAGACGGGCTTGGCAAGTCGCGGCGCGTACCGTCGGCGCTTTGATCGAACTGCATGAAGACGAGGTTCCAAATCTCGATAAACCGATCGCCGTCTTCGTCCGGACTACCGGGAGGGCCGCCTGGGATATGATCGCCGTGATCATAGAAAATCTCCGAGCACGGTCCACACGGTCCGGTTTCGCCCATCGACCAGAAATTGTCATTGGTGGAGATGCGGATAATACGCTCTTCGGGAAGGCCAGCGATCTTGCGCCACAGGTCAAACGCCTCATCATCTGTGTGATAGACAGTGACGGTCAATTTATCGGCAGACAGGCCCCATTCGCGGGTTAGCAAGTTCCAGGCGTTCAGAATTGCTTGTTCTTTGAAATAGTCACCGAATGAAAAATTGCCGAGCATTTCAAAAAACGTGTGATGCCGCGCGGTATAGCCGACATTGTCGAGATCGTTGTGCTTACCCCCTGCGCGTACGCATTTTTGCGATGATGTCGCGCGCGGTGATGGAGGGGTCTCCAGCCCGGTGAAAACGTTCTTGAACGGCACCATTCCTGCATTGACGAACATCAGCGTCGGGTCGTTATACGGCACAAGCGGCGCGCTTGGCATTTGCGCGTGGTCTTGCCCCCCGAAGAAATCGAGGAAGGAACGGCGAATATCATTGGTCGAAGTCATGAATGGGCAATTAGGCAATGGAAACCGGCGCGACAAGATAAAGCGTCAGTGCAATTGCCATTGGGTCTATCGTGCTTGCAAAACGCCCCGCCCTCCCGCACCAAAAAAGCAATCCAAAGGGACCAGCCACAAACGAAAAACCGGCGCGAACCGCGTCCCTCGAAACAGAGGAACAGGTTCACGCCGGTTTTCCGGTTTTCCGGGCGCCGAGACCAGATCAGAGTCCCAAATCAGGCTGGAACAGCGGTAACCACAGTCGCGCCCGCTTGAGGGTCAGTCTTCAGAGTCCGCGTCCGGTCCCGTCATCATCTCCTCGGCGACTACATCAGTTTTACCGCGAATAGCGGCTTCCAACTTGTCGCAAGTTTCAGGATTTTCAGCGAGGTAAGTCTTTGCATTTTCGCGCCCCTGACCAATCCGCACGCTATCGTAAGAATACCAGCTGCCGGACTTTTCAACGATGCCAGCCTTCACACCAAGGTCGAGGATCTCACCTCTTTTGGAGATTCCTTCACCATACATGATGTCGAATTCGACCTGTTTGAACGGCGGAGCAACCTTGTTCTTGACAACTTTCACACGGGTCGAGTTGCCGACCACTTCATCGCGATCCTTGATCTGACCGGTGCGGCGAATATCGAGGCGGACCGAAGCGTAGAACTTGAGCGCGTTGCCACCCGTTGTCGTTTCAGGGTTGCCGTACATCACACCGATTTTCATGCGCAGCTGGTTGATGAAGATCACCATGCATTTTGAACGGTTGATCGATCCCGTCAGCTTACGCAGAGATTGGGACATAAGCCGCGCCTGAAGTCCGACATGAGAATCGCCCATCTCGCCTTCAATTTCAGCGCGAGGAACAAGCGCCGCGACCGAATCGATGACCAACACATCAATCGCGTTTGAGCGAACCAAAGTGTCTGTGATTTCGAGAGCTTGCTCGCCCGTATCTGGTTGCGAGACGATCAAATCATCGATGTTTACGCCCAGCTTTTTCGCATAGACGGGATCAAGAGCGTGTTCGGCATCGATAAACGCCGCAGTGCCACCAGACTTTTGCGCCTCTGCAATGACATGCAGCGCCAAAGTCGTCTTACCCGAGCTTTCCGGGCCATACACTTCAATGACGCGGCCTTTCGGCAGGCCGCCTATTCCAAGCGCGATATCGAGTCCAAGCGAGCCGGTGGAAATCGATTCGATCTCCATCGCTTCTTTCGAGCCCAGCTTCATCGCTGAACCCTTACCGAATGCCCGATCTATCTGTGCAAGTGCGGCATCGAGAGCCTTTTGACGGTCCACGTCTTTTCCCTTTTCTACCAGCTTAAGTTGAGCAGTCATCGCATGCGCTCCTTCAATTGCCTAGGGCCGTTAAACAGTTTTAACCGGCCTTGCTGGAGAGACCCTTTGGTCGCCCCTGTAGGAGTTCATGTATCGGGTTTGTTCCAAAAGAACAAGAGTGGAACATATCTTTTTTTCAGATCGCGCTGATAGCCTGCGATTATCCGCCTTGTTCTGCGACCTCATTGCGTGATGTTGCCCGCATAACAGCGCCTACCTTGTCGCTGATCCCGGCGACGCTGAACGGTTTGGCGATGAAGTGCATATCGGGAATGTCGATTTCCCCGCGAAGATTTTCTTCCGCGTATCCTGACATAAAAAGCACGGGGATATCAGGCCGCTGCGCGCGAATCTCGCGAACCATTGCTGGTCCGTCCATACCGGGCATCACAACGTCGCTCAGCACCAGATCAAACTGCGTTCCTTCTGCAATCGCCGCCAGCCCCTCTTCGCCGCCGGGGCACGCTGTGATTTGATACCCGGCGCGCGCCAGAGCGCGTTCGGCGACGGCGCGGACCATGTCTTCATCTTCCACCAAAAGGATGCGGCCACCCTTTGACCATTCGGACGATGCAGGTTCTGGCGCGGCGGCGCGGCGCGGCGCTTCGCCATGATGGACCGGAAAATAAATCGTGAAGCGGGCGCCCGTCACGCGCCCGCCAGCATTGGCGACATTGTCGGCAAAGATAAAGCCGCCGGACTGTTTGATAATGCCGTAGACGGTCGAAAGACCAAGCCCGGTGCCTTTGCCCTGCTCTTTCGTCGTGAAGAACGGTTCAAACAGTTTGGGCAGCACTTCGGCCGGTATGCCTCCGCCATTATCCTGTACGATGAGCACAGTGTAATCAGCGGCCGGCAACACTTCAGAGCCAAGCTTCATGACTTCCTTGGTACGGATGCTCCGGGTGAGAAGTGATATCCGCCCTTGTTCAGGTTTTTTGCCCGGAGCCAGTTTTGCGCCACCCGATTGACCTACCGCGTTGATTGCATCGCGGGCATTCACCGCAAGGTTCATTATAACCTGTTCCAACTGTTGAGGATCCGCACGCACTGCGCCCAAATCCCGATCATGCTGAACGAAGTAGCTGATCTTTTCTCCCAGCAGTCGCTTGATCAGCGGATTCACTTCGCTGATCACGTCCGGCAGTTGCAGTATCTCTGGCCGCAAGGTTTGCTGGCGAGAGAAGGCGAGCAATTGCCGCGTTAGAGAGGCGGCGCGGTTGGAATTGGCGCGGATCTGCTGAATGTCGTCATAATCACTATCGCCCGGCGTATGGCGCAGCAGCATGAGATCACATGTGCCGATGACCGCTGTCAGCACATTGTTGAAATCATGCGCGACGCCGCCTGCCAGCTGGCCAACAGCCTGCATTTTGGTGGCCTGCGCGACCTGCCGCTTCAGCTGAGTTTCCTCAGAGGAATCAGTAAGGCTGAGCAAAACAGCGGCCTCCCCCAGTCCGCGCACCCCTGCAAGACCCATCGAAACCGGCTCATCGGGCCGCGAACCCAGACGCACCGCCATATCGCCGCTGGTCGCCGGTCCGCGCCCGTGACGGCGCACGGCATCAGACAAGGCCGCCTTGTCTTCGCGCGTCACCAGGTCGGTGGGGAATGCGGGCAATCCGCGATCTTCTCTTTCGACCGATCGCAAAAACGCATCATTGCCAAACAGGAACCGCCCATCACGGTCAGTCATCGCGAGACCCAATGGCAGCTGCGCCAGCAACGCTTCCAACTGGGCGACGCCCGCTTGAGACGCGCCATCCCAACCGGTGCCAATCCCAACACCGCTATCGACCAACAGCATCAAGGACGCACCGTCATCGGGCCCGGGCACGGTGCCAGCTTGTGCAGGCTCTGCTAGCGGCACATCAATCAAGGTTTGCGGCGTGCCGCCGCGCCCCTCCCGCGCGAAAAATATACGGTCGCGATCGTCTGAACGAAGCAGGGCGACGAATTCCTGACCTGCCAATGTTGCCGCTTCGTCCCCAGAAGCGCGCTCGGCGAATCCCGCACTAACGCTGCGCACGACCCCATCGGGTCCAGTGATTGCAGCTTCGATTCCAGCGCGGCTGAGCATTGCCCCAAATGGCCCTGACAGATCGAGGTCGCTCAAAATGTCGCCGGCCTCTGCAGGGGTAGGTTTGAACCGCCAGATCAGGTGGTCATCGCCCCGCCCTGCCCGCGCTGCGCTAACCGCCCATTCCAGCCCGTTAGAACCTGCGATCTTGTCATTGTTTGCCATCCCGTCGCGCCAGGCATGACGCGCCAGCCGGCTCATCGCCTCTAGGCTTGGGCGCTCGAATGGAAGCGAAGGCGGCGCACTGCCCGCACCAAAGGCACTGATAAAAGCGGAATTGGCACAAACCATCCGGTTCGCGCGGTCGGTGATTGCGACCGCCTCATCCTGCTCTTCAATCGCGGCAACGGTGACCGACCAATCTGGCGCCGCAAGCGCAGTACCGGCCTGTTCATTGCCCATCCGTTCAAATGCAAAAACGCCCAGCAGCAGAGCAATCAGCCCGCCCACGTAAGCTGCGGCCAACACACCGATACCAGTGGTAAAGAACACAAGAGCACCGCTCAAAGCAAGCGCGCCAAATAGCCCTGCCAACACGAGCGTGCTGTCAGGTTTGCCCGACCGTTGTTCGAGCTGCTCTGCGATTTGTTTGCTTACGCTGTTCATTTTCTTCGGTACAAATTGGGCTGACTGCCCTTGGGATTACCGCTCTAATTCGCGTTGAGCCTGCGGTCGAGCCGCTCTTCCATCCGTCTCAACCGTTTTGCCCGCCTACGTGCAACTATCACGCGCCAGATAGCGCTCGAAAGCAGATAGCCCACCGATGAAGAGACCACCGCAAGCACAAAAAAGCCGACGACAGTGACGCCTGCAAATTCAAAGACGTCAATCATCCATTGCCAGTCACCGCTTTGTAACTGCTTATTCGCGACCCCGGATGTCGCGGCGTCGATCCTCAAGACAAACTGGCCGACGCGGTTGGCGATAAAGGCCCAGAAAGCGAGCGTGAAAGGGTTGGTAACGAATGTGACAAGAGCGGCAAGCGGCACATTGGCACGCGCGGGCAAAGCCAGGAATGCGGCCACAAAAATCTGACCAACCGGAATAAGAAACGCGGCAAACAGACCTAGCGCGACCCCGCGCGGCACAGATCGGCGGGTGAAGCGCCACAGCTCAGGGCTCAAAAAACGATGCGCGATGGGACGCAGATATTTGTTACGCGCCATCTCTTCACGCCTGGGCATATATTTGTCGATCAGGCCAGATACCCCGGCTTTGGCCGAAGCTTTACGCCGTCGGGGATTGCGCTTGCCCGTCATGTCAGTTCGCACCACGCAGCACAGGCCAGCACGGGATTTCGCGTTGATACACACGTAGCATTGTGCTGACACACCTTAATCACGGAGAAGCGCCATTCGCTGAATGTCGGCCTTAATAGCATGAATGCCCATATGGGTAAGCAATCGCATCTGACCAGTGGGTGAACCTGTGAAGCGTTGCAGAATGCATCACGAAAGGCTGAGCGAAAGTTTGGAAAGAAGTACGGCGCATTGGCTGCGCTTCACCCTTTCTCGCGCATCAGGCGAGCTTTGTCGCGCTTCCAATCGCGGTCCTTTACGCTCGCGCGCTTATCATGCGCCTGCTTGCCCTTTGCCAAAGCAATCTCAACCTTCGCACGTCCGGTTTTGTTGAAATAGACAGACAGGGGCACAATGGTCATGCCCTTCTTTTCAACTGCACCAAACAGCTTATTGATTTCGCGGCTCTTCAGCAGCAGTTTTCGCGGGCGGCGTGGTTCGTGGTTGAGGCGATTGCCGTGGCTGTATTCGGGAATATTGGAATTGACGAGCCACACCTCGCCGCCGCGTATCTCGGCATAGCTTTCGGCAATTGTTGCCTCGCCTGCGCGCAAGGCTTTAACTTCGGTGCCTTGCAGCGCCAATCCGGCCTCAAACTTGTCCTCAATATGATAATCGAACCGCGCGCGGCGATTTTCAGCAACAGATTTGTGCTTGTCGAAAGTTTCGGGTTTGGGCCTGGCCATAATTGCTGCCTCTACGCAATCACGCGCCGATTGAAAAGTGCGCTAATGGTCTGCAAGATCGGCGCGCATTGATCTGAAGATTAACCGCCAAACGGCCGTGCAGCATCGCTAAGATGACTGGATTTCTAGCGGTGCAACGCGCAAAGAATTGCTGGAGGCGGTGCTCGCCTTTAATTTGGGGGGCCAATTTGGCCGAGTGACGTTTGGCGGGGGCAAGATGGCAGATACTGAAGTGCGCGAATTTACCTTGGGTGATGAAGCCATCGCGCCAGGGTCGGCTAAAGATATCAAACTGCCCGTCACGACAATGGCGACGGGATATGATTCGCATCTCGCAGTACGCGTACTTCACGGTGCCAGGCCCGGTCCCACCGTGTTTGTCAGCGGGGCAATTCATGGTGACGAAATCATCGGCACCTCGATCATTCAACGGATTGCCAACGTACTAAATCCTGAAACATTGTCCGGTACCGTAATGCTTATTCCGGTCACGAATATTTTTGGGTTCCTCAACCACACCCGATATTTGCCTGACAGGCGAGACCTCAATCGTTCCTTTCCCGGAAATTCATCGGGATCACTCGCAGGCCAGCTTGCCCATGTGTTTTTCAATGAAATTGTGAAGCGTGCCGATCTGGGTATCGATATCCATTCTGCCGCCGTGCATCGATACAATCTGCCGCAAATCCGGATCGCCGCAGGCAATAAGCGGCTGGTGGAGCTTGCTACGATCTTTGACCCGCCGATCATTATGGAGAGCGCGCTACGCGAAGGTTCGTTGCGGGCTTTAGCGCATGATCAAGGGGTACAGATGTTGCTGCTGGAAACGGGAGAGGCGCTTCGCTTTGATCGATTTTCTATCAAGACCGGAGTTGTCGGAGTGCAACGTGTTCTGGCGCATATGGGAATGATCGAAGCGGATGACAGTCTTGGTGAAATCAGTATTCCGGCTAGGGCGAACAGGTCCCAATGGGTGCGTTCCCCGCGCGGCGGCGTAACGCATCGGATGTGCAAATCAGGCGATGCTGTGCATGAGGGCGACTTGCTAGCGACGGTCGCCGGCCTGTTTGGCGAAGAACCGCTGCCAGTTTTCTCGCCAGCCGATGGTATTATTATCGGGCACGCAACGCTGCCTGTGGTCCATCAGGGGGACGCGCTGTTCCATATTGCAAAGATTTCCAGCCCAGCGCAGATCGGCGAACGGATCGAAAGTGTTTCCGACGCGATCCACGCCAGCGACCCAGAAGGGTTTGCTGAAATTCTACTGGATGAAGACGAGCTGCTTTAAAGCAGCCCAGCATGAACGAGCGCCTCGTCGACCGCTTTGCGCGATTCTTCGCTCGCTTCGATGATCGGCAGCCGCACGCCCGGTGAGAACCAATCGTGCACCCGGCTGAGCGCATATTTTACAGGCGCCGGGCTGGCATCGGAGAACATCGCATAATGCAGCGGGAACAGCCGATCATTGATCTCGCGCGCTTTTTTAAGCTCATTGGCAGCGATGGCTGCCTGAAATTCTGCACACAAAGCGGGCGCGACATTCGCGGTCACAGAGATTGCCCCTCGACCCCCAGCGGCCGAATGCGGCAGCCACAATTCGTCATTGCCTGAAAGCTGGCAGAAATCGCGGCCAATTCCCATGCGGTGATCAGCGACGCGAGACAGGTCTCCGCTTGCGTCTTTGATTGCCACGATTTTATCCGGATATTTGCGAACGAGCGCCACCACAGTGTCGTCTTCGATGTCGGTTACTGTGCGGCTCGGCACATTGTAGAGCACAATCGGAAGCTCGCAATTCTCAGCCAGATAACTGAAATGCGCGATCAAGCCCGCTTGGCTCGGGCGGTTGTAATAAGGCGCGACACACAACCCTGCCGCTGCACCTGCTTTCTTCGCAAACACCATGTGCATTTCGGCATTGCGCGTATCATTGCTGCCGCATCCAGCGATCACGGGAACCCTGCCCGCGGCTTGCTCTATGCAAATTTCGATGACCCGGTGATGCTCTGCATTGGAGAGCGTCGAAGCTTCTCCGGTGGTCCCGCAAGGCACCAAAGCCGCGCTTCCTTGGTCGATTTGCCAATCAACCAGCTTGCGAAATGCGCTCTCGTCCAACGATCCGTCGCGGAAAGGAGTCGCTAGAGCGGGAATAGAACCGCTGAACATTGCTTTTATCCTGTCTCACACAATAATTGATGGTAGCGACGCAAATATTGTACGCGCACCCTTTTCGTTAAGCGCCTGATAAGGAACCGATCGGCACTATGTCCAGCATGGCCAGAAATTTGCTTACCTCTCCGATCTCACTCGCGGCATTTGCCGCAGCCACCTTGGGGGCGCTTTCGACGCCCTCCTCAGCTCAAGTCTCCGGACAAGTTCAGGGCGATTACAGCCGCAGCAACATGGTTGCGCAGCAGCCGAGCCAAATTGGCGCGGCGATTGCGCGATGGGAAATGCTCCAGGAAAATCGCGAACTTCGCTTTTCTGATTACGCTGGATTCGCGCTCGCTTATCCCGACTTTCCGCGCATAGAAATCATACGCATCCGGGCCGAAAACGCGCTTGATGAAGAAGCGCCCTCGCAATCGGAGATCCTTGCGTTTTTCGATGCGCTGCCACCGCTGACCAACACGGGCCGGGCGCGTTATGCGCTATCGCTCGCCGGGGCACAGCGCGAAGAAGCCTTCACTGTGGCGCGCGAAGCATGGCGCGGCGGCGAAATGCCAGGTCCGACAGAAGCGTATCTCACCGGGCTTTTCGGCAGCCGATTCACAGCGGAAGATCACGCCGCGCGCGTTGATGCATTGCTGTGGCAAGAACAAGCTGCGGCTGCGGAACGACAGCTGATTAATCTAAGCCCAGGTGAACGGGATCTCGCGCTGGCACGGATTGCTTTGGTTCGTGGATCGACGCCGCAGGCCGCTGGTATTCCTGTGCCCGCCGATGCGATGAACAATGCGGGTTATGTCTTTAACCTCGTCAACTATTACCGCGCGCGTCGCCAGACAGAAGCCGCGATCGACCTGCTCGCCAATCGTCCGAATTTCTCAGCTCCCGCGTTCGCAGCGGAAGATTTGGTCGGTGATATGCTCGCGATTGCTGAGGCAGCAGGCGCGACCAGCACAGTTCGGATTGCTAGCCGAACCGACGATCTGTTCGAGCCGGGTACTGACATTTCACTGGGCTCTTTTGCACTGCGTGATCGTTATACCGATCTGATGTGGAAAGGCGGCACAAATGCTCTTTGGCAGCTTGGCAATGGCGCGGCGGCGGCTCCGCTGTTCCTGCGTTATGGTGAAGCTGCGCGGACACCGTTGACCCGGTCCAAAGGCTTTTACTGGGCTGGCAGAGCCGCACGTCAGGCTGGTTTGCAAGAAGATGCGACCCGCTATTTTGAAATGGCGGCGCAATTTCCGCATTATTATTATGGTCAGCTGTCCATCTCGGCACTTGGCCGTCAGATGCCGGACTTTGCGCAATTGCCGCAAGTCCAAGTCGATGCGCGCACTCGCGCTGAATTTGAGGCACGCCCACTTGTCCGCGCAATCCGTAACCTCGCCGCCAATCGCCGTGATTGGCGTACGGAGCGGCGGTTTTTCCAAGCCATCGGCAGCAGCGCCGAAACGCCACAAGAATTGCTGCTCGTGAATGCTCTGGCTACCGAACTTCGCATGCCTGAAATGGCTGTGGTTGTTGGTATGGAAGCAGGCGCCAATGGGTTTGCCGGGTATGAACGGGTGGGTTTCCCAAGCTTCCCAACTCCGACCGTCAATGATTGGACGATGGTCCACGCGATCGGCCGTCAGGAAAGTGAATTTGATCGCAACCGCCAAAGCCATGCTGGCGCTCGCGGTGTGATGCAGTTGATGCCGGGCACCGCGCGGGAGCAGGCAGGGATGCTAGGCGTCCAGTATATGTCCGCCAGTCTGTTCAATGATCCATCGTACAACATCCGTCTGGGTGATGCCTATTTTGCGCGAATGATGGATTATTATGGCGGAGCATATCCGCTTGCAGCGGGCGCGTATAATGCAGGACCAGGCCGCGTAAACCAGTGGCTGCGTTTAAATGGTGATCCGCGCACAGGTGAGATTGACTGGGTGACTTGGGTTGAGAAAATCCCGGCCAATTTCGAAACCCGGTATTACATCATGCGCGTATTGGGTAATGCAGTGACTTATTCGCATATGTACCCGCAAGAAGCTGGTCTGCCACGTCCGATCGATACGTTCCTGCCGTAAGTCACTCATATGGCCTCCAGGCCCAGCAATTTGTCAGGTCCACCTATTACGCCCGCTGGAATGGCGGCATTAAAGGCGCGCTACGACCATTTGCTGGGCAAAGAGCGGCCAGAGATTGTTGAGATCGTCAGCTGGGCGGCGGGCAATGGCGACCGCAGCGAAAATGGCGATTACATCTACGGCCGAAAACGGATGCGTGAGATCGACAGGGAACTCGCCTATCTCGCACGCCGGATGAAGACTTTGCGCATCGTCGATCCCGCCAATCAACCCGATCGCAGCCGCGTGTTTTTTGGCGCTCAGGTTGAGTTGGCGGATCAGGAAGATGCGCGCCAAATCGTGCGACTGGTTGGAGATGATGAGCAAGACGCTGGCGCAGGGCGTGTGGGCTGGAATTCTCCCATCGCCAAAGCGCTGCGCGGCGCTTCACTTGGGGATGTCCGCACCGTAAGGCTTCCTGGCGGGACCAAAGAATGGGAAGTGACGGCGATTGGCTATGATTAGATACACGCTCATCTTGGGGCTCGCCGCCATTTTCGCCAGTGTCGCCGCGCCGCTATTGGCCAAAGACCATTTGGGCGTATATTCCAATTGGGCGGCTTTTCGCGATGATGCGCCTTCACGTTGCTACGCCATTGCAAAACCGGATCGCGGCGGTGACACCGGACCGTTCGCCAGCGTCGCGAATTGGCCGGTGCAGAACATTCGCGGGCAAATTCACATTCGGCTTTCGCGCAGCATTGCGGACGATGCTGGGGTGCGATTGACAATCGGCGACCGCCGCTTCGATCTCGCCGCAAACAGGAACAATGCCTGGGCGCAGGATCAGAAGATGGATGCCGCCATTATTGCCGCCATGCGCTCTGCCTCTCGGATGACAGTTTCAGCCCAAGACAGCCGGGGACGCCGTTTTTCTGATCGCTACAATTTATCAGGTGCTTCAACCGCCATCGATGCTGCTGTCGTTGGCTGTGCCAATTTTCGCTAGCGTTCGGAAATAGAAATGGCCGGACGCGCTTTCGCACCGCCCGGCCAAACTTCTACAATTTGAACAATCGCTTAGAAGCGATATCCGACACCCGCCATAACTTGGTGACGATCGGTATCGATATCACCCAGTGCGATATCTGGCGCATCACCTTCAAAGTCGATTTCTGCATCGCTGTAATTCGAGTAGCGATATTCGATTTTGCCAAAGGTGTTGGTGCCAAACGCATATTCTGCGCCTGCGCCTACACGGTAGCCATCTGTATCAATCGACTGGCGGAAATCATCGCCATCAAATGTCGAAGAGATATTGTAGCGTGCATTGGTGTAACCACCTTTTGCGTAGACTAGCACGCCAGGGTTCACGATGTAGCCGACGCGAGCGCCGACATAGATGTCACGACCCGTTTCGACATCGCCAAGACCAAAGCCTTCGAAATCGCCATTGTCGAATTCGGTTTTCGCGGTCGAATCTGTCAATTCGGCTTCAACGCCCAGGACGATGTTATTCACGGCGTAATCGTAACCGATTGCCGCGCCGTAAACGAGCCCATCGATCGATTGGTCATTATCTTCATTCACATCATCATCAACACTGCTGCCAGCACGCGACGTATCGTAACCGGCCAGTGCTTCGAGGCGGAACCCGCTAAATGTATCTGAGGAATCTTGCGCCATAGCTGGCGAAGAGATGGTCAAAATTGATCCTGCGACGAGAAGGGCTACTGCTTTTTGCATGTTATGCTCCGTTGGTTGTGCCTGGCCGATTGGCCGGACGGACTACTAGAACGAAACAAAATGTCGTTTAGTTTCCTGAATATTACACAACAAGCGAATGTGGCATTTTAGGCACGATCGAGGTGACAAGCCGTTGATTTTACGCGACAAACCGCACGATTTGAAATCCATCGACAAGCGGCAGGCATTTTACGACAGAGTGGTGGAACCAGTTTCGTTGCTGAGCATTTGCGCGCACCCGCGCATGCGCTTTGATTTATGGACCTCAAGCACTTATATGCGGCCTCAATCATGGCAGACACGAACCTTATGAGCATCCCCGGACAAGTTGATCCGGTTCCCGTCGCGCGTGACATCACGCCGCGCGCAGATGGCCGTGTTGATCTGATGGGCATCCCCCGCACCCGTATTCGCGAATTGCTGACCGACGCAGGGTTGGATGATCGGCAGGCCAAATTACGCGCGAAACAGGTCTATCACTGGCTGTATCATCGCGGCGTGACCGAATTTGATGCGATGACCGATATTGCGAAGACGATGCGTCCTTGGCTGACAGAGCGGTTCGTTATTGGACGGCCCAATATCGTCGAAGCTCAGCACAGCACCGATGGCACACGCAAATGGCTGCTCCAGACTGATGACGGTCACGATTTTGAGATGGTCTTCATTCCCGATGCCGACCGGGGCACCTTGTGCGTGTCGAGCCAGGTTGGCTGCACGCTCAATTGCACCTTTTGCCACACGGGCACGATGCGGCTTGTGCGCAATCTGACGCCGGGTGAGATCGTTGGGCAAGTGATGCTGGCGCGCGATGCTTTGGGCGAATGGCCCAAGGGCAAGATGGACTTCGATGCCGCCGGCAATTGGGCGGATGACGAAAGCCACGAAAGCCAAGCCGAATACCGGGCCGATGGCCGCCTGCTTACCAACATTGTTATGATGGGCATGGGCGAACCGCTGTATAATTTTGAACATGTGCGTGATGCGCTGAAACTGGTGATGGATGGCGAAGGGCTGGCGCTTTCAAAACGCCGCATCACGCTGTCCACCAGCGGCGTCATCCCGATGATGGAGCGCTGCGCCGCGGAAATCGGCGTCAATCTGGCGGTCAGCCTGCACGCCGTGACAAAGGAGGTCCGCGATGAAATCGTTCCTCTGAATAAAAAATACGGTATCGAAGAATTGCTGCAAGCCTGCGCCGACTATCCCAAAGCCTCCAATGCCCGGCGTATCACGTTTGAATATGTGATGCTCAAAGATAAGAATGACAGCGATGCGGACGCGCACGAACTTGTGCGCCTGATCAAGCATTACAAACTGCCCGCGAAGGTCAATTTGATCCCATTTAACCCTTGGCCCGGCGCAAACTACGAATGTTCTGAGCCTGACCGGATCAGATCGTTCAGCAATATCGTCTTTGAAGCCGGCATCAGCGCACCTGTCCGAACACCGCGCGGGCGCGATATCGATGCGGCGTGCGGGCAGCTTAAAACGTCTGCGCAAAAGAAAAGCCGGGCGGAGCGCGACCGTGAAGCAGCGGAAATACCTGCAATTTAGCTACTATATCACGCGGCGGCAGGCTGTTCTGCCTCCCTCATCATTTTCGGCTTCTCTCCATAAGTTAATGCGCGCCAGGCCCATTCAAGCGGCCCAAACCGAAAATATGTGAGCCACAAATGGCTGAAAACAATTTGGCACGCGAAAAACGCGATACACGCTCCTAGCATTGAAGCCGCGCCAATTTTTCCAGCCAGTCCGAAAGCAAAACCATAGAGCAGCGCGCCGATGAAGAAGCTTTGCGTTACGTAATTCGTCAAGGCCATGCGTCCCACAGGTGCAAATAGCGATGGAATGAAGCGCCATACCCGGCTGTGGAATGCAAGGACGACAGCGCAAACATATCCCGCCGCTAAAGTGGGTGCGGTGATATAATGCAGCCCCCGATAGATCACTGTGTCAGTAACCTTGCCGAAAGTGACGAGTTCCATATTGATCAGCGTAACGAGCAATTCGCCAGCGAGACCGATCGGCAATAGGATCAAAAGCCATTTGCGATATTCTGGAAGCAAATCAGCCGCCCGTTGAAGCCAGCCCTTTCGCGCCACCCATGCTCCAATCAGGAACCGGCCGAGCGCATAGAGGATCCACCCGATCAATCCGCCATTGAGAACCCAGCCGTACCAATTTACCGCGAGCAATGATGTAATGAGAGACCAGTATTCCGCGCTCGCTGCTTGCCGGGCCAACGCTCCAGCATCGGAAAAGGTAAGTTCATTCGCGCTACCCGCTAGGTCAATCCAGCTGAAGAGCAATTCCATCGATAATTGTCCGAAAACGCCAAGTACCAGCCCGGTGATCAGCATCGCCCGCATGCTCAGCCCTCGCAAAGCGAACAGAACAAAGCCCGCTAGCGCGTAGACATGCAGGATTTCCCAATAGAAAATGAAGATAAAATGAGCGAACCCAAACAGCGTCAGGATACCGAGACGTCGCAGATATATCCGTTCAAAAGCAGCCCCTTTTGCTTGGGAACGCTCCAGCATTACCCAGAAACCCATGCCAAACAGAAACGAAAACAACGTGTTGGCCTTGTCATAGATCAGCCAATAATGAAGGAAGTTCGCCTTACTATCGATTGCGGCGGTTGGCAGCGCAGCCAATTGATTGGCCGTGGTGAACAACCCCTCATCGGAAAAGCCGATAGCATTAGCGATCAACACCCCAAGCAAGGCAAAGCCCCTCAGCGCGTCCATCTCACCTATCCGTTCGGTCGATGTGATGGGCGAAGCCGCCTGTCGGTTCGAAAATTGCATGCATCCACCTCGATTTGCAATGTCTACTGTGCGGGTATCGAAGGCTCACACAGCGAACAAGGCGATCAAAATTATTGACGTTTTTTTGACGGTAAGGGCCTGCGGGGGCTGATACTTACAATTCGGACACATCGAAATAGTGCAATGTCACCGCTGGAGATCATCACTTGCTAAATTTTGCCATCGGCAATGATAGGCGTATGGATGAAGAAGGAGGGGTATCGCATGACATTCATAATCCGAAGCTTCGCATTGGCGCTTGGCGCGCTGGCAATGACGGCCGCGGCTGTACCCGCCCAAGCACAATTTCGAGGTATGTTTCGCGATGCGCAGCGCGGCGCTCAGGCGGCGGAAGGCTGTAAAGAAGGATCGACCGGCGACACTGCGCGCGGAGTGCTTGGCGGATTACTTGGCGGAGCGGCGGGCCGTACGGCGCGGAGTGCAGGACTTGGGCAGTTTATACCGGTCTCTGAATTTACAGATCAGCTGTCCGCAGAGATCGCCTGCAAGTTGGATGAGCAAGAACAGAAACAGGCCGCCGATGCGACGTTGGAAGCAACACGCGGCGGCGATGAAGACGGTGTTGCAGGCCCTCCTGTTGGACAGACAGCATCGTGGACCTCAGAAACGCGCGATGACGTCAGCGGCACTTCGACTGTGACCGCGCGCGAGGCGTCGAGCGATGACGCTGACTGCATTATGGTGACTGATGTCATCATCGTCGAAGGCGAAGAAACACGCGCCGAAAAACGCATGTGCCGCCCGCAAGGTTCTGCGCGCTATTCGATCGTCGCGTAATGGTGAAGAATTTTTACCAAGGCGCTGGCTGCGGCGGGCCTGTTCGCAGCGCTCACTGGCGCGACCACGCCCGATCCAAACAATCCGACCTGTCCGGCTGAGCCCAACTGGGGTTCTGCTGACGCGATGACGCTCACCACAATTGACCGGGGCGGAGCGCGCATTTTGCTAGCGGAGGGGCGCATTGACGCAGGCCTTCCCAATCGCCTTAGCGCCGCGATCGAAGGCGATGAAATGATCTCTGAGATCTGGTTGCGATCGCGCGGGGGTAATGCCCGCGCGGGCAATGAAGCAGGCCGGATCATCCGGTCCTATCGCGGTATGCTGACCCGTATCCCAGCAGGATGGACATGTTTTTCCGCCTGCAATTTCATGTTTATGGGCGGTGACCGGCGCCATGTCGATGCAGACGGGGTATTCATGGTCCATATGTTCACTCACACCAGCGATCGCTGGATTATCGACGATGCTGTAATCGACGGGTCGCAGGCCACGACCGAACTGATCGCCAGCATTGAACAATCTTCCGCACTGCTCGCGACAGAAGACAACGACTTCCTCATCCGCATGGGTATCAGCCGCAAATTGCTGACCGACATCATGTATCAACAACAAGCGGTCAGCAGCGAAGACGATCCCAGCACGCGGTATTGCCTCAACCAATCTGAAGTGCGCGAATACAACGTCATGCCCGAAGAACGCCGCGCACCTTGAGCGCAGCCCCGATCGACCCTGCGACCTACGATTACTACCAAACCGGAGCGCCCTATTACACGTCTAGCGGCGCGCAGGCTCCTAGCCGCCATCTTGATGCGTTTCTGGATCGTCTTTTGCCCGGTGCGCGTGTCTTGGAACTGGGCTGCGGCGGAGGCCGGGACAGCGCCCATATATTGGCGCGCGGCTTTATCATTGATGCAACCGACGGCATTCCAGCGATGGTCGCCAAAGCTAACGAACGTCACAATGTCGGCGCGCGATTGATGCGCTTTGATGAATTGGAAGCGCAGGCCGCCTATGACGCAGTGTGGGCGCATGCTTGCCTGCTTCATTGCCCGCGCGCACAGCTGCCCAATGTATTGAAACGCATAGTCACAGCCTTGCGCCCAGGCGGATTTCACTATGCAAGTTTTAAGCTTGGCACTGGAGAGGGACGCGACCTCTTGGGGCGTTTGCACAATTTTCCGGATGCCGAATGGCTTCGCACCGCCTATAACAATGCCGGGTTTGAGACCGTAGAGGAGCAGGTGTTTGTCGGAAAAGGAACTGATGGCACGCAGCGCGATTGGATAGCTTTGACGGTAATTAAACCATGAAGCGCACGCTCGAAGCAATCTGCACCGGCACCGCACGCCCTTTCAATGGAGTCGAGACCAGCGCCATAGTGAAACGTCCGCGTGAAGGTCCGGTGCAATTCCTCAAGGATGGCCTCGCCCCTGATGAGCAAGCCGACCGCCGCGTGCATGGCGGACCGGAAATGGCAGTGCATCTCTACCCGCTGGCTCACCATGAATTCTGGCGGGAGAAACTGGGACCGCTAGAAATACTGGATGAACCCGGCGCATTCGGATCAAACTTGGCCATAAGCGATCTGACCGAAAACGAAGTGCATATTGGCGACCGCTTCCGCGTCGGCACGGCGCTGCTTGAAATAAGCCAACCCCGCCAACCTTGCTGGAAGATCGAACATCGCTTCGATCGAAAGGGAATGGTGGCTACGATCGTCAAAACCGGACGTTGTGGCTGGTATCTGCGGGTGCTTGAGTTTGGTGAAGCAGAAGCCGGAGACACTATGGAACGAGTCGAGATCGGCCATGAGCAGTGGAGTGTCGCCCGCACATTTGCGGCATTGATGGCAGGCAATGCCAGCGAGGCTGACCTTAACGAATTGGCCCAATTGCCCCGCCTCGCACCAAAATTGCAGAATCGGGCTGCCGAAAAAAGCGCAGCCAAAAGCGGCTAAATCACGGTTCGTCGCAGCTGGAATGCAATCCATCCTGCGTGTCATCCTTCCAACGGGCCGTTCATCTAGCGTTGTTGTTGTCTGAACGAAACATCATTCACACGACGCGAAACTGAAAGGATCTACCCATGAAAAATATTGCTCTCATAGCCGCAGCAGGATCGCTGGCCGCCATTACCGTTCCTGCAAATGCAGCCGAGCTGCCTGCCCCAATTCAATCTGAGTTGACCTCCGATTTTTCTATGGTTTCACCATTGGCCGTGATGTTTGACAGCGACAAACTCGCTCTGGCTAGCGACAGAGATCGCCGCAAAAATCGCAACCGCGCGCGCGGCAATCGTGGACGCTATTATGATCATGGACGCTATGAAGATCGTGGGCGCTATGATGATCGTGGCCGGTATTATGAACCGCGCCGTATCAGCCGCAACGACCGGGTATGGCGTGATCGCGACGGACGTTATCGCTGTGAACGCGACAATGGTACGACTGGATTGGTGATCGGCGCGGGCCTTGGCGCACTTGCTGGTCGCACGGTTGACACCGACGGCGACCGCACAGTCGGCACATTGCTAGGCGCACTTGCCGGCGGTCTGCTTGGCCGCGAGATCGACCGTGGAAGTTTGAACTGCCGCTAAGCATCAACAAAAATTGACAAAAACGCCGCCCTTCCGAGAATGAGGGGCGGCGTTTTGCTATCTGGTGCACGATTGATGCAGGCTCCACTCGCTGATAGGGCACCACAATGTCTGATGCTGCCAACCTACCTGCTGTGCTCGTTACCGGTGGAGCAACCCGGATAGGTGCAGAAATTGTCAGAGGTTTTGCCGCTCGCGGTTGGCATACTGTGATTCACTATCGAAGTTCCAGCAGCGAAGCGAATGAGCTTGCAGCGTCACTTCCATCCGCAGAGACGATAGGATGCGATCTGATCGACGATGTTGCTGCATTGGCGATGGTGCAGGACCTAGCGGCGCGCTTGCCCGATTGGCGCTGCCTCGTGAACTCTGCTTCAGTTTTTCCATATGACGATGCAACCAAACTGGATCCCGATACGAACCGGGAAGCAATGCAGATCAACGCACTGTCTCCGGCGCTAATGGCGCAAAGCTTCCTCGCCTCAGCGCAGAGCGAAGGCGCGCGCTGCGTTATCAACGTGACCGATATGAAGTTGGAGAACCCTAATCCGGATTTCTTCAGCTACACCATGTCGAAACACGCTTTTTCTGCAACGATCCCAATGATGGCCATGACCGCTAGTGAGCAAGACCGCGTCTATGGCATCGCGCCGGGCGCAATCCTCGCCAGCCACGATCAGAGCGAGGATGAAACCGAAGTCTCGCACCGGCTCAACTTGCTTGAACGCAAAACAGCGCCGGATGAGATTGCAGGCGCCGCTTTGTTCCTGGCCAGCGGCGTCCTCAAAAGCGGTTCGACTCTATTTATCGACAGCGGACAGCACCTTCTTTCCCAAGGACGGGACGTGATTTATCTGGCGCGAGAGAAGGCAGCACAGAAAAAGGGGGCGCAAGGATGAAGCGGCATTCGCTCTTCACCCGAATCTGGCACTGGATCAACGCGGCGGCATTGATCGTTCTTTTTATGTCAGGCCTGAACATTTCTAACGCGCACAGGCACCTCTATTGGGGCAATTACGGTTTTGACCCGGCCGATGCGTGGTTGTCGGTCATGCGTTTTCCTGCATGGTCAACAATTCCGCAGCGTTATGACCTGGCCGAAGCGCGCGATTGGCACAACACGGCCGTCTGGGTGTTTGCGATTGGCCTGCTGGCGATGTGGGTCGTCAGCCTGATCACAAAGCATTTCTGGCGGGATATTGCGACCCGCCCGAGTGACTGGACGCCGCGCGCTCTTGCGAAAGATGTGAAAGAGCATTTGCGCGGGCATTTTGGCAAAGATGACGGTCCCTACAATCCGATCCAAAAGATTACATACGGCGTCGTGCTGGGAATTTTCCTGCCTATGATGGTTTTCACAGGGCTGGCGATCAGCCCCGGTTTCGAAGCCGCCGCGCCGTGGCTGGTTGATCTGCTTGGCGGGCGGCAAAGCGCGCGCAGTCTGCACTTTATCTTTACATGGGCGCTGTTCGCATTCGTGATGGTCCACATTTTGATGGTGATCGTATCGCACCCGGCAAAGCAAATTGCGCGCATGATCACAGGCGGAATTCGGCCGCAGGAGCCATCAAATGACTGAGATCAAACGACGCACGTTGCTTGCCGGAATCGCCGCATTGCCTGCTGCCGCTTGCACCGAGCTTGCCGAGACAGGCCCTGCCGGCGACCTGTTCGATAGTGCGGAAGATTGGCACCGGGTCGCGCATCGCACGCTCGCCAACCGGCAAGCACTCGCGCCCACCTATGCGCCAGAAGAACGGTCGCCCGACATTCGCGGCAACGGCTCACTTACGGTCGATACAGCGGATTACCGAAATCAGATGGCAAACGGGTTCGCCGACTGGCGGCTCGAAGTGCGAGGTTTGGTTTCCAACCCGCTGAGCCTCAGCATGGCCGAGCTGCGCGCTCTACCCCAGCGAACTCAGATCACCCGGCACGATTGTGTAGAAGGCTGGAGCGCCATCGCAGAATGGAAAGGGCCGCAGCTATCGGCACTGCTAGATGCCGCAAAAGTGCGCGAGGAGGCGAATTTCATCGTCTTTCGCTGCGCAGATCGCCTCTATAATCGCGATTATTATGAAAGCGTCGATATGGTTGATGCCTATCATCCGCAGACCATAATCGCGCATGAATTGAATGGAGCCCCGCTGCCTGAAAAGAACGGTGCGCCATTGCGTATGCGGATTGAGCGGCAGCTTGGATACAAACACGCCAAATTTGTCACCGCGATCGAAGCGGTGGCCAGTTTTGAGGATATCTACGATGGCAAAGGCGGCTTTTGGGAAGATGCCGGTGACTACCAGTGGTACGCCGGAATTTAGCGCGGATTATGCGGGGTAAATCCGCTTCATGGCCGCCCAATCCTTGGCAATCATCTCTTCAAGCACGGTCAGATCAACATCAGCCAATTTGTTAATATACAGGCACGATTTTCCGGTCTTGTGTTTACCCAACCGAGCCAGATCAGCGGATCGTTCCTTTGCTGTCGCATCGTCGCAATATCCTCCCATCATATAGAGAGAATGCTTCGCCTTACGCGGGCTAAAACCAGCCCTCATCCAATGAACATCTCGCCCGCTGTCATAGGTGGTGCGGTATTCGCCAAATCCGATGATTGACCCGCCCCACATCTGTGCTTTTTCACCCGTCACGCGCTCAAACATCTCCAGCAAAGCGCGCGCGTCATCCTGTTTCACTGACGGCTCAACAGCCGAGATGAAGTCTTCTACCGAAGCGTCATTTGCTTGCAATTTTGCTTCAGATTTCGTGTTTTTCTTTGTTTCTGACATGCCCTTTCCCTCCCCTTCCAAGTTTGTCTGCAAGATTGACAGCCTAGCACACTCGGCGTCATCAAGCGGAAACGTTTTCCAGAGGACTCGACTAACTCATGTGGCTTCTCGATAAATTTCTTGGTCAAGTGATCCGTGAAGGCCGATTGTCTGTGACCGATCACGGCGGCAAGACCTACGATTACGGCGACACAGCGGCAGAACCGCTTAAAATCCGTCTGACTCACAAAAAGGCCGCCAATCACATCGCGCGCTATCCCCAAATGGGCGCAGGAGAGGCTTTTATGTGGGGCTGGCTCGTCGTCGAAGAACCGCACGACATACGTGACCTGTTGCTATTCGTAACCGCCAACACGAAACGTATTGGCGACAAAGCCATCCAGGCGAAGGGGCCGTTCAAAAAGATCGCTCAAAAAATCGGTGCAGCGGTCGATGGCATCAACCTGCGCTCCTCTGCCCGCGCGAATGCGGAACACACTTACAACCTGACACGTGAATTGTATGAGCGTTTTCTTGACGAAGACCGCCAATATACGATGGCCTATTACCGAGAGGAAGATCCGAACCAGACCAGCCTGGAACAGGCACAGATGGACAAGAAAGCACATTTGGCGGCGAAGCTGTTCCTAGAGCCGGGCAAAGCCAAGGGTATGCGTGTGCTGGATATTGGCTGCGGATGGGGTGGTTTTGGCCTCTATCTCAACAAAATGTACGGCGTCGAAGTGCTCGGCGTTGCGCTGGCGCCGGATCAAATCAAATTCTGCAACGAACGCGCCGAAGCTGCTGGCGTCGCCGACAAGGTCAAGTTCGAGCTGCTCGATTACCGCGATGTTGAAGGGCAGTTTGATCGCATCTCAAGCGTCGGTTTGCTCGAACACGTCGGTACAATCCATTATCCGCAATTCTTTGAGCACACGAACAAGATCCTCAAAGATGATGGGGTAATGATATCGCATTGCTGCGGCCGCGCAGGCCCGCCGGGAACCACCGATGCCTGGACGCGCAAATACATCTTCCCCGGCGGATATATCCCTGCACTGTCCGAACTCGTTACCCAGAGTGAGAAGTTCGGCTTTGAAGTGATGGATGTTGAAGCCATGCGTTTTCATTACAGCCACACCTTGGAAGAATGGTACAAACGCACCGTGATGCACCGCGAAGAGATCACAGATATGTATGATCCTGTGTTCTATCGCATGTGGCTGTTCTATCTTGCTGGTGCAGAGCAAAGCTTCCGCAATGGCGGGATGGTCAATTGGCAGCTGCAATATGTGAAAGACCGCAATGCGATCCCTATGACGCGCGAATATATCCATCACGAAAGCGCTCGTTTGCGGGAGGTCGGCGAGATTCCGACTTGGCGTTTCGATACCGGAATGAAGGAAGCTGCTGAATAATCAGTCGCAAAATAGCCCCTGGCTTACCGCCGGGCTCAGATTTCCGGTTGGCTGCGTAACTTCGAACGGGTTTGTTGCGAACCTGAAAACAGTATTGGGCAAATCAGGGTTGAATGCATGGCTGATTTACTAATCAATCGATTCTTATCGGCGGTGGTCAAACATGGGCAACTGACGGTCACAATGCCTTCGGGCGAGCGGCATGTGCTGGGCACACCTGCTGAGGGTTTCCCCAATGTTGCTATCACACTGACCGACGACAAAGTCGCGCGCGACATCCTGTTCGACCCGCGATTGGGTGCAGGCGAAGCGTACATGGACGGCCGCATCGTTATCGATGATGGCGATGTGATGCAGCTGGTCCAATTGCTGCGCGCAAACAAGCCGTGGGAGCGCGGCGAGCGGTTAAAAGCGCCCTCGCCTTTCATTGCGAATCTGAAAAAGAACGCGAAATTCCTTCGCACCTCTTTCAACCAGGCGACATCATCGAAACGCAATGTGGCGCATCATTATGACATTGGGAATGAGCTCTACAACTTGATGCTCGATCCCGAACACATGCAATACAGCTGCGCCTATTGGGCAGATGGAGTGTCGGGTTTGAGCGAGGCCCAAGAAGCGAAGATGGCGCATATTGCGGCCAAGCTTGCGCTGGGCGACGGCCCCAAGACGGTGCTAGATATCGGATGCGGATGGGGCGGAATGGCGATCTATCTTGCGCGCCATTACGACGTCAAAGTCACCGGAATCACTCTATCCGAAGAGCAGCTCGCCCTCGCACGGACGCGCGCAGAAGCCGCAGGAGTGGCCGATAAAGTCCGCTTCGAACTCGTCGATTACCGCGACCTGGCAAAGCAAGGCCACACCTTTGATCGCATCGTTTCTGTTGGCATGTTCGAACATGTTGGCAGGCCTCAATTTGAAACCTTCTTCCGCGCCTGCGCAAACCTGCTGACCGCTGACGGGGTCATGCTTCTTCACACAATTGGACGTTTCGGCGGGCCGGGTGTGACCGATGCCTTCACGTCGAAATACATCTTCCCCGGCGGATATATACCTGCCCTATCCGAAACGCTTGCGGCATCGGAAAAAGCGCGTCTCATCCACACCGATATTGAGACGCTCCGTCTGCATTACGCAAAGACGCTGCGTGCATGGTACGCAAGGTGCGAAGATCATCGCGATGCCATCATCGAAATGATGGGTGAGCGTTTCTACCGCATGTGGACGTTTTATCTGGCCGGGGCGACTGCCGCGTTTGAGAGCGGCAGTATGGGCAATTACCAAATCCAGTACACACGCAGCCGCCGCGCCTTGCCAATCACGCGGAGCTATCTTGAGGTCGAAGAGCAGCGTCTGCTGGGCAATTAGGCTTCCTTTTTCGACGGCCGATAGATCGGACCAAAGCCCAACAAGGCTGCTCCCACCAACGGCAAAGCGATTACCCACACCCGGATGCCCGACAGGCTTTCCGGGCTGGCAATGGTGATTGCGGCGGTAGCGGCCAGTCCGGCGCAGATCATCAGAACGCCTGCGACCACGCGCGCTTTTGGCACTGTGCGTCCGCCTCTGATTGGGCCAAAGCTGCGCTCATGCTTCGCAAAGATCGCAATCATTGGCAGCAGCGCGACGATGTAGATGCCTAGCCATAGCGGGCGCGAAATCCACCACTCCGCAGTACCCGGAACAGAATTAAGACCCATTCCGCCAAGGCCAAGCCACACCGCGGTCATGACGAGCACGAATGCCGTAAGATGCCACAGATAAACGGTCATAATCATGCCATTCATCAACACGGTAGCCGTCCAGATGGTCAGATTATCAAGCATCTTGCGTCCCAACGGCTCAAGTGCGAGCACCAGACCAACCTGCGCAACGCCTAGCGCAAACAATGCGAGCGTCGGCGGAAGCGAATTGGAAAAGCCCCCCGGCGCAGAAACCATCGATACCGGATAAAACCCATAGACAGTGATCGAAATCAGGATCGCCAGACCGGCGGCAAACCACACAAGCGCAAACAACGGCTTTGCAAAATGCCCATCGCGCCATGCGAAACCAAGCTGATGGATGGCGAGAAACACCCAAAGGAAATTCGTGAAGTTGATGTACTCCACGCCAACCGAAAACGTCAGCCAGTCCGTCGCCATCGCAATCGGGATATAGATGGCGAAACTTAGCCATCCGAAACGCTTCCATGCTTTGCGTGTCAGCGGTGTGCACGCGGTTACAAGCAAATACACCGCAAGGAACCAGACCGGGATCAATGCGGCCTCTGTCGCATCGCTGATTTGCTGGCGATCAAGGCCAATCTGAGTCATCACCACCGCCAGAGCCGCCCATAGCAACAGAACCGGGAAAGTTGGCGCAATCAGGCGCTGCACGCGGCTCGCCAACCAATCGCGATAAACACCGGTTTGTCCGGGAGCCGCTTTCTTCAGCGTTGCATCCCAGCTCATTCCGTTTGAAAATCCGCCGACTAGGAAGAAGACCGGCATCACCTGAAAAATCCAAGTCAGCCAGTGGGTCCACTGCGCAGAATCCAGCAGATCACCGCGTTGCAGTGCGCCCGCGTCATCGACATAGAGGCCCGCCATCAGCCAATGGCCAAACACCACGGCCAGGATCGAAACAGCCCGAAGGAAATCCACCCAGCGATTGCGTTCTGGCGGTGCCATTTGCGCAAGCTCGCGCGCTTTATTCCACATTTCAGTTTCTCCGACCCCTAAACGTCTCAAGACATTGGTGCGCCTTGTCAGTCGCGCAAGGGCTTAACGGCAAATCGTGTCCAAATGCCAAATACGGCGCAAATACCCCGCTGCCCCTTTCCTAACGCGCCATTTGTCGGCATGGCGCGCGTGAAATCAGGAGCTTTGTAACAATGTCCGATACCAAGCCAAAATCTGGCACCAAAAAGGTCGTCCTCGCTTACTCTGGTGGCCTCGATACCAGTGTCATCGCCAAATGGCTGAGCACAGAGCGCGGGCTGGAGGTTGTTACATTCACCGCAGACCTTGGCCAAGGCGAAGAGATTGAGCCTGCCCGCGAAAAGGCGCGCGCGATGGGCATCCCGGACGAACACATTTACATCGAAGACTTGCGCGAAGAGTTCGTGCGCGATTTCGTTTTCCCGATGATGCGAGCCAACGCCCGTTACGAAGGCGACTATCTGCTCGGAACCAGCATCGCCCGTCCACTGATCTCCAAACGCCTTGTCGAAATTGCGCATGAGACAGGCGCCGATTTCATTGCGCACGGTGCGACCGGCAAAGGCAACGACCAGGTTCGCTTTGAACTGTCGGCTTACGCACTCGACCCGAACATCGAAGTGATTGCTCCTTGGCGCGAATGGGACCTGACCTCGCGCACCGCACTGATCGCATGGGCCGAAGCGCATCAGATTGCCGTACCCAAGGACAAGCGCGGCGAAGCGCCCTTCTCCACTGATGCAAACCTTCTCCACACGTCGTCTGAAGGCAAAGTGCTCGAAGACCCGTGGGAAGAGACCCCCGACTACGTCTATTCGCGTACAGCGCATCCTGAAGACGCGCCTGACAAGCCCGAATATATCGAGATTGGTTTCGAACGCGGAGATGGTGTGTCGCTTGGCGGTGAGGCGATGAGCCCCGCGACGTTGCTGACCGCGCTCAACGAACTTGGCCGCACGCATGGTATCGGACGGCTCGACCTCGTTGAAAACCGCTTCGTCGGCATGAAAAGCCGCGGCATGTACGAGACACCCGGAGGCGAGATCTACGCGGTTGCGCATCGCGGAATTGAACAGATCACTCTTGATCGCGGAGCGGCGCACCTCAAAGACGAGTTGATGCCGAAATATGCGGAGATGATCTACAACGGCTTCTGGTTCGCGCCGGAACGCGAAATGCTTCAAGCCGCCATCGACCTGAGCCAGGAGCGTGTCACCGGGACTGTTCGCGTCAAACTCTACAAGGGCCTCGCCAGCGTCGTGGGCCGCAAGAGCCCGCATTCGCTCTATTCCGAAGCGCATGTGACGTTTGAGGATGATGCTGGAGCCTACGATCAGCACGATGCGGAAGGCTTCATCAAGCTCAACGCCTGACGGCTAAAACTGCTTGCACAAAGGAACAGAGGTCGGGGTTGATGCGGGAGTTTTCGAGTCGCGCTGAGCCTATGTCGCAAAAGCGTAATATTTGAAAACTCGCGCTTGCCACTTTGACTACGCAGTTGCGGCTTGGCCTGCTCAGTTTTTGAGCTTTCAGGCTCCAATGCGATGAGCGGTTGAGTTTTCCACTCTCGTCCACAGGCGATATCGCCAAAAGTGGATAACTCGGCCTTGGGCGCCTTGTCGAAACACCGATTCCAGCGCACTTTCAACTTGTCTTCGGAGCACGGAGGCTCTGATAGGAAGGCCGCAAGGCTCTGAATTAAAGAGCATTTTCGAGTTTTGTAGATGCGGTGGCGACTGTCCACGCGCTGTCTGAGAGCAGACATGCAAAAGGCCTCGGCTAGATGCAAGTCAGCTTGTTTGAGGGAAGCGCGAAAAGGCGTCATCGGGAAGGCCATAATACTGGCTGGTGATAGCTGTAGGAAAGTGTTTTCGGACACGGAACTAAAGTGTTTGACTTACCAATACAGAATTGTGGTCTCGGCTTTGACAAGAGTCTGACCAGCGAAGGAAGCGTTTCGGCGCCAACTGAGGGAAGCAGTCGCAAAGCAAAGTCGGATGCCGGTGCGAGCGCCGGTGGAGTACCGCGAAGCAAGGCGGTGATGGAAGGCGAAAGCCCGAAAGCACAGTTGGACGCGGCACACACATCGAGCGCCAAGCGCGCTGCTGGAACAGCAAGACAGAGGGTCCGCCCAAAGCCTTGCAAGACCGCAGTGACCACGCGCTGGTAAGAGTGGGGTCGGCAGCAATGCTGGCCCCATTTGCTTTCTAAAGCGCCGATTCGCGTATTCAGCGCCGTTACCCTCTCCCGCGCCCTTCCCCCCTCACACTCCATCCCATTTCGCGGTGAAACGCTCTGCGTTCGCGCCGTTCGCCCCTCAGGTGGTTTGCGCTTCGCCCCTGCCACCGTGTAGAACGCGAGCCCAATGAGAACCTCACATCGCCTTTTGAAAGCGCCAAAGCGCGCCGCGTTTGTCGCCTGTTTGATCGCCGGCCTTGTGGCCGTTCCGCTCAGCACCTCCTCGGCTCAGACCGCGGGGCCACCTGACGCGCAAACGGATGCGACGTTCAACCAGAGCATCCCCTTCTCCGCCCATTTCGAAGGGGTTGTCGAACCGCTTGGCCCGGACCTTCAGCACATCAATCTGGTCGTCCCGGAATCCGCCGTTGACCTTGCATCATTCGAACCGCCTGTCGAATCTGAGCCCGAGCCTTCCGATGTGATCCGCCATCTGGGCGATGGGACAGCATCCTATTACGGCCGCCGGTTCCATGGTCGCCGCACCGCCAATGGCGAAAGCTTCAACATGCGAGAGCTGACAGCGGCCCACAAAACGCTCCCCTTTGGCAGCCTCGTTCGCGTCACCAACACGGGCAATGGCCGATCCGTCACGGTGCGCATCAACGATCGCGGGCCCTTCACCCGTGGCCGCGAGATTGACCTGTCACGCGCCGCGGCTGAGGAAATCGGCATGATCAGCAGAGGCCACGCGCGGGTCGAGCTTGAGCTGCTCCAACGGTAATTCGCCGCGCTAAGCCGATGAGCGCGATGACCGAAGCGCTGTAGGATACGCATGACACATCGGCCAAAGTGTCATGTGTGCCAAAAGTCCTATTTCCTTATATTTCAGCCTCTTGCCGATGTTGGACATGGGTGACACATTTCCTATTTCTACGCGCCCTTAGCGCCCCTTTTGCGCAAAGTTGCGGGTCCGATCAGTCACCACCCCGGCTATAGGAAAATGCAGGAGTAGGAAAACCTGCCCCCTCACCGCCACGTTCGCCAGCCCTCATATCCCGGCCCCGATTGCGGGTCGTGCCGGACACGCGCACTTTCACATGCGCGGTGGGGGGCCGAGAGGGGCGCTCGGTGGCCGGGATTATGCGGAGAGCGTTTTTTGTTTGCGCCTCAGGCGCCGGCGTTCGCATCCGCTCACTAGGCTGCGCCGCATAAGCGGCGGCGGCCAGTCAGCCGCTGGCGAGCCTGCGGCTCGCACCATTCCAAGCTAACGGCTCAGGCGCGTGGTCCCGGCGCTACCCTACTGACTTGGTCCCAGCGCGGTTCGACTGGCTTGGTGGCGGAGCTCGGTTGCACAGCGACCGCAAGGCCGACTGGCCGCCCGCAGCGCCGGAGGCGCGAGGAAATCGCGGCGCGGATGCGCTGCGCAAAACCAAAAACGCGGAGCTCGGCGCGAAGCGCCGCAAGCGCGCCAAAGAGACAGGGCGCGCGCCCGCAGGTGCCCCGCAGCCCAAATCTTCTTGGTCGAAGGGATTAGCACCGAGGACGCTCGCCCGGATGGGCGAGCGAAACGCAAAGAATCGCTCGACACTTGGTGAAACTTGGCAGGCCAGCACCAAGACCCTTGGCGCAAGTCAGCCAAAACGCGCAATCCGCGAGCCGCAGGCGAGCCAGCGCGCGCCAAAGAGTTCGGGCGCGCGCCGCCGCTTATGCGGCGAGCCAAGCGGCGCGCATGCGACGCGCCCGGCGCTTGAGGGCGAAAACAAAAAACGCGCGGAACCTTGGTCCAACGCCATTGGGCAAGCACCAAGAACCTTGACGCTACAATCTCAAGTTTCCCAAATACGCGGCACACGCGGCCCGCACAGCACCCGCTCATTGTGAGCATGCCGCGCCATCTGCTCCGCAGTGGTGCCCGGCCCGGTCCCGATATTGCCCAGCATCCACATGCGCCTGCCAAGCGGCCCAAGCAGGATCAGCCCCATGAGGCTTGGCGGAGATCAGCGGATTGCCGAGGCGGATGGATTGCTGGGCGAGGGATTTGGGCATGGGTGGCTCCGTTGGGGTTTTGGGAGCCGGACCAGTTATAGCGATTGGGGGATGTAGGAAAGTAAACGCGCTATACTTGCCCGTTTTTTCTTCAATTTCGACCCAAATTCGTTATTCAACACAAAATCTGGGGGTGAAAATGCCTGTTAAAAATCTTAAAATTGACGAATTACTACTCGATCTCATTAATCCTCGAACGCGCAAAGTCGAGAGTCAGAGAGACGCTCTACAAGGAGTGATTGATGATCAGAAAAGTCGGCTGGCGGCACTTGCTGAAGATATTGCCGAACATGGCCTTAATCCAGCAGATCGGTTGCTGGTTATGCATCAGCGTAGCCCAAAAGGTTATGTCACCCTAGAGGGCAACCGCCGTGTAGCGACACTTCAAATTTTAAAAAACCCCTCGGTGCTTGCTGGGCTCACGCTTCCTGCATCGCTTAAGAAAAGACTTGAGGGTTCGGCAAAGAAGTTCAGAGCTTCCAAAGTCGAACCTATTCCGTGTTTTTCATTCGCGGACCGAGATAATGCCAAGCGATGGATCGAAATGCGACATACGGGGCAAGGGAGCGGCGAAGGGATTGTAAATTGGTCCGGTTTCGCTGCAGCCCGGTTTCGTGGAAACAGCCCTTCACTCCAAGCAATCGATCTCGTAAAAAGATTCGGTGATCTCAATGATGAGGAACGAGAGAATTTGGAGAATAGTTTTCCAATTTCAATTCTTGATCGTATAATGGGCTCAAAGCCTATGAAAGATGCGTTCAGACTAAAAACATCCAATGACATACTTTACTCTAATATTACTGCCAATGAAGTAATTAAGCCTTTAGATTATGTGATCAAGGAAATATTATCTGGGACCTTAACTAACCGAACTTTAAATAAAAAGGGCGACCAACTTCAATATTTGGCAAATATGCCAAAATCTGCGATCCCCGATCTCTCAAAAACAATCGATGAAACGCCTGCCGACGCATTCGGGCAAACAGACTTCAAACCTCGTAAAGCGAAACGTCGAAAACGTGCGGCTCCCACACAGAAAGGGATTTGGCCGCGCGACTTTAGCCTTACTATTCAAGTCGATCGAATTCGCGACATTTTCGCTGAGCTGAAAGGTCTTGAGATCGAGAAAAACAAGAACGCAATCGCTGTGCTGATGCGGATTGTGTTGGAGATGTCTGCCGACGAGTACATGGACACAGTAACTTGAATCGAAAGAAGGGCAAATCGCCGCACTTGCGCGACAAGACCCTCGCTGAGAAAGTGAACGAAGTCTGTGCCCACCTCATTGCGAACGGAGCAAAAAGGCACAAGCTTTCACCGATCACCACATCGATAAACAATAAGGCGAGCCCTTTGTATCACGACCTTCTCAATCAATACGTTCACAATGCATATCACAATCCCTCGCCAAGCGAACTACGCAGCGGGGCGACCGCTCTCCGCTCATTTCTTGAAAGTGTATGGTCGGAATGAAACGCTCGGGAAGGTATTCGCCTCTACGATATCCCGGAGGCAAAGGGAAACTAGCTCGTTTTATTAAGGCAATTATCGCAGAGAATTCACTCCAAGATGGAACGTACATCGAGCCTTTTGCAGGCGGTGCAGGGATCGCTTGTGAACTGCTGATCGAAAATTACGTTCGAGAAATCCACATCAACGATTTATCGCCGTCGATTCATTGCTTCTGGGCCTCTGCGCTTGGCGAAACCCGCCAATTCTGTGACGATATCAGAAGTATCGAACTCTCCGTTAAAGAATGGGATCGGCAGAAGTTGATTTTCGAAACCGAACGGAAACGGGCAAATCCGGATAAATATTCTCTTGGCTTCGCTACGTTCTATTTGAATAGAACCAACAGGTCCGGAATCCTGAATGGCGGCATCATCGGTGGGCGTAATCAAAGCAGCGAATGGGGAATTGATGCGCGATTTAATCGCGAAGATCTAATTGAAAAAATTATGCTTACCGCATCAATGAGAGACCGGATCAAAGTAACCTCTCTAGACGCTTTGAAGCTTGTGGAAACTATTCGAGGTCGTGAATGCTTCCGCACGTTAATGTATCTTGACCCTCCATATTACGAGAAGGGTCGGCAATTATATCTAGATTATTACAAAGGTTCAGACCATCAAAAATTGGCGGAAGCTGTTCAAGTGTCGGAGCAGCCGTTCAGTTGGATAGTTTCTTACGATAATGTCCAACCCATAAAGGATTTGTATTCTGAAAGTCGCCACTTCGAATACAATATCCACTATAGTGCAGGATCAGCCTCGGTTGGATCAGAGATCATCTTTTTTGGTCCAGATTTGGCTGTACCTAGACCGGAAACCTACCTTAAAGTCACCAAAGCACTTGCAGCATAGACCGACACGACGAATTCTCTACTTCCCCAACATCCCCGTCAAATACCCCCCAGTAAAGCTCCGCTCCACCTGCGCCACATCCTCCGGCGTGCCCTCGGCCACAATCTCGCCGCCGCGCACTCCGCCCTCTGGGCCAAGGTCCAGCACCCAGTCCGCCGTTTTGATCACATCAAGGTTATGCTCGATCACCACCACCGAATTGCCCTGATCCACCAGCCGGTGCAGCACTTCGAGCAGTTTGCGCACATCTTCAAAATGCAGGCCCGTCGTCGGCTCATCCAAGATATAGAGCGTCTGCCCGGTTGATCGTTTGGACAGTTCCTTGGCCAGTTTCACCCGCTGCGCTTCGCCGCCAGACAGCGTCGTCGCCTGCTGGCCGACCTTTACATAGCCAAGGCCAACCTCGTTCAGCATCCGCATCTTGTCGCGGATCGGGGGGACGGCTTTGAAGAAGCCTTCCGCATCCTCCACCGTCATATCCAGCACGTCGGCGATGGATAGCCCTTTGAACTTCACCTCCAGCGTTTCGCGGTTGTAGCGTTTGCCGCCGCATTCCTCGCAAGTGACATAGACATCGGGGAGGAAGTGCATCTCGATCTTGATCAGCCCGTCGCCGGTGCATTGTTCGCAGCGGCCCCCTTTGACGTTGAAGGAGAAGCGGCCCGGTTTGTACCCGCGCGCCTTGCTTTCGGGCAGGCCCGCGAACCAGTCGCGGATTTGGGTGAAGGCGCCGGTGTAGGTCGCAGGGTTGCTGCGCGGGGTGCGGCCGATGGGGGATTGGTCGATCTCGATGACCTTGTCGCAGAACTCCAGCCCCTCAATCGCGTCATGCTTGCCCGCGATAATGCGCGCCCCGTTGAGCGTGCGCGCGGCAGAGGCGTAGAGCGTGTCGATGGTGAAGGACGATTTGCCCGACCCCGAAACGCCGGTGATGCACGTGAAGGTGCCCAGCGGGATGGAGGCGCTCACATCCTTGAGGTTGTTCGCCTTCGCCCCCTTCACCGTCAGCATGTGGCCATTGCCTTTGCGGCGCGTGGCCGGGACTTCGATCTTGCGCCGTCCGGTGAGGTAATCGGCGGTGAGCGAGCGTTTCGCTTTCATGATCTGTTTGAGCGTACCCTGCGCGACAATCTCGCCGCCGCGCACGCCCGCGCCGGGGCCGATATCGACGATATGGTCGGCCTGACGGATGGCGTCCTCGTCATGCTCAACCACGATCACAGTGTTGCCCAGATCGCGCAGCCGTTTGAGCGTTTCGAGCAGCCGGTCATTGTCGCGCTGGTGCAGGCCGATGGATGGCTCATCCAGGACATAGAGCACGCCCGAAAGCCCGCTGCCGATCTGGCTGGCGAGGCGAATGCGCTGGCTTTCACCGCCCGACAATGTGCCGCTGGTCCGGTCGAGATTGAGGTAATCGAGGCCGACATTGTCGAGGAAGCCCAACCGCGCATTGATCTCTTTCAAGATAGCCTTGGCGATCTGCGATTGCGTATCGGTCAGCTTGTCATCGAGCGCGAGAAACCATTCCTTCGCATCCGACACGCTCATCACGGTCGGGGCGGCGATATCTGTGCCCGCTACCTTCACCGCCAGCGATTTCTCGTTGAGCCGCTTGCCCCCGCAAGTCTCACATGGCTGAGCGGTTTGGAACTTCGACAGCTCCTCCTGCATCCACGCGCTTTCGGTTTGCATCATGCGGCGGTTGAGATTGCCCACGACCCCCTCGAACGCCTTGTTCACGGTGTAGGTCTTGCGCCCATCCTTAAATGTCAGCGCGACCGGCATGCCGCCAGTGCCATGCAGGATGATCATCCGCTGATCCGGTTCCAGATCGCGCCACGGCGTGGTGATGTCGAAATCATACGCCTTTGCAAGGCTGGTCAGCACTTGCATATAATACGGCGACGGCGGGTTCGATTTCGCCCACGGAGCAATCGCGCCCTGCTTCAGGGTCAGCGCCTCGTTCGGCACCACCAATTGCTCATCGAAAAGCTGTTTCTCACCAATCCCGTCGCAGGTCGGGCATGCGCCTTGGGGGGAGTTGAAAGAGAACAGCCGCGGTTCGATTTCCTCGATGGTAAAACCGCTGACCGGGCAGGCGAACTTTTCGGAGAACACGATGCGGTTCGCAGGAAGTCCCGCCCCCTTCATTTTGGTCCCTTGGGCGCCGCCGCTCGCTTCTTCATCCTCGCGCCCCGGTACAACACCATCGGCAAGGTCGACATAGGCCAGCCCCTCGGCCAGTTTCAGCGCGGTTTCAAACGAGTCCGCCAGGCGCGTCTGCATATCGCCGCCTTCTTTGTCGCCGCCCTTCACCGCGAGCCGGTCCACCACGACCTCTATGTCATGCTTGAATTTCTTATCGAGCGCGGGCGCCTCTTCGATCCCGTACATCTCGCCATCGATCCGCACGCGGGTGAAGCCCGCCTTTTGCCATTCGGCCAGTTCGCGGCGGTATTCACCCTTGCGCCCGCGTACGACCGGGGCGAGCAGATACAGCCGCGTCCCTTCCGGCAATTCCATCACCCGGTCGACCATCTGGCTGACCGTCTGCGCACTGATCGGCTTACCCGTAGCGGGCGAATAGGGCACGCCCACCCTCGCCCACAGCAGCCGCATGTAATCATAAATCTCAGTGACCGTTGCCACCGTAGAGCGCGGATTGCGGCTCGTAGTTTTCTGCTCAATCGAGATCGCAGGCGACAACCCGTCGATATGCTCGACATCGGGCTTCTGCATCATCTCCAGAAACTGGCGCGCATAGGCGCTCAGGCTTTCGACGTAGCGCCGCTGCCCCTCAGCATAGATCGTATCGAATGCGAGCGAGGATTTGCCGCTGCCGGATAACCCCGTCACGACGATCAAGGCATCGCGCGGCAGATCAATATCGATGCCTTTAAGATTGTGCTCTCGGGCACCACGAACGGATATTTTGGTAAGGCTCATGCGGCGGTTTGTTCCGGAAATGTTCGTATGGGTCAAGGGGGCGCGAGGGTGCGCCTGCCAGTGTGTCCACCAAATGGTTTCGCGGCGCATTGATTACAACGGGCGAGAGCGCGGATGGGTCCGCCATAGATCCGCGCATGAAGATGCGCCCAGCAGAACGCATAATACGGCAGAGCGCAGTGGTGGGGAGAGGATTTGTTAAACCTGTGCGCTATGATGCTGACAGGTGGGAAAAACGAAAACATGGGCCAGTCACAGATTGGCCCAAATGAGGGGTCCCGCCATGCTCAAAATCACAGCACTTACAATCACCGCCACCGCCCTAGGTTTTGGCGCTGCGCCCGCGCCTGCTCTGGCCTGCAATCCCGATGATTGCGGCAGGATGAGCCGCGAAGAACTTGCCCGCGACGCCGCCGAAATCCGCCGCCTCAACCGCGAACAATTGCGCTACGTCCAGCGCCGCGACGCCGAATATTCACGCGGCTGGGATGCGCAGACAACCCACGCGCAGGACATGACCGCGTATGAACGTGAAAGAGCCGAATACGAACGCCGCATGGCCGCATGGCGCGACGCGGTGCGGCGCTGCAATGCGGGCGACCGACGGTATTGCGGGGGGTGAGTTGAACACGATGTTGTAATTCGCATTCGAATTGAACGGCGGGTCCAGATAGATCAGGTCCACGCTCTCATCCGCAATATGTTCGCGCAGTACATGCAGGTTATCGCCAAAGTAGAGAGTGTTTGTAATTGTGATCCTCCGCCAAAATGGCTGGCGCGGGCGACGAGTAAAAACATGCTGCGTCAGCGCTGTAACCTCGCCCCGCGCGCTCATCAAACTGAGGCAATCCGACATTCCCCTTAATCCACCGCCAAAATCCCGGCCCGGGACACATTCCAACCATGCTCCACACCCAAAACCTCGCCAAAACCACCCATTAAAACTTGCTATCCAACCCCGATCATCTCCCATCTACCCCAGGGCAAAACCCCACCAAAATGCCGCAAATCAGGGATTTACAAACTTTCTGGGGGGCTACAGAAAATATGAAGTCGCGTGCCCTTGCAGTTTGCCCGATACTTGTCTTCTCTTGGCGGGAAATCTGTTCCTTACCCTTCGGGTCGCACCTTTGGGTTTCGGTTTTTCCTTACAAAAAGAGATTGCGGCGACACCCTAACCTCGCCGCACCGGGTCGGCTGTGTCGGCACGTGGGGCCGCGCTGAAATTGCACCTTCAAACCGGCCTAAATGTGACCAATGCATGCTGACCCGGACCCAGAGGGGATCCTTCTTCAAAGGTCGCATCATCGGCCGTCTGTTTGACCCACCGCGTCTTGACGCCCCAAACCCGCTCAATGACTTGGGATGACAGCGCCTGTAGCGGCGCGGCATCGGCGGCCAACTCGCCACGGTCCAGCACCACAGCGCGGTCCGCATAGTTCATCGCCAGCGCCAGATCGTGCAGGACAATCACCACGCCTGTTCCGCCGCGTGCGCAGGCCTTGAGGTGCCCCGCCAAGTTCACCTGATGCGCAAGGTCCAGCGCGGCGAGCGGTTCGTCGGCGAGAATCCAGCGCGGCTCGCCCGCCAGCACGCGCGCAAGCAAAACCCGCGCGCGCTCCCCGCCAGACAGCTGGCTCACCGGGCGGCGGCGCAGACCCTCCAGATCAAGCGCAGCAATCGCAGCATCGACCGGCTCAGTCCGCGCATCGCCGTGCGGCATCCGGCCCAGTGCCACCAATGCCTCCACGCAAACGTCCCACGCAATGTCAGCGCCTTGCGGAAGATAGCCGATAGCGCGAGCGCGATCTCGCAGTGGCAGGTTCGGAGATATCGGTTCCGTCTAAAGCTGCGATCCCGGCGTGAGGCTCCAGCAATCCGGCGAGCGCCATCAACAGGCTCGATTTGCCCGCACCATTGGGGCCGACAATCGCGGTGATCTGACCGGGCTGCAACGTGGCGGTGATATCGCGCAAGACTGATGCTCCGCCGCGATTGAGCGAGAGATTGGTTGCCGAAAGCGTCATAGCGATCCGGCTCCCGTTCCGTGGCGCATACGGATCAGCAGCCACAGGAAGAATGGCGCTCCGATCAGCGACAACGCAATGCCCAGGCGTAGCTCTGTCACCAGCGGCAACACCCGCACCGCGCTGTCGGCTGCAAGCACAAGGCACGCCCCCGCAAGCGCGCTGGGCAAGATCAGCGATGACGGCATACGGCCCGTCAAAGGCCGCACCAGATGCGGGACGATCAGCCCAACGAAACCGATAATCCCCGCCACAGCCACGCCCGCGCCCACGGTCAGCCCGACGCCCAGCACCAGAGCGAACAACAACCGGCGCGGGTCTGTTCCCATACTGCGCGCCGCATCCTCGCCCAGTGTCAGCGCGTCGAGAGAGCGCCCCGTCGCCACTAACATCGCAATGCCGACCAGCGTCATCGGCGCGGCGATCCAAACCTCGCTCCACGACCGATCCGTCAGCGCTCCGTTCAGCCACAGCACAATCTGGCTGAGCGCAAAGGCATTGGGCGCCATCGTGATCGCGAGCGCGGTGAGCGCGCCTGCGAGGCTGGCGATCATCAACCCGGCCAGCGTAAACAGCGCTATCCCTCCGCCCGCTCCAGACGAGGTGCGGCCCGCAATCAATGCCAGCAGCACCATCGCCAAACCGGCCCCGATCAACGCGAAGGCAGGCAGGCTCCATGCCGCCAATACGGGAGGGAGCATTGCGCCGAACCAAAAGCTCGCCACCGCCCCCAGCGCCGCCATCGGCGCTATTCCAAACAAGCCCGGATCAGCGAGTGGATTGCGCAGATACCCCTGCATCGCAGCCCCCGCCGCGCCCAGCCCTGCGCCAACGACCACGGCAAGCACCGCACGCGGCAGGCGCAATTCCATCAGGATCAGCGCAGCGTTCGGACCAGAGCTATCGAGGTTCACCGGGTCAATCCAGACGCGCCCGGCCAAGAGCGAAAGCGGGAACAACAGCGCGAGCAGGCCTGCAAAGATGAGACTAGCGCGCATCGTGGACCCCGCTCCCCGGAGGATTGCTCATAAAGTCGGCGCGGATTTCCTCCAGCCGTTCCCACGCTTTCAAAATACTGGGGCCGCCGCAATAGAACAGGTTGGGCTCGAACCGCGCGACGTATGTTTTATCGAGCCGACCCAAGAGAGGATGCGTTTGGCCCGCATCCTTACCCGCGATCAGCAACAGATCAGGCGGATTGGCGACGATCATTTCGAGCGAGACGTGATCTGCCTGACTAAGCCCGAGCGCCGCGCCGTAATTCTCCAATCCCTCACGGCTCAGAATATCCCAAACCAGCGATGCCTCCCCCGGCACAATTTGCCCCGGTTGCCACAGCAATGTGCGCGCTGCCCCGTGTCCCAGCGGCGCTTTGGCTGATGGCAGCGTTTCGGTGATGCGCTGAACCAACGCGGCCCCTTCGGCATCTCGATCAGCCAAAGCGGCCAGAGCGGCAATTTGCGCAACGCTTTCATCCACACTGGCGGGACTGCCAAAGGTTTCGACCGTCAGCCCCGCCCGCTCCAGCGCGGCGCGCGTGGCAGGCGCGATAAAGGTGCTGGCAAGAACAATGTCCGGCTGCAAAGCCAGCACTTCTTCTGCCGTGCCGCCTGTGACCGCAAATTGCGCGGCGACTTGCGGGTCAATCGAACTTGAAGAAGCGTCGCGGCTGTAATGCGACAGCGCGAGAATTTGATCGGGGGCGGCAACATCGACAAGGATCGCGTCAAGACACGGATTGAGGCTGACAAATGTTGGCGCGTCCCCAGTTTCAGCCGCGCCGGTTTCGGCTTTGCCCGCGTCAGATAACGATCCAGAGGGTGCAGCGCAGGACGCCAATCCCGCTGCGGCGAATAGCACGGCTATCACCCGCTCCCATCTGATCCCGTGTACGCTCATAGACACGCCAGCCGATAGGCGCGCACGGGCTTGCTCGCAAGCGCGCAACAACTGGCCGTGCGCTGGCAATGGCAGGCCGCGTTAACAGTTTGAGGCAAGCTGTGCGTAAACGGGACGCCCGCTCCAACGCGCTCGCGGTTCGCGCCCCTCCCCGCTACGCACGTCAGTGCGCTATGAAAGCTTTTAAAAACCTACTCGCCCAAGCGGCACAGAAAATCAGATCGGCTTCCGCTTCTGATGCAGCCCGCCTGCATGCCCGCCTGCATGATACAAGCGCGGATCGTGCGGTTGCAGCACAATCCGGCACGCCTGTGCGTCCGCGCAATTATCGCGGCCGCATCGCCGTATTGCTGGCCGCGATCACTGTGCCTGCGATGGCCACACCGGGCGGCTTCGGAGCATTGCCGGGCGCTGCGCCGACCGAAGCGGAAATGGTGAACGCGCGCCTGACGCGGCAGCTTGCCGACAATCCAGCCATGCCGTTTGAACGGCCGGGGATGAGCTTTCCCGGCTCCGCATTTTTCTTCCTTGATGATCCGGCAGAGGGCGCCTTGGTTGCTCTGCCCACCACCGACGCGATGGATACCGGCGCAGAGGCTGGGCGCGAATTGGGCGCGCTGATTGATGCTGGCCCATCAGCTAAGCCCTTTTTCAGTGCAGGCGGCGTCAGCCATTTTCGCGCCTCAGAATGTCTGGCGCAGGCGATATGGTACGAAGCCGCAAGCGAAAGCGAAGCAGGCCAGCGTGCGGTTGCGCAAGTTGTGCTGAACCGCGTGGCGCATCGCAGCTGGCCAAACAGCGTTTGCGGCGTCGTTTACGAAGGGTCAGAACGCAGCACCGGTTGCCAGTTCAGCTTTACCTGCGACGGCAGCTTGGCCCGCCGTGCCTCGGGCGCATCGTGGGCCCGCGCTCAGCGGATTGCGAGCGATGCTCTTGCGGGCAGCGTGTACGGGCCCATCGGTCACGCAACCCATTATCACACGCTTTGGGTCAATCCCTATTGGGCGAGCAGCCTTGATCATGCCGGTACAATCGGCGCGCACCGTTTCTACCGCGATCGCGGTGCAGCAGGTGAGCAAAGCGCCTTCACGATGCGTTACGCCGGATTTGAGCCCATCGCGACGGGGCGGATGACGCCAGCACGTGCGGTGCAGACTGCGGGTTTTCCAAACCTGCCAGCCGCCGCTTCGTCTCCGTCCGCCCGATCCGTGTCGCTGTCGGCCCCAGCTTCGGCCGCTCGGTCGGCGCCAGCCTCAAATTCCGCGAACCGCGCTCTGCCTGCGACGCCGCAGCCCATCTTGGCTGATCCAGCGTTTTCCAGCGCCGGCCAAGTGCGCGATACTTACGCGAGCGCCGGACAGTGGAAAACCGACGAAGCGCGCGCTGCATTGCAAGCAGAGCGACGCGCGGCGGCCAACACCCCTCCCGGCGCTGGCGAGAAACGGAACCCGCAGCCGTAACGCGCTGCTGGAATGCATAGCCTCTAATCAAGCACCGCCAATCGGGTGCACACAGCGATTTTATTTTTAAGTTAACAGCCTCTAAACCTTAGCTAAACATCAAGCTTTAGCGGGTTTGCCGCTATTGGCTTGGTTCTTGCTGAACTCCCGCGTCCCCGCGCCGACACGTCTTCCGCTTTAAAACGAAAGAAGGCGGCGGCGCAGCGCCGAAATTGGACCTTTGAAAATCATGGCTCTTCGTTTTGCCCCTGCGGCCAGGCCGGGTCGCTCTCCGGTCTGCGCGCCTGTTGCCAAAGCATTGGCCGGGCGCGCGATCGAACGCGTGGCGAATGACAATCACGGCAAAGGCGGCGCTTTGCCAGTTGGCCACAGTTCAAACGATCATCTGCTTCGCGCCGCGCTGCGCCACTTTGGCCAGCACGGGATTGGCGCTGCGAGAGATGCCCGTGAGAGGGCCGAAAAGGCGTTTTTTGACGGAGACCGGCCAACCTATGACTGGTGGCTGGGCGTAACCAGGACGCTGGACCGCAGACTTGCGGACGGTGTAACCGGATTCGGAAACTAGCGTTGCTAACCCTTTGATTCCAAGGTTTTCAGTGCATTATCGCTTAGAACATACCGGCGATTGACAAAAAATTAAGCATGCTTCAAACCTTGGGGCATGCACAGTCCAACGAGCCTTGCGCCCCTTGACGATGAAGCACTGGTTGATGCCGGAAATTCCGAACCGTTCCTGCTGAAAGATCGAGGCACCGACGAAGGTGGTACTCTTGGTCAGAATGTGATTGCGCGCGAAACTGCAAGCGGCGTCGATGTTCGGCCCATCATGCATCCAGACCGGATACGGCCCAAGCTGGATGTCGCGAAGGCTTGGGATCATTTTAGCAAAGTTCTCAAAGACAAAGAGCGGACCGATGAACTGATCGGTGTGTTCGACGCGCTGCCGTGGCGCGCCGTGGGCGAAGAGGCTGCTGCTTTTCTGCAGACCGACAGGGGCCGGCAAATTTACCAGTCCGAACCATATCTGCCCGATATTCTGGACGACCACGCGGCCTTGCGAAAAACGCCAGAGGGCAGCTTTGCGCACGCTTATTGCGATTTTATGGAAAAAGAGGGGCTGACCGCCGCTGGATTGGTTGAGGCAACCGGGCCCACGCGGAACGGCGTGGACATGCTTCCCGATGGGGTCGAATGGTATGGCGATCGTTTACGCGACACTCACGATATCCTCCATATTCTAACGGGTTACGGACGCGATACGCTTGGCGAGCAATGTGTGCTTGGCTTTCTGTTCCACCAACGCCCCAGCCCCGGTCATTTGGGTGTCGCGTGGGCAGGCACTTTGCTGATGAAGGTTAAGCTGAAATCGAAAGCCCCAATTCTTGGCGCTCTTACTGAGGCTCGCCGACATGGCCGTATGACGCCCAGGATTGTCGAGCAGTCGATCAGGCAATTGCTGCCTTTGCCGCTTACTGAGGTGCGCAAGCGGCTCAATGTGCCAGAGCCCGCGACCTATCTCAAAGTGTTGGAGGTCTGGCGTTCGGAAGGGATCGATCCGCATGCTTTTCTCGCGAAACAGGACCAAGCGGCCTAGCCGATCTGTGAGGTAGTGCCGCCGTTGCTCAGCCCGCAAAACACAAATTTCCCAACTGCCTGATCCGCATCGCTAATTTGTATCTGTTAACTACTCCGTGACTGTTTCGCGTTTAGCGTATCCGCAGCAACATTGGGATACGGTTCATTTTCAGCGCGAGCGCTCTTCTTTCTGGCCTCAAGGCGAACGATACAGTTGACCAGCAGGTTCGCGATACCTTGGTGGCCTCTCTGTATTCGAACCCTCTCAGCCTGCTTATCGGCGCTTTCGTCGGCAGTGGGATCTGCATCGCTGCTGCTTTGACGACCGGCAATGAGACGCTGATTGGCGCGGGTTGGGTCGTTTGCATCATTGCTTTCGTCCGGGTTACCATGTTGGTTGGGGTGAAATACATCCGCCGGTACAATTCGCGTATAATCGAAATTATTTTTGAAATTGGCGCATTTGCTTATGCCGCATCGCTGGGCGCTATTGCCTCGCTGGCGGTGTATCTCGAAACCCTTGGCGCTGTGCAGATGCTGCTAGTGGTTGTGGCGGTAAGTTATGCAACCGCCATTGCCGCTCGAAACGCCGGACGTCCGGTGGTTGCGCTGGGGCAGTTGCTGTTGGTTCTGGCCCCGCTAAGCGCTGCGATGGTGGCCAGCAGCGAACCGCTTATCCAATTGCTGGGCGTTGCAACCATTTTGCACATCCCTTCGACGATTTCGATCACCTTTAACGTTTACCGCCCGCTGCGCGCATCCATCGCTGCGGCAAAGACCAATGCCAAACTTGCTGAAAAGATGCAGGTGCTCGCGCGCACAGACGTTGTTACCGGCCTCGCCAATCGTGCGGGTCTGAACCATGCGATGGTCGAAACGATGATGGGGGTCGATGAGAACAGCCGATTGACGCTGATCTGGATTGACCTTGACCGATTTAAAGAAGTGAACGACCTGCTCGGCCACCCCGTTGGCGACCGGGTCTTGAACGAAGTTGCCAAACGGCTTTCTGGAGTATCTCCGGAAACCGCCACTGTGGCGCGGTTTGGCGGCGATGAATTTATCGTCTTTTGCCCAATCGAAGATCGCAAAGACGCAGAAAAGCTCGCGAGCGAAATTCACGCAGAGATCATGCGGCCTTTGCGTATCGACGGCGAACGGCTTGAAGTGCGCGCGTCGCTGGGCGTTTCCATGCTGCCGGACAACGGCAATGACGCCGACACTCTGATGCAAAGCGCCGATCTTGCGCTGTATCATGCAAAGGTGGGCGGGCGTTCTCAGACCTGTTTCTTCGACGGTTCAATGACGCGTGATCTGGTTCGCCGACGCGAAATTGAAGACGAGCTGCGCGCCGCGATCCAGCGCGAAGAGCTGTCGATTTTCTTCCAACCGATCGTCGATCTGGACACTGGCCGTATCAAGACATTCGAAGCTCTGGTTCGCTGGTTCCACCCTGAAAAGGGCGAGTTGAAACCGGACGAGTTTATCCCCGTAGCCGAAGAAACCGGTGTGATCGTGACCTTGGGCAATTGGATCACCGCTCAGGCCGCGCGCATTGCCGCGTCATGGCCAGAGGATGTGACGGTGGCAGTCAATCTGTCGCCGCTCCAAATTCGCGCTCCGGGTGCGGCGCTTGGCATCAAAAACGCGTTGCGTGAGGCGGGCCTTGATCCGCGCCGCCTGGAACTCGAAGTGACCGAGAGCCTGTTTATCGAAGACAACCATTCCACCGCAGATTTCATCGAAGAATTGGCGGAAATCGGCGTAAAGTTTGCGCTGGATGATTTCGGAACCGGGTATTCCTCGCTTGGCTACATCAACAAATACCCGTTCTCCAAGATCAAGGTCGACCGCAGTTTCGTCTCTGGTGAACAGGTTGGGCGCAAGAGCGATGCGATTATCCGCGCTGTTGCCGAAATGGGTAACACCTTGGGCATGGATATCGTCGCCGAGGGGCTTGAGACAATTGAGCAAGTGCAATCGGTGAAGGACGCTGGCTGCAATCTTGGCCAGGGGTATTACTTCAGCCGCGCTGTACCCGATTACCTGGCTGCGATGTTGCTTGCTCAGGAACGCGAGCAGGATTTGCGCAAAGCTGCCGGGTAAACCGGCGTCCAATTGGCGCAAGCTGCGGAACATAGCCCGCACCCATCCGTATAGTTTTGTAACGAAGCGTTAGCTCGGTTGCGCCTTCGCGCTTGCGCATTACCACCCTTATTGCTGTTGCGAACTATTTGCAAAGATAGTTGGCAAGAGCGTCTGTTTGACGGTTGCAATCACCATATCGCGCGCCTACGCCGCCTTTGTATGCATGTGCCTGGCTTTTGGGATGATAGTCAGAGTGACCCTTACGCATCCTCATCCCGACAGTTTTGGGAAGGAAATTAGACCTATGGCCCGCAAAAAAATCTCACTCATCGGCTCCGGCATGATCGGCGGCACGCTCGCCCACCTCGCAGCGAAGAAAGAAATGGGCGACATCGTTCTGTTCGACATCGCCGAAGGCATGCCGCAGGGTAAAGCGCTCGACCTTAGCCAATGCGGCCCCATCGAAGGGTTCGATGCGAAGATCACCGGCACAAACGATTACGCCGACATCGCAGGCAGCGATGTTATCATCGTCACCGCAGGCGTCCCGCGTAAGCCGGGAATGAGCCGCGATGATCTGCTCGGCATCAACCTTTCGGTGATGAAAGCCGTTGGTGAAGGCATCAAGAACAACGCGCCTGACGCTTTCGTGATCTGCATCACCAACCCGCTCGATGCGATGGTCTGGGCGCTGCGTGAATTTTCCGGTCTGCCGCACAACAAGGTTGTCGGCATGGCTGGCGTTTTGGACAGCGCGCGTTTCGCAACCTTCCTTGCGTGGGAATTTGGTTGCAGCGTCAAGGACGTGAATGCATTCGTTCTGGGCGGCCATGGCGACACGATGGTTCCGGTCCTGTCCTACTCCACGATCAACGGCATTCCGGTGAAGGACATGGCGAAGATCAAAGGCGTTGCAGAAAGCCGCCTCGACGAAATCGTCGCGCGCACGCGCGCTGGTGGTGGTGAAATCGTGAAATTGCTGGGCAATGGCTCGGCCTATTACGCGCCAGCCACCAGCGCGATCAGCATGGCAGAAGCGTATCTGGGCGACCAAAAACGCATCCTGCCAAGCGCGATCGTTCGTTGAAGGCAAATACGGCCTCGACGGTCTGTATGTTGGCGTCCCCACCGTGATCGGTGCAGGCGGCACAGAAGACGTGATCGAAATCGAGCTGTCCGACGAAGAACGCGCGAACCTCACGGTCAGCGTCGATGCGGTTAAGGAACTGCTTGAAGCGTGTAAGGCGCTGGATGGTTCGTTGGCGTGAGTTTGGCGCTTGCCTTGATTGCATTCTTTTGCTGCGCGGCAGTCGTCGTCTGGATTGCAGGAATGTTTGTTCCTGCGTTTTCACGAGGCGCTATGGCAATCACCGCGTCCGTCCTTCTTTTGGTTCCTGGCGTCGCGCTCTTTGCAGACGCGCCAATTCACCTCATCGGAATAGACGGTGAGGAAGCTTTGGGCTTCTTGTTCTTAGCAGCACCTTCGTTTTTGACTGGCCTGATTGGCCTTACTTTAGCCATTTGCGCACGGGCAAAACTGCGTCCGTTCGGCATCGTTGAATAGGAATTTGAATGTCCATCCTCATAAACAAAGACACCAAGGTCATCACCCAAGGTATGACCGGCAACACCGGCACGTTCCACACCCAGCAGGCGATCGATTACGGCAGCCAAATGGTGGCTGGCGTCACTCCCGGTAAAGGCGGGACCACCCATATCGGCGTGCCGCAATTCAACACTGTGCGCGAAGCCAAGGAAGCGACCGGCGCGACTGCGACTTGCATTTATGTGCCGCCGCCCTTTGCCGCCGACGCGATTTGCGAAGCGATTGATGCGGAGATGGAGCTGATCATCACCATCACCGAAGGCATTCCTGTGCTCGACATGGTGCGTGCAAAGGCTGCGCTGGCGGGTTCCAAATCGCGCCTGATCGGCCCGAATTGCCCCGGCGTTCTGACCCCGGATGAATGCAAGATCGGCATTATGCCCGGCTCTATCTTCAAAAAGGGCAGCGTCGGTGTTGTCTCACGCTCGGGCACGCTCACATACGAAGCCGTGCATCAGACCACGATGGTTGGCCTTGGCCAGACCACAGCAGTTGGCATTGGCGGCGATCCTGTGAACGGCACGAACTTTATCGACGTGCTCGACCTGTTCCTCGACGATCCTGAAACCAAATCGATCATCATGATCGGCGAAATTGGCGGATCGGCTGAAGAAGAAGCCGCAGAGTTCCTCAAGATGCAGGCAAAGCTTGGCCGATCCAAGCCAACCGTTGGCTTTATCGCAGGCCGCACGGCTCCTCCGGGTCGCCGCATGGGTCATGCGGGCGCAATCGTCAGCGGCGGCAAAGGCGGCGCGGATGACAAGATCGCGGCGATGGAAGATGCGGGCATCCGCGTATCGCCTTCGCCATCAGAACTAGGCACTACTCTTGATGCCATGCTGAAAGAACTGGTCTGATTTAAGGCCTAAACGGGTGCTCCGCGATGTGTGGGGCACCCGCTCCCTCCCCCTTGGATACTCCGCCATGAACAAAGAAACCGCACGTTTCATCCCTGACATGACTGATCAGGAAGGTCCGCAGCCCGGTCCGTCTTGGGGTAACCAGAAGTGGTTGGATTCTGTGTCCGATGCAGGCGCAGACCTCACCGCCGCGATGGACCCGACGCAAATGGCGGTCGTGGTCGAACAGGCGGCCAAATCTGCGGGCAAGCCAGCTGATCCCAAGGCGATCGAAAACGCGGCCAGCCTGTCGATTGCAGCGATGACCTTGGTGCGGCTGTACCGGGTGCGCGGGCACATGGCTGCCGAACTCGATCCGCTGGGCGTGTCATCAAAACGCGAAGTTCCCGAAGACCTCACGCTCGCTTTCCACGGCCTTGCGGGCAAGGAAGCCGAAGACGTTTATGTCGGCGGTGTGCTGGGCATGGAATGGACAACGGTGGGCGCGCTCTACACCCGCCTGCGCGAAGTGTATTGCGGCAATGTTGGCCTCGAATATATGCACATTGCGGACACGGAAGAGCGCCGTTTCCTGCAAGACAAATTCGAAAGCCCCGGTGATACGATCGAATTTACGCCGGAGGGCAAGAAAGCGATCCTCGCGGCGGTTTTGCGCGGGGAACAATATGAAGAATTCCTCGGCAAGAAATATGTCGGGACCAAGCGTTTCGGCCTGGATGGCGGCGAAAGCATGATCCCTGCGCTGGAGGCTGTCATCAAGCATGGCGGCAGCTCTGGCGTGCGCGAAATCATCTATGGCATGGCGCACCGCGGCCGTTTGAACGTCCTCGCAAATGTGATGGCCAAGCCATACAAAGTCATCTTCCACGAATTTTCCGGCGGATCGGCAAACCCAGAGGACGTCGGCGGATCTGGCGATGTGAAATATCACCTCGGCACCAGCACAGACCGGTCATTCGACGGTATCGAGGTTCACATGAGCCTGGTCCCCAACCCATCGCATCTGGAAACGGTGGACCCCGTTGTTCTTGGCAAATGCCGCGCGCAGCAGGCTGTGCGCGATGATCTGGAAGAGAAAAAACAGGTTCTGCCCGTTCTGATCCACGGCGATGCGGCGTTTGCAGGTCAGGGCGTGGTGTGGGAAAGCCTGAGCCTCTCCGGCGTCAACGGCTATGACACTGGCGGCTGCATCCACTTCATCATCAACAACCAAATCGGCTTCACCACCAGCCCGCAATTTGCACGCTCATCGCCGTACCCATCCGATGTGGCGAAGGGCGTTATGGCGCCGATCCTGCACGTCAATGGCGACGATCCAGAGGCGGTGACTTTCGCATGCAAACTCGCCGTCGAATACCGCCAGAAATTCGGGCGCGATGTTGTGATCGACATGTGGTGCTATCGCCGGTTCGGCCACAATGAAGGCGACGAACCCAAGTTCACGCAGCCGCTGATGTATGAAGTCATCGGCAAACATCCCAAGGTCAGCCGCGTTTACGAAGAGCGCCTGATCCAACAGGGCGTAATTGATGAAGGGCACCGCGAGGCGGTCGCCGCAGAGTTCGTCGCGCATCTGGAAGAAGAATTTCAAGCCTCCAAAAGCTATGCCGCCAACGAAGCCGACTGGTTCGGTGGTCGCTGGGCAGGTCTGAACAAGCCCGCCGATGACGAAACCGCGCGCCGCAATATCGAAACAGCGGTTGAACCAAAGACCTTCGATGCGCTGGGCCGGACACTCACCGAAGTCCCTGACAATGTGGACATTCACAAGACCTTGGGCCGCGTTCTGAAGGCAAAGGGCGAAATGTTCTCCAGCGGAGAAGGCTTCGATTGGGCCACCGCAGAAGCGCTCGCCTTTGGCAGTCTCGTGATGGAGGGATATAATGTCCGCCTGTCCGGCCAAGACAGCGGACGCGGGACATTCTCTCAGCGGCACGCCGTCTGGGTCGATCAGAAAACCGAAGACAAATACATCCCGCTGACCACCCTGCCCCATGGCAAGTTTGAGGTCTATGACAGCACTCTGTCCGAATATGGCGTGCTTGGCTTTGAATATGGGTTTGCGATGGCGGACCCCAAATCGCTCGTCCTATGGGAAGCGCAATTTGGCGACTTCGCCAATGGCGCGCAGATCATGATCGACCAATATATCGCAGCGGGTGAGGCAAAGTGGCTGCGCGCCAACGGCCTCGTGATGCTGTTGCCGCATGGCTATGAGGGTCAGGGGCCGGAACATTCCTCCGCCCGGCTTGAACGGTTCCTGCAATTGTGCGCGAACGACAATATCCAGGTCTGTAATATTACCACGCCTGCAAATTACTTCCACGTTCTGCGCCGCCAGATGCTGAGGAGTTTTCGCAAGCCGCTGGTAATTATGACGCCAAAATCGCTGCTGCGTCATCCGCTGGCGAAGAGCCCGCGTAAAGAATTCTTGGGCGATTGGCAGTTTAAGCGGATCATGCCAGATATGACTGAGATCCCGGATGAGAACATCAAACGCGTTGTTCTATGTTCGGGTAAGGTTTACTATGACCTGTACGAAAAGCGCGAAGAAAAGGGGCTGAAAGATGTCTCCATCGTGCGGATTGAACAGCTCTATCCATTCCCCGGCGATCCATTGGCGGTGCGCCTGAAAAACATGACCAATCTGGAAAAGGTCGTGTGGTGTCAGGAGGAGCCGAAGAACAACGGATCGTGGTTCTTCGTTCAGAACCAGATCGAGGATTCGCTCACGAAGGCAGGTCATGAGGGCAAACGCCCCGTCTATGCAGGGCGCGATGCGGCGGCTTCGCCCGCGACCGGCCTCGCCAAACGTCACGCTGAGCAGCAAGCGGCTTTGGTCGCTGATGCGCTTGGTCTTTCAAAATAACAGCAATCAGCAAAGCTGAGGAACACACATAATGGCCACTGAAATCACTGTCCCGGCACTGGGCGAATCGGTCACCGAAGGCTCAATTGGCGAATGGTTGAAACAGCCCGGCGACGCGGTTGCCGCTGATGAGCCAATCGTCAGCCTTGAAACGGACAAGGTCGCGGTTGACGTGCCCTCGCCCATCGCTGGCGTGATGTCCGAACACCGCGCCGCAGTGGGCGACACGGTCGAAGTGGGCGCGGTGATTGCGATCATCGAAGCGGGCGCAACGGGTGCCGCGACAACCGGTGAAGAGGCCGCGCGTAGCCAGCAACAGCGTGAGGAAAATGACGGCAATCGTAATGATCCTGCCGCTGCGCAGACATTGTCGCCAGCCGTTCGCCGCGCGGTGCTGGAACACGGGGTTGATCCCTCCACCATCAAAGGCTCTGGCAAAGATGGCCGTTTGACCAAGGAAGACGTGCTGGAAGCGGCCAAAGCGAAAGCTGACCCGGCTCCTGCGTCAAAATCAGCACCTGCTGTTGCTCCGGCAGCTTCAGGCGAACCTAAAGGTCAACGGGGCGAAGAGCGCGTCAAAATGACCCGCATGCGCCAGACCATCGCCAAGCGTCTGAAAGGCGCTCAGGAAGAAGCCGCGCTGCTCACCACGTTCAACGATGTCGACATGTCCGCCGTCATCGAAGCGCGAACCAAATACAAAGACCTGTTTGCCAAGAAACACGACATTCGTTTGGGCTTCATGGGCTTCTTCGCGAAAGCCGCCTGCCTAGCGCTGAAAGACGTGCCTAGCGTCAACGCCTATATTGAGGGCGATGAGGTCGTCTATCACGACTATGTCGATATCTCGGTTGCAGTCTCAGCACCCAACGGCCTCGTCGTGCCCGTCATCCGCGATTGCCAGGACAAGGGCTTTGCCCGGATTGAGAAAGACATTGCCGATTACGGCAAGCGCGCCAAGGAAGGCACGCTGACCATGGCCGATATGACCGGCGGCACCTTCACCATTTCTAATGGCGGTGTGTTCGGATCGCTGATGTCGACCCCGATCATCAACCCGCCGCAGTCAGCGGTTCTGGGCCTGCACCGCATCGAAGACCGCGCTGTTGTGGTCGATGGCGAAATCGTGATCCGTCCGATGATGTATATCGCGCTGTCTTACGACCACCGTCTGATCGACGGGCGCGAAGCCGTGACGGCTCTGAAAATCATCAAGGATGCGATCGAAGATCCGACCCGGATGCTGATCGATTTGTAACCGTGGATGTTTGGAATCAACTGATGACGAAAAAAATCATGGCCATTGCGATCTCGGCGTTCGGACTCACATCTTGTGACGCGGTGATGGAACAGGTCGATGGGCAGGTGCGCACCGCGATCGTGGATCAGTGCCAGCAATCCGCAAAGAATTTCGGCATAGCACAGGAAAATATTCAGCCTGTATGCGAATGCGGCGCTGACAAATTGCTCGAAAATGGCGCGGCGCAAGTGACTGATATAGATCAGGCCCGCCTCGAAGAGATCGTCCAAAGTTGCGCAGAAGAAATAGGCTCTGCTGGCGCTGGCGGTCTGGGCTGATTTCAACGGGGACCATGGCAGCCGCAACGAGCCCTGCGTTCTCTCAAGCCGAATTTGATGAGCGCCGACACGCCGATTTCCTGCGCGACCGATATCCCGAATTTTGGGCACGGTTTGGCGGCGTGCCCGGTGTGGCTGGAAAGCGTGTGATCGACTTTGGTTGCGGGCGCGGCGGGATGGTTCAGCGTTTGATGGAAGCGGGGGCGTCTTCGGCGCTCGGGATTGAGATGAACTCGCGCTACATCGACTTTGCGCAGGCCAAGGTCGCACCCAACTGGGACGGTCGCGCCGAATTTGTCTGCGCCGACATTCGCACCCTATCGCCAGAGCCAGCCGATATTGTCGTCTCCACCAATGTGATGGAGCATGTCATGTCGCTGCCCGATACGATCGCCGCGGTGGTTGGTGCCTGCAAACCGGGCGGTGAACTTTACATCGGGTTTTCGCCGCTATGGCATTCCCCTTACGGCCATCACCGCCTGATTGCATCGCGCATTCCGTGGGCGCATTTGCCGCGCAAAAACCGCGCATTTCTGGATCGGATGCAGGATGAGGACGGCAACACCCCCGATTCGATCCATGAGATCGGATTTAACGGCGCGGTGCCGGCTGATTTTCGCAGCGCGCTCCTTGGCTTGCCGGTGGACGTGATTTCCGCGCGCCGCAATGTCGCCGCCACCCCGCTCAAATCCGCGCTTATGAAAGCGATGCTGCTGCCAGCTATGCTACCTCTGGTCGGCCCGAGAATTGAGAAGTTTGTAACAGTGGGCCTCTACTGGCACTTACGGCGACACAACTGACACGAAATTCGCGCAAACTAGCAATGGCACTTGGGGCCTCAAGCTCCTAAATAGTGACCAGAATATTTTTCACGCCATCCAAAACGGGATTTTTCGATCAATGGCTGACCACTCTTACGATTACGACGTTCTTATCATTGGTGCTGGCCCCGGCGGTTATGTCGCTGCGATCCGTGCAGCGCAGTTGGGTTTGAAAACCGCCTGCGTTGAAAGCCGTGAGACACTGGGCGGCACGTGCCTGAATGTCGGGTGCATCCCGTCAAAGGCGCTGCTGCACGGATCGGAATTGTTTGATGAGGCAGGCAATGGCCACTTTGCCACATGGGGCATCACCGCGAAACCGTCACTCGACCTTGGCGTGATGATGGCGGAAAAGGATAAGGCGGTTGGAGAACTGACTGGCGGGATCGAGTTCCTTTTCAAGAAAAACAAAGTCACTTGGATCAAGGGCCACGCCGCATTCGAAGACGCGCATAGCGTCAAGGTCGGCGATCAGACCGTGACCGCGAAAGACATCGTGATCGCCACCGGATCTAGCGTCACCCCGCTGCCCGGCGTGGAGGTCGACAATGCGGCGAAACGGATTGTCGATTCAACCGGTGCGTTGGAGCTGGAAGAAGTGCCAGAGCACCTCGTGGTGATCGGCGGCGGCGTAATCGGGCTGGAGCTTGGCAGCGTGTGGCGGCGTCTTGGCGCGAAGGTCACCGTGGTTGAATTCCTTGACCAACTGCTCCCCGGCATGGACGCTGATGTTCGCAAGGAAGCAGGCAAGATTTTCAAGAAGCAGGGCATGGAGCTGATACTCAGCCACAAGGTCACCGGCGCAAAGGTCGATGGCAAAGGCGTTTCGCTGACAATCGAGAAATCGGCAGGCGGCGATGAGCAGACGATCAACGCAAGCCATGTGCTGGTTTCTATCGGACGGCGGCCCAACACTGATGGCCTGGCGCTTGAGAAAATCGGCATCGAAACCAACAAACGCGGCCAGATCGAAATTGGTCACGATTTCCGCACCAAGGTGGACGGCGTTTGGGCCATCGGCGACGTTGTTCCCGGCCCAATGCTGGCTCACAAAGCGGAAGATGAAGGCATTGCTTGCGCGGAATTTATCGCGGGCCTCACGGGCATCGTGAACCACAATGTGATCCCCGGCGTGGTCTACACCATGCCCGAATTTGCAGATGTCGGCATGACCGAAGCCGATGCAAAAGAAGCCGGGCACACCATCAAAGTCGGCAAATTTCCGATGATGGCAAACAGCCGGGCAAAGGCGAACCGCGACACAGACGGTTTCGTCAAAGTGATCGCCGATGCGGAAACGGACCGCGTTTTGGGCGTGCATATCGTCGCCAGTCTGGCAGGAACCATGATCGCAGAAGCAGCGATTGCGATGGAATTTGGCGCAACATCCGAAGACATCGCCTACACCTGCCATGCCCATCCAACGCATGCCGAGGCGTTGAAGGAAGCGGCCATGGCGGTAACGGGCAAGCCGATCCATATGTGATCGAAATGGTGAGGGGCGCATCAGTCTCAGCATGGTTCTGGCGTCGCGCCGCCGCCATGCTGGCGATTGTTTTGCCTTGCCTTTCCGGGCTCGCTTACCTCACTGCATTTGATGCCCCGCGATCCTATGTCGCGGTCAATGCTGCCGCATTGGCGCTCGCGCTTGGCTGGATTGGATTTGGCAGCCTGCCCAGCAATCAGACGGCCCGCCGCATAGTGTCGATATTGCTGATCGCGCTGATGGCGATGCCATTGATCGCGGGACCAGCCATCAACGGCGTCACACGGTGGATCAGTATCGGCGGTGTAAGCCTGCACATGGGCATGGTCGCGATTCCGCTGCTTGCTTGCTTGGCCGCGCATGATCGCGATTATGCGACACCAATCCTGCTCAGCGGCATATTCATAACATTGGTGCAACCCGACGCCGCGTCTGCCTTTGCCCTGATGCTGGCAAGCGTTGGTCTGTATTTCGCGTGGAAGGATTGGAAAATTGGCGTCGTTTCGATCGCAGGCTTTGCGGTCGGGGTTCTGGCGAGCCTGCGCGGAGAGTTGCCCCCGCAACCGTTTGTTGAGCGTTTTCTGGCCGATCTCGTATTGACCGAACCGGCCCTCGCGCTGGGACTGGCGCTCAGCCTGTTTGCGAGCTTTTTCCTGATGTTGTGGGCGCTTCCACGCGGCGACGGCGAACGTTACGCGCTGGCTGGCACCTTTGCAGGATTTTCAATCGCGGCTCTGCTCTCAAACTACCCGCACATCCTTATCGGCTACGGCGCTGCTCCGATCCTGGGATATGGCTTGGCTTTGGCCGCGCACAAATCCGATCACATACCCTCACGTGACAACCTATCCGTTAGAAGATCGATAAACAGCACTTCTTCAGTCAACAGTAAGTCGCTAGGATTGCCTCTCATGGGGGGATATTCTCAGATGGCCTATCCGAAACTAACCGACAAACCCGGCGCGCTTGAAACCGCTCGGGCGATCCGTGCGGGCGAGATCAGTGTTGCCGAAGCAGTCGATGCCGCGATCACCCGGATCGAGCATTTCGATGCTGAGGTGAACGCGCTGGCGGTGCCCGATTTTGAACGAGCCTCAGCCACCGCCAAAGCGATGGATGCAAGCGGAGTGCCTCAGGGTGCCGCCGCCAATCAGCCACTGTTCGGTGTGCCAATGACGATCAAGGAAAGCTTTGACGTAGAAGGTCTGCAATCGTGCTGGGGCCATGAGAACCTGACCGACTATGTGGCAAAGAGCGATTCAGATCTGGTCCGCCGGTTGAAAGCGGCAGGCGCAATCATTCTGGGCAAGACCAATGTCCCGATTGATCTAAGCGATTGGCAGAGTTTCAACGCAGTCTATGGCCGCACGACCAATCCTCATAATTCCGACCGTTCCCCCGGCGGATCATCGGGCGGCAGCGCGGCGGCTGTGGCCAGCGGGATGGTATCCTGCGATTTTGGCACTGACATCGGCGGATCGGTACGCGTTCCTGCGCATTTCTGCGGTGTTTGGGGGCATAAGAGCACTTGGGGCCTAGTTTCCAAACAGGGCCATCACCACCCGCAAATGGCTCGTCGCGAAGGATTTGTGGCTGCGCATGACGGAGTGCTTTCGATTGCCGGACCATTGGCCAGAAACGCAGCGGATCTTGCGATCCTGATGCAAATTGGCGCGCAAATCCCGCTTTTGTCCGCGAAGAAGCCATTGCGTCAATGCCGACTGCTTGCGATCACCGAATATCCCGGCAGCCCGGTCGATGCCAGCGTTTCGGAACCCACCGAAACCGCCATCGCTGCGCTTATTGCAGCCGGGGTAAGCGTTGATCGGACAAGCAAACTGATCCCCGATCTTGAAGCGCAACAGGCTGCCTATCTGCGGATGCTGAACACCGCGATGGCGCGCGGTGCGCCGGCTCCCGACGGAAAACGCGCGACAGCGAGCGATTGGTTCGACATGCTCGATGCGCAAGCCGCAAATGAGTTCGAATGGGCGCGGCTGTTTGACCATTACGATTTCGTCCTCGCCCCACCCGCACCCGTGCTGGCGATTCCGCATTTGGACGGATCGCTGTTCAATTCGACATACCGCGTGAACGGTCAGGATTTGAAGGCAGGCGCCGGGCTGGCATGGGCGGGAATTGCCACATTCCCCAACCTGCCCGCCACCGTGCTGCCCATCGGCAGCGGCAATTACGAGGGCGCGCATTTGCCCTGCGGAATGCAGGTGATTGGACCGAAAATGAGCGATCTTGATTGCATTGATGCTGCCGATCAGATCGGGAAAATCTTGCACGGGTAGATTGTGCGCGGCATGGGGCCTTCATTCGAATTTCGATCAACATTTGGTCCCCCGTCTCATGCCTGCGAAAATGTCTTCCACTTCCTTCCTAAACCGCCTTGCCCGGTGGCATGTCTGGCTTGGCTGGCTGATCGGTGTACCATTGGTGATGTGGACCGCGACCGGCCTGTTCATGGTCGCCAAACCCATTGATGAAGTGCGCGGTGATCATCTGCGTTTGCCGGTGGAAGAAACACCTCTGGTTATCGCCGACAGCCCGCTTGCGACCGATGATGCTCAGCTGAAAGAGATGCGCGTCACGATGCAGGATGGGCGAGCGGTGGCGGTGCTGACTTCGCTGGATGGGGCAATAACCCGCGTTGATGTGGCGAATGGAACCGCGCTGCCCGCCTTGGACGCGGCAGCGGCGCAATCTGAAGTGGCCGCGCGGATCGTCGGGGGAAACTCGGTGCGAGCGGTCACTCTGTTCGAAGCCAATGACACGCCGTTCGAATTTCGCCGCCCGCTGGCCGTGTGGCAGGTCGCTCTGGAAAATGGGGCGCATGTTTATGTGGGACGTGACACCGGCGAAATCGAAGCGGTGCGCACAAGCTGGTGGCGGTGGTTCGATTTCATGTGGGGGCTGCATATTATGGACTTGTCCGAACGTGAAAATTCCAGCCATCCGATCCTGATCGCGTTTGCCGCGCTATCGCTGATTGGGGCGATTTTCGGATGCATACTTATGTTTCGGCGCCGGAAACGCGTGGAGAGGCGGCTTGTATGAACGAGACTGTTCTCACCCCAATTCTCGATATTCTCGACATCATTGGCATCGCGATCTTTGCTTTGTCCGGCGCGCTGGTGGCAGCGAAAGAACGGCAGACTTTTGTCACCATGGCTTTCTTTGCGCTGCTGACGGGTGTCGGCGGGGGAACGGTGCGCGATCTGTTGATCGATGCGCCAGTGTTCTGGATCACAGACCCCTGGGTCGCGTCGATCTGCCTCACCACCGCTTTAATCGCGTGGTTTACGCCCGTTCGGATGTGGGAGGGTAAGCTGCTCGATTACGCTGACGGGATTGGACTGGCCGCTTATGCCGTTCTGGGTAGTGCGAAGGCGATTGCTTACGGCATTCCGCCGGTGCCTGCCGCTTTGATGGGGGTTATCACTGGCTGCGTTGGCGGAGTCATTCGCGATGTGATCGCGGGTCGCCCGTCAATCATTATACAGCCCGAATTGTATGTGACCGCCGCCGCCTTAAGCGCCGTATTGACGGTTGCTGGCATGCAGTTTGCCGACATTTTTGGCCTGCCCAATGCGTGGGTTTGGGTGGCGGCTTTTGTCGCGGGAGTTGCCTTGCGAGCCGCCGCAATCCAATTTGAACTCGGTCTGCCGGGTCATAGGGGCAGCGATAGCGCCGCCCCTATTGCCTCAGATAAATCGGCAGATCAGTCGGAAAAGGCCTCACCGGGCAGCGGACCACCGGGATAGGCAGGCAGCTGTCCTGAGGATGCAGAGCGCTGAGCGTCCGGCCCTTGGTAGCCCTGCGCGCGAATAGCAGAGCGAGCATCAGCGTAGCGGTCGTCGTCCAGTTGACCGGCAGCAGAACTGTATTCGCCATCCGAATATTCGCCATCAGAACCGTCATAGGAACTGCCTGAAAAGCCGCTGTAATCGATGTCGGAAATGCGCCCATTATTGTCGATCTGGCATGTGAAGCCTGAGCCATTGAACAAAGTGCCCGATACCACCCAACCTTGCGGCAGGCGGCTTGCGCCATCGACACTGTCAACGCGCACGTCGCTTTCAATTTCGCTCAAACATTGCGAAACAGCGTTGTCGATACCTGAACCTTCGGAGCTTCGCGGATTGCTGCGGCGATCATCAGTGCGCCGATCATCATAGCGCCGATCATCATAGCGGCGGCTGTCACGTTCTACGATCACGACATCGCGATTGCGGCGATTGTTGTTTGCGGCGCTAGCGACGGCAGCGATCCCGCCTAATACCAGAATACCTGTGAGCAACCCGCTACCACCGCGGCGATGTCCGCGCCATCCGCGCCGTCCGCGCCAACCTCGACCGCGCCATTCAGCCGTTTCGGCTTGCTCGCCGGTAGAACTGCTATCGAAACCACCCCCACGGGAGAAGTCCGCATGGACCGCGCTGGCATATCCGATTGTGCCGGACGGCATCACTTCGGCAGCTTGCGCTGGGGCAATAGTCATCGAAGCTGCGGCGATTGCTCCGGCATATGCTCCGATTCGAGTAAATTGAGCCATTGGCTGCTCCCTCCTGTTTGTATTTTGTGCAGGCGAGCGGCCACCACGCGCTCAGATAACCATGCACGGATAGGCGGCCCAGGCTTACGTTAGCCTGAACCGCCTGATACGTTGTGCGACATTACCGATTGGCGGAGCCGCTGTTTATAGACCGAAGGATCAACGCAGACCCCGGATGCCGCGGAATTCGACTTGCGGACGTCCACGACCATCAGTGTAGCAGGTAAAGCGGCCATTATCGAAATCACGTCCGCGGAAATTCCTCGAACCTTCCACTTGCAGGCGGCCCTGTACGCGGAAGCCACCGCGTGTCCGGTCAACATCGCGGATCTGCGTCACATCGGCGTAGCGATATCCGCCAAACCTTTGCGCCTGCCGCTCGGCGGCGTTGATGCAGCGTTCAATTGCGCGTTGCGGGTTGCCGTTAAAGCCACGGTTTCCACGAGCGTTGTAATTGGTGTCGCGGTAATTGCGGTTGTTGTAATTGCGGTCACGGCGGTCGTTATTGTCAAAGGCACCGGCAAGAGCAGCGATACCGCCGATAATCACGGCACCGGCGATCACATCGCCAGCGTCAATACCGCGGTCGCGGCCACGGTCATTCGCCATGGCAGGTGATGCGGAAGCTAGGGCCATCGCGCCGGCCGCGACGGTCCCGAAAGCGCCCTTAGTGATGGTCTTTGTAAGATCAGTCATAGGTTTCATCCTCGGGTTCAAACCGGGGCTTCATTGCGCCGGCTACAAGGACGTTATGAGTGATTCGCTATGTTGTGAGCCTGACCAAGCCTTGCAGCTTTTGTTCAGATAAGAAGATACTTTTCTGAATGGCCGAATTCCAGGGCATGTCGGAATACGATTTTGCGTAGCGGCGCCGAATGAGCGACAGCTTAATTCAGCGCCGCCAGAACATCGCGCGTGAACGCCGTCATATCAAAACCGCTTCCCACACCATCCTCCCCGCGCCGCACGATCACAACATTTCGGCTGGGCACGACCACGACATATTGCCCGCGATTGCCTCGCGCCGCAAAGGCGTCGTCGGGTATACCCTCGAACGAATTGCCCTCTGGCCGGCGGAAGGTCCACCAGCCTGCGCCATAGCCCATGCCAGCGCTAGGCTGAGGCCCGGCAGGGTCGGACACATAGTTTACCCAGCCTTCAGGAAGAACGCGTTCACCGAACGAGCTGACACCGTCGCGCAGATACAGCTGCCCCAGAGATAACAGATCATCAGTGGTTGCCCAGACTTGGCTCGAGAGGACAAAGTTGCCCTGCCAGTCCGTCTCTATCGCCGCATCGAACATACCGATCCGTTCCAGCAAGCGTTTCGCTCCGCGCTCTTGTACCCACGGCTGGATCGCCTCAACAGCCATCAGAGTATCATTGTTCGCATAGCGAAATACCGTTCCGGGCTGATAAACCAGCGGCCAATTGGCTGCACGCTCATCCACGGTCGTCCCGCCCCAATATAGCGGATCGGTGCGATTGCCTGCGGTGTCGGAATACCGCCCAGAAGCCATACGCAACATCTGATCAATCGTGATCGCATGGCGCGGATCATCCGTCCCTTCGCCTGCGTTTGCGCTTGCCTGGACATCTGCGGCCCCGTCCAGAATTGCCATGCCAACAAAGGTGGCGGCAATACTTTTGGCAACAGACCATGTCCGCTGGGGCGTGTTGCGCGTAAACCCGTCCGCAAACATTTCAGATTGAATATTGTTGTCGGCAAAGATGCTGACCGCCGTGGTGCGGCTGCCTTCGCCATACGTTCCGTCAAAAGCCGTCGGCATCAAAGCTTCTAGTGCGGTATTCTCCCTCAAAACGGCGGGGGAGACTACCGGCGAAGTTTTTCGAAAGGTCGCGGTCGCGTCTTCGAGTGTGACCGGATCAAACCCGATCGGCATGATCTTGCAACCGCCATCCCCGGTGTTGATTGCGATGCGGGGGGCCATATCATCTTCCCACTCGACCGCTACATGCCGCACAAAGCCGGCCGGTGGACTGACATATTGTATCGGAGCGCCCCTGACGATTTCGAAAGGCAGATCACGAACAAGGCCATCCAGCGGAGCCTGAATACCGGTCAGTTCCCACTCATGCACGCTTTCAGGTGTCCGTGTCTTACTATTGCGTTCCGCATTGGCAATGGCCCCGCAAAGCATCAGCGCCTTGTACCCGGCGGCAAGCGCGCGGTCGTAGCGCGCATTAAGCTGTTCCTGCGCAGATTGGGCGTTGGCGGGGGATGTCAGGATGAACGCAGCACCGGCGGCGGCAAGGATCAGTTTATTCATAACGCGGCACCTTAAGTGAGCGCGCACAAAAGAAAAGGGCCACGAAAAAGGGGCTGGCGGATCGCTCCGCCAGCCCCTTTCAAAATCTCTGAAAGAAAGCTTTACGCTTCTGCGTATTCTTCCGCTTCGTTCATCACTGGGCCGCTGTCCTGGCCTTTGGCATCTTCGTCGCGATCAACGAGTTCAATGATCGCCATTTGCGCAGCATCGCTGCCACGGTAGCCAGCCTTGATGATGCGAACATAGCCGCCCTGACGGTCGCTGTAACGCTCTGCCAGTGTGCCGAAGAGTTTCTTGAGCTGTGTTTCGTCGAGCAAACGCGCTTGAGCCAGACGGCGGTTCGAAAGACCACCGCGCTTTGCGAGCGTGATAAGCTTTTCGATGTAAGGACGCAGTTCCTTCGCTTTAGGAAGGGTCGTATGGATCTGCTCATGCTTGATGAGAGCCGCCGACATATTGCGGAACAGAGCCTTACGGTGGCCCGATTTCCGGCTCAGCTTACGCTGTCTAATTCCGTGACGCATTGTTTAATCCTTCGTTTGAAAAGGGCCCGTATCAGGTAGCCCAGTGCTGGCGGCGCTTTCTCACATGTGAGAGGTGCGCCGCCGATACCGTGTGTCTTGATTAACCAAGCAGCTCTTGTTCGAGCTTCTTGGCCATTTCTTCGATGTTCTCAGGCGGCCAGCCAGGGATGTCCATGCCAAGGCGCAGACCCATGCTGGAAAGCACTTCCTTGATCTCGTTGAGCGACTTGCGGCCAAAGTTTGGCGTGCGCAGCATCTCGGCTTCGGTTTTTTGAACCAGATCGCCGATATAGATGATGTTGTCGTTTTTGAGGCAGTTGGCTGAACGGACAGACAGTTCCAATTCGTCGACCTTCTTGAGAAGGTAACGGTTGAGCTGGTTTGCATCGTCTTCTTGTGGAGCCGCTGCGTGACCGATCATTGCCGATTGTGGCTGCGGAATGCCGTCTTCGAAATGGACGAACAGTGTCAATTGATCCTGAAGGATGCGCGCAGCAAAAGCCACGGCGTCCTCAGGGGAAACGGTGCCATCTGTTTCGACAGTCAGCGAGAGCTTGTCGTAATCGAGCTCTTGCCCGACACGTGCGTTCTCGACCTTGTAGCTCACCTGACGAACAGGCGAATACAGCGAGTCAATCGGGATCAAGCCAATCGGCGCATCCGCCGGACGGTTTGCCACGGCAGGCGAATAACCCTTACCCACGTCAGCGGTCAGCTCCATGTTGAGCGTCGCGCCTTCGTCGAGGTGACACAGGACCAAATCCTTGTTCATCACTTCGATATCGCCGGAAACAGCAATATCGCCAGCCTTAACGGTGGCGGGGCCAGTCACAGAAAGCTGAAGCCGCTTTGGCCCTTCGCCTTCCATTTTCAACGCGATTTGCTTCACGTTCAGGACCATATCGGTCACATCTTCACGCACGCCGGCAAGGGACGAGAATTCGTGCAGCACGTTCTCAATCTTGATCGACGTGATCGCTGCACCCTGCAGGGAGGAGAGCAGCACACGGCGCAAGGCATTGCCGAGCGTCAGGCCAAAGCCTCGCTCAAGCGGTTCGGCGACGAACGTCGTCTTGCGCTGCTTATCGCCGCCTTCCTTGATTTCGAGAGCGTTGGGTTTCTTGAGTTCCTGCCAGTTCTTCATATTGACGGACATGGATTTCCCCTAATTCGCTTTAACTTAAGCGGTTGCATTTAAGAGCGGGCCCGAATTGCCAGTTACGGCACGAGGGCGGACCCGATGAGCGGCGCTGGCCGGATGGCCACCGCCGCAATTCGGATCAGACGCGGCGGCGCTTTGAAGGGCGCACACCGTTGTGTGGGATCGGCGTTACATCGCGGATGGATGTAATGTTAAAACCAACAGCTGCAAGACCGCGAAGCGCGCTCTCACGACCAGAACCTGGTCCCTTCACTTCAACTTCAAGCGTTCGCACACCGTGTTCAGCGGCTTTCTTGCCTGCGTCATCAGCAGCGACCTGAGCGGCATAAGGCGTCGATTTGCGACTGCCCTTGAAACCCATCGCCCCTGCACTTGACCAGCTGATCGCGTTGCCTTGGGCATCGGTGATCGTGATCATGGTGTTGTTAAAGCTGGCGTTGATGTGAGCAACGCCGCTTGAAATGTTCTTCTTATCGCGGCGTTTAACTTTGCCGCCTTGTTCGCGTGCCATTGTCTCGTATTCCTTTTAAATGCGGAATGAAGGAAAATGCGGATCGGGCCGCCCTTACAGGCAGACCCTTCTCGCTTACTTCTTCTTCCCTGCGATCGGCTTGGCCTTACCTTTGCGGGTGCGGGCGTTGGTGTGCGTGCGCTGACCACGAACGGGCAAACCATTCCGGTGACGCAGGCCGCGATAGGTACGCAGATCCATCAGACGCTTGATGTTCATCGAAGTTGTCCGGCGAAGATCGCCTTCCACTTGATGATCGCTATCAATCGTCTCACGAATGCGCAGTACTTCCTCATCAGTGAGGTCCTGAACACGTGCGCTGTGCGCAATTCCAAGCTTGTCGACAATACGGAGGGCCGTGGTGCGGCCAATTCCGTGAATATAGGTAAGCGAGATCAATACACGCTTATTAGTTGGGATATTTACCCCGGCAATACGAGCCACTTAATTCTCCATGCTCCACGAGGGATTTGCAACCAACTGGCCGGTGCCCCCATCTCAACGCTCAACAAAGACCCGAACGATCAACCGAACGAAGGCTTGTGTGTGACCACCTGCCCCAAATCGGCTTGCCTGAAACAGACAAAAGTCCAGTTGGCACACCACAAGAGCGTAACCTGCTGGACTCAGTTCGAACGTGTCGAATGAGCGGCGCGCTTACGGTGATTCGGATTGCTCGTCAACCGGTCAGCTGCGCATTATCGACTTAACCGCCAATATATGCGGCTCAAGTTTGCTTTCAAGAGCGAGGCTTTGCGGCGAATTTTCGCGGACTGTCGCACAGCTAAACACGTCCCCGACATTTCATCGCACCGCGTTAACCTTCCCCGTTGAGATCGCCAAATGCCTCATCGACCCTTGAGCCGGGCTCATCGATCACCGTTTCGGGATCAATCACTGCCGGTGCTTCATCCGGCACGATCTCAGCTGAAGCCGCGTTCCCGGCAGGGCCTTGCACCTGCCCCAACAATTCAGACAGGCGCGACAATTGCAATGTCATCACCCCATCCACCGCGCTGGAAATGGCCGGAACAGGATAGCGCATTTGGCCGCCTACATTGTATTCCCATACGATCCGCGTGCCTTCCTCCACCTCGCTGATCGCGATTGTCAAAATTCCGGTCACGGGTTCGCTTTGCAGGGGCCCAAGCGCGCCCTGCATCCGCAACGCGACCTCAGGATAGGCTTGGATGACGCGCATATGTTCAACGCTGCCTTCGAGCGTAAAGCGCCCTGGCTCGTCGACTTCAGGAATGCGCTCGCAGAAACAGCCGCCCGCTTGCGGCACAAGTGACAGATTGGCCGCATCAGCAGACCAGGTGTGCTCACCCGACCACCAGCGCGCGGGGCTGATCAGAGCGAGCCACGTTTCAGTCGGCGTCGCCTCGACAATCGCTTCTGCGCGGGTGATGAAGTGGTTCTCATCGGCTTCAACCACCTCCGCCTGAGCCGAAGCAGCGGTGGCAGCAAACACAAGGCCAGCGGCAAGCTTAAATGGTGTGCGCAATTTGAAACCCTCTCCTATCGAAAGATTGTTAGAGGAACGCCCGATATGTGACCAGCCTGCTTTGAAGACCGGTAACGCCTTAGCTTAAAATGGCGTCGATTGACCCGGCCACTTCGGAAATATCCGCCATGCCATCAACACGGGTCACGATGCCGCGCGCTTCATATCCGGGGAGGATCGGCGCGGTTTTGGCGCGATATTCCTCCATTCGGGTGCGCACCGTCTCTTCATTATCGTCCGGACGGCGTTTGAATTCGGTTGAACCACACGCATCGCACACGCCCTCTTTAGAAGGCGGATTGGCGGTGTCGTGATAAAGCGCGCCGCAATTGGCGCATGAAAAGCGCCCGGTGATACGTTCCACCAACGCTTCCACATCAACCCCGAGTTCGATCACATGATCGAGGGTGCGCCCGTGCTTTGCCAGAATGCCGTCAAGCTGTTCGCCCTGAGCGGCCGTGCGCGGGTAGCCATCGAAGATCGCGCCAGTGCCTGCATCCATGGATGCAAGGTTGTCGTCGATCAATTTCGAGACGATTTCATCGGATACCAGCTCACCCCGGTCCATCACGGCCTTCGCTTCTAGCCCAACCGGCGTCTGAGCCTTCACAGCGTCACGCAGCATGTCGCCGGTGGAAAGCTGCTTCATACCGTGGCGTTCAACCAGCCCCGCGCTTTGAGTGCCCTTGCCTGCGCCCGGAGGACCAAGAAGAATGATGTTCACGAACAATCCCCTAATGACGCGCCGCTCTTTGGCGTGCGCGCTTTATTGTCGTTTAAAGGAACCGCTGCGCCTTAACGCATACGGCCTTTAAGCTTCGCCTTCTTGATAAGATCGCCATATTGATGCGCCAACAGATGCGATTGCACTTGGCTGATCGTATCCACCGTTACGTTGACCACAATGAGCAGACTTGTCCCGCCAAGGAACAGCGGAATACCCGTTTGGGCGATCATGTATTCCGGTACAACGCAAACCACTGTCAGGTAAATTGCACCAACCACGGTGATGCGGGTCAGGACATATTCGAGATAGTCCGACGTGCGTTTACCGGGACGGATACCGGGAATGAACCCGCCGTTCTTCTTCAGGTTTTCCGCGTTCTCTTCAGGGTCGAAAACAACAGCAGTGTAGAAGAAGCAGAAGAACACGATGCCCAGCGCATACAGCGCCATGTAGATCGGCTGACCATGCGCCAGATATTGGTTCAGCGTGACGATGGTCGAACCAAAAGTCGTGCTCGTATCGACGCCATTACCGGCAAAGGAGCTGATCGTCAGCGGCAGCAGCAGCAGCGAGCTGGCGAAGATCGGTGGGATCACACCAGCAGTGTTAAGCTTGAGCGGAAGGTAGGAATTTTCGGCCTGCATCATACCGCGCTGCGTCGCGCGTTTGGGGTATTGGATCAGCAATCGGCGCTGGGCGCGCTCAACAAAGCTGATCAGCAAGATCAAAACCGCAACCATGATGATGAAGCCAATGATGACCGTTGGTGCGATGGAACCCGTGCGGCCCCCTTCAAACATATTGGTGGCAAAGACAGGGAACTGCGCGACGATACCCGCCATGATAATCAGCGATACGCCATTACCAATCCCGCGGCTCGTGATCTGCTCACCCAGCCACAGCAGGAACATTGTGCCGCCAACGAGGCTGATAACTGCACCGACGCGGAACCCGTATCCGGGGTTCACAACAGCGGCGATGCCTTCATTACCCGCAAAGGTCTCAAGACCGGTGGCAAGGAACCACCCCTGAATCGCGCAAAGGAAAACGGTACCATAGCGCGTATATTGGTTGAGCTTCTGGCGCCCCGTAGCGCCTTCTTTCTTCAGCGCGGCAAGCGTCGGGTGCAAGGCCGATGCCATCTGCACCACGATCGACGCGGTAATGTAGGGCATAACGCCAAGTGCGATCAGGCTCATATTCGCCAGGGCACCGCCAGTGAACATGTTAAACATGTCAAGGATCGTGCCTTGGTTCTGTTCCGCAAGCAGATCGAGTGCGAGCGGGTTGATCCCCGGCAGCGGCACAAAGCTCAAGAAACGGAAAACAATCAGAACCCCGATTGTAAACCAGATGCGCTGGCGCAATTCTGTAGCCTTGGAAAAGTTGCCAAGGTTCAGATTGCTGGCGATGTTATCGGCGCGTGATGCCATTGTCTCTTGTCGATCCTAGAATCTTGGAGCCGGGCGATCTGTTCATTCAGGCCGGCCATGAAGGCATAGATAGGAACAGCAGCGGGGATTGTCGAACCCCAACCCTAATTTTCATCACACCTAACAGACGCATCTGTCCACAGAGCGCCCGTTAGGTCGTGATGAATACCTTATTTGGCAGCAGCTTTAGCAGCCGTGTTGGCTGCGCGGCGCTCGGCCTTCTTTTCATGCTCAGGTTTTGCAGGAGCAGCAACTTCGACGCTGCCGCCAGCTTTTTCAACCGCAGCGATAGCACCTTTGGTTGCGCCGGTGACGACGATCTTGGCTTTTGCCGTGAATTCGCCCTTACCCAGCAGCTTGACGCCGTCTTTGCCGCCACGAACCAGACCGACTTCGCGCAAGACATCTTCAGTGATGTCTTTCTTGCCGTCGATCTTCTTATCGTCGATCCATTTCTGAACCATCCCGATGTTCACTTCGGCGAAATCTTTACCGAACGGGTTGTTAAAACCACGCTTAGGCAAACGCATGTGGAGAGGCATCTGGCCGCCGCCAAAACCTTTGATTGCGACGCCCGAACGGCTCTTTTGGCCCTTCTGACCGCGTCCAGCAGTTTTGCCTTTGCCAGAACCGATGCCACGGCCCACTCGCAGGCGCTCTTTACGGGCACCTTCATTGTCACGGATTTCATTGAGTTTCATGTTGCACTCGCTTTCGCTTTCTTACGGCCCACCATGGGCTGCGCGCTATTGGAAGCGGGGCCGATAGCGTGGCAGAGCGCGCTGTGCAAGGCCAAAACAGGCTGGCGGCCCTCAGATTACACAGCACATAGAAAAGGCGGGCAACCGCAACCGGTGCCCGCCCTTCCCTCTATAAGCCGTCAAGTCAGGCCACCAGGCCCGCTCTGCTGAGCGTTTGAGGGCTTACTCCGCTTAACGCTGCGAGTAGACACCAATGCCGTAATAGCATGGTTCAACGCTGCATGTGATCATCCGAGTGCGCAGCGTGAAGCGTGCGTTACGGATCGGCGTGACATTGGTGATCGGTGTATCATCAACCAAAACATCTTCGTCGATCATATTTCCGTTTTCGTCATACAGCCACATGTCGATATCGCTGCAGTCGCGGTCACACTGTGCAACCATCATGTAGCTGGTGCCTGCATTCAGATTGAGCGTGACGGTACGTTCCTCACCGTTGCGAAGCTGGCCATTATAACGCGCATGGCTGGAGGAAAAGCCGCGCGAATTGGCAAGGTTTTGCGTCAGGTTTAGCAAGCGGTTGACCTCTTGCTGATAGGAACTTTGCGCAATGGTAGGAGCAGCTGCGCCTAATGCGACAACCGCAGCTGCGATCGCTGTTATGCCGATTTTTGTCTTATTTACAGTCATATAAAAGGCCCCCTAGCCCCAATTAAAATTTTCATTCCCCACCAACTGGAAGAAATCTAACACCGCACCCTGTCCAAAACTAGCACGAACACGACATCGCAGCAGCCCTAACAGCAATTGTAATAAACCCACAGCGGGAGGGGAACTTGGCGGGCAGCTTGGTGACCGGCGCGCATCCGATGCATGCACAAAAGCAAAACGGCCCGCCGCGCAAGGAGCGCGGCGGGCCGTTTGGTTAGACTGTTAACGATGAAAACGGTGTCAGTCGACAACCTTAACCAGGTGCGGGATCTTAGCGATCGCGCCGCGAACTTCAGGAGTGTCCTGACGCTCAACAGTTTTGTGCATCTTGTTCAACCCAAGACCGATGAGGATCTTGCGCTGGCTTTCTGGGCGACGGATCGGCGAACCGATCTGCTTGATCTTTACAGTAGCCATGCTTGCTTACTCCACAATCGCAGCGGCATCAGCCTCTGCTTCGGCTTCAGTCACTTGGCCGCCGCGACCCAAAAGGTCAGCGACTTTCTTGCCACGGCGCTGCGCGACAGACTTCGGTGAAGTCTGATCGGACAAAGCGTCAAATGTGGCGCGGACCATGTTGTAGGGGTTCGACGAGCCAACCGATTTGGTCACAACGTCAGCAACACCCAGGCTCTCAAACACGGCGCGCATTGGACCACCGGCAATGATACCAGTACCCGGAGGCGCGGTGCGAACGGTGACCTTACCAGCACCAAAGCGGCCATTGCCGTCATGGTGCAGAGTGCGGCCCTCTTTCAGAGCAACACGGATCATCTTCTTGCGAGCCGCAGCGGTTGCTTTGGTGATCGCTTCAGGAACTTCGCGAGCCTTACCCTTGCCAAAGCCAACACGGCCCTGACCATCGCCAACAACCACAAGTGCAGCAAAACCAAAGCGCTTACCGCCCTTCACTGTTTTGGAGACGCGGTTGATGTGGACCAGCTTTTCGATGATGCCATCGTCTTCTTCCTGGCGACCGCCACGGCGATTGCCGTCACGTCCGCCGCGACCACGACCGCCACCAGGACCGCCGCGATTGTCATTGTTGCCACCACGGCCGCGACCGCGCTGTTGCTTTGGGCGCTTCTGCCGGAGCCGCAGCAGGAGCCGCAGGTGCCTCTGCAGGTGGTGCAATCGGTTCCTGAGCAGCGGACTGATTGTCAGCCGCCTCGGAAGGAGTGGTTGCAACAGCAGGTGCTTCGGTTGCCGGAGTTTCCGGCGTAGCTTCTGTCTTGTTTTCGTCAGCCATAATCAGAACTCCAGCCCGCCTTCGCGAGCGGCATCGGCCAGCGCTTTCACGCGGCCATGAAACAGGAACCCGCCGCGATCAAACACGACAGTTGTGACACCGGCCTTTTTCGCCGCAGCAGCAATGTCTTTGCCGACCTGTACGGCCGCATCAACATTGGCACCCGATGCTTTCGCACCCAGCGTGGAAGCCGCAGCAACGGTCTTGCCTTCGGCGTCATTTATAACCTGCGCGTAGATGTGACGGCCAGTGCGATGCACTGACAGACGCGGTTTGCCACCCGAACGCGCACGAAGTGCGGTACGAACGCGGCGACGGCGCCGTTCAAAAAGGGAAAGTTTTGCCATCTTACTTCTTCTTCCCTTCCTTGCGGAAGATGTACTCGCCGCGATATTTGATACCCTTGCCCTTGTAAGGTTCAGGCTTACGGAATTCGCGGATTTCAGCGGCGAACTGGCCAACGGCCTGTTTGTCCATACCGGAGATTTCGACGGTGGTCTGATCTGGCGTTTTCACATCGATGCCTTCTGGCACGACGAGATCGACATCGTGGCTGAAACCAAGTTCCAACTTCAACGTCTTACCCTGGGCCTTGGCACGATAACCAACACCGGTGATTTCCAGAACCTTGGTGAAACCATCAGTTACACCCTCAACCAGGTTTGACACCAAGGTACGCTGCATGCCCCAATAGGAACGTGCTTGCTTGCTATCATTGGCCGGATTGACCTGGATTTCGCCATCTTCAACCTTATACGAAATAAGGTCTGACATACCCATCGAAAGAGTGCCCTTTGGGCCTTTAACGTTGAGCGTGCCATTGTCGATGCTGGCGGTAACGCCTGCAGGCATCGGAACAGCTCTTTTACCAATGCGGCTCATCAGAAGACCTCCGCAAGCACTTCGCCGCCGACCTTGTGATCGCGGGCTTCGTTGTCCGAGAGAACACCGCGCGGGGTCGAGACGATGGTGATACCAAGGCCATTGCGCACAGTCGGAAGTTCTTTCGAACCCGAATAGACGCGGCGGCCAGGCTTGGAAACGCGCGCGACGTGTTTAATCGCCGGCTCGCCTTCGAAATATTTCAGTTCGATCCGCAATGCTTTGTGCTTGCCGGTCTCATCTTCACTGTAGCCGCGAATATAACCTTCACGGGTCAGCACTTCGAGAACGTTTGCACGCAGTTTGGAAGCAGGTGAAAGGACACTGTCCTTCTTGGCCTGCTGGCCGTTGCGGATGCGGGTGAGCATGTCACCCAGTGGATCGGTCATAGCCATCTATCTTGTCCTCACCAGCTCGACTTGGTCAAACCCGGGATCATGCCCCGGGTGCCGAGTTGACGCAGTTCGATACGGTTAATGCCGAACTTGCGGTAGTAGCCGCGTGGGCGGCCGGTGGTGGCGCAGCGATTGCGCACGCGAGTGGGATTCCCGTTGCGGGGTATCTCAGCCATCTTCAAGCGAGCCATCAGACGTTCGCCTTCTTCAAGGCTCTCATCATCGGCAATTGCCTTCAGCTTCTCGTACTTCGCTGCATATTTAATCACGAGCTTCTTGCGACGCTCATTCTTGTTGATCGAACTCAGTTTCGCCATTGGACTTAAGCTCTCTTCTCTTGTGTTGTGTTCATCGATCGGGCTGGCGGCTTACGCCGCTTCCTTCTTCTGGTCAGCTTCGCCTTCGAAGGGGAAGCCGAACAGGCGCAGGAGTTCGCGCGCCTCTTCGTCGGTGTTAGCGGTGGTGGTCACAATGATGTCCATCCCCCGCACTTTTTCGATTTGGTCATAGCTGATCTCTGGGAACACGATCTGTTCCTTGAGACCCATTGCGTAATTACCGCGGCCATCGAACGACTTAGCGTTCAGACCACGAAAATCTCGAATACGAGGCATTGCGACAGTCACCAGACGATCCATGAATTCGTACATACGATCACGGCGCAAGGTTACCTTGCAACCGATCGGCATGCCTTCGCGCAGCTTGAACTGAGCGATCGACTTCTTGGCTTTCGTGATGACAGGCTTCTGACCAGCGATCAGCGCCATCTCTTCAGCCGCAGTTGCGACCTTCTTCTTGTCCTGGCTCGCTTCGCCAACACCCATGTTGAGTGTGACTTTTTCGATCCGAGGGACCTGAAGACGGTTGGTGTAACCAAACTTCTCAGTCATCGCTTTCACGATGTCGCCTTCGAATTTCGCCTTAAGACGCGGAGCGTAAGTATCAGTCATTGACGACCTCCCCACTCTTTACAGCAACACGCACCTTTTTGCCGTCCTTCTCTTCAAAACGGACGCGGGTGGGCTTGCCATCCTTAGGATCTGCCAAAGCCACCTTGCAAATGTGCATCGCTGCCGGGAACCGGTCGATGCCGCCTTGCGGATTTTGCTGGCTTGGCTTGCGGTGACGGGCGGCCACGTTGATGCCTTCGACGATGACCTTGCCAGTTTTTGGCATGACCTGTTGGACGGTGCCAGTGCGGCCCTTGTCCTTGCCTGAAAGCACGACGACGGTGTCGCCCTTCTTAATCTTTGCAGCACCCATGATTAGAGCACCTCCGGAGCGAGCGAAATAATCTTCATGAAGCCGCGGCCACGAAGTTCGCGAACCACTGGGCCAAAGATACGAGTGCCGATTGGCTCCTCATTCTTGTTCACCAGGACAGCAGCATTGCTGTCAAAACGGATCACGCTGCCGTCTGTGCGGCGGACTTCTTTGCGAGTGCGAACGATGACAGCGCGATGAACATCGCCCTTCTTCACCTTTGCACGCGGCTGGGCTTCCTTGACGGAAACCACGATCACGTCGCCAACGGAGGCAAACCGACGCTTAGACCCGCCCAGCACCTTAATGCACTGGACGCGCTTTGCGCCGCTATTGTCCGCGACGTCGAGATTGGATTGCATCTGGATCATGGATCCGGTTCCTTCTCTTGGCTTTCCGGGACTTTGACTAAGTCAGCCCGGGAGTTCCGTTTTCGTCTGTCTCCGCATCGGCACAAACCGCAGCGGAGAGGTCAAATCAGTTGCTTGCTGCCTCTACATCGAGATCAGCGTCGATTGCCTGCACCCCGCCGGCCACAACACGGTCCAGTACGGCCCATGTCTTGGTCTTCGAGATCGGCTTTGTTTCTTCAATCCGCACGACATCACCGATAGTAAAAGCGTTTGCTTCATCGTGAGCGTGATACTTTTTCGAGCGACGCATGATTTTCCCGTAAAGCGGGTGCTTCACCTTGCGCTCGACCAGTACGGTCACAGTTTTGTCAGTCTTGTCAGAGGTGACAGTCCCGACCAGAATACGTTTCGGCATTGTCTACTCCTTACGCCTTAGCAGCGGCGGCAGCTGCCGCGCGCTCTGTTTGAAGCGTTTTAACCTGCGCAATTTCACGGCGAACTTCACGGATTCGTGAAGGTTTCTCAAGTTGGTTTGTCGCAGCCTGAAAACGCAGATTGAACTGCTCTTTCTTCAGATCAACCAGATCAGCAGCTAGCTGGTCATCGGTTTTAGCGCGAAGATCTTCGGTGGTCGCCATTATGCGCCTCCCAGATGCGAGGTGTCGCCGAAACGGGCAACAACCTTGGTTTTGATCGGAAGCTTCATCGCGGCGCGTTCAAAAGCGAGCGCAGCCACTGGGCCTGGAACACCGTCCAGTTCAAACAGAATGCGGCCCGGCTTAACCCGTGCTGCCCAATATTCGACTGAACCTTTACCCTTACCCTGACGCACTTCGGCAGGCTTCTTGGACACTGGCACATCGGGAAAGATGCGGATCCAAAGACGGCCCTGACGCTTCATTGCGCGGGTAATAGCACGACGAGCTGCTTCGATCTGACGCGCGGTCAGACGATCTGGCTCCATCGCTTTGAGACCATAAGCGCCAAAGTTCAGCGTGGTGCCGCCCTTTGCATCGCCTTTGATCCGGCCCTTGAAGGCCTTGCGAAATTTGGTTTTCTTAGGTTGCAACATATCTAGTTACCTCAGCGAGCCGGACGGACGCCGGAAGTCTGCGCTTCCATCATCAGGCGGTCTTGCGCAGTTGGATCATGCGCGAGAATCTCGCCTTTGAAGATCCAAACCTTGATTCCGATGATCCCGTAAGCGGTAAGCGCTTCGGTTTCGCCATAATCAATGTGTGCGCGCAAAGTGTGGAGCGGAACGCGGCCTTCGCGATACCATTCAACGCGGGCAATTTCAGCACCGCCAAGACGGCCACCGCAAACGATCTTGATGCCTTCGGCACCCAGACGCATAGAAGACTGAACCGCACGTTTCATGGCACGGCGGAAAGCGATGCGGCGAATGAGCTGGTCAGCAATGCCTTGAGCAACAAGCTTCGCGTCGATTTCCGGCTTACGGATTTCAACGATGTTCAGCTTCACTTCGCTCGAAGTCATAGTCGCAAGCTTCACACGCAGCTTTTCAATGTCTGCACCCTTCTTGCCGATGATAACACCGGGACGGGCAGCATAGATCGAAACGCGGCAAAGCTTGGCAGGACGCTCAATCACGACCTTCGAAATCGCTGCTTGCGGCAGACTTTCGAAAATGAATTTGCGGATCTTGATGTCTTCAGACAGCAATTGTGCATAGTTACGCCCTTCAGCGTACCAGCGGCTGTCCCAAGTGCGGTTGATCTGCAGGCGCAGACCGATCGGATTACTCTTCTGACCCATCTTACGCCTCCTCTTCTTCGTGTTCGCGAACAACGATGCGAAGCTTGCTGAACGGCTTAAGAATGCGTGTCGACTTGCCGCGGCCACGGGTGTGGAAACGCTTCATTGTGATCGACTTGCCAACCGATGCCTCTGCAACGACGAGCGCATCGACGTCGAGATCATGGTTGTTTTCCGCATTGGCAACAGCAGAAGCGAGCACTTTCGTGGCATCGCGAGCCATAGCCTTCTTGGAGAAAGAGAGGATGTTGAGAGCCTCTTCCACTTTCTTGCCGCGGATCAATTGCGCAACGAGGTTTAGCTTTTGTGCGGACCCGCGAATTTGCGTGCCTACAGCCAGTGCCTCATTGTCCGCAACGCGGCGTGGGGATTTTGCCTTACCCATTATCGCTTGCCCTTCTTGTCGGCTGCGTGACCGGGGAAGGTACGCGTGGGTGAAAACTCACCGAGCTTGTGACCGACCATTTCTTCCGAAACAGATACCGGGATAAACTTGTTACCGTTATAAACGTTGAACGTCAGACCAACGAACTGCGGCAGGATGGTTGAGCGGCGCGACCATGTTTTGATCGGCTTGTTGCTGCTCGCTTCCTGTGCGTCCTCTGCCTTTTTCAGCAGGCTGAGTTCGACAAACGGACCTTTCCAGACGGAACGTGCCATCGTGTCTTACCTCTTCTTCTTCGCGTGACGCGAACGGATAATCATCTTGTCCGTCTGCTTGTTCTTGCGGGTACGGGCGCCCTTAGTAGGCTTGCCCCATGGCGTAACCGGATGACGACCACCACTGGTGCGGCCTTCACCGCCGCCATGTGGGTGATCGACAGGGTTCTTTGCAACACCGCGAGTAAGCGGACGACGGCCCTTCCAACGGGTCCGGCCAGCCTTGCCGAAATTCTGGTTCTGGTTGTCGGGGTTCGAAACCGCACCAACCGTACCCATGCAATCGCCGCGAACATAACGTTGCTCGCCCGAGTTCAAACGCACCATAACCATTCCGCGGTCACGACCGACGATCTGAACATAGGTGCCTGCGCTGCGAGCGATCTGACCACCCTTACCCGGCTTCATTTCCACATTGTGGCAAATGGTACCGACAGGCATTTGACTCAGAAGCATGGCGTTGCCAGGCTTCGTATCAGTCTTCTCGCCGGCAACAACAGTGTCACCCACTGCAAGACGCTGAGGGCAGATGATGTAGTTAAGTTCACCGTCTTCATATTTCAGAAGTGCGATAAAAGCAGTCCGATTGGGATCGTACTCAATCCGCTCGACAGTCGCAGGAGCATCCCACTTGCGTCGTTTGAAATCGATGAAACGATATTTCTGCTTGTGACCGCCGGCAATACCGCGCGAGGTCACATGCCCCTTATTGTTCCGACCACCGGTTTTGCGCTTGCCTTCTGTGAGCGACTTGATCGGTCCACCTTTGTGGAGTCCCGATTTGTCGACCAAAATAAGACCACGGCGCGCCGGGCTTGTTGGTTTATAGTTCTTGAGTGCCATGATCCGCCTCAGATACCGCTAGTGATGTCGATCATCTCGCCTTCGGCGAGCCTCACAACAGCCTTTTTGAAATCCGACCGCTTGTAAGGCTTGCCCTTCCAGCGCTTCGTCTTTCCCTTGGTGAGTGTAGTGTTCACCGAAACGACCTTCTTTTCGTAGATCGCTTCGACCGCTTCTTTGATCTGCGGCTTAGTCGCGCTATTCGCTACCTTGAACACCACCGCGTTGTTTTCCGACGCAAGAGTCGATTTCTCAGTGATGTGTGGAGCGAGAATCACGTCATAGTGACGAGCGTCGATGTTTTGCTTTTTAGCCATTGAAGCGCGCCTCCAGCTTAGCGACAGCATCCGTGGTTAGGACCAGCGTGTCGTGGTTGAGGATGTCATAGACGTTGGCGCCCTGCGCCGGCATCACATTAACACCCGGCAGATTGCCTGCGGCCATTGCGAAACCACTGTTCACAGCATCACCGTCGATCACGAGAACCTTGCCTGTGTAGCCAGCTTTTTCAAGCTGACCTTTCAAAGCCTGGGTCTTCACTTCCTTCAGTTCAAGACTGTCTACGACGACGAGGCCTTCTTTAGCCTTCGTCGAAAGAGCCATCTTCAAACCGAGAGCGCGAATCTTCTTGTTGAGCGACTGATCAAAGTCACGCTTGCGCGCACCATGAGCCTTACCACCGCCAATAAAGATCGGAGCACCGCGATCGCCGTGACGAGCGCCGCCTGAACCCTTTTGGGGGCCATGCTTTTTACCCGTGCGAGCAACATCCGAACGCTCGCGCGTCGGGCGAGCCGTGGCACGGCGGTTTTCGAGCTGCCAGGTGACAACGCGGTGCAGAATGTCTGCGCGCGGCTCAACACCAAATACGGCATCGTTGAGCTCAATGTCGCCGGAAGCCTTTCCGTCGATTTTCTGGACCTTCACCTTCATGGATCAGCCCTCCTTATTTTCATCACTGGCGGAAGCATTTGCTTCCGGCGCAGGAGTGTCAGCAGCAACTTCTACCGGAGCAGCGTCCACTTTCGGCGCAGCGGTATCTATTACCGCCCCGGGGAACGGCAAATCGTCAGGCATTTTGAGCTTCACAGCGTCACGAACCATCATCCAGCCATTCTTTGCACCAGGGACAGAACCCTTGATGAAAATAAGACCGCGATCCGCGTCGGTGCGAACAACTTCGAGGTTTTGCTGGGTACGTTGGCGGTCACCCATGTGACCAGCCATCTTTTTACCCTTAAACACCTTACCTGGGTCTTGGCGTTGGCCAGTCGAACCGTGCGAACGGTGAGACAGCGAAACGCCGTGTGTAGCGCGCAAGCCACCAAAACCCCAACGCTTCATTGCGCCAGCAAAGCCCTTACCCTGGGTATGCCCAGTGATGTCGACTTTTTGGCCTGCAACGAAATGTTCAGCACTGATCAGCGAGCCAACCGGCACAAGGCCTTCTTCGCTTTCAACGCGGAATTCGGCAACGCGCATTTTCAGACCAACACCGGCTTTGCCGAAATGTTCGCGCTGAGGTTTTGCTACGTTCTTTTGTTTTGCTTCGCCTGCACCCAGCTGAACAGCAAAATAGCCATCCGTATCTGCGGTGCGGTGTGAAACAACCTGGCAATCTTCCAGCGCAAGAACGGTAACCGGCACATGCCGTCCGTCCTCTTGGAAGAGGCGGGTCATCCCAACCTTCTTTGCGATCACGCCTGTGCGCATCGTCGTGTACTCCTTAACAGAGGCACCCAAGGGACCATCCCCGAGGTGCGTGAAACAATTTTTTAATGCTGCGCCCCGTCTGGGCTAATGCTCTCGCAGCCATGTGGCCGGTTGAGCGAGACGGAGGACGCAGCCCGGTGTATAAACCGGCGGTATCCGATGTCTTGCCGAGATACCCTCTTGTCGGGGGCAAATCGGCGGGGCCATCAGAGCCCCAATTTCTCGGTCCGTTTAACGTCTTTACCGAAAGACGGATTGAGAACCGCTGTTAAGCGAGCTTGATCTCAACATTTACACCAGCAGCCAGATCAAGCTTCATCAGTGCGTCGACCGTCTGGGCGTTTGGCTGCACAATGTCCAGCAAACGCTTATATGTGCGCACCTCAAACTGCTCGCGCGACTTTTTGTCGATGTGCGGTCCGCGGTTTACGGTGAACTTCTCAATACGCGTTGGCATGGGAATGGGACCACGAATAAGAGCACCCGTCCGGCGAGCCGTGTCTGCGATCTCTCCAGTTGCCTGGTCAAGAACGCGGTGATCAAACGCCTTGAGGCGAATACGGATATTCTGTGCTTCCATTACCTATACCGATGCGAAAGAGCCAAGGAGCGTAACCGCTCCCAAAAATAAAAGGCCCACCCTGTATCCCCGGTTACCCGGTTCGGGAGGCCCCATGAATTGAATTGCAGCAGAGACGAATCCCTACCGGATGGCGCGCGTATACGTCTGACTCAGGATTCTGGCAACCCCGAAACCCCACGAATTTTACACAAACCTCCGAAACCCCCTCCCCGTGAGAACACGCTTTGGAGGCTTATACCAATTGGGGCCCGGCTCACTAGTGTGAACCGGGCCCCGAATTTTTGGCTCATCCCTTAGGACAGCTGTGCTTTTGGCAATTTACTTAGTGATGCTAGACACCACGCCAGAACCAACTGTGCGGCCGCCTTCGCGGATCGCGAAACGCAGACCTTCGTCCATTGCGATAGGAGCAATCAGCTTCACGCCGATCGTCACGTTATCGCCTGGCATAACCATCTCAGTGCCTTCAGGAAGGATCACTTCGCCGGTCACGTCAGTTGTACGGAAGTAGAACTGAGGACGGTAGTTGGCGAAGAATGGCGTGTGACGGCCGCCTTCGTCTTTTGACAGCACGTAAACTTCTGCGCTGAATTCTGTGTGCGGGTTAACCGTACCAGGCTTCGCGAGAACTTGACCGCGCTCGACGTCTTCACGGCCAACGCCGCGAACCAGAGCACCGACATTGTCACCAGCTTCACCGCGATCAAGCAGTTTGCGGAACATTTCAACGCCAGTAACTGTCGTCTTGCCAGTGTCCTTGATGCCGACGATTTCAACTTCGTCGCCAACATTCACGATACCGGTTTCGATACGGCCAGTAACAACTGTACCGCGACCCGAGATCGAGAACACGTCTTCGATTGGCATCAGGAATGGCTTGTCAACAGGACGATCAGGCTGTGGGATGTGCGCGTCAACAGCGTCCATCAGTGCAATGATCGATTCCTTACCGATATTGTCGTCACGACCTTCGAGTGCAGCAAGAGCCGAACCCTTAACAATCGCGATGTTGTCACCGTCAAAGTCGTAAGCCGAAAGCAGTTCACGAACTTCCATTTCAACGAGTTCGAGGATTTCCTCGTCGTCGACCTGGTCAACCTTGTTCATGTAAACAACCAGCGCCGGAACGCCAACCTGACGAGCAAGCAGGATGTGCTCGCGGGTCTGAGGCATTGGGCCGTCAGCTGCGTTCACAACCAAGATAGCGCCGTCCATCTGCGCAGCACCAGTGATCATGTTTTTCACATAATCGGCGTGGCCTGGGCAATCGACGTGTGCGTAGTGACGGGCACCGGTTTCGTATTCGACGTGTGCTGTCGAAATAGTGATGCCGCGCTCGCGCTCTTCAGGAGCCTTGTCAATGTTTGCGAAATCGACAGCAGCGCCGCCGTGTACTTCCGCCATGACTTTGGTGATAGCCGCAGTCAGTGTGGTCTTGCCATGGTCAACGTGACCAATGGTGCCGATGTTGCAGTGCGGCTTGTTCCGCTCAAATTTTGCCTTCGCCATTTCTCGTTTATACCTTCTGTAAAATTGTTTTTTCCGCGGGAGAAAGGGCGGCCCGCTGAATCAGGCGCCGCCCCTAAACTGATCGCTCGCCTTAGGCAAGCTTCTCCTTAACGTCTTGAGCAACACTCGCGGGCACTTCTTCGTAATGCGAGAACTGCATCGAGTAGTTTGCCCGGCCCTGACTGAACGAGCGAAGCTCATTCACGTAACCAAACATGTTTGCGAGTGGAACCATCGCTTCGACAGCCTGGGCGTTGCCCCGAGTGTCTGTACCTTGGATCTGACCGCGGCGGCTGTTAAGATCGCCGATAACGTCACCCAGATAATCTTCCGGGGTCACCACTTCAACCTTCATAACCGGCTCAAGCAGCTTGATACCGCCACGCTCAGCCGCTTCGCGCATTGCGCCGCGACCGCAGATTTCAAAGGCCACCGTGCTCGAATCGACGTCATGGTAGGCGCCGTCTGTCAGGTGGATGGTGAAATCGATGATCGGGAAGCCGATGAGATAACCGCTGGCGGCTTGCTCACGGATACCCTTTTCAAGCGATGGGATATATTCCTTGGGAATATTACCGCCCTTGATGCTGTCTTCAAACACGATGCCTTGACCGCGCTCACCAGGGGTGAACGTTGCTTTAGCGCGAGCAAATTGCCCGGTGCCGCCCGACTGCTTCTTGTGGGTGTAATCGATATCAATCGAACGACCCAAAGATTCGCGATACGCCACTTGAGGCGCACCAACATTGGCTTCGACCTTGAATTCGCGCTTCATGCGATCGACCAGGATGTCGAGGTGAAGCTCGCCCATCCCCTTAATGATCGTCTGACCGGATTCGTGGTCAGTCGCAACGCGGAAGCTTGGATCTTCAGCTGCAAGACGATTGAGCGCAACGCCCATCTTTTCTTGGTCAGCTTTAGTCTTTGGCTCCACCGAAAGCTCGATAACTGGCTCAGGGAATTCCATCCGCTCTAGCACAATCGGGTGAGCAGGATCACAAAGCGTGTCACCAGTGGTGGTCGCCTTCATTCCCGCCAATGCGACAATATCGCCAGCCCATGCCTCATCAATGTCCTTACGGTCATTGGAGTGCATTTCGAGGATGCGGCCGATCTTTTCTTTCTTGCCCTTCACTGAGTTCAGGACGGTGCCCTTTGCCAGGTGACCGGAATAGACGCGCGTAAAGGTGAGCGAGCCCACGAAAGGATCGTTCATGACTTTAAAAGCAAGAGCGGCGAACGGCACATCATCAGAGGACGCGCGTGAGTCTTCTTTATCGGAATCCGGGAGAACGCCCTTGATCGCTTCCACGTCGAGCGGGCTCGGCATGTAATCGACAACAGCGTCAAGCAAGGGCTGAACGCCCTTGTTCTTAAACGCCGAACCACACAGAACCGGTACGAAGCTCTGGTTTAGTGTGCCCTTACGAATAAGCTTTTTCAGCGTAGGACCATCAGGCTCGGTGCCTTCAAGATACGCTTCCATAACATCGTCATCTTGCTCAACAGCGAGTTCGATCAACTTCTCACGATAGTCGGCAGCCTCGGCGGCCATGTCCTCAGGGATATCCCCGTACACATATTCAGCACCCAAGTCTTCATTCTGCCAAGTGATCGAACGCTGGTTTACGAGGTCAACTAGACCAGTCAAACTTGATTCAATGCCAATTGGAAGATACAAAACAGCAGGTTTTGCACCGAGACGATCAATGATAGACTGTACGCAATACTTAAAGTCTGCGCCGGTGCGGTCCAATTTATTGATAAAGCACATTCTTGGTACTTTATACTTGTCCGCTTGACGCCACACTGTTTCGGACTGAGGCTCAACCCCAGCAACTCCGTCAAAGCATGCAACCGCGCCATCGAGCACGCGCAAGCTACGCTCAACTTCGATCGTGAAGTCGACGTGGCCCGGCGTATCAATGATGTTGATCCGGTGTTCTGGAGTCTTGCGCAGTTCCTTAGGATCGCCCTTGGGATCCATCGTTGGATCTTCCGGGTTCCAGAAACATGTCGTCGCAGCAGACGTGATCGTGATCCCGCGCTCCTGTTCCTGTTCCATCCAGTCCATCGTCGCAGCGCCATCATGCACTTCGCCGATTTTGTAGGATTTACCGGTGTAATAAAGAATACGCTCGGTAGTGGTAGTCTTACCAGCATCGATGTGTGCCATGATGCCGATATTGCGATAACGCTCCAGCGGATATTCGCGGGCCATATCTAATTCCTTGGGTTCAAGAGGCGGAGTGGGTCGCGCCTCATATAGTTACAAGTGTGACGGGTTGAAGACGTCCCCTGCCCGCTTCCCCCAATTTGACAGGGTTATCAGGGCAGAGGCGCCTTCAGTTCCGCCAGACCATTTACCAGCGGTAGTGTGAGAACGCGCGGTTCGCGTCAGCCATCTTGTGCGAATCTTCGCGTTTCTTAACCGCGTTGCCGCGATTGTTGGCCGCATCCATCAGCTCACCCGAAAGGCGCGCAGACATCGTTGTTTCCGGACGACCGCGAGCCGCACTGATCAACCAGCGCATAGCCAGCGCCTGAGCGCGCTCAGGGCGAACTTCAACCGGAACCTGATAGGTCGCACCACCAACACGGCGGCTGCGAACTTCTACCTGAGGCGACACATTGGTGAGCGCATCATGGAACAGTTGCACCGGATCGGTCTTGGCCTTCGCCTCAACCGTTTCAAATGCCGAATACACGATGCCTTCTGCAACGGCTTTCTTACCGTCGAGCATCAGGTTGTTCATGAACTTCGAAAGGATCTGATCACCAAACTTGGGATCAGGAAGAATTACCCGTTTTTCGGGCCTACGACGACGTGACATATATCTTAACTCCTTCGGAGAGGCGTGCGCATCCGCGCCCGCCTTGCGGTGCCGGCCCTCTCCCCCACCCTTCCACCCGGATATTATCCTTATGGGTAAAAGGGTGGGGGAGAGGACCGTCCCCGCGCTAAACCTTACTTCGGACGCTTGGCGCCGTACTTCGAGCGGGACTGCTTGCGGTCCTTGACCCCTTGCGTATCGAGCACGCCGCGCAGGACGTGGTAACGAACACCGGGAAGATCGCGAACACGGCCGCCGCGGATGAGCACAACGGAGTGCTCCTGCAGGTTGTGGCCTTCGCCCGGAATGTAGGTGATGACTTCGCGCTGGTTCGTCAGGCGCACCTTGGCAACCTTACGCAAAGCCGAGTTCGGCTTCTTTGGCGTCGTCGTATAAACGCGCGTGCAAACGCCGCGCTTTTGCGGGTTCGCTTCCATTGCAGGGACCTTGGACTTGGCCTTCTGCGGAGCGCGGCCCTTGCGGACCAGCTGGTTAATCGTAGGCATAGTTTCTCACTTCACCGTTTTTGTTATGACCCTTCCGGCGGGAAACGGGTTCCCATTTTCCCGGAAGGGATCGACGCGATGGTGGCGACTTGGGACCGATCTGTATGAAGTGAAGCTTGGCAGGCCGCCCTCGCTGGCTCCTGCCAAAGCACGAGCAAGTGGGCGCATCGCCAAGCTGAATCACTCCACCCAAACCGGCCACTCGGCCACCGGGTTACTTTGACAGTCGCCCCACAAACCGCGCCCCGTTGAAAGGGTGTGGCCAATAGAAAAGGCCTTCTTTCTGCGAAGGAAGGCCTGCGGGACGAACCGGCAATGTTCAGCTCTATTGTTTGAGGGGACTCGCAAGAGTGCCCTCGGATGAGCCGCGTTTAGGGGAATGCGGGGGGTGGGTCAAGGGAGTGGGTAACTTAGAGGATAATCTTTGTTTCTGCCAACACGAAGCCTATCTGTTGCTCATGGGACACCAAATTAACGAGCGAAGGCAAACGATATATCGGCAAGCTCCGATCATCGAAGCGATAGTGGAATTTCGCTACGAGAATCCTCTTGAAGAAAGTGCACTCGAAAAGTTCTCGCTTGCATTGGAGAAATTTTATCCTGATTCTGAGCCGCAACCTCATGTCGATATCCACGTAAACATAGATTCGAGGGAAGTACTTAAAAAAGAAGAAGTAGGTGTAATCAGATCAAATCCCGATCAGACGCAGGTTGTAGTCATCCGGCCAAAATCTGTGACCTGTAGCATGAGGGCGCCATACAAGGACTTTGAGAGCTTCAATTCACAGATTGAAGATGTTTGGGATATTTCTCATAAGGCTGTAGGGTTTAGGAAGTTGGTTCGAGTAGGTATGCGATACATTAATCGTATCGATTTGCTTGATGAAGGCGGGATCATCAATTACGAGGACTTCTTAAATCTCCGTATCAGTCTACCGGAAGATTTTACGCCTATTTCATCTTATGATATCAATTTCACCTTTCAAATACCTGATATCAAATCGAGGGCGCGGATCATATCAACTGTGAAACATGATATCGTTATCAATCACGCCTCCTTCTTTCTTGATATCGATATAGGTAGAACATATGAACTACCTCAAAAAAAGGCTGACGTTTCTCTCATACTACAAGATATGAGAATCCAAAAGAACGCACTTTTCGAGCAATTTATTACTGATAAGTCGAGGGCACTTTTCAATGCTGAATAGCCCAGTACTTCGAATCGAACCGCTGCATGAACAAACTCTGTTGGTGCGCCCTGACCAGATAGATACTGACTATGGGTCGCAGAGTGCTTCTAATTTTTTAGATTCGCGAAACCTTTGGGTCGCAAATGATGCTCAATCTGAGATATCAAAAATCAATCGTGCTGCAAAAGCACTGCTGACTGAGTACGCAATATTGTTGAGACCGGTTATCCGAACTGGCTTGATCGCACAAACAAACGTAATTTGCGATGCAGATGATTGGGACGATGAAGACCTACTACCTTCGCTTGATTCGTACCGCTGCATGCTTAAGGGTTTAATCGAACTAGCGCCTATGTCTCGTCCCAATCTGAGTGTTTCTGACAATGGCAATATCATTGCAGGTTGGTTTTCCGACTCGGCTCGCACAGTGTTCGAGTTTTTGCCAAACGAGCGCATTTCTTGGGTGATTTCTCGGACTGAATCTGAAGAAAATAACCGTGCGGTCGGCGTGGAACCAATATCTAAGATCAGAGCTATCGCCATTGCACACGATGCAATTCTAGGTGAGGACTAGTCAGTCCGATGGCCAAGTATGATAAGGTGCAAGATGAACACGAAGTCACAAGATGGCTTCGAAAGAAGCACTTGGCGCGTGATGACGATAACAATGTGATCCTCGATGGCTCAGGTCGTCCGAAACATATCTTCCCTCAGGCGTTCAAGCTCCGCGAGAATGAAGATTCGTTGTCGCTTACCAATGTTCACTACTTTCTGGGTCAACAGCACGAGCGTAGGAAACTTGCTGCTGACGCCACAAGGTTGGCGCAACATAGCAAGAAGCTGAACCTGCAGGATGCTTTTGGTTTTGCGACATGCGAGGGCGTAATCGAAACCTGTCAGCGACACGGAAGTAAAGTCAGAATCATTGAAGATCCGGTAGACGGAAATGACGCCCATTGTGTGGTAACCTCGTATCCAGAGGGTGTGGGACTGCTCCAAGAGCAACTCGCTGACGAGACCTTTGAAAGTTCATTACTATTCAGAGACTTAAAGTAGCTCCTGTCGCAACCGGGTGCTGACTAAGCCGCTCGCGTCCATTCGATACACTAGAGCCCTTTGTTTGCGCCTCAAGCGCCGGCGTTCGCATCCGCTCACTTGGCTACGCCGCATAAGCGGCGGCGGGCGGTCGCCCGCTGGCTCGCCTGCGGCTCGCACCATTCCAAGCCATCGGCCATGCGCCCAGACGCTTGGTGCCAGCCATCGACCTTGCGCTGCACGCCACCAAGCCACTGACCCAGTTATTATTTTCCTACACCGCCAAAATCTGCATAACCCCCTCGGGCTATGACAAAACCCACCAAACTCACCAACAACCGCGCTATCTCTCGCCAAGCGACCTCCGCTGTCGCCTTCACCGCCGCGCCGCCTGCGGATGACGATCCGTTGCTGGACTTTGCGCCCGTCCCGCATGTCCGCCCTCGCCGCAATTCGATCACCGCTGATCTGCAGCGCAAATTCATCCGGCATCTTGCCGCGACCGGTATCGTCTCAGAGGCCGCTCGGCATATCGGGAGGAGCTTGGAGGCCATCTACAAACTGCGGCAGCGGCCCGGAGCAGAGGGGTTTCGGGAGGCTTGGGAACTCGCCATCGACCGGGGTGTGGCGCGGCTGGAATCGGGGGCGCTGACCCGTGCGATTGAGGGGGAGGAGCGCATGGTCGTGTCCTCCGGCAAGCTGATCGGCACTGAAATTCGGCATAATGAGGCGCTGGTGATGTTCTTCCTGCGCAACCGCTCCCCCGCCCGCTATGGCACGCCGCAGGAACGCGGCACAGGCGCTGTGCCATTCGGCCCCGACCACCCTGACTTTGAGGCGCTAAAAGCGGCCTTGCGCAAAGAGTGGGAGGAGGAGGAATACGCCAAGCGCCACTCCCCCGAAAATAAAGAGGCGAACCTCAAATTCTTTGACGAGCTAAGGACGCGCTGGCGCAAAGACTGGGAATGCGAGCAAAAAGCGAAAGAGATGGAACGGCGGATACTGGGAGAGTCTTAGTTTTGCGCACCCCATCCGGGGCGCGGCCGAGCTGCGCCACCAAGCCATAAGCCTAGTCTTTTCGCAGTTTCCCATACCAAGCCACATCGCACATGCCGATATGCGTGATCTCATGCTCGCGGAAATACCCCTCTCGCTTAAAGCCGAGGCTCTCCAGCAAGCGCACAGAGGCGGTGTTGCGGGGATCGACTTCGGCGGTGAGTTTGCGGGTGCCGGTTTCGAACAGATGCGCGTTCAGTGTGCGGGAGCACTCGCCCGCGATGCCTTGGCCTTGGTGCCGGGAACACACGATGTAGCCGATCTCGAACACGTCTGGCGCATGCGTATCGACCGCAACGAAGCGGCCGACCACTTCGCCGTCGGCATCTTCCGCGATCCAGCTGCGCCCGGGCCAATCTTCCTCCGCCAGCCATTCCCACAACTGCGCAGGCGAGGTGAACGGCGGGTGCGAGAGATACAGGCATTGCTCCGGGTCGGAGAGCGTGGGGAACAGCGCCTCTGCATCCCCGCGCCGCAGCGGGCGCATGGTGAAGCGGGCGGTGCTGAGCGTCGGGACGTCACGCATCGGAGCGCCGTCACTCATCCTGCAAGAACGCGAGGAGAGCCTTCACCTTCTTGGATCGCCATTGCGGCAACGGCGCCACCAGCCAATAGGCGCGCTGGCTCTCAACCGGCTCATCAAGCATGGTGAGCTGACCGCGCCCGATCGCCGCTTCGACCAGCGGCACCGGCAAAACCGTGCGTCCCATGCCTGCCAGAGCGCTGGAGAGCGCCTGTCCGGGACTGCCCGCCTTGATGCACGGCCTCACCCCTTCGGGCAAAGCCGCACCGGGCCAATCTATCCACGCATCGCGCGCGCCATCTGCCTGAACCGTCACGCGCTGCGAGGGCGCAAGCTGCACACCTTCCAAATCGCCCGGCCCATCGACCAAACGGATCGCAAGGTCGAGATTGGCTTCTGTGAAGTCGGCGGCCTCATCGGCAATGATTGAATAGACCACGCCCCCTAAATCACTGGGTGTATTCGCCTGAAATGTTGCCAGCCGTGGCGCGAGCCATTCGGCGTAGAATTCGCGCGGCGCGGCAATCGTGTAACGGTCTGACGCCTGACCCGCCTGCATCGCGGAAACGCTTTCCTCAAACCGCAAGAACCCCTCGCGCAGTGCATCAAGACCCGCGCAGCCTTCGGGAGTGAGCTCCAGACCTTTGGAAGTGCGCCGGAACAGCACCACGCCGAGGTGATCCTCAAGCGCGCGAATCTGCTGACCCACAGCCGCAGGAGTAACCGCCAGCTCATCTGCTGCCCGAGTAAAGGATAGGTGCCGCGCAGCCGCGTCATAGACGCGCAGGGCATTCAAAGGGAGGTGCGTGCGTTTCACAGCCTGCGACTTAAGACCGTGCGGCCTTCACCGCAAGACGATCCGAACATGGTACGCGGATTAGCCTCTAGTCCTGACGCCCGTCCGCCGTTTCTGGCGCTGCGAGTGGAAAGAAGGGAATGCGCACTTCAATCGGCGTCTCATCGGCCTTTTCGAAAGTATAGAACCCCTCCATCGAACCATGCGCGGTCGTCAGCGGGCAGCCAGAGACGTAATCATGGCTTTCACCGGGTGCTAGCTTTGGTTGTTCGCCAACCACCCCTTCGCCATCGACATGGTTCACCATCCCGCGCGCATCTGTGATCCGCCAATGGCGTGTGCGCAGCTGGATTGTCTCATGCGATCCGTTTTCGATCCGAATGTGATACACCCAGAACCACTTGCCAGATTCCGGATGCGATTGCTCAGGCAGGAAATTGACGGCCACCCGGACAATGATCCCATCGGTGACAGCGGCATGTTGGAACAACTCTTTCATAGCCATCTAACGTAGCAATTATGGCTCAGACGACAAGTGCATCAATGCGCAATTTAATCCACATTTCAAATACGAGATAATGATGTTCCGGTGACCCCCAAAGTTTCAACGCAAAGCAATGCCTTATCCGTCAAACGAAACTTTGAGACACCCCGCGCGATGCGGACGCGCGTGTTGCGCGGGTATGGCCCGACCGTGGATCAACCCTCGCCGAATTCGATACATGAAATCATGAAATCCTTTTGCAGTATGATCTGCGCGAGCTGTTCTCTGGTGAGACGTGTTGCAAAACGAACGCCTGCCGTGTCCCCGTCGATCCAGCGAACAGAAGCCGATGGAATTTCGAGTCCGCAGAAACACACGGTCATCAACGCGCCCGGCTCCACATCCATCAGACCACTGATGCGCATACCTCCGAGCGAGATATTATCCACCTGCACGCTATGCGATTCTCCGCGAACCCAGCATTGCGCCTCTGCCTTGCACGGCACCCGAACGGAACGGGCTGGAAAATCAAACTTTCGCTCAACAATCTCTTCGACGTGCTCAAGGCCGTAATTATGGCCGTTACGCCATGCAACTTTAGCTCCGATATTGGTGGTGGTATCCCAGAAATACCGAACAAAGTCGCCGACATTGAGTTCGACGTCGCTTTCGATGCAAGCGCCATTCGGAGAAAAATTGCGGATCAACCCCATTGAGATTCTGTCACGGTGAATGACGCAGCACGGCCTGTAGGTGCTTTGTTGACGCGTTAACGCTCGCCGGTCGGCGGTTTCGATAACAACCTCGTCACCAAAGGCTTCATTCGCTCTAACTGAAGTCAACATAGCAGTACTCCTGGATTTTAGCCTGATTATTACCCTGCGCTGGTACGCGCCGATTGAAGCAATCTTGTCTTGTGATATCCGCTCTTCGAGAAGCAGAGGGTTGCACGATCCGGTGGTCTCCGTCTGCGGACCAGCTGAGCCGGGCACCAGTCCGGATCGTGGTAATTGCCGATGCGATCGCCCCCTGTGACGACCGTGCCTGTGACGACCGGGTCGGTGATGACTGTGTGGATGCAGGCTGTGTGGCTGCACCTTCTTCGTTGCTCGCAACCGCCTGAGGGGCTGCGAACAGAAGTGTGATCATCGCAAGGGCATATCGTTTCGACATGCCGGCAATTATGCAGATCAGAATTTTCTGGCGTGAGTGCCTAACGGTGACTGTAGCGGTGACTGCCTTCACCACGGGCTTCCCATGCCACGTTACAAGGTCGCTTGTAACGCCCTAAAGCAATTGAAATGTGTCGCCTTTTTTAGCCCATAAACACTTTGTTACGAATTCGACGTTACAAGTGCCGTCAAGACATTGTTAAGACCGGTAACCCGTAGCTTAAGGATAAATCATAAGGTGGTCGCACACCAATTCCCTCGATCTCGATTCGAGAATAAGCTTAGGCTTGAAGCGGATCGTCTGCTTGAAGACCTGTTGTTCTTACGCTCGCCGGTCCAGTCCCGCCTGCTCAACTACCTCGTTGACAGGTCGCTGAACCACCTGCCTCCACCCTCGCAATATGAAATTGCGGTCGATGGATTAGGCAAAGACGCGGACTATGATCTGTCGAGCGACAGCTATCCGCGAGTTCAAATTTCGCGGCTGCGCAAGAACCTCGACAATTATTACGCGCGAAACTTGCCGCTTGAAGACCTGCGGATCGCGTTGAAGCCTGCAACCTACGAATTGACGCTCATCGCGCCCGCGTCTCCCCACAAAGGTGTCGCTTTCAAGGCAGACGCCGCCAATATTGTTAAAGCGGGTCAAATACCCGGTCAGCAGAATCCTGGCCACAATATCAGCAGCGATACTAGTAGGGTTAGTCACCTGGTTTGCTGCGGACCGCACATTCGCATCGTCATCCGCCATTGCGGCTGGCGAGTCCGAACGACCATTGGTCGCGCTTACCATTTTCCCGGAAAATGACATCGATGGAGCGCCCAGACTGCAGGCAATCGCGGCCAGCGCCCGTGTCACTGCGGAAATGCAGCTGATTAATTCTTTTGTTTCCCGCTTCGCACGGACGCCAGAATTGGAGGGAGCGGCGGAATATTCCCTCGCTATAAAGGTAGGACAAGGAGCGGAAGGTCAGGACGTCGCGTTTCTGTCATTCTTCGGCGAAGATGATGACCTGATTTATTCCAGCACGATTCCGTTCGACGAAACCAATCCTGCGGCCTTCACAGCAGAGCTTGAGGCGAAAATGGTTTACATGACATCCCCCAATGGGATCATTGCTGATACAGAAATAGCGAGCATTACAGATCCGACGTCGTCCGATTATGCCTGCTTCCTTTCTATTGAGAACAAACGTTCTAACGGCGAATTGGCAGCGCAGCTGGTTGACGAGTGCATCACGCTGTTTCCAGACAGCGACTTGCGGGCGTTCTGGTATGCGCGCCGCGCATTTACCGGCTATCAAAGCAGGGTGATTAGCGGTCAGCCGCTAACTCGCGATGGCGATGCATGGGACGATCTGCAGGTGGCGTTGAGCGCCGACCCCTATAACGCATTTGCCAATTTCGTCGCCGCCAAGATAGAATTGGCCAATGAACGTTGCGATTCTGCGGTGGCGTTTGTGGAACAGACACTGGATCGCGGTGGTTCTTACCCCACGCTCATCGCGGCAATCGAAACCGATGCTGCGGAATGCGCCAGAACTTCCGGAGGGTCGGTCTTGGATATCGACCGGGTCCGCGTGCTGGCGCTATACAATCCGTCACCCGACCCGCTGTTGCATCTCTACTTGATGATATCTGCGTTGACGATCAATGATCTGGAACTTGCAGATCAAGTATCGCGGCGCACCGTGTTGGAAAATCCAAACGGGTCCGTAGAGATGACATCCGATTTGTTGAACAAGTCTCTCGCCGACCCTGAATTTGCTGCCGCCAATCGGAGCAAATTGCGCAAAAATCTGGGTCTGTTTGTCTGGAATGATGCTTCTGTCGAAAGGACACTCGACAGGCTGACCGACCGGTAGCTGCCTCACCCCTTGCTGAGTTCATCCTCAATCTGATCAAGCCGTTCTTTGCCGAAGAACATTTCGGTATCGCCGTCTTTTGGCCCCAGAAACATAGTCGGAATGCCGAATGCGCCGCGTTCTACGGCGTGGTCGGTGTTGGCGGCTAGGCCCTGTTTCACTTCGTCGGTCTGGCTGCGTGCGAACAGGTCCTTTGCATCAAAGCCCGCGGCGCTGACCGCCGCACCGAGCGCTTCGGGATCGGAGATGTCCACGCCGTCTTCCCAAATCGCAGGCAGCAAACCTTCTGCGAACTGCACCCCGCGCCCGTCCTGATCGGCAGCAAACAGCATGCGTTGCAGCGTGATGGAATTGAACGGGAATTGCGGGTGCAGCTTATAGTTCGACAGCTGATGCTTGGCGATGAAACGCTGCATTTCCAGCATCGAATATTCGACCTTGCCCTTCACATCGGCATCCCGGATCATCGGCGGGGCATTGCCCGACAGTTTATGCATCCCGGCAAGAAAGACCGGCGTCACATCCAGCTCTGCGCCGGTGCTCCTCACAAGATCGCGCAGCGGCCACCAAACCAAATAGGCATTGGGACTGACAAAATCGAAGATCAGTTCGACGCGGTTGGCCATGATAGTGCTCTCCTGTTCGATCGACCGGTCGCACAGCCAAAGCCATCACACAAGAGCCTCGGCGCGCAGCGTCGCAAGGCTGACCAGCCGTCCACAGCGGGAGCAGCTATGCTGCGCGTATAGCGAGGATGAAGGCGCAGATGCGCCTTCACAAACAATCAATGCGGAAGCAACCCGCTTTCCAGACCCGTCCGGTCTTCAAGCGCGAATTTGTCAAACAGATCTGCGCTCGCTTGGTTCAACCCGACAATCCGGGTGTGACGGCCGTTCCTGCGCATTCTGTCGACGACCTTTTCAAGCGCACCGATCGCGGAAATATCCCAGAAATGCGCTTTGGACACGTCGATCACCACATGATGCGCGGCGTCTTCATACTGGCTTTCCGGGCCAAGCCTTTCCATGAACTTGTCGACGCTGGCGAAGAATATCTCCCCCGTGACAACATACACCGCACTATGCGGGCGGCGAATGCGTTCAACCTCAAACAAGCCGCGCACTTTGTTGGCAAAGAAGATGCCGGACAACAGGACGCCCACCAGAACGCCCAGCGCCAAGTCATGCGTCCACACCACGACCACCACCGTGGCGATCATCACCATCGAACTGGATAGTGGATGCCGGCGCAAATTGGGGATTGAGTTCCAGCTGAACGTGCCGATGCTGACCATAATCATCACCGCGACCAGCGCTGGCATAGGCACCTGACCCACAAATGGGCCAAGGACCGTGAGCAGGAACAGCAGAAACGCGCCCGCGGTGAAGGTCGACAGGCGACCTCGGCCGCCCGATGCAACGTTGATAACCGACTGCCCGATCATCGCGCAGCCGCCCATGCCGCCAAAACAAGCCGCAACGACATTGGCGATGCCTTGCCCGGCGCTTTCGCGTTGTTTGTTGCTATCCGTATGAGTCATGTCGTCCACGATTTGCGCGGTCAGCAGGCTTTCCAACAAGCCAACAGCCGCCATCGTCGCGGAAAATGGTGCGATAATCCTGAGCGTTTCCCAGGTCAGCGGCACATCTGGCAATGCGAACACTGGCAATCCGTCGGGCAATTCGCCCTCACCCGCGACATTATTGACCGGCAGGCCCCAATAGATCGCCGCCGCTGTGAGCAGCACAATCGCGACCAGCGGGCTTGGAATTGCCTTTGTTATGCGTGGGAAGCCGTAAATGATCGCCAGACCGCCCAGCACCATTGCCCATGTCCACGGACCGACGCCATCATTACCCGGCAATAGCTGGGGGATCTGCGCCATGAAAATCAGGATCGCGAGCGCGTTGACAAAGCCGGTGATGACGCTGCGACTGACAAATTGCATCAGCAGGTCGAGCCGTAAAAGTGCAGCTATCCCTTGAAAAATGCCCATTAAGATCGTTGCAGCGAAGAGATATTCGACCCCGTGATCGCGCACCAGCGGGATCACAACGACCGCCACAGCAGCGGTCGCAGCAGAGATCATACCCGGACGCCCGCCGGTCAGCGCAATCACCATCGCAATCGCGACACTGGCATACAGACCAACACTTGGGTCGACGCCAGCGATTAGCGCAAAGCCAATCGCCTCTGGTATCAAAGCCAGCGCCACCACGATCCCGGCAAGGATATCGGCGCGCGGCTGAGCCAGCCAGTCATGGCGCAAAGTGGCCATAAAAGAGCGGTCCTGTGTGGTATGCGCGATTGTGGGCGCAGAAGAGGGCGCGGTCATGGGCGCAGGTTCCGAAAAGCTAATGTTGGCCGGATCGCGCGATAGAGCGCCGCCGGTCGGGAAAGGTTGCGCGTGCCCTAACGACAAATGCTGCATCGCACAACCTGGCTGCAATGAGCCGATCATGCTTCATTTCGCGCTATCGCGGTTCAAAATCGCTTTGTCAGGGGCGCGCGCACTATTGCGGCACGGCCATCACCAAGATGGCAGGCCAAGGCCACTTGAAAGACGTTCCAATATTCGCACCTTGCGCACGCGCCCATCGCGAATGAATGTGCTTGTCAGCCGGGGCGGTTCGTTACGCGCAACTGCCCCGGTCTTTTGCTACTACGCGTCAGCAAGTCGCCGGAGCGGCCGCTTTCGATTGGGCACGCTTGCATTGTTAAGTCGCATTTTGGGCGGATACCTGACTTAACTCCCTTGGCTTTCAACCCACTGCCGGAAGACGCCGATAACGGCAGATAGGTCAGTGGGACCACACGCGGCCTTGAAGCGGACGCCATCGGCCTCTGCGGTCCACCAGCTTCCATTTTCGCGCCATTCCTCCAAGTCCCCAGCAGGCTCGCCGTGCTTGGACTCGAACGGGCGTCCCTCCAAAGCAGTTTCTCTAAGCTCGATTTCTATCGTCCATCCGGGATTGTCCAAGGTATCGATTTTGACACCGTAGAAATGCTCCCAGTCGTCGTTACACTCGCCAGCATACCAGTTCATGAGCCATTCGAGGTTGCCATCCGCCAAACTTGTTCCTCCACTAATATGGCAACGACTGCAAATGGGTCGTTTGCCGAATGTCGGCTTTTGTCGCTCAAAAGCGCTACATCCCCGCCGCCGCCAGCGCCTGATCCATATCCTCGGTAATGTCGGCGATGTCTTCCAGCCCGACATTGATCCGCAAAAGCCCTTCGGAAACCCCCATTTCAGCACGAGCCTCCTCGCCCATATTGGCGTGAGTGGTGCTGGCCGGGTGGCACATCAGGCTGCGCGTATCGCCGATATTGTTCGAAATATCGACCAGCTCCAGTGCATCCAGAATGGCGAACGCCCGTGTGCGGGTGCCCACGTCAAACGCGAAGATTGGCCCCGTTGCATCCATCTGCGCCGTCGCAATGTCGTGGCGAATGTGGCTGGGCAGTCCCGGATGACGCATATGGCCGCCTGCCTTCACGATGCGCGGCTCAAGAAATTCACCAAGCGACACGGCGCTGCGGCTTTGTTGATGCGCGCGCAGGTTCAGCGTCTCCAGCCCCTTATGCACCACCCATGCGTTGAACGCGGAGATGGTTGGCCCGGTGTTGCGCTGAAACGGCATCAGCGTTTCGGTGATCCATTCCTCGCTCCCGCAGATTGCGCCTGCGAGCACGCGGCCCTGCCCATCCATCAGCTTGGTCGCGGAATACGCCACAACATCCGCGCCAAATTCCATCGGCCGCTGCAAGGCGGGCGAGGCAAAGGCATTGTCGACCACGCTCGTGATGCCATGCGCGCGGGCCAGATCGCACACGAATTGCAGATCAACGATATCGAGCGTCGGGTTGGCGGGAGATTCAAAGAAAAACACTTTGGTGTTGGGACGGATGGCGGCCTCCCACTGCGCATTATCCGCGCTGTCGATCACGGTGGTTTCGATCCCGAATTTGGGAAGCAGAGTGTCAACCAGCCAGCGGCACGAACCGAACGCGGCGCGCGCGGCGACGCAGTGGTCTCCGGCGGAAAGCTGACACAACAGCGCCGCCGTCATCGCCGCCATTCCGCTGGCTTGCGCGCGGCATGCCTCTGCGCCCTCTAGCAACGCAATGCGTTCTTCCAGCATTGCCACAGTTGGGTTTTGCAGGCGCGAATAGGTCATGCCTTGCGCATCGCCAGAAAACCGATCCGCGACCGTTTGCGCATCGTCATAGGTATAGCCAGAGGTGAGGAACAAAGCCTCGCTCGTCTCGCCATGTTCGCTGCGCCATGTACCGCCGCGAACAGCCTGCGTTGCGGGGCGCCATTTCTGCGTGACGGCGCGGTTCATTCCGGTGGTCTTTTTCATGGATGGGGGATTAGTCTCCGGCAAGATCACTGGCAAGCAAACCGTCGCGTGCCGTCCGCGCATGGCCCACTGTGCCAAGCATCAAGGTGCCTTCCATCAAAGTCATCAGATAGCGCGCACCACCCGCAGGATTGGGATCATCCTCAGGCATTTGCGTCTCCAGCCACGCCAGTTGCTTGGTCATCATCTGATCCGCGGCGGTCTTATATCCAGGCAGCCCTCGTGCTGCCCCCGCAACAATCTCCCACCACAGCACCATAAATCCCTGCATGGCCGGCTGGCGGGATTGGGCAAGAATACGTGCAAAACATTCCTGCCTCGTTGCGGCGCGCGATTCTCCGATTGCAGCTTCGAGCGCAGCAGAATAGATGCCTGCGACATATTCCAACAGATCGGAAATCAGCGTCTCTTTATTCCCAAAATGATAGATCAGCATACGGTCACTCGTGCCCGCAGCCTTCGCCAAGGGGCGCAAGCTCGCCCCGCCCAGCCCATGCTGGAGGACATGCGCAGCAAGCATCGGTAATAGCGTTTCACGAGACAAAGTTTCGCGGGAGGGGGATTTGGCCACAGACGTAATTTGTATTTTCCTCTTGTAGCAGTCGCTACATAGTATTAAAGAATCATGTAGCAGTCGCTACAACAACTCGGAGCACTCGAACATGACACCGCTTGAAATCACCTGGATCGCAGCAACTTTGGGCGGTGGCATCGCGCTTACTACCATTCTTTTGACAAAGCGCGAGATTGGCAGTTCCACCCTTGCCGCTATGCTCTCTGGCGGATTTGGAGCCTATACGGCGGTACAAATCTGGCAAGAAGGCGTCGTGATGTTTTTCACCAATCACACGATGAACCTGACTGGCGTGCAGGTCTGGTGGGATCTGGTGATGTGCGTGATGGTCGCGCTGTTTTTCATTGCCCCGCGCGCTCGTAAGCAAGGCATGAATGTGCCGCTGTGGGCGCTACTTTGCGGCCTTACGGCCAGCATTGGTCTGCTCGCTATGTGCGCGCGTCTGTTCTGGCTTGAGAAGGCCAGCGATAGCACCGCCGTGAAGCCAACCGGCCAGCCCGCGCCCGTAACCACAACAGCGTAATCTCTCTTGCCCGGCACCAGCCGCTTGCTTAAGCGCTGGTGCCCGATGACCGAGGCTGTTTCCCCAGAACTTCAATATTATGGAGAGCCGACCGGCGCGCGGCATCATCCGCGCGATCCGTGGTTGTGGTGTCTGGCAATACCGGCAGTCTTTGCGCTGCTTGCCAGCATCCGCCTGACCACCCCCGGCACGCCCTTCTTTGACGAGGTTCATTATCTGCCCGCAGCACGCGAGTTCCTGTTGCTGTGGGAGGGGCAAGACCAGTGCTTACGTCAACCGTGAACACCCCTTGCTGGGCAAGGAGCTGATCGCGCTGGGCATGTATATGTTCGGTGACAATCCTTTTGGCTGGCGGATCATGTCGCTGATTGCGGGCACCATCGCGGTGGGCGCGGCGATGCGGGCGCTGTGGCAGGCAAGCCATGATCGCTTTGCCGTGATCGCATTTGGCGTGTTGCTGGTGACGGGGTTCCACCTGTTCGTTCATGCCCGCATCGCGATGCTCGACATCTTTATGGCCGCATTCCTGGCGCTCGCCGCCTGGCAGTTCGCTGCCGCTTGTCGCCAGCCTGAAACGGGGCGCTGGCGGCTGGCGCTGACGGGTATCGCGATAGGCTGCGCGCTGGCGTCGAAATGGAATGCGGTGCCGCTGGCTATGGCCTTTGGCCTCACCTTCTTCGCGGCAAGGCTGTCTGCGGGACGGCGGCGATTGCTGCTCAGCCGCCGGGGTGTGCCGGTGCCGGGGATCAGTCTGATCGAGGCTTTTGTGTGGCTCGGCGCCGTGCCTTTGGTGGTATATGCCCTCACCTTTATACCCGGATATTGGTTAGGGACGCAGTTCAACGCTTCGCCGCTGGCCGAAAGCGGCCTGATCGGTCTGCATGCAGAGATGCTGGATTTGCAGCAGCAAGTCCTCGCCCCGCATGCCTATCAAAGCACTTGGGTTCAATGGGTGCTGAACACGCGCGGCATCTGGTATCTGTATGAATTCGTGGATGAGGCACAGCGCGGCGTGCTGCTGATCGGCAATCCGCTGACGATGCTGCTGGGGCTGCCTGCATTGGCATGGTGCTTAGTTATGGGGCTTTACCGCAGCGACTGGGCGAAATTGACGGTTGCGGTCGGATACGGTGTTTCGTTAGGCCTGTGGCTGATCGCGCCTAAGCCGGTGCAATTCTATTATCATTACATGATGCCAAGCGTGTTTCTGCTCGCTGCTCTGGCGATCAGTTTAAGCGATCTGCATGCCAGCGGGCGCAAGTGGATGGCGTATGGTGTGCTAGGCGGAAGCGCGGCGATGTTTGCGCTGTTCTTTAAAATCCTCAGTGCTGCGCCGCTGGCTGGTCCGATGAGCTTTGCCGATTGGACCTGGATTGCGGGGTGGCGCTAAAACCGTCCCCAGACGAACCGGCTGGATAGAGCGTAATTCCACACCGACCCGATCAATATGCCCGCCAGCGCTGCCAGCGCCCAGAACACGCCCTCTGCCTGCAATAAGGTCGCAACTGCCACATTGGCAAAACCGCCCACCGCGCAGGTCACGCAGAACCCCGCCCAGCCCCACAGCGCCGCGCCCCAACCTTTCAATCGCTTGTCGCGATAGGTCAGCCAGTTGTTGAGCCAAAAATTGAAGCTCATCGCCACCAACACCGCGCCCAATTGCGCCTTCCAGAAAGTCGCGGTCATTCCTGAATAGAGTATCGACAAAACGAGGTAATGAACGATCACACCCAGCGCCCCAACCGTGCCAAAGAGTGCAAAGCGCGTCGGGATCACCTTACCCAAGACCTTGTCATAAAGCCCCGCGAGAAAGTCGAACAGAACGGCCCGGTCGAGCTTGCTGGTTCCTTCGCGGCGGGCGGCGAAATTGAGCGGGAACTCTTTGACGCGCATCGGGGAGCCCCGCGTTTTTGGCGCGGTCGCCAACAGGTCGAGCAGGATCTTGAACCCGATCCCAGACAGGCGCGGCACCAAAGCGCGGGCGGCGCTGGTGGGCAGCATGAAATAGCCGCTCATCGGATCGGTCAGCGCTACTCCGGTGATCCGCCGTGCGACTGAATTGGCAAGGTTCGACAGCTTCTCCCGCTCTGGCTCCGCCCAATCGGCGGTGCTGGCCCCTGCAGTAAAGCGGCTGGCAACGCAAATCTCTGCTTCGCCCGATTTGAGTGCTGCGAGCATCCCGGTAAGCAGCGCGGGGTCATGTTGGTGGTCCGCGTCCATCACCGCGACATAAGGCGCAGCGGTTGCGCAGAACCCTTCGATGGCGGCGCTCGCCAAACCGCGCCGCCCGATGCGCTGGATCACCCGCACCCTGCGGTCTGCTTGCGCCAAAGCGCGGCCCTCGTCTGCGGTGCCGTCCATGCTGTCGTCATCGACGATCAGAACCTCCCAACCCTCTGCGCCCAGCGCAGCCTCAATCCGCTCCACCAAGGGCGCAAGATTGCCGCGCTCATTCAGCGTGGGGAGGATGATCGCAAGGTCGAGGGGCATAACGCCGCGCCCTAGAGCCGCTCTAGCACCGCTGCGCCAATCGCCTCGGTCCCGTGGTCGCCGCCAAGATCACCGCCGCGAATGCCGTCAGCCAGCGCCTTTGCGACCGCGGCTTCGATCCGTGCGGCTTCTGCCTCCAATCCGAACGAATGGCGCAGCATCATCGCGGCGGATAGGATCGTCGCCATCGGGTTCGCTTTGCCCTGCCCTGCAATATCGGGCGCGCTGCCGTGGATCGGTTCGTAAAGGCCGAACAAACCGTGTGCCGTTTGGCGATCCCCCATGGAGGCGCTTGCGAGCAAGCCGATGGAGCCCACCGCCGCGCTGGCGAGGTCGGACAGAATATCCCCGAACAGATTGCCTGTCAGGATCACGCCAAATTGCGCAGGATTGCTGATGATCTGCATCGCGGCATTGTCCACATACATGTGGCTGAGGTCGATATCTGGGTGCGATACAGCAACGTCTTTCACGGTGTCGCGCCACACTTGGCTGGTTTCGAGCACATTGGCTTTATCGACGCTGCACAGGCGCTGTTTTTTTGGGCCATCTCCAGCGCGCGCCGCACGGAAAGCCACCTGCGCAATGCGGCGGACTTCGGTTTCGCAATAGGACATCATATCCCACCCCTCGCGGCTGCCATCATGGGCCACGCGTTCGCCTTTATCGCCAAAATAAACGTCTCCGGTCAGCTCGCGCACGATCAGCACATCCAGCGTCGCGGCGATTTCGGGCTTCAGGGGGGAGAGATGTTCTAGGCCCGCAAACACTTTGGCAGGGCGCAAATTGGCAAACAGATCCAGCTCTTTACGCAGACCCAAAATAGCTTGCTCAGGCCGCAGCGCACGCTCCAGACCATCGCAATCAGGATCGCCAACCGCACCAAACAGAACCGCGTCCGCCTCGCGCGCCATAGTCAGCGTTTCTTCGGGCAGCGGCTGGCCGTGGCGCTTATAGGCAACGCCTCCGACATCCCCTTCGAACAAGGTGACCCCCGGCAAGCTGAGCGCATTAAGCACCCGCACGGCTTCCTTCGTCACTTCTGGTCCGATCCCGTCGCCGGGCAAAACTGCGATTTTCATGGGTGCCGCCTCATTCTGTCTGTGGGCCAATCATCCGTCTGAGCCTCTCGCCCAGAGCAGTGCGCGCGGCCATAACATCGCGGGCGTTATCGGCAAACAAGTAGTCGCGAATTGGCCGGTGGAGAGCGCGAAAAGCTTCGAATTGCGCGGCGAAATCGCCATCTGCATCAGGCTTCGCACCGCCATATCCCAATTCTCGCAAAAGCATCGCCTCATAAGTGACCATAACGCCGAGCCATCCCCGCGCAGACGGCGCATGACAGATCGCGTTAAGCAGCGCGTCGAGACCGCTGTAAAGCGTCGGATACGGATTGCGCTCCGGCAGCGTCGACGCGGTAAGCGCGCAAGCCCACTGGATCGCAGCGGCTGGCAGCGGCTCCGTCATCCACGGCGCACGGCTTTGCGTCAGTTCGACCCGTGCAAAGGGCAGCTGGCTGTCGGACTTGGCGCGCAGTTCCACCTCAACCGCATTCCCGGGGATCATGACGGGGCGCAATTGGCGCCCTCGCCCACCCGCAACATAGCCCGCGACAAGACCGTGATGTTCAGTCAGCAAGCGAGCAACAGACGCGGTTTCGCCGTGTGGGCGAGACGTAATGAGAATGGCGGGAGCGCGCAGATCCATCAGCGCGCTGCCAGCTTATTTGCTAGCGTGCTTTGCCTCAAGCTCAGTGACCCGCTTTTCGAGAGCGTCGGCCTGCTCGCGCGCTTTTTGAGCCATTGCTTTGACCGTGTCGAATTCCTCGCGGGAGACGAAATCCATCCCGCCCATGGCTTCGCGCATTTTTTCGCGCGCGCCTTCACGGGCTTCGCGCGTCATGCCGGCCATAGTGCCTGCAGCGCTGTTGGCGAGTTTGACGAAGTCGGCGATAATTGGGTTTTCACTTTGCATGGTTGCTATTTGGAGAGTGCTTGGACGAATGTCTAGAGTTCGATGCGCTCCACCGCGCCGCTGTCGCCATTCTCGCCGCCATCGGGATTTTCAGCGATGAATTGGTAATTCAACACGCTCGCGAAAATCACCCATGCCAGATAGGGGAGCAGCAACATCGCCGCGCTTTTGCGCACGCGCCAGAACACCGCGATCACCGCGATCAATGTGATAACGGCATAGACCAGCACCGCCAGCCCGGCGGTCATGTTCTGCATGCCAAAGAAAACTGCGGTCCACGCCAGATTGCCGATAAAATGGATTGCGAACAGAATGATCGCAACACGCCGCCCATGTGCGCCCCACGCGCTGACTACCAGAGCAAGCGAGAGGCCGACCATTACATACAGTACGCCCCACACGATCCCAAACCACATAGGCGGCGGGAAAATCGCTGGTTTGGTCAGGCTTTGGAACCAAACGGTCTGCGGGCTGCCAAGCTGTCCTGCGCTAAAACCCAGCAGCACAATCAACGGCACCAAAAATAGCGCCCAGCGTATAAAACTGGCGCGCAATTGCGCCTTCGAAGCCAGAAAGTTCATTAATTCTCCCGTCCAGCTCCGGCTCCACCCCGTCTGCCGCACAAATCTTCTTACCTCTGAAACGATTCGCCCCCGCAAACCGCTTGGCATTCCGTTACACTAGCGGCCTCTGAGCGCCAATTGCGCCCGGGTATATTATCTAAAATGGCCTATTTCGGGACTGGCATCGGGAATAAATTTTTGCCCCTAAATTGCCGTAATTAAAGCGAAAATTCGCCTTATTTCGGCCATTATCTATATCAATTGGCCACAATCATCCACAACAGCGCTCGCTCTTTCGCCATAATCTGGTAACTTCGCCACATTCTTGCCGTGATTCGAGGCGCTGTTCGGCAAGAAATCTGTTACGCGCCTTTATCTACCAACTGGGAATTGGCCATCGTGGCTGGCTCCCATTTGAGGGGAACGAATTAATGAAAAAGACCAACTTTGCATCGATGCTCGCTGTCGCTGGCGGCCTGGCTGTTGCAACTGCTGCTTGCTCGGCTCCTGCTGACGACGCTGCAACTGCTGCAGACGAAACATCCATCAGCGCTTGTGAAGCTGCTGAGGAAGTTGCTGACGCAGCTTGCTGTGCTGCTTCTGACGTTTGCGCTGCTTCGTCAGCTTGCTGTGCAGCCGCTGAAGTTGCTGATGCAGCTTGCTGTGCCGCTTCTGAAATCGCAGAAACCGAGTAATCGGAATTCGTGCGCGCTTTGCTGTGCGCACTCAATTCGGCCGATGGCAGCACCTGTTGCCATCGGCCGTTTTGCGTCTGGACTCTAAATAGGTCTGCTCAAAACCGGCCCTAAATTACCGACTGTAACTTTGGCTTTGGTTCGCTAGAATACCCTGACATGACCACAGAATCTCCGACCCGCGAACCGATGACGCCCGTACAGGCCGCTCATACCGTTATCGAGACTATCACTCAGATGGCGCAGGAACAGCGTCCGCTGATGCTGCGCGTTGTACCTGAAGAGGGCGCAAATTTCTGGACACATTATCCAAAGGCGGATGCGCGCGACAAATTCTGCAAGGCACGCTGGTATTATCACGTCCATGCCGCTGGCAGCCGCGAAGATAATGAGCACGGCCACTTCCATCTGTTCCTGCACCGCACACAGTTACCCGAAGGGCTGGAGCCGAAAGTGTGGCCTCCGCAAGGCGAAGAATCCAAAGCTCATGTTACGCATCTGATCGCGTTGTCGATCGACACCAATGGTATTCCGAGCAGCTGGTTTTCAGTGAATCGCTATGTCACCAATGAGTTTCTCTATCCTGCAGAAACAATGATCGGCCATCTGCCGGATTTCAACGTGGACCACACAAACGAAGACGACTGCGTAAACCGCTTCGTCACCGCAATGGTCGCGCTGTACCGCGAAGAGATCGCTGAGCTTCTGAAGGAGCGCGATATTAAGCAAGCTGCGCTGTTTGCGGAGCATGGTGATGAAGCCTATGAAAAGGCGAGCGGCGCCGAAGTGCTGTCATCGATCCCGATTGATTTGGACGCAAAGATCAGCGGGATGGATTTGGGCTAATGCCTTTGGGCAGAGACTAGAAATTCCACATTACCCTGAGGCCCGGTGATCGGGCTTTCCGCGATACCTTGTACGGTCCAGCCGAGCCGCTCCAACCATTCGCGGACCTCGCCGCATACGCGCGTGTGCAAAGCGGTGTCGCGCACCACGCCGCCTTTGCCGACCTCCCCCTTTGCGACTTCAAACTGGGGTTTGATCAGCGCGACCAACTGGCATTCACGCGCCGCCAGTTGCAGCGGCACGTCGAGCACCTTGGAAAGCCCAATGAAGCTGGCATCGCATACGACCCAATTGCAGGGCTGGTTGATATGGTCCAACGTGAGAATGCGCGCGCTGGTCTGTTCAAGCACGGTCACACGCTCATCCTGGCGCAATTTCCAAGCGAGCTGATTGGTGCCGCTATCGACGGCGAAGATATGCTGCGCACCGCCCGATAGCATCACATCGGTAAATCCGCCTGTGGAACTGCCAATATCCATCGCCACCGCGCCTGCCGGGTCCAAACCAAAATACTCGATTGCATGCGCCAGCTTGATCCCGCCGCGGCTGACCCAAGGATGGTCGCGGCCTCGCACATCAATCTGTGTATCTCCAGCAATTTGCTGACCGGGTTTTTCGATCTTTGTTTCGCCGACAAACACCACACCCGCCATAATAAGCGCCTGCGCACGTGTGCGGCTTTCCACGAGCTCGCGTTCGACCAAGAGTTGATCGACACGCTTCTTGGCGGTTTTCGTTTTTTTCGGTGTTTCGTTCGAATTCTTCATGGACGCGTCAGGCGATAGCGCGCATTTAAGGCGCATGAAAGCAATCTACTTACACATCGCTGGCGCGCTTGCCGTCACTTTCGGCCTCGCTGCCTGCATTCCCGCATCTCAGCCGCCTGCGCCTACTCCGCCTCCAGTGGTCCGTCCGGCGCCCACACCAACCACAGCGCCTATCGTGCAAAATCCGGTCTATGAGAGCTATCTTGATGCTCCGCAGACGCCGGGGACGTGGAGTTACGGCGCTCTCGGCGACTCCACGTTCGCATATTTCGGTTCTGCTTCTAATCCCGAGCGGGCGCTAGCTATCACCTGTAACCGCAATGCGCGTAGCATTGAGATCGGACGGCCTAGCAGGACCGCGAATCAGATAACCATCCGGACCGAGACTACATCTCGCACGATTCCGGCGGGGTCAGGTCAGATCGCAACTCCAGCGTCGACAGTTGCGACACTTTCTGCACGCGATCCGCTGCTGGATGCGATGGCGATAACGAAGGGGCGCTTCGCAGTCGAAACACCCGGATTCCCGACGCTTTACGTCCCCGCCTGGGTCGAAGTCAGCCGCGTAATCGAAGATTGCCGGTAGGATTTGTTTGTTAATATCCACAGCCGTAGCGGTCTGACCGCTGTCTGATCACACGAAGCACGAAACGTCCGGCGCGTATTTTCGGCGTTTGGCCCTCGGCATTCATCTAGCCGGATAAATCGCGAAGGCGATGAGTATGACGTGGGAAAAACTTTATTCAAGTCTTGCGCTGCACGCGCGCATGATTCACATACAACGTCAAGGGAAGCGGCCAACGCAGCCCCCGGCCCCCGGGTGATCCGGCGAGGTCTTGGCTTTCAAGCGCGAAAGGAGGTGATCCGATGTCTCATGGTTCAGTAGCGAGGTCGGTGAAGATCCCTACGGAGCATATTCGGTAATCTCCTTACCGAGTGAGGTTTCGTGAGCGGCACTTCCGGCCGCTGACCATGCGAAGGGCAGTTCCGCTTAGGCGGCGCTGCCCTTCTCACGTTTTGGTGCGGTCTGATCTAAACTATTGTCCAAAAATCAGACCCAGCTCGCTTACCTTAAGGCCATCTTTTGGAACGTCTTTGGAGGTGGATGGGACAATCGCATCGCCAATTAGACCGCTTGGCAAGTTGGTGAATTCCGCATCATAGGAAAGCGTCATCAGCGGCATGCATCCGCCATCCAACTGTTCAAGCTTTCCGCCGCGATAGTCCGCAACAGTGCCCGCATAATCCCATTCAAACCCGAAAAAGTTGATCGGCCCCTCGTTGATCGCGATTACACGTTCCAACGTATCGCCCATGCCGATGCCAGCGACTTTCCATTCGGACTCTTGGGTTAGACGGATGAATAGCAATTGCTCGCGCGCCTCGGATTGGAAGGCAACCTCTATGCGGCGCTTTGGATCATCCGGCCAGATCAGCAGTCCGGGAATCTCGGTCCCTTCCCCGCCAGGCAGAGTTGCAAGCTGCGCAGCCTTGCCAAAACGCGCGAACAGACTGCGGGCCGTGTCACTGGCTGACACTGGATTGATGCAGGTTAGTTGGCGCGCAGAATTCTGCGCCGCCGCGTCTCCCTCAGCAGCATCTACCATCTCAGCGCTCGATTTGGTTGCAACCTTGGCTGTTTCTGCCGTGTTGCCCGCAAACTGGGATGGATCGTCGCTGCAAGCCGCCAGCGCTAGGATCGCCACGTATTTAGCAAACCGTTGATAAGGCATTGGCATTCTTCCCTTCAATTAGACCACCAAACCTGTCCGCAAAAGTTACGTCTCAGGCAAGTCGTCTCCCTCTTGCTTCGCTGATCGCGCGACACTAATCGCATACCTATGCAATTTGAGACAATCCCGCACCCCGCCCCTACACCCGACGCAGCGCGTGAAGCCGCCATTGCCGACCCCGGCTTCGGCAAGGTGTTTACCGATCACATGGTCACGATAGACTACGACGAGGAAAAAGGCGGCTGGCATTCGGCCCGCATCGGCCCGCGCGAGCCCATTGCGCTCGATCCGGCGGCCAGCGTGCTGCATTATGCGCAGGAAATCTTTGAAGGGATGAAGGCATTTACCCATGCAGACGGCGGCCTTTCCATGTTCCGGCCAGAGGCGAATGCGGCGCGTTTCAACGCCAGCGCCCGCCGGATGGCAATGCCTGAAATCCCCGAGGAACTGTTTCTGGACGCCGTGCGGCTGGCGGTGAAGACCGACGCCAAATGGATGCCGTCCGTCGAAGGCGGCTCGCTCTATATCCGTCCCTTCATGTTCGCATCCGAAGCGTTTTTGGGCGTACGTCCAGCCAAGCAATACAAATTCGTTGTGATCCTCGTGTCCACCAGCAATTACTTCAAAGGTGGCGTGAACCCGGTCAAAATCTGGGTATCGCAGGACTACGTTCGCGCGGCCCCCGGTGGCACCGGAGCGGCCAAAACCGGCGGAAACTACGCCGCATCGCTGGTCCCACAAGCCGAAGCCATTGCCAAAGGATGCGATCAGGTCGTTTTCCTTGATGCAATCGAACACAAATGGGTCGAGGAACTGGGCGGCATGAACCTGTTCTTCATCCGCCGCGACGGCAGCGTTATCACTCCGCCGCTGACCGGCACGATCCTGCCGGGCATTACCCGCGACAGCCTGATCGCGATGCTGCGCGAGGAAGGGCTTGAGGTTCGCGAAGAGCCTTACTCAATTCAACAATGGCGCGCGGAAGCTGAAAGCGGTGAGCTGCTCGAAACCCTAGCCTGCGGCACCGCAGCCGTGGTGACCCCTGTGGGCACTGTCGCCTCACCCGAGGGCGAATTCACCATCGGCACCGGCGGTATCGGTCAGATGGCCAACAAAATGCGTGAAAAGCTGGTTGGCTTGCAGCATGGACGGGCCAAGGACAAACATGGCTGGGTGATGCGGTTTTGAGGAAAGCCCCTCTTTCACCGCCTCTTTATATGAGCGCGACGACCTTGCTGCTTACTTGCTTTCTCGGCGCTGCAATCGTGGTGTATGTGATCGACAAATTTTACCGGATACGCGCGTTTGATGCGAGTGATATCAAAATGGGTGAGATCACAATGCGAAGCAGCATTTCTGGAAGAACCCAGCCAATACCAATCCTCGCCGTAAAACATGAAGACGGCTCACAGCATTAAGTGCTGATCAAGGCGGTTTAGTTGGCTAGTTGCGCTATTGGTAACAAAGGTCCTTTAGTCGAAGTCAGCGGACAGATGAGAATATCCGCAGATGGTTGTATCGCACCGGAAGAGGTGGCAATATGACGAACAGGTCAACTCAATTCGCGGTGCTAAAGCCATTCGATGCCCCGGCCGCTTTGCGCGAACTGCGCGTGACCGCTACTTAGATTGCTACAGGAAAATGGGCGACACGGATTTAACGGCAATCGGACTTCGCGATTACAGCCACAAGAACCGTGAAAGTGGTTATTGGGGCCGCAAGCTTGCACGAAAAAGCGTGGCAGGCGGTGTGTTCCAATTGCACGAGGCCAACGCGCCGCCTGAAATGGTTTCCGCTCACGGTCATGACCATGCGCATATCGTCTTCGTGACGAGCGGCGCTTATGTGACATCGGTCACCGGTGAAAACGCGTTCATCGCGCGTCCCGTCGCGGTGATCAACCCGCCGGGCACTTGGCACCGCGATCACTTTGTCGGCGGCACCGGGTCTTTTATGACAGTCGACCTCGAGATCGACAATTTGTCCGCCGATCACGTCAGACATTGCGAGAGTACCCGCGTCCTGCAATTTTGCCATCATCTCTCTCAGAAGATTGATCGCAAAAATTCGCTGGAGCTTGAGGATGATCTGGATTCGCTAGCTTCGCTGTTTATACATGCTCGCCCCAATGATCTGGCCGGGGTCCCGCAAGGCGTGGAGCGCGCTTTCCAAGCGATCATGGATGCCCGGCGGCCATGGCTGTTTACGATGCCCGAATTGGCCCGCATCGCGGGCGTTCATGAAAACCATCTACCGCGCGCGTTCAGGCAGCGATTTGGCATGTCTGCGTCAAAAATGGTCGCCGCGCGCCAGATCGAATTGTGCGCAGCGGCTCTGCTCAAAGCCGGCACGTCGCTCGCCGATACCGCAATTGAGTACGGCTTTTATGATCAGGCGCATATGGCCATCCGTTTCCGCCAGCACCTTCGCCAATCGCCTTCTCAATGGCGCGCGGCGCATATGACAAAAGGTTAGAATTCTCCAAGACCAGCCAGAATGACCCTTCTACACCCCGCGAATGAACAGGAAAATCAGCAACGCCGCTTTAGGCGTTTCCGCCGCTTTTATGATAAGCACCAGTCCCACCAGCGCACAGACCGCACCCGATTGGGATGCCCTGACCCAGATCGTCGCCAATAACGATTTTGGCCGGGTCTCCAGCATCGTCGTCAGCAAAGATGGCGAGGTCATTTATGAAAATTATTTCGATGATGAACCCGATGCCGTGCGCAACACGCGATCAGTCACAAAATCAGTGACGAGCGCCTTAGTGGGGCTCGCGATAGAAAAGGGGCATATCCCTTCGCTTCAAACGCCTGTGCTCAGCTTCTTTGATCACGATCCCAAGAACCCCGATCCGCGCAAATCCGCAATGCAAATCGAAGACCTGATTACCATGAGCGGACCGCTCGAATGCAACGATTCCAACCCTTGGTCACGCGGCAATGAAGAACGGATGTATCTCATCGAGGATTGGACCGGCTTCTTCCTCGATCTTCCCATTGCCGGGATTCCGGCGTGGATGCCAAAGCCCGAAGACAGCCCCTATGGCCGTGCGTTTTCCTATTGCACCGCCGGAGTTTCTACCTTGGGCGCTGTGGTAGAATCCGCCACCGGTGAAAAGCTTGAAGATTTCGCGCAAAGCTCATTGTTCGCACCGCTCGGGATTGAACAGGCAGAATGGCAATTCAGCCCGCTGGGCCTTGCGCAGGGCGGAGGGGGCTTGTCGCTCACATCGCGTGATCTTGAAAAGTTTGGCCGTATCTATGCCAATGGCGGGATGTTTGAAGGCCAGCAGATCCTGTCTGCTGAGTGGGTCGAGGCATCCATCACGCCGAAGGTTGAGGTGCCGGATCAGCAGGATATGAAGTACGGATATCTGTTCTGGCTGCGCAATTTCACCCATGACGGGACAGTCTATCGCGCCGCGCAAATGAGCGGGAATGGCGGTAACAAGGTTATCATCCTGCCAGAAGCCGGCATAGTGACCGTCATCACCAAGATCGATTTCGGCCAGAACAATGCGCATCAACAAAGCGAAACTTTGTTTGAGGATCATATCCTACCCTTAACTCTGGCGCATTGAGTGGTGTTGTGGGGCGTTGCGGGGAGTTGTGAGGCGCCCCGCTTCGCTCTATTGGGCGGGGTATGTCCCATTCTGTTGGCGAAAATGATCGCACCGCTCCGTCTCGCATGGTTCAAGTAGCCGCGCTTTACTGCTTCGCCCCATTCGAAGACCCCGCCGCTTTGCGCGAACCACTGCTTGCGGTTTGCGAAGCGGCGGATGTCAAAGGCACCGTCCTGATTGCTCCAGAAGGCGTCAACGGCACCATCGCGGGGCCAGAAGAGGCCATCGCGGCCGTGCTCGATCATATTCGTGCGCTGCCCGGATGCGGTTCGTTCGACGTCAAATATTCCGAAGCCGCCGCCATGCCTTTCAACCGGCTCAAGGTCAGGCTTAAGCGCGAAATCGTCACTATGGGGCAGCCGCAGGTTGACCCCACCGCCAGCGTTGGCCGCTATGTCGATCCGCAGGACTGGAATGCGCTGATCAGCGATCCTGACACTGTGGTGATCGACACTCGCAATGATTATGAGGTCGGTGTCGGCACCTTTAAGGGCGCGGTTGATCCCGAAACTGGCAGTTTCCGCGATTTCCCTGCGTGGTTCCGCGACAACCGCGAAGAATTGCTCAGCGGCAAGAAGAAAGTCGCCATGTTTTGCACCGGCGGCATTCGCTGTGAGAAATCGACCAGCTTTCTGCGCGGCGAAGGGGTGGAGGATGTGTTCCATCTGAAAGGCGGTATCCTCAAATATCTTGAAAACGTTCCAGAGGAACAGAGCCTGTGGGAAGGCGATTGTTTCGTGTTCGATGAACGGGTGACGGTGAAACACGGCCTGGTGCCCGGCGATTACGACCTATGCCGCGCCTGCCGCCGCCCTCTGAGCAAAGAAGATCAGGCGCATGGCGATTTTGTCGCGGGCATCAGCTGCCCTTATTGCATCGACGAAAAGACCGAGCAGCAGCGCGCCCGTTACGCCGAACGCCAAAAACAAAATGCTCTTGCGAAGCAGCGAGAGGCGGCGAGAGTCAGAGACAAGTGAGCGAGCTTGCGATACTCTATTCTTTCCGCCGGTGCCCCTATGCGATGCGCGCGCGCATGGCGCTGTGGATTGCGGGGATCACGGTGGAGCTGCGCGAGGTCAAACTGGCAGATAAGCCGGCTGAACTTCGCGAAGCATCCGCGAAAGCGACTGTCCCGGTACTTGTACTGCCTGATGGCAAAGTGGTCGATGAAAGCATCGCGATCATGCGCTGGGCGTTAGGTCAGAATGATCCCGAGGGCTGGCTGAAGGGCGATAATGTTAGCCTGATTGCGCGCGCGGACGGACCATTCAAACATCACCTCGACCGCTACAAATATCCCAATCGATTTGCAGAAGAACCGGATCACGGGACGGTGGATCATCAGGCAGAAGGTCTCGGAATTCTGCAAGAATTTGACGCGCAGATAGCGGAGCACGGTCAGCTCTGCGGCCCCACCCGCACCCTTAGCGATATCGCGCTATTCCCGTTTATCCGGCAATTTGCCAACCACAACCGCGCTTGGTTTGACGCTCAGGATTTGGCAGATTTGCATCCGTGGCTGCAGGCGCATTTGGCGTCCGACCTGTTCGCGTCGATCATGCCCAAATTTACCCCGTGGAAAGCAGGCGATGCTCGGATCAGCTTCGGTCCCTGACCCCTTTGAAAACGATCTTTTAACTAGCGTGTGTTAAGTCTTCCGAATGGAGACAACCGCGCCAACCAGCTCAGTTTCGCTACACGAAGCGTTTTGCGAATTGCATTTTGCGGTCGGCGGATTCTGGAAAGTTGATGAAATCCAGAAGTTTCTCGGCGAACTTAACACAGCATGCTTGCCGTTGGTCAAGGCGCACAAACCGATCCATGTGCTGGGCGATATGCACGAATTCATGCCACAGAATCGCGAGGCGGGCGATGCCATCCGTGATCATCTTATGACGGCCAAGAAATTCGGACTGGCGCGGGTCGCCATCCTTTCCCCCTCGGCTTTGGTCAAAATTCAGTACCGCAGATTGAGCCAAGGTGTCGAAGTTGAGTTCTTCGATAGCAAAACCGAAGCGCTGCAATGGCTGCGCAAAACAAGCTGATTTCTCAGCGGCGCAATTCGTCCTGAAACGCGCCGATCAGCCAGCTTGTCGCGGGGCCTAAACGGGTGTCGCGCCGCCACAGCGCATATAGCGTGTAATTGTCTCCCGGCTTTTCAGGCAGATTCAGTTCAATTAATCGTCCTTTTGCCAAATCATCGGAAACCATTTCGCGGGGCATATTACCCCAGCCCAGCCCCTCTTTCAGCAGTGAATGTTTCGCAGCCAGATCGCCCAGACGCCATGTAAGCGGGCTGAGGACAGAAAATTCACGGCCCTGTGTCCGGGTTGATCGGTCAGACAGGACGAGCTGCAAATGCTTGCGGCTTTCTCCCGGTGCAATGTTTGGCTCTGTCAGTGGATGGCCAGGTGCAGCGACAGGGATCAAATGAACTGCGCCGATGGCTTGGCGCTCCAGAACGGGATCGTTGGAGATGGTAGGCCCGCCAATCGCGAGCTGGCCTTCCTCATCGATCAAACATGCAGCAACCGCACCCAGCCCTTCGACCCGCAAATGCAATGCCACAGTGGGAAAGGTATCGCGGAAACTGCGCAGAACCCGCGCGGTCACATCGCCCGGCAACATGACATCAAGCACAAGGCCAAGTTTGCTTTCCAGCCCAGCATGAAGGCTTTGCGTTTTTGCGAGCAATGCATTGACGCTGTCCGCGACACCGCGCGCCTCTGCAAGCAGCCCCTCACCCGCTTCGGTCAAAACGGGTTTACGCGATCCCTCGCGTTCGAAGAGGCTGACGGCGAGCTGCATCTCCAATTGCGCAATGCCATAACTGACTGCGGAAATCGCACGACCCATTTTTCGGGCCGCGCCGCCAAAGCTGCCTTCCTCCACTACGCAAAGAAAAATGCGCAATTGATCGAGACTGGGATCGCCTAGCTTCATGAGGTTATGTTCAGATAATTTGAACATTTTTACAAGTTTTATCGGACTTATCCGATGCCAGTAACATGGCTATCTCCTTTCTCAACACAGCGAAGTTCCTTTGCGAACCGCTCCATAATCAGGAGAGACACGATGATTGAACTACGGCCCTTCAAAGATCTTGGCAGCGCCAGCCACGGCTGGCTTGATGCCCATCACCACTTTTCGTTTGGACAATACCATGACCCTGCGCGGGTCAATTGGGGCAGCCTGCGCGTATGGAACGATGACACGATTGCGCCCGGAACCGGCTTCCCACCGCATTCACATAACGACATGGAAATCATCACATATGTCCGCAAGGGCGCTATCACGCACCGCGACAATTACGGCAATGAAGGCCGCACACAAGCGGGCGATGTTCAGGTGATGAGCGCCGGAAGCGGTATTCAGCATTCTGAATATAATCGCGAGGATGAGGAGACCGAAATCTTCCAAATCTGGATCGTCCCCGAAACCCGTGGGGGCCAGCCTAACTGGGGCGCGCGCGCCTTTCCCAAAGGTGATCGCTCTGGTGCCTTTGTTTCGCTCGCCAGTGGCAGCGCCAACGATGCTGACGCGCTTCCCATCCGAACAGATGCCCGCGTCTTAGGCGCGACAATGAAGGCAGGTGAAAGCGTTACCTACACACCGGCCGCGGCCGACCGGCACCTGTATCTGGTGCCAGCCACCGGCGCCGTGCGGATCGGCAATGTAGAAGCGAATGCGCGCGATGGTGTCGCGATAACCCAGCTGGAAAGCATTACGATCACCGCCACTGAAGACAGCGAAATCGTGCTTGTAGACGCCGCTTAAAGCCCCCTCGGGACCGGCCGGGCTCCCCCCCTCGAACCGGCCGGTTCCACCCCTCCATTCTCTAACGCAAAGAACATACCATCATGACCAATATTCTTCACATCACCGCAAGCATTCGCAATGATGACAGCGTATCAAGCGCATTAGGCGGCACGCTCATCAAGACCCTGACGGACAGTTCCGGCGCGCAAGTTACGTCGCGCGATCTTAGCCGCAACGATCTGCCGCTCATTAGCGAGGAGCGTTTTGCAGCTAACCTGACCCCCGCCGCCGAACGCACGCCAAAACAGGCAGAACTTGCCGCTATCGCTGACACTTTGATCGCGGAATTGCAGGCGGCTGATACCATCGTCATCAGTTCACCCATCTACAATTTTGGAGTGCCCGCATCGCTGAAGGCGTGGGCCGATTTGGTGGCACGCGCGGGCACGACCTTCAAATATACTGAAAATGGTCCGGTCGGCCTGCTCGCGGGCAAAAAAGCTTACATCACCGCTGCATCGGGCGGCACACCGATCGGCAGCGAGATGGATTTCATGTCAAGCTGGCTCACATTCTTCCTCGGTTTTCTGGGCATCAAAGACGTCGAGATCGTCGCCGCAGACGGAATCATGGGCGCTGATGGCGAGGCAAAAATCGCCGCAGCACATGACCGAGCGGAGAAGCTGGCAGGTTAATAAGCGGCCGGCGCGCTATTTCCCGGCATCCAATTGGAATGGCGAATGTAAAAAGACCAATCGGCCGTGCGGAGGCTGCCTCGGCATGCCATTGGAATAAAAGCTCTGTGCGCACCAAAGTGGAGAGCAAGTGCTGAGACCTTTTGGCGCTTTCGCGTGGAAAACAGTCTTAATCGATTGGAGGCAAAGCGGCTTTTAATTCATCCACCCACACCGTGGCCACCGCATCTGAAGGCGCGCGCCAGTCTCCGCGCGGAGACAAGGCACCTTGTGAGCTGACCTTTGGACCGTTCGGGATCGCGCTGCGTTTGAATTGCGAGAAGCCAAAGAAGCGCTTCAGGAAGACTTCGAGCCAGCCTGCGATTTCAGCGAGGTCGTATTGCGCTTTGCGCGTTTCTGGGAATGCATCTGGCCATTCGCCAGTCTGCGCATCCTTCCAAGCGTGCCATGCCAGAAAGGCAATTTTGCCCGGTCGTTGGCCATATCGGATGGTGTGGTGCAAGAAGAAATCATGCAGTTGATACGGCCCGACATGCGCCTCTGTATCTTGGATCGCACCGTCCTCGCCAGCAGGAATCAGTTCGGGCGAGATCACCGTGTCATAGACCGCCATCAGCACCTCGCTGCACTTTGGCAGGAACTGTTCGGTCTGAACCGTCCAGCGGATGAGATAGCGGATCAGCGTTTTCGGAACGCCGGAATTTACGCCGTAGTGGCTCATGTGGTCGCCAACACCGTAAGTGCACCAGCCCAGCGCCAATTCGCTGAGGTCGCCTGTGCCGATGACAAAGCCGTGATGCTGGCCCGCAAGCCGGAATAGATAGTCGGTGCGCAAACCCGCCTGCACATTCTCAAAGGTCACATCATAAACCGGCTCGCCCTTCGCATAGGGGTGGCCCATGTCTTCCAACATGCGGCTCGCAGCGGGTTTGATATCAATCTCTTCGGACGTGATGCCGAACACTTCCATAAGCTTCCAGGCATTGCCTTTTGTCTCGTCCGAGGTGCCAAATCCGGGCATTGTGTAACCGCGAATGGTGGAGCGCGGCAGGCCCAGCCGGTCGCAGGCCTTGCTCGCCACGATCAGCGCGTGCGTGCTGTCGAGCCCGCCAGAAAGTCCGATTACAAGGCTTTTTGCATCAGTGGCCTTGATGCGGCGCATCAGAGCATCGACCTGGATGTTGAACGCTTCGTAGCAATCCTCGTCCAAGGTCTTCAGATTGTTCGGCACAAATGGGAAGCGGCGGACAGGGCGGATCAGACCGATATCGCCCGCTTCTACCTCATGTTCGAACACGATCCGGCGGTAGGTATCCTCTGGCCGGCCATGCGCTTCTGCGGCATCGGAAAACGTTTGATTGCGGATCCGTTCGCCCGCGATCCGGTCCGTGTCGATATCAACCACGCACAATTCAGGGTTGAGATCGAAACGGACGCTCTCGGTCAGCAATTCGCCCAGTTCATAGATTACGCCCTGCCCATCCCAAGCAAGATCCGTGGTGCTTTCGCCGTGGCCACTGGCGGAATACGCATAGGCACAGATTGAACGCGCTGAGCTGGCGCGGCAATGCAAATGCCGATCATCCGCGCGCCCGATTGTGATCGGCGAAGCGGAAAGATTGCATAGGATCAATGCGCCCGCGAGCGCGGCCAAAGTGCCCGGCGGATTGGGCGCCCAGAAATCTTCGCAAATCTCCACGCCGAATGTGAAACCGGGCAAGTTGGAGGCAGAAAATACGAGATCGGTCCCAAACGGCACCTCCTCCCCATTCACGCCAATCCACATATCCTGGCAATTGCGGCCATGCGCGAAATAACGCTTTTCATAGAATTCGCGGTAATTGGGCAGATAGCTTTTGGGGATCACACCCAGCAATTCGCCCCGCGCAATCACGAGTGCGCAATTGTAGAGCTTGTTATTCCGCCGCAGCGGCGCGCCGATTACGAGCACCGGCGTCAGCTCTTGGCTCGCCTCCAAAACATCCGCAATCGCTGCCTCTGATGCATCGAGCAGCGCGTTTTGCAGCAGCAAATCGTCGATTGCGTAAGAGGACACACACAGCTCTGGATAGACCACCAGATCGACATTCTGCTCATGCGCCTTTCGCGCTTCGGACAGGATGCCTTTGACGTTGTAGGCGACATCGGCAGGGCGCACGCACGGCGTAGAGGTCGCGACCCGGACAAATCCGTGCGCGTGCATGTCGTAAAAGGGGTGCGATGTATCGGCCAAATTGGGGCTCCCGGCGTGTGGTTATGAACCTGCCCTAGCGGCTATTGCAGGGACCGACTAGACGGCAAGCAGTTCGGCGGCGGGCGGGCTAACCTCCAGCAATTGCAGGAACCCTCGCTCTTCGCGGGTCAACCACTTTGTGGAGCGCGGCAATTGCAAACCACTGCGCCATTCTTCCTGAATTTCGACCTGCTCAATCACCGCTGGGTGGATATAGCTTTTGCGCGCAATCGCAGGCGTATTGCCCAGATGTTCGGACACGGTTTCCAGCAATGCGCTGATCGTCACATGCTCTGTTCCTGCGGCAAGTTCTTTGAACGCGATGACGCTGGCGTGAAAAGTGCGGAAATGCTTCGCGGTAAAATCTCCGCCCATCGTCTCTTTCAGGTAATCATTGACCAGCTGAGAAGTGACAGGGTTTGATTGCCCTTCCTCGTCCAAATATCGAAACAGATGATTGTCCGTCGCACTGCCCGGCAGGTCTTTCATCCCGCGCACCGCGTTTGCCAGGCGCGCGTCGTTAAGCTCAACATCGCGGTCCTTGCCACCTTTGCCAGTGAAATGGAGGCTCATGCCGCGCGTCCGCATTTCTGCGTGATTGCGCCGCAATGTGGTGGCGCCGTAACTGTCGTTCGATTGGGTATATTGTTCATTGCCCACGCGGATTGCGCTCAAATCCAACAATCGCACCACGCAAGCAGCCGCGCGGCTCTCTGTAAATTCGGTCTGAGAAAGATCTTCGTCAACACGCGCTCGGATCAACGGCAGCATCCGCCCAAATGCCTCGCACCGATCAAACTTGTCCCCTTCGCGCATTAAGCGGAAATCGGGGTGATACCGATATTGCTTGCGCCCGGCATCATCATATCCGGTAGCGAGAATGTGCCCATTTTCCGCTGGGCAGTACCAAACATCGCGATAGGCGGGCGGAAAGGCAATTGCGTTCAGTCGGTCGCGCTCCTTACGGCCGCGTATCAACGCCCCGTCTGGATTGTAATACGCAAAGCCTCTGCCTGCGCCCTTGCGGGTGATGCCGGGTAGGCTGTCATCAACATAGATGATCTTTTCCATAGCAAAGCAAATGCGCCGCAGCGGCAACTGGTTCCGGGTTGCAGATCATTGTTCGACGCGCCAAGTCCGTGTCCAAGGGTCAGACGAGACAATTCCCCTCCCTCAACTGGAGTAAACAACATGGCCGATGCCACTTACACCCCGCCCGAAGTTTGGAATGCCGACACCGAAAGCGGCGGGCGCTTTGCCAGCATAAACCGCCCAACATCAGGCGCGCGCGAGGAAAACGACCTTCCGCGCGGCAAGAACCCGTTCCAATTGCATTCGCTCGCCACGCCCAACGGTGTGAAGGCAACGATCATGCTCGAAGAATTGCTCGAACTGGGTCACACTGGCGCCGAATACGACGCTTACACTGTGAATATCGGTGACGGGGCGCAGTTCGGCAGCGGGTTCGTAAGTATCAACCCCAATTCGAAAATTCCCGCGATGATTGACGCCAGCGGAGCGAGCGAATTCCGCGTGTTTGAAAGCGGCGCGATCCTTGTTCACCTCGCTGAAAAGTTCGGCGAGTTTCTGCCCAAAGATCCTGCCGCGCGCGCTGAAGTGCTATCCTGGGTGTTCTGGCAGGTTGGAACCGGGCCATTTATCGGCGGCGGTTTTGGCCATTTTTATGCCTATGCGCCGGAAAAATATGAGTACCCGATCAACCGCTACGCGATGGAAACGAAGCGAATTTTCGACGTGGCTGACAAACAACTGGGCAAAACGCGCTTCTTGGCAGGCGACGAATACACCATTGCCGATATCGCCAATTTCCCGTGGCTCGCACCGTTTGTCGCAGGCACGATCTATAACGAGGCGAAGACTTTCCTCTCAATCGACGATTACAAGAATGTCGGCCGCTGGGCGCGCGAAATTGCGGCTCGGCCTGGTGTCCAGCGCGGGCGGCTGGTCAACAAAGTGTGGGGCGATGAAGATCAACAATTGGCCGAACGTCATTCGCCCGCAGATTTCGAAGGCAAAAACCTCGACTTCACTTTCTGACGCATCAGACACGCAAATGATCAGGTGGGCTGGAAGTGTTCGCGCTTCCGGCCCATTGTCGTTTTGAAGTGGAGTAAACTTGGCCAGCAAGCCGCCTGAGAAAATTCGTCTAAGAGAGAAACTGGGATATGGCATCGGCGACCTGCCGTCTGGCCTCTATCTCAATTTTTTTGGCGCCTATCTGGCCTATTTCTTTGTTGATCTGGGCGGGGTTGCCCCGGCGGCGATGGCTGTGATGCTGATGCTATCGCGAGCCTTTGACGCAGTAACCGACCCTGTCATGGGAGCGATCGGCGACCGGACGCGAACGCGCTGGGGGCGCTATCGCCCTTACCTTTTGTTCGGGGCGGTTCCATTTGGGATCACCGGATTTGCGATATTTGCAGCGCCGCCAATGTCGCCGGGATGGCTGCTGGTCTGGGCTTATGTCACCTACGGTTTGGCGATGCTCGCTTTTACGGCAGTGAATGTGCCCTATTCTGGACTGCTCGGAGTGATTTCTCCTTCAGCCAAGGAGCGCGCGAATGTGACCGCATTTCGCATGTTCTTCTCTGGCCTTGCAGGGATTTTGGTCGGCGTGCTCGCCACCACTTTCGTGCGCGAATTGGGCGAAGGGGATGAGGCGCGCGGGATCATGCTCACGATGGGTATTTTCGCGGCGCTGTCCGTGGTCGTTTATCTCACCACATTTGCGACCACCAAAGAGCGCATTCCTGCCGCGCAGACCAACAATTCAATCCGGGGTGATCTTGGAATGCTGGTGCGCACGGGCGCTTGGATTGCTGTGGCGGTTTCGGCCGTGTTTGGCGTTTTGTCGATCTCTAGCCGGGCGTCGACCGCGCGGTTCTTCTTCAAATATGTCGCGGGCGATGACGGCACGCCTGTGTTTCTGTTTCTGGACAGGTTCGGGTTGTTTTTGACGGCTTTGGCGTTGGGTCAGATCAGCGGTGTCATTCTCGCTTTTCTGCTGCAACGGCGATTTGAAAAATCACATCTGATTTTGGTCGGTGGCGCGATGAAGATAATCGGTATCACTGTGTTCGCGTTCGTGCCGCTAGATGCGGTCTGGCCGCAAACGCTTTCGCAATATGGCGTTGGGATCGGTTTCGGCTTTCTGATGGTGCTGTCCTTTTCCATGTTCACCGACATTGCCGAATATATCGATTGGAAATCCGGCCAGCAGATGACCGCGCTCACCGTATCTGCTTCGATTTTTGCGGTGAAACTTGGTATGGCGCTAGGCGCGGCTTTGCCATTGTTTGCAATGGATCTCACCGGATTTCAAGCGGGCGTGGAGCAAACGCCTGAGGCGGTCGCAGGCATTAATTTTGCCTTTGCGTGGATGCCTGCGCTTGTCCTGATACCGGCGGGAATCGCTATGTTATTCTACCGGCTGGACCACAAAATCGTGGCGCGAATAGAGGCCGACCTGGCCACACGGCGTGCTATCGCCGAATAAGCGTTCAATATGCGCTGAAAAAGCCTTCACATTTAGAAAAGGGGCGTTATAGCGCTCGGCTCCTGCTGGGGCGTCGCCAAGTGGTAAGGCACCGCTTTTTGGTAGCGGCATTCGCAGGTTCGATCCCTGCCGCCCCAGCCAGGAATATCCTTTCTTTTGCGCATCGCATCCGGGGTGCGCACACAAAGACGCGAGTCAAACAGTCCCTGCGATGCAGAGATTCTGTCCGGTCACCCATTCCCCCGAAGTCCCGCAGAGATAGAGCACGCATGCCGCAATATCGCGTGGCATACCCAATCGTCCGGCTGGCAGGTTCAGCTGCTCTAGCAGCGGCCCGAAATCCTCGTCGGTCATATTGAGCGCTTTTTTCACCGTATCGGTCGGGATGAAGCCTGGCAGAATCGCGTTCACGCGAATCCGTTGCGGGCCCAATTCCAATGCCAATGTTTTGGTGAGCATATTCACCCCTGCCTTGGCGGCGCTGTAATGGCCGCTTCCGGGGAATGGATCGCGGCCCGCCATGCTCGATGTGTTCACGATGCTGCCGCCATTGGTCATATGCTTTGCCGCTGCGCGAACGCCGTAGAATACGGATGACAGGTTCACCGCGAGCGTTTTGTCCCACTCCGCCGGATCAAGTTCGGTTATCGGCGCTGAAACCAGCGAACCGCCCGCATTGTTGATCCAAATATCAAGCCGCCCAAATTCATCGACTGCGCGCTGGGCGAGCGCTTCCATATCTTCCGCGCTCGAAACATCGGTTGCTTGCGCGATGGCGCGGCCTGAAGAATTGCTGGCGTTAATGTCGCCGGCAACCTGCGTGATCTGATCGACGGAGCGCGAGGCGCAAACGACATTCGCTCCCGCTTCGGCAAGCAGATGCGCGATGCCTTCACCGATCCCCCGGCCAGAGCCAGTGATGACGGCGGTTTGGCCGGTTAAGTCGAACAGTTCGTGCATAAATTCCACTCCCATGAAATGGTTTGCGTGATTGATTGGGAGCAAAGCTAGGCGAGCGAGCGACACAGCGTCCACTAGCCGTATTGGGGATCAAACAGGTGCAGCCAGCACCCGTTGCGCCAACGCCGCGCCTGAAAGCCAAGCCCCTTCAACGCGCGGAGAATGAAGGTAATCACCCGCGATCCCGATGCGCGCCTCTGCATCGAAATGAGCATGACGTTCAGATTTCGCGACAGATGGCAGCGCATAGAGCCAGCGGTGTGCTGCAAGATGCACGGGCGTTTCGGGTTGCGCGCCGGTTTGCGCAAAGAAATCAGCCAGCAGCGCTTCAGCGGCCTCTTCTTTTGGCATGTCGATAATCTCACGGCTGCGTGCCGGTGACGCGTGGAACACCCAACCCTCAGCGCCTGTGCGTTGCGGCTTGGCGGAATTGCGCGCAGCCCATGAAATGCGTGCTTCTGGGTCGCGCAAGGCATCCTGCGCCACATCAAGCGGCTTCGCAAAGCCCGCCATCACCGCCCAGCATGGCTCAGAAACAACGGCTGCGGGGATTGCGGCAAGTTCGGGAGCGATGTCCGATAGCAATTCGCTCGCCTGCTCTGCTGGCACCGCGACTAAGATTGTTTTCCCAGTAAAACTGTGTTCGCCCGCATCGACATGCCAAATGTCTCCTTCGCGGGTGATAGCCATTGCGCGGGTGTCCCAATGCACATCCAAATCAATCGCCATCGCTTTGACGGGGCCGTTCATTCCAGGCGTGCCTACCCACGCATCCGCGCCCGCTGCTGGCCAAGCAGCCACGGCGCCGCGCGCTTCCCACGTTTTGATCGCAGCTAAAAACTCGGAATCGCGCGCGGTGAAATACTGCGCGCCATGGTCAAAGCTCACTGTCTCACCGGCAATTTCTGCCCTACGAGCAGCCATACGGCCGCCCGGCCCGCGCCCTTTATCGAGGACGCGCACCGTGAGGCCAGCATCCGCAAGAAGGCCAGCGCAAGAAAGCCCCGCCATTCCCGCACCAATAATAATGATATCTCTGTGCCGCGAGCTGTGTTGTGAGTTCATGCCCGCCTAACGCCTCAAAACCTCAGATGTTTCAATGCAGGGCTTGAACTTTTTAAGGCGCGCTGCGGTTGGGCCGTGCTTCAGCCAGTAAGAGCGAAAACCGCTCTTCTCCATCAAGCCACCGGGCTTGCGGTTCCCATCCACTGGCGAGCAACAGCATGTTTGAAGTGCGACGGTTAAATTTGTGGCTGTTTTCGGTGTGGATCGTCTCCCCCGCCGCCATCACAAAATGGCGCCCATCAACAGTGAAGTCGATGTCTGCCTTTGCGACGAGGTGCATTTCTATGCGCGCAATGTCATCGTTCCAACGCGCTTCATGCTTCAGATGTTCAACGGGAATATCCCCGCCAAGTTCGCGGTTGATGCGGCGCGCCAAATTGTAATTGAATTCAGCCGTCACCCCGGCAGCATCGTCATATGCAGCGATCAAAACACCCGTATCCTTGATCAGGTCCATCCCGATCAACAGCTGTGCGCCGACCCCCAAAGTCTCTCGCATATTGCGCAGCAGATCGACCGCGCTGCGTGCGACCATATTCCCGATTGTCGAGCCGGGGAAGAAACCGAGCTTGGGCATGTCGGCGACTTCATTAGGCAGTTCAACCTGACGCATAAAATCCGCCTCTACCGGATGAACAGGCAGGCCGGGAAATTTCTGCGCCAGATCAGCCGCAGCCGCGCGCAAGAAGTCGCCCGAAATATCCAGCGGGACATAGGCAGCAGGCGCGATCGCAGACAGCAACAGCGGTGTCTTCACCGATGAGCCAGAGCCGAATTCCACAACCGCGCGCCCTTCCCCGATCAAATCGGCGAAACTTGCGCCCTGATCGCGCAGGATCTCTGTCTCGGCGCGCGTTGGGTAATATTCGGGCAGCTGCGTGATGTCCTCAAACAATTGCGAACCCGCATCATCATACAACCAGCGCGCAGGGATCGCCTTTTGTGGCTGAGACAAGCCAAGCAGCACATCAGCGCGAAACTTCGTATCGACCCCGCCTTCATCGCGTTCGACGAGCTTTAGGCCTTCATTATTGGCCATGGTCAAAGGTCCTTTTTCAAATATCTTTCGCAAGGCGCAGGCCGGTGAATTGCCAGCGCTGATGCGGGTAAAAGAAATTGCGATAGCCGGCGCGGGAATGTCCGCTCACCGTGGCGCAGCTTGCGCCCTTCAGAACGAACTGCCCGCTCATGAATTTGCCATTATACTCGCCCACTGCGCCTGCTGCCGGGGCAAAGCGAGGATATGGCAAATAGGCAGAGCGCGTGAATTGCCAGCAATCGCCAAACAGATCGCGCCCACCTCGCGGCATCGGCGGGGCAGCGTGGGAGAGTTGATTGCCGCCAGACGGATCATGCGCAGCCGGACTGTCGGCATTGTCTTGGCCGCGCGCGATGGCTTCCCACTCAAACTCGGTTGGCAGGCGTGCGCCCGCCCAAGTCGCGTAGGCGTCCGCTTCGTAATAGGAGATATGAGTGACAGGCGCATCAGGGTCGCGGTCCTGCCAGCCAGCGTGGGTGAACTGCTGCGCATCTGACCAATAGAGCGGCGCACCAATCCCGTGTTCGCGAACCCAGCCCAGCCCATCGGACAGCCACAGCGATGCGTTGCTATACCCGCCATCAGCGATGAACTGCGACCATTCGCGGTTGGTGACCAGACGGTCTGCCAGCGCAAAAGGTTCAAGCAGAACGCGGTGGCGCGGGCCTTCATTATCGAAGGAAAAGCCCGCGTTCTCGTCAGAACTGTCATGCCCGATCAGGGCGACACCGCCGGGGTGATGGTGCCAGCCCATCTCACCAGCAGGATCAGCCTTCGGTGCGCTTGTATCCCACATCGCGGGACCGAGCGGGTTTTGGAACAATGCGTGTTTGATATCGGTGAGCAGCAATTCGGTATGCTGCTGCTCATGCGCGATGCCCAGCGCAATCAGATCAGCATGCGCCGGATCATCCAGCAACGGCGCCATCGCCGCATCCACTGACGCGCGCCATTCCAGCACATCGCGCAGCGTAGGGCGTGACAACATCCCGCGGGCGAAACGCGAAATACGTGCACCCTCCGCCTCATAATAGGAATTGAACAGGAACGGCCAGCTCTCGTCATAAAGCTCGTATGCTGGCGCATGTTCGCGCAGCAGAAACGTCTCCCAAAACCATGTCGTATGCGCCAGATGCCATTTGGCCGGGCTCGCATCCTCCATAGATTGAATGCTCGCATCCGCGTCCGACAAGGGCGCGGCAACAGCCTGTGTTAGAGCGCGTGTGCGATGATATTTTTGTGCAAGGGTTGCTAGCGAGTGCGCCGCAATATCCTCATGCCGCTTGCTCTGTGGCAAAGGGCAGCTCCCGTTTCTGTCATTGTATGACGGGCTACATGGCGCATGCAGCTTAGAAATAAAAGGCGTTACGGCGATTTAGACGCAGCGCTTTGTCGCAATACGCGTTTAATTTGACCGAAAGAGCAATAGCTTAGGCGGCTATGCGCACTCGGTTGCGTCCTGAATGCTTCGCTTCATACAACGCCCCATCCGCGCGAGCGAATAGTGATAGTGCGGTGTCGCCTGACTGGATGTAGGTGTACCCTAGACTGATCGTCACAGCTGATGCAGGATCAACTCCGCTTTCGCTGGCGATCGTCTGTCGCAGGCGCTCGGTCATTACACGGGCTATTCTGTCTGATGCACCGGGAATCACCCAGACGAACTCTTCTCCGCCCACTCGCCCGACAAGATCGCCGCTGCGCGCTTGCCCATCCGCCAGCCGTGCAACACGCTGCAGCACTTTGTCTCCTACCGGATGGCCGTGCGTGTCATTGACCTGCTTAAAGTGATCAATGTCGAACATGACCAAGACCAAAGGCATCTGCGTGACCCGCGCAGCCATTACAAATCGGTCAAGCTCGCGCATCACTCTGCGCCGATTGGCGAGCCCAGTAAGCGCATCGGTTTCCGCCAGCGCACGGGCATGGCGCGCTTCATCAATGGCTTCGGCGCGTGAAGATTCCAGCGCGCGTTCCCGCTCGATCTGTTCCGTATTATCGCGCACGACAGCAACCACGCGGTGAGCATCGCCATCGCCATCCATCAAATTGCAGGCATGGACGGAGATTGAACGTGCGCGCCCGTCATAACCATGGATGTTGAACTGCAAAGTATAGGGCTCGGCCTCATCGCCATGCTCTTTGATCCTGCCAATCAAATCAATATTGTTGGCAAACAACAGCGTTTCCGCGTCGCCATCAACGAAGACTTCGCGCGGATCGATATCAAACAAGCGTTTCAGCCCGTCTGACCAGTGCTGCGTTCCGGTCGAGGGATCATATTGCCACACGCCAATTCCGGCGATTGTTTCGGCCATTCTCACCGTGCTGAGCAATTCTCGCATACCAAGCGCGCGGTTTCTGGCGAGCCGCGCCAGCTTGCGGGTTTCGCGCCGGGCGATCACCACATTGGCGATCGCCGCTGTGGCGATGAGGCCAAGAACCACGGCAGCGATCAGCAGAATATCCGGCCCCGCGACAGCGTCCAATGCGGTGCCATGTTCCGTTGCAGGAGCGGCAGAAAGTTGGGCTAAAATCGACATGCAGGCTTGCGAATAAACGCATAAACCTGTGCGTTGGCAGCACAGCGACCTCGGGTGAAATACCTAATCCCGCGAGTGGCGGGTCGGCTCCAGAACGCTACGCTGCGTCAGCAGCGCGCTGTTCGTTCACCTCGGTGTTCAGCATTTCAGCCAGACCAAAAGCAAGTTCGAGCGATTGTTCTGCATTCAAACGCGGGTCGCAATGTGTGTGATACCGGTCGCCCAGACGTTCCTCTGTAATCGCAACCGCCCCGCCGACGCATTCAGTTACATCCTGTCCGGTCATCTCGATATGGATGCCGCCGGGATGCGTGCCTTCTGCGCGGTGAACCGCGAAGAAACCGCGCGCTTCGGTCAGGATACGGTCGAAAGGCCGTGTCTTAAAACCGGTGTCCGATTTGACGACATTGCCGTGCATCGGATCGCAGCTCCATACAACAGGATGCCCTTCGCGTTTCACCGCGCGCACCAATTTGGGCAAGCCTTCTTCGACCTTGTCATGGCCAAATCGGCTGATCAGCGTGATCCGACCTGCCTCACGCTTAGGGTTCAAAATGTCGAGCAATTCAAGCAGCGCGTCTGGCTCCAGGCTGGGTCCGCATTTCATGCCAAGCGGATTGCCGATACCACGAGCAAATTCGATATGCGCGCTGCCGGGGAACCGAGTGCGGTCGCCGATCCACAGCATATGCGCAGATGTTGCGTACCAATCTCCGGTCAGCGAATCTTGCCGTGTCATCGCCTGTTCGTAAGGCAGCAGCAACCCTTCATGACTGGTGTAGAAACTGGTGCCCTGCAATTGCGGCACGGTCGCGGGGTCGATCCCACAAGCTTCCATGAAGTCGAGAGATTCGCCAATCCGGTCTGCGGTTTCAGCAAACTTCTCAGTCCACGGCGTGCGACCCATAAAGTCGAGCGTCCACTGGTGGACCTGCCGCAAATTCGCATAGCCGCCGCCGGCAAAGGCGCGCAGCAGGTTCAGCGTGGATGCCGCCTGCGAATAGGCACGCACCATGCGGCCAGGATCGTTGCGGCGCTGAACCGGATCGAAATCGATCCCATTGATATTGTCACCAAGATAGCTTGGCAGCGTCACATCACCGATGGTCTCAGTCGGCGCGCTGCGCGGTTTGGCGAACTGACCTGCCATCCGGCCAACTTTCACGACAGGGCGCTTGCTCGCAAAGGTCATAACGACCGCCATTTGGAGCAGTACGCGGAACGTATCGCGGATGTTGTTCGCGTGGAATTCGGCAAAGCTTTCTGCGCAGTCCCCGCCTTGCAGCAGAAACGCATGGCCATTTGCCACATCGGCAAGATCAGATTTTAGAGCGCGCGCTTCACCAGCAAAGACGAGCGGCGGATAAGCTGCAAGCGTTGCCTCAGCTTGAGCCAATTCGGCTGCGTCTTCGTAATGCGGCAAGTGCCGCGCTTCGTGCTCTTTCCAGCTGTCAGGCTGCCAATTCTGGGCCACGGTTAAATCATCTCTTTGTTAAAAGTCGGGGGCGCGCCACTAGGACGCCATGTTCTATTTGTAAAGCCACGAAGGCTAATTGGGAAACTTTATTTCGCGAAGCACTGTTAGATCACCGCCCGCTCGTCATCGGCACCGCCCGAACAGGAGAAGGAACGGCAGGCGAGCTTGCCGCAGGTATATCCGCCGCTTCGGCCAATTCCTGACCTTCCGGAATAACCGCCACTTTTAACGGTGTGCGCTGGCCGAAATAGCGATCAGCAAGGAATTGCATGATTTCAGGTGTGGTGTTCGAATAATCGGACAGCAGTGAACGCAGCAATTCAACACGTTGCGGATCAAAGCTCGCACCTTCCAGATTAAAGAGCCAGAACTGATTGCCAGTCGATGCACGGCGGACGCGCTGGCTTAGCGGTTCTGTTACCCGGTTAATTTCATCAGCCGTGGGTGGATTGGCCGCCAGATCGCGTGAAATTCGGTCCGCTTCTGCAAAGAAAATTGGCACGAAGTCCGGTTCCAATTGCGCCAAGGCAACAATCCTACCGCCGGTAGGAATATCGGTCGGCCAGCGGGAGAACACCTGCGGCGAATAGCTGGCCCCTGCCCGTTCGCGCAAAGCTTCGAGCAGGCGGTTGTTGAATATCTGAGTGAGAATTTCGAGCTGACGAGATTCGCGAATGCTGGCGATACCGCCGCCACTTTGCCACGCGACCACCGCCGCAGCTTGGTTCGCATCGCCTCTGTGCGTCAGAACCATTGGCGCATCGTTGGTCACCGGGAAAGCCGGAAGACGCGCAGCAACCTCAGGTGAAATCGCTGTGCGCGGTGGGAGAGCGCCAAAGGTTTCAGCCAATTTGGCGACGACAGCATCGCGGTCAAATTCGCCAAAGATCAGCACCTCGATCGGTCCCTGCGATAGCAGCGGCTCCCACACCTCACGGAAACCTTCTGGCGTAACCCCTTCGAGCATTGCTGGCGTTGGCGTCGCAAAGCGCGGATCATTCGCGGTGGCGAAAAATTCAAGATCGCGGTTCAGCACCGCCCCAGGGCTGGTCGAATAGGTGTTGTATGCAAGTTCCGCCGCTGCGCGCGCGCGGATCACGGGATCAATATCCCAACGCGGATTGTTGAGCTTTTCAGCAAACAAATAAAGCTGATCAGCCACGTCTTCTGAACGGGTTTGCGCCGTGAAAGTGAACACCGCGTCGTCGATGGCAAAGTCAAAGCCAAGCCTGCGCCCCGTGGCCAGCCGGTCGATTTCATTCTGACCCAGTTCGCCCAGACCCGATCCGACCAACGCCATCTCACCCATCGTCGCATAGACCGCGCTCGCTTCGTCAAATGCGCGGTATCCCGCACCAAAGCGAACACGCACGGTCACACGGCCCGGTTCTGCATCATTAGACCACAGCAGCGCGCGGGTCCCGTTGCTAAATTCGACCTGCTCAACCTCCAGGATACCCAGCGGTCGTTGCTCAGTCACAGTGCCGGGTTCGCCGACAGGGGGAAGTTCATCAAAAGATATGCTTTGCGCCGCCAAGCGCGCGGTGTCATCGACAGTGACTTCGCTAGCGAGCGCAAGTTGCAATGCGCCTTCGTCCGCTTCGCCGATGCTTGGCGTTACGTAGACGGAGCGCAGCACATCGCCTGCGAACAAGGCGCGAGTGCGCGCATGAACTTCTGTAGGGTTCATACGCTGCTGCATGCCGCGCCACACGTTGAGCACCACTTCAGGGCTGGCAACGGTTTCACGGATATCGACTGCATTCACGAGATTATCGGCCAGATCACGTCCGGCCTGAACCGGTGCCTGCGCAACCGAACTCACAAATGCCGCGTCAAATTCAGCCGCCTCGCGATCAATCTCTTCCTGTGTTGGCGGGTTTGCAATCGCGTCGGCGATGACACCGCGCACATCGGCAAGCGCTGCTTGCCAATCGGATGTCAGCGGAGCGAAGGTCACAAAGGTCGCGTCGGTGGAGCGCGAGATGTCATCCTGACGAACCTGCGCATACAAATATGATCCGCCCGCCCGCGCCCGTGTTTCGAGGCGGCGATTGATAATCGATTGCGACAGCGAATCGAGCAACAAGCCTTCGTTGTAGACGATCGTGTCGTCCACTTTGCGCCATGGACGCATCACTGAATAGGTCAGGCTGCGCGGCAAATCGGGTTCAACAGCTACACCCAATGAACCAATCGCCAGGCCGCTGCCCGCGGCAATAGGCGCATCATCGGCAGCCTTCGGATCGCCGAATTCAGGAGCAACGCCGGGTGTCCCTTGCCCCTCCCAATCACCAAACCATTGTTCGACCAGACCAGCCAGAACCATCGGATCAGCATCACCTGCGACCACGATCACGGTGTTTTCGGGTCTGTACCAGCGGTCGTAAAACGCCTGAACGCTTCCGCCTCTTGCGCCTTCCAGGGTTTCGACGGTCCCAATTGGACTACGCACCGCGAGCCGCTGACCGGCAAAAAATGTGCGCCTAGTCAGGTCTGCGACACGCTCGGATGCGCCGCCGCGTTCGCGTTTTTCTGCAAGCACGATTGGCCTTTCGGCTGCAACGTTCTCATCGCTCAAGACTGGCGCTTGAATCATGCCCGAAAGCAAGCGGAAGCTTTCGGCCAATTTCGCGTCGTTAATATCGGGAATGTCGAGCTTGTAGGCGGTGTGCGTTGGGCTGGTTTCAGCGTTAGCATCGCTGCCGAAAGTCGCACCCAGCCGCTGCCATGCGGCAATCGCTTCGGCTTGCCCAAGATATCGGCTTTCACGAAACAGCATATGTTCGAGCAAATGCGCGAAGCCTTGCTCCGAATCCTGCTCATGCAGCGACCCTGCATCAATCCGTACACGGATTGACATTTGATTAGGCGGCACTCCGTTGCGGCGCACGGCATAACGCAGACCGTTTTCCATCTCGCCAAACAGCCATTCATCGTCGACCGGAATGTTGCTGTTTTCATAAAGCCACGGCGTCTCGCCTGCGGCCTGTAATGCGCGCGGTGCCGGCACTGGCGGAGCAGCGGCAGGAGCCTCTTGCGCAATCGCAGGAAGGACCAATGCAACAGGTGCAGCAAAGATGAAGAGGGCAGCAGTCGCCCGAATAATCAGATTCATGACGTCTTTATAGGGATGCTGGCCATGAAGGACCAGTGAATGTGCCCAAACAATCGCTACCTTGCCCGAAAGCTTACGGCACCCTATCTAGACGTCATGTTCATAGAGACCGAAACAACACCAAACCCGTCGAGCCTGAAGTTCCTTCCCGGCCGCCCGGTAATGTCATCGGGCACGCGCGAGTTTGCCTCACCCGAAGCCGCCGAGGCCAGTCCGCTGGCGCAGGCGATCTTTGATACGGGCGAGGTCGTCAATGTCTTTTATGGCTGGGACTTTGTTACGGTCACCGCTGCCCCCGGCGCAGATTGGGGAGCGCTCAAATCGCAGGTCGTCACGATCCTGCTTGATCATTTCGTGTCTGAGGCTCCGCTGTTTGTTGGCGGCAGTGCAGATGGCATCAATGTGCCCGATGAAAACATCGCTCCTGTTGTCGAAGACCGCGAAGAAGACGCTGAAATCATCGCATCAATCAATGAGCTGTTGGAGACGCGAGTGCGACCAGCGGTTGCGGGCGATGGCGGCGACATTGCCTATCGCGGCTTTAGCGAAGGCGTAGTGTATTTGACCCTGCAAGGCGCATGCTCTGGCTGTCCGTCGAGCACCGCAACCCTGAAGCAAGGTATCGAAAGCCTTTTGAAACATTACGTGCCAGAAGTGCAGGAAGTACGCGCAGCGTAAGCGCGCAACTTTAGCTCAACGCATATCTGACTTGCGATGCCGGGCCCTGTGAGGCAGTGCCTCGGTTCATGTCTGCCGAGATGCGCATCCTTGCCATAGAAACCGCTAGCGAAGCGTGTTCGGTTGCCTTGTTTGAAGGCTCCCGATTGCTTGCCAATGATCACCGCGTCCTGGGGCGAGGTCATGCCGAGCGGCTGGTGCCGATGATCGCGGATTTGCCCAACAAAGGCCGCGCAGACCGCATTCTCGTATCGCTTGGCCCTGGCAGCTTCACCGGAGTGCGGATTGGTATCGCGACAGCCCGCGCGCTTGGCTACGCTTGGGGCGCAGAAGTCCTCGGCTATCCTACACTTGCTCTAGTCAGACAGCGCGCTTGGCAATCCTCGCCGCGCGCAGTCACCGTCTGCATGAACGGGGGACACGGCGAATGGTTCGTGCAGAATTTTGGAGCGGACGCTTTGCCGCAAGGCGAATTCCGCTCGCTCACGCCGCAGGCCGCAAAAAACGCCTGCCAGCACTGTGTCATTGCGGGCAACAGGGCAGTGCAGCTTGCCGAACTGTGTGATGACGAAAAACTGGCGCTCGACCTGCTTCCTGATGCGAGCATGGCCTATTTGCTGCATGAAACGTCGCTTACCAAAGATTTGGCGCCAATCTATGGCCGCGCGCCTGACGCGACGCCGCAAAATGTGTCGGCATCCAAATGACCGCCTGCCCGCATCTCGTCGCGCGCATCATGAAAGTGATGGAGGCGTCATTCGACCCCACATTCGGCGAGGCATGGAACCGGCGGCAGGTAAGCGACGCGCTGATCCTGCCCAGCACCCACGCTGTAGTGATCGGCACCGACGGGAAAGAGATTGTGGGCGAGCCGCTGTTGCCGGATCCGCGCACGCCAGCAGGATTTGTCCTCACGCGCCATACTGGGGAGGAGGAAGAGTTGTTGCTGATCGCCGTGACACCCGAGTGGCGGGGGCGCGGATTGGGCAAAGTGATGATTGACCGATTGGTCAGAACCGCTAAAAAGCGCGGCACGAATCGCATCTACCTCGAAATGCGTCGCGGCAATCCCGCCATGCATTTATATCATAAGTTAGGTTTTGAACCTATCGGTGAGCGTCCCAACTATTATCGGCTCACCAATGGCAATCAAGTTGACGCGATTACTTTCGGACTGTCGATCTAGTCTAGACCTGGCCGATCACTACATATTGAAATAGTGTATTTATTTGTAAACGAGTAGTTCTGCTGCTTGCCAAGTATCATTTTGTGAGCCATACATATCCAATCGGAAAAATCCGGATTGAATATTGAGGAACTGCACGCACATGAAAGACTTAGAAATCGAGATGAAAGAGACACTCATCACGCTCACCAGCGACATCGTCGCCGCCCATCTCAGCAACAATGATGTTTCGGTCCATTCCGTCCCGGAATTGATCACCAGTGTTTACGGCGCCCTCGCCAGCTTGGGCGAAGAAGTGGAGCCTGAAGAAGTGCGGCCCGAACCGGCTGTGTCTATTCGCGCTTCTATAAAGCCTGATTACATTGTCTGCCTGGAAGACGGCAAGAAGCTGAAAATGCTTAAACGCTATCTTCGGACGAATTTCGACATGACCCCCGAAGAATACCGGGCGCGCTGGGATCTGCCGTCAGATTATCCGATGGTTGCCCCCAACTACGCGGAAAAACGCCGCGATCTTGCCAAGAAGATCGGCCTCGGCCGTAAGCCGGGCACCGGCCGTGGCCGCCGCAAAGCAAGCTAAAAACCGGCCTTTGTAAACATGATCGCCCCCGGTAGAAATTTCAACTGGGGGCGGAGTGTTCCGCAAACTTGAGCAATGCGCCCAGCCCCGGTAAGAGGCATGGGCGCTTTACCTGTTGTGCGCTTTCGGCTGAGACTGTGTGCTCTTCATTTTTTGAGCCGATATTTTTGTGAGGAAGGTCGTTCGTTTGAACCAGAAAATTGATCTCGAACAACTTTGCGCTGAAAAGGGCTTGCGCATCACTGAGCAACGCCGTGTGATCGCGAAAGTCCTGTCGGACAGCGAAGACCACCCGGACGTGGAGCTGCTCCATCAGAGAGCCTCTGCAGTCGATGCAAAGATTTCAATCGCCACCGTCTATCGCACGGTGCGTCTGTTCGAAGAGGCAGGCATTCTTGATCGCCACGATTTTGGCGATGGCCGCTCTCGTTATGAACCCGCACCAGAGGCGCATCACGATCATCTTATCGATGTTGAAACCGGCAAAGTTGTCGAATTTGTGGACCCCGAAGTCGAAGCTTTGCAGCGTCAGATCGCAGAAAAGCTAGGTTATCGGCTAGTTGATCACCGGATGGAGCTATACGGCGTCCGTCTGTCGCGCGAGGATTGATTCCGTTATGCCAGAAATAGCAGCCGCGACCGGAACCGACGCGCCTACAGAAGACAAAGCGTGGCAGCTTCGGATCCAAGCCGCAGGTGGTGCGTCCACACCGATTTCGATCCGCGGATGGTTTCGCATCTTCAGTCGATCGCTGATGCTGCTGGCTTTGATGATCATCTTCGTACCGCTGCATTATCTTTACCGGACTGTCGCCTACGGTTCACCTTTTCCAATGCTGTTCCTGCGGTACGCTGCGCGCATATCAGGGGCCAGAGTTAAGGTCGAAGGCACGCATTTGAAGCGTGATGTGTTCTATGTCGCAAATCATGTTTCCTGGCTGGATATTCTGTCCTTAGCAGGCGCCAGTGGCACAGCCTTTGTCGCCAAAGCAGAACTTGCCCAAGCGCCTCTCGTCGGCTGGCTTGCGTCGCTAAATCGCACTGTGTTTGTGAAACGCGAACACCGGATGGGCGTTGCAGAACAGATCAACGCATTGAAAGAAGCGCTGGCGGACAATTGGTCCGTTACTGTTTTCCCAGAGGGCACAACAACTGACGGGCAATCCTTATTGCCATTCAAGACCAGTATGCTTTCGGTGCTTGAACCCCCTCCCCCCGGCGTTCTGGTTCAGCCCGTATTGCTCGATTACGGGTCAGTCGCCGAATGGATCGGGTGGATCGGTGAAGAAAGCGGATTGAATAATGCTAAGCGCGTGTTGGCGCGCAAGGGCACCTTTCCTCTTCATCTCACATTTCTGGAACCGTTCAGCCCCGAGGATTTCCGCGGACGCAAAGCAATCGGTCAAGAATCGCGCCGCCGTATTGAAGAGGCACTATGTGAAACGCTGGGAAAGCCCCTGCGCCCGTTCGCACATGACGTTCCGCCGGTTCGCTATGCAGCAAACCCCGTGATGGTAGATGCGGTACCCGACGACGCCGCCCTTTAAGGCCGCCTTCGAAAGGCCGCTCTCTGAACCGGTCTAGAGCCCTGCTCTGACCAGCCAGTCATGGAACAACCGAACCGGGCGCATTTCCAGCGCCGTCGGCTTGCAAACAAACCAGTAACTGTAGGGGCTTTGCACCTCAGCACCCGGCAGATTCGTCAGGCGATTGTCGGCTGCGCGCCGCAGGTGATCGTCATGCATAATCGCAATGCCCAATCCCTGCGCTGCAGCCTCAAGCATAAGCTGACCTGAATCGTAATGATCGATCGCTGCCGGGACAATGTCTTCCAAATCATTGGCCTTGCGCCACGCCACAAAACTTTCAGGCAGCTCATTGTGGATCAGGAAAGTTTGTTTCGCGAGGCTCGTCTCGCTGACGGTGTCGCCGACGATATTCGCCACTTCTCTTGAGCAGATTGCATGTACGAGATTGTGATCGAGGCGAACTGCATGCAATCCGCTGGCGGGACCGGGCGACAGGATAATCGCTGCATCGAGCGTGTCGCCCACTCGGTCCTCCAAATGCGGGGCGGTATCAATATCGATATGCAGCAATGGATGCCGCTTGCGCAGTTCGCCAAGGCGCGGGAACAGCCGCTGACTGCCAAACATCGGCAAGACGCCCAGCCGCAGACGCAGCAGTGAGATATTGTCCGATTGGCTTTCTACGGCACGGGTAAGCGATTCCAGATGTGGGTTCACCGCCTCGTAAAACGCTTGGCCTTCATCTGTCAGCTGCATGGATTGGCGCGCGCGGGTGAAAAGTTTCTTGCCGACGAATTCTTCGAGATTTGTGATCCGGCGCGACAGCGCGGATGGGCTCAACCCGATCTCCTCAGCCGCGGCGCGGGCGGACCCGAGACGGACAGTGCGCATGAACGCTTCGAGCGCGCGCAGGGGAGGAAGACGACGTGACGGCATTGGTTAAACTCCTTTACTGCAGGAGCTACGGACTACATTTTTGGTAAGATGCAAAAATTCGAAGAACTTTCTCATAATTCTACGGTCGCATGCGATTACTGCACGTCACTCGCGGGTAGAACCGGCTCGCTTCGCGCAGTGTGCGGAGCGTGAAGGCGAAGGCGCTTAACATGGGTTTCATCCGCGCCTGTGACCTCAATCCGCCAACCGCTGGGATGTTCCAACACCGCGCCGACAGGCGGCACAGCCTCCGCCAGCACAAACGCGAGTCCGCCAAGCGTATCGACCGCTTCCTCAACCTCAGCCAAGCGTGGATCGACCGTTTCAGCCACGTCGTCCAGTTCAGCGCGGGCATCGCAGTCCCACATCCCATCGCCAATAGATACGATCAGCGCTTCGGGTGTTTCGTCATGCTCATCTTCAATCTCGCCGACGATCTCTTCAACCAGATCCTCGATCGTTATCAGCCCATCTGTGCCTGAAAATTCATCGAGAACAATCGCCAGATGCACTCGCCGAGAGCGCATGTCCGCCAGCACATCCAGCGCACCGCGCGATTGCGGTACATAGAGTGGCTGGCGCATCAACACTGTCCAATCGCGCGGCGGTTTCTTGCCGCTGGCGAGGTAGGCGAAGACGTCTTTGATATGGATCATGCCGATCACATCATCGAGCGTTTCGCGGTATACGGGCAAGCGCGAATGGCTGTCTTTGCCAAACACCGCGACCAGATCGGTCCAGCTTACGCTGGCCTCAACCGCAACGATCTCTCCGCGCGGGACGGCGACGTCATCAGCATCATGTTCGGAGAAGTGCAGCAGATTACGCAGCATTTGCCGCTCGACAGGCGACAAATCGCCATTCGAGTTGCTCTCTTCGCTGGATTCGCTGTCGCCGTTCTCGTCTTCATGCTCGTCAATCGCCTCTTCGAGCTGTGCGCGAAGCGAGCGATCACCGTCACCGGCTAAAATTTTCTTGAGAGCGAGCCCCAGTTTGGACAAGGGCCCGCTGCTACTCTCCGCATCTCCCGCGGGATTATTAGAATCGGGCATGGCCCTTTGTGATTACTCCTCTAGGTCACGATCTGCATATGGGTCACGAACACCCAGTTTTGCAAGGGCTGCGATCTCCAGAGCCTCCATTGCTTCGGCTTGTGCGTCTGAATGGACATGATCGTAGCCCGCCAGATGCAGCAAACCGTGAATGATCAAATGGGCAGCGTGGTCATCCAGCGTCGCTCCTTTAGCCTTTGCCTCGCGCGCGCAAGTTTCCCACGCCAGAGCGATGTCGCCTAGCATTTCGGGCGGGCCATCGGGATCAAGTTCGAGCAGTTCGCTCCGCTCCATCATGGGAAAGCTGAGCACATTGGTTGGCTTGTCGCGCTCTCGCCATTCGCGGTTCAAGGCGTGGACTTCGGCGTCGCTGGTGAAAAGCACGCTGACATGCAGACGCGCGCCTCCATGATCTGGGCCAAGTTCCGGGGCCACGCCAGCGGCGGCCTGCGCAGCGCGCTCAGCCAGCGTCTCCCAATCGCCAGCAGGCCAATCTTCGATGTCGATATCGAGTTGCATCACGCAAGATGCAGCGTCATTCACAGATGAGAGGGTCCGAACCATTCCGCCGACCATACTCCGAAAAAGCTTGGGGAGGAAAGTGTTAGGCCGAGCCTTTGCAACTTCGCTTAAATACCTTGCGCAAAAAAGGGGCGCAGGATTTCTCCCGCGCCCCATCTTCCAATTGGCTTGGTCTAAAACCTGCTCAAGGCACATTTTGGTTCACTGTTGCCGTGTTGCCAGTGCCCGCTTGATTGACGCTGGAAACATCCCCCATCCCGCCTTGATTGATCGTCGCCATATTGATCAGGCCGTTCTGCGTGATGAAGCTCTGGTTCAATGCGCCATCTTGGTTGAGCACAGCCATGTTGCTTGTGCCCGACTGCGTCAGTTCCGAAATGCCATCATCGCCGTTCTGGTTGATGTCGGCATTGTTGGTAAGACCGCCGGCATTCTGCGTGACTGTCGACATATTGCGATCGCCAATCTGGGAAACGAACGCAACGTCATTCCTGCCCGATTGGATGCCGTCAGATTGGTTGCCATTGCCAGTTTGAGCGCTGTCAAATCGCAACGAATCGAAGAAATTGTCAGCAATCCCATTTTGCAGGATGGTTGAACGGTTGGCGTTACCCATTTGGAAAACCGTGGATCCGGTTACACCAAAGCTAGCCAGACCAACACCAGAAGACTGAGTGATCTAAGCCGTGTTGGTTCCACCGATCTGCGTAATCAGAGCTACTGTAACATCACCGTCCTGTAGAAGCGAAGCAGCGTTAGTTGCGCCATCTTGATCGACCAAGCCGAGGTTCGATATGCCTGTCTGTTCCACATCGGCGCTGTTGCCGGTACCGTTCTGTGCGACATTAGCCAACGGTGACGCAGCTCCACCGGCAGAGCCGAGTGAAATAAAGATGCCAGACGGTAAGATGGTGGTTCCTGACTGGTCCACATCAGACACATTGTTCGCGCCGCTTTGTTGCACCTCAACAACTGACCGTATCCCAGCGGTATCTGGCGAGGACTGAAGCACTGTAGAGGTTTGATTGGTGCCAGTTTGGTCGATCAAAGCGAAATTCGATGCGCCAGTTTGTCGTACCAGACTGCGTGATTGTCGAAGTGTTGGTAAGCCCGCCCTGCACAATCCGCACCTCATTATCGGTGCCGCCTTGATCCATGGTCGAGCTGTTGTCGTCACCAACCTGTGCGGACGTATCTGGTTCATGCTGCCCGACTGGGTAATATCGCTGGTGTTCGTCGTGATAGGCAGAGCCAAAAGGTTGAAGCTTTGCTTCGTGACAAAAATAGTGCTGCTGTCCGCGCTTTGTTTTATTTCGGACGAATTGCCCCCGCCGCCGCCTTGTAGAGTGGTGACCGCCGAACCGTTTTCTGATTGATCAACATTGGAGAGGTTGCTGTCGCCATTCTGAACGACAGTGGCGTTATTGCTTGCACCACCTTTATTGGCCTACGAAAATTCGGAATTCATACCGACGCTGCCTACACTTTGTGTAACAGTCGCGGTGTTATCGCCTGTCTGGATCGCTTGCGAAATGCCGCCAGTCCCCAACTGGTCGACGGTCACTTCGTTGGCGATGTCATCAGTACCGATCGCTGCGCCGTCTTGTTTCACTTTGAAAGCATTGTTCGAACCGGGCTGACTAACCTTCGCCTCCTTGCCGCTATCCGATTGGGTTACGGTGCTACCATTGGATTGTGCAAGCGCAGGAGTGGCAGATGCGAAAGCGAGCGCCGAACATGCGACGAGATACCGTGTTTCCTAAAAACAATTTCCCCAAGCCAAACGACATCTGATCTGTGCCAGGTCCAAAAAAAACTCATGACGTGGTCTTAAAACTTACCCCCAGTAAATCAGCACACGGCCACTTTCGTGGTTCATCATGCGAATCAACGCGGCCCGGAAGCGCATTCGTATTAACCCGCTGTCTGCCAAACACATGGCCGCGACGCTGGCGGGCCAAATGTCCAGCCCACCGCAGCGGGCAGCCTATCCCTCGCCCTCATACGCTTCTACGATGCGACCCACGATCGGGTGGCGCACCACGTCTTTGGATGTGAAGCGGATGGTGCCGAACCCTTCGGTGTGCTCCAATTTTTCGACCGCGTCGGCCAGCCCGCTCATGCGAATCCCGCCGGGAATATCGACCTGACGCGGATCGCCGCACACGACCATGCGGCTGTTCTGGCCAAAGCGCGTGAGGAACATCTTCATCTGTTCGCGCGTGGTGTTTTGCGCCTCATCCAATATCACGAAGGCATCGGCGAGCGTGCGCCCGCGCATGAACGCAATCGGCGCGATTTCGATCTCGCCAGAGGCAATCCGGCGCTCCACCTGTTCGGGCGGCATGCAATCATTCAGCGCGTCGTAAAGCGGGCGTAGATAGGGATCGACCTTATCCTTCATATCGCCGGGCAGAAAGCCGAGCTTTTCGCCTGCCTCCACCGCAGGCCTCGACAAGATCAGACGCTGGACGCTGCCGGTGATCAGTTGGCTGACCGCCTGAGCCACCGCGATATAGGTCTTACCCGTACCCGCCGGGCCCAGCGCAAAGATGATGTCATCGCGCGCTAAACTGCGCATATAGTCAATCTGAGTAGCGGAGCGCGGCACGATGGTTTTGCGCCGCGTGCGGATCATTATCGGCGGCCCGCCCTTGTCGCCGGACACGATGCCTTCAAATGTTGGTTCATTCGACATCATTATCAGCGATTCAATTGCACCGGCGTCCAAATCCTGACCCTTGGCCAGCCGATCATACATCGTGGTGAGCGTATCCCGAGCGCGCGCAACGGCGTCTTCGGTCCCCTCAATCCAAATCTTGTCACCGCGGGCGTGGATATAAACGCCCAACCGGTTTTCAACCTGAACAAGGTTTGCGTCAAACTGCCCAAACAAAGCGCCAAGCAGCGACTGGTTTTCAAAGCTGACTTCCGCGTGAGAAGCAGCTTGAGATGAGCCATTAACAAGCGCCGTATCATCGGACGCTGAAACAGCTGAATTGATGGCACCCGGCACGACAGCCGGATCGATTGCGCTTGATGGTCTGCGACTCATAAGTTTGTGCAAGGTCTCCTTTACCTGAGTCAGGAAGGTAAGGCGCCTGCGTGTCAAAGCAAGCGGGCGGGCATAACTCCGCGGTGGAAAGTCATTGTGGTGTCACGAAAATTCACCGCCGGATGATTGGGCTATGGCGGCGAAGCGCGATTTAGGCGCTAGCTTACACGCTGGCTTAGACGTTGACAGTTTCGCGCAGCACGCCTTGGACCGAATTCGGGCCAGCTTCGATAATATCGACTTTGACCATATCGCCCAGCTCCGCCTGGCCTTCGAACCAGACACTTTGCAGCCATGGCGATTTGCCGAGCCATTGGCCGTCAAATTTACCCTTGCGCTCAACCAACAGGTCGCACGCTGTGCCCACGCTTGCGTCGTTAAAGGCGCGTTGATCGCGATTGATACGGGCTTGCAGGCGCTGCAGGCGATCATCCATGACTTCGAGAGGGACTTGGCCGTCCATTGTCGCGGCGGGCGTGCCGGGGCGCGGGGAATATTTGAAGCTGTACGCCTGAGCGTAGCGGACCTCGTCCACCAATCGCAGCGTCTCTTCAAACTCGGCCTCGGTCTCTCCGGGAAAGCCAACGATAAAATCACCTGAAAGCGCCATGTCGGGCCGTGCTTCGCGCATCTGTTCGAGCAGCCGCAAATAGCCCCCTGCGGTGTGGTTGCGGTTCATGGCTTTGAGCACGCGGTCGCTGCCCGATTGCACGGGCAGGTGCAGATACGGCATCAGCTTTTCAACCTCAGCATGCGCCGCGATCAGCCCCGGCGTAAAGTCATTGGGGTGGCTGGTCGTGTAGCGAATGCGCTGCAATTCCGGTATCTTCGCCAGCTCCCTTATCAACCCGTCGAGCCCATGCTCCTTGCCTCGTCCATCAGGCCCGGACCAGGCGTTGACGTTCTGACCCAGCAAGGTGATCTCGCGTGCGCCCGTTTCCACCAGCCGCTCCGCCTCGCTCATCAAGTCTGCGAAAGGCCGCGAAATTTCTGCGCCGCGAGTGTAGGGAACGACGCAATAGGTGCAGAATTTGTCGCACCCTTCTTGCACGGTCAGAAACGCTGTCGGCGACCGGCGCTTGCGAGCCGGAAGCTCTGAAAACTTAGCAATTGCGGGCATGTCCGTATCGGCGACGCGCTCGCCCTTCACCGCCCTGCTCAGCATATCGGGCAAGCGGTGATAGGCTTGCGGGCCGACAACCATGCTGACCGATGGAGCGCGCTTCATGATCTCCTCGCCCTCCGCCTGCGCAACGCAGCCAGCGACCGCGATCATGGGGGCTTTCTTCTGCGTCCGCCCCTTCGTCATGCGGCCAATGTCAGAGTAAATCTTCTCCGCCGCGCGTTCACGAATGTGGCACGTGTTGAGCACCACCAGATCGGCGTCCTCACCATCAGGTGCAGCGGTCAGACCCTGTCCGTCCAGCATCTCCCCCATACGCTCGCCATCATAGACGTTCATCTGACAGCCGAAGTTTTTGACTCGGTAAGTCTTGGGTGCCTGTCCGGGCGGTGTTTTGGGGGCGGTTAACTTGCTCATGGAAGGGCGCGTCTAGCGGGAAGCGCGCTCCTGTACAATCGGCGGCTTAATTGGTGTCGTCATCCGCATCTTTATCGCGCCGAGCCTGATGCACGCAAGGGGCGGCCGGGCGATAGTCCGCGCCGGGATGTGGTTTGTCGCCGGGTCCGCATTCAACCAAAGGCTTGGGCACCCCGTTGGCCGCGACAACTGCACCTGCGTCATTATCGCCGTAAGCGGCGATCCAGACGATACAGTCGGCGAGCGGTCTGATCTTGTGCTTGGTAAAGCTGTCGCGTCCCGGCCCGCAATTGAGCGTGAACACGTCGGCGGCGGGCGCACTGTCGAACCGGGCAAACCGGCGCAGGACCTCGCCGCGTTCGTTGAACACCGTGCGCCGCACATCATTGCTCATCGCGTCGCCCGCGTAAAATGGTGATGTGTTGAACATGTAGGCGCGCACTCTGGGGTATCGAATCGAAACCTCGGTCGCGAGCGCCCCGCCCAGCGAATGGCCGGTGACGACCCACGGGATGTTGTCCGCAAACTCGGCTCGTGCGCGCTCTGCATTAAGATATTTAAGCGCAATTTCGATCTGGTCACTGCGCAGGCTGCCGTAGAATATATCGGTAAAGCCATCGAAGTCGGTGCCTCGAAAAGCGAGAATACGCTCGATGGGCTGGCGATCCGGGTCGTCAGACGTGCCGGAAGCATAATGCGCGAAAATTTCATAGCCAAAGCCTTTGGCCGCGTCCTCTTCGGTGATTTCCAGCCGTTCCAATGCTTCGAGATTGGGACCGATATCACCGTAAAGATCATTGTCGCCAGTGTAAGCATTGGTGGCCGCGATGGCATAGGGATAGGCCTCCACCGCAGCATCGCGCACGAACCCACACCACCCGCCCGCTTCATTGCGGCAAGGCGAGCGCGATTGCGAGATATCGGGATAGGTGACGCAGGCGCTCAGGGTGAGAAGCGTGAGCGATATGGCTAGATGGCGAAAGATCATGATCGTGTCGATACACTAAACCATCCCGATGAACTTAACAAAAAAGGGCGGCACTAGGCCGCCCTTTGATCATCGAATTTTGACTGTTTTAAGCAACAGTAGCCTTCATAATCTTGCCAGGTGCCTTGGGTGGTTCACCCTTTGGCAAAGCGTGGACATGTTCCATGCCGCTCTGAACTTGGCCCCAGACGGTGTATTGCCCGTCGAGGAATTCTGCGTTTTCGAAGCAGATGAAGAACTGGCTGTTGGCGCTGTCTGGCATCTGTGAACGCGCCATCGAGCAGGTGCCTTCGGTGTGCGGCTCGGAATTGAATTCTGCCTTCAGATCAGGCTTATCGCTGCCGCCCATGCCGGTGCCGGTTGGGTCGCCGCCTTGCGCCATGAAGCCGGGGATCACGCGGTGGAACACCACGCCATCGTAGAAACCTTCTTTGGCAAGTTCGACAATGCGCGCAACGTGGCCGGGGGCCAGATCGGGGCGAAGTTTGATAACGACGTCTTTGCCTTCTGCATCGCCAGTATCAAGGGTGAGTGTAAGCGTATCGGACATGAGGTGTTCTCCTGTGAATGTTTGCGCGCGGCCCTAACGGTTTAGAGCGGCTGTGTCACCCATCCCAGTTCGCACCCGCTTGCTTTTCGCAATCTGCCGCCTAAACCTCCCGCCATGGCCGACCTCGACGAAGAACTGATGGTGGATAACCGCCCTGACGGTGAAGAAGACGTGCGCCCTGATGACCGGGTGGATGATGAACGGCACGATCAAGAAAACCGGCTGAAACCCGAATATGTGAGCGCGGTCGAAGACGCTCTGGATGCGGGCGATACGGGCGCAGTTTACGACCTGGTCGAACCGCTGCACCCCGCCGATATCGCCGATTTGCTCGAATTGTTCGGGCCTGCTGACCGCGTGCGGCTGGCCGCATCGATCACAGATTTGATGTCGTCCGAAGTGGTCGCGGAACTGAACGATCACGTCCGCGAACTGATGATGGAGGCGCTCGCCCCGTCTGACGTGGCGACCATTGCCGAGCAGCTGGAGACCGATGATGCGGTCCAGATGCTCGAAGATCTGGACGAAGACGACCAGAGGGCGATCATCGCCGAGCTGGAGCCGGAGACGCAGGCTGCGGTCAATTCCGCGCTTTCTTATCCGGAGGAAACCGCCGGGCGGTTGATGAACCGTCACGCGATGGCGGTGGCGGAACATATGACCGTGGGCGATTTGATCGACTATCTGCGGACAGAAGGCGATCTGGAACACGATTTCCACGAGGTTTTTGTAATTGACGCAGGCCACCACCCGGTTGGCACCTGTTCGCTCAATTGGATTCTCACCTCCCCGCGCGGCATCAAGCTGACCGATGTGATGAAACGCGATCAAACGCTGATCCCGGTTTCGATGGATCAGGAAGAAGTCGCGCTGATGTTCCAGAAATACGCGCTGATTTCTGCTGCGGTTGTGGATGACAGCGGGCGCTTGGTTGGCCAGATGACGGTGGATGATATCGTCCACATTATCTCCGAAGAAGCGGGCGAGGATGCGCTGCTGCTCTCCGGCGCAGGCGACGGCGACATCAACGAGCCAATCCGCGAGGCGTTTTCGAGCCGCGTGCGCTGGTTGATCGCGAATTTGGGCACAGCGATTGTGGCCAGCGCAATCATCGCGTTTTTCGGCGCCGCTATTCAGGAATTGGTCGCGCTCGCCGTGTTGATGCCGATTGTGGCGAGCATTGGCGGTAATGCGGGCACACAGACAATGGCCGTATCTGTCCGCGCGATTGCGACCAATCAGCTGACCCGCGCTAACACTTGGCGGATTGTCTGGCGCGAATTGCGTGTGGCTTTGCTAAATGGCGTTACGATTGCGGTGCTGATCGGGGTTGCAGCGGGCTTCTTGTACTCCCCCATGATGGGTGTCGTTATTGCATCGGCGATGGTGCTGAATATCGCGGTCGCGGGCCTTGCAGGTGTGCTGGTGCCGGTGATTTTTGAGCGGCTGGATCAGGATCCTGCGGTTGCCTCTTCCGTGTTTGTGACGATGATTACCGATTCGATGGGCTTCCTCGCCTTCTTAGGTTTGGCAGTGGCAGCGGGTCTTGCGCCGCTGTAATCCCTTGCCTGATAGATTTCAGGGAGAGAATGCATGGCCGATAGAAAAGGACGCGTAGAGGGCAAGATCGTGCTGCTGACCGGCGGCGCGATGGGGCTTGGCAGGGCTTCTGCGAAAGCGCTGCTGGCGGAAGGCGCCACCGTCATCATCACCGATATTGACGAGGCAGCAGGCGCGGCAACAGCGGAGGAATTGGGGCCGAACTGTTCGTTCGTACCGCAAGACGTCACCGATTGGGACCGTTGGCAGGCGATCATCGCTGAGATTGAGAGCACGGTCGGGCGGTTAGATGTGCTGGTCAACAATGCCGCGATCACTGTATTTGGATCGTTCATGGACATCTCGCCTGCCGATTTTCGCCGGTGTTATGAGGTCGATGTGGATTCGATCTTCATGGGCTGCAAAGCGGCAATCCCTTTGATGGCTAAGAGCGCTAAGGGTTCAGGGGGCGGTTCGGTCATCAATTTCTCCAGCGCTGCGGGGAACAAGCCCTCCCCCGATCTGGCCGCCTATAACAGCGCCAAAGCCGCAATCCCGATGCTGACCAAAAGCATCGCACTGTGGTGCGCGCGCGAGCAGAACAATGTGCGGGTGAACTCCGTCCAACCCGGCACGATCCTGACCCCCAATGTCGAAAGCGTCATCGCTGGCACGCCGGACCCCGATGCCACGCGGGAGGCTTTCTCCATCGCTCAACCGATTGGCCGGATGGGAGAACCTGAAGATATCGCGCATCTGGTGGTCTATCTCGCCAGTGATGAAAGCAAATTCGCCACCGGCGCGCCGTTTATCGTGGATGGGGGCCTCAGCATGGCTTGATCGGCGCGGCCAGAGCGCCACATTAGACCCATGCCGCTCAATATGACCAAAATCGCGTTCGGCGCGAAGAGTTACGACGACCTAGCCGGGTGGTACGAAGGGCGCAGCGCAATCGGGCTGACCACCAAATACCGCCCCACGCGTCATGCGGAAATGATCGGCGGGTCGCTCTATTGGATTTTAAACCATTCGCTGGTGGCGCGGTCGGAGATTTTGAGCTTCACCGAAACAGCCGATGGCCGCTGGAACATCAATCTGAAACCAGAGCTGGTGCGCGTCCAACAACAGCGCAAACGCGCGCATCAAGGCTGGCGGTATCTGACCGAAGATAAGATACCGCGCGATCTGGCTCCGGGCGAAGATGTGGGTGATGCCCTACCGGGGAAACTGGCGGGTAAGTTGGAGCGGCTGGGGCTGATTTAGCGCTGGTCGTTGTGGCGAAAAGCACGTGTAAAGAGGACATGGAGCTTTTGGTGGAGGACGTTCAAAGCTCCCGCTTAACCCCGTCCTCTGGGAAAGTGCTGCACATTTTCCGGCATCATCACCCATTTGTGCATCGATTGCTCCCAGACAGATCGGATGGGGGCTTGGAAATCGGAATCTGCAATCGCGCCGACTGCTACTCCGATCATCGTTGGGTGCTTGCCAGCCATTGCGTAGACGGTTGAGCCGCATTTGGGGCAAAAGAATGTCTCGAAACGACCGCCCTCGCCAGTCGCCCGCTCGAAGCGCGTAGTCTCGCCCAAAATGGTAAGTTGGTCTGCAGAATAGTAGGCTAGTACTCCAAAAGGCGATCCACTACGGCGCTGACAGGCAATACAATGGCAAGCAACAACAGCAGGGGTAAGCCCGGGGAGTTCGACCGTAAGCTGACCGCATTGGCATTCCGCTCTCATAGAAGATCCCTATCGAAGGTGATGCAAACAATAGACGCTCATTTGGCGCCTGCCAAATAGGGACCATGATTGCATCACTCGCATCTGCAACCGGCTCGTTGGCCGACATTCAAACCAGCGGCCACGCCCCAAACCAGACCCACAGCGCCACACCAACCGCCACCGCAACTGCAATCGCAAGCTTGCCCAAAGATGCAGGCGAATTACCCTCCACACCTAGGGCTACCTCGCCCTTGCCCACCACCATAGGGCCGACAAGGTTCTGCATCCGAACTCCGGCGTAAATCGCAATCGCACTAATATGCAGCGCGATCATGCCCAGCACCACATAGACGAACCATTCATGCGTATCGGTCAGCCAGTCGGCGGTGCCTACGCCCACCAGTGCATTCAGCGGCCCGGTTGCGCCATCATACGGATCGCCCGCAAATAACCCCATGCCGACCTGAGCCGCGATCACGCCCAGCATCGCAATCACCGCCAACGCGCCCAGCGGGTTGTGGCCGACCTCACGTTTTGGATCGTAATTGCCGCGCAAATAGGAAAGCACCTCGCCCGGCCCTTTCACAAAGTTGGAAAATCGCGCCGTATCGGTGCCGACAAAGCCCCAGATCACACGGAAGATCAGCAGCGCCAGCACCACATGGCCAATCCGCGTATGCCAATACCACAGCGAATTTTCCGCCGTGATCCACATCGCCGGGACTAGCAGCGCGAACAACCAATGGGTGATCCGCACGGGCAAATCCCAAATCGCGACCGGTTGAGTTGTCGTAGCCATTCAGCGCAGGCCCGCAGGCTTAATCGTCGTCGAGGCGGAAGGTGTCGTGGCAATTCTTGCACGAACCGCCCAATTCACCGACTTGTGCGCCAATTGTCGCCGCGTCGGATGTAGCAGCGGCTGCTACCATATCGCCGCTTTTCTCGATTAGACGTTCGTGCGCGGCGGAAAATTCTGCGGGTTTTTCCCAGATTGAAGGGAGCGCCTCTGTATCCCACCCGGCATCGCGGCCGCTGCCTTCGGGAAAGTGGCCTTCGATGGCCTGAGCGCGCTCACTGATATCAGCGGCGGCGGCCTGAATGGCGGCGAAATCAGGCTCGCCCTCCAACTGCGTGCGGATCACTTTGAAGCTGTCGCCGATAGCCTCAAAATTGTCCTGACGTTCCTTGATTTGTGCAGGAGCATCTCCGCTTGGCGCGGCCGCCATATCATCGGCCCCATCACTGGCAGTTTCCCCGCCGCATGCGGCGAGCAAAGCGATCAGCGGCGTGGCAGCGATCAGGCGGGCAGTGGACATGCGGATCATATGAAGCTCCTTGGGTTAGCAGAATAGCTTGCAATCAGTCTGTTAGCTCTTTGGTGGGCGCGGAAAAAGGGCGGGCGTGTTCGCGCGATACTTTTGATAGGCCGGATCATCGCCCCAGCGTTCCTTCGCCTGCTCATCTTGCAGATTGATCCCGCTGATTTTAGTGAGCAATATAAACACAAAAATCGGTGAGATCACAACCAGCCAAGACAGGCCAGAAAGCACGGGTATCGCGATCACCAGAATGCCAGTCCACAGCGTAATTTCGCCAAAGTAGTTTGGGTGCTGTGACCATGCCCACAGGCCGACATCAATGAAGTCCCCCTCGTTCGAAGGGTCGCTTTTAAAGGCGCTTTTCTGGCTGTCTGCCACGGTTTCAAATACGATCCCGATCAACCAGATGGCTGCCCCGATCCAGAAGAACAGCCCGATTTCCACGCGGTCCGTCGCCGTGATAATCGCCAGCGCCGCAGATGCGGTCAGGATCACCCAAAGCCCTTGCAACGTCCACGCCACAAGAAACCGCGCGGGGTTCACTTTAATCTTCTCAAACCGGCTATCGCTGCCGCCTGCTGCCTGGATCCGCATGTAAAGGAACGTGCCCAGCCGGATACACCAGATCGCCACCATTGCAGCGACCACAATCCCGCGCGTGTCGAGCGATCCCATCGCGCTGTATGCGGCAAAACAGGCAAAAGCGGTGACCGTCAAATAGGTCAGCGCGCCGGTCGTGTCATAGAACTTGTCCGACTGCGCAGCGGCGGCGGGCAAGAACACGATCCAGTTCAACAGCAGCGCGATCCAGCCGCAAACATAGAGCGCGGAATAGCCGAAAATCTCCACACTGCCCGCGCCCGCGAAATAGGCGAACACCAGCGCGATGACCGACGCGATGACCACCACCAACAGGCTTTTACCGACTTACCCATGTACCTCAATTTCCCGTTTTCTTAATTCGCCGCGCGGCGTAAAATTGCTCATTCAGCTGCGGCCCGGTGCTTCTCAGCCACCCGGCGCAGCGCGTTCACATACATCTCTGGCGATTGCGCGCCAGGGATCATGAATTTGTCCGCCACGATCATCGCAGGCACGCCGGAAATGTTCAAATCCCACGCCTGCTGTTCCTCAGCGACCACGCGCGCTTCCAGATCAGCATCATCCAGAGCCGCTGTCGCAGCGGCCCGATGCAAGCCAACGCTGGCGGCGATGTCCAGCAATTTCTCTCGGTCGGCCAAACTCGTCCGGTGGTTAAAATGCGCTTTAAACAAAGCAAGCTTCAACTGGGTTTGCACTTCTGGCCCGGCCTGCTCCAAAGCAAAGCCCAACAGCTTGTGGCAATCACGCGTGTTCCACATCATCGCAGGCGGAGCCTCGGCCTCACCACCACTTGGCCCCTCATAGGACAGAGAAACGCCTGCGCTTTCCGCAACAGCTTTCATCTGCCCACGCACAGCGGAGCCCTCTTCGGCGGAGCGACCATATTTGCGCCGAAGATGCGCTTCTTGCTCTTCGCCCTCGGCGGGCATTTGCGGGTTGAGTTCAAACGGACGCCAGCGGATTTCGGCTTCGATCTCGCCTTCAAGTTCGGCGAGCGCTTTGGTCAGTTGTCCATATCCAATCGCGCACCATGGGCACACGACGTCGGAATAGATGTCGATTGTGAGTCTTTGCGCTTCACTCATGCCGTTTTCTCCAACCACCATTTCAGCAAACTATGCGCAATTGCGGCCTTTGGCGGAGCGTTAAAGGCTCCCTCCTCTGTTCCGATTGTCGCCATCGCGCCCGCCACTTCTTCGCGCGTGAACCAGCGCGCCTCTTCCAATTCTTCGACGTCGATGGTGATCTCCGTCTCGTCGGTTTGCGAATAGCAGCCGATCATTAACTGGCTGGGGAAAGGCCAAGGCTGCGTCGCGATATATTGGACGTCGCGAACATTTACGCCCGCTTCTTCATGAACCTCGCGCGCGACTGCCTCTTCGATGGTTTCCCCCGGTTCAATGAAGCCCGCGAGCGCGGAAAAGGCGCGCGGTGGAAAGCGCGGCTGGCGACCAAGGAGCAAGCTGCCCCCGTTTACGGCTTTGTTTTCCACCAGCATGATCGTTACGGGATCGGTGCGCGGAAAATGTTGCGCCTCACAGGCCCCGCAATCGCGCTGCCAGCCACCCTTTGCAGGCTTGGTCGCTCCACCGCATTTTGCGCAGAAACGGTGCCTCGCGTGCCAATCGACAAGGCTTCTGGCCCCGCCGTAAATCGCCAGATCGGGCGGCGAAAGCTGCTGAATCGCCTGCCACGCGCGCGGCATGGCATAGGCTGGTCCGGTCGCGCCCATATCGGGAACGGCGGCAAAGCAGGCTTTCTCATCCAGCATGCCAAGAAACACGAGCTCCGCGTCCTCCGCCACATCGGCCAAAGTGCCCCACAGCAGTCCCCCCGCATCGTCCATTTGCGGCAGCAATCCATCTAGCAGCAGGACCTTCGCCCGCCAATTCATCAGCCCCGCCAGAGCATCCTTGTCCGTCCGAATATGGTCAGACCGGTCAATCGGAGATCCCGCAAAGGCGATTGCGCCGGTGCGCGCCAGCTCCGCGTGAGTGTGATGTGACATCAGATGCCGTTAGCCCGGCTGTCGATGGGGGCATAATTTGATCCGATATCGGCCTGCAGTGCGGCAAGATATTCGTCGCGGATAGGGTAGGCTTCACTCGGCATAAACTGCGTCCACACAGCGGCGCGCAGACCAACATTGTAATCGACCGCCGCAAGGGTACCTGCCGCCCCGCCCCAGCCGAATGTGCCGTTTATGGAACGTCCGCCTGCGCCGTGCCCTTGCCCCTCCATCCACGATCCGGTGAGATCGACGGTTTTGGGGATCAGATCCGACACGCCAACGCGCACCGCCAATTCTCCCATCACCCGCTCATTGCCCAGCTTACCATAGCCAAGCAGCATGCGCATGAACCGGTCATAATCGTGCGGGCTGGAAACCAGTCCGCCGCCACCCGATGGCACTTTTGGCGCGTCGAGATAGATCGAATTCGCGCCCGGATCGAGTGGCAGAACCTGACCAAAGGCGATCCCGTAATTGTCTGTAAGACGCCCTTTCTCGCTTTCAGGCACAGTCATCCACGTGCTTTCCATACCCAGCGGATCGAACAGGCGCGCTTTCAGGAACGCCTCGAATTCCATGCCGGAAGCGACCTCAATCACACGGCCCAAAAGGTCTATGCTGCTCGAATAGCTCCACTTGGTCGCGGGTTGATACATGAGCGGCAAGGTCGCCAGCCGGTCTGCCCAAACTTTTAGGTCCGGTGCCGGGGTTACATTAGGGAAGCCGGGGATCGGAAAACGGCTGACTCGCCCGCCGACAATCCCGTTTTCATTATAGGCGTCGAGCAGCGGACCTTTGCTGATGATGCCATAACCAAGGCCTGCGGTATGCGTCAGCAAATGGCGGATCGTGATCGGTTTGTCAGAAGGGACTGTGTCCTCCAGCGGTCCCTCTGGATCGACGAGCACCCGCATATCGCGAAACGCCGGCAATACTTCGTAAAGCGGCATATCGAGGCCAAGTTTGCCCTCATCAATCAGCATCATGATCGCCATGCCGGTGATCGGCTTTGACATGGAATAGATACGATATAGCGAGTTGTCGTCGACTTCCGCGGTGCCGTTCAATGACAGCGTGCCGCCCCCGACCGTGTGCGCATGCGGTTCCTGGCCATTACCAAAAGTGAAGAACAAATTTGCCAGCTTGCGTTCGGAAAGATATTTTTCAGCCAATGCCGCAACATTCGGCCATGCCTCACCCACATCGTGCATCGCCATAAGGTGGCGCCCGAACGGCAGCGTCGCCATCGCAGCACCAGCAGCCATATAGGTTCCGCCGCGAAACAGGCTGCGGCGTGAAAGAGGGGAAGGTTCGAACGTGCGAAAAGCCATTTGGGGATTCTCCGAAGGTGTTTTGCCGTTTTGTGGGGCAGCCAAACTGAACCGTCAATTGCGTGGTTAAAAGAGACTTGAATTCCCAAGGTGTGACACATAAGTAATACACATGGGAAATCTATTAGCTTATCTCTTTGGCCTCATCAGCCTTGTTATCGTCATCCCGTCGCAGATACCGTTACTGGGATGGGGTAATTGGCTTGCTCTTCCGCTGATCGCGATCGGCATCGTTTTCGGTGCGCTTTCATCGAGCAACGGTGGCCGCAACTTTTGCCTTATCGTGATGCTGATCGCCGTGGTGAGGCTGTCTTTGGGCGGCGGAATTATCTAAACCCATAGCGATTTGGCCGCTTACTTTTGAGCGAGCGCCAATCGCGCTGCTTTGGCGAATAGGGTCGGAAGTCCCGCTTCTTCGATCTGCGCAATCGGCCACCACTCGCCTTCCCCCAAAGGATTATCGGTGACGCTGATGCGGCGGACCTGCAACGTCAGATGCGCATGGGTGAAGGTGTGGCGTATGGTGCCCAAATTTTCGGACACGCCTTCGATTACAGCCGCGCCCAATCCATCCTCGCGCGCGCTCCAGCCATCATCGGGCAGGCCGCGCATACCGCCAAGCATTCCCGTGCCCGGTCTTGTGACCAGCCACACTTCGCGAGCTTCTTTTGTGCCGCGCTCTATCCAGAACGCGGTGCCTTGCCGCTCTGGCTTTGCCTTTTTCGGCGGCTTGACCGGTAGACGTTCTGGCTCTCCGGCCCTTAGCCCTGCGCAGCAATCAGACAGCGGACACAGTAGACAGCGCGGCGCTTTGCTGGTGCAGATTTGTGATCCCAAATCCATCAACCCTTGTGCAAAGTCACCCGAACGCGACACCGGCGTAATCTCGTCCGCGCGCGCGCGGATCGCTTTGCGCGCAGCAGGCAGGGGTTCTTCGATAGCGAAGAGGCGCGACACCACTCGTTCCACATTGGCATCCACGATCACCGCGCGCTGTCCGAACGCAATCGCAGCAATGGCCGCCGCTGTGTAAGCGCCCAGCCCTGGCAATTCGCGCAGTTCCTCTTCGGTTTGAGGAAACCCGCCACGCTCCGCGACTTCGGCTGCACATTTCACCAGATTGCGAGCGCGGGAGTAGTACCCCAGCCCCGCCCACGCCGCCATGACGTCATCCTCACCTGCTGCGGCAAGGTCGAACACGGTCGGCCAAGTCTCGGTGAACTTCGCAAAGTAAGGCTTTACCGCCGCCACCGTGGTTTGTTGCAGCATCACCTCTGACAGCCAAACGCGGTATGGCCATGCGGCGTCATTGGGCACTGGCTCACCCGGCGGGTTGCGCCACGGCAGCGCGCGCGCATTGCGGTCATACCAGTGGAGCAGAATGTCAGAGATGCTGGCGGTCACGCAGGGCCTATGGCATGACTGGGCGCGTCATGGGAAGCGACAGCGATAAACCTGCCAAAAATGCGGCACCAAAAGGCCGGCCAATGAAGCTGGCCAAGCCGTATGAGCGGCCGCGTGGCCGCGGTGCAAAGGCGATCGGCGATCTCATGCCCGAAATCGGCCGCACCGCATTTCGCCGGTTCGGCTTTGTCCAAAGCTCTGTCGTCACCCGCTGGCCCGAAATCGTTGGCCCCACACATGCACGTGTCTGCGCACCAGAGGCGATCCGTTTCCCGCCGGGAGAGAAGTCCGAAGGCATCCTCCAGCTTGTTGTCTCCGCAGCTCACGCGCCGCTGATACAGCAGGTCGTGCCGGAAATCATGGAGCGGGTGAACCGCTTCTTCGGCTACAACGCAGTGGCGCGTGTGAAAATCCGGCAAGGCGTGGTTAAGCCCCCGCCTGCTCAAGACAGGCAAAGGCCGCCGCCATCGCTCAAACCCATTCCGATGGAATTGGGGGACAGTTTGCGCGATATTGGCGATCCCGAACTGCGCACTGTGCTGGAATCGCTGGCGCGCAGCATGAATGACAAAGAACAAAAAGAGGGCGATACGTGAAGACAGCAATTTATGGGGCGCTCAAGGCGACTGGTAAAACTTTAAGCGCAGCGGTTTGCGTGTTGGCGCTTGGCCCTGCCCTTCCCGCAGCCGCGCAGAGTTCATCATCGGGAGATTCGCCCAATGGCCTGCGCGATTCCGCAGCACCTTTTCCAGCGGTGATCGCCGCGCCGCGTGGCATGCGGAAATTGAGCGGACCGAACGAGGGTTTCTGATTGGCAATCCGGATGCCGAAACCGAGCTGATTGAATTTATCAGCTACACTTGCGGACATTGCGCTACCTTTGCGCGCGAAGGCGAATCCGCTCTGGACCTGGCTTTGCTGGCGCCGGGTCATATGAGCGTCGAAGTGCGCCCCGTGATCCGCAACGCCATCGACCTCACGGTTTCTTTGCTGGTTGCATGCGGCGATACAGATGGATTTAAGAACCGCCACCGGATGTATATGCTAGGACAAGCTGCTTGGTTGGCAAAGGCCAGCTCCGCTCCGCAAACACAGCAGGCCGTCTGGGCGCGCGGTGACCGGGCCGCACGGCTTAACGCGGCGCAAGCTCTCGACCTTGATGATATGCTTGCTGCGCGCGGGACATCGATGTCTGAAATCAACACATGCCTATCCGATGATGAGGCGGCGTTGGCGCTGATCCGCAACGCCAATGCCGACCGTGATGAATTCGCTGTCTCAGGCACGCCCAGCTTTGCGCTCGATGGCGAATTGCTGAACGAAGTGCACAACTGGGGCGCGCTTTACCCGATTTTGGCGGCGCGATTCCGTCCTGGAAACGAACAGGAATAGACTTCAAGGTCCAATCCTTGCGTAATTTCACACAAACCGACAGGTTTTTGCACATGTGCGGCCAAAACCGGCTTCCGCTAAGGGCGTGCATGATTATAGTTCAAGACTTAGGTCAAAGGACACTTACGACATGAAATCGACCGCTACCATGATCAAACTTTCACTTGCTGCGCCGCTCGCACTTATACTTTCTGCCTGTGGCGGAGACGCAGAAGGCGCCGAAGACGGCGATGTAATCGCTGCCATTCCAGCACCAGAAGGCACCAATTGGGGTGAGACCGTCACGGTCAGCGAAGAGGACGGATATGTTCTTGGCAATCCCGAAGCGCCACTGAAATTGGTCGAATACGCCTCTCACACTTGCGGAGCCTGCGCGAACTTCGCGGCGACTGGCAAAGCTGGCATTAAAGAATATGTCGCGACCGGCGTGGTCAGCTTTGAGCAGCGCAATCTGGTCCGCGATCCGATTGATCTGACCATAGCTGCGTTGGTTCGTTGCGGCGCGAAAGAGAATATGCAGGTCCTATCAGACCAGGCTTGGGGCAATCTTGACCAGACCTTCGCGACAATCCAATCCAATGGCCCCGCCTATGAGGCCGCCGGCAATCTGCCAGTGGATCAGCGATTTGTTCAAATCGCGCAAGCCGCTGGCCTCATTGATTTCTTCGCCGCGCGCGGTCTTTCCGCCGATCAGCAGGCCGCTTGTTTGGCCGATGCTGAGATGATTGAAGGCATCGCAAACAACTCCACGGCACAGGCAGAAGAATATGGCGTCACCGCAACGCCAACCTTTCTTCTCAACGGCCGCAAGCTCGATGTGAACCAGTGGCGCGATCTTGAACCGCTTCTGCAACGCGCAGGTGCCCGCCAAGAGTAAAGCGCCTGGAAACGAGGCTTTGCGAATAAGGGATCGACAACAACTGCATGCAGATCAGCCGTCTCAAACTCTCTGGATTTAAGAGCTTTGTTGAGCCTGCTGAACTGCGCATTGAACCGGGCCTGACGGGTGTTGTCGGACCCAATGGCTGCGGCAAATCGAACCTTTTGGAAGCAATCCGCTGGGTCATGGGCGAAAATTCGCCCAAATCGATGCGGTCGGGCGGGATGGAAGATGTTATCTTTGCCGGGACAGACAGCCGCCCATCCCGCGCCTTTGCCGAAGTTGTGCTGCATGCCACCGATGAACATGACGAAGAACTGGTGGTCACTCGCCGGATCGAACGCGGCGCAGGCAGCGCCTACCGCGTAAATGGCCGCGATGTTCGCGCCAAAGACGTCGCGCTTACCTTTGCCGATGCCGCAACCGGAGCGCATTCACCCGCATTGGTGAGCCAAGGCAAAATCGCGCAGGTTATCGCAGCAAAACCCGCCGAACGCCGCATGATGCTGGAAGAAGCCGCTGGGATCGCAGGCCTGCATGTCCGGCGCAAAGACGCCGAAAGCAAGTTGCGCTCAACCGAGAAAAACCTTGAGCGGCTCGAAGACCTGATGGCCGGACTCGACACGCAGATGGCCTCGCTCAAACGGCAAGCGAAGCAGGCAGAGCGCTACACGGCGCTAACTGAACAAATCCAATTGGCAGAGGCGCGGCTGGTCTTTGCCCGGTGGCGCGATGCGGCGCATGCGGCGACAGAAGCGCGCGCGGCGGCCGAAGGTGCAGACCGGCAAGTAGCCGAGGCCAAGAGCGCAGCGGATGCGGCGCAAAAGGCGCAGGCAGAAGCAGCAATGAAGATTGCAGATGCGCGCGAGGAGCTCACCGACCGCCGCGATGATGCTAGCGCGCATGGACACCGCATGGCAGCTTTGTCTGAAAAACTGGAAACCGCCGAGGCGCGCCTCGCTGACTTGGAGCGGCAACGCACGCGCCTGACAGAAGACCGCGAGGCAGCCGACCGGCTAACCAGCGATGCTGCCGACGCGTTGGCGAAGCTGGAGCGAGATCTGGAGGCCTCACGCAAAGCGGTCGCCGAAGCCGATGGTGAGCGCCCGGCTTTGGCGAGCCGTAGCGAAGACAATGAACGCGCCAGCCGCACCGCCGAACTGGCTCTGGCCAAGGCAACCGCTGACCATGCGGGAGTTGAGGCGGAATGGCGGGTGGCGGAGGCCGCGATTGGTCAAGCAGAAGCGCGGCTGGCTCGGGTAAATCGCGAAAGCGAACGGATCGCTGCGACACGCGCTGCATTGCAGGGCGCTGAGGATACGGAGCAAGCGGTCACCGATGCGCGCGCCGCCACCGAAGATGCCGCACGCGATGTGACGCGGCTGCGCGCTCGGCTTGAAGAAGAGCAAGCGCGAAAGGGCGAGTTGCAGACCGCTCGCGATGAAGCAGGTGCCGCTCTCGCGACGGCGAAGGCGGAATTGGCTGGTATCGAACGCGAATACACTGCCCTCACCCGCGACAGGGATTCGCGCGAGAAACGCGCGAAAGGCCGCGAGGGTCTTCCTGCCGCGCTCGACAAGGTCAGCGTCGCGAAAGGTTATGAACGCGCGATCGCCGCTGTGCTGGGCCGCGATGCCAAATCGCCGCTTGGCGCACCGCCAGAGGCCAGTGACGGACGTTTCTGGACCGGTAGCATCGCACCTTCGCAAGTGGCAGACAGTCTGCTTGATCACATTCGCGACTGCCCACCCGAGCTGCGCGCGCGGCTCGCCTTGGTGCATTGCGCCGACGCCGATGATGGCCGCACGCTTGGCCCCGGTGAATGGCTGGTGACAAAGGGCGGACATTTGCGACGCTGGGACGGTTTTGTTGCGCGCGGCGAAGGTTCAGCAGAAGCGGCGCGACTAGAAGCAGCGAACCGGTTGGAAGAATTGGAGCAACAGCTTCCTGCTTTGCGCGAGGCAGCCAGCACCGCCGCCATCAGCGAAACCTCTGCACGCGAAGAACTAACCGCACTTCAAACCGCATTGGTTGCGCAGGAACGCGAAATCGCGGGCGCAATTGAGGTGGAACGCGCCGCACTGCGCAGCTTGGATCAGGCCGAGGCCGCCAAGGAACGCCTCGCCGCCCGTCTTCAAGAATTGACCGCATCGTCCAGCGACCTCGAAGAGCAATTGGACGCTGCCAGGAGTGAGCTGACCACCGCGCAAGCCGCCCGCGCCGCTTTGCCGCCGCCCGATGCTGGCCGCGCCTCTCTCGAAGCCGCGCAGGCCAAGCACCAGGCTGCAAAATCCGCTGTGCAGGCCGCGATGGCCCAGCTCGCCGCGCATGACCAAGGCCTCGCCGTATCGCGCGAACGGTTCGCGGCGCAGCAGACCGCTCACACCAATTGGAAAGCCCGCTCTGGCGAGGCCGCAGCGCGCGTCGCGGAAGCTGGCCGGCGGCTGGAGGAAATCGAAGAAGAGCGCGCCATCACCGCTGCGAAGCCCGCCTCCTTAATTGCGGAGATTGAACAGGGGGATGCGGTTCGCACGCGTCTGGCCAAAGAGCTTGAAGACGCTCAGGCGGCAATGGACCTTTGCCAGCAGGCAACCACCATCGCCGACAATGCGCTGTCCGATGCTCAGGAAAAACTCACCGTCGCGCGCGAAGGCCGCGCCACTCTGGCTGCGCGCGCGGAAAGCCAGGAAGCGCGCCGCAGCGAGATGGCGCGCATCTCAGGTGAGCGGTTCCAATGCCCTCCCCCGCTCTTGGCTAAACGGTTTGAATTTGCCGAAGACGACATCAAGCCCGCGACCGAGGAATCTGAGGAGATGGACCGCCTCACCGCCAGCCGTGAGCGGATCGGACCGGTTAATCTTGTCGCTGCAGAAGAGCTCGCCCGGATTGAGGAGGCGCATGGCTCAAGCGCCAGCGAACAGGCCGAATTGACCGAAGCGGTCGGGCGACTGCGCGGCTCCATCGGCAATCTCAATCGCGAAGGGCGCGAACGTTTGCGAGCGGCTTTCGAAGAGGTCGACGGTCATTTTCGCGTCCTGTTTTCCCGGCTGTTTCAAGGCGGGCAAGCGCATCTTGCGCTGGTCGATTCCGACGATCCGCTGGAGGCTGGCCTGGAAATTTACGCTCAGCCGCCGGGCAAACGCCTGCAATCGCTGTCGCTGCTGTCCGGCGGCGAACAGGCGCTAACCGCCACCGCGCTGATTTTTGCGCTATTCCTGACCAATCCAGCGCCGATTTGCGTGCTGGATGAGGTCGATGCGCCGCTGGATGATGCCAATGTTGAACGGTTCTGCGACTTGCTCAATTCGATGGTTAGCACGACCAAGACCCGTTACCTGATCGTCACTCACAATGCGGTCACAATGAGCCGGATGCACCGATTGTTCGGTGTGACGATGGCGGAACAAGGCGTGTCCCGCCTCGTCAGCGTAGATCTTGGCGAAGCGGCCCTGATTGCGGCTGAATAAAACTCAACTTTCGGTGAAACGCAGCAACAGCCAGTCTTTCCCGGCCAGTTCCTTGGCAAGACGTTCCACACCATCCTCAGGCGCCTCAAGATATAGGCTGGTAATGTCGAAAGCCGCTTCGATCGCCTCACGCTGCGAAAACGGCCGACCGAGGCGAAAACTGAAAAATCGCGAGCCGACTCCGAACCGGCGGTTTCCATGCCGCGTTTCAAGATGCTTGCAAACGGCATAGGATTGCGCGGGGTTCAAATTGCCATGAAAATATTCGTTGGGAAAAGCGGCCAAGGCTTTGAAACGGATCGTTTCGTTCTCCCGGATGCGGCCAGAACAGCACACCGCTCGCGTCAGAAAACGATGTGTCCGCCGCACATTTCCGCAAGTTCTCAAGGCGGATCGGAAACTCGTCCAGGGTGGTAAGATAACCCTGATGTTCGCCGTCCTCAAAAACATCTTTCGGCAGCCTCGATAGATCGTAGCCGTCCACATCGTCCAGCATGTGGACACGGATGGTGTGTCCCGACGTGTAAGCAGCCTGCCCCGGATCATCCAAGGTCATCAACACGCGGTGTTCGGGATGCTTCGCTGACAAGTGCGAATGCACCGTCAGCACCGTTGCGAAATCCTTCACCTCTTCAACGGAGACACCGTTGCACAAGAGGCCAGTAAACAATTAGGCTTACGCTCAGCAAAAGGAACGAAACGCAGCCTCTTGGATTTCCGAAAGCCGAATATGGTCCTTACCAATCAGGATTCGATAGCCTGAGCCAGCCGCGTGCGAATTGCCTTTAATTTGGTGATAGCTTCGCCAGCCGCGTGGACTGGCAGCGGTGTGACTTTAGGCTCGGCGATGCGGGGCGCATTCGCAGCGGTTTCGCCTCCATCTTCATTACCGCCTGCGTCGGTAGCGCGGCGATCGCCCATTCGGCGGTCGTCCTGCCGCCGGTCCAGACCATCAATGCCGCTAGAGCGAAGCACTGCCTCGGCACCTTTGAGCGTATAACCTTCTTCGTTCACCAACCGGTTGATGGCCTCTACCATCGCAACATCAGTGGGGCGATAATAGCGACGACCGCCGCTGCGTTTAAGTGGGCTGAGCAACGAAAATTGCTGCTCCCAATACCGCAAAACGTGCGGCTTGATGTTCAGGCCCTCGCTCACCTCTCCAATAGTGCGAAGAGCGCCGTCATCCTTGCCATCGTCAAATTCAGCCATTGGTAAATCTCGGATGCATCAACCCTTAGAAATCCGCTCTTTGAGCAATTGGCTCGCGCGGAACGTCAAAACGCGGCGCGGCGTAATCGGCACTTCAACGCCGGTCTTGGGGTTACGCCCAATCCGCTCGTTCTTGTCCCGCAATACAAAGCTGCCGAAACCAGAAATTTTGACATTTTCGCCTTTTTCCAGGGCGACCGTCATTTTATCGAGCATCGCTTCAACCAAATCTAGCGATTCAGCTCTGCTGAACCCCATCTTGCGATTGATAGTCTCAGCCAAATCGGCCCGAGTTAGCGTACCTACCGAACGCATCATTCGCATGTCTCCTTTTGTGGCGCGACCACGGGATGATGGATTGTATGAAATTATTGAAAATTTCGCAACTTAGCTTGGCGATTTGCGCAATTTTTTATGCTCAATCGCCGATCGGTGGCTTAAATACGGACGAGACTGGCCCCCCATGTGAAGCCTCCGCCCATTGCCTCGAACATCACCAGATCGCCGGATTTGATGCGCCCATCGCGCCGCGCCACATCAAAGGCGAGCGGCACCGAAGCGGCTGAAGTGTTGGCATGTTTGTCGACCGTGACGATTATTTTTTCAGCTGGAATGCCAAGCTTTCTGGCGGTCGCATCGAGAATCCGCGCATTCGCTTGATGGGGCACTACCCAATCGATTTCATCGACTGAAATTCCAGCATCTTCAATGACTTCGCCAAGGACATTGGCAAGGTTTACCACGGCATGGCGGAACACTTCGCGGCCCTTCATGCGCAGATGCCCGACCGTCTGCGTCGTCGAAGGACCCCCATCGACATAGAGCAGATCATGGTTCGCGCCGTCAGCATGCAAACGGCTGGCAATAATGCCGGGGCCGCCATCTCTGGCCAAGTTGTTTGCATCGGGTGCCTCAAGCACAATCGCGCCTGCACCATCACCAAACAACACGCATGTGGTGCGGTCTTCCCAATCGAGGATCCGGCTAAAGGTTTCAGCGCCAATCACCAAAGCGCGCCTTGCAGAACCCGTCGTCAGCAGCGAATCGGCAGTGGTCATTGCATAGAGAAAACCAGAGCACACTGCCGCCACATCAAAAGCGATTCCGCCGTTGCAGCCAAGCGCGTGCTGAACTTTTGTCGCGGTTGCTGGGAAGGTGTTGTCAGGGGTAGCCGTCGCAACGATTATGAGATCGATATCGCTGGCCTTAAGCCCCGCATCCTCAAGTGCGGCCAGCGCAGCTTGGGTGGCGAGAGTCGACGTCGTCTCGCCCTCACCCGCAATATAGCGTTGGCGAATACCTGTACGCTCAACAATCCATTCGTCAGATGTGTCAATTTGCGATGAAAGTTCTGCATTGGTGACAATGCGTGCAGGCAATGCAGAACCTGATCCTAGCACCCGAGAGCCTGTAACAGGCCCCTGTGGTGCGCCTTTCATTTTACTGCTCCACCAGCCGCTGGAGCATCAACCGCTCTGCCATTGGTGCGCAGCGCGTCTTCGCCGAGTTCGGCGAGATCGTTAGCGATCCGCTGCGTCAAATTATTTTCAAGCAAGCGCGCAGCTACATTGACCGCGTGAGCCACACCTTTTGCCGTGGCGCTGCCGTGGCTTTTAACGACCACACCGTTAAGGCCAAGAAAGACCGCGCCATTATGATTATTCGGGTCGAGGTGGTGGCGAAGCAGATCCGTTGCAGGCTTTGATACCAGAAACCCGATTTTGGAACGGATCGAACTGGTGAAGGCTTGTTTCAGCAGATCAGTCACGAACCGCGCTGATCCTTCAATAGCTTTCAGTGCGATATTGCCAGAAAACCCGTCGGTGACGACAACATGCGTCTCGCCGCGATTGATCTTGTCCGATTCGACAAAGCCATCAAATTTCATCGCAAGCGCTTTGGCTCCGCTCAACATCGCCGCCGCATCGCGTAGCGCATCGGTGCCTTTGATTTCTTCTGTGCCGATATTGAGCAGCCGCACTTTAGGGCGTTCAAAACCGTTCACGATCCGCGAATAGGCGGCGCCCATGATTGCAAACTGCACAAGATTGCGAGCGTCAGCCTCTGTGTTGGCTCCCAAATCGAGCATCACCACATCATGCGCTTCTAAAGTGGGCAGCAACGCAGCGAGCGCCGGACGATCAATTCCGGGCATAGTGCGCAGTGCGATTTTGCTCATCGCCATCAGCGCGCCAGTGTTGCCTGCGCTAACCGCAGCGCCAGCATTGCCTTCTTTCACCGCATTGACCGCAATGCCCATGCTGGTGGTTTTGGCACGGCGGATCGCTTTTGACGGCTGTTCGTCGCCGCTAATTACATCATCGCAATGGAGAATTTCCGAAGCGCCACGCATGCCGGGATGCCGTTCGAGCGCGGTTTCGATCTGCTGCTGATCGCCCACCAGCAGAAATTTGAAATTGTCATGCTCACGCCGTGCAAGCGCCGCGCCTTCGACCATAACGCGCACGCCTTCATCGCCGCCCATCGCGTCAACAGCGATACGCGGAAAAGTCATGCGCCAGGTCCTTTCTTAATGACGGGTCAAATGCCCTTAGGCACGATCACTTCACGGCCATTATAAAAGCCGCATGCGGAGCACAGATTGTGCGGCCGCTTTAGTTCGCCACAATTGTTGCATTCCTGGAATGCGTCAACTTTCAACGAATCGTGTGAGCGGCGATTGCCGCGACGATGGGGGGAAACTTTTCTCTTTGGGACAGCCATGGCTACGCCACTTCCTAAGGTAAATCTGTTGTTTGCGCGGGGCTCGGGCCGGATGTTTCGCCCAAGCCGAACGTTCGATGGTCGCCTTTAGGACAAGGGCGCTGTGCACACAAGCTATTGCCGAGTGTGGAGACGTCCATGCCGGTCTTGGCGGAAGGCGCGCGATATAACGCAAATTCCGCGCAACGCAAGCGGCCCATTGCCTGCGCAAGTTGCAAGGCCGGGTCGCCGCGCCTAACGCAGCGCGACAAAAGACCAAGAGGGGCCTCGCTTTTATGACTCTATTACCAGTAACACTTGCCGCCGCCGCAGCCGCAGCGATTTTGAACATTTGGCTATCAATCCGCATCGGCGCGGTCCGCCAAGCAGCGGGAATCAGCATTGGCGACGGCGGCAGCGAGCCCCTTGAACGCCGCATGCGCGCGCAGGCGAATTTTGTGGAGAACACGCCTTTTGTCTTGGCTCTGCTTTTGGTGGTGGAATTATCCGGCAAAGGTGCGCCTTGGCTCGCCTATGTCGCGGGTGTGTATTTCATCGGCCGGATCGCCCATGCTTACGGCATGGACGGCGGATCGCTCCAAATTGGCCGGATGATCGGAACACTGGTGACGATGCTGGTGCTGCTGGGTCTGGCTGTGGTCGCTGCGCTAATAGCAGGTAGAGTGCTGTAGGGGACGTTTTTGCGTTTCGCTCGCCCCCTTCGGGCGCTCCATCTTTTTGGGGTCCTCAGTGCGGTTCCTCCGCTTCGCTCCGGGCAACTGCGAGCGGGCGCGAGGATGGCGCGGCCCAGACGGGTCGCGCCTTAAGATAGCGCGTAGTCGCTCACAAACGCATTGGTTTTGCGTTCTTGGCCAAAGGTGCTGGTTGGGCCGTGACCGGGGATGAACATCACGTCCTCGCCCAGCGGCCATAGGCGCTGCGTGATCGCGTCGATCAGGTCCTGATGATTGCCGCGCGGGAAATCTGTGCGACCAATCGAGCCTTGGAACAACACATCACCGACAATCGCAAATCGGCTGGGTTCGTGGAAAAAAATGACGTGGCCGGGCGTGTGGCCGGGGCAGTGGATTACATCGAGCGTCAATTCGCCCACCGTCACAGTATCGCCCTGCTCTAGCCAGCGGTCTGGAGTGAAGCTTTTGGCCTCCATCCCGTAACGCGCGCCGTCATTGTCGAGCTTTTCAATCCAGAAGATGTCATCTTTGTGCGGCCCTTCGATGGGAATGCCCAGTTCCTCCGCCAGCATCCCCGCCTGCCCGCAATGGTCGAGATGTCCGTGGGTGATGAGGATTTTTTCCAGCGTCACGCCTGCTTTTTCGACAGCCGCCTTTAACTTATCAAGATCGCCGCCGGGATCGGTCAGCGCGGCCTTCATGGTCTTGGTGCACCAAATCAGCGAGCAGTTCTGCTGAAGCGGCGTCACCGGAATGATCGCGGCTTTCAACGGGGGTGTTGGGTTGTCGGTCATTCCAATGAAATGGCGAAACTGCCTAGAGTTTGCAACCAATGGACTGATATCGGAGATCACATTAGAGAAAGTGTATGACATCGGTCCTGATACGAGACGCAGTAGAAGCTGACTTGCCTTTCATCACTGGGTTAATAGACAGTGATGACGTGTCTTCTCGGCGCGATCCAGTCAGACAAACTGATGCGGACGACCAGCGCGAAGCTTTGCTGGCTATCACACAAGACCCAAACCACAGGCTTTTGGTCGCTGAATTTGACGGCCAACCCGTAGGCAGCTTCCAACTCAGTTTCATACCCGGCGTCTCGCGTCGCGGCGCTTGGCGAGGTCAAATCGAATCAGTTCGCGTCGATCCGGATTTTCGAGGCCAGAATTTGGGTACCGAAATGATGAATTGGGCGATCAGCGAATGTAGAAATCGAGGTTGCGGCTTGGTCCAGCTCACGAGCGACAAGCAACGCGATGCCGCTCACCGTTTCTATGAAAGGCTCGGATTTAGCCCGACGCATACTGGGTTCAAACTCAACTTAGGCTAAATCTGTCCGCATCCGGCCCGTAACTGCGCAGTGTAATGACTAGCACCAGGACGGCCAAAGCCATCGTTATCGCGGCCAGTACAAACGGGGCGCCAGGAAAGAGGATGCCTTCATCGTGGGTATTATCCCCTTGCGACACGTAGGGCATTCTGCTATACAATATGTATTAAAACGAAAGCCCCCACACTCCGCCAATTCCAAGACCGCTTCCCCACTGAGGATAGCTGCTTGGAGCATTTGAAATTGACCCGCTTTGGCGAGCGCCACGAGTGTGAGAAGTGCGGCAAAGATGCGCAGTTCTACCGGATCGCCAAGCGCCGCTCATATGGCTGCGAGTATTGCGGCCATCAAATCTACCCTACCGCTGGCACCCCGTTCCACCGGACTCGCACAAGCCTGCGTGACTGGTTCTATGTGATGTTTCTGTTCTGCTCGAAGCGGAACGGTGTTGCTGCCAAGGAAGTTGAGCGCCAGATCGGCGTGACCTACAAAACTGCTTGGCGCATGTGCCACGAAATCCGCAAGTATATGGCTATCGTTGACGGTGATGAGCCTATGGGCGGCCCGTTCAAAACCGTAGAAGTCGATGAGACGTTTATCAGCGGATACGACAAGGGCGGTTTCGGCGGCAAAGGCAAAACCGTTGTGATGGGCATGCAAGAGCGCGGCGGCAACATCACCACACGCGTTATCGCGGATCGCAAAACCGCAACGCTAATTCCGCACATTCTTGAGCACGTTAAGCCGCACACCGAAGTCCACACTGACGAACTGCACGGCTACCGCGAAGTCGCTATGTGGAACGGCTATTGGCACAAGACCGTCAATCACTCGAAAGGCGAATATATCAGCCGCGAAACTGGCGCTACCGTCAACGAGATTGAGGGCTTCTGGGCGCAGCTAAAGCGTTCGATCAACGGAACTCACATTCACGTCAGTCAGAAGCATCTTTCGAAATATCTGGGTGAGTTTGAGTTTCGTCACAATCGCCGGAACCGTCCTGAGACGACGCTTTCCGAGTTGATGACTTCTTTTGCGCGCTAGTCGGCAATTCGCCGTTAGCCATTGCGCCTAAGAGTTGGTCGAATTTAGTTTCAGTCATTGTCCTGCAAACACTGTTAAAATTGGTTCATTGTCAGGAGCATCGCAGCAGAGATTGAACGGCATCCGGGTTACGCCGCCCTTGCTCGACGTCAGCACAATCACTCCCTCATATTCCCCTTGATCCTCGATTAAGTGGACAATCTTGGAAGGTAAAAGATCGCTCACGAAACTAACCCTGTTTTTGTACATACCAAACAAGAATAATGTGCGGCGACCTCTTGGTGAAAAGCCCACCTTCTCAATTCTATCGTCTGCAACTGGAAGCCAAGGAATAGGCATTGTTTGCCATTCATCAATTTGTTTTTCACCGACCTCTTTGAAGCCTTCAATGTATGCGGCGCATCCATCATCTGGAACCTCTGAAGCGTTTTCAACATCGACGCAATAAAACGGCGGCGAAATTCGGAGAATTGTCTCCTTGGTTCCACCCATGCTTCGTTGGGTTGTGCCATATTGCACATCTCTGACCTTCAGCACTCCAGAATTGAGAACCTTTAGAATAGGGCGCAATTTCGCTTGAGCCTCCTTTGATGCAGATTCAGCAGCAACCCACTCTCTGTAGGGTATTACCGAGGCCCAATTCACAAGTAAGCCAACAAACCCCACAGCAGTCAAAGTCAATGGTCCGGCCAGCAGGGGAAGCAAGGCTTCTTCTGGTGTTTCTCGCTTAAGCAACTCAAGGATTTTGAAAGAAGCTAAACTCGCAAGAATAGTAATAGTCCCACCAAAGAATGCTCGCCAACATGAACCCACGAGATCGGTCACGGTTTTTCGCCAAGCAAGGCCGAGTGATCGGAAGAAAAGCACCATCCTATTCGCATATCACCACCCTCTCGATTCTGGGAGTCGTTGACACAAGTTATGCTTATTACGTGTCTCCCGGGGATAATCCCGCAGGAAATCAGCTGGAACATTTAAGGAACACCGAGTGATTCGAAGGGTCGCACCTCCCGAATTGCATCCCTTATCAAAGCCATCAGGAGAACAGAGTTGCTGATACGCAAAGTCGAAACAGTTCATGCGCAACCATGATATGCCCGCCACCAAATTCGGGAGGTTAGCCGCTAGCGATCCGCGCTTTGTTTTGGATCTGCGCATGGGGCGCATTCCTCGTTCACAAACTGAGGCGCGCATCCGGCGCTGGATGGCGGATTACGAAGCATCCCTGTGTGCCGCCCCCAAATCCTTTGGTAATGCCGAAACGAAAGAATATTCCCATGCTGTATGACACCGCACTTGATCTTCGCGGACATTCATCAGCCCGGCTTGACCTCGAAACCAAATCTGCTGACTGCGCAGCTGCACACTCCTCCGATCCAGCGACACTTAAAGAGCGAAAGCGCGCGCGCCGTTATCGCCCGCGCCGCACCACGTCAGACCGGGTGCGAGAGGCTCTGCTAACCCTTGCTGGTGAACGCGCGGATTTGCTGACGCATGAAGAAAAGGCGTGGAACTCGATCACCTTTAGCGGCACTCGGCATGAGGTGTTGCTCGACTTCAACGGAGCCGAAGCGGTGCTGGCGGGTGAAGAATTCATCGCCGAATTGCCAGAGCACGAATTTCGCATCCCCGGCCAATTGGTCGCCGATGCCACGATTGGCGAGGTTGATCACCGCTTTGGCGCGGATGAGCGCATGGTGGTGACAGCGGTGCTATTGTTGCTGGAAGAGGTGTGAATGAGCGGCCTGAACGCGCCCGTTTCTTGGGGCGCGTTCAGGCCAATAGCTTTATGTCCGCCGGACAACCAAATTGCGAATTTCGCTCATGTCTTCCATTGCGAACTTCACGCCTTCACGGCCCAAACCTGAATCCTTCACGCCGCCATAGGGCATGTTATCAACGCGGTAACTTGGCACGTCATTGATCACGATGCCGCCAACATCGAGTTTATCCCAAGCGTCGAACATCTTGAACAGATCGCGAGTGAAAATACCCGCCTGAAGGCCGAAGGTGGACCGATTTACTTCATCCAGAGCGGCATCGAAATCGCTGAATTTCTGCAGGATCGCGAGCGGGCCAAAGGCTTCTTCATTGATCGCCTTGGCATCCTTGTGAACGCCTTCGAGCAACGTCGCCTCCAGCATATTGCCGTTGGTCAGCTCACCGCCGCACAGCAAAGTGGCGCCGCCCTCGACTGCTTCATCGATCCAGCCTTTAAGACGGCTGGCTTCTCCGTTCGAGATCATCGGACCGATAAATGTATTACGGTCCTTTGGGTCACCTGCGACAAGCGTTTTGGTCTTCGCGATTAACATGTCTTTAAAGGTGTCATAGACATCTTCGTGGATCATGATGCGCTGCACACCGATGCAGGACTGGCCTGACTGATAGAATGCGCCAAAGATCACCCGCTCAAGCGCGTCATCCAGATCGGCATCGTTATCGATGATAACCGCTGCATTTCCGCCCAGTTCAAGCACGACCTTCTTCTTGCCGCATTTGGCTTTCAAATCCCAACCCACGCCGGGTGAACCGGTAAAGCTGAGCAGTTTGAGCCGATCGTCCGTGGTAAACAAGTCCGCGCCGTCCCGGCTGGCTGGAAGCACAGAGAACGCGCCTTCTGGCAGCACATCACACTCGGCCAGAACCTCACCCATGATGATAGTGCCCAGCGGTGTTTTAGACGCGGGCTTGATCACAAACGGGCAACCCATCGCAATCGCAGGTGCGATTTTGTGCGCGGCCAGATTGAGCGGAAAGTTAAACGGCGAAATGAAGCTGCACGGCCCGATGGGATACCGCTTCCACATCGATTGATAGCCCTTCGCGCGCTCAGAGATATCGAGCGGCATGACCTCGCCGTAATTGCGCACCGATTCCTCGGCAGCGATACGGAATGTGTCGATCAGGCGGGTGACTTCACCCTCAGCATCCTTGATCGGCTTACCCGCCTCAACACATAGCGAATAGGCTAGCTCATCAAACCGCTCCTGAAAACGTTTGACACAGTGCATCAGCACATCTTGCTTCTCGTAAGAGGCAAGCTTTGCCATCGGCTCAGTCGCAGCGACATTGCCCGCGATGGCCTTGTCGATTGTCTCGGCATCGGCCAGCGCAACGCGAAACGCGACCTCGCCCGTGAACTTGTCAGTCACGGCGAGATCTGTGTTCGGCTGATGTGCCTTGTTGTTGAGATAGAGCGGGTAGGTGTCTTTCAGTAATGACATAGTATGTCTCCTTTCCCAATCAATCTCAAAGCTTCTTACTCAGTTCCTTGATGTCGATGTTCAGGATCTGATCGTTTTCCGTGTAATCGACCGGGCAATCAATCAGGTGGACACCTGGCGTATCGCGGCAATACGCCAGAACCTCTGTCAGATGCTCGCTGCTCTCAACCCGGTGACCGTGGCCGCCATAGCTTTCGACATATTTGACGAAGTCTGGATTGCCGTAAGTCAGACCGAAATCTTCAAAGCCCATGTTCGCCTGCTTCCAACGGATCATGCCGTAAGCATCATCACGCAGGATCAGCACGGTAAGATTGAGCTTAAGCCGCACTGCTGTCTCCAGCTCTTGGCTGTTCATCATGAACCCGCCATCGCCGCAAACTGCCATCACCTTGCGATCAGGATAGAGCATCGCGCTCATCATTGCAGACGGAAGCCCGGCACCCATCGTGGCCAGCGCGTTGTCGAGCAAAACGGTGTTGGGCAGATACGCCGTATAACCGCGCGCAAACCAGATTTTGTAGACGCCGTTATCGAGACAGATGATCCCGTCATGCGGCATGCAATCGCGGACCTGCTTCACCAAATGCGGTGGGAAGATTGGGAAGCGCGTATCACCTGCAAGCCCGCCGGTGTGGTCCAGTTCCGCCTGATGATAGGCAAGTGCCTTATCGAATTCCCAGCTGCGGTTCGGGGTGATATCTTCCTTTATCTGCCAAATGCCATTGGCAATGTCGCCGATCACTTCGATTTGCGGGAAGTAAACCGGGTCGACCTCGGCGGTTTTGGTTGAGACGTGGATCACGGTGACGCCATTGTCATGCATGAAGAATGGCGGTTTTTCGATCACGTCATGGCCGACATTGATGATGCAATCAGCATCTTCGACGGCGCGGTGAACGAAATCGCCCGCTGACAACGCTGCACACCCGAGGAATTTGGGGTGACGTTCGTCAATCACGCCCTTGCCCATTTGAGTGGTGAGAAACGGAATACCCGTCTTCTCAACAAATTGTTCGAGCATCCGGCCGCACAGTTTGCGGTTCGCGCCAGCGCCTATCACCAGAACGGGGTTTTTGGCCCCTTCGATTGCTTTGACCGCCTGACGAACGGCTTTGGCTTCTGCCGAAGGACGGCGTGCGACGCTCTTAGGCAGTGGTTTGAAGTCCGAGGTTGGCTCTTCGGCAATATCTTCGGGCAGTTCGATCAGTGTCGCACCGGGCTTTTCTTCTTCGGCAAGGCGATACGCTTCGCGAACGCGGCTAGGCAGATTGTCGCCCGCTGCGATTTGCACGGCGTATTTCGTGATCGGTTCAAACATCGAGACGACGTCGAGGATCTGGAAACGGCCCTGCTTCGATTTCTTGATCGGTTTTTGACCGGTAATCATCAGGACGGGCATCCCGCCCAGCTGAGCATAGGCGGCAGAGGTTACAAAGTTGGTCGCGCCAGGGCCGAGCGTTGCAAGGCACACGCCGGTTTTACCGGTGTGGCGGCCATAAGTCGCGGCCATGAAGCCAGCGCCTTGTTCGTGGCGTGTGAGGATCAGCTTGATCTGTTTTGACCGACCCAGCGAGTTAAGAAAATCGAGGTTTTCCTCGCCCGGGACGCCAAAGATGTATTCGCAGCCTTCCGCTTCAAGGCATTCGACAAAAACGTCTGAGGCTTTTTTGGTATCGGTCATTTAGAAATTCCCCCTTTTTTGCACGCGGGCGATTGCGGCGCCCACCAGAACAGCTTTTCGCGCGAGAGGCGTCCCTCAAAGAGGCTGCACCCAAAATGCCTTCGCACTGCAAGTCGTATGTGACCGGGCCATGATGGCCAAGTTCATGCGTCATGTATTGCAGGATTCCGCCAGAATCCAAGGGTCCTCGGAACTTTGGTCCAAATTTGCTTTGCTTCAATAGCCAAGGCGCGGATCGAAGATCGGCCCAACTGGCTCTCCTGCAAGGTATTTAGCCAGATTTTCGTGGAAGCGCGCGGCGCTGCGTAGGAACATTTTTTCCTGCGCGCGACCAGACAGGTGCATGGTGATATGCGCGTTGTCGAGCGCCCAAAGCGGGTGGTCCTGTGGCAAAGGTTCGGGCGAGGTTACATCGAGGAAAGCTGCGCCGATACTTTTCGCCTCCAAAGCCGAAACCAGCGCCGGCTGGTCAATTACACTGCCGCGCGCAATATTGATCAGCACCGCGTCAGATTTCATTGCCGCCAATTCATCAGCGCCGATCATGTTTTCTGTTTCTGGGGTCGCTGGCACAGCAAGGATAACCCAGTCGAATTCGCCCAATTGCCCGCGCCATTGATCCGGGGTGAGAACGCGCTCCCCCTTACCGCCAGTGGTTGTCCGCCGGACCACGGTGACATCGACGTCAAAGGCTTCGAGCCGCGGTTTAATAAGTTTGCCAATCGCGCCATATCCCAGCAGCAGCGCCTTTGACCCGGCCAATTCGCGCTTGCCCGGTGAATCGAGCAGCCATTCGCGGCGCTCCTGAGCGCGCACCACATCGCGGTATCCCTTGGCGATATTGAGCATCCCCATCACCACATATTCGGCAATGGTGATCGCATTGATCCCCGCGCCATTGGTGACGGTGATCCCGCGTTCGATCAGCACATCCATCGGTAGAAAATCGAGGCCCGCATAGATCGAATTGAGCCATTTCAAATCAGTCGCCGCGCGCAAAGTGTCCGCCATTGCCTGCTGATCATTCATATCGAACCAGCCGATCTCCGCGCCCTTGACCGCTTCCATCGCTTCTTCGTGGGTCAGGAACCAGCGTACATCGAGATCAGGAGAAAGCTGCGGCTCAAGCAGCGGGCGGATGAGGCCAGAGATTGCCAAAACTGTCTTTTGCGTGGTCATAATTTCCAATCCCATCCCAGTGGATCGCCGTCCATGACCTCAACCCCTTTCGCCGTCAGCTCATCGCGGATTGCGTCAGATGTAGCGAAGTCCTTTTCGGCCCGAGCAGCTTTGCGGCGGGCGAGTGCGTCTTCGATTTCAGCCTCGTCCATGGTCGCGTCCACCGGACGGATGCGCAAAATTTCACGGCCCAAGTCGAACAGGCCCAATCCCAGCACGCTGTCCATATGCTCGATCACAGCACGCTTGATCCCGGCATCAACCTTCTTGACCGCCAGAGCATCCTCGAGCGCGGTGAGCGCAATCGGAGTGCCGAGATCGTCGCAGATAGCATCTTCAAATTTCGCCAAGGCAGGTTCAAATTTAGGGTGTTCGGCAATCGGCTGGGATGGGGCATCCGCCAGCCGCTCGGCCGCCATCACCATCCGTTTTAGCCGGGTCAGCGCCGCTCCCAGCCCATCCCACGAAAATTCCAGCTCGCTGCGGTAATGCGCTTGCAGGCACATCATCCGATACGCGAGCGGGTGATAGCCTTTGTCGACCAGCAATTGCAGGCGGAGGAATTCGCCAGACGACTTCGACATCTTGCCTGATCGTTCGACGAGGAAATTGTTGTGCATCCATATTTTCGCACCGGAATTGGCGGCGTCTGACAATCCGCCGCAGCCGCAAAAGGCTTGGTTTTGCGCGATTTCATTGGGGTGGTGGATTTCGCGGTGGTCGATGCCGCCAGTGTGGATGTCGAAGGGGAAACCAAGCAGTTTTTCGCCCATGACAGAACATTCGAGATGCCAACCAGGGGCGCCCTTGCCCCACGGCGAATCCCATTCCATCTGGCGCGTCTCGCCCGCCGGGGTCTTGCGCCAGATCGCAAAATCCGCCGCGTTGCGTTTCCCTTCGACCGTGTCGATGCGGCCCTCTCCGTCCTCGGTCACTGCACGCGCGAGGCGTCCGTAGTCCTCAACCGTGGTGACGTCGAAATAGAGGCCGGTTTCGCATTCGTAGCAGTGCTTTTCCGCGATCCCCTTTGCGAACTCGATCATTTCTTCAATGTAGTCCGTCGCAACTGACCACTTGGCGGGTTCGCGAATATTGAGCGCCTTCACATCGGCCCAATATGCCTGCGTATAGTGCTGCGCGATATCCCAAATGGACTTGGCTTTTTCCGCAGCCATTTTCTCCATCTTATCCTCGCCCGCGTCCGCATCATCGGTGAGATGGCCGACATCGGTGATGTTGATGATGTGGGTGAGTTTGAGGCCCTGCGCGCTGCAGCGTGCGCCCAAGGATATCGGCGAACACATAGGCGCGCATATTGCCGATATGCGGGTAATTATAGACCGTCGGCCCGCAGGTATAAACCCGCGCCTCCCCCGGATGAACCGGGACGAAAGGTTCGATCTCGCGCGTCAGCGAGTTGAAGAGGCGCAGCGGGGCGGAATGCGTGTCTGTCATGGCGCGAAGCCATGCACATTCGCCGCCCCCACGGTCAAGCGCTTAGCGGTTACTGCGCTGGTTCTCCATCAGAACCGTCCCCGTCTTCGCCTCCCTCGTCATCGCTCTCGTCATCGCTCTCGTCTTCGCTTTTTTCTTCATCGCTGATCCAAAGATCTTCATTGCCTGCCCCGGTGACGGGATCATCAATCAGCGGATCGGTGAGGAACTCCGTATCTGGCCGGATTTCGATCAAAGTGTTCTGCAGCGTCGCAGTCTGGACCGGCTCTTCTGGATCCAATCCATCATCAATAAGATCGCGTGTTTCAATATCTATCGTCCCGGGATTCGGCCCATCAGGACCGTTCGGCGGGGTCGGAGTTACAGGCCCGCCGGTCGGAGGTGGCGGAGGCGGAGGCGGAGGCGGAGGCGGAGGCGGAGGCGGAGGCGGAGGTGGTGGCGGAGGTGGTGGCGGAGGTGGTGGCGTAACCTGCGCACAGGATGCAGGGTCAGCTATGACGCAGCCATTGATGGTCGATGAAGGATCAATGGCACTATCAATGATGGTCAGCGGGATTGTATCAATGCCTGTTATCCCTTCGATGACACCATTGATCACAATCGGCTGGAGCGAGCCTGTGCTGCCGCCACTTGAGATAATCAGCGAGTTAACGTCAAAACCGCGGCGTTCATCGAATTCGGTGCCGGGAACAGTGTTCTGGATAAACACCTGGCTCGCAGTGGTCGCAATATCCAAACGGTCCGCGCGAAGAACACCGTCGGGACGATTCACCCCGTCACTATCAGCGAGCCTTAGATCAATATCAGCCACGCTCATCCCCTGAATGTCATCAAAGGCCTCGTCAGTGACCGCGATAAAATCAGTCGCGAGAATGCCGATTTCACCAGCGAGCCCGCCATTGGCGTCGAGGATAAAGATGCCCCCGGTCGCTGTGTTAAGACGAACGAGGTCGGCCGCATCGGCAAGGAATGTTGTATCGGATGTTGCGCCAGTAATCGTGACGTCACCAATCACGATGATATCGCCCAGCGATTGCAGGAGGAGAGTGCCAGTCTGCCCCATATTCTGACCGGTGGCCGTTGAACCATTGCCAGCGATGACATCAAGCGTGTCGACCGTGATAGAACCATTTGGAGAGATAATTACAGGACCACCGCTACCGCCTCCCGACCCGCCACCGCTCTGGCCGAGCGAGAAGACTTCAACGTCTCCGCCAGAGAAAATGCGGGAAAATTCGGCATTGTCGATTTCATAAGTGGAGCTGTTGCCACCGTTGCCGCCCAGATAGATTTCACCGGGCGAGGTAAAGCTAATACTATCCGTCCGCGTCGCATCGCCAAGAACGCCATCAGAACTGATATCGACATCAGCAGAAGTTACCGAAATGACCTGTGCGGTCGCAGTGCCGCTCAGCGAGAATGTTCCACCAGCGTCAATCGACAGACCAGCTTGCGCATCGACATCATCTGTAATGCTCAGACCGTTGGCAGAACTCAGATTGATGTCTTGCCCTGAAGCTGAGGCCACTGCCAAACTGCCACCGATGCTCGTGAGGTTCACCACACCGACAGCAGAAGCCGATTGAGCGTCAAGATTGCCGTCTGTGCGAACAGATATATCGCCATCATCCGCTGTCACATCGACTGTGAGATCAGACGTCGATGCAATGTCGATGGAAGATCCCGAAGCAGATAGCAGGCCATCAATCGCAGCATTTGCAATGGTGATTGATCCGCCCGACGCGACCAAATCTGCCTCGCCCGCAGTCAAGCTGGCTAAATCAATTCCGCCAGCTCCGGCCTCTAGATTAGCGAAGCCGCCCGCGCTGACAGAATCGCCGGAGAGCGAACCGTTGGTAGCAGTTAGAGTAACGTTTGTTCCCGCATCGATTGTTCTGAATACAGCCGTATCGCCTGTACCGGTGATTGAACCTGCGGCTGTCACTTCATCCAAGACAAGCGCGACGCCGCTGAGTGTCACATCCGATCCAGAAGTGATCGTTTCGGCGCTGACCGTGCCGCTTGCTGCCACTAGCGAGATGGAGCCGCCCGATACAATCGTTTCAGCCGTGAGTGCACCGGCGGTTGCCGTCGCATCGACATCGCCGCCTGCGTCGATATCGCCCACCTCAATCACCTGAGCCAACAGCATCACATCATCATCGCTGATGATGTCGCCAGCCCCGGTGTTTGCCCCAATCCGTCCAGCATTCGCTGTCAGCGAGATCGTGTTGGGCGACTGGATCAAGTTGAACAGAATATCGTTCGCGCTGGTGAGGTCGATTTGGCTCGCCACAACATCGCCAACCGCAATGCTATCGGCATCGACCGATAGGGCGTTGGCAGCGGTCAGATCACCGCCGTCAACTGCTCCGCCTGCGGTAATGTCGATATTACCAGAGCTGGTGGCGCTCACAAAAGCGACATCGCCGCCCGCATTGACTACAAAGCTACCTCCTGCGGCATTCAACGCGCCAAAGCCGACATTGCCTGTCGCGGTGAATTCAATCCCTCCATCGACGCTGACTGAGCCATTTCCGTCAATATCGCCTGCGGTTGCGTTCAGCGTCAAATCGCCGCCGATTGCGCCGTTGTTGAATGTGACGGAGGAACCGGTAATTGTGGTATCGCCGCCGCTGATGGCGTTGAGAACACTGGGCGATCCCGAAGCGGCGATGGTGATATCCGCCGCCGCGTCAACGATGCCAAATGTCGCATCGCCAGCGGTCGCGTTGGCCGTCACTGAACCAAAAGAAGTGACGTCGCCTATCGCGATTTCCTCTGCATCGATTGTGACATCGCCGTCGCTGATGATGTCACCAGACACAGCGTTTACCGCAACCCGGCCATTGGCCGCCGCCAGAGTTATAGCATTGGTGGATGATAGCAGGTCGAACAGAATGTCAGACCCGCTGGTCAGATTGATCAGATTGGCTGTCACTGCACCAACAGCGATGGCGATGCCATCAATCGTAACCGTACCTATTGCACCGACATCGCCAATATTGATCGTGTCTGCAGCAGAAACGTCGATGTCCAGACCGGCAGAGAGTAGCGAGGTTGGTGCTGCGTCAACCGAACCGGCAAACGCATCGAGGAAGATCGAACCACCCGCGCTCAGATCATCGAAACCGACGCTGGATCCGCTGATATTGATATCGCCCGGCACGCTGGCTTGTCCTAAAAAGGCGCCATCATTTGCGTCCAAGAAAATGCTATCAGGCGAATCCGCGCCGAAGATATCAATGGTTCCTCCGGCAGAAAGATCGATGCTGGTTGAACCTTGTGAGAAAAAGCCTGCAATGAAATCGCCGTTGACGGAATAACTTCCTTCAATTGCGCCGCCAACCAAGTCGACATTCGTCAATTCGCCGCCAGTGATAATGCCGCCGACGATGATGGAATCGCCGACATCAATGCCGATGTCATTGACGCTCGACAATTCGCCCGTACCCAGCACGCTGCCCGCTGCGCTGATCAATATCTGATCCGCTCCGATCGTCGCATCGCGCAGATTCACATCACCAGTGTTGCTGGTCGCGCTGAAGGTGCCAGTGGCGTTCAGCGTGGTGTTGATGCCATTGGTGCCCATCACGATATCGTTTCGGGTGGTAATGAGAATATCGGTCGCGCTGACAGTTGCCTGTTCAATGAAGAGCGCGATGATGTCGTTGTTGCTGTTCTGACCGATTTCGATCCGCCCAGCTGCATCCATATTACCCAGGCATGCGAAACCTTGGAGACAAGGGTCGCTTAGCAGGCCATTGTCATCGCTCAAATTGTTCACATTGTCAGGAGCATCGCGCACATCGACACGGATGGCGCCTGCGATAAGAGTGCTATCCAGCCCCTCAATCGCGTTTCCTTCAAGGATGATCGCTGCGCCATTCGCGTCGAGCGTGCCGTCCATCACCAGAGAGGCAATTGGGGTTGACGGAAGCGACAGGAGGTTTGTTTCCCCGCCTGCGTTCAAAGTAAGGTTCGGCCCAGACATAAACGGATCCAGCGGATCAATCGCATCGGTCGGGTTGTTCGCGCTGGAAAGCAGAGCGCCTGCCTCCACGATGATATCATCGCCTGTGTTCACCGTCAGCGCATTGTCAGCCGCCGTGGTCGAACCGCCAGCAAAGACCGCGTTACCGCCTGCTGTGATGGTAATGTCGGCATAAGACGTGACATCGCCTGTGATCGTGGCGGTCGCGATATTATCGAACACCGTCGTACCAGACCCAAGGTTGAACAAACCGGCGCGGATTACGATGCCCCGCAGGTTGCTGCCCCCTTGCGGGCCGGTCGCGGTCGCATTGTTCAGCAGCACATTCCCGCCTGCCGAAAGATCAATACCCGCCTCAGCGCGCAGATCATTTGCGGTGATATTGCCGCCTGCTGTCAGAAACAGTTCGGTTCCTGCGTCAAAGATTGAGCCGGCTCCGGCGTCGAATGCACCGCCAACGTTCACGCCGGTGCCTTGGCCAATATCAATCGAAAGCGCGCCAGCTGCATTGTTGGTATGGGTGACGATCATATCGCCGGTTGCATTGAATGTAGCGCCACCTGCGACCAGCAATTGCTGCGCCGCATCGAAGGTGAGCGTTATATCGCCGGCCTGTGCATCCAGCACCAGATTGCCGCCAACATCGCCGCCATCCAATGCAATTGAAGAGCCCGTCAGCGTCACATTGCCGGCGCTCGTGACGCTCTCCACAATAGGGCTGCCCACCGCTGTGATGTCGATGAATGTTCCAGCGGTCAGCGCGCCGAAACTCGCATCGCCTACGCTGGCACCTGCAGTGATCGAACCCGCGCTGGAAATATCGCCTAGGTCAATTTCTTCAGCGACAAGGTCCACGTCTCCGCCGCTTTCGATGTTACCTTCGCCAGGCGTCGTTGCACCGATTGTACCAGCAATCGCCGACAGCGTGATTGCGTTGGGCGAAATCAGCCCGTTAAAGCGCAGATCGCCCGCCGCTGTCAGCGAAATGTTCTCCGCTTCCAAAGTGCCGATTGCAATGTCCGCGGCCGAGTTAAAAGTGGCCGATCTGCCCACCACGATTGAACCAAGCCCGGTGATGTCGCCTGAGCCCGACGAGACGTTGAGGAATAGGCCCACATCGCCGTTGTCGATGTTCACCGATGCACCGCTAATTGTTGTATTAACGCTCGAAAACACATCGCCCACATTGGCCGCGCCTACTGCCGTAACACTGACAGATTGATTGAGCGATTGAACAGACCCTACATCCACTGATCCCGCGTTAATCGTCGTCAGGCTCGCACCGATAAAGTCGCCGCCGGTCAATGCGCCTGTGACATCGATATCGAGCAAGCCATTTGTGCCCGCGCTCGCAATATTCGCGTCCCCTCCGACAGTCACGCCAAGGCCGGGGCTGGTGGTACCGGCAAACAGATTGCCCGAAATGAGGTTGCCGCCGACCATCAAACTCATTCTAGAGCCAGCCAGAGCATCGCCGATGGTGAGATCACCCGCCGTGGAGATGCCGATAATCGCATTGGTCGTCGCAGAGCCAATAAAGGCGTCTGCTGCGGAATCGATCGAGATTGTGCCGAGAGGGTTAGCGATCGCACCGGTCGAAATACCACCTGAAGTGGTGGTCAGGCTGACGAACCCATTTTCTTGAACCGTAATGTCACCCAAATCGATCAACGATGCGATCAGTGTCATCGAAGCATCGACAAGCACGTCGCCACCTAGGATTTCATTCGCCTCGATCCTAAGCAATCGATCCCCATCGATTGAGCCAAAGTTCACTTCGCCGTCTGCGAAAATATTGATGTCTGCCACATTGCCAATAGTGGTGAGAGAACCGATCGAGATATCGTTAGCGGCGGTAAGGTCAGTCGTGCCAGTGGTCGAAGTGCCCAGCACAATACTGCCTGCAGAATCCAGACCGGCGGTCCCCGTGTTAGTCAAAGTACCCACCGACAGATCGCCAATATCGCTTGTTAGACTGAGGATGGAATTAGCGTCGAGTGTGCCGATATCAATTGCGCCGCCATTGACCGTAACAAGGGTAAACCCTCCCCTCACAGCGGTGATCGCGTCCACTGAAACGGTTCCGGGCGCGTCGATGTTCACGAATTGCTCGGAGTCCAATAGAACGCCGATAACGTCCCCACCTGCGTCAACACCAATATTGCCGGTGACGGAGAAGAGGGTACCAAAAGTGACATCCTCGGTAGCCGTCAAATCAAGCACATCGTTCACACCCTCGGCGGAAATCGTACCGGTTGATGTGCCTGTGATAGAACCGTTCGTAGCTGTCAGAATTACTCTGCCAGCCGATGTGATGTTGTCATAACTTATGGATCCTGCGGTGATGATCACAGGACCGTTTGCGTTGATATTACCCTGATTTTCAGCGATAAAACCTAAGCCAGCGTCTATGAACACACCGCTGCTCGCCTCAACTGCGCTCACGCCGTCTGCTGGATTGATTTGACTGATAATCACATTTTGTGAGGCAACGATGTCAAGTACCTCGAGCTCCAGCCGGCCTTCACCGGCGAAGCTTAGGACAGCGTCACCGGTCACATCGGCAATCAAGTCGTTAAAAACCGTAATTCTGCCATTAGTGGCGGCCAGCGAAATCAAGCCCGCCGTGTCAATCGGACCACCCGTCGCATCGATTACCATGAAATTCGCGGTGATCCGCGAATCTGGATCGTCCGAGAGATTACGGATCGTTACCTGACCCCCGCCGGCAAGGAAGTCCGAGCCGCCCTGACCGGTTGCCACAATATCAACATTGCCCAAAGAAATAGAGCCGCCGGGACCTTCGCCCAGTTCGATAATTGGTGATCCGCCAAATCCAATACCGCCGAAACCGTCGCCCAATTGGCCGCCACCGCCACCATCGAGCAAGCCGCCTTGTGCACCGCCCAATGCGCCGAATCCCGTCGCAATCAGCGTAAGATCGTCAATTGTGATATTCGCGTCGGTTGCGCTGATAATTGGCGAGCCGCCCGTACCCGAACCACCGGTGCCACCTTCACCTGCCGCCGTGTTGGACGAAGAGAAATCGCCGCCGTTACCACCCAAACCGCCAAGTCCGGCAGCCGATAAGGTAAGTGGGCCTGACCCGCTGGAAACAAAAACATTGGCGCCAGATGTGGCGATAATTCCGACCGTCCCACCATTTCCGTTTCCGCCCGTTCCGCCATTCCCGCCAGAAATCACTCCATCGGGAATGTTGCGAGCCGATCCGGGAAGAATTGATCCGTTGAAACTGGCGTTGGACGGAACACCAGGAAAGGGATTGTTAGGGACTTGCGGCACATCGGTGTCGCCAAGGTTATCGCCGCCATCGCCGCCAGCGCCCCCGATTGCATCTGCGTTAAACACAAATTGATCCGCATTAATGCTAAGATCTGCATTGTCGCTTACGATGATCGTCGCCGAACCGCCCGTTGCAAAACCTCCCGCGCCGCCATTGCCCGCGTCTGTGTTGTCGGTACTGTTATTCGGTGCATTCCCGCCTATTCCGCCGATTGCACCGGCGCGAAGCGTGATCAAGGAATCGGCTTGGAATGTCGCATTCTGTCCTGCAACGACCAGCCGCGCTTCGCCGCCCTCGCTGTCACCGCCAATCGCTCCGTCGGCCAGAAAATCATTGCCGCCTGAAAATCCGCCGTCACCGCCACTTGCGCTCGCATCTATGGTCACTTGGCCAAAAGCCACCGAAACATCATTGATCGAAAGTTCCGCGATCCCGCCAATGCCCACACCGCCAGATGCGCCTATTCCGCCGCTACCACCAACGCCGCCGTTTCCGGTCGCTATCACGCTATAACTTTTGGAATCGCTATCGTCTTGGTTAAGCGAAATCAGCGCTGTACCGCCGGAACCATTGCCGCCTAAGCCACCATTGCTGACGGGTGTGAGCAGTGAACTTACAGAAGAAGTGCTGCCGCCCTCGCCGCCGATGCCGCTGGCATTGACGGTCAGAGTGTTAAAGCTGAGGAAGCCAGAGACGTCATTGAAAACCGCGGTGCCGCCAATTGCGTTGCCCCCGTTGCCAGCATCTTGCTCGCGAAAGCCATTGGCCCCGCGCGTGTCGCCGCCGTCGCCGCCAAAACCCTGCGTCGATACAATCAACTCATCTGTGAGAATGATGGCGGTTCCAATCAGGTTGAATACCGCGTTACCCCCAGTAGCGTTTCCGCCATTTCCCGCCTGAGAGCCAGCGCCAAAACCGCCTTGACCGCCGAAAACATCAAAGAATCCATCGCCGTCGATAGTGAGATTCCCGGTGGCCTCAACAGCGAGCGTCCCGGTTACATTTAGAAAGCCAGAAAGTGCGTTGAACGTCGCCGTTCCGCCTACGGCATCGCCGCCGGAACCTGCATTGTTTCCATTGCCATCTTCGCCGATCCTGGCGAACGTGCCATCGCCGCCGACGCCGCTCGCTGAAATCGTCAGATTTTGGAGCGTCGCATCGCCGCCATCAATGTTAAAAGTCACTTCGCCGCCGGTTCCTGTACCGCCGTCACCTGTCACCCCCAGGCCATTTGCAGCAACCGTACCATCCGAAAACCGACCAGCGGGTCCCCCTTCGCCAATTGAAGAGATGAAGATGTCCCTCCCAGTCAATTGACCGCCAAGGAGGTTGAACCGGGTGACGCCTCCGATACCGTCAATCCCGTCTCCAATAAAGTTCGTGTTGGCAACTTCGCCGTCGAATTCAAACGATCCGTTCGTGCCTGAACTGAGCACGTCGAATGTTAGTGAACCGGAGTCACCTTGTACGGTGAAATCGATGGTGCCGCCTATCCCTCGACCTGCGACCCCTTCGCTATTCAAGCCACCAATCGCGAACCCATTGGCGCCCATATCCAGACGCGTGCCGAAATCATCGATGAAACTGATGCTGCCATCATCCGCCAGAATCGAGATAGTGCCGCCAAGGCCTAGCCCTGCTCCGGCGTCGTCTACGGCAGCGCCGCCAGTTCCATCCGCGAAAATACGGCTGAACCCGCCAAATAAAAGCTCACCGCCTGAAGTCGCTAACAAGTCGACACTGCCGCCCTGAAAATCGGTTCCTTGCAATCCGAAGTTAGAGGAGAAGCTGGTGCGGAATGCGCTAACATTGATGTCGAGGCCGCCAGCCAGGATCGAGCCATTGTCTGCGCTGATGCGAACGATAGCGCCTTCATTCAAAACTCCGCGGACGCCGACTTCCGTTGTGGCATCAATTCTGAGATCTCCTCCAATACCGAGACCTCCACCGTTTAACGAATTTGTGCCGATCGAGGAAAAACTGAACGTATCACCCAACGAACCGCTCGTATCGCCTTGAGACTGAGCGAAAATTGACAAATCTCCGCCCACACCAAGTGTGGTGCCTGCGTTGCTAAGTGTGAACGATGTCGTCCCCCTTGTCGCGGCACCAGCGAACGAAAGTGAATCTGCGATACCGTCACGGGACTCGCCCGCAATGGAAGAGGCATCGACGAAAATTGATGAGATGAAATGCGATCCGCCTGTGACATTCATCGCGAAGTCACCCGCCGTCGCATCATTGGACTGCGCGATTGTGGAATCGCTGCCAGAGGACGCTGCTGCGCTAACATCAGCCGACAAACCGCCCGCATTTAGTGAACCGACCGCCAAATTGATCGTTATATCACCTGCGACAGAATCGCTGCCGACCAAAGCGCCGGATGCCGAGCCAAGCAGAGTCCCTGCCCGGTTTGCAGAGGCATCAAGGATGATGCTGCCTCCGACAGACGCAGAACCTTCGGACAAACCAAGCGTAATCGATCCGGCTGTTGCCGACCCGCTGGCATCTGTCCCTGCTCCGCCATTGGCAGAACTGTCGATGACAAGATTCCCGCCAACCGTAAGGTCGCCGCCACTGGAAATGCTAAGGCTGGCAGCACCACCTACACCATCACCGCCAATACCCGTCCCGCCATTGTTCGGGAACGCAGGAACATCATCCAGACCCCGGCCAGACGTGTTGATTGTGAGGTTCTGCCCGGTCTCCAGAGTACCGCCTGGAAAAGGACCAGTGTTCTGGCCCCTTTGATCAACACTGACGCTAATCGTCCCACCATTGCCTACGCCATCACCGGCTATAAGGTTCAGCGATCCGCTGACATCAATCGAGCCCGCTGCCGACACATTTACATTGACTGCGTTGCCGCCAATCAAAGTAAGGTCGATGATATCACCGCCCCCACCGACGTTTGTAATGCTTGGATCATCTGCGGTTCCGGCAGCGCGCAGCGTCACCGTGTCCTCAGCAAAGACCTGGGTAGAGCTGTTGATTTCGATATTCTCGAGGATGATGCTGCCCGCCAGGCCGCCATCAACTGTTGTGTCGAGGACGTTGGATGACACTTCGACAAACGCACCGCTGATGAATTCGTCCCGCTCCACGCGTTCAACCCGGTTGCCCGTCGTCAGGATGATCTGCCCATTTTCAATCGAAGCGGACGAGGCCGGATTGAATCCAATAGACCCGCCAACCAGCATGGTGATCGCGTCATTTTTGGGAACGGCAACGAAATAGATCGCCTGTTCATCAGTGACGCCGGTCGAACTCGCGCCACCTGTGGAACCGGTCGAGCCGTGAACGATCCCATTTCCATCTTCGGTCCCGACCGCAACGGAGATGTCGAAGAGCCCGTTCCGGATCGTCATCGTCGCTTCTTCAGCGGCGACATAGGCGACTGAGCCGTTAACGAAGACTGTGCCATTTTGCTCAATTCGAGGCGCAACCATCGCCACGTAGGAACCTTGGTTGTTCGCATTGATAGTGGCGCCGCCATCCAAGCGGATTGCAGAGGCACTATCTGGCGTTCCGATAAAGCTAACGTCAAATGCACCCGTGCCCACGCTAGCCGGGTCAATTTCACTGGTGCTGAGCAGCAAACTGCCGATGTTGAAGCTGCCGGTATCACCGACGACAATGCCGCCCGCGCTGTAGAACCAGATGTTCCCACCGATCCCGCCGCCTAGCACGCTGGACGAGATGTCGCCGTCGATGCGAATGGCGCTGTCAAAACCGGGGGTAAGCACCCGGTTGAGCACCGTGTAATTGCTCTGTGTCGAGGAAGTGAATTGAAGGCTGCCGCCCTCACCCAAAAACGTGACTTCGGTGCCAAAAGCGCCGGGATCCAATGTTGTCCAATCAATGATCGCCGAACTGGCAAGCACATCGACGATATCTACGCCGGTGCCTGGAGTGAAGCCAATCTGCGTATCATCAAACTGCGCCGATGCGCGGACATTGATACCCTGTTGCTCGACGAGGGCTTCTGGCGATGGCCCGACCAAATTCGCCTGCAAAGACTGAGCCGCTACGTTCACATTTTGGTCAATTTGGATCGTGGGAACAGTCGGTACGGGGCCGGTTGCAATATGAGTTTGCACAGGCGCGGCGACAGAATTGCCGTTCACTATCGGCAGTGCGCGCAGCTCTGGAATGCTGCGCGGGATTTGCCGGTCGGTTGGCAGCCCCGTTGGCCTTTCGATGCGCGCATCAATGCGATTATGCGTGATGACCGGTAGGTTGGATGCAGACATTCCAGGCGACAGCTGGGCATGGGCTGGGCTAGCCGCCGATGTCAGCGCAACCGCCGCCGCAATTGCGGACGAGCTGCCCATCCAAAGGTGCCGCGTGGTTGAACATCGGATCGCCCTGAGACCAGACCGATTAACGGCATGGCGCGAAGTTGCTTTGATATTTTGAGCTGTGTTCATCATAGTTCTTCCCCGCCGGTTCAGTTGAACCACGGCTCCAATTGCACGGTCAGCGAAATCAGAGCGCGCACGCTGCCCCTGCTTGTGGCAAAGTCTGTTTGTTCAAGTGGCACGGCGACAGTAAAATCGAGCACCGCCTGTCGCCCAATGGTCGCCCGAACCCCGCCGCCAGTTGAAACCAGACGATCTGAATCGCCGCGCACATTGTTTACGGACACTTTCGCGAGGTCGAAAAAGACAAATGGTTGCACCGCAACAGCGTCAACCGTTTCGGGAACGAGTGATCCATAAAACATCTCAAACTGAGCGCCGAGGCCGGTATCTCCGATGATCGCGCCCGGATCGTATCCGCGTCCGACGGTGAAGTTGCCGCCTGAAAACTGCTCATATCCCAGCAGCGCATCTGGCGAATATTGGAACCGCGTCCGCGCGGTCATTCCAAACAGAGGCGTCGGTCGGTAGGTGACCCCTGTTTCGCCGCGCACCAAAAAGCCGCTCGGATCGGCATCAAGCCGGCTAGGCGGGATAAATCCGGGGGTCAGACAATTCACAAAGCCTATCCCGCAAGAAGAGCTAGCCCCAAATGCGTCAATCCCCTGCCGGACCTCTACCGATGCGTGATAGGCGACCTTAGGCTCAAACGCAGAATATCCGCCCCGGCCCCCGATACTGTCGCTATCGCTGCCCCAATAATCGAGCCGGGCAAACGCCACACGCAAATTGTCAGAAGAGAAATCCAGGTCAGTGAACTCAACATCTTGATCGATGAAATCCCCGCCTGCCGACAGCATCAGGTTCTGTGCCTGAGCCCGGATCAAGGGATAGCGTGCATAAGCGGATGCAATAAAGGTTTGCGAACTGAACACGTTAGGTCCGGGGATGTCAGGTTCCGTGAATGCAATCGTACCTGCGAGGCCCAGTGTCAGCCCTTCTGACCCCACACGAAATTCGTGATGCGCCGAAGCGACCAATTGCTCATCAAAATCCTGCGAGGAATAAAAGCTGACCATTGTTTCATCGCCGAGCCCGGTGAGACCATTGAACCGAACCCGCGCCAGACCGCCAAAGCGGCCGATGTCAGTCGAACCGTAATTCTGAATATTGGTGTCGATGATCAACGGCTGGTTCGCCACATCGAACACGCCGACCACATCGCCCGGCTGCCCGCCCTGCGCTGCCGACAATGGCTGCAAGGTCAGGCGCACATCAAGACCGGGAATATCGCGAGCAAGCAGCAGATACCGTTCTGCTTCATTGACGTTGAAAACGCTTTGACCCTCAAGCTCCGCCAACACCCGCTGCAACGCTGCCGAATTGCGGCCAGGATCACCTCGAACCTGCACTTGCCGGATACGAGCGAGCAGCACGTCAAATTGGACGGTGCCTTCGCCGATTGTCTGAACCGGCACCTGAACCGCTGCGAGATAACCCTGCGCGCGCAGCAATGTCGCCGCGCGGTCACGAATATCGCATATCGATGCAACTGGAATTTCCTGACCGACAAGACCGGACCAACTGGAATTCAGCAATGCGGGATCAACATCGCCCAGCCCGGAAAATGCGGCCGCAGTAAAAGTGAAGGTGAGGTCGGCGAATTCCGGCGAAGAAAGCGGGCACGGCGCGCGCTCTATTTCTCCCGCGACTGAGATGGGATTGGCATCGCCGCGCAATTCCGCTTCGATCTCGGGCCGTTGCAATTCCTCACGCGTCGGAGCGCCTGCTGTTTGTGCCTGGGCTGCGCTGGGTATCAACAGACCTGCAGCGCCGGTGACGAATAACACCCGCTTCAATGGCGAAATTGCATTCGATTTTGAGATAGTGCGCTCCATTATTCTGCCGCCGATCCGTTGCTGCGCCGAGTGCGCGCATACGCCACACTCGTGCTGCTGGCGGATGGGCTGCTGTCACTCAAAAGCGGCCGCGCCGCATCGCCGATCACGGCAAATCCTGCCCAGTAGAAAGGGTGCGAGGTTTCGACATCGTCCATCAGTAGCTTACGCGAATGCTCCAGCGCCGAACCGATCGTCTCCGTGCGGCCACGTCTGAACATTTCGGACATTAATCGCTCGGTCGCGTTGAAATTATCGGGAGCGGGCCAGTGGCTGGCCATAACCGCACGCGCGCCTGCACCGACAAAGGCCCGCACAAGACCTTCCAACTCTGTTCCGCCACCGCTTGAAATACCAGCGGCGCGGGTCGCTTCTACGCTAGCCGAGCCAGCAGTGTCGCAAGCGGACAAAATCACCAGATCAGCATCGAGCTTGAGTTCGAATATCTCTTCAAAACTCAGCAAACCGTCTGAACCGCTACCTCCAAACGAGGTCACCAGTGCGGGATTGGATTGGCAATTCGGGTTTGGCGGGGTCACCAGTCCGTGTGTTGCGAAATGCAGCACGCGAAAATTGTTCAAATCGCCCTTCGCCTTGATTTGATCGTCACTAAAGCCAGCACCGGTGATCACTTCCGATTGACCCAGTCCAATAAAGTTTGCAGCGGTCGACAATTCTGCGGCATCAATGGGATTGTTCCATTGGCTCACAGGCCAATAACAATCTGTGGCGGTGTCCGCTGAGGTTCTGATGAAAGACGCAGGATAGCCGTCCCCAATCGGCGCATTTTCGCCGAAGCCCAGATATTGCTGATCGGCGGCGGACCGCTCTACCCTGCGCGATTGGACAAAGCCCTCGGCAGAAACCGCCGTGCTGACGATGCGGCCACGGCCCAGCCAATTGACGCCGGTAAAGTCATATTCGTCGCCGCTCGGCTCTGCGATCCGTGCTTGATACAGCGCGACTGACGCATCATCCGCAACCAGCAGATCAACGGGCAAACGCAGCATCGCGCCATCGGGTTCGAAAATGACGTGATCAGCCTGCGCAATCTTGTCCGCGACTGGTTCGAACAATTTTTGATAAAGCCCGCGCGCCGCAGCGATATCGAACGGGTAGGTCACATATTGAGCACCATCGAAAACAGAGATCGTTTCACGAATGATATCGACCTGCTCATCCAGATCATCGGCACTCATATCCACCTGGTACGCCATTGCGGTGTTTTGGTCTGCATAGAACATGAAGACATCATCGCTCACGATCGCGACGCGTGCATACACTTCGCCCGGACGCATCACCGCGCGAAACTCGCTGAGCTCTAGAGATGATGGCGCGACCACGCGGTATTGCGGGTACGCGTTGAGCTGAACCTGCGTGCTGATCTGCGAGCGTTCAAGCACGGCGATCTGCTCAGATAGCTCCGCCATTTGCTGCCGCGTTGCGGTGTTCTGCGGACCATTGCTCAGCGCCTCAAACCGAATGCGAGAGCGTTCGATGTCGCGCCCCAAATCAATCGACTGCCTGAATAGGCGCGATGCGTCGTCAGAATTGGCACTTAACCTGCGAGAGAGCACCGCCTGTGTTTCCGCAACGCCAGGCCGCACCAGCACTTGAGTCGCTCTAAAGAATGCATCTGCCGCCGCTGGATCGCTTTGGACATTCGGCGCCAATTTGGCAAAATAAGGGTTAAGCTGGTTGGCAAACCCGGTGATGGCGTTGCGCTGGCCCACCGCCCGTTCGATGACCTTGCCGTACAGGGCCATTGCTTCCTCATCACGCCCTTGGCGCAGCAAGAAGGATGCAAGCCGCGATTCCAATGAGCTGACTGCGCGGCGCTCTGGATACTCCGCCTGAACCAGCATCAGACCATTGCGCAAATACGCCTCTGCATCGCCATTCTGACCGCCGCGCTCGGCAATAAGAGAAAGATCTGCAAGCACTTGTGAGCGCAACCTAGTAATAGATGTCACGCGGCCATCGCGAACGGCGATGGCCTGTTCATACGCACTGATCAGGTCAGAACGCGCGCCTGTCAGGTCGCCATTAATACGTTTCGCGGTCCCTCGAATTTGCAGAGCCTGCGCGTCAATAATCTGCGCGCGCTCTTCGACTGTCAGGCTCAGCTCATCGACAACCCCGAACAGAAACCCGCTTTCTTGCTCTTGGTTCAAACGCTGCGAGATCGGCCTTGTGATCGCAAGCGCCCCATTAACACTCGCCGCGCCCAATGCGCCGCCTTGCAGTTCCCGATCAATGCGCTCAATCGCGGCGTCATCAAAACCCTGGTTGAGCAAATGAATGGCTTCAAAATTGCGCAGAAGACGCGCGGTTATCGGATCATCTCCACCAAATTTTTGTGCCTGTCCAAACAGGCTATTTGCGACACTAAATTCACCCAGATTGCTTTTTTGCAAAGCGCGATTGACGTAAAATTCGCCCGGATTGATCTCGGAATCCGCATCCCCCTCGAGCCGTTGCTGCAAAGTTTCGAAATAGGCGGCGGCTTCGGCATATTCGCCCGCCAGATTGCGGCGATATCCCTCGGCCAATGCCTGCTCGGGCTTCAAAGTTTCAGCCTGCACCCGCGCAAAAGAAAGCGGGTCAGATACCGATGTGGACGCAACGTCAATCGAACCGCTTGCGATGGCGTTGTTCACCACTGACTGCAAAGCAAGCACGGTGGCATCGTCATAGGCGGCAAAGCCTTCGGCGTAATACGTCAGATCAGCTGACTTCGCGGTAATTTGGGTCCAGCTAAGTTCGCTGTCCGCGATCTTGCAATCTTCCTTTTGCGAACCGGGAAACGGGCCAGCAGAGGAATTCGCGCCCGATGCTCCACAGGTGACAGGAAAACGTCGCGCCGCGCGCACTGCGTCTTTGGCCGCGGCGTCAAAATTCTGAAACGCATAAACTTCGGCAATCGGTTGCGGATTGTCGCGGCAAATCACGGCCCAGCGGCGGTCGAAAATGCTCTGCTTTGCAGGGTTTGCCACACTGCGATCCTGCACTTGGCACAGGATGCCTTCGCTGTTTCCAATGGGGAAACTGTCGCGGATAAGCACAGACCGTGTCTGCGCCGATGCGGATGTCAGGCACACTGCCGACACCACAAAGGCAGCCGAAATTGCTGTAGTCAGGCGTCCCACAGGCGTTCCCCCTTACCTAATGGACTGAATCAGATTGGAGCAGATTGCTCCTATGTGGAGGAAACTTCGCCCCCATTGCTCGAGAATGGTTCTACGCTCTGATTGCGGCAGTCAATAGTATGTATTGGACACAATCGCGCATGAAGCGCGCAAAGATCGTCAAAAAACCGTCAATTCTGAATAGGACGCACTCGTAGCGCCCCATCTTGGGAACGCAGAATCGATCATCATATGCCACATGCGCACCACCAGGTGGACGAGCGGATTGGTTCTATTCCCAGCCGAGAAACTGAACCTGATCATCCAGAGCCACTCGCTCACGATCATAAGTGTTCAGCGGTGCATCAGGATCACGGTACCCAATCGCCATACCGCAGAAAAACATATACCGTTCATGGTCCAGCCCCAGATGATCGCGGATCACATTGGCATAAAGAGCCATATATTCCTGGAAACAGCTATCCAGCCCTTCCTCACGCAGCAACAGCGCCACGGTTTGCAGCCACATTCCTGTGTCTGACCACTGCGCTTCCTTCATCAGCCGTGGGAAATAGCAGAACAACACGGCAGGTGCATCGAAAGATGTAGCGTTGCGCATCATCGCCTTCATCCGTCCTTCCCCGTCGTCGCGAGCAATGCCCATCGCGCCGAACATGCCTTTGGAAACGCCATTGAGGCGTTGCTTATAGGCGTCCTCTTGGCCGGGTGCAGTCCAGTCATATTCCGCCTCTTGCGGCGGAGTTGTGGTGATCTTTGCTTGCAAATCGGCGAGTGGTTGCCCGGTTAGAATGCTCGCCTGCCACGGTTGATAGTTGCATCCCGACGCGGCCCAGCGCGCTTTATCCATGACCCGGCGGATCACTTCGAGTTCAACGGGCTGGTCGGTAAAGGCGCGCACGGAGCGGCGGCTGGTTACAGCTTCTGATACATTCATGGCGGCGATGACTAACCAGCAAGTCTGCAATGGGCAAGGGGCGAGCCGGATGCGAGGCGGTTTGCACGATGCACGGTCCGCGCTATCACTACAACTTAACGAGCCACATGCGAAGGGTCACAGATGGTTGACGTTTTCATTTCTTATTCGCGCGCGGACAAAGCCGCAGTTTCGCATCTGGCTCAGCGCATAGAGGCGGAGGGGTATGACGTCTGGTGGGACGAAGAACTGCCCCCGCACAAGAGTTATGGCGATGTCATTTCGGACAAGATTGCTGCGGCAAAAGCGGCAATCGTTGTGTGGTCACCTGCCGCCGCCGCCTCAGAATGGGTACGCGCAGAAGCAGACATGGCGCGCAATCAGAAAAAGCTGATCCAGACTGCATTGGGCGACATCATGCCGCCCCTTCCCTTCAACCAAATCCAGTTTGCCGACATTGGCGATTGGCAAGGCGAGGACGATCATTCCGGCTGGCGAAAGGTGAAGGCGAGCCTCGCTGATCTATGCGGCGGCTGCGCAGGCAGCGGCGTTGCGGCTGCCGTCCTGCCTTCTGCTCCTGCGCCCGTATTCGCTCCTGAAACTTCTACCGCCGCTTCTGCGCCGTCCAAATGGCCACTCTTTGCTGGCATTGGGATTGCGGCGGCCGCGTTAGTGGGGACTGCTGCGTTTTTCCTAGGCTCTGCTAGCGGCGTCGACACGGGCGCTGCTATTGATAGCGCGGCGGCGCCGCCGCTTGCGGCTGCGGCCGACATTGGCGAAGGCGTTTCCGAAACTGAAACCGAAACGGCACCTGAACCAGAACCCGCTGTGGCACCCGACACCGAACCCGTCGCCAGCTCCCCGCCGCCATCGGCATCGCGAGGCCGCACGGTTGGTTGTTATTTCTGGAACTCTGTCGAGACCTACGATGGGGCGTGCCGCTTCGTCGCAGGCTCGGGCGGAGACTTCACAACTTTCGCATTGGACGGACCGTATTTTCAGGATGTCACGCGCATTGATCTAGACGTAGCCGCGCCCGGCACAGGCGCTATCCAATTGCATTACCCCGACGGTAGCGTTGGCAGCGTCAAAGTGCGCCGCAGCGCCAACGACCGCGCTTGCTGGGATGGACCGAGTCTGACGTTTTGTGCGCGTTGAGCAGCATTGCCTGCCTGATTCTCCACCGCGGCAGAGCAAGTTGGCAAAGCGAAAAAATGCCCCGACCCAGATCTGACATACTCAATTGTCCAATTAGCAAGTGAGCTGGAACAAATACGCTTCTGAGCCACTGATCAGGCATCGACACAGAAGCGGCTCAATGCGGGCTTGCAACAACACTGGAGGCAGCAATCAGCAAGGACAGCGGCACGGACAGTCTATCCAAATTGCTGGGCGGGATCACTATCGCTGGATGCGTGACTGCAGTCATTTTGGATTTCGTTGGAACCGGATTGTCGGACAAGGTTGGGATGATCCGGAATACGATCAGCAATGTCGCTGCGAGCGAACGAAGCAATATGATCGACGAGATATCCGATATCGGTATCTATGCTTTTGTTGTGGCGGTGATTGCTACGACCATCGGTTTACTTCGCTGGCGCATTGACAGGCTTGACTGGAAAATCGGCTCTGGGTTGCTTGTGATAGTTGCAGTGGCAGTGACTTTGATAGCGGGGTACGAGGCGTACACGACTGGAAACGGACCGGTGATCCACTACAAGCTCGTCTATGTGCTCGGGGTCGCGTTCCCCTTGGCGGTGTTGCTGACCGCAGGTCAATTTTGGGAAATTGATAAACGGCTGGGCATCGCGCTCTATGCTGGTGGAGTGATCTGGGCGATCTTGGCACCACTCTTTTTTATTGTGCCCACCGCCTATGACGGGGCCTACGAACGGATGCTTGCTGGCCTCAAGCTCGCGTGGTTCATCACCGTTGGCGTTATGATTTGGCGTGATCCGGATATTGTCAGGCGCGTTTCGAAAGATCAAAGACAGTGATCCTCAATCTCTGATATCAGGCGCGCGTCGCATGTTACCTAACGCCGCCCCTTACCCTTTTCATCCTCAAACAGCTCCGCCAGCTGCTCCATAATCGTACCGCCAAGTTGCTCGACATCCATGATCGTCACCGCGCGGCGGTAGTATCGCGTCACATCATGCCCGATGCCGATAGCGACCAATTGTACGGGTGAGGCTTTCTCGATCCATTCGATGACGCCGCGCAAATGCGATTCCAGATAGCCAGCCGAGTTTACGCTCAACGTGCTGTCATCCACTGGCGCGCCGTCTGAGATGACCATCAGGATGCGGCGTTCTTCGGGGCGGTAGATCAGGCGGGAATGTGCCCAGAGCAGCGCCTCACCGTCGATGTTCTCTTTCAGCAAACCTTCGCGCATCATCAGGCCAAGATTGCGACGCGCGCGGCGCCATGGCTCATCCGCTTGTTTGTAGATGATGTGGCGCAGATCGTTGAGACGCCCCGGCCCTTCCGGTTTGCCATCGGCAAGCCATGCTTCGCGTGATTGACCGCCTTTCCAAGCGCGCGTCGTGAAGCCGAGGATTTCGGTTTTCACCCCGCAGCGTTCCAACGTGCGCGCAAGAATATCGGCGCTGATCGCGGCGATACTGATCGGTCGCCCGCGCATGGAGCCGGAGTTGTCGATCAGCAGCGTGACGATCGTGTCTTTGAAATCAATGTCGCGCTCAACTTTGTAGGTCAGCGCGGTTCCGGGTGAAACCACGATGCGAGACAGGCGCGCGGCATCCAGCACGCCCTCTTCCTGATCGAAATCCCAGCTGCGGTTTTGCTGTGCCATCAATCGGCGCTGCAACCGGTTGGCGAGGCGCGTGACCACGCCTTGCAGTCCCGTCAGCTGGCTATCGAGATAAGCGCGCAAGCGCTCCAGTTCCTCGGCATCGCACAATTCATGCGCTTCGACTTCTTCGTCGAAACGTTCGGTGAAGGCGTTGTAGTGCAGCCCATCGGGAATGTCCGACTGAGGGCGGTTCGGGCGGACGGGTGCGTTAGAGGCATCGCCTTCTTCGCCCGGTTCGCCGTCCTGCATATCTTCATCGGCAGACAGCTCGCTGTCTGCGTCGCCCTCGCCGTCACCTTCGGCCATATCGCCTGCGACTTCGGAGCTTTGTGGATCGGCATCGCCGTCTTGTTGCTCGTCGCCGGACTGATCGTCTTCCTCGCCGTCATCCTCGTCTGAATCGTCGCTGTCGGTTTGATCAGGATTGTCGGTGGGCCGGGTCAGATCGAGTTCGCGCAACATGTCGAGCGTAAGCTTTTGAAACGCCTCTTGGTCGTCAAGCGAGGCTGCGAGATCATCAATCCCCCCGCCGACGCTCTCTTCAATCCATCCGCGCACCATATCGACCGCGGGCTTGGCGCTGGGCGGGATCGCTTGCCCTGTTAGCTTCTCTCGCACCATCAGCGCGAGCGCGCCTTGCAGCGGCACTTCTTCCGGGTTCTGCGCGCGGGTGATCGGGTCGCTGCCCATTCTCACCGCAAGCGCAGAATCAAGATTTTCGCGCATGCCCGAATAATTGTTCGACCCAAGCGCCTCATACCGGACCATTTCCACCGCATCGTAACAAGCGCGTGCAACCGGCTCTGGCGGGGCACCCGACGCATGTATTCCAGCATCATGATGGCGCAGCTTCAGCGCGAAGGAATCCGCGAACCCCCGCGCCTCGGTCACCTGAGCCGCTGGCAAGTCGCGCGCTGGCAATGGCACACGGAACCGATTGCCAGAAGCGCCCGGCACATCCGCGCTCCACGCAACCTCAACCTCCGCATCCTTCGCGATAGCTCGGGATGCGCCGGTTAGCGCTTGCTTGAAAATGTCGAGTGGAGATTCTTCAGCCATAGCTCTGCCAGATAGGGATCATTGCCCCTGCGATCAAAGGATGCTCTGACCTGTTTTCGCCCAATCGGCCATAAACGCCTCAATTCCATTATCCGTCAGCACATGTTTAAACAGGCCGAGGATCACTTTTGGTGGCGCAGTGATAACATCTGCGCCGATCTTCGCGCTTTCTAAAATATGAGTCGTGTGCCGGATACTGGCGACGAGGATTTGAGTGTCGTAGAGGTAGTTATCATAGATCAGACGGATGTCTTCGATCAGATCCATGCCATCAAAGCCATTGTCATCGTGCCGGCCGACGAATGGCGAGATAAACGTCGCCCCCGCCTTCGCCGCGAGCAGTGCCTGATTGGCAGAGAAGCACAGGGTCACATTGACCATCGTGCCTTCGCCGGTCAGCGCCTTGCACGTTTTCAGGCCGTCCACCGTCAGCGGCACTTTGATGCAAACATTGTCCGCGATCTTGCGAAGAACTTCGGCTTCTTTCATCATCGTTTCGTGATCGAGAGCAACGACTTCTGCCGAAACCGGGCCGTCAACAAGACCGCAAATTTCCTTCGTAACTTCCATAAAATCGCGGCCCGATTTGTGGATCAGTGAAGGATTGGTGGTGACCCCATCGAGCAAGCCAGTACTGGCCAGTTCTTTGATGTCTTCAATCTCTGCGGTGTCGACGAAGAATTTCATGGCGGCGTATCCTGTGAATTGGTTGGTTCCGAATCGTCGAACCTGATTGGCACAGCCCGCAGGGAGAGGCCAGCCATGCGGGCGCGCCGGTGTAAATCGGTACCTAAGCCGCAACGCGGGCACCAAAGCTGTGAACAGTTATAAAACGTCACTTACCAGTGAGCAAAATGTCAGATTGTTGTAATGGTTCTATCTGGGTTATGGACACTCCAGCAGTATTTTTTTGCAGTGAGATGCGCCATCACCCATTTCCGGCTTATCGCGCTCACCCTTGTCGGTTCTACAATTGCCATCGCGCAGCCTGCGCTTGCGACCGACGATGATTTCGAATTGTGGTTTGGTTCGTATGCGGACATCAGCATCGATGACGATACTACGATTGCGGTACAGACAGCTCAACGATTTCGCGATGCCGGCAACGGACGGGCCGACACTTATTTCTTTCGCGGTTGGGTGCACCAAAAAGTTGCTCCAAATATCACGATATCTGCTGCGGCAGAGGAGCGGATTAACGATGGAGAAAGCGACGAAGTTCGGTTCACTCAACAGATCGAGCGCAGCGATGGCATTGTTCGAACCCGGTTTCGGGTTGAGCAACGGTTTATCGAGGGCAACAATGCCCGCCTGGGTTTGCGTGCGCGCCCGCGCGTCGGTTTAAGAGTGCCGCTTGGTGAGGCTTCGCCGTTTACCGCAAGCGTGGATGCAGAATTGATCTGGACACTGCGCTCCACCAGTATCAGCGGCAACACTGGAATTACCGGCGCAGAAACGCGGGTCGGCATGGAATATGATGTCAGCGAAAATTTTTCGGTGGGCCTCAGATATCTGCGGGCGCAAAATATTCGTAGTGGCCGTGAAGATGAAGTGAGCCACGCACCCTTGTTTGAACTGAACTATTCCTTTTAGGCCATTCCACACATCGGTGAGCGAGCCTTTCGCGGGCAACTTAGCCGGGTTCCCCGATCGCAGCCAAAATTTTGAAGAGTATTTCAATGAGACATTCAATCCTTTGCACTTGCGCGGCTATTTGCGCATTGGCGGCCGCTTTTGCGCCGACGCCAGCGGCAGCTACAGAAGAAGATTTCAACGTCTGGGGCGGTCAGTTCATCTTCATTGATCTGGATGAGGAAGGCGACTGGTTCGTGCGCGGCGAGGCGCAAGAGCGTTTTACCAACGACGCGGACCGCTTGGGCCAATTGCTGCTGCGGTCATTCGTAGGCTACCGGATCAGTGACAGCGTCACGATTGGAGGGGGATATGCCTATATTCTCACCGATCCCATCGGCCCGGTCGAAGTGAACGAACACCGAATCTATCAAGAGGCGACTGTGGTTCTCTACAGTGATCAAAGCGGCCTGCGCGTCACATCGCGTAACCGGTTTGAGCAGCGCTTTTTCGAAGAAGATGGCGAAACCGGCCTACGGTATCGCAACCAAATCCAGCTTACTGCTCCGATCAGCGACAGCAACAACCTCGTGCTTTACACAGAACCCTTCATCGGGGTGAATGAAACACGGTTCAACCGCGGCGGGATCGCCCTCTGGCGTAACTTTGCTGGCGTTTCAGTTCCGCTGGCAGACGGCATCTCGGTGACGCCCGGCTATCTCAACCAATATGTTTTCCGCGACGGCGAAGACCGGATGGACCACATCGCCAATATCGGAATCACCGCGCGCTTTTGAAATTGATCACAGCAAAGACCCTGCGCCAAACACGCCGATCAGCACCGCATCATTGGTGGAGCGCGGATTTGCTCGGATCGCGGCTTCCTCTACGCCAATTTCGGTCCAGATCGCGGTGTCGATACTGCCCGCAAGTCGCTGCGCAATACCGCCAACATCTGTACCCGTCGCAGAATTGATGAGTTCCGCCACCAACGGGTCAGACGCAATGCGGATAGCTTGACCCAGTTCTGGAACCATTGCCTCAATCAATCGCCCGCCCAATTCCCCGCGCAATGCAGTGGTGGCCGCCTGCGGACCGCCGCGGACCAGCTCAATCGCATTGGCAAGGCCGATCACGCGGACTGCATCGGTGACAATCGGTGCGGCGCGCGCGGATCCTTCGATCGCGATGTCGGCAAAGGCATCTTCCAGCCGATCTTTGAACAAAGTCGATGTCAAAATGCGAGATAAAATATCGCCGCGAGTGCCGATCAAATTGGGCAGGCCCAACCGCCCGACCTGTTCATCCCAATAGCCGCCCGTTGCTGTCAGCCGAGCAAACGCATTCTCACTCGACGCCAAGAGCAAACGCCTAACCGCTTCTGTCATGCTAACGCCCGGCAAGCTGGCGCAAGCTGGCAATGCAAGTGCCAGTGCGCCGACGCCCGCTCCCCGCATAATAGCACGGCGGTTCGTCTGTGTTTTGATCAGTCCAGTCATATCAGCGTTTCTTTTCCTTGGGCATTGCACATGTGGTTATTAGAACAATCGCACTCTATGTCACAGTCACGATGAACCGCATCCGACTCCTTGTCCTCAATGCCGCACTTGGTCCCCTCGATTACCGGGTGCCAGACGGAACACATGTCGAGCCCGGCAGCGTAGTGATCGCGCCGCTGGGGCCGCGTACGGTGACGGGTATTGTATGGGACGAAGGGCGATTGCCCGGGGCGCAGGTGGACGCAAGCAAGCTGCGCGCAATCCGCGAAGTTGTTGATGTACCGCCGCTATCTAAGGCTCTGCGGCGATTGATCGAATGGACTGCCGATTATTATTGCGCAGCGCTCGCCAGCGTGGCGCGGATGGTTTTGTCGAGCGGAGGGGCGCTGGGCGGGCCGGCGACGATGACCGAATACCGGTTGAGCGGCGCTGAGGGAAAAGGTCGCTTGACCGCGCAGCGTAAACTGGCGCTAGCAAAGCTTGATGGTGAGCAAGGAACGATCCGCGAACTTGCGGGCATTTCCGGCGTGTCCGAAGGCGTCCTGCGCGGAATGGTGGGGGCTGGTCAGATTGAGCCGGTGACGGTCGCAATCGACCGGTCCTATCCACCAGCAGACGCAGACTATCACCAGCCTGCTCTGTCTGCCGACCAATTGAGCGTTGCAGGCGAGTTAGTAGACGCGGTGCAAGCTCGCAAATTCGCGCCCTTCCTGCTCGACGGAGTGACCGGGTCTGGCAAAACCGAAACCTATTTCGAACCCGTCGCCGAAGCGATCCGTATGGGCCGCCAGGTGCTTGTATTACTGCCCGAAATCGCGCTGACAGAAAACTTCCTAACCCGGTTCGAAAAACGTTTCGGCACACCGCCGGTGCAGTGGCATTCCTCGCTCAAATCAACCGAAAGGCGCAGGGCGTGGCGCGCGATCGCCGAAGGAAGCGCGCAAGTTATCGTCGGCGCGCGCTCGGCCTTGTTTCTGCCTTATGCAAATCTCGGTCTGATCGTGGTCGATGAAGCGCATGAGATCAGTTTCAAGCAGGACGAAGGGGTGCGTTACAACGCCCGCGATGTCTCTGTCATGCGCGCCCACTTTGAGGCTATTCCAGTGGTGCTGGCCAGCGCGACCCCAGCGCTGGAAAGCCTGCATATGGCGAATAGCGGAACCTATAAGAAACTGGTCCTGCCTAGCCGTTTTGGCGGAGCGCAATTGCCGACGATCAAACTGGTGGATTTGACGATTGAGAAGCCTGCAGCGGGGCATTGGTTATCTGCGCCGCTGATCGACGGTATCGCAGCGCGGCTGGCGGCGGGTGAGCAATCGCTGCTGTTCCTCAACCGCCGCGGCTATGCACCGCTGACCCTGTGTCGCAATTGCGGACACCGGTTCCAATGCCCGAATTGCAGCGCGTGGCTGGTCGAACATCGCCTGTCTGCGCGCCTCGCCTGCCATCATTGCGGGCTGGAGACCAAACCACCCGAAACCTGCCCTGAATGCGGCGAGGCTGACTGCCTTGTCGCTTGCGGACCGGGTGTCGAACGGATCGCGGATGAGGTTGCCGAACTGTTTCCTGAAGCGCGCGTAGCGGTCGCCACCTCCGACACACTGGGATCACCCGAACGCGCGGCGGAATTCATCGCGCAAGCCGAAGCAAAAGCGATCGATGTGATCGTGGGCACGCAATTGGTCACAAAAGGCTTTCACTTCCCCGAACTTACCTTGGTCGGCGTAGTGGACGCTGATCTGGGCTTGGAAGGGGGCGATCTCCGCGCGGCGGAACGCACCTATCAACAGGTCGCACAGGTTGCAGGACGGGCTGGCCGAGGCGCGAAACCCGGCGAGGTTTTGCTCCAGACCCGCCACCCCGATGCGCCTGTGATCGCTGCTTTGGCAAACGGCGACCGCGACGCATTCTACGCCGCCGAAACCGAAGCGCGCAAAGACGCAGGCGCACCGCCCTTTGGCCGCTGGGCCGCGATAATCCTGTCAAGCGAAGACGAACGCGAAGCCCGCCAAGCCGCCGCTCGCCTTGGCGACAATCGCCCGACCAAGGACGACCTGTACATTCTCGGTCCAGCCCCTGCTCCGCTGGCTTTGCTTCGCAACCGCTACCGCTACCGTTTCCTCGTTAACGCACGGCGCAGCGCGAATTTGCAGTCGGTTTTGCGCGAATGGGTTGGCGGACAGAACTTTCCGCCCGGCGTGCGTGTTGGTGTAGATATCGATCCCTACTCCTTTGTATGAGGCACTTATCGCGGCACCTTTCTGTTTCGGGTGCATTGATCCTGCATGGCAAACAACCCCATTCTCGTACCCATCCTAGGCGATCAACTGACCCGCACGCTTTCAAGCCTTCGTGGGCGGACGAAAGACGACACCGTCATCCTGATGATGGAGGTCTGGGACGAGGCGACATACGTCAAACACCATAAGCAGAAGATCGTCCTCATCTTCTCCGCCATGCGCCATTTCGCGGCTGAATTGCGCGAGGCAGGGTGGAGCGTCGATTATGTGAAGCTGACAGATGACGACAATGCAGGCAGCTTCACCGGAGAAGTCGCGCGCGCCATTGAACGCCATAATCCGCGCGCTGTGCATATCACCGAGGCAAGCGAGTGGCGCGTTCAGCAGGCCATCGAAGAATGGCCGGACAAATTCGCCTGTTCGATAGAGCTGCTTCCCGACGACCGTTTCATCGCCACCCACGCGGATTTTGGCGACTGGGCCGAGGGGCGCAAAACGCTGACAATGGAACATTTCTACCGTGAAATGCGCCGCAAAACCGGCCTGCTTATGGACGAAGATGGCAAGCCGGTCGGCGGTGACTGGAATTACGATAAGGACAACCGCGAACCACCCAAAAGCGACATGGATCCGCCACCGGTCCCTAAATTCGAACCCGATGACATCACCGCAGAAGTCATCGCGCTGGTCGAAGAGCGTTTTGGTGATCATTTCGGCAATCTTGACACCTTCCCTTGGCCGGTCACAAGCACCGAGGCAGAGAAGGCCGCCGACGCTTTCTTTGCTGAACGGATCGAAAAATTTGGCCCCTATCAAGACGCGATGGTCCACGGGTCCGACGATCTTTATCACTCCATGCTTTCGACCAGTATCAATTGCGGACTGCTGGACCCGTTGGAACTGTGTCGCCGCGCCGAAAAAGCATACGAAGACGGGCGCGCGCCGCTTAATTCAGCCGAGGGCTTCATTCGGCAAATAATCGGCTGGCGCGAATATGTGCGCGGGTTTTACTGGCTCCATATGCCGGGGCTGGCGAGCGATAATGAACTTGATGCCGACCGCCCGCTGCCCGAGTTTTTCTGGACAGGGGACACAGATATGCGTTGCCTGTCTGACAGCATTCGCTCCACGCATGATAATGCTCACGCGCACCACATTCAGCGGCTGATGGTGCTTGGCAATTTCTGCCTGCTTGCAGGCATTAATCCGCGCGATGTTCAGAACTGGTATCTCGCGGTCTATGCCGATGCCTATGAATGGGTCGAATTGCCCAATGTTGCCGCAATGATCCTCTATGCTGATGGCGGAAAGCTGGCGACAAAACCGTATGCCGCATCAGGCAATTACATCAACAAAATGTCCGATTACTGCAAAGACTGCGCATATTCCGTGTCCAAGAAAACGGGCGAAGGTGCCTGCCCGTTCAACCCGCTTTACTGGCACTTTATGGACCGCCACCGCGACCGCCTCAAAAGCAATCACCGCATCGGGCGCATCTATTCAAACTGGGATCGGATGGACGAGGAAAAACGCGCCGATTATCTGGATAGCGCTCAGAAATTCCTCGACAGTCTTGAGCCTGCCAGCAAAGGATGGGCGCGCAACGATACTTGAGGAATTTGATCATGCTTACCGTCCACCACCTGCGCATTTCACAATCAGAACGGATTGTCTGGCTGCTAGAGGAGCTTGGTCTGGAGTATGATCTCAAACTCTACAACCGCGACTCCGAAACGCGGCTTGCCCCGGCAGAGCTGAAAGCGCTTCACCCGATGCAGATTGCCCCGTTGATTGAAGACGGCGATGTTCTGCTCGGCGAAAGCGGCGCGATTGTTGAGTATATTATTGGCAAATATGCGCCTGAAACCTCTTTAGTTCCAGGCCCGGATCACGCAGATTTCGCCGATCACCTTTACTGGTTCCACTTTGCCAATGCGACTTTCATGACCAATGGCATGATGCAAATCGCGGTTGGCGCGCTCGGCGGTGAAATGCCGCCACCGCTAGCCAAGCGTGTCACCAATGCGTGGGCGCAGATCGAAGCGCGTTTGGGTGAAGCGGACTATTTTGGCGGGGCGCAACTGACCACGGCAGATATTATGATGGTGTTTCAGCTCACCACGTCGCGGGCATTCAACAACATGACCATCGACCATCTGCCAAATCTACAAGCCTATCTGAAGCGCATCGGCGCACGTGATGCCTATCAAGCAGCGATGGCCAAGGCAGAGCCCGGCTTTCCGCCGAAACTCGACTAAAGCGGTCAGCGCTTCTTCTTTTTCACATAAAAAGCAATCACGAGACTGACCCAAAAGACCATCAGGGCGATCAGGGCATAGGCGATGATGAGCCTGGTTTGCATTGCCGCTTATTTGCCCCGGCCGCTTTTCATATGCTCTAGTCCCGGAACCACATTGCCTTTTTGCGTTGGCTGTGATGCGTTGGTTTTGGTCTTTTCAGCCTTCGGCTTGCGGACTTCGCGTTTCGATTTCCGTTGTGATTTAGCCATGCGAAATTCCTCTTATTGTTATGATTTATCGTAAGGAGTGCGATGGGGCGGCCATGCGATTTCGGCAGGCGAAGCTCGCGCCAGAATAAGCAGGCCAAAAAATCTTAAGGAGCATCAGCTGTCATGGGAGCAGGCCCTTCCGATCGCCCGCTTTCGGTCTGTCAGAGACCCGAAAACGTCGATCGCTTTTCCTGCCTCTGGAAAACCAATCAAACGAATTTTGATTGTGAAGAGACACCGTCAGACAGCGCAGCAGCAATGAAGCTGCAATAACGTTCTCGCTAGATGGGAATACAGAGGCTGCTTTACAAGCTGCCCGCCGCGCGGGTTTAAGCAGCATTTGTTCACCCGAAGCGACTGACCACGCAATCTTGCATGCATTAATTCGAACTGACGTTGTCTATTATTTTCTTTCCCGCTTGAGCAATTCAGCCTTTATTTCCGGCCCGTAAGCATAACCGCCAATGGTACCATCGGCCTGTACCACTCTGTGGCATGGGATCAGTACCGCGATGTTGTTCGCTCCATTTGCCCCGCCCACAGCGCGGCTGGCATTCGGATTACCCAGAGCCGCAGCAAGCTCGCCGTAGCTGCACGTCTCACCAGACGGAATTTTACGCAATGCAGCCCAGACGCGCTGCTGAAAAGCAGTGCCTTTTACGTCGAGCGGGATCGCGGACATATCGTTACTTGGTTGCTCAACCGCCGCGACAACCTGGTCAAACAGCGCGCGAAAACCTTCACCTGCTTGCTCAAGTTCGGCTTTGGGAAAACGTGCGCGCAGTTCCGCTTCGCCTTCGCCAAATGATAAGCAGCACACCCCCTTTTGTGTCGCCGCAACCAGCATTTCACCCAGAGACGTTTGAATGACGCTCCAATGCACCACCCTTCCCGCACCGCCATTCGCCCAATCGCTTGCCGTCATGCCGAGCCGGTCCTTTGTATCGTTGTAAAAGCGCGAGGGCGCAGAATAGCCCGCATTGTAGAGTGCATCGGTGACGCTAGCACCTCCCTCTAACGCTGCGCGCACGCGCTCCTCGCGCAGCGCCCGCGCAAAGCCAGCGGGAGACAGACCGACGGTGCGTTTGAATAGTCGTTGAAAATGTGTTGGGGAATATCCCGTGAGGTCAGCGAGCTGATCGAGCGTTTTAGCGCCATCGGCGCGGATCGCAGCGATGGCCGCCAATACGCAGGCTTCTTCTGCGCTCTGAGTGCTGGGCGAACAACGTTTGCACGCGCGCAAACCTGCCGCTTCAGCCTCATCGGCGTCCGCGTAAAACTGCACATTCTTACGAAAGGGCGCGCGGGCCGGACAACTGGGCCGGCAATAGATACCCGTTGAATGCACTCCGGTCACAAAAGCGCCGTCATACCTCCGGTCTTTGGAAAGCACGATCTTCCAGCGCTGATCATCAGTAAGAGGCGTTGTGGATGTCATGCGCATACTTGTTGCATAGGCGCTGGCAAAGCGCATCCCGGACCTTGCGTCCAATGTGCCCGATAAGGGATTCGCGCTCGGTTCATTGCTGTGTAACGATGAATACGTCATGGTGGCATTATGCAATGGCGAACTCTCTTTCTAACAGGTGCGGCGATGGCAGGCTTCGCGATTATGCCACTAGGCCCCGCTTATGGCGATCATGGTGCAGCCCCGAATGCCTTGGAACAGCAATGCCGCGCCGCTGAAAGAACCGCGCCGGATGCCTGCCCCTGCATAATTGCAGCGGGACAGCAGCTTGGATTCAGCGACGATCAGATAGCTGCGGTTTTAATGGACAGAGCCACGGAGGAAATTATCGAACCTGCCGACAGAGGCCGGATACGAAGAGCGCGATTTGAATGTATCAGAGAGGCAATGCAGGCGCGGTTTATGCAAGAACTAGAAACGCGGCGCCAAAACCCCGCGCCAGACGGCACTTACACGGCCAGGCCCAACCGGCCACAGCCACAGCCTTCTGACCAATATATTGGCCAAGCGCCTAACCGCGCGGCTGACCAAGGTGAGCCCGAAGGTGACCGAACCGAGGACGCGGATGAAAATCACAGCGACAGCGGTCCTTGCTCTTCGGCGACAGGGTGCAGATAAGCAACCTCGCGATTAAGGCCGCCGCATTTCCATGATGCGCGGATCATATCCGGCGCTATACAAATGCGCATGATTTCCAATTCAGTCCGATTTTTGGCGACCCTTCTAGGCATTGCGCTGGCCGCGCTCTCAGCTCCCGCCGCTGCTGATCCAGGCGATATCGATGCCGCTGCGCGCGGCGTTGTGCGCGTAGTGATCATTGATAGCAGCGGGGACGAGGTTATTCCCGTCACCCACGGCAGCGGCTTTGCCGTCTCCCCCACGATGATCGTCACCAATGCGCATGTGATCAGAGAGGCTTTGCTCGACGACACGCTGCGTATCGGCATTGTGCCAAGCGAGGGGGACGCAGGAACATTTGCCACACCCATAGCGGTCAGCCCGCGTAACGATCTGGCGCTGCTGAAAATCTCCGACGGATCGTTGCGCCTACCCCCGCTTACGATGGCGGGCGGGGTTCGCGGGGATATGGGAGAGGTCTCTGCCATAGGATATCCGATGAATGTGGATCTGGCTCAAGGTCTGGAGATAAGCGATATTTTCCGCGCGCAGCCACCGGTGAAGAGCCGCGGGTTCTTGTCGGGTGAACGACCTAGCCGCCAGTTTGATACGATCCTGCACACCGCTCCGATTGCGCGCGGTAATTCAGGCGGGCCGTTGCTGGATGGCTGCGGACGAGTTTTGGGCGTCAATTCTTTTGGTGCAGATTCGGACGGTTCGGATGCGGAGTTCTATTTCGCGGTATCCTTGCGCGAATTGCTGCCTTTCCTGCGTGAGAATCAGGTCGAACCGTCGGTGAACGCCACTCCGTGCACCTCTATCGACGAACTCAACGCGGCGGAGCGGGCACGCTTTGACGCACAACGTGCAGAGGCTCAGCAGCGTTTGGAAACGCGCGAGGGCGAGCTGCGCGAGGCGCGATCAGAAGCGCGGATGCAAGCGCAGATCGAAGTGCTGGAGGCGCGTGACAACGCAATGGCGATTGCGATGGTGCTGCTGCTGGTGACAATTGGCGCAGGCTATGCCGCCGCACAATTCCGCAAGTCTCAAGACGGCAACCCGCAGCATCGCAATTATGCCATGATTGCCGCCGGGATCGCAGGAGCCGCGTTGATCGGCGCGGTGCTGGCTTGGATCACCCGCCCAGGCTTCAATGAGATCGAAGAACGGGTCGCGGTCATTCTGGGTGAAACGAGCGCAAATAGTGATGAGCAAAGCAATCCTGACACCGCCATCGGATCGACCGACGGCACACTCATCTGCACTCTCCAGCTTGATCGCAGCCGCATCACAGGCGCGCGTACCGATGATGTCGAATTCGACTGGGCCGCCAATGGCTGCGTCAATGAACGTACACAATACGGCGTAGTTAATGGCGAATGGACACGCATCTTTGTGCCCGGCAGCGAAGCGGCGGTCTCGGTCAACACTTACGATCCCGCAACCCGCACATACCGCACTGACCGATATCTCTTGGGCCGGGAACAGATGGAAGCCGCTCGCGCGGCAAGGCGCAGCTACGATCCCCCCAACTGCGGCGTGACTGACGCGCAGATTACACTGGGCGAGCAACAAAGCGCCTTGTTGGCGCTGCTACCCGATCGCCCTAATGAGCGGTTAGTCTACAGCTGCGAGACAAAGCGCGCTGGAGTGATCGGCGCGGAGGCCACCGAATGAGTCAGGCGCTTGTTTTCGCTTCGATTGTGCTTGGGGTCGCAATCGCGTTTGAGCTTGAGAACCTGGACCGATTGCTAAGGTCTAAAACCGTGCGATGGCATTGGGCTCAGCCGCTTTTCGCAGGTTTCGTGCTGCTCACAATTATGTCTTTCTGGTGGAACATCGCCAGCCGCTCTGGAGATGGACCCATCACTCTTGCAGAATTTCTGCCGGTGATGTGGGTGCTGGTAATCCTCAACCTGCTTGCTTCTGCATCTCTCCCGCGCACGATCCCCGAAGAAGGCATCGATTTAGGACTCTATTATCAGGACAATCGCCGATATCTGTGGGGTCTGTACCTGCTGATATTCATTCCCATCGGCTTCAATTGGATTTTTCTGTCCTATACGCGGTCTACCAGTCTCGAAGATATGCTCGTCTCTGCCTCAGGCGAGTTTATTGGGATGGCGATCGTGATATTCATGTTTTTCGCCCGACGCTGGTGGATGGTCGCGCTCGGCTTTGCCAGCCTCGGCATTATAGTTGCGGCTTGGCTAACCCGAACGCTTTGATGCCGGATAATTTTGGGACAGCACAAAAGGCTGCCCCAAGGTTCAGGCGGCTAACGCTTCACCGGACAGAGTAATGCGGTGCATTTCGCGGCGGTGGCCTGCGTAATCGTTGATCGCATTATGCCAGCTGGTCCGGTTATCCCAAATTGCGACGGTGCCGGGCTTCCATTGAAGACGGCAGCGATTGTCATCCATGACCGCCGCATCGATCAGCCTTTGTAGCAGTGGCAGGCTTTGTTCACGTGTCTGGCCCACAAAGTGGATTGTAAAGCCGCCATTGACATAAAGCAGCTTGCGACCCGTTTGCGGGTGGCGGATCACGACCGGGTGAATAGCGCCGGTCTTCAGATGCTGACCGCGCAGGTTTTTGCCCATGTCAGTCTGCGCATAAAGGCCGTCAGCCTTATAGACGTGATCCGCCGTATGGAACGCCTCAAGACCTTCGATCTCAGCCTTGATGTCATCTGGCAGCGCATCATAGGCCGCGCCCATATGCGCCCATTCAGTGTCGCCTCCACTAGGAGGCAGGTCACGCGCGACAAGCACCGACCCCATCGCCGGGATCTGGTCGTACGAATGATCGGTGTGCCATGCGCCGCCGATATTAGTCGATTCGTCCGCTTCTTTTTTGACCAAGGCAATTTCTGGATAATCATCGCTGATTGGGAAATAATTGTTCACGTCGATTCCGCCCCACCGCCGGCCAAAGGCGATGTGATCTTCAGGTGAAAATTCCTGATCGCGAAACACCGCAACACCATGTTCGAAGATAGCGCTGCGGATGTCCTGCATTTCCGCATCACTGCAATTGGCCAGTGAAATACCAGAGATTTCGACCCCGCATTTCGGCGCCATTGGTGTGAGTTGCATCCGTATTCTCCCATCGCATCTAATCGTGCATGCCGGCTTACCGGTCGGTAAACATACATACTGCTACTTGGGCCTGATGCAAGTTGGAATGATGCGCTGTTCTACAGAATGCCGATCCCATACGACGAAGGCTTTACTCAGAACGGCCCTAGAGAAGCCGTGTAGCTGACAAACAAAAACCCCCGATCAGCCCACTCCGCTTGCACTACCCGGAATCAATTGCTAGGCGCGCGCCAGCTATCGAACAGGTGCCCCTCATGCATCCGCCATCGAAAAGCTGCATCGTTATTCTTCACTCCTCATCAGGGGAATTTAAGCGCGTGGATATTTCCGCCGGTATTCAGGCTAGCCTAGCAGGGCGATATGCCTCGGCCCTTTTCGAATTGGCCAGCGAGAACGGAACGGTTTCGGCTGTCGAATCCGATCTTGAAACGCTGGGCGCTGCTCTCGCGGAGTCGGACGACTTGCGCGCTGCGACTACCAACCCGCAAATGTCGCGCGGGGATCAGGCGGCCGCTGTTGCTGCCGTGGGCAAACATCTTAAGCTGTCGGATTTGACCGCCAATTTTCTGGGTGTGCTCGCGGGCAATCGGCGTCTGTCGAAACTGCCTGATATGATTGCCGCGTTTCGGTCTATCGCCGCTGCACAACGCGGCGAAGTCACCGCGACCGTCACCAGCGCGCACCCGCTCACTGATGATCAACTTGCGGCGCTCAAGACCAAGCTCACCGCCCGTGAAGGCCGCACCGTTATGCTTTCGGCTGATGTCGATCCTGACCTTTTGGGCGGGCTTGTTGTCACCATTGGATCGCAGCGCATTGATGCCTCGATCCGCACTCGTCTCAATTCACTTGCACAAGCCATGAAGGCTTAAAGGACTCGCAAAATGGAAATCCGCGCAGCAGAAATCTCGAAGGTCATCAAAGACCAAATCGCCAATTTCGGTACTGAAGCACAAGTCAGCGAAGTCGGCTCCGTGCTGAGCGTCGGTGACGGTATCGCCCGTATTCACGGCCTTGACGATGTACAAGCTGGTGAAATGGTTGAATTCGCCAATGGAGTTCAGGGCATGGCCTTGAACCTTGAGGCAGACAATGTCGGCGTCGTGATCTTTGGTTCTGACGCAGAGATCAAAGAAGGCGATGTGGTCAAGCGGACCGAAACCATCGTGGACGTTCCTGTTGGTAAGGCGCTGCTGGGCCGCGTGGTTGACGCGTTGGGTAACCCAATCGACGGCAAAGGCCCGATCGCCACAACTCAGCGCAGCCGCGTTGAAGTCAAAGCGCCGGGCATCATCCCGCGCGAATCGGTAAGCGAGCCTGTGCAGTCTGGCCTGAAAGCCATCGACGCTCTTGTTCCTGTTGGCCGCGGTCAGCGCGAATTGATCATTGGTGACCGTCAGACCGGTAAGACCGCTGTCGCCATCGACACCTTCATCAACCAACGCGATGCTCACAAAGGCGATGATGAAAATCAGAAGCTGTACTGCGTTTATGTCGCCGTTGGTCAAAAGCGTTCAACCGTTGCTCAGATCGTGAAGCAGCTCGAAGAAAACGGCGCGATGGAATATTCCATCGTTGTGGCTGCGACTGCTTCTGAGCCTGCCCCATTGCAATATCTCGCACCTTACACCGGTTGCGCGATGGGCGAATTTTTCCGCGACAACGGTATGCACGCCGTGATCGTCTATGACGATCTGTCGAAGCAGGCTGTTGCCTACCGTCAAATGTCACTTCTGCTGCGCCGTCCCCCGGGCCGTGAAGCGTATCCGGGTGACGTTTTCTATCTCCACTCACGTCTGCTCGAACGCGCCGCTAAGATGAATAAGAGCGAAGGCGGCGGTTCGCTGACCGCATTGCCGATCATTGAAACGCAGGCAGGCGACGTGTCCGCCTATATTCCAACCAACGTGATTTCGATCACCGATGGTCAGATCTTCCTTGAAACAGACCTATTCTATCAGGGCATCCGTCCTGCGATTAACGTGGGTCTGTCGGTTAGCCGCGTTGGCGGTGCCGCTCAGACAAAGGCGATGAAGAAGGTTTCCGGCTCAATGAAGCTCGACCTTGCACAATACCGCGAAATGGCGGCGTTTGCGCAGTTCGGTTCGGACCTTGATGCGTCGACGCAAAAACTGCTCAATCGCGGTGCGCGCCTGACCGAATTGCTGAAGCAAGCGCAGTTCTCGCCGATGCCGTTTGAAGAGCAGACTGTGTCGATCTTCGCAGGCACGAACGGTTATATCGACGCTGTCGAAGTAACCCGCGTTGGCGAATATGAAGAGCAGATGTTGGCCTTCTTCCGCGGTGAGCATGCTGACATTCTGACAGACATTCGCACCAGCAAGAAATTTGAAGGCGACGTTAAAGACCGCACCGTTGCGGCTCTTGAAGCTTTCGCCAAACAGTTCGCTTAAAGGACCGCAAGGCCAATGCCTTCACTCAAGGAACTCAAAGGTCGGATCGGGTCGGTTAAATCGACTCAGAAGATCACCAAGGCCAAACAGATGGTTGCCGCGGCCAAGCTTCGCCGTGCGCAGGCTGCTGCCGAGGCTGGACGTCCCTATGCAGAACGTCTGGGCGCCGTCATGGCGTCATTGGCGGGCAAGGTTTCGGGCGATAGCGCACCGAAGCTGCTTTCAGGCACCGGCTCCGATCAGCGACACTTGCTGGTCGTAGTCAACACTGACAAAGGTCTGTGCGGCGGCCTGAACTCCAACATCGTCAAAGCTGCGCGGATCAAGGCCAATGAACTGATCGCAGCGGGTAAGACCGTTGAATTCTACCTAGTCGGCAAAAAAGGCCGCGCCCCGTTGAAACGAGACTTTGCCAGCCAAATTGGCGGCGGGTTTGACACATCCACTGTGAAGACCCCGGGTTTCGAAGAAGCCGACGCAATTGCCGCTGAACTGATCGGCATGTTCGATGAAGGCAAATTCGACATTGCGCATTTGGTCTATCCGACGTTTCAGTCGGCTCTGGTCCAGAACCCTACGGTCAATCAACTGATACCGGTCCCTGCCACTACGATCGCTGATGACAGCGGCGCTGTGGTGGAATATGAGCCTGGCGAAGAGGAAATCCTCGAGGCCCTGTTGCCGCGTTACGTCAAAACGCAAATTTTTGGCGCTCTGCTGGAGCGTGAAGCATCCGAGCATGGCGCTTCGATGACTGCGATGGACAATGCCACGCGCAACGCGGGCGATCTAATCAAAGACCTGAACGTTGAATACAACCGCCGCCGTCAGGCTGCGATCACCACCGAATTGATTGAAATTATTGCAGGCGCGGAAGCACTTTAAGACTATGAACCGTATCTCACTTACTTTTATTGCAATCGCTCCTCTCGCACTTCTCGCCGCTTGCGGTGAAGAACCTGCGCCTGAGCCTGTAGAAACCGCTGCGCCTGAGCCCATCACCACATTGCCTGCTCCCGACGAAGAGCGCTTCAGCGCTCTCTTCGCCAGCACTTGTGAAGGTGCAGAGCCGGTCAGCACTTCTGTTTGTCGCCGTCCGATGGGCGCTGAAGAAGTGAGCTGTGAATACGGTCTCGGCGAAGACAACGTTTTGCGCCACGAAGCGACACTCGCACCCAATGAGGACAGCACTGACTGGGTCCTCGTCGACGCCGAAAAAATTTGCACCGAACACGGTGCCCACCACGTAGAACCCTGAGTCTGTAGGACAACAATATCATGGCCACCGCACCCGTACTCAACCAGACCACCAATGGCGTTATCAGCCAGGTCATCGGCGCCGTCGTCGACGTGCAGTTCCCCGGTGAACTGCCCGCGATTCTTTCCGCGCTCGAAACCAAGAATGACGGCAAGACCCTTGTTCTTGAAGTTGCTCAGCACCTTGGTGAGAACACCGTTCGCACCATCGCAATGGACGCGACCGAAGGTCTCGTTCGCGGCGCCGAAGTGATCGCAACCGGCGCGCAAATCTCTGTGCCTGTTGGACCCAAGACACTGGGCCGCATCATGAATGTCATCGGTCAGCCGATCGACGAACTTGGCCCGATTGGCGCGGAAAAGACCATGCCAATTCACGCAGAGGCGCCTGCCTTCGTCGACCAGTCGACCGAAGCGGCCATTCTGGTGACAGGCATTAAGGTTATCGATCTGCTCGCACCTTACGCGAAGGGCGGTAAAATCGGCCTGTTCGGCGGTGCCGGCGTTGGTAAGACCGTTCTTATTCAGGAACTCATCAACAACATCGCAAAAGGTCACGGCGGCGTGTCCGTGTTTGCGGGCGTTGGTGAGCGGACCCGTGAAGGTAACGATCTTTACCACGAATTCCTCGACGCCGAAGTTATCAAGAAAGACGCAAACGGCGTTGCCACCCCAGAAGGTTCCAAGGTTGCGCTGGTCTTTGGCCAGATGAACGAGCCTCCTGGTGCGCGCGCGCGCGTCGCCCTGTCGGGCCTGACCATGGCGGAATATTTCCGCGATGAAGAAGGGCAGGACGTTCTGTTCTTCGTCGACAACATTTTCCGCTTCACGCAGGCTGGTTCGGAAGTGTCCGCTCTGCTTGGCCGTATTCCTTCGGCGGTGGGCTATCAGCCAACCCTGTCGACCGACATGGGGAACCTGCAGGAACGCATCACGTCGACCAACAAGGGCTCGATCACTTCGGTGCAAGCCATCTACGTGCCTGCCGATGACCTTACCGACCCTGCGCCAGCCACATCGTTTGCTCACCTTGATGCAACGACAACGCTGAACCGGGCCATCTCTGAGCTGGGCATCTACCCGGCTGTTGACCCGCTCGATTCCACATCGCGCGTTTTGGAACCACGCGTTGTTGGTCAAGAACATTACAACACTGCTCGCCGCGTCCAGGAAACTCTGCAAAAGTATAAGAGCCTTCAGGATATCATCGCCATTCTCGGCATGGATGAGCTTTCAGAAGAAGATAAGCTCACCGTGGCGCGCGCGCGTAAAATCCAGAAGTTCTTGTCGCAGCCATTCCACGTTGCTGAAGTCTTCACCGGCATCAAAGGTATCTTCGTGCAGATCGAAGACACTGTAAAAAGCTTTAAGGCGGTTGTTGACGGCGAATACGACCACTTGCCAGAGCAGGCTTTCTATATGGTTGGCGGTATTGAAGACGTGGTCAAGAAAGCCGCTGAAATGGCTGAGGACGCGTAACCAATTGCCGCGCAATATCGCCACTCTATTATCCGCAGCGTGCACCATTGCGATAAGCCCAGCGGTTTATGCCGCTGAGCTGACGGAAGATGCAGCGGGCAAAGCGCTCTATAACGGCGTGGTGATGCTGTGCGGCGATGCGCTGGGTGGCTACACTTCGTTGGACGATGCCGAAGCCCTGGCCAATTATGGATTTGTTCCCGGCACAGCCGAGGATGAAGCCGAATTGAGGCTCAACGGGGTCCAGGGCGAATTGATAAGCCGGGAATTGAGCGGCGCTCATATTCAGGTAGCCGCTTACGCTCCTGATACATGCGTCGCCCGTGTTTATGGTACTGATCGCTTCGCTGCGGGAGAATATCTGCAAAACGCTCTGGAGTTGCGGCATGAATTTGCGCTGGTCAGCGGAGATGCCGTGACGGCGGTCCTGCAAGCCCCTGCAAGACGCGGTAGAGTGCAGAGTGCTTCGTTCTTTTCAACCGAAGGCGCTGAACCGTTTTTGACTATCAACATGTCTCAGGTCGATATGCCTGCGGCGCAAGCTGAGTAATTCTGATGCCCCTTCACTTTGAACTCGTAACACCGGCGAAACTGGTCCGATCGGAAGACGTGCACATGGTCGTCGTGCCCGGAGCGGAAGGTGAGTTTGGTGTGCTGGAAGGCCACGCGCCTTTCATGTCCACGATCCGTGATGGCGCGGTTCAAGTCTACAAGACCGAAGGCAGCGCGCCAGAGATGATTGAAGTGCGCGGCGGCTTTGCCGAAGTTGGCGAAAACGGTCTGACCGTTCTCGCGGAGCATGTTGAGGCCTGATCCGACTCACAAAGAAACAATAAGGGGCGGCCTGCGAGGGTCGCCTTTTTTGTTTGAGTCATGGACGAACTACGCTGCGACCTACTTGCAGTTCTGATGCTCCGCGCACAGGCTCACGTCGAAATAGACAGAGCGATGCGCGGGTTGAAGGCCTATATCCAGCGGGCGCTTGGGGCCTGATACTCGACAGCTTTATTTGCATGACCGGGATTGAACACCAATCGACGAATGCAGCCCCCCTTTGCTGGTCCTAAGAAGAAGGCACCTTGGATCGAGTATCAGGAGTGCAGTTTGGGCGATGGTCTATGACGGCTGGTGCCGCGGCGAAAACTGGCCAATCCTGAAGGCACCGTGCTGGGCTCAATCCCCGCGCCTATTCGCATGGCAATTGCCCCAGTGGCCCGGCGCGGCGTCAAGAAACGGCTCGCGCGGCATGGTAGGGGCCGCATTCGCCAACGACAATCGATCCATTACACGCGGGGATATCGGCGCATTTGCTGCGCTTCTGGGCAAAGGACATTGGTTGGTTGGAGGTCGGATCAGCAGCGCAAATGTCACTGTCTATTCACTGCTCGCCAGTATCATATTTATGGAATTTTCCAGCCCAATGAAAGTCATGATTGAGGCGCATCCCGGTATTATCGGTTGGCTCGGCTCAGTCCAGGCCACAATCTATTCCGGACACATTTTAATACCGAGCTTCCCCCTTCACAAGCGCGCCCTTCCGCGCCACAACCTCTCCCAACGATTTCCATCAGAGGAGAGGACATTTGAAAATTGTCTCAAAACTTGCAATTTCCTGCGCAATGGCAGCGGCTATGACCGCTGGTATCACGGCCCCTGCTTCAGCAGATGCTCACACCGACGCCGTCGCAATGGATGACGGTGTTCCCGGTCCCGAACAGGATCCCTTCATCTGGCTTGAAGAAGCGCGCAGCGATGAATCGCTCGCTTGGGTCGCCAATGAGAATGAGCGCACGCTTGGTGTGCTCGAGGCTGACCCGCGCTTTGCCGAGCTTAAAGCTGAAGCGCTTGCGATTTTTGACAGTGAAGACCGCATCCCATTTGTGAGCTTCCGACCAGATGGATTGTACAATTTCTGGCAGGACAAAGACAATCCGAAGGGGCTTCTGCGCCGGACTACTTTGACAAGCTATCAGACCGATGCTCCCGAATGGGAGACGGTGCTTGATGTCGACGCGCTCGCGGCAGCGGAGGGCAAGGAATGGGTGTATCAAGGTTCAACCTGTCTCCCGCCTGACCTCAACCTATGCATGATTGCGCTATCTGATGGCGGCGAAGATGCGACGGTCTTGCGCGAATTTGACACCTCGACCCGGCAATTCGTCGAAAATGGCTTTGTGCTCAATGAGAAGAGCCAGGGCGGCGCAAGCTGGCTTGACCGGGATACATTGCTGGTCAGCCGCGATTTCGGCGAAGGCACGCTGACCGATAGCGAGTATCCCTTCACCACGCGCCTGTGGAAACGCGGCACTGATATCGTCAACGCCGAAGAGATTTTCCGCGGCGATTCTAGCGACGTTTCGTCGGGAGCCTATTTGCTGCGTGATAGCGATAATGTGATCCATGCCAGAATGGCGCGGCGCGGTATCAGCTTTCATGAAAGCGAATACTTCGTTGAAAAAGACGGCGAATGGGTAAAGCTCGATCTACCCAAAATGGCGTCGCCCTATGGCATCGTCGATGGCCACCTGTTGCTCTCTACCGATGTGGATTGGGTCGTTGACGGCCAAACCTTCCCCGCTGACAGCCTTATCGCTGTCGATCTGGAAGAATGGAAAGCAGACCCCAACGGCGCGACAAAAACGCTCGTCTGGGCACCCGAAGAACGCCAGACCAAGCAGGGCGGTGCGATCACCGCTAATTCGCTGTTTGTCGGAATGCTCGACAATGTCGTTGGCAAAGTGCTCCAGTTCAACTTCGCAGACGGAGAATGGACCAGCACTCAGGTCGATCTGCCAGATAACGCCACGGTAGGCATCGCGGCCAGCTCGGACGAAACCGACCAGATCATGTACACCGTCACAGGCTTTCTAGAGCCGACAACGCTCTATTATTCGGACGGCACCGGAACGCCGGAAGTGCTCAAGAACTCGCCTGCATATTTCGATCCATCCGGCATGGAGGTCGAACAACACGAAGCGACCAGCGCCGACGGGACCAAAATCCCGTATTTCATCGTCAAGCCGGCCGGCATGGAAATGAACGGCCAAACCGCTGTTTTGATGAGCGGGTATGGCGGTTTCCAAGTCCCACGCTTGCCCGGTTATCTGGGCACCACAGGCAAGATGTGGCTTGAGCGTGGCGGGGCCTATGTGCTTGCCAACTTGCGCGGCGGCGGCGAATTTGGGCCCGGATGGCACCAGACCGCTATCCGTGAGAACAAGCAGCGCACGTGGGATGACTTCATCGCCGTGGGTCAGGATTTGGTGGATCGCGGATTCACCTCCTCAGAGCATCTCGGCATACAAGGCGGATCGCAAGGCGGCTTGCTCGTCGGTACGGCCTTCACACAGAGGCCTGATCTGTTTGGCGCTGCGATCGTGCAAATCCCGCTGTTTGATATGCTGCGCTACCATTTGATCGGCCGCGGTGCGTCTTGGATTGGCGAATATGGCGATCCGCGCATTCCGGAACAGCGAGCTTGGATCGAAGCGTATTCCCCCTACCAAATGCTGCAGGAAGGCGTGGACTACCCCACCCCGTTCCTCTGGGCATCAACCGCGGATGACCGCACGCATCCAGCGCACGCACGCAAAGGCGCGGCGCGTCTGGCGCAATTGGGTCAGCCATATTTCTACTATGAGGACACAACTGGCGGGCATTCGGGCGGCGTTGATAATGAACAACGCGCGAAGCTGCAGGCGCTGCAATATATCTATCTGATGCAGCAGTTGATGGACGCCGAATAGCATAGACTCTGGCTAGATATGCAGCGAAAATTGAGGGCGGCTACCAATTGGTGGTCGCCCTTTTTCTCGGGCGCAATCCGCAGATGTAAAGCGATCCGACAGTTTTCCCTCGCTTCATCGCAAGTGTGCACCGGGAGATGCCGTCAACGCGAAATTAACCATCCTTGATAGTTCGCGATTAAGTTTGTGAGCGTGATTGTCTCTTGGACAGGGACACAAAAGGATACGAAAAATGGCTTACCCCCGCAATATTTCGATCGCCGACGCCATTAAGCGTTATGGCCTTCCCAAGAGCCACAAGGTGCATTGGTCCGCCACTCGCAAAGCCGATGTGGTCCGCGCCGTGCATGACCGCGCGATCAGCTTTCACGAAGCACGGACACGCTATCTGCTGAGCCGCAGTGAATTTGAAGAATGGGAACGTGATTACACAGCCAGCGCGTCTAAACGGTCAGATCATTCGGCTGGTCAATTAGAGAACGTCTAAGTTGCAGAAGAGGTTCGCCGCCGGGTTTGTCCCCGCGTCTAAATAGTTCTGCCCCCATGCCCATGCCCCGGCGCCCCGCGCCATTGGAGCACGGCGCGTTACTCGGCGGCGACCTCAATCAGCACTTCGTTTCGGCGCAATAGACCGGGCACCGCTGGCGCATCGTAAAATGCGTATTCAAACCCGCCCACTGCTGTGAGGTTCTGCGCTTTGATCCACTGCGACAGCAACGCTTCTTTCGCCGCCAAATCGCTGCTGTTTGCATAACCGCTGAAACGAACCGCCGCGACCCGCCGCGCGGGCACCTCAGCCAACGTGATATCCGAAGGCGGCGTCGGCAGCGTTTCAAGCGTAAACTGTGATGGCATCACAAAACGCATTCGCCATTCACCAGCATCGGTTTCTTTTTGTAGCACAGGGGCCGTCATTGCGATCGGCGCGTTTTGATCCGCTCGTTCCTCATATACCGGCGCGGTCATCGCGATCCGCTCTCCGCCAGACGGGCGATCCTGCGCAAAAATATAGGCGGCAAGCCGGCGAAAACTTGCGCCGCTTGCATTGCGCCGATTGCCGAAATGCGTGACTTCGGCGACGATCATCGGCTCGTAATCGCGCAGTTCAAAGTCGTCCTGTGAAAGGACCACGTCAAATTCCGGCTCTTCTGAGTTATTGTCCCGGTATTGCGCATAAACTGCCGCACCCCCGACAGCGGCGATGCCGATACCCGCTGCGATCCATTTCCAGTTAGCCATTGTGTCGGTGTCCTAATTGCCTTTCTTAACCAGCAATTTGGGAGGGTTATGGTTCCCGAATTTACCCGGTTCAGGATTGGCCGCCACTGCTTGTCCCTACCTCAAATCGTACGCCTCAAGTCAGTTTTGCTATGAAAGCATCCCATTGGCTGGTGAGGTAGAAGTCGCGTGCGTAGCCATCAATTTGGTTTACGCTGGATCAAACAGACCGCCTCGCGTTATTGGTGGCTCGCTGACTTTGCCTCTATCTGAACGCTGTTTTTCATCTGCCTGAATGTGGTCAGACACCGCGTCAAATCGCCCGCGCGGCCATTAATGGCAATCACTGGCACAGCCAGATTGGCAAAACCTGATCCTCAGCCTTATTTTTGTGCTTTCTCGGCCCCTTTCTTTTGAGCCGCCTTCTTCTTTTTCATCGTGTCATGGAAACGGTCGGCCCACCCCTGCTTCACCAGTTGTTCTGCGCGGACCATGCGCAATTCTCCGGCGCCGACATCACGGCTGACGGTGGAGCCTGCCGCGACGATGGCGTCCGGACCGATGGTTATGGGCGCGACAAGGGCGCTGTTTGAACCGATAAAGGCGCGCTCACCAATGGTGGTGTGATATTTGAAATAGCCATCGTAATTGCACGTGATCGTTCCCGCGCCGATATTGGCATTTGCACCGACGGTGGCGTCGCCGATATAGGACAGGTGGCTGGCCTTTGCGCCTTTGCCCAAGGTCGCTTTTTTCATCTCGACGAAATTGCCGACGAAACTGTTTTCTTCCAGCACAGCGCCGGGTCGCAGGCGGGCAAACGGGCCGACTTGGACGCCGGTGGCCAGGCTTGCTCCTTCTAGGTGCGAAAACGCCTTGATATGAACACCGTTTGCCACTTTCACACCGGGGCCAAATACGACGTTGGGTTCAACGATCACGTCCTGACCCAATTCGGTATCCCAGCTGAAAAACACAGTTTCGGGCGCCTTTAGGGTCGCTCCATTCGCCATAGCTTCTTCGCGTTTGAACGCCTGCCAATTGGCCTCGGCCGCGGCGAGTTCTGCGCGGCTGTTAATGCCCGCCACTTCCTCCGGCTCACATTCGACAGCTTGCACCCGGTCTCCGCGAGCGATCGCTCCAGTGGCCACGTCAGGCAAGTAGTATTCACCCTGAGCGTTGTCATTTCCAACAGCGTCCAGCAGCGGCCACATATCGTCCGAATGCGCCACGATCAGTCCCGAATTGCACAGGTCGCAGGCGCGTTCATCATCACTAGCGTCTTTATATTCGACCATCTTGCGCACTGCGCCATCCGCGTCTGCAATCACGCGGCCATAGGCCTGCGCATTAGGCGGACGAAATGCCAGCACCGCCACCTTTGCGCCGCCGCTCAGGGCATCGGTCAGCTTGCGCACTGTTTTCGCACTAACCATCGGCACATCACCAAAGGTCACAAGAATATTGCCGCTAAAGCCCGCCAACGTATCCTTAGCCTGCAAAGCGGCATGTGCGGTGCCATGCTGCGGGTCTTGCAAGGCGGTTACCACATCGCGGCCTTCCAGCGCCCCGTCCACTTGCTCGCGCCGGTCGCCCACGACCACAACGGTGCGCTGCGGGTTCAATTCAGCAAAACTGTCAAGCAGATGCAGCAGCATCGGCTTGCCCGCGATCGGGTGCAGGACCTTGTGCAGGTCGCTTTTCATGCGGGTGCCCTTGCCTGCGGCAAGGATGATGGCGGCAAAATCAGTCATACACACTCCATAAGGTGCCCAGCGCATGGCAGCAATTGCTTGCAGATTGAAGAACCATCCTACAACCCGAGCCATTATGGCTGATTTTCCTTTTGATGCGGTGGGTTTCGACCTCGACGGCACTTTGCTCGATACGTTCCAAGATCTTGGCGCGGCGGTGAACTATGCTTTGCAACTGGGCGGATTTGCGCCTGTGCCGGTTGGAAGCAGCAAAGATCTGATCGGCGGCGGGGCGAAGGCCATGCTGGCGCAAGCTGTCGATGCGCAGGGTGGGATGCCATCGGATGATTTTCACGCGCTCTACAAAGCGATGCTGAAATATTACGCCGAGCATAATGCGGTGCATTCCGCCCCCTACCCCCACGCCCGAGAGGTTGTGGCAGAATTGAAAGCACGCGGGGTCACGGTCGCGGTTGTCACCAACAAGTTTGAGGAATTCGCCCGGTCCATCCTTACGCAGCTGGATTTCATCACACCATTCGAGACGGTGATCGGCGGAGATTCGATGGGTAAAGGCGCAGACGGCAAATACCTCTCAAAGCCGTATCCCGAGCCAATCCTGGAAGCGCAAAAACGCTGCGGCGGCGGGTCGTTCGCGTTTGTTGGAGACAGCACTTACGACGTCAAAGCAGCGCGCGCGGCCGGGGTGCCCGTGATCGCCGCTGCCTATGGCTATTGCGATCTGCCCCCGCATGAGCTTGGCGGGGATGCGGTCATTGATTCGCTGGGCGGCCTGATTTCTGCCTTAGAGGCGCTGTAGCACCCCGCCCTGCCGCTACGGCGCGCAGATGGTATGATGCCACCTGTTGCAACGAAAACCAAAAACTGCCACCGAGCGGCCAGCTAAGTTTACGCGCGCGTCAACCGCGCCACACACCCCGTAGGAGAAGACCCCATGAGCATCGATTTCAAAGATAAAGTCGCCATTGTGACAGGCGCAGGCGGCGGTTTGGGCCGCGCTTACGCGATTGAACTCGCAAAACGTGGCGCAAAAGTTGTCGTCAACGACCTCGGCGGCGCCCGCGACGGCACCGGCACTTCGGATGCAGCGGCGGAAGTCGTGGCTGAAATCGAAAAGGCCGGCGGCGAAGCCATCGCAAATGGCGGCAGCGTCACCGAATATGACCAGATGGAAAAGATGGTCGCTGATACCAAGCAAAAATGGGGCGGCGTGCATGTTCTCATCAACAATGCCGGTATCCTGCGCGATAAGACCTTCCACAAAATGACACCGGAAGATTTTGAGCTCGTTCTCAAAGTCCACCTCACCGGCTCTGCCTTTGTGACCAAGGCATGCTGGGAAACCTTCCGCGAGCAAGCCTATGGCCGCGTTCTTATGACCGCATCGTCAACCGGCCTGTTTGGCAACTTTGGTCAAGCCAATTATGGCGCAGCGAAACTGGGCCTCGCTGGCCTGACGAAGACGCTGCAACTCGAAGGCGCGAAATACAACATCCGTTGCAACTCGCTTTCACCAGTCGCAGGTACACGCATGACCGAAGACCTCTTCCCAGAAGAAGCTTTCAAACTGTTCGCTCCTGAAAACGTGGTTCCCGCAGCGCTCTTCCTTGTTAGCGAAGATGCGCCGACCAACGCCATCGTCGGCGCGGGCGCCGGCGGCTTCCACTCTTCATGGGTCGTTATGAACGACGCCGTTTGGCTGAAAGATGGTGAGCGCACAGTCGAAGGTTTTGCCGATCGCTGGGACGACATCAATTCCTTCACCAACCTCATCGCCCCGCAATCGGGCAGCGAGCAGTCAGGCAATATCCTGAAAGCGATGCAAAAAGTCACCGGCACCGGCCCAAGCAGCGCACGCAGCTAAACCCGCGCCCCAATGGCATAAGAAAATCGGCCCCTGCGCAGTATCGCGCGGGGGCCGTTTTCGTTACGCGTCACATTACCTTGGCCGTATTGACACAGTAACACACCTCGCATAGTTTCCGCTCGATCTGGGAGAGCTGAGCTATGTACAGCGAAGACGATATCAATTCCGCCGTGGCCGCAGGCGCCATCAGCGCCGAGGCAGCCGCTGGTTTCCGCAATCACATGAGCAAAGTGCGCGAATTGCCGCGCGGGTCGGAAGAGAATTTTCGCCTGATCAACAGCTTCAATGATATCTTCGTGACCATTGGCGTTGTGATCCTGCTCCTCGCGGTGGGCGCAATTGGTCAGGCGATTGCCGGGATTGTTGCTCCGGCTCCTTCTTCGTGGGAAGACTATTCAGATGAGCTGGCTTCGCAATGGCGAGCAGCAAGCCAACTGAATGACTCTCTGAGCATGGCCTTTGCTGGCCTTCTGGTCGCCGCCACCGCGTGGCCGCTAACCGAATTCTTCACGCGCAAACGCCGCATGGCGCTGCCTTCGATCTTCTTGCTTTTGGCATTTGTCGGCGGAGTTTTCTTCGCGATAGTGGGCGCTGGCATGGCGGTTGCTACTGATGGCAATGACACGGTGGGCGCATTGATGGTTTCGGTCGCTGCGTTGGTTTCGGCTGGCGCTGCCTACGTCCACTACCGGCGGTTCATGGTCCCGATTACCGTAGCCGCTGGCGCTGCTGGCATCGCGGGCACGGTAATCGCTTTGATCGTTGCAGCCGTTGGCTCGGAACGGATCAATGAAGAATTAATCTTCGGTCTCGTCTTCGTCGCTGGCCTGTGTGTGTGGGCCTTCGCTATGCGCTGGGACATTTCAGACCGCGAACGGATCACCCGGCGCAGCGATGTCGCGTTTTGGCTGCATCTGCTGGCCGCTCCGATGATCGCGCATCCGATCTTTGCACTGCTGGGTGTAACCGAGGGGGACAATCTGGGTATTGGCGCGGCTGTCGGCGTGTTGGCAGTCTATGTCGCATTTGGGCTGGTGGCGCTCGCGATTGATCGACGCGCTCTGCTCGTCTCCGCGCTCATCTATGTGCTGTTTGCGCTCACCTTCCTGTTCCGCGAATTTGGCGCGGTGGAGTTGAATTTTGCACTGACTGCACTGGTTATCGGTTCAGCATTGCTCAGCCTGTCAGCGTTCTGGCAGCCTATTCGCCGGGCTGTGGTTGGGGCATTGCCGTTAAGCGCTCAGCTAAGGTTGCCTGCGACCGATGATGCACCGCTGACCACTATCGAACCCAGTGTTGCCTAAAACCGCTTAATCGACCGCTTTCACCAGCTTGCGCTCCATGGGCGCGAGCACATTGGCGAGGTCCGATCCGCGTTTGAGCACTTGGCCATGTTCGCCAAACAGCGTGTACATGCCCTGTTTGTTGCGCAGCGATGGGCGTTTTTCAACGCGCGCATTGGGGCGTTCGGCGGTACGGCGATAAGCGGCAAAGCTGGCGGCGTGTTTGTCAAAATCCATTGCATAATCGCGCCATTCACCGGCAGCGACCATCCGGCCATAGAGGTCGAGAATACGCTGAAGTTCCTCACGTTCAAAGCCAACTTGGCTTATCGCTCTACCAGGAAATGCGACAATCTTACCGGGTTTTCCGGCCCCGGAACCACCACCGGCACCCGAGACCATTATACGCCAGTTCCGCTTTTCTTGGTAAGATCGAAAGTGGGCTGATCAGCCTGCTGTTCACCAAATTTACCCGCCTTTATCGACGCAACCTCCGCCCGCAGCGCGGACAATTCGGCTTCCAGCTTCTCGATACAATCGACCTTGTTGCCCTCGGTATCTTCGCATGGGGTGCCGTAGGGAATGAATTCCTTGATCCATTCCTCCGCAGGAACCAATGTCGAGCGAGCCTTGAAGCCCACCATAGTGGCGCCGCCGGGCACATCTTCCATGACCACAGCATTCGCACCAATCCGCGCGCGTTCACCGATGGTGATCGGGCCAATGATTTGAGCGCCTGACCCCACGATAACATTGTCTTCCAACGTAGGGTGGCGTTTGCCGCCCACCCCATTGGTCGGGTTGGTCCCGCCAAGAGTGACGCATTGATAAATGGTGACATTGTCGCCGATTTCTGCAGTCTCTCCAATGACGGTAAAGCCGTGATCGATAAAGAAGTTCTTTCCTATCTGTGCCCCGGGATGGATATCAATAGCGGTCAACAAACGGCTGAAATGGTTGATTAACCGCGCTAGAAAATAGAGCTTTGCTTCGAACAGCCAATTGGCGATCCGATGAAATCCCAGCGCCCAGACGCCGGGGTATAGCATGACCTCCCACCGAGAGCGCGGCGCGGGGTCGCGCGCCTTGATGGAATCCAGATAGCTAGTGAGCTTTTCGAACATGCTCAAATTCTCCCACCAAATCAGGTGAATTGCAAATCGAACCTACAACAGTTTTTGCTGTTCGGGCCCTTGCAGGGCTTCCAGCGCTGCTCTCCACACTGACATGGTAGCGGGCGCTTGGCGTTCAAGGCTGATCCGATCAATGGTATTCACCAGAGCCTCTAGACTTGCAAAACTGCGGCGGGTGCGCGGAACAAGATATTCCGCTGCCCCGTCGGCTAAGGTCAAAGAGCGTGCCTCTGCATGCGCTTCGATCAGAGACGCAGCCATAGCGTCATCGGGATCGCCGATAGCCAATTGTAGTGACCCGCTGAGCCTCGATTTGAGATCTGGCAAAGTGATTTCCCAAGGGGTGCTGTTGGCGATCAACAGCAACGGCTGACCAGCGCGCGAACCGCCTTGCTGCACCGCGTTCCAGCGGTGGAAAACATCGGCCTCTTCCAAAGTATCCGCGCCGTCGACCACCTCGATCCCTTGCGCAGTCGCCCATTTGCCTAGCAGCGTTTTGCCAGAACGATCTGGCCCGGTCAGCACCGCAGCGTGGAACGGCCACCCGTCAGGCGCTTGCAGAGCCTCAATCACAGACGCATTCGCATCACCAATCACGATCCGCCGGGGATCGCCATTACCTGACAATGCCAAAGGCAGCGCGATTTGGGTAGCGGGATATACCGACATCATCGGGCCACAAGCGCCAGCGCGCTTAGCGAGAAATAGCGAGAGCGTTTGCACCCTCGCGCACGGTAAATCCGCGCGCTCGCAGGGCAGCGGCAAGCGCAGCGATTTCTCCGCCATAACTGACGCTCATCACAGACGTACCGCCCATCGCAGTGCTGGTGACAGCCAAACCGCGTACGCCGGACACTTGGCGAACGGCGGAAAGCGTCGCATCAAACGTGGCCGCATCCGGTGTCGCAAATTGCACCGCAAAGCTGCTAACCACAGCGGGTGCCACGGCGGGCTGATCAGTCGGTGTCGCAACGGGCGCTGCGCTGGCGGCAGCCGCTGCAGAAGCGGCAGCCCGATCACGAGCGCGGACCGAACGGCCGATCTCTATCAGCCGGGCGATCGCAGGATCAATTTGACCCGATCCCCCCAACCGAAGCGTAGGATCGGGTTGCAATTTGCCATCCACCAAAGCCCGCTGATAAATGCGATCCATCTGAGTGACTGCTTTGGTCAACATTTGATCGAGCTCGCCGGGGCCGTTGGCCTGCATGGTGAAGCTTTCGAGCACTTTACTATCCGGCCCATAGCGCGCGGTGAAGTTCCCTGTAATCGGTCCGCCGGGAAATTCATGTTGAAGATGCGCAATCGGCACCAGAACATCCGCCGCGCCATATTGATCGAGCGTGGTGCTCCACCATGCACGGCTGCGCCGTCCAGCCTGTCCAAAGTTCAAGAGCAGAGAATCACCACCCGCTCCGCTCGGACGAATGTAATCGACGCGGCTCGCGCCCGGATTGAAGCCCGCCCATGCACGCTGCCACGAATTGCGCACTTCGAATGTGGTGTAGGCGCCGCCGCTAGCGGTAACGGGAATGAGCAGCATCGGTGCAGAGGCGCGTGCGCGTGACGTTCCGCCGAGGAAACGCCCTGCCCGCTGCCGGTCGAAGGTTACACCCAAAGTCGCGATGTAGCGCTTCGGCCCAATCCGCTCCCTCTCAATCACAATCGCGGAAACCATGCCCGACAATTGCCCATCGGAAATGGCGGGCCCGCCAACACTGCTCCACGCATCTCGTTGCGCTTGACGCCATGCCTGATCGCGGGCTTCCATCGCCGTATCGGCGCGCTCGTCAACTTCGACGCCGCGAACTTCTATATCTGCGCTGGAAGCGGTGGGCGCGATGCCCCTGTCGCCAGAAACCTGCGCCATAACCAGCGCAAATCCGCCGCCGAGCAAGGCAAGCGCGAATACCGTGGCCACGAACCAGCGCACCGTGAAAACGGCGGGAAAACCGGCGGGTTTAAGGGCACTCACATTCGGGCCAGTAGGGTTGGACAAAATCGTCATCGGGGAAATCTTGTTGTCCTTTGCCCAATGGCGAGTGGAATTCCAAGCATGAAAGGCTAAACACCGCACCATGAATGGCAAGAACACATCATACACCTACGCCGATGCAGGCGTGTCGATTGACACCGGCAATGCTCTGATAAAGGCAATTGCCCCGCTGGCAAAGGCGACAGCGCGCGCAGGAGCAACCAGCGAACTGGGGGGATTTGGTGGATTTTTCGACCCAAAGGCCGCCGGATATAAAGACCCGCTGCTGGTCGCGGCGAATGATGGTGTGGGCACCAAGCTGAAATTGGCGATTGAGCATAACCGCCATGACACGGTCGGCATTGATCTGGTCGCGATGTGCGTCAACGATTTGATCGTTCAGGGCGCAGAGCCTCTGTTTTTCCTCGATTACTTCGCCACTGGAAAGCTGGAGAACGGCGTCGCGACTCGCGTGGTTGCGGGGATTGCAGATGGGTGCAAGCAGGCTGGCTGCGCATTGATCGGCGGAGAGACTGCTGAAATGCCGGGCATGTATGCCGAGGGCGATTATGATCTCGCCGGCTTCTGTGTCGGCGCAGTCGAACGCGGCGAACAGCTTACCGGAGACAAGGTCGCGCCAGGCGATGTTCTTATCGGCTTGACGAGTTCAGGTGTGCATTCGAATGGATATTCGCTCGTGCGGCGGCTGGCGGCGGATAAGGGCTGGAAATTGGACCGCCCTTCCATGTTTGATCAAGATCGCCTGCTGATTGACGCTTTGATCGAACCAACACGCATTTATGTCGCGAGCCTGTTGCCGCTTATCCGCGAGGGGTTGGTTCACGGCCTTGCGCATATCACCGGCGGCGGTTTGCTGGAGAATCTGCCGCGCATCCTGCCAGAAGGGGCGCATGCCGCGGTCGATGCTGATCTTTGGGATCAACCCCGCCTGATGGCGTTTCTGCAAGCACAGGGTCATATCGAACCCGCCGAAATGGCGCGCACCTTTAATTGCGGCGTGGGCATGGTTTTGGCCGTTGCGCAAAGTGACGTGGCCACAATCACTCAGCGGTTAGAAGACGCAGGCGAAACCGTCTGCCAAGTCGGCGTGATTCGCGAAGGGGAGCGCGGATGCACCGTGCGCGGCAGCCGAGGAACATGGTCCGCGACTGAGGAGTGGGAGGCGACGCATCTTGGTTGATGATTCGCGCCCTTTACCAAAAATTGCCGTTTTCATCTCCGGCAGCGGCACCAATATGGCCGCGATCCTTTACGCCAGCAGGCTCGCCGATGCGGCCTTTGAAATTGTGCTGGTGGCCAGCAATATCGCTGATGCGGGCGGGCTAGAACTCGCACGGCTCGAGGGTATTCCGACTTTTGTCCATTCGCACAAAGGCCATTCGCGCGCCAGTCACGACACCGCAATGGAGCAGGCCGCCAAGCAAGCGGGCGCAGAATTTCTGGTGCTCGCGGGATATATGCGGATTTTGTCCGACGAATTTGTGAGCCGCTGGGAGGGGCGCATTCTCAACATTCATCCCTCGCTGCTGCCAAAGTATAAGGGCCTCGACACTTTCGCCCGCGCCATTGAAGCAGGCGACAGCCACGCAGGGGCAAGCGTGCATGTGGTGACCCCAGAATTGGATGCAGGCGAGGTGCTGGCGCAGGCCCGCGTTGCGATTGCTGCGGGAGACACACCACAAAGCCTCGGCGCGCGCGTGAAGCTTGCCGAACACCAGCTTTACCCCCGTGCGGTGGCCGATTACGTATCGCGCGGTTCCGATCCTGAATTCCTGCTTGAAAAGCTCCGCAATCTGGCGCTGGCTCTGCCAGAAACGCATGAGCGTGAAAGCCACGGTTCCCCCGGCTTCCGCGTCGGCAGCGAAAAATCCGGCAAGTTCTTCGCCCATTTCAGTCAGCAACATCATGGCAGCGAACATATTGCCTTGTTGGTGAAAACCGGCAGCATGGACGAATTGCTCAGCCTGATCGAGGCGCAACCCGGCACCTATTACAAGCCCGCCTATTACGGTGCGAGCGGTTGGATCGGCGTGATCCTGAACCGGCCGGGCGTGGATTGGGATCATATCAGCGAATGGCTGGATCGCAGCTGGCGCAGCGTCGCACCTGCAAGGCTGACCAAGCTGCATGACGCGGCGGACATGTTTTAGTGAGCCCCCCTATTCGCGAGCACCCTTTGGCACGCGGAAAGCTTGCAGACCGGGCGAATGATTTCTTGGGTAAAGCATGGGCAAAGGGGTGGTTGCCGGAGCCATCGTTGGACCCGCAAGAACTCTGGCGGATCGCGGCCAAAGGTTACGGCGCCACGGCAGAATCGGGCGGGCGCAGCGCGGAAGATGTCGCCGATTTCCGCGAAAGGCTTGAGCGCCTTACCTCAGCGGTGGTGGCTGAAGCCGACCTCAATCCGCTTGGCCGGGCGATGGCCTATGGGCAGTTGGTCAGGGCGGTGAAGAACCGGCTCGCATTTGGTGCGCTGTGGATCAAGCGCCCCGAACTCGCCACCACGACCCTTGCACCGCCGATCATCGTCATCGGCCATATGCGCAGCGGCACGACGCGCATCCACAAACTGTTCGCCGCAGACCCCGCGCATTCGCATACGCGATATTGCGATGCCTATCATCCGGTGCCTGCGCTGGCAGGGATCAATCGGATCAAAAGCATGGCAGAGATTACCATGCTGGGTGCGCTTAATCCGTGGCTGCAGTCCATTCACCCCATGGCGGCGGGCGAGGTGGAGGAGGAGCTGGCGTGGATTGCGGCTGCGCTTAACCATTCCATCTACGAATCGCAGTGGCATATTCCGTCCTACAGCGCGTTCAGCGAAGCGCGCGATCCTGCGCCGATTTACCGCGAATTTGCCCGCATATTGCGCACGGACGCGGCGCATCGCGGAATCGCTGCCCTGCCCCGTGTTATGAAAGTCCCGGCGTTTTCAGAGGATTTGGACACATTGCTAGCGGCGTTCCCTGACGCGCGGCTTGTGGTGGCGGAGAGGGATAGGAAAGCGGTTCTGCGCAGCGCCGTATCGCTTGCGGCTAATCAGATGGCGATTCAGTCGGACAGTTGCGACCTGGCGCAGATCGAAGCCCTTTGGCGGCACAAAATTGAACTTCGCGATAAACGCATGGCGCGCGTTTTGGCGGATTGGAATGGACCGATTGCTCGCCTTCACTTCGATGCTCTGGGAGACAATTGGGAAACGGAGATTGGGCGGGCCTATGCGGAACTTGGACTCAACCTTTCACCAGCCGCCATGACAGCGATGCGCGCGCAAATGGCGGACAGCGAGAGCGGCCATCACCGCACTCATGCTCAGCAGCTGAAACGTTTTTCGACGCGCGCCTAGGATCAAAGGCGCCTGGATGCAAAAAGGGGCCGCCCCAACGGACGGCCCCCTTAAAAATCAATGCAATGTCAACTTATCCGACGATTTCGTCTTCGTTGAAAAAGAAGTCGATTTCGATCTTCGCATTTTCTTCGCTGTCGCTGCCGTGGACGGTGTTTTCACCGATCGAAAGCGCGTGCGCCTTGCGGATTGTGCCTTCTGCGGCGTCTGCTGGGTTGGTGGCGCCCATGATATCACGGTTGCGAGTGACGGCGTCTTCGCCTTCGAGAACTTGCACCACAACTGGCTCGCTCATCATGAACTCGGTCAGTTCGCCAAAGAAAGGACGCTCGCTGTGCACGGCGTAGAAACCTTCAGCTTGTTCTTTGGTCATGTGGATGCGCTTGGATGCGACGACGCGCAGGCCGGCTTCTTCCAGCATCTGAGTGACTGCACCGGTCAGGTTGCGGCGCGTTGCGTCAGGCTTGATGATCGAAAAGGTGCGGGTAACCGCCATGATGTGTTCCTTAAAGTGGGATAAATGAGAGGCCTGTGCGATTGCACATGGGGATGTTTTCCGGCGCGCCTCTACTCCCGGCAGCGAATCAATTCAAGTCTTGCCCGATGGTGAGCTGTCCGGTTGTGCCGCCTTCATCTGGGTAGGCGGTGATTGAAAAGGTTGTTGCCAACGCCTTGCTCTCTCCGCCCAGCATCATGCCGCCATTGATTTCGGTCTCGATTTGAATGGGAATTCCGGCTGCTTCTGCCTGAGCGCGATAAAAGTCGGCGATCTCTTCTGGGCTCTTGTCACTGACGAATGTGATGAGCGCGCCTTTCTGGTCGGCCTGATTGATAATTGTATTGCCAAGGATTTCTGCGCCATCGACCAGTGTGAAGCCCGCAGGCAGATCGAGCGGGATGTCGGAACCGGTTCGCATGGTCACATCACCATCGGGCGTTTCGACCGTCATGTTCGTCTCGCCGCTGGATTGGTCGATCCTGTATTCGCCGTTCTGGTCACCGCTAGAAGAAGAACCGTCCGCTCCGCATGCGGCAAGCGCTAGCGCCGCGGCTGCCATTGTTAGAATTGCTAAGTTACGCATCATGCCCCTTCCCCTTGCCGAATCAGTTTAGGCAACCTTGACCCATCTGCCGCCGTCTTGGCGAAAGAAGGCGCGCTCCAAATCGTCGCCACTTTTGAGCGCACTCCACGTTTCGCGCGCCGCATCCAATGTGTCGTCGTCAAACAACAGAAAGGCGCGCTCAAAACCGCTGGGTTCACGATATTCGCCATCGGCAAAAATGACGTGAGTGGCTGCATTTGCGGCATTGAGCGTTTCAGCGAACAAGATCGGTTGCTGCGCCGCGCTAGGCTGATCGGCCTCCCCATTGGCAAGGAAGCTTTCCGGTCCTGCCTTCCACAATGCGCGAGAAATCACCTCACGCTGCTCGGCGTCTTTACTGACCACAAGCAACCGGTCGCCCGAATCCATCACGCGCTGCGCGATCAGAGCAACGACCTTTTCAACCGGGTCACGTGACAGCTGCCAGAAATCAACTTTCATTCAGGCTCAGCCTCTTTTTCACTGTCGTTCGACCCATTGCGGGTCCTGAAAAACAGAAAGACCAACCCCGAAGTCACAACCACCGATATCGCCGGTCCAGGGAACAAGTCCCACCATGTTTCAGCAAATATAGCCACCATTCCAACAGGCCAAAAGGAGAAAGTCCATTCTCCATAAATGTTCACGAAGGTTGAGGGCGCAAACGTCAATGCCAGCGCGATTGCAGAAGCTGCATCGGCTAGAGGTCCGGGTTTAGCAATGCCTTTACGGATACCAAAAACCACGGCCAACACGACAAGGCCAATCACGGCAAAGAACCCAAGAAAGATATTTATCAGCCCGGAAAAATCGCTCGCCAGAGCGGGCGTTGCTGCAGCAAGCGTAATCAAGGCCACGCCGAGGTGGGCGATGCTGATCGACTTTTTCCGCAGCGTCATGCCTTCACCCCGTAAATTGTTCAGCCTTCTTTAGACTTGCTTCGCTTGCATCGCTCCGAACAATAGCGGACGTTCTCCCAATCGCGTTCCCACTTCTTGCGCCACGTGAAAGGTAGCGCGCAAGTCTCGCAGATCTTGGAGGGAAGGTCTGACTTTTTGCGCATTTTGGCCATGAGTTGAAATCCCAGACCCTACATCGTTAGCTTTCCAAATTATCCGCGATAAACTGGTCGATCAGGCGCGCGCCGTAACCGGTGGCGCCCTTGTCCCAGCTGTGTCCCGGTTTGTCGGAGAACACCATGCCCGCGACGTCGCAATGCGCCCACGGGGTGCCTTTCTTGATAAAGCGGTGCAGGAATTGCGCCGCCGTGATCGAGCCAGCCGGACGCGGACCAACGTTCTTGATGTCCGCAATCGGGCTATCGATCAGCTTATCATACGCTGGTCCCATTGGAAGACGCCACAGTTTGTCACCCGTGGTTCCGCCCGCTGCCATCAACTGGTTGGCAAGATTATCATCGTTTGAAAACACGCCTGCATATTCGTGGCCAAGCGCAATGATCATTGCTCCTGTCAAAGTCGCAAAATCGATGATGCGAGCGGGCTTGAACTCTTCCTGTGTCCAATGCAGCGCGTCGCACAGGACCAGCCGCCCTTCGGCATCGGTGTTGAGCACTTCGACAGTCTGGCCGCTCATGGTCGTCAGCACATCGCCGGGCCGTATCGCATTGCCATCGGGCATGTTTTCAACCAGACCCATCACCGCAACCACATTGGCTTTTGCCTTGCGCGAAACCAGCGCGAGCATGCCGCCTGCGACTGCGCCTGCGCCGCCCATGTCCCACTTCATATCTTCCATGCCGGGAGGGGGCTTAAGCGAGATGCCGCCTGTATCGAACGTCACACCTTTGCCGACAAACGCTGTCGGTTTTTCGCCATCAGCGCCGCCGTTCCAACGAATCGCCAAAAGGCGCGAGGCGCGAACAGAGCCCTGTCCCACACCGAGTAACGCGCCCATCCCGAGCTTTTCCATCTCGTCTTCACCAAGCACGGTAATTTCCGCGCCAGTTCCCGCAAACGCCTCTTCACACAGAGCAACAAAGCTTTCCGGGTAAAGGATATTGGCTGGCAAAGTGATCAGCTTCTTTGTGAACTCCACGCCCTTCGCCACAGCATCCGCAGCCTGCCACGCATCCTGCGTGCCGCCGGGTGCGCCAGTGACATGCACCGTTTGCAGAGTGATCTTCTTTTCAGCGGCAAGTTTGGTGCGATATTCGTCGAAAGCCCAACCGCGCAGCCGCAGGCCAAGCAGCGCCGCTGCGGCCTCTTCGCCTGATAGGTTGGCATGGCTGAGATCCACCACCATCTCGGTTTCGCCAGAACGCAGATATTTTGCCATCAAAGCCGAACCTGCACGCTCTACATTAAGGCGCCGGTTTTCAGCAGTTTTTTCGCCCGCCCCGGCGATGGCAATCCGTTTCAGGGAGCCTGCGTCTGAAACAAACCCTTCGAACACCTGGCCAACGCTTCCTTTAAACCTAGAAGCAGGTGCGCCCTCGCTTATTGCCGTACCAAGATCGGACAGCGCATCCCCCTGGTTCACAATCCGGGCATTAAGCCGGACATTGGCAGGAGGCGTGTCAGTGAAGAGGATTTGCATGTTTGCTCCGAATAAATCGTCGACCGCAAAGACGGGCCGGGAACGGGACCATTTGTTTAGCCATCAGGACCATCATTTTGACACGATTGATCCCGGTTCAAATGGCACCCGGGGAATGGCGATTGCGATTAAGCGCGAGCGGTGCAATAGGCAAGCCATGTCGGGAGCTTTCAGGGCCAATAATCGCGCGGGCAACCGCATGCTTGGTCGCAAATCGCCGGGTAGTATGACGAGCCCACTGGCTGCCAGCACGGCTGCGCTTGCCCTATTTGGGTTTGCTGCACCCGTCGCGGCGCAGAACGACGCGCCTGTTGTTAGCGATGTTGTCGGCGAAAGCCCGGCGATTGCGCCTGTTGAAATCGCCAACAGCCAGCAGCTTCCCGCGCAAGAAGCCCCCGATCCCACTTTGGCTTCGAACACAATCAGTTTTGAGGCGGAGCAGGTCGCATCTGACAGTGAAGCGGGCACCGTTACGGCGCGCGGCAATGTTATCTTACGCAGCGACACCGCCTCCGTTCGTGCTGATGAGGTTGTCTGGGACCGGAACACCGGAGAGATACTGGCAACCGGAAACGTCCGCTTTGTCGATGATGGCGGCAATCAGATCTTCACCGAAAGCATCACCCTGAACGACGAATTTGAAGCGGGCGCGATGGATGAATTGCTGCTCGCGCTGCGTCAGGGCGGACGGTTGGCCGCCCGTTCAGCTGAGCGTGCTGAGGATGGCACCGTTCTGCTGACCGATGCCGCTTACACCGCTTGCGCAGTTACGGGCGAGGATGGCTGCGGCAAAGAACCAAGCTGGAGGATCACCGCCAATAAGGTGATGTATGATCCTGACGAACAGCGGGTCAGTTTCGATGGTGCAGTGCTCGAATTGTTCGGCACCCGTATTTTGCCACTACCGGGGCTGGCGATTCGCACCGATGGCGGCGCGGAGACGGGGTTTTTGGTCCCCAACGTAAGGTTCGATCAGGTCAACGGGCTGGAATTGTCCGGCGAATATTATTGGAAGGTTGCCGACAATCAGGACCTGACTTTGGGCGCTTCGCTTTATTCGGACGTCGCGCCGATGGTCAATGCGCAGTGGCGGCACCTCACTGAAAAAGGCGCATACCAGATCACTGGCTATGCAACCTCCAGCCGCCGCGTGAGCAATTTTGGTGGAACCGCAACATCGCAAAGCGACCCGCGCGGATATTTATTCGCCAATGGTAAGTTTCTGTTTTCACCCGAATGGACGCTGACCGGATCGGTCCGCTTGACAAGCGACCGTACGTTTTTGCGCCGCTATGATCTGAGCCGCGATGATCGCCTGCGCTCCACCATCAATCTGGAACGGATCGACGACGATTCCTATTTCAGCCTTGCAGGTTGGGCGACCCAAACCTTGCGGATCAATGCGGAACAGGGGCAAATCCCCGTTGCTATCCCGGCTATCGATTATCGCCAGATATTGTCCGACCCGATATTGGGCGGACAAATCCAGTTGCAGGCCAACACTCTCAGCCTGATTCGCGATGAAGGTCAGGATACCCAGCGCGCCTTTGCTGGCGCGCGGTGGGATATGCGGCGGCTGACGGAACTCGGCCAAGTCGTCACCGTCACCGGTTTGGTGCGCGGGGACGTTTACAACACCGAAAACACGCTCGCGACTTTGACTCAGGTTAATCGCGGCAATGAAGGTTGGACCACACGCGGCGTCGCGACCGCCGCGATCGACATGGAATGGCCGTTTGTGGGTGAAGCGTTTGGCGGCACGCAGGTGTTAAAACCGCGCGTTCAGCTCGTCGCCAGCCCCCAAATCCGCAATCTGGCCATCCCTAACGAGGATTCGCGCGCGATCGATCTGGAGGATTCCAATCTTTTCTCGCTCAACCGTTTCCCCGGATATGACCGGGTCGAGGACGGCACCCGCGTTACCTGGGGGGTGGATTGGGAACTGACCAGACCGGGAATGCGGATTAATTCCACCATCGGTCAATCCTACCGCATCACAGACCAGCGCGAAATTTTTCCGGACGGCACGGGCCTTTCGGGAAGAGTTTCGGACTTTGTCGGCCGCACCGAAGTGCGCCTGCGCAATGACCTTGCCTTTACGCACCGTTACCGCATCGATAAAAACAGCCTTGCGGTGCGCCGCAATGAAATCGACGCCACAATCGGATCGCAGCGTAATTACGTCGAGGTCGGATATCTGCGGCTTAATCGAAACATTCAAACCGTCGAAGATTTGCAGGATCGTGAGGAGGTTCGCGCCGCCGGACGGTTCACTATCGGGCGATATTGGTCCGTGTTTGGATCGGGGATCGTAAACCTCACAAGCGCCGCAGAGGACCCGCTGCTGGGATCTGACGGGTTTGAACCGATCCGCACCCGGCTCGGCGTTGCTTACCGTGACGATTGCATTGAATTCGGCGCAACATGGCGGCGCGATTTCACCAGCGCAGGCGATGCAGAACGTGGAAACAGTTTTCAGGTGTTCTTCGCCCTGCGCAATCTGGGCTTTCGCTAAGGCGGATTGCGCGCCGGCGCATTCGGCGAATTGGCACCGTTCAATTGGCACCATTCAATTGGCAGGCCACAAAAAAACAGTTAAAGCGTCAGCAACACCACTCAGCGTGTGTTAAGCAGCGGACCGCCAACCGCGTAAATATGTTGAGCTGCGGAATTCGCGGCATGGTTAAGTCCGAAGCGATAGTGGCAGCATCGGGCGATATTTATACAGATCGGGATTAGAAATCGTGACGGTTAAGGCATTTTCGAAAACTTGTGCATCACTCGTGATGGCGGGGCTGGTCAGCTCTGCTGCATTGATGGCGGCGCCTGCTTACGCGCAAAGCGCCGGTGTGCCCACATCGGCCAACCCTCTTGGCATTCCGGACAATTTCACCATTTTCGGCAGCGAGAACCCCAATGACCGCAGCGCCACCGCCGTGGTCAATGGCTATGTCATCACCGGCACCGACATTGATCAACGCGTTGCGTTGGTCACCAACGCTTCCGAAACCGAAACCTCTGAGGAAGAATTGAGGCGCCTGCGCAATCAGGTGTTTAGCAATCTGATTGACGAGACTTTGAAAATTCAGGCCGCACGGGCGCAGGAATTGCCTGTCGATCGGGCGCAAGTGGAAGATACGTATCAGCGGCTCGCAGCGCAGAATTTTGCGCAAAACCCAGAACGCATGGACGAATATCTGCTCTCAATTGGATCGTCCCCGGCTGCTTTGAAGCGGCAGATTGAAGGCGAACTTGCCTGGGAAAACCTGCTTCGCCGAAACATCAATCCGTTCATCAATGTCTCCGCTGAAGAAGTGAACGACGTTTTGGCACGAATGGAAGAATCGCGCGGGACTGAAGAATATCGGCTCGGCGAAATCTTCATGAACGCGACCGCTGAAAACCGCGAGGCGGTGAGCCAGAATATGCAGCGTGTCAGGGAGCAGCTTGAGCAAGGCGGCAGTTTCGTCGCTTATGCCCGGCAATTTTCCGAAGCGACCACCGCTGTTGTCGGCGGCGACACTGGGTTCTTGCGGCTAGAGACGCTTCCGACAGCTATGGCCGATGCAGTGCGCCAGATGCAGACCGGTCAGCTGGTCGGCCCACTCGCGATTCCGGGCGGTTTTACGATCATCTACCTGATTGATAAACAGCAGGTTCTAGGCGTTGATCCGCGTGATGCGCTGCTCAGCCTGAAACAGATTTCGATCAATTTTCCCGAAGGCACCACCGAGGCAGCAGCCAACGCTCGAATCGAAGAATTTGCCAATTTTGTGCAGACCCTGCGCAGCTGCTCCGACGCAGATAGCGCCAGTGCCTTATTTGGTGCAAATGTCGTGGCGAATGACGGGATTCAGGCGCGGCAACTGCCGGAGCAGCTTCAGACTATTCTACTCAACCTTCAAATCGGCCAGCCCACCCCGCCCTTTGGCAGCCCCGAGGACGGCGTGCGAGTTTTGATGCTGTGTGGCCGTGATGATCCAGAGGACGCAGGCGCACCGACATTCCAATCGGTGATGAACTCAATCGAGGAAGAGCGCATCAACAAGCGCGCCCAGCGTTACCTTCGCGATCTGCGCAACGACGCTTACATTCAATATAATTGAGGCGACCAAGCGGGAGCGAGACATGCCTAACCTCCCGCTCGCAGTCTCACTGGGTGATCCAGCGGGCATTGGTCCTGAAGTTCTTCTTCGCAGCTATTTGGCGCTGAAAGACAGCCTGCAACCTTTCTTCGTCGTCGGCGGCGCGCACATTTTGGCCGCTGCCGAAGAACGTTGCGGTATCGATTGCCCCGTGGTCGCGATCAGCGACCCTGCCGAGGCGGCATCGGCCTTTGCCGACGGTCTGCCTGTTCTAAAAGGGGTGATCCCGGTGATGGGAGACGCTGCTTATACACCCGGCCAGCCAAGCGATGAGGGGGCGGCGCTCGCGCTTCATTCCCTAGCAGAGGCCGCGCGCTGCGCACTTTCGGGGGCCGCGTCCGCTCTCGTCACCGCGCCTGTAAGCAAGGCACAATTGGGCAAGGTTGGTTTTGAGTTTCCCGGCCAGACCGAGTTTCTGGCCGAGATTTGCGGGCTTGCACCAGAAGACGCGGTGATGATGCTCGCCGGGCCAAGCCTGCGCACCGTTCCCGTCACCGTGCATGTAGCTTTGGCAGAAGTACCCGCGCTGCTTTCGGCTCAGCTCATCATGCACAAGGCTCGGATTGTTGCGGCGTCTCTCACGCAGGATTTCGGGATTGCGCGCCCACGTCTGGCGATTGCCGGGCTGAACCCACACTCAGGCGAGAACGGGCAGTTTGGGTCAGAAGAATCGCGCATAATTGAACCCGCAATTGCGGCGTTACGCGACGAAGGGTTTGATGTGACAGGGCCAGTGCCGGGTGACGCTTTGTTCACCCCCCGCATGCGCCCCACCTATGATGCTGCGCTCTGCATGTATCACGATCAGGCGCTCATCCCGATCAAAGCGCTGGAATTTGACGAAGGCGTGAATGTCACGCTGGGTCTGCCGATCATTCGCACATCGCCCGATCATGGCACGGCTTTCGATATTGCCGGGACTGGTGCAGCAGATGCGAGCGCAATGATCGCCGCGATCCGCATGGCTGGCACCTGCGGCGAGGCGCGCGCGGCACGCCCGCAGGCTGCTCATGCCTGACCTTCCCCCGATCCGCGAAACGATTGCGGCGCATGGTCTTTCTGCGTCGAAGGCGCTGGGTCAGAACTTCCTGCTCGACGAACAATTGCTTGCGCGGATCGCGGCGCTGCCGGGCGATCTGTCAGGGGCGAATGTCCTCGAAGTCGGCCCCGGCCCCGGCGGTCTGACGCGCGCTTTGCTGCGCGCGGGCGCGCAGGTGACCGCGATTGAGATGGATGCACGGTGCCTCCCTGCGCTTGCCGAGCTCAGCGATGCGTTTCCGGGCAAGCTGACCGTGATCGAAGGCGATGCGATGAAGCTCGATCATTGTGAGGTCATGGGCGGCGAGCCGTTCCACGTCCTGTCCAACCTGCCCTATAATGTCGGCACCGCGCTGTTTGTGAAATGGCTTAGCGGGACCAAAGGCGATGAGGCCTGGCCCCCACTTTGGCTCTCGCTTACGCTGATGTTTCAGCGCGAAGTGGCAGAGCGCATCGTCTCCAAACCCGGAACCAGCGCTTATGGGCGCCTTGCCGTGCTGGCCCAGTGGCGCAGCACTGCGAAACTGGCGATGAAGGTTCACCGCAGCGCCTTCACCCCGCCGCCCAAGGTGATGAGCGCGATTGTCCATGTGACACCAGCAGACGCACCCGAAGGCGTCCGTGCCCGCACGCTCGAACGACTCACCGAATCGGCCTTTGGTCAACGCCGCAAGATGCTTCGTCAAAGCGTCAAAAACCTGCCCGGCGCGCTAGAGGCGCTTGAGACAGTCGGCATTGAGTCCACCCGCCGCGCAGAAACGCTCAGCGTCGCGGAATTCACCGCACTGGCGCGGACGCTTGGTTAATTCCGGGTAAGCGTACTTCGATACACCTTGGCGCGAAATTGATCCTACCGTCTGCTTCATAAGACCTTACCGGGCTTACCATCCGGGCAGACAGATTGAGCCATTATGAGCTTTCTAGAAACACGCCAGCAGAGCGTGTGCACCGACCAGCGCCGGTCCGGGCGCTTCGCGGTCGCAATTCCTGTGACATTCCGCACCGCGAGCGGAGAACGCCTATGTCACATGGCCAATATTTCGGATCTTGGTGCGAAACTTGAGACCGAACGTCCGCCAGCCAGCGGTGTTTCAGGCATGCTGGTTCTGGGCGCGGATGAGATTTACTGCACGGTCATATGGACGAACGAAACGTCCTGCGGGATCGCGTTTGAACGCAGTATCGGAGAGGACGCCCTGGCCGAAATTGCAGGCGATCAGTTGGAGAAGAGCGGCCCTGTCGCCAACGCCGGAAATATCCAGATGGGCCGCAAACGCGGCTCGCTGGTTTCTGGCTGAAACGTGTTTCTCAGCCGGGCAGGAATTTGAGGTATCCCCGAGTTTGACGGGGTGGCGTTAGAACGGGCTAGCGGAATGTCTGGAAACGACCCAATTGCGGACATAGTGAAAGCATTTAGGATAGCCGCAGCAATGAAGTTCACTCAACTCGAAACAGCAGCCCTTGAGGCAATTTGCGTTAACATGCGCGATACTTTGCCACGTTTGGACGGATTCATCTCGTCAGCGGTTGTAGTCAGTCGTGAGAACACAGGTCACGGCTTCTACACCTATTTTGACACCCATCCCGCTATAGCCGATTCCGTATGGCCCAGTCCAATCGGAGGTCCTGACGCTTACATGCTCGGGTTGGGCGAGAATGCCATTATGGGGTTCCTACTTTGGTGCTCGGGGAATGAGCCAAGTGCGTTGGAGGGTTTCCAGTACGGGGACGCGAAGGGTGAGACAGTAGATTTAAAAAGAAGGGATCTCGCAAAACTTCGTTTTCACCATCTCGAGTGGTCCATACCAAGTCAGTAGGCACGTCCGCTCCCCCCCACTTTCAGCCGTTCGCAACAAACGCCAGCTCCCGGTCCACGCCATGGGCGACAAGAAAGCTGAACAGCAGCGCCTTGCCTCCCCTTTGTCAGCTCCGCTTCGCCACCTGTCTCCACGCGTGAAGCAGTGGTTCGGTGTAGCCGCTCGGCTGTTCGACGCCCTTGAAGATCAAGTCCTTTGCCGCGCTGAATGCCGGGCCGTCCTCGTTGCCGATCAGCGGCGTATAGGTCGGATCGCCCGCGTTCTGAGCATCAACCTTCGCCGCCATGCGGGTCAGCGCGTCCATAACCTGCGCCTGTGTCACCACGCCGTGCAGCAGCCAGTTGGCGATATGCTGCGATGAAATGCGAAGCGTCGCGCGGTCTTCCATCAGGCCGACGTCATTGATATCGGGCACTTTGGAACAGCCGACGCCCGCATCGACCCAGCGCACCACATAACCGAGCAGACCCTGCGCGTTGTTGTCTAGCTCATCGCGCAGTTCATCCTCAGGCCAATTGGTGTCGCTCGCCAGAGGAATGGTCAGCAACGCATCCAGCCCCGCCGGTTCGGGCAGGTCTTTCTGAATCTCAAACACATTTTCCGCATGATAATGCAGCGCATGCAGCGTCGCGGCGGTCGGCGAAGGCACCCATGCGGTGTTCGCCCCGGCGTGCAGATGGCCGATCTTTTCCTTCATCATCTGCCCCATCAGGTCAGGCGCGGCCCACATGCCCTTGCCGATCTGTGCTTTGCCAGACAGCCCATGTTTGAGGCCGATCGCGACATTGCGCGCTTCGTAAGCGCCCAGCCACGGAGAGCCTTTCATCGCACCTTTGCGCATCATCGGCCCGGCATGCATTGAGGTGTGCATCTCATCCCCGGTCCGGTCTAGGAAACCGGTGTTGATGAACACGATCCGGTCCCGCACGGCATGGATACACGCGGCGAGATTCGCGCTGGTGCGGCGTTCTTCGTCCATCACGCCGACCTTGATCGTGTGGCGCGGGATGGCGAGCAGATCTTCGACCGCATCGAACAGGTCGTTGGTGAAGGCGCATTCTTCTGGCCCGTGCATCTTGGGCTTAACGATGTAGATGCTGCCGTGTTTGGAATTGCCGTATTTCACCAATCCCTCTTTTTGCGCGCCTTCGACATCCAAAGTGCTGATCGCGCTGGTGAAGACCGCGTCCATGATGCCTTCGGGAATTTCGCTGCCATCGGCCAAGCGGATCGCAGGGTTGGTCATCAGATGGCCAACATTGCGCACAAACATCAGGCTGCGCCCGGACAGAGCATGCTCTTCGCCTGCGCTGTCTTTGTAGGTCTTGTCGCTATTGAGGTCGCGCGTGAGAGTTTTGCCACCCTTCTCAAAGCTTTCCTGCAAATCGCCGCGAATGATTCCAAGCCAATTGGTGTAGGCGAGCAACTTGTCCTCAGCGTCCACCGCTGCGACGGAATCTTCGCAATCGGCAATCGTGGTGAGCGCGCTTTCGACTATAATGTCGGCGATCCCCGCTTTATCGGTCTTGCCCACAGCCGTGTCGCGATCAAAGACAATTTCGATATGCAGGCCATTGTTGACAAACAACAGGCCCTTTTGCGTGAAGCCAACCCATTGGCTTTCATCCTGCAATTTGCCGTCATTCTCATTGGCCAAATCGGCCCAGCTCTGATCGACCAGTGGCAAAGTGGAATCCAGAAATTCGCGCCCGCGCGCAATCACCGCGTCACCGCGAGCTTTATCATAACCGCCCGGCTTCGCAGGCGGCGCATCGAGCGCGTCTGTGCCGTAGAATGCGTCATACAGGCTGCCCCAGCGCGCATTGGCTGCGTTCAGCAGGAAGCGCGCATTGAGGATCGGCACCACCAATTGCGGCCCGGCCATCGTCGCGATTTCCGGGTCGACATTTTCGGTGCCGATCTGAAAGTCGCCCGGTTCCGGAACGAGATAGCCAATTTCGCGCAAAAATGCCTGATAGGCAGCGGCGTCATGCGGCTTGCCCGCTTGCTCTTTATGCCATGCGTCGATTTTCGACTGCAAGTCTTCGCGCTTGGCCAGCAGTGCTGCGTTGCGCGGAGCAAACTCTGCCAGCAATGCCGCAAAGCCTTGCCAAAACGCCTCTGCATCGCGGCCCAAGGGCGCTAACACTTCATTTTCAAGAAGGGTCGCCAGCCGCTCATCTACGGATAGGCCTGCGCGCGTAATCATGTTTGTCATGTGTGTCCTCGGGATACGATATCAGATCGGGGCCTGGGGAGGAGGACGGCGCGAGCATATGGACAACTGCACGCGCGATTGCAACGCTTCAGGACACGGCTTGGACAGATGCAATTGGCTCGCTAGAGGTGGTTGCCTATGAAACTCAAAAAACCTCTCAACTTCGACGCCTCCTTCAACGGAGCTGCAATGCTGGATCAGGTCCAGACGTGGTGCGCCATCAACACTGGCACAGCGAATATGGATGGGCTTGCAGTGCAGGCCAAGGCTCTTGCCGAAGCGTTTTCGGTGCTGCCGGGAGAGATTGAAATGGTCTCCCCTGCCCCGGTTACGGGTATCGCAGCGGATGGCAGCGAGTTTGAAAAAACCCACGGCCAGCACCTTGTTCTGCGTGTTCGCCCCACAGCAAACCGGCGCATCTTGCTTACCGGGCATATGGACACGGTGTTTCCGGCCGATCACCCGTTTCAGCAGCAAAATTGGCTGGAAGACGGAGTGCTGAATGGACCGGGTGTCGCCGATATGAAGGGCGGAATATCGGTGATGCTCCATGCTCTGATGGCGTTTGAAGAGACTGCGTCTGCTGGCTCGAATCATGGCACTTTGGGTTATGATGTGATGATTAACTCCGACGAGGAAACGGGATCGCTCGCCAGCTCTGCTTTGATTGCTGAAATGGCGCGCGGGAAACTCGCGGCTCTGACCTATGAACCCGCTGCTCTGCCTGATGGCACGCTCGCCCATGCGCGCGGGGGCACTGGCAATTATTCGATCACGATTTCTGGCAAATCCGCCCATGCAGGTCGCAATCCGCATGAGGGACGCAACGCGCTGGTCGCAGCAGCAGATCTGATCATGCGGTTGAAAGCGATGGAGCGCGAGGACATCACCATCAATCCTGCAAAATTGGAAGGCGGCGGGCCAAACAATGTTGTCCCCGATCACGCATTGTTGCGGTTCAATATTCGCCCCAAATCGACCGAGGCGATGGAGAATTTCGATAGTGATTTGAACGCTTTGCTGCAGAAAATAGCGAGCGAACACGAAGTCGGCACCCACCGTCACGGGGGCGTCACTCGCCCGCCGAAGCCTGTCGATGCACAGGCGCAGCGCCTGTTCGATCTGGTGCGTGAATGCGGTGCCGAACTCGGCCAAGAGATCGCTTGGAAAAGCACTGGCGGCGTTTGCGATGGCAACAATATTGCCGCCTGCGGCGTGCCTGTCGTTGACACGATGGGCGTGCGCGGCGGGTCAATCCATTCCGCCGACGAATTTCTTATCACTGACAGCCTGACCGAACGCGCCGCTTTATCTGCGCGCGTGATCCAGCGGCTCGCCGATGGAGCCCTTGAAGGAGCCCAAATTTGACCTTTCGCCTACGCGCTGCGCGCATTTCCGATCTCGAACATCTGTATGAAATGGCCAAGTTAACTGGCGGCGGATTCACAAATCTGCCGCCTGACCGCACGGCGCTCGCCGCAAAGCTTGAAACCGCAGAATCGGCTTTCGCCAACATTGAAGACGAGCTGGCGGATGAGCAATTCGTGCTGGTGCTGGAAAATCTGGAGACAAAAACGGTTCGCGGCACCTGCCAGCTTATGACAAAGGTCGGGCAGCGTTGGCCGTTTTATTCCTACCGGCTCAACACACTGACTCAGTACAGTCAGGAACTCGACCGCACCGTGCGCGCCGAATTGCTCAGCCTGGTCACTGATTTGGAAGGATCGAGCGAAGTCGGCGGATTGTTCCTCCATCCCAATGAGCGCGCCGGAGGGCTCGGCCTGCTGCTCGCACGGAGCCGTTATCTGTTTGTCGCGATGCACCGCAACCGTTTTGCGGATCGTATTCTGGCCGAATTGCGCGGGATTATCGACGAACGCGGCGGATCGCCGTTCTGGGACGGTGTCGCAGGCCGGTTTTTTGGCATGAGTTTTCAGGATGCGGATTATTTCAACGCGATCAATGGCAACCAGTTCATCGCCGATCTGATGCCTAAACATCCGGTCTATGTCGCCATGCTGGGTGATGATGCGAAAAGCGTGATTGGCGTCCCGCATCCAAAGGGCCGCGCAGCGATGCGAATGCTCGAAAATGAAGGCTTCCACTATGAAGGATATGTCGACATTTTCGACGCCGGGCCAAGCATGGTGGCGCGCACCGATGATGTGACCAGCGTGAAGAACAGCGCCTCTGCCAAAATCACCAGCGTCAATCTGGGCGAAGGAGAACGCGCGATCCTTGCAACTGGCCGGCTGCAAGATTTCCGCGCATGTTACGGCGCGCGGGCGATTGACCCCGATGGCGGCATCGCGATTGATGCGGCCGCCGCCGATGCTCTGGATGTGTGCGTGGGTGACACGGTTTGGAGCGTCGCACGATGAGCACCGCTGACACCACACTGCGCGAAATCAATTTTGACGGAATCGTCGGGCCGAGTCACAATTACGCCGGGCTAAGCCTGGGAAATATCGCCAGCGCCAATCACAAGGGCAATCCATCCTATCCGCGCGCCGCCGCACTGCAAGGTGTGGCAAAGATGCGTGGCAATCTGGCGCGTCTCGGCGTGCAGGGTTTCCTGCTGCCTCTACCCCGCCCCAATGCCGCGCTTGCGAGCAGCCTAGCCTATGACGGCAGCGAAGCGCCGCAATTGCGGGCCGCGCCGTGGTCTGCATCCAGCATGTGGACCGCCAACGCCGCCACGGTCAGCCCCGCGCCCGATACTCAGGATGGCACTTGCCACCTTTCGCCCGCGAACCTCGTCACGATGCTGCACCGCGCACAGGAATGGCCGGACACAAAGCGCATGCTGGAGGTAGCGTTCGGCGACCGCGATCATTTCACGATCCACGGTCCCGTACCGCCGACCTTTGGTGATGAGGGCGCGGCGAACCACATGCGCCTGTGCGACACGCATGGCAGCGCAGGGACCGAAGTGTTCGTCTATGGCCGAACGGGTGGCAAATTCCCTGCTCGCCAACATGAACAGGCCAGCCGTTTGGTTGCGCGCGCGCACGGCCTTGATCCGGCGGCGTGCGTTTTTATCGAACAGAACCCCGCCGCAATCGAAGCCGGCGCGTTTCACAATGACGTCGTCTCCGTCGCCAATGAGCGGGTGCTGTTCACTCACGCAGAAGCCTTTGCCGATCAGCAGGGTGCCTATGATGCCATTCGCGCCGCATTCCCCGCGCTTGAGGTGGTCGAGGTGCCCAGCGAAGCGGTTTCGCTGAAAGAGGCGATCCGAACATATCTGTTCAACGCGCAACTCATCACGCAGGCCGATGGCAGCATGGCGCTGATTGTGCCCGAAGAATGCCACGAAAGCGTGCCGGTATGGGCATGGTGCAAGAGCATGATAGCCTCAAATGGACCGATCCGAGAGGTCATTCCCGTCGATGTGCGCCAGAGCATGGCCAATGGCGGCGGCCCCGCCTGTTTGCGCCTGCGCGTCGTGTGCGATCCGGCGACGGTCGATCCGCGCTTTATGCTGGATGAGGCGAAGGCGGACCTGCTTGGAGCGGGTGATCGCAGACACATGGCCCGAACAGATCGACCCGGCAGATATCGGCAATGATGCGCTTGCCAAACAGGTGATCGCCGCGCGTTCGGCACTGCTCGCCGCGCTAAACTTAAGCGAATTGGATTAATCCACCGGACCACGCACATATCAAAGTTAACGCGTTTGGCCTTTTCGTCGGAGGCGCTTACACTCCGTCATACGTTAACCAGCAAGCCCCGCAGCATCCCGGTGTTGGCACAGGCTTTGCTATTTAGATCGTTAACGAAGGAGAGGTCATGCTGCACAAAATTGGAAGGCTGTTCGTAATCAAGAACAGGTTCGAAGCCTTCGTGATTATCTATGCGCTGGCTTTAGGGGCAACCGCACGCGGTTCGGCCTATCTCACGCAATATCCCGGCCTTGGCGGGAAGCTGCTGTTTCTGGCCGCGACCGGCGCTGTCTTTATGGCAGGCGCAGCAATTTTGGACTCGCTGAAGGCGAAGAGGGAATTGGTCGAGTTGCGGGTGTTGGCGACCGAGCGGGATCGGGCGAAGGTCGATTAGCGAAGCAATGGCGGACGTAGAAAGCATATATCGTCGATCCGGAAAGCCGTCTTAGATTTCAACGACGTTTTGCAAGCCAAACCGTTGCCCCGCCCGTTTCTGGATCGTCCAATCTTACATCGACAAGGTCAAATTCCGAAGCGTCTAGAAGGGCGGCATATTCTTCTTGCGACAAACTCGCGTGGAATAGCGATTCACCTTCCCAATCTCCAATCGTCACCGCCGATCTTGAACCGCTAGTAAACATGAGCTTGCCTCCTGAACGCACAAGCTTCGAAAAACGCGCGAACATCATCCGCTGATCGGTCTGGGTCAAATGGAAAAAGCTGTGCCAAGCGATGAGCCCGTTGAAACTGCGGTCATCATGATATTCCCGCATATCAGCTACATGCCATTCACCGTGAGGTAGACTGGCGGACGCTTCTCGAATTAGTGAAGCCGAAGTATCAATCCCGACAACCTTGTGACCATCGTTAAGAAGCGCTGCAGCGATTGGCCACCCATCGCCTGCGCCTAAATCGAGTATCGTCGCTGGTGCTCCGATATCCTCCTCAAATCTTTTTAACCAAGCCTCTTCTAAAAGGGGCTCGCGTCCTCGATTTCTCGACCAGGCGCGAGCCTTGTCCTCGTAAAGCGAAACAATGCGATCGGCGGCTTGTTCGTCAGCGTTATCCATGAGTACAAGCTGCCGCTTGATAGGTCGCGAAACAAGTCTTTTTCACTCATCAACCAGACGGTCCGCTTTCCACCCAAATACGGACAAACAACGCATTCGCGAAATTGAAGGCACCAACGGTCACAGCAGAACCTAACGCCTGATCTGACTCACCACAAAAACCGGCTCGTTTGCGAGATACTGTTCGCAAGGCTATGCGCCCGAACCAGCGGCAATATGTTCCGCTTTCCAATCCACAGATAAATCAATCCGAACAGCAGACTGATCATGCCCGTCAGTAAGGCGCCGTGCAGCCCTTCGTAATAGCAATGGCGATAGCCGAAAACGATGGGTGCGGAGCTTCTTTTATCAGCTCGCCGCGCTTTTGTTTGGAAGCAAGGTAAGGAGCGCCGCATGGGAAATCGGCCTCACTCGTCCTTAAAAACTAGGGTGGGGGGTTCTGTTGCTAGGCCCCCCCGGGCCCCCGGAATCCGTTCTGTTGCCCGGTCGGTCCAACCGCGCTTAGCTTTATAATTTCAGACCGTTAGGCCTTAAAATTATGCAGCGATTGCGAGTGCGTCGTTATCGTTTGCACTTATGAGAATGAACAGTTTTACGGGGTTTTCAGCCCGGGCAAAAACTACGCTTTTCAACCCACGTCGATCCTAGTTCGGCCCCATCAGAACACCCGCGAAAACCGGGCTTTATGGTGGAGCCGCCGGGTACTGCCCCCGGGTCCGTTGTGTCTATTGCACGCAGCAATTTATCGCCATATCCGGTTGCCCGGCACGACCTATATAGCGCCTCGAAGCTTAATTGGAAGTGGACGCAATTGCTGTTTTCGCAGATCCGTCAGACCGCATCTCTGCAAGAATTTTCTTCAAGACATCCAATTGCGGGTCGGTCGTGACATCTTCGGATTTCGAACTGTCCTCGGTTTGCGCCGACATTTCCTGCACTTCATCGACCAGTTTGTTCACAGTGCGCAGCAGCAAGAAAAGCGCTGCGGCGATGATTACGAAGTTGACCAGCTGCGTCAGGAAATCGCCGTATCCGATCATAGCCACGCCCGCCTCTTTCAGCTCAGCATAATTGGTAAGCGACCCGTCATAGCCTTCGGGTATGGCGCCCAGCCGCAGGAAGAAGTTGGAAAAATCCACATCGCCGAAAATCCACCCGATCAGCGGCATAATGATGCTTTCAGTCAAAGAGGTCACAATCTTGCCGAACGCTGCGCCGATCACGACGCCCACGGCCAGATCGAGGACATTGCCGCGCGCTACAAATTTGCGAAACTCAGTGACTAAACTCATGGGGAAATTCTCCTGTTACCCGCTGTCGCCACGAAACGACCGCCGATTACAGGAGGTTCCCTGTTCTAGGTTCTACTTTTTCAAACTGTCACGAATTTCGGTCAACAGTTCAATTTCGGTTGGGCCGGCTGGCTCTTCCACTGCTTCCTCTGCCTTTTCGAACTTCGCTTTCACCTTGTTGGCATAACGCACCAGCATGAAGATGATGAACGCCAGGATCAGAAAGTTGATCACCGATGTTACAAACGCGCCCCATCCAAGGACATTGGCTCCGGCTTCACGCGCCGCCTCTAGCGACATGCCCGCTTGCACTTCGCCAGACAGAACAATGTATTTGTCGCTGAAGTCGACCTCGCCAAATATCGCGCCAACCAATGGCATGATTAAATCCGCGGTCATCGAAGAAACGATCGTAGCAAACGCGCCCGCGATAATCACCGCGACGGCGAGCTCCATAACGTTACCTTTCGCGATGAAATCTTTAAACTCTGACAGCATGATGATCCCCTCAAATAGTGCCGAGGAATCTAAGTCGCAGCTTCACCTCTCCTTGCCAAGCGGTAAGATGGAAAGAGTTGTAACGCGGAGCATATTGAAAGGGTTTTGCGGTGTGCTATATAGACAATACAGAAGTTCGGCGCGCGAACCGCATGTAACGAATCGCATTGTTAAGGCCTCGCGCCATTTGGAGGAACACACATGAATTTTCGCAATCTCGGCCGCGCGATCGTCGTCGCCGCTGTTTCAATGACGCTCGCGGCTTGCGGGATCAATTCGGTTCCGGCTGCAGAAGAAAACGCCAAGGCCAAATGGGCCGATGTAGAGGCGCAATTCCAACGCCGCGCTAACCTCATCCCAAATCTCGTCGAAGTGGCGCAAAGCGCTGCGGCGAGTGAACGCTCGATCCTGACCGAAGTAACCGAAGCCCGCGCCCGCGCAACCAGTATCACTGTTGACGGTGATGACCTGAACGACCCAGCAAAAATGGAAGAATTTGCCGCTGCTCAATCCCAGTTGGGCCAAGGCATCGGCCGCTTGCTGGCCAGTTTTGAAGCGTATCCACAGATCCAGTCGAACCAGAATTTCCTGGCGCTGCAAAGCCAGCTCGAAGGGACAGAGAACCGTATCGCAGTATCTCTGCGCGACTATAACGAAGCGGTACGTGCCTATAACACGACGATCAGGACCTTTCCCGACACGATCGGTGCGAACATTATCCACGGTGCAGAACCGATGGCTCCTTACTCGGCTGTGACCGAAGGCGCCGAAGTTGCGCCAACGATTGATATGAGCGCGAACTAAGGCTCGCCGGCCGTTAGAGTGCTACGTTTCAGCCTGATATGTTCGGCAGCGTTGCTCCTGACGGGGTGCGCTGCCGACGAAGGAACTGGCGAAGCACCTTCTGCGGGCGATCCAGCACTCGAACTGACAGGGCGAGTGGTCGATGCGGCGGATATTTTTTCACCGCAGTTTGAAGAGGATCTGACCGCAAAGCTCAGCCAACTCGAAAGCGACACTCTCGTTCAATTGGTAGTTGTCTCGGCGCCAACTTTGGAAGGATACGACATCGCAGATTATTCGCTGAATCTGGCCAATGCATGGGGTGTCGGCAATGATGAGCGCGACGATGGTTTGATGCTTCTTATCGCTCCGAATGAGCGTAGATTGAGGATTGAAGTCGGATACGGTCTTGAAGCCAGCGTTAGAGATGAAGAGGCTAGACTCATTATAGACCGCGATATTCTTCCGCATTTTGAAGCCAGTGATTACGAGGCGGGCGTGGACGCGGGGGTCGACAGTCTGATCCGCGAAGTCACTCCTATCGAATTGAAAGACGCAGCATGAAACGTCTCACCCTTTTTGTCGCAGCGTTGTTTGCGCTCTTCGCAGCCCCGCTGGCTGCACAGGATTTTCCCGAACTCACCGGGCGCGTTGTCGACAATGCGGACATCATTCCAGCCGATGTAGAGGCGGAATTGACCGCGAAGCTCGCCGCGCTCGAAACGCAGACGCAGCGCCAGCTAGTGGTCGCCACGGTTCCCGATCTGCAAGGCTATGACATCGCCGATTACGGCTATCAGCTGGGCCGCGAATGGGGACTTGGCGATGCGGAGCGCAATGATGGCGCTCTGCTGCTTGTCGCTCCGACTGAGCGTAAAGTGCGGATCGAAGTAGGCTATGGGCTGGAGGGGTATCTCACCGATGCCTTGTCCGCTCTGATCATCCAGAATTTTATCATTCCGCGTTTCCGCGATGATGATTACCCCGGCGGCGTTGTCGCCGGAGCCGATGCGATCATTGCGCAATTGCAGCTTGACCCGGACCAGGCGGCACAAATCGCGACAGAGGCATCCACCTCTCGGCAAAGCGACAGCGGCTTTCCCTTCGGCGGGCTGATCTGGCTCGGTTTCATGTTCTTCTTCTTCATTCTCCCCATCATTCGCGGCGGCAAGCGGCGCAGGCGTTACCGGTCCAAGGGCAAAGGGCCTTGGGGTGAACGCGGGGGCGATGATGATTACGGCGGTCAGACCGCAGGCGATGTCGCCTCCAACATCATCCTCTGGGAAATTGGCAGCGCGATTGCGCGCGGGGCCATGAGTGGCGGGTCGGGCAGCGGAGGCGGCGGTTGGGGCGGCGGTGGCGGCGGAGGCGGCTTCTCCGGCGGTGGTGGTTCATTCGGGGGCGGCGGCGCCTCCGGGGGTTGGTGAGGCATGGCCTATCTGACGGAAGAACAGCACACAATCGTAACCGGCGCAGTCGGCGCAGCGGAACTGCGGACTTCGGGCGAAATTGTCACCGTGCTTGCGGATCGATCCGACGATTACAACGATGTCGCGCTATTATGGGCAGCGGCGGTTTCCTTCACCGCCATGAGCATTTTTGCGGTTCTGCCCGAACCATTCCTCAATCTGTGGGATATGCTGATCGGCGGTTGGAGCCATGAATGGACCACGGGCGAACTTGCCAGCATGACAATTGCGCTGGGGTTGATCACATTTGTCATCACTTGGGCCGTGCAATTGTGGGAGCCGCTCAAATTTGCGCTGATCCCTGCTCCGCTCAAAACCGCGCGCGTCCATGCTCAGGCGATCAAGCATTTCAAAGTCGGCGCAGAACGCCGCACCACCGGTCGCACGGGCGTGCTCATCTATCTGTCCATGCGCGAACATCGTGCAGAAATTACCGCCGACGAAAGCATAGCGGAAAAGGTCAACGCCGAAGTATGGGGCGAAGCAATGGGCGATATGCTGGCAGAGATAAAACAGGGCCGGATCGCCGAAGGTATGGCAGCAGGAGTGCGGGATGTTGGCTTTGTCTTATCCCAGCACTTCCCACGCGGCGAGGATGACGTAAATGAGCTTCCCGATAGGCTGATCGAAGTCTAAGTCCTTTCGCATGAATGACATCGACGACAATGAACTGATCCGCGATTCTGACGCGGACGAACCTGAAAACATCATGTGGGAAGGTCGGTTCATCACGGCCAAGCGCCGCGGGCGCTGGGAATATGTAGGGCGATCGCGCGGCATCCGCGCCGCAGCGATTATCGCGATTGACGAAGATGACGACGGCACCCGCCACGTTCTTCTGGTCGCGCAATACCGCGTTCCGCTAGGCATGTTCTGCCTTGAGATACCTGCCGGCCTGGTCGGGGATGATGAAGGCGGCGAAAACGAAGCGGCCATCGACGCCGCCCAGCGCGAGCTGGAGGAAGAAACCGGCTATGCCGCTGACCGGATGGAAGTGCTGGGTGAGTTTTACTCTTCCCCCGGCATGGTCTCCGAATGTTTCACACTGCTGCGCGCAAGCGGACTGACCAAGATCAGCGAAGGTGGCGGAGTGTCTGAAGAAAACATCGTCGTACACCGTGTGGCGCTGGATGATCTGGGCGAATTTGTCGCCAATTGGCGTAGCGAAGGACACGCCGTTGACGTGCGCATCGCCATGCTGCTGACACCTGAATATTTGGGAGACACCATGGGAGAGAGAAATTATGACTAAACGCTGCGAAGGCAAACTCGCACTGGTCACTGGCGGCGCACAAGGGCTTGGCCGCGCGCATTGCATCCGGCTTGCGCAAGAGGGCGCGCGGGTGCTCGCGACCGATATCAACGCCGCAGGAGCGGCGGAAACCGCAGCCATCGTCAATGCCGAAATGGGCGAAGGCACCGCGTTTAGCATCGAGCATAACGTCACCGACCCACACAGCTGGGAAGCCGCAGTTGATGCCGCACGAGAGAATATGGGCGGGCTGAATGTGCTCGTAAACAATGCCGGAATCGGCGTACCGGGCAATATCGAAGAATGCGATTTTGGCGATTGGCAGCGGTGCTTTTCAATCAATGTCGATTCAATCTTTCACGGCTGTCAAAAGGCCCTGCCGCTGATGCGCGACCATGCTCCGGGATCGATCGTCAACATCTCCAGTATCGCAGGTCTGATCGCCAGCAACACTATGCCTGCCTATAACGCGTCGAAGGCTGCCGTGTGGATGCTGTCCAAATCCATCGCGCTGCATTGCGCGAAGCAGAATATGCAGATCCGCTGCAATTCAGTGCACCCGACCTTTGTTGATACACCCATCCTCGATGGCACCGCGCGTGCCGCGCAATTGGATAAAGATGTTCTGCTGGAAAAACTGGCGCGGCAAATTCCGCTCAAATTCGTCGGCGAGCCGAATGATATCGCCAATGCAGTCGTCTATCTGGCGAGCGACGAAAGCCGCTTTATGACCGGGGCCGAGCTGAAACTGGATGGCGGTATTTCCGCGATGTAAGCGGGCGCTCTGCGGGGCGCGGACAAAAAGAGAGGGGCCAATTTGGCCCCTCCCGGTTCTCTCAGATGGTCGATTACGCAGCCGACGGTGAAAACCGGGTCGGCTTGTTTTGAGCTGCGTCAATCAATCTGCGATCAATCCAATTGCGATGTAAATCAGCGCTGCTGTTCCAACGCTCAAAAATGCGCCTATCACAAATGCGATCCGTACAATTATTGGGTCGATACCGGCATAGTTTGCGATGCCGCCGCTGACGCCCATCAATTTGGCATTGCGTTTATCAAGGCGAAATTCGCTGTGTGGCGGGCCGCCATTGCGGTTTGTCAGATTGCTCATGCTAGGGCTCCCATAGTCAGGGTTACGGTTGGGCTTGCTGGAACGATCGCAGTTGCCATCATGATCGCGGTAACGATCAGAGCTGCTGCAGCGGCCGTCAGGCGGGCGCCGGTGGAGCTGGAAAGTTCAAAAAACGAGTACATTATCTGGTCCCTTTTGGTTGGTTTTGAAGTGGCTGATGGTTTGGCAATCAGACCAGAACGTTGGGGCTGGCTGGGATAATTGCGTAGGCGAAGAACGCTGCGGAAATCACGACCGAGAAAGCGGCGGAGGCGAAGCGGATGGCGGAGTCACTGTTTAACATGGTTCGAAGTATCCTTTTGATTGGGCTGCGCTGAATTAAGCGAGCGATGGGCTGGCTGGAACGATTGCGTAGGCGAACATGGCTGCCGAAACGACCAGCGAGAAAGCTACTGCGGCGAAGCGATTTGAGAGGTTGGCGGCGTACATTTGGCATCTCCATTTGAGTGTTTGTTTGTTTCCCCAAGCTCGTCCCGGGGATGCCAAATACATTGCATTAGCCGTGCCAAATTTGAAAAACGGCGGAATTCCGGGGTTTTGGCGGGATAGCAATCTGTACGATTTGTTCATGAAACCGAAAGGTTGGGAATTTTCGCCACCTATTGGGATTGGGGTTTTGACTGGCCTTTGAAGGGGCGCGTGCTAACCCCGCATCAACCATGGCGCTCGCGAAAATCACCTTGCAGGACTTCCGTAATCATGCGGCGACCGAACTGGTGGACACCGCGCATTTCAACCTGCTGGTGGGGGAGAATGGCGCGGGCAAAACCAATGTGCTGGAGGCAATATCGTTGCTCAGCCCCGGTCGCGGATTGCGCCGCGCCGCGCTCATTGATCTGGCACGCAGGCCCTCCCCCAATAGCGAACCGGGCGCATTTGCCATCGGCGCAAGCCTGATTGAGCAGGGGCAGGTTTCTGCGCGGATCGGCACCTATACGCAAGCAGAGCGCCCAACCCGGCGACTGGTGCGGATCAACGGTGCGGAGGCAAGCGCCAGTGCGCTGTCCGAATGGCATGCGGTATCTTGGCTCACCCCGGCAATGGACGGCCTGTTCACCGATAGCGCAGGCGAGAGGCGGCGCTTTATGGACCGCATGGCTCTGGCAATAGAGCCGGCGCATGCCAAAGCGGTGACGCAGCTGGAAACGGCGTTGCGCGAACGCAACCGCTTGCTGGAGGATCACGGCGATGCCCGCTGGCTCGACGCAATAGAGGCACAGGCAGCGCAGCACGGCAGCGTGGTGGCGCAGACGCGTTCACGGTTGGTGACGCTGCTCGCGGATGAGCTTTCCGCGCTGCCCCCAGAACCATTTGCCCGCCCCATCCTGACTTACCGTGCGGGCGGACCGACGGACCCGGCACAATTGCTGGCCGAATTTGCAAGATCGCGCCCACGGGACCGCGCCGCTGGCCGCGCGCTAACCGGTCCGCACCGTGATGAGCTGGAAGTGGTCATGGCCGTTTCCGGCCAAGCTGCGGCGTCCTGTTCAACCGGAGAGCAAAAGGCGATGCTGATTGCGATCACGCTCGCGCATGGCGTCTTGGCGTCATCGGGGCGGCCCAGCGTCTTGCTGCTCGACGAAGTTGCCGCGCATCTGGACCCGGTGCGCCGCACAGAACTGTTCCGGCGGCTGCGCGCAGGCAAAGCGCAAATCTGGATGACGGGGACCGAAATCGCGCCCTTCGCCGATATCGAAGCCGAAGCCGCGGTGTGGCGGGTGAGCGGCGGGGCGATTGAGCGGCTTTAAGGCAGAGGTTTCAGCCTTCCTCCCCTTGTTCACCATCTTCAGGCAAAACCGCAGCAATGTCATCGACCGTCGACGATACCAGCTCCTCTATGCCTTCCGCCGTCGGATGGATGCGGTCAGATTGGAACAGCGAGGGTTCCTGATAGATCTCCTCCAGCCAGAACGGGATCAGATCCACGTCAAATTCCTGCGCCAAATCTGCGTAAATCGCGTCGAATTCTGCTTGATACGCTGCGCCATAATTCGGCGGAGAGCGCATTCCCATCAGCAGCACAGGAATATCACGGTCCCGCAAAATCGTGAGCATAGAAACAAAATTGCTCCGCGTTTCGGAAGGCTGGATATTGCGCAGCAAATCATTGCCGCCCAATTCCAAAATGAACAGATCGGGTTTTGCGTCCAAATTATCGAGCACGAATGCCAGCCGGCTGAGACCAGCGGCGCTGGTGTCCCCCGAAACGCCTGCATTGGTGATCGACGCATTGGTGCCGCGCGCACGTAGCGCCGCTTGCAGCTTTGCCGGGTAAGAATCGGCCGGATTATCAAGGCCGTATCCCGCAAACAGACTGTCACCAAAGGCAACGATATTCACCTGTTCACCCATCACCGGGATCGCAAGTTCGCCGTCTGCAAACTCTCCCGTGGTCGCCGCAGGTGCATCAACCGCAGCCTCGCTGCTGCATGCGGACAGCGCCAGAGCAGCGGCAAAGCCGAATGCAATTTTGGTGGCTTTCTGCCAGTTGCCGATATTCATCTGCGAACCTTCTCCATTCGTACTTGTTTGCAACGCTTCCCTATCCCATTTGTTTCGAGTGACAATGACTGATCCCAAAAAGCCAGAAATGGCCATCTCCGCCCGAAACCTCACCCTGACGCTTGGCAGCAATGCCGCGCCGGTCGATATCTTGCGGGGTATCGACCTCGACATCGCGCATGGCGAAGTCGTCGCGTTGCTTGGCCCATCGGGATCGGGAAAGAGCTCGCTGATGGCGGTGCTGTCTGGTCTTGAGCGAGCGAGCGGCGGTTCGCTGACGGTCGCTGGCGCAGATTTTTCGAACCTGAACGAAGATGGCCTTGCCGCTGCGCGCCGTGGGCGGATCGGAATTGTGCTTCAAGCTTTCCATCTTTTGCCCACAATGACTGCGGCAGAAAATGTCGCGACACCGATGGAGCTTGCTGGCAGCGCCGACGCCACGCCGCGCGCGCTCGCCGAATTGGAAGCGGTCGGCCTTGGCCACCGTGTTGGCCATTATCCCACACAGCTTTCTGGCGGCGAACAACAGCGCGTCGCCATTGCGCGCGCCACCGCGCCGCGCCCGGACCTGATCTTTGCCGATGAGCCGACGGGCAACCTTGATGTGAGCACTGGCGAGGAAATCGTCGAACTCCTGTTCGCCCGCCGCGCGGAAACTGGCGCGACATTGCTGATCATAACGCACGATCCAAAACTTGCGAAACGATGCGACCGGGTTCTGACCATGGCGGACGGCGTGGTCGTATCGGATGAGCGCGCGCGCAGCGGCAGTGATCTTCAGACTGAGGCCGCCGAATGATTGATGCCGCTGGCATGAATTGGGCTGGCGTTTGGAAGATCGCCCGGCGTGATCTGAATGGCCGTTTTCGGGGCCTGCGTCTGCTGCTCGTCTGCATCTTTCTGGGCACCGCCGCGCTTGCCGCGATTGGCACTTTGACCGCTTCTATTGAACGCGAGTTGCAATCCTCAGGGCAGGAATTGCTGGGCGGCGATCTTGAAGTGGAAGTTTGGCAGCGCGACCTGTCTGAAGAAGAGTTGCAGGCGCTGGGCGAATATGGCCAGTTGTCAGGTGGGTTCCGCATGCAAGCGATGGCCACCACCGATGACGCCGCTGCGCCCGTTGAGCTGAAGGCTGTAGATGCGAAGTGGCCCCTCTATGGCACGTTCACACTCGCCGATGGTACCGAACCGGGCGCACCGACAGCGAACAACGCCTACCTTGCGAAGGGCGCGATGGATCGGCTCAATATCTCAGTCGGCGACACGTTTGAGATGGGGACCGTGACGCTCACAGCCGCAGGCGTCATCGACATAGAACCCGATCGACTGTCTGAGGGGTTTCAGCTTGGCCCAACCGTGCTGGTCAGCCGCGATATTCCGGCGCAAGCTGGTCTGATCCAGCCCGGTTCGCTGTTTCAAAGTAAATATCGCATCGCCTTTGACGATGCGGCCGCCGACCCTGAAGTGGTGGAAGAGGCTCTTACTGATGCATTCCCCAATGCGGGTTTCGATTTCCGCGACCGCGACAGAGCATCACCGGGCGCAGACCGGTTTGTGCGCCAGATGAGCGACTTTCTAACGCTGGTGGGTCTTGCCGCACTGGTGATTGCGGGCATTGGAATTGCGGGCGGTGTTTCGTCCTATCTCGACCAGCGCCGCGCCAGCATTGCGACGCTGAAAGTGCTTGGCGCATCGTCGCGCGACATTGTGCGTATTTATGCGCTGCAGATTGCGGTCGCCGCTTTGATAGGCAGCGCTTTGGGCCTTGCCACAGGGGTGTTGGTGACACCGCTCTTGGGTGCGGCTTTGGAAGGGTTGCTGCCGGTTGAAGGGGGCTTCGTGATCGAACCTGCTCCGCTTTTGCTGGCGGGTCTATATGGCTTGCTCGTAGCTTTTGCCTTTGCCGCTGCGCCTTTGCTGCGCGCGCGCAGTTTTCCCGCAATGGCGCTGATGCGCAGCCGGATCGTGCCGTTGGCGCAGGACAAGCGCGCGCTTTTGGCAACAGCTGCCGGGCTGGCGGCGATTTGTGCTTTGGCAATTGTAACTACGGCTCAACCTGCGCTGGCGGGCGGATTTCTGCTGGGTGCTGGCGGTGCGCTGGCGCTGCTCGCGGGGCTGGGCTTGCTTCTGCAATATGCCGCGCGCAAAGTTCCGCGTCCGTCCAACCCGCTGCTGCGCTCAGCGCTTTCCAACCTCTATCGCCCCGGCGCACCCACCGGTTCGCTGGTCACCGCGCTTGGCTTTGGCCTTGCCGCTTTCGTCCTGCTCGCCGCGATTCAGAGCGCGATAGACGGCAACATCCAGAGCCGCGTCCCGCAAGAAGCGCCCGACTATTTCGTCATCGACGTGCCGCCAGAAGGTGAACAGCGCTTCTTTGAACTGGTTCAGACCCCCTTCCCCGATGCGCAAGTCCGCGCTGTCCCCACGCTGCGCGGCGCGGTGCTTGCCTACGGGCCAGAGGACAATATGCAGCGCGTCGCCGATCTTGAAGAAATTCCCGATGGCGCTTGGGCATTACGCGGTGAGCGCGGCATCACCTATTCCGACACCGCCCCAGAAGGCAGCCGCGTTGTCGAGGGTGAATGGTGGAGCCCGATGCATGCTGGCGAACCGCTCGTCTCTATCGACGCCGATTTTGCCGAGGCGACCGGACTTAAACCCGGCGATATGCTGACCATCGGCATTTTGGGTGCAGAACGCAAAGTTCGCATCGCGAATTTGCGTGAGATTGATTGGGAGACGATGGGCTTTAACTTTACGCTCGTCTTCTCTCGCAACGCCATTTCGGACGCCCCGCATAAGCTGGCCGCGACGATTGACCTGCCCGATGGAGCAGATCCGGCTGCGCAGGGACAATTGCTGCGCGATATGGTGCGCGAATTCCCATCCAGCTCGATGGTCGAAGTCGGCGAAGTGCTCGTCCAAGCACGCAATCTCCTTCAACAGGTAGGACTGGCTACTTTGGCGGCGGCGGCTGTCGCAGTGCTAGCAGGTTTGGCGGTGCTGATGGGGGCCATTGCCGCTGCCCGTGCCGCGCGAACCTACGATACCGTTGTGCTGCGCGTTCTCGGTGCGAGCCGGCGGCAAATTCTTGGGCTGCAATTGGCAGAATACGGCCTGATCGCAGCGGCGCTGGCGTTGGTTGCATTGGCGCTAGGATCAGGGCTTGCGTGGGTGATCATCACGCAATTGTTTGAGTTTGACTGGCTGCCCGATTGGGGCGCCGTACTTGGCGTGCTTGGTCTGGGCCTCGCGATGGTGCTCGCCTTTGCTATTGGCGGATCGCTACCCTTGCTGCGAGCCAAACCGGCGCAGGCGCTTAGAGAGCTTTAAAAAAGCCTATCTAAACGTTTTTATATCGCCGCCACCCTTGGGATCAGGCCCAAATCTGTTCGTGCCAATTGCCCCCTCTTAAGAACATGAAAGCACCACATATTGGTGGCCAAGACAATGTTCGCCGTCTTAAACAAATGGGCATATCGCACACGAAAGAGGGGCCCCGCCATTGCTGGCGGAGCCCCATTCTTAAAAGTATCGATCGATTTAGATCAGAACTTGTACCGCACCACGCCGCCGTAAGTGCGCGGTGAACTTGGGTAACCCGCGACCGTGCCGGCCTGAGCAACACCATCAAAGACAGTGCTGATGTAGCGATCATCGAACAGGTTGCGCGCAAACGCTCCAATTTCGAAGCCATTGTTGAGAGCAAGCGTCATCGACGTGTTGACCAGGTTCACTTCACGGCGGAAAATTTGCGTTTCACCCCGGTCGAAGTTGAAGGTCGGCAAGCCGTTGTTGATGTCGGTGTTGCTTTCATGGTTGTAATCGATCCGCGTGATAAGCCGCGTTCCGCTATCCCATTCATGCGTGTAAGTCGCCGAAGTGGAGATCGCGAAACTTGGTATCCCACCCGGACGCAGCCCCGACAGATCGCCGAGTACTGGGTTCGGGAAACTGTCGAACAGCGGATCCAGATGGGTCATGGCGAAGGTGAACACAAGACCATCGGTTGGTTGCAAGGTGGCATCGAGTTCGAAACCACGGACTGACTGTTCACCTGCGTTGAGCAGCGTAAATCCTAGGCCCGTAAAGATGAAGGCCTGGAAGTTCTCGATCGTCTGATCGAACACAGCGATATTGAAACCAAAGCCGTCAAATTGCGCTTTGAGACCAACCTCATACACTTCGGCCTGTTCCGGACCGGCGACCCGCGTGCCGTTGCTCAGGTTTGGTGTTGCCAGCCCTGCATCAAGGATCGGAGAAGATGGTGCGAGGAAAGTTGACCCACGGAAATTATTACTGCCGTCCGGCGCAGGACGTGGCCCGCGACCTGGCTGGAACAGGTCCGCAGGTGGGCGGCTGTCGCGCGACAGGTTGATCGAGCTTGCCTTAAACCCGGTGGAGTAGCTGCCGTAAAGATTGACCTCAGGGGTTATCTCAAACGCGACCCGGAACAGATAAGTGAGCTCATCATCGCGAGTCCGGCCTGGTTCGATTGCGTTCGGGACATTGAGAAATCCGGTCTGGAACTGGAGGTCAGCAAGCGGAAGCAGTGGGTTGGCAGCACTGAATGCGGCTTGCGTTAGACCTGCCTGAACCTGAGTCGGCAGCGCGAGAAATTCGTCGCGCGTATTTACTGCCGGGAGGTTCGGGTTAGCGGCTGTTGCGATCCGGATAAACTGATCGATAACGTTGAAGCTTGCAAGCGGATCACCAGCAACGGTGTTTATCGAAAAGTCTTTCTTATCATCGGTATAGTTGAAGCCAGCCGTGAAGACGACACCGTCCACAGGCTCAAAATCGACTGTACCGAAAATCGAATAGGACTGGTTGTCCATGGAGAACTGTTCCTGGCTGAGGAATGCTCCGCCAAGAACACTGCCAGCTGGCAAATTGAGCTGCGCATCAACCTGTTGAAGCAGACCTTCACCTATGGCGATTTGCTGAGCCGGGGTTAGTCCCGGAACAAGCGACCCATTCTGGAACCGGTCGATAGGGCCAAAGAATCCCGCACTGACTGCACTGAATGCGGCAAAGTCGCGGAAGTCAGCACCAATCGAAAGCGAGCTGTCCTGCTCGATCGTTTCGTCGAAGAAATATCCACCCAACAAGAAATTGATTGGACCGTCGAAATCCGAAGTGATCCTGATCTCTTGAGTGAAGGTATCAACCGCCTGATCGCGCGTCTCGGCAGTCAGGTCTGCGCTGGTGAAATCGACGTCTTGGTTAAAGAAGTTGCGCAGTTCGCGATACGACGTGATCGACGTCACGGTCAGCGCGCCAATATCCCAGTCGATCTGACCCGAGATACCGTAGTTCTCGTTCTGGTTGACTGGAACAACGTTGAGGAAGCTCTCATCGCTGAAAAAGTCGGTGGGGAATTGTCCGCCAACAGCAGTGATAGCATCTCGGCTAGTTGGGCCGATTGCAAGATTGCTGGTCTGGCAGCAGACTTCATCAATGTCCGAATAATCGGCGATAAGGCGGACGCTGATATCTGAGGTAGGCTCAATAAGAAGCTGTCCGCGGACGGAGTACCGATTCCGGTCGTTGATATCCGCGCCGAGATTAACAATCTCACCGAAGCCATCGCGTTCCTGATAGCTGCCGTCGACCGAGAATGCGATGTTATCTGTAAGAGGGCCCGTAATATCGCCCTTCAGGAACACTTGATTGAAATTCCCGTAAACTGCCTCGACGCTGCCACCCCAATCGAACTGAGGCTCTCGCGTGATCACGGAGATAACGCCAGCAGAAGCATTCTTACCAAACAGCGTTGACTGCGGGCCGTTCAGCACTTCGATGCGCTGCACATTGGAAAGGTCATTCAAAGCAGAAGCAGAACGCGAACGGAAAACACCATCAATGAAGACGCCGACCGATGGTTCGACACCGAAATTGTTATCGCCGTTACCGAACCCGCGAACAATGAATGTCGTCGCAGATGATGTCTGCAACTGGCTGACACGCAGTGACGGAGTCACAGTTTGCAGGTCAAGCACATCGCGAATTTGAGCTTGCTCAAGCGTTTCGCCGCTGGTCACCGAAACTGAAATTGGTGTCTCTTGCAGCGTTTGTTCACGCTTGGACGCGGTAACGATGATCTGGTTACCGCTTTCAGGTGCTTCGAGCTCTGGCTCATCAGCATCCTGTGCAAAGGCAACGCCTGGTGCGCTGACCGCGAAAGCGGCTGCGCCTGCAAGCAGGGTGAAACGATACGAACCGGCAGTGCCGGAAATAATGGAACGCATGGAAATCCTCTCCTAAAATCCACTCGATGATTGCCCGACGATGTTTTCGCATCCCCAGATGCTTCGCCCTAAACAATCTCGATTAATTATTCTGATAGGCACATGTTGAATCGCCGACAAGCGCCTAACCCGCAGAATTGCGAGGGATTCGGTGCGTTGTTGCAACACTGACACACCTGCAAGTGCATAAGGGACACGTGGTAACGCCTCAAAGCTTGCCGGGCGCGCGTTGCTGCGCTAGGCGCGCGTCCAAACCCCGCTACATATGGTGCGGCGCAACATAGCAAGAGGACCTTCGGAGCATTCCGTAGCGTCGCCGGGCTAATCTGTGACCGCCATCAAGATGACCTACTCGCGCTGTAATAACGCATAAACCCCGTCCCCGCTTGTTTTGCGGGCTCGGCCCCTGATGGAAATTCGAATAATGTCCGCACCCACCACTTCCTTGCGCAATATCGCAATTATCGCGCACGTTGACCACGGCAAGACCACCCTGGTTGACCAATTGTTCCGTCAATCAGGCACTTATCGCGAAAATCAACGAATCGAAGAACGTGCGATGGATTCGGGCGATCTGGAAAAAGAGCGCGGCATTACGATCCTTGCCAAATGCACCAGCGTTGAATGGGAAGGCGCAAATGGCGAGACAACTCGCATCAATATCGTCGACACCCCCGGACACGCCGATTTCGGCGCTGAGGTGGAACGCATTTTGAGCATGGTCGACGGTGTTATCCTGCTGGTCGACAGCGCAGAAGGCGCAATGCCGCAAACCAAATTCGTGACCGGCAAAGCGCTTGCGCTGGGTCTGCGCCCAATCGTTGTCGTCAACAAGATTGATCGCAGCGATGGCCGCCCGCAAGAAGTGCTGGACGAAGTGTTCGACCTGTTCGCATCGCTTGATGCAACCGACGAACAGCTCGAATTCCCATCGCTTTGGGCTTCGGGCCGCGATGGTTATGCCAGCGATGACGAAGCGGCACGCGAAGGCACGCTTGCGCCGCTGTTCGAACTCATCACCAGCCATGTTCCCGCCCCCGGCCTTGATACAGAAGGGAAGTTTAGCTTCCTCGCGACGCTGCTGGACCGCGACAACTTTATGGGCCGCGTCATCACGGGGCGCGTTCAGTCGGGAAGGATCAATGTCAACGATCCGATCCACGCCATCGATATGGACGGCAAAGTCGTCGAAGTTGGACGTGCAACCAAACTGATGAGCTTTGACGGTCTGGAACGCGTCCCTGTGGAAAGCGCGAAGGCGGGCGACATCATCGCACTGGCCGGTCTTGAAAAAGCCACCGTTGCCAACACGATCTGCGATCCATCCGTCTCAGAACCGATTGCCGCGCAGCCGATTGACCCGCCAACGCTCGCGATGCGCTTCTCTGTTAATGATAGCCCGCTCGCCGGACGCGAAGGCAGCAAAGTCACCAGCCGTATGATCCGCGACCGTCTGCTGCGCGAGGCAGAAACCAACGTTGCCATCCGGGTGACAGAAGCCGACGATAAGGATGCATTCGAAGTAGCTGGCCGAGGCGAGCTTCAACTGGGCGTTCTGATTGAAACCATGCGCCGCGAAGGCTTCGAGCTTGGCATCAGCCGTCCCAAAGTGTTGTTCCGCGAAGAAGACGGCCAGCGCACCGAGCCATATGAAACCGTCGTCATCGATGTGGATGATGAACATTCAGGCACGGTTGTTGAGAAAATGCAGAAGCGTAAAGCTGACCTCACCGAAATGCGCCCATCGGGTGTGGGCAAGACCCGCATCACCTTCTCCGCCCCATCACGCGGGCTGATCGGTTACCACGGCGAATTCCTGTCCGACACGCGCGGCACCGGCATTATGAACCGCCTGTTCGAAAAGTATGGTCCGTACAAAGGCCCAATCGAAGGGCGCAGCAATGGGGTTCTGATCTCCAACGGCGATGGCGAATCCAACGCCTATGCACTTAATATGCTGGAGGAACGCGGCGAAATGTTCGTAGGCGCTTCGATGAAGGTTTATGAGGGCATGGTCATCGGGGAGAATTCCAAGCCGGACGATCTTGAAGTGAATCCGATGAAAGCCAAACAGCTTTCCAATGTTCGCTCCACCGGCAAAGACGACGCCATCCGCCTGACGCCTCCGCGCCGTATGAGCCTGGAGCAGTCGATCGCGTATATCGACGATGATGAAATGGTCGAAGTGACCCCGCTGTCGATCCGTCTTCGTAAAACCCTGCTTTGCCCGCACGAGCGCAAGAAGGCTCGCCGTAAGGGCTAAGAGATTCGGAATAAGGCGCGTGGTTCGCAGGAAAGCCTGAGGGTTACGACCCGCGGCGCGCCTTATTCCATCGGCCTTTCGCTATCCAGAATGTCATGTTCGCCGGATTCTCGCCGTTCACCTTCGACTTTGCGCGAAATTGTATCGTTTTTGCTGACATCCGCATGTCGCGGAGCGGGCAATTTGCGTTGAGGTTCTTTTGCGGATTTCGCATCGTTCTTTGATCGCGCGATTTCCAGCGGGTTGCCGCTGTCAAAACGCAGCCGGTAAATCGGCTCTGGCAAGCCGAAGCCTCCCGACTCAAGCACATTTTTAACCGCCCGGATTGCGCCGCTTCTCGCTTTATTGAGGTCGGTGTGGTTTTGATCAATCCAGAACAGATAGCGGATTACGATGTTTGAATCGCCCACCTGTTCGATATGAGCCTCTGGCTCGGGATCGTTCAGGATATAGGTCAGAGCGCGCATCTCTTCCAAACCGGTCTCAATCGCGGCACCTGGATCATCGTCGGCGTCGATGCCCAAATCAAATTCGAGGCGCCGCTGGCAATTGGTTGTGTAATTAAGGATCTCCGCCTGAAACACGGTGCTGTTGGGAATCCGCAAGTGGTTGCCATCAAGCGTCATCAGGATCGTCGCGCGCGAGGTCAGGCGGATCACATGCCCCTCATGCTGGCCAATCACCACATGATCTTTCGCGCGAAAAGGCTGCCGAATGGAAAGCATAATGCTGGAGACGTAATTGTTGACCGCATCACGCACCGCAAAACCAATCGCCAAACCGATTAGGCCCGCGCTGCCGAGGAGTGCGCCGATCAAAGCGGTAGCCTGCAACAGGTCGAGCGCGAGGATCAATCCGATCACAACAAAAATCACATTGACGCTGGTCGCCACCAATTCGGCGAGAAACACATTGGGCGTGAGCCATCGCCACAATGTTGTAAGGCGCGACAGAAACCCGCCCAGCAACCAGAATGCAGCGACAATCAGCAATGCAACGAGTATAAGCGGCAGAGTGCTGGTAAACTCAGAAAAGCGTTCACTGAGCCGATCTGAAATGGGGCTGAGGTTTTCGCCCACATCCAAGTTGCGCGACAGTTTGTTTTCCACCGTCACCACCCCGGAAACGCGCGTCGCGATGGCTGCCGCCCGGTCAATATCTTCGACCGAAGGCACAATCCCGGACAGCGTCACGACACCCGACGTCACATTGACCTCGGCTTCATTTAGCGCAGGGATTTCCGCGAATATGGCGCTAAGCCGCTCGCCTATTGCTTCGTCTGTGGGCCCATCGGTGTCCGCTTCGATGACCGGTTCGGGGTCGGCGATTTCGGTTTCTTGCGATGGCGCTGTCAGATCGACTTGCGCGAAGGCCGATTGCCCACCGGCGAAGCAAGCGAGCATGAACGCCAAAGCGACAAATGCTAATGTGCGATCTTTGATTATTTTGATCATAAGAACGATTTCATATTCATCATACGTTGCCTTCGGTCATGCTCAATTTTGCAATCGAGCGTCAATGGTTTGATCACGGCTCACAGGCTTGTCTAGCTGTGCGGTGATCATTGCGCGGCCAGCCACATCTCACCCAGCACCATTGCCGCATAAATGCCCGCACCTGCTAGAAACGGAACAAAGCGGCTTTCGCTTTCTTCAGGCAATTCCTCTTTAAGAGCCAGCAGGATGATTGCACCCGCGACAAAGGCGAAGAGGCAGCCGATAACCAGTTCAGGCAATGCGAATGCCTGACCTGCCGCCCAACCGCCTAATGTCCCAATTGCGATCACCCAGCGGCCCCGCGCATCGTACAGCTTCGGATGATCTGCGCGCAGCCCGTAATCGGCGCTGACGAAATGGAGCAGCAATGCCAAGAAAAACAGCGCCAGACCCAGCGGCTCTGGATCTTCGCGATGCACCAGCAGATAGGCGATAAACCCCGCCAAGGTCGTCATCGCTGCAATATGCAGCCAAAACAGCCCTTCGACCTGCTTTTCCCCGTGCTCCTGCCGTCCGGCGTTTGCCGCCACAAACGCCCGCTCAAGCCCATAGAACATCGCCAGCCCAGCAAGCGCGAGTGAATACACCAGCCCTTCTGCCAGCGCCAAAGAGAGACCCGATTCCTCGGCGAACACTTCACCATGCGCCGCCAGTTCGGGTAAAACGTGCATGAAGATATAGCTGACAGCCACCCCGCCCGCGAAAGACAACCAGCTGCTGCGCGGTTGCCCCTGCAAGAAACGCAATTTGCCGACAAACAGGTGAACCCCGCAAAATGCCAACGCCATTGCGAGGGTGACTAGTAGTTCCATAAATCTAACGGGCCCCTGGGCTCAGTTGTAGGCCATGAAATTGGGCTGACCACTTGAAGAGGAAACCCCGCCATCAACGGCAAGGTTCACGCCAGTAATAAAGCTAGCATCATCGCTGGCAAGGAAAGCGGCGGCGGCGGCGATGTCTTCGGGCTCTCCGATCCGGCCAAGCGGGACGTGGCGCATAAACGCCTTCATCAGTTCGTCATTGGACATAATGCCATCAACCATGTCTGAGCGTGTCACGGTTGGGTTGATCGCATTGACGCGGATACCCAGCATGCCGATCTGCTGCGCAAGACCGCGCGTCAGATTGGTCACCGCACCTTTTGATGCATTGTAGATCGGCAAGGTCGAATCCCCGCCCGTTCCCGAAACGCTCGATATGTTGACGATTGATCCGCGTGTTTTCTTTAACGCGGGGATCGCCGCGCGGCACAGATACAGGACACCTTTGACATTGATGTCGATGATCCGGTCGATATCATCGTCACTCGCCTTGTGCAGCATTCCCGGCGCGGCAACGCCCGCGTTGTTGACGAGTGTGTCGAGCCCACCGAACTTTTCGGTGGTCTGCGTGATGATCTGTTCGGCAAATTCCGGCTTGCTGACATCACCGGCCACTATCAGCGTGCGGTCTGCATCCATATCTGCAGCGACTTTCTCGCAATCTTCCCTGCTGCGCGAATTGATGACGACATTTGCCCCTTCGCTGGCAAAGCGGCGTGCGATCCCCTCACCGATACCGCCCGATGATCCGGTGACGATGACAGTCTTACCCGCGAACCGGGTGGACGAGGTGCTGGATGAAGTCATGAAATTTCCCTTTGGCAAATGTTGTTTGTGCCGGGTCAACTCACGAAGGCGCGATTATGTCCGAGATGATCGGGCGCTTCGGTGGCCAAAGCGGTGATCGGTTGTTACGCGCCAACATACATGAACACTGCAACTCTCATCTCGCTCGCCGCCTATTTCGTCCTGATGATCGGCATCGGACTGTATGCATGGCGCAAATCCACCGGTGACAGCGAGGGCTATCTGCTCGCCGGACGCAATTTGCCGCCTTCGGTTGCGGCGCTGTCCGCTGGCGCGTCGGATATGTCGGGATGGTTGCTGCTTGGCCTGCCGGGCGCGCTGTATCTGACGGGATTGAGCGCGGCTTGGATCGGGATCGGTCTGTTCGCAGGCGCAGTGGTGAACTGGATCGTGGTTGCGCCCCGCCTGCGCGCTCAGACAGAGGCATATGGCAATGCCCTGACGATCCCGCAGTTCCTCGCCAACCGCTTTCCTGATCAAGGCACGAACTTGCGGGTAATCAGCGCGATTGTGATCGTGGTGTTCTTTACCGTCTATACCGCCGCCGGGTTGGTTGGAGGGGGCAAGCTGTTCGAAACAGCCTTTGCGGGCGCTTTGCCTGATACGGGGCTAAGCGACTATATGCTCGGCATCCTGATCACTGCCGGGATCGTGCTCGCCTATACGATGGTGGGCGGATTTCTCGCGGTGAGCCTCACCGACTTTGTGCAAGGGATCATCATGGTGATCGCGCTGGTGATCATGCCGTTGGTGGTAATCTGGGGCGGCAAGGATGTCGGCGGTTTGGGTGAATTCAGCGCGGTCACGGACACTTTGAATGAGTTAATCCCGCTTTGCTCAACATGTTTGAAGGGCTGACCGTGCTTGGCTTTATCAGCGCAGTAACATGGGGTCTGGGTTACTTTGGACAGCCGCATATTATCGTGCGTTTCATGGCGATTGATACGGTCGAACACGTCGCGCGGGCACGCAATATCGGACTATCTTGGATGGCCGTGGCGCTGATCGGAGCGATTGGTGTTGGCATCTGCGGACGCGCTTATGCGCAGGCAAATGGCATTGTGGTGGAGGATGCAGAGACGATCTTCATCGTGCTCGCAGAATTGCTGTTCCACCCGGCGATCACCGGGTTCCTGTTCGCGGCCCTGCTCGCCGCGATCATGAGCACGATCTCATCGCAATTGCTGGTGAGTTCAAGCTCTCTTACAGAAGATTTCTACCGCCTGTTCCTGCGCAAAGAAGCAGGCGATCGCGAGGCGGTAAACATCGGGCGGGTGTGCGTTGCGCTGGTCGCGGCGGCGGCGATGGTGTTGGCGAGCGATCCTGACAGCGAAGTTCTGGGACTGGTCGCGAATGCGTGGGCTGGATTTGGTGCAGCATTCGGTCCGCTGATCATCCTTGCGCTGACGTGGCGCCCGATGACTGGCGCTGGTGCGGTGGCCGGATTGGTGACAGGCGCATCAGTCACAGGCGGCTGGATCGCGCTGGGACTGAACAGCGATCTGGGCGCCGGCGAAGGGCTCTATGAAATCGTCCCCGGCTTCATCGCGGCATGGGCGGCAATTGTGCTGGTTAGCAAGATGACGGCAAACAATTCAGCCACTGCAAGCGCCGCGCATTAATTCAAAGAAAACTGTAACCGCTTCAGCCCTGAGCGCGAACACACATCAGAACCGTCGGCAACTGGCCGATCATAACTGTTGGAGTTTTCGAAAATGACCCGTCTTTTTGCTCTTATCGCTGTCATCGGAGCGCTCGTAATCGGCGCTATGCAACTCAACGCGCAATCCACGACTTCCGGATGGCAGACTTATAACGCCGCAGAATTCACGATGGCTCAGGAAAAGGGCAAGACGATCGTCGTCGATATTTATGCCGACTGGTGCCCGACATGCCGCGCGCAGGCACCAATCCTCGATGAACTGCGCCGGGAACGTGCCAGCGGCGATGTCCTGTTTGTGAAGGTTGATTTCGACAAAGAAAAAGCGTTCCTGCGCGCACACCGCGTCCCGCGCCAGTCGACCGTGTTGGTCTTTAATGGCAAGACTGAAGTGGCTCGTTCTATCGCAGAAACCAACCGAGGCCGGTTGCGCAGTGTGGTGCTGGGCGCGCTTTAAGCGTCCTCACCCTCTCTCATCAGGCTGAACATACATGCTGCTGAGCATCTTTTTGTCCTATGTCGCGGGACTGGTCACCATTCTTAATCCGTGCGTTTTGCCATTGGTGCCGATCCTTGTCGCATCGGCGCTGGGCAAGAGCCGGTTTGGTCCGCTCGCGCTGGCGGCGGGCTTAGTGACCAGCTTCACGATTTTCGGGTTTTCCGTGATCGCGTTCGGGTTTTCACTGGGCATCAATGAACAAATGGTGCGGTTGTTTGCCGGCGCTCTTTTGGCGGTTGCTGGCGCGGTGTTGTTGGTGCCGCAGGCTCAGGCCGCCTTGTCCACCGCAGCGGCCCCAATTTCCAATCTCGGCAATCAGCACCTGACGAAGATCAGCGGCGAAGGCTGGTATGGGCAGTTTGCCGTGGGCCTGCTTCTTGGTGTTGTTTGGGCCCCTTGCGTTGGCCCCACATTGGGCGTTGCGATTGCAGCGGCCAGTCAGGGAGAGAACCTTGTCAGCAGCTTCTTTATATTCCTGATCTTCGGACTTGGCGTTGCGACATCCGTGCTCGGCTTCGCTTACGGTTCACGCAAAGCGATGGGTGAACGGCGCAAGACGTTGAGCATGCTCGCGAAATACGGCAAACCGCTGTTTGGCGGAGCGCTGCTTGTCGTCGGGCTGATGGTGATGACGGGATTCGACAAGGTGGTTGAGATCGCCCTGCTCGATCTGCTGCCCGATAGCGTGATCCAGTTTACGACGCAGTTTTGACCTTTCCACTCCGCCGTCTTGGCCGCATGATGCGCGACGGAAGTGGGAGTATAAGCAATGAACACGCAAACAGGACCACGCGTCACCGGACTGGGCGGCGTTTTCTATGTAGCCAAGGACACAGAAGCAACACGCGCTTGGTACCGCGACAAGCTGGGCGTCGACGGCGAATATGGACCACAGCTTAGCTTGGTCAGAAGAACCCAAAGCCAACCCCTATTCTCTCATCAGCCATTTCAAGTCCGATGAATATATCAAACCGGGCAAAGGCGGCTTCATGATAAATCTGAGGGTTCATGACCTTGATGGTTTTGTCGAAGTGCTGAAATCGCGCGATGTCGAAGTGCTCGACACAGCCGACGAAGGGTACGGCAAGTTCGCGTGGATCCTCGATCCCAATGGCGTGAAAATAGAGCTTTGGGAGCAAGTGGCAGAAGAACTGCCTTAATCGCACGGACGTTTTGCCGTACAAAAACCACGTACGACCCCGTAATACGTGGGTAGGACTTAGTTAACGCTAGCCCTTACCCGTGCGTTAACCATTCCGCTGTAGTCTCCCTTAGTTATGGATCATTGGGTTTCTCTTCGGGTCTTTGGGCCCGCAATCGCGGCTCTTGCTTTGGCAGGATGCGGATCGGTCATTCCTTCGGGCGATGGCGGCTCTGGTGCTGGCGCTCGATCAGGTGCTGGCTCTGGTACCACCTACACCCGCACCTCGCCGCCCCGCGTTGCCTCTGCACCGCAAAGCGCCGCTTCGCGGCCAGCGGATGCCGCGTGTATCTCGCAGCTTGGTGCTGCCGGTGCACGGTTTGACGCCCTGCCCGATACCTATGCCGCGCCGGGATGTAATAAGCTGGGAACGGTGCAGCTTTCCGCGCTTTCCGGGGATGCCTCTCAATTTGGCATCAGCAATATCGGCCCCGTTCAATGCCACGTTGCCAGCGCATTTGGCGATTGGGCGCGCTTTGGCGTTGACCGCGCCGCGCGCCAAATCCTGGGCAGCCCGCTTGCCCGAATTGAAACGATGGGCAGCTATGCTTGCCGCAATGTTGCAGGTTCAAATCGTCGCTCCGCCCATTCGCGGGCTGAGGCGATTGATGTCTCTGGCTTTGTCCTCGAGGATGGCCGGCGCATTACACTGGCCAGTGACTGGGACGGTGGCACCGCAGCAGAGCGCGAATTTCTGCGCGTTGTGCATGGCAGCGCATGCAAGCGTTTTGGCACGGTGCTGGGCCCCGAATACAACCGCGCGCATGAAGATCATTTCCATCTTGAAGGCACCGGCTCCAGCTTCTGCCGCTGAGCGCATTCTCCTAAAAACATGGCTCCGTCATCAGGAGGATGACGGAGCCATGTGGGCACCGAAAGGATAGAAGGGCTTCTGACCTATCGGGAGTCGTATTGCAGGTAGGACAAGGGTGACCTATGCTTCAATCTTGGGTTCAAGTTTGGCCTCTAGCTTCAGCCGCACCGCCTCTGCGGCGTGGCGCGCGCCCAATTTGTGCATCATATTGGCGCGGTGAATTTCGACCGTTCGAGGGCTGATTTCGAGTTCGCGGGCGATGACTTTATTGCTGCTTCCTTCGGACAGCCATTCCAGCACCTCACGTTCGCGGCCCGAAAGGCTGGATATGCGATCACGCGCTTCGATCATGCGGCGACGCGCGGCGCCGAAGACCGCGGCTTCTTTTTCGATCCGATTCAAACAGCGTTCGAAGCGGTCCGTGTCGAGCGGCAGCGCCAAGTAATCCAATGCGCCCGCTTTGATCGCCTCTACAATGCGGCCTGGTCGCGGTTCTTCCTCAATTGCGATCAGCGGCAACCATATGCCCAGCCGGCTGAGACGTTGGAGGATCATTGCAACCCCGCCTTCCTCCGGCGTGTCACGAGCGATGATGATCCCATCACGCGGAGGGTGGGCCGACAATTCGGACAGTTCGCCGTATACTTCTGAGTGATGGCCGAGAGTAAACCCGACCCTCGCCAATTCAGCACGGTGGCGGCTGTTGGAATCGATGAAGTGGAGTGAAGCTTTGCGTGTCATGCATAGGGTGGTGGTCGCACGCCGCATTTAACACACGCTTGAGCTAACCCAATATGGACCCATGCTGCGACGCACCCAGCGTAAACCGCTGATTTCAAAGCAAAAGATAGGACCGAATTGAACCTAAAACTGCTTAGGTAATCATAGCTAAGTAGAAATTAGTCTGGACAGCTCACTTCGACTCGAAGCTGTAAGCGGGCAAAGAATGGAATGCGGCGCGCAATGCATCCCCCCAACCCGATGATATTGTGTTGAAATAGGGATCGTCCCCAGTCACCCGGTGCTCATGCGTGGGAGCAAAATCGTCCTTGCCAATCACCATTAGATCAAGCGGTAGTCCAACAGACAGATTCGCCTTCAGCGTCGAATCGAATGACACCATCACCAATTTCACCGCATCTTCAAAACTCATGCTCCGATCGTAACCCCGGATCAGAATTGGGCGGCCATATTTGGTCTCTCCAATCTGGAAGAACGGGGTATCCATGCTGGCTTCGATAAAGTTGCCTTCGGGATAGATCATGAACAGGCGCGGTTCCATTCCCGCGATTTGCCCGGCGACGATGATGGTCGCTGTGAATTTCCCCCTACCGCGGTCGCCATTGGCTTTCTGCTGTTTGTCGATGGTTGAGCGCAGCAATTTACCAACCTCGCTGACGACACTGAACATCGTGGGGCCATTCAGCAGCGTCGTTTCGCGATCATCGGGCTCTTTGGTGCGTTCTTCAAGCTGGCCGATTACAGCCTGCGTTGTTGCCAGATTGCCAGCGGTCATGATCGCAATCATCCGCTCGCCCGGCACACTCCAATGGAACATTTTGCGAAAAACAGAGATATTGTCGACGCCCGAATTGGTGCGAGTGTCGCTCATCAGGACGATGCCTTTCTCAACGATCATACCAACGCAATAAGTCATTCTAGAAGCTCCGGAAATTTTGTTTTGGCGCGGTTGTTGCTGCAAGTGCGCGCGTGTCATCAGTTTCGCGCGAAATCGATGCGGGTTACTGCTGCGTGCTTTGCTGTTGCGTGCTTTGCTGCTGTTCCACTTTAACGTCCACGGTCAGCATCTGTTCGGCGGCGCCAAAGCTGATCCCTGTGACGGGGGCTGCATCACGGTAGTCACGGCCCGTTGCCACACGGACGTAGCGCGGATCGGGGCTGATCCCGTTGGACACGTCAAAACCGACCCAGCCCAATCCGTCGATATGCGCCTCTGCCCAGGCATGCGTTGCCTCTTGGTCGATCCGGTCATTCATCATCAGATAGCCACTGACATAACGGGCCGGGATATCGGCCGCGCGCGCCGCACCGATAAAGATATGCGCATGATCCTGGCACACGCCGCTGCCTTCTACGACCGCCTCTTCTGCGGTGGTCGTGACCACCGTTGTGCCGGTTTCATAAGCCACATCTTCGCGGATTCGTGCAGACAGTGCGTGGAGATAATCCAGTTTCTCGCCCTCCCCTGTTCCGGCCCCTGTTCCGGCTCCTGTACCGGCTCCTGCACCGGATAATTCGCGGATCAGAGCGCGCAACTTTGGCCCCGGTTTTGTCAGCTTGGTTTGGCCTAAGAAGCTCCACAGCGGCAAATGGCCAGCGTGGTTTCCGATAACGCCAGCATTATCCTCCGTCTGAACCGTGCCGCTGCAAGTGATCGTTACATCCGTCGCGCCCGGTTCAACCGCGACCAATGTGATCGTGTTGAAGTTCTGGTCGTCAAATTCCAGCTCAAGATGCGCATTTTCATACTCCATCTTCCAGTCCAGAATTTTCTGCCCCTGCGTTTCTTTCGGCGTCAGACGTAACCGTTGCAGAGCGTGTACCACCGGTTCGTTAAACGAATACCGGGTTGTGTGACTGATCGCCAATTTCATACCCGTATCCTCATGCTAAAAACCTGTAATCTTCGCCAATCGCTTCTGCGATGGCGGCGTTGCGTGTGGTGTAATCGAGCAGAAATTGATGCAAACCGTTTTCAAAAATCTGCTCCACCGTGACATTGGTGATGTCCATATCGGCCTCGCGCATCAATTCGTTGCAGCGCCCTTCGGCCCCATGCATTCGGGCAAGCGCGGCGAGATGTTCGCGCTGCGCACTGCGGCAAAAGGCTAAGGAACGCGGGAAACGTTCATCAAGCACAAGGAATTCGACGATCCCGCGCGCATCGATTTGTCCGGCGTTGAGCCATGTATACGCGCTGGCCCCCGCCACAGACCGCAACACCTGATCCCATTGTCCGCTATCAAGGCTGGATCCGACATAGGATAGCGACGGCAGCAGCAGATAGTATTTCATATCCAGAATGCGCACGGTGCTTTCAGCGCGTTCGATGAAAGTTCCTGCACGGGCGAAGTGATATCCCTCTGTCCGCATCATCGACCCATCAAGCGCGCCGTGGACCTGAGTGCCGGTCCGGCGCAGGCGCGTGATAACCTCGCCTAGCTGGCCCTGACTGACAGGGCGAGATAGTAGCTTGTCGAGCTTGATCCAGTTTTCATTCACCGCTTCCCAGACTTCGCTGGATATATTGGTCCGGGCGGTGCGCGCATTGTTGCGCATCGCGGCAAACATTTCGCGCACATTGGCCGGGTTGGCCTTGTCACGCAGCACAAATTCCAGACTGTTACGCCGTCATAACTGTCATGGGCAGCCTTATACCGTGCCTTTTGACCCAGCGTGGAGATGACAGAACGCCATTCGTCCTGCGCCGTTTCCACATCGCGAGTAAGCGCCATGCGCAGCCCCGCGTCCAGAAGACGCGCCGTGTTCTCTGCCCGCTCCAGATAGCGGAACATCCAAAACAGTCCGTTTGCAGTTCTGCCTAACATCAGTCTTTTAGCACCCAAGTATCCTTGGTGCCCCCACCTTGCGAAGAGTTCACCACCAAAGACCCTTTTTTCAATGCCACACGGGTCAGTCCCCCGGGCGTAATGTCGATCCCATTGGGCGACACCAAGACGTAGGGGCGCAAATCAACGTGACGCGGCACTAGCCCTGACTTGGTAAAGATCGGACAGGTCGACAGCGATAACGTCGGCTGAGCGATGTAATTGTCCGGGTCCGCTTCCAGCTTGGCGCGAAATTCGCGGATTTCTTTCTTCGTTGCGGTCGGACCGATCAACATACCGTATCCGCCAGAACCGTGGACTTCTTTCACCACCAGCTCTTCCAGGTTGTCGAGCACGTAAGACAGGCTTTCGCTATCTGCACAGCGCCATGTTTCGACATTGGGTAACAGTGGCTTTTCGCCCGTATAGAATTCAACGATTTCCGGCATGAAGCTATAGATCGCTTTGTCATCGCAAATTCCCGTTCCCGGTGCATTGGCGATGGTGATTCCGCCTGAGCGGTAAACATCCATGATACCGGGCACGCCCAGCATGCTGTCCGGCTGGAATGTCAACGGATCAAGATATTCGTCATCAACCCTGCGATACAGCACATCAATCGGTGTGTAACCGCTGGTCGTGCGCATTTGCACCCGGCCATTCACAACGCGCAAATCACTGCCTTCGACCAAAGTGGCGCCCATCTGATCGGCCAGAAAAGCGTGTTCGAAATAAGCAGAATTGTAGATACCCGGCGTCAGCACCGCGACGGTGGGCTTTCCTTCGCATTTTGGCGGCGCGCATGCCGCCAGACTGCGCGCCAGACGCCGCGGATAATCGGAGACACTTTCCACACCGACGCGGCTGAACAGGTCAGGGAACATCGACATCATCGTCTCGCGGTTCTCTAACATGTAAGAGACACCCGATGGCGTGCGCGCGTTATCTTCCAGAACGAACCATTCGTCCGGGCCGGTGCGCACCAGATCAATGCCGACGATATGCGTATAAATGCCGCCCGGCGGCGTCATGCCGACCATATGCGGCAGCCACGCCTCGTTTTGGCTGAACAGCCGTTGGGGCACGCGGCCCGCGCGGATAATCTCCTGGCGGTGATACAGGTCGTACAGGAACGCGTTGAGCGCCCGCACGCGCTGTTCAATACCGCGTGTCAGCCGCCGCCATTCACCCGCGCCGATAATGCGCGGAACCATGTCGAATGGGATCAGGCGTTCTTCCGCCTCATCCTCGCCATAAACATTGAAAGTGATCCCCGTGCGGCGAAAACTTTCGTCCGCTTCGGAATTTTTCCGATTGAGCGCGGCTGCGTTCTGTTCATCATACCAGCCGCAATAATCTGTATATGCTGGGCGGGTGTTCCCCTCCGCATCATACATTTCGTCAAAATTCTGGGTTTGATCCCCCATTGATACCCCGATCTGGCGATGATTGGCGCTGGTAGCAGCGCATATGCTCGCCCCGGCATTAACGAGGCCCTCGAAAATAGAAAGGCTCAGACCCGTTCTAGTTCCTCAAGAACTGCAAGGATCGATTCCGGAGCGTAGGTGAATCCTGCATGGGTGCAGCGAAGAGCGATCGCTCGGTCGCGTTCCCCGGCTTGGCCAGCGGCGCTGCGCGGAGCAATCGCACCGTCCAGAGGGCTCCATAAAGCGACCGTTTCAACAGGCGGTTTTACCGATATTTGCGTTTCAATCGGCGGTTGATCCACACGGTGTCCTGCAATCGCCTGATACGCACGCCACACATTGTTCGCGCGCGGACTGCCCGAAAATGGCGACCCCATCGTGATAACCTTGGAAATGTGATGCGGATGCCGCTTCGCCAGTTCGCGGGCGTATAATCCGCCAAGGCTCCACCCAAGCAAAGCGACTTTCTCATCGTACCGCTCGCAAACGCTCACCAGCCGCTTCTCAAGCAAATCCATCGACGCTTCTGCCACGCCCCAATTGCGGCCAAGCCCCCAGCGCTTTGTCCGGTGCCCGGCCTCTTCCAGCTTGCGCGACATATAGCGCATCCGCCTTGGTCCCGTCGCAAAGCCGGGCATCACGATGATCGTCTGAGGGCGATTGGTTTTGGGGATAGTGAATCGGCGAAACGGACGGCGCGCCGGTTCGAGCAGCAGATCCAGTTCGCCCGCAAAACGCAACAAGGATGGCTTGCCGCGTTCCTGATCGGGATATTCTTCAGAAGCCAGCGCGATCCGCCTCGCTATCTCAGTATCGCTGAGCGCGGCTCTGGTTTCTTCGATAAAGGAAGGGCGATCTGGCATTGGATGACGCAATACCCGTGCAGCCAGAATGTCAAACTAAGACTTTGCAAACAGACGTGCAAACAGACGTGCAACAGGCAGCGTCTCCAGCCTCACTCGCGATGAAAAAGGGGCGGAAGAAGGCTATGCCGATCCCCGCCCCAATTCATTGAGATACCCTGCCGCGTTAGCCTTCGCATGCTCCGATGCGTTTGCCTACGCTGCTGGCGCTGATTGTCATATTGCCCATTTCGGACCCTTCGAGCGCAATTTTCATCACCATATCATAGGCATCGGCGGTGTATGTTCCGGTACTGGTGATTTTGGCATTGCCTGACGCAGGATCAGCGCAAGTCATTGCCATATCGATCGATCCGCCCGAAAACTCGAACTTATCATATTCGCAATTTGCACTGTCATTGCCGGAAAACATCTCGGCTTGGGGCTGCGATGCCTCTTCCGGGGTTACGCAGCTTTCATTGGTGGTTACCTGCCCCTTCATCGCCTCCAACGCCGGGCCGATAAAGCCGCGTGCTTCTTCCGGCAGAGCGGATGCGTCAAATTCGATATCGACGAATGTTACGGTGTTTTCCCATTTGCCTGGATTCATCTGAACGTCGGCGACCGCAGCGTTCACTTCATCTTGCGTAATTGTGCCATCGCCATCCGCGTCCGCATCGGTGGCTCCGCCGCACGCCGTCAAACAGAGGGTCAGAGCGCAAGCCGAAGCGGCCGCCATCAGTGATCTTTTCATATGTCTTTCCTTATCGAAATGTCGTGAAATTTGCGGCTGGCGGCGCTCCTTATCGCTACGCCTGCCTAACCGATGCACCTGTCTGTTAAGAGCAAGCGCCAAGGCGTTGCTGTACAATCTGCATACTCATCGAACCGGGGCCCATGCCCATATCGCCGGTCATCGTCATCGTTATATCTGAAGACGTCGGCGATCCGGTGCCTTGCATAACAACCGCCATTTCGCGCCCCTCAACATCGCACGTCATTGCCGCATCGATAGAGCCGCCGCTGACGTTGAAGCGCTCATAAGAACAATCACCCTGCTGCGCGCGGTTCATGACGGATTGATAACCTTGCGCGACATCTTCTGGTGTCAGGCAATAATCAAAGTCACGGCTGAGCATCGACCCCATCATGTCTGCAACCTGCGGCGGAGCATCAGGCATATCCAGCGACAACAGTTTTATACTTGCGCGATATTGCCCGGTTTCTGGGCGCATTTCATCGATCTGATCCTGCGCGTGAAGATCGCCCGGTGCCATATTCGCCGCCGCCAATCCGGCCACCAACGTCGCCGCGCCCAAAATTAATACTCTCATCATCTGTTCCCCTGCAAAAAAGTATGAATCGGTGCGGCCTTATATTTTTTGTTCAGCCTAGTGTTGCGCGCGGCACTTCACAACCGAGACCCGCGCTCTCATATCTCCTGTCATGTCAGAACTGATAATCAGACGCGGGCTGGATGAGCCGGAAACTGGCGAGGATTTCATCCCGCACCGCCCCAATCGCCCCGAAAAGTCCATGCCGGGGCGTCCGTTCAAACTCGTCTCCGAATATGAACCCGCCGGCGACCAGCCGACCGCGATTGCGGAGCTGGTGGCGGGTGTGCACGAAAATGAAAAGACGCAGACGCTGCTGGGAGTGACGGGGTCGGGTAAAACCTTCACCATGGCCAAGGTGATTGAGACTTTGCAGCGCCCCGCGCTGATCCTCGCCCCCAACAAAATCCTCGCCGCACAGCTTTATGGCGAGTTCAAAAGCTTCTTCCCCGAAAACGCGGTCGAATATTTCGTCAGCTATTACGACTATTACCAACCCGAAGCCTATGTCCCGCGTTCCGACACTTACATTGAAAAAGAATCGAGCGTGAATGAAGCGATTGACCGGATGCGCCATTCGGCCACGCGGTCGCTGCTGGAGCGTGACGATGTGATCATCGTCGCATCGGTTTCGTGCATCTACGGTATCGGCTCGGTTGAAACCTATTCCGCGATGATCTTCGATATCAAAGCCGGAGATATGGTCGATCAGCGAGAGCTGATCCGCAAGCTGGTCGCGATGCAATATAAGCGCAACGACACCGCCTTTGCGCGCGGATGTTTCCGGGTGCGCGGCGACAATCTTGAGATTTATCCCAGCCATTATGAAGACATGGCGTGGCGTGTCAGCTTCTTTGGCGATGATATTGAGGAAATCGCCGAATTTGACCCGCTGACCGGCAAAAAAGGCGAAGTGCTCGAGAAGGTGCGCGTCTATGCAAACTCGCATTATGTGACGCCCGGCCCGACAATGAAACAAGCCGCCGAAGCGATCAAGTTTGAGCTGGTCGAGCGGCTGAAAGAGCTGGAAGCGGAAGGCAAGCTGCTGGAGCATCAACGGCTGGAACAGCGCACCCATTTCGACCTTGAGATGATCGCGGCGACCGGCAGCTGCGCGGGGATCGAGAATTACTCGCGCTTTCTCACAGGCCGCCTGCCCGGTGAACCTCCGCCCACCTTGTTCGAATATCTGCCCGAAAATGCGTTGTTGTTCGTGGATGAAAGCCACCAGACTGTGCCGCAAATCGGCGCGATGTCGAAAGGCGATCACCGCCGCAAAATCACGCTCGCGGAACACGGATTTCGCCTGCCATCGTGCATCGACAACCGGCCCCTTCGCTTCAACGAATGGGACGCGATGCGCCCGCAAACCTTTGCCGTCAGCGCCACGCCCGGCAATTGGGAATTGGAACAAACCGGCGGCGTCTTTGCCGAACAGATCATCCGCCCGACCGGCCTGATCGACCCTCCTGTTGAAATCCGCCCGGTTGAAGATCAAGTGCAGGACTGCATCCAGGAATGCCTTGCGACGGCCAAGAAGGGCTACCGAACGCTTGTCACCACGCTGACCAAGCGGATGGCCGAAGACCTCACGGAATTCATGCATGAGGCAGGCGTGCGCGTTCGTTACATGCACTCCGATGTGGAGACGCTGGAGCGTATCGAGCTGATCCGCGATCTTCGGATGGGTGTCTATGATGTGCTGATCGGGATCAACCTGCTGCGCGAAGGGCTCGACATCCCCGAATGCGGACTGGTCGCGATTTTGGACGCGGACAAGGAGGGCTTTCTTCGCTCCGAAACCTCGCTCGTCCAAACGATTGGCCGCGCGGCGCGGAATGTTGATGGCAAAGTCATCCTCTATGCAGACCGGATCACCGGCAGCATGGAACGCGCCATGGCGGAAACCGACCGCCGCCGCGAAAAACAGCGGGCTTATAACGAAGAACACGGCATCACGCCCACAACAATCAAGCGCGATATTGCCGATATTGTCGCGCATTCGGCGGCGCGGGACAGCGTGACGGTGGAGATCGAAGACGGGGTGAACAACCTCGTCGGCCACAATCTGCGCGGTTATATCGAAGACCTCGAAAAACGCATGCGCGACGCCGCTGCCAATCTTGAATTCGAAGAGGCAGGCAGGCTGCGCGACGAAATCCGGCGATTGGAAAATGACGAACTCGGCCTGCCCGATGCGGAAAAGAAAGCACCGCGCGTCGGTCGCTCCGATGCGGGCAGACCCGGCACGCGCAACACGCGCTATGGGAAAAAGAAAACGAAATTCATGGGCGGAAAGCCATGATCGACATCACTTGAAGATCGGTGCCATCCCTGCCAATCACTGAGGCCATGAAAAAACCGATTTTGACCGCGCTTTGCGCCGCGCTTCTCGCCACACCTATTTCGGCCCCGCTCTTGGCTGAAGCCCATTCGGAAATGGCCTCGCCTGACGAAATCGAACCGCAGGTGCAAACCCGCGAGCTTTCCGGCACATTCGGCGGTGTTCGCGTGCCGTACACCGCCACCATGGCAGAGACGATCCTGACCGCTGACGACGGCACGCAAGAGGCGGTGATCGTCACCACATCCTATGTCCGATCCCCGCGCGACGCATCGCGGCCAGTGTTCTTCATCTATAATGGCGGGCCGGGGTCTGGTTCGGTGTGGTTGCAGATGGGCGCCTGGGGGCCAAAGCGCGTTGCGATACCTTCTGACGCGCGCGATGACGGCGCGCCGCCCTATCCGCTGGTCGACAACCCGGAAAGTTTGCTCGACGTTGCGGATTTGGTGTTTATCGACCCGCCGGGCACGGGCTTCAGCTATCTGACCGAAGGCACCGACCCCGCAAAATATTACGGCCTGCGCCAGGATGCCAGTGCGGTTGCGCAGGTTATCCGGCGCTGGATCAACGATAATGGCCGCTGGAACAGCCCCAAATATCTGGGCGGGGAAAGCTATGGCACCACTCGCACAGCGATGGTCGTGGACGAGTTGGAAGGCGGCACTTACAACGATGTCGCTTTCAATGGATTGATCCTTGTTTCCACCATCCTCGATTTCGCCGCGCGCGAACCGACACCGGGGAATGAGATGGCCTATATCGTCACTCTGCCCAACATGGCCGCTGCGGCCTACTACCACGGCAAAGTACAGGCGACATCGGTTGAAGCCATCGCAGAGGAAGCGCGGCAATACGCAATCGGTCCCTTCGCCACCGCACTGCTCAAAGGGCAAAACCTGCCCGCAGCCGAGCGCGCCGCCGTCATTACCGAGCTATCGCGTCTGACGGGTCTGTCGCAGACCTATCTCGATCAGGCGAATATGCGCGTTACCGCCCCGCGCTTTTATAAAGAGCTGCTGCGTGACCGCGGGCAAACCATCGGCCGATTGGATTCGCGCTATACCGGCGTCGATTATGACAATGCTGGCGAAACCCCCGATTCCGATCCCAGTTTCTATGGCATTGATGCAGGCTACACCGCCGCAATCAACCAATGGGCGCGCGAAGGGCTGGGTTTTGAAACGGACCGCGAATACCAGGCCATCGGGCGCGAACCGGGTGCCAATTGGGATTGGTCGCTGAGCGGACAAGGGCGCGGTGCCTATCTCAATGTTGCGCCCCTTATTGGCCGCGCAATGCGCCAAAATTCGCAGCTTCGCGTGTTCAATGCGCAAGGCTGGTACGATTTTGCCACGCCGTTCTTTGGCGCAGAATTGTCGCTTAACCGGATGGGCATTCCGCAAGACCGAGTGACATACGAATATTATGATGCAGGGCACATGATGTATATCCGTGACGAAGATCGCGCGAAATTATCGCAAGACCTTCGCAGCTTTATCAGGGCACGATGAAACGCGCTCTTACCTCGGCTCTGGTTATCTCGCTGGCGGGTTTGACTGCCTGCAAGCCGCCGCCAGCGGATGCCGATTTGCGGCGCGATATGCCAGTCACAGCACCGACATTTGCGTCTGAACCGCTGCCCTCGCCCGAAACTGAGGGCGCGGTGTGGGCGCGCACATCCAATGCCAGCGGCCCGCAATCTATGGCGCGGCTGATCTATGGCATTCCGGGCAGCCCCGCTTTGATTGCGCTGGAATGTGTGACCCAAGATGGCGATTTGCCCGCTTTGCAGATCACCCGGCTTAGCCCGGCGGATGAAGGCGCAGGCGCGTTGCTGGCGATGGTGGGCAATGGCCATATTGGCCGGATTGAAGTCGACGCGAGCGATGTCGGCGGGCGCAGTGTTTGGCAGGGCGCGGCTGCGGCTGCGCAGATTGCGTGGGAGCCGCTGGCCGGACCGCGTCAGCTGACCCTGACCGTTCCCGGCGCTGGCATGGTGACGCTTAATCCCAGCGCATTGCCAGCTCGGCTGATTGAGGATTGCCGCACGGCCTAGCGGGCGCCCTCGGCCCGCTGTGCCAGCATGTCCGGCGTGAGCACTTGCGGCAATTGCTCGGCGTCTGCACCGGGTTCGTACCACAGATACAGCGGCACGCCTGCGACGCCTTGTTCGGTCAGGAAGGCGGTGATCTCTTCATCACGCACCGTCCAATCGCCGACAATTGCGATGACGCCAGCCTCTTCAAAGGCTCTCGCAGTGGTGTCACGCTCGATTGCGATGCTTTCATTGACCTTACACGTCACACACCAATCGGCGGTGAACCACACGAAGACAGGCTTCCCAGACGCGCGCGCTTCGGCCAGCGTATCGCGCGAAAACTCTTGCGGCGCGAGCAGGCTTTCCCCGCGCCCAGCGCCGCCCGCGTCATAGCTGGACGGCAAAGCAAACGCGCCAAAAATCAGGAACGGCGCGGCGATCAGGCCAAAGGCAGGCCACGCCATTTTGCCTGCCTTTTGCAATCGCCCAACCACGCCCAGCGCCAGCACGATACCAAACACCATGACCAGAGCAAACAGAGCAAATCCGCGCCCGCCAAGCTGCGCAATAAGCCAGATCAGCGCCAATGCGGTCAGCCCCATCGGGATCGCCATGATCCGGCGGAATGTCTCCATCCATGCGCCGGGCTTGGGCAGCATTCGGCGCAGCGCCGGGATGAAACCGAGCGCCAAGAACGGCAGCGCCAGCCCAAGACCCAGCATCGCAAACAGCAGCAATGCGAGCGGCGTCGGCAGCAGCAATGCCGCGCCCAATGCCGCCGCCATAAATGGCCCTGTGCACGGTGTCGCGGCGAACGCGGCGAGCAGCCCAGTTGCGAATGCCCCGCCCGCGCCCCCCTTGGTCTTGGCGCGCGCGCCGGAGCCGGTATCAATGCTGGGCAATTCAAATACGCCCGCAAAATTAGCGGTAATCACCACTGCGAGCACCATCAACACGATAACAACGCTGGGGCTTTGCAATTGAAATGCCCAACCGACTTGCTCACCCGCTGCGCGCAAGGCCAGCATCAGCGCGCCCAGCCCCACACAGGCCAGCACCACTCCGGCAGTGTAAGCGACACCTTCGACCCGCGCTTCGGCCTCGCTGCCGCCCGCCCGCACCAGTGCCATCGCTTTCAGGCTGAGGATCGGGAAGACGCAGGGCATGATGTTCAGGATCAGACCGCCTACGAGTGCGCCGAGGATCAGCGTCCAAAGCGGCGGGATGTTGGCCATGCCGACAGCGCCCGCGATGATTTCTCCCCCTGTGGGCACATCACCGGGATCGGCGGCAAAGCGCACACCTGTCTCTCCATCAAAGGACAAAATGCCTTCCACCGCGCTCACTGCACCGGCGGTATCGGCATTGCGGTACTGATTGAGCGGAATTTCGATCACCAGCGTGTCGCCATCGCGGCTGAACGTCTGCACCGCCACATAATCGACCAGACTGGTGTTTGCGATAAAGACGTGCGGCGCATTCAGTGTGACCGATCGCGGCAAGGGGACCGCGAGCCGCAGAGTGTCGCCATTGACCGCAAAGGCGCCTGATGCATCGAGTGTAGGCGCAATTTCCGCTCTCCACCGCGCAAAATCACTCCCCGAAACACTGGCCTGCCCCGCGCTCAAAACCGCATCCTGCGGCACACATATCTCATCAGTGCATGCGAGATATTCGACGAAACCGCTGACCTGCGGCAGGCCTTCAATCACCGCATCTGCCGGAACATTTACCGGGATCAGTACCGCATATTGCCCTTCGTAAATATGGTTCATCAGACCCGAAATCAGCAAAGTCTTGGGCACCGGATATTGCGCTTCTCCCGCCGTCCATCCCTCTGGCAGATCGAGCGTCAAATCCATGCCTAGCCCCGCATCACCGGGATTCGACCAATAGCCATGCCATTGCGGCGCGGATGGTGTGAAGCGCAGCGCCAGCATCCATACCTCGCCCGCGCGCGGCATTCCGTCAGCAAACATCTGCACAGCGATATTCTCATCGCCATAGCGCGCGCCGCGTTCTGTCTGTGCGGGCGCCTCAGACTGCTGTGCCGCCGCAACGCCTATCAATCCGAAAGCGGCAAATGCCAGCACGAGCGCTTTGAACCAAAGGGTCAATCGGGCTGTCAATCGTGCAGGCAATGCAAAGGGGGATGCAGCGAACAATCTTGCCTCTTGTCGGTAGGGGGGCTTAGGAAAGCCACTAGCGGGCCAAAACGGCTTTCGCAAAGACAGCTTTTCAGGTTACGGATAAACGTATGAGCACAACAGCAATTGGCGCCGCAGATACACAGACCCGTGACCTCCTGATTCTTGGCGGAGGTCTGGTCGGTATGACGCTGGCGCTGGCCGCGGCGCGGCAGGGTATGACCAGCCATGTGATCGACCGCGCCGACCCCGCCGAATTGACCGCAGAGGGGTTTGATGACCGCGCCACCGCGATCTCCACAGCAAGCTGGCACCTGTTTACCAATATCGGCATTGCGGACAGTCTGGAAGAATTCGCCTGCGACATCGCCAGCATTGCGGTGACCGACCAAAACCGGCCCGGCAGGCTCGATTTCACCCCAGAGGCGCATGAAGGCACGCTTGGCCGCATGTTCCCCAACCGCCGCCTGCGCCTTGCAATGTTCGAAGCCGCCGCTGCGGAGCCGCTTATCAACTGGGTTTCCAAAGCTGAGATCATCGAACGGCAACGCAGCGAATTTGGCGTCGCCGCCGTTTTAGCTGGCAACGGACAAGAGAGCCGCAAACTCAAAGGCCGCCTGATGGTGGCTGCAGAAGGGCGCGGATCGCCGACGCGCGAAGGCGCCGGGATCACCATCGCCAAATGGGATTATAAACACCGCGCGGTGATCGCGGGCCTCACCCATTCCAAGCCGCATAACAATGTTGCGTGGGAGATTTTCTTCCCCGCCGGACCGTTTGCGCTGCTGCCGATGAATGACGATGCCGACGGAACGCACCGCTCTTCGCTGGTGTGGACCGTGTCGGAAGAAGATGGGAAAGCCGTCACCAAGCTGGGCGACCGCGCGTTTCTGGCCGAAGTGCAAAAGCGGATGGGCGACATTCTGGGCGAGGTCACAAGTGTTGGCGCGCGATCAAGCTGGCCGCTGGGTTTCCACCACACGGCCAAAATTACAGGCGAACGGCTCGCGCTGATCGGTGATGCGGCGCATGGGATTCACCCGATTGCGGGACAGGGATTAAACCTCGGCTTGCGCGATGCGGCGGCTTTGGTCGAAGTGCTGGCGGATGGCGCGCGGATCGGGCTTGATCCGGGCGATGCCGGGCTGCTCAAACGCTATGAGAACTGGCGCGGGCTCGATAGCTTTATGGTCGCGCTGGCGACAGACGGCCTGACGCGGATTTTTGGCGTTGGCGGAAAAACTGCCTCGGCAGTGCGGCGGATTGGCATGACAGCGGTGCAACGAACGCCTGCGCTCAAAACGTTCTTTATGGACGAGGCGCGCGGTGTGTCGGGTGCTTTGCCAGAGCTGCTGAAAGCTTAGCTTCAGTCTGCTTGTTCGATCGGGCTTGGTTGACGCACCACATTACCGGCCCCGTCACGAAGCCCGCTCTGGTCCAGCACAGCGGCAGTCTCGATCACTTCGAGAGCTTCCATCGCATCGCGAAAACGCTCCGCATCGGCGACCCAGCTTTCGGCATCTGCTGCACCGGGCATGGCCTTGATCTCGTCAATTGCGTTTTGATAGCGCCCTTGTTCCAGCGCGGTTCGCGCGCGTTCCAAGCGCAGTTCGGGCTGAGGCGAAGGCGTATTTTCGCGCCGCACCACAAACAATTCGCTGATTTCGCGTTTGACCCTGGCCCAGCTCATCCCTTCATTACGCTGCACCAATTGCGGCCCCAGCCCGTCCAGCCGCGCGGTGAGATTGTCGATCCGGATTGGCTCTCGCGCAAAATTGATGATGTTGCTCACAGCGTTCGGCCATTGGTCACTAAACCGCAGGCGCAGCTGATCCGCCAGATAGCCAAGCTCCGCCCCGCGTTCGACCGCGCGGCGTGTGGCAAAAGCGATCAGCAGACCTTCTGCGCGCGCTGCATTGCCCGCCGCGGCCTCTGCCTGAAGGTCGAGCCGCGCAAGCCGTTGCTCCGCCGCGGCCAATCTTTGATCGATGCCGCCCTGCTGGTCGACGACGCGGTTCACCGCTTGTGCGGCCACTTCGGCGTTTTCGCCCTCCAAAGCGGCGACCGCCTCGGCCAGTGGGCTTGGCGAAGTGGTGATCTGCGCACTCGGCGTGTCCGAAGGCTCGCCCTCCACTACGGGCGCATCGGGCAAAGCAGGCGGCGCATCCGATGCAGCCAGCACCTGCGTATCATCCTGAGATAAATTGTAATAAACCACATATCCGACCAGCGCGCCGCCAATCAGGAAAGATGTGAACGCAGCAAGCATGAAGCCCCTCATCGAGGTCGGCTTCTTGCGGCTGCCATATTTCGATTCCATCAATTATCCGTATTCTGCGAAACCCGTACCATACCATTTTTGGCCAAGATTGATTGCCTGTAACAGCATGTATCTTTCGCTTATATGCACAGGTCGCGGACCATTTCCAACAACGCAGCGTCGTTTGGCTGCGGTGAAACGTGGATAGAGCGCCAGCCTGCACCCGCTTGTGCCGCAACGCGCGGGCCGATTACTGCCAAGGTAATTCGGCCCCGGTCAAGCGCTAGCTGTCTGCTTTCGCGCACAAATTGGGTCGCGGCGGCGGCGGAGTGGAGCAGCACAGTGAGGCCCAAATCCTGCAAGGGACGCAGCGGTTCAGGAAGTTCTTGCGGAACGGTCTTATATGCGATCACTGTTTGAATGGTGACGCCTTTTGGTGCGTTCAGCGGCACATGGTCCGCGCCAGCAATGCGCAGCAGCCGCGCAGGAGCGCCGACCGTATCAAGCACATTCTGCAACCCTCCAGAGCCGACTAGAGGCCACTTCGAACCCTGCATCGCGCGCAGTTTGGGCGGTGGTTTTGCCAACGGCATGAACAGGTTTTTCTTTTAATCCTTCCAAACCACAGCCGCCGTGCCGGATCGCATTGGCGCTGCCGATGAGCAATGCGTCGACCGTCGCAGGGTCGGGGCATTCCCAACTGACCGACTGCACTTCGAACAGCGGATATCCAATCGCGTTCAGCCCCATCGCATTCGCCGCCGCTACCGTTGCCGAGAGGCCCGGCTCGGGGCGCACCACCAGGACATATCCGCCCATCGCTGCGGGTCAGGCTTTGCGAAAATGCGGTGCGATACCGGCGGTGGCGCGGGTTAAAAGGTCCTGAGCCAATGCTGCAACCGGCGCATGATCGCCAGGCGCAAAGCTCACCTCGCCCTCAATTCGCTCGGTGCCATCGGGGCTGAACAAAGCCGCGCGCATGGTCAGAGTGTCGCCATCAGGCCGGCACAGGACCGCGATCGGCGAATGGCACGTGCCGCCCAATTCCGCGAGCAAGGCGCGTTCCGCCTCCAGTTCGGCGCGCGTCGCAGCATCGTCAATCGCGGCCAAAGCGGCTGTGGCCACCGGGTCATCAGCGCGGCATTCCAGCGCGATCACGCCTTGTGCAGCCGCCGGTATCCATGCGCTTTCATCTAACGGCGCGCCAACCTCGCTTTGCCCCAGCCGTTCCAATCCAGCGGCAGCCAGGAACGTCACATCCGCCTCGCCCGCCTCCAGCTTGCCGAGCCGCGTGGCGACATTGCCGCGAAACATCACGACGGTGCAATCCGGGCGCAGGTTGAGCAGCTGCGATGCTCTGCGCGGCGCGCTGGTGCCGACAACTGCGCCTTGCGGGATGGCGGCGATGCTGCTTGCCCCAACCAAAGCATCACGGCGGTCCGCGCGCGGCAGGAAACCTGCGAAATGGAATGCATCGGGGCGGATGGTTTCCACATCCTTTGCCGAATGCACAGCGGCATCAATCAGCCCCTCACCCAGCCATGCGTCCAGTTCTTTGGTCCACAGCGCTTTGCCGCCAATTTCAGCCAGAGGCCGGTCGAGCACCTTATCGCCGCTCGCCAAAACCGGCACAAGTTCGACCTCGTCCTCGCTCCATCCATGCGCGGCGCACAGGCGCGCGCGCGTCTCCACCGCCTGCGCCATTGCGAGCGGTGAATTGCGGGTGCCGAGCTTCAGGCGCGGCTGTTTGCGGGCGGAAGAATTGGGTGCATCGTTCATAGGTAAGCTTGCTCTAAACGCTACAAACCCTAGATGGAAGTGCGATGGGAACGGTATCGAAAAACCTTGAACAGCCAAAGCGTCACAGGACCGATTGTGCTGGGGATCGAATCCAGCTGTGATGAGACGGCGGTTGCAGTGGTGACCGGCGACCGGGTGATCCTGGCTGAAAAGATCGCGAGCCAAGAGGCTGAGCACGCGCCCTATGGCGGCGTAGTCCCCGAAATCGCAGCGCGCGCGCATGCAGAACGGCTGGCCCCGATGATCGAAGCCGTGATGGGCGAAGCGGGCCTGACGCTGGCAGATATAGACGCAGTGGCCGCGACCGCCGGGCCGGGTCTGATCGGCGGCGTGATGGTTGGTCTGGTCAGCGCAAAAGCGCTGGCGATGGCAGCGGACAAACCACTGATCGCGGTGAACCATCTGGAGGGCCACGCCCTTTCCCCGCGGCTCGCCGATGACGCTTTGGAATTCCCCTATTTGCTGCTGCTCGTATCAGGCGGACATTGCCAGATCCTCGCTGTCGAAGGTGTCGGCCAATATCGCCGGCTTGCGACCACCATTGATGATGCGCTGGGTGAGGCGTTCGACAAAACCGCCAAGATTTTGGGCTTGGGCTATCCCGGCGGGCCGATGGTTGAAAAACTGGCGCGGGACGGCGACGCGAGCAAAGTCCCGCTGCCCCGCCCCTTGAAAGGTTCGAAAGAACCGCACTTTTCCTTCGCTGGCCTCAAAAGCGCGGTTCTGCGCGCGCACGATAGCGGCCAACATGCGGCCGCAGACATCGCTGCCAGCTTTCAGCAAGCGGCGGTGGATTGCCTGCTCGACCGGCTGAACAAAGCGCTCGCGGAAAACCCGCGCTTCCCTGCGCTTGTGGTCGCTGGCGGAGTCGCCGCAAACCAGAGCGTGCGCGGTGCGCTCGAAACTTTGGCCGCCAGCCATGATATGCGCTTTGTCGCTCCGCCTTTAGCACTTTGCACCGATAACGCCGCGATGATCGCATGGGCCGGGTGCGAAAGATTGGCGCAGGACCCGGCTTTCGCGGGCGACCCGTTGGACATAAAGGCGCGTCCGCGCTGGCCACTTGATCCAGAGGCAGAAACCGTGCGCGGTGCAGGAGTGAAAGCATGACGCAGCTACCGACGATCGGCGTAATTGGCGCAGGAGCATGGGGCACCGCGCTTGCTCAGATGCTCGCCAGCGATGGAAGGGGCGTGGTGCTGTGGGCATTTGAGCCGGAGGTGGTGGAGGCGATCAACACCTCCCGCTGCAATCCGCAATATCTGCCCAGCGCGCAGCTGTCGGACGCCATTCGCGCCACCGGCAGCCTCAGCGATCTGGCCGGGATCGGCACCGTGCTTGCCGTTACGCCAGCTCAGGTACTCGGCAAAGTGCTTGGCGGTCTGACACAGCCCCCGCGTGATCTCGTGCTGTGTTCCAAAGGGATCGAAGCGGGCACCGGGCGGCTGATGAATGACGTCGCGCGCGCGGCGTCCCCCGGCAGCGCGATAGCTGTGCTGTCCGGGCCAACATTCGCGCATGAGGTTGCAGGCGGATTGCCCACCGCCGTCACGCTTGCCTGCGAGGGCGGCGCCGATCAATGGGCGCGGCTCTCACCCGCCATCGCGCGGCCTGCCTTCCGCCCGTATTACTCCGATGACGTCACCGGCGCGGAAATTGGCGGATCGATCAAGAATGTCCTCGCGATTGCCTGCGGCGTGGTCGACGGGCTGGAACTGGGGCAGAATGCCCGCGCCGCCTTGATTGCGCGCGGTTATGCGGAGATGCTGCGGTTTGGTGAGGCGCTGGGTGCGCGAGCGGAGACGCTGGCGGGGCTGTGCGGATTGGGTGATCTGGTGCTGACATGCTCTTCCACCTCCAGCCGCAATTTCTCGCTGGGCAAGGCGCTCGGAGAGTTGGGGGACGAAGGGCGCAGCGCCGCAGACCTGATGGCGGACCGCACAACCGTGGCGGAAGGCGCGCACACCGCGCCGGTTCTCGCCGAACTCGCGAAGAAACGCGGGATTGCGATGCCGATTGTTGATGCCGTAAACACGATTTTACAAGGCGCCCCGCCGCGCGATGTTGTTGCGCGGTTGCTTGCGCGCCCGTTGAAGGCTGAACAAACCGCGTGAGCAGCGCATTGCCTCCGACAAAGCCCGCCCCATTGCGTCCGGATAAGGGCGGCGATGACATGCAAACGCTGGCCAAGGGCGGGCGCACCAATGCGATGGGCTTTCTCATCCGCCTGATCGCGCGATTGCCGTTCCTGTTTATCGGATACCGGCTTTACGGTGTGGACGAGATGGGGCGCTTTGCCTCCGCATTTGTTATCATTGAAATTCTCGCATTGCTGTGCGCTCTGGGTGAAAAACGCGGGCTTGCTCAGCGGCTGGTCGAAGGGGCGGAGGAAGTCGGGCCGCAGGCGCATAAGGACCAGGTAAATCTGGTCTTTGACGGGATGCTGGCCTCGCTTGTGGTGACGGCGGTGGTGTCTGCACTGTTGCTGACATTCCCCGCGATCATGTTTCCCAACGGGATGAATTCTGCGTTCGATATCTGGATGGTCGCCGCGCTGCCCGCATATGCGATCACCGAAATTCTGCTCGCAGCGCAAGCCAACAAATATGATATCGCCACCACAGTTCGCGCGCGCGCAATTGTCGAACCGTGGGTAATTTCCATCGGCGCAGGAGTGTTTCTGCTGGTGCCGGGGGTTGGTGATGGCGGGTTGGCGCTCGCCTTTATTGCGTCGATCTATGCGGGCCTCGCCACGGCGGCTTGGTCTTTCGCGCGCACATACGGCCCGCCGCGCGGTTGGCGCCCTCGACCAAGGTATTTGTGGCGAATGGTCAGGCGCGCTTTGCCGCTGGTCGGCGCGGATGTCATAGAGCGCGGCACGCGGCTGATCGACGTCATTATCCTGGGCGCATTCGTCGGTCCCGTTGCTATCGGCACCTATTTCTTCGCGCAGCAAATCGCCAGCCTGCCGCAGAAATTGAAATCCAGTTTCGAACCGATCCTTGCGCCGGTGATCACCAAGAACCTGAAGATTGGCAACATGGACGCCATTGCATCGCAAGTGCGGCAGGTCGGATTTTGGATCATCGCCCTGCAATTCGGCATTGCCTTAATGCTGGCCATACCGGGGGAGGCGGTGATGGGCCTTGGCGGGCCAGAGGTCGTGGGCGGGACTGGCGCGCTGGTGTTCCTTCTGATGGCGGAGGTCGTTGCCTCGATGGCTGTCGTGTCAGAAGGCGTGCTTGTTTACATCGCGCGCAAACGCAACCTGTTGATCTCGGTCGGCGTTATCACTTTGCAAGCCGCGTTGACCGTGGGGCTTATCCTGCTCGCGCAGCACCTGAATTATGGCGAAAGCTTTCAGGCAGCAGGCGCGGCTGCGGCGTTGTTTGTCGCGCTGGGTGTATCCAGCTTGGTGAAAGCAATTGTGCTCAAAACGCTGCTGAAAGCGCCGGTCACGAATTGGCGCTGGGCATTGGTCTATGCGGCGGCTCCAGCTGTTTTGGTGGGTTTTGTTTTCACACGCTTCACGCCTGAATGGGTGGAGATTGTGTTTGGCGGTCCTGCCATTCTTGCAGTCTATCTATGGGTCATTTGGAAACGCGGATTTGGTGAGGAAGACAAGGTGCTGTTCCGCAAGAATGTGGTCCCTGCCGAAGATGCAGAAGAGGTTAAAACGTCGCGCTGACTGGGCCGCGCCGCCGCGCTTCATTTCGTCCCGCTGACAGCTGCATTCAGTCGCGATTAACGCGGTTCGTCAGACTTTCGGCGCGCGTCATTCGTGGGGACAGAAATTGCGTGCACCGAACATTAGCCACATCAAAATCAGCGGCGTTGCCGTGCTTGCCCTGCTGATTGCAGGCTGCTCTCAGCCGTCAGGCGATCTCGCGAGCACTGGGGAAGCGCCAAATGGGCGAGCTGGGAAGGTCGCGGCTGCTCCGCCTCCTCCCCGCCCGCCGCCTCCTCCGCCTCTTATGCCGGGCGCCCCAATTTCGCAGGCTGATACGGTGGTCGTAACCGGTACACGAATGGCCGCGCCCCAAGGGCAGGCAGCGCAATCCTCTTACATCCCGCCCGTAATCGTCCCGAATGATCCGGGGCGCGAGCAATATGACGGGGAGGAAGTCTCTCCCGTCAAACTGACCAGCGCCGAGCCGGTCAGCACCTTCTCCGTCGATGTCGATACCGGCGCCTATGCCAACACCCGCCGGTTCCTGAGCCAAGGGCAGATGCCGCCGCAAGCAGCCGTTCGCACAGAGGAGATGATCAATTATTTCCGCTATGATTATGACCGCCCGCAAGGCCGTGATGTGCCGTTCAGCGTCACGACCGATGTCGCGAGCAGCCCGTGGAATGATAACACCTATCTGATGCGCATTGGCCTGCGCGGTTATGATATCGAACGCGATGAACGCCCGCCTGCCAACCTCGTTTTCCTGATGGATGTGTCGGGTTCAATGGGCAGCCCGGATAAATTGCCACTGGTCAAAACCGCTCTGTCCGGCCTTGCCGGGGAACTGGGCGAACAAGACCGCGTCTCCATCGTCGTCTATGCTGGCGCAGCGGGTCTGGTGCTGGAACCGACCAATGATACACGCGCCATTCGCCGGGCGCTAACCGAGCTTTCCGCAGGAGGATCGACCGCGGGCGGCGCAGGGATTCAGCTGGCCTACAACATTGCAGAAGACAATTTCATCGAAGGCGGCGTCAACCGCGTGATCCTCGCCACGGATGGCGATTTCAATGTCGGCCTGTCGGATAACGACGCGCTTATCGAAATGGTCGAAGCCAACCGCGACCGGGGCATCACGCTCACCACGCTTGGTTTTGGTCAGGGCAATTACAACGAAGCGATGATGGAGCAGATCGCCAATAAGGGTAACGGCAATTACGCCTATATCGACAGCGCGCTGGAAGCCAAAAAAGTGCTGGGTGATGAGATGTCGAGCACGCTGTTCACCATCGCCAAGGACGTCAAAATCCAGGTCGAGTTCAACCCCGCTGTCATCAGCCAATACCGTCTGGTCGGATATGAAAACCGCGCGCTGCGGGAACAGGATTTCGACAATGACGCTGTGGATGCGGGCGATATTGGCGCGGGTCATCAAGTCACCGCAATCTACGAAGTCGTGCCCGCCGGCACACGCGGTTGGATCGCGCCGCGCCGTTATGAAGATCAACCCTCTGCCGAGGCAATGCGCCGCATGACCGAAGCCGCGCATGTCAAATTGCGCTTCAAATTGCCCGATGGCGATACGTCGGAGTTGATCGAACGCGTCGTGCTGGGCGAGAGTTTTATGAATGCCAGCGCACCCACGGGCGATTTTGCTTTTGCCGCGTCGGTTGCGGCCTTTGGCCAGTTGCTGCGCGGGGATGAGTTGATGATGGGTTTTTCCCACGCAGATATCGACACGCTCGCCGGGCAGCAGGGCAATTTCTTGCGGCAGGAATTTCTGGAATTGAACGCGCTGGCAGGCAGCATGCAGCCGCAAGCACGCAGCGGCGGATGACAATCGCATCAACCAGCAATTGAGTTCAGACGCGAGGGCCTGCTAAAGGACGCCTCGCGTTTGTTTTTCTGCAAGAGGTTTGTCCATGTCGCCCCAATATCTCCAAGCTGCAGTCCTGATTGGGCTGGGCATCATCTTTATCCTGATCGCCATTTGGCTGCTGATGCGCGCCAATCGCAAAACCACGATTGTGGGCGGCGAAAAACTTGGCAAAGATGTGCTGGACGATGGCGCTGCGCCTGCCGCGCGCAATCAGGCGTTGATCGATGCGGCGCCCGCAGTAGCAACCCCGCCGCCTGTGGTCGCGATGCCCGTGCCTGTCGCCCCGCCCGCACCTGAACCCGAACCCGCCCCTGTTCCCGCGCCTGCTCCTACCCCCGCTCCAGCGCCTGCATCCAAGCCTGCTGCGACACCCGCTGGCGGTGATGATCTGCGCAAATTAAAAGGCGTCGGCCCCAAACTTGTCGCGGTGCTGGCAGAGCAAGGGATCACCAGCTTTGCGCAGATCGCCGCATGGACCGATGCCGATATTGAGCGGGTCGACGCGACGCTTGGGCGCTTCGCAGGCCGGATCACCCGCGATCAGTGGGTGGAACAGGCAAAGCTGCTCAGCTCCGGCGAAGACACTGCCTTTTCTGCTAAGTTTGGTCAAAACGGATAAGTTTGACTCGCATTTCGCAAAATCCGTGTGGTACCTTTTACCAAGAGGTCAGTAGCAGTTAGCGGAGTGAGTCGTGAGCCAGCGTATTTTGGTCGCAGAAGACGAGATGATCGTCGCGTTTGACCTGTGCGACACGGTGGAAGAAGCTGGCTTTGAAGTGGAAGGGCCGCATGCGGGTATCTCTTCTGCGATGCTGGCCTTTCAAAAGAAAAAGCCCGATCTCGCGATCCTTGATATCAGCCTGGACGATGGCAATGTCTTTCCGCTGGCGCGTATGCTTGCGCAGGAGAATGTGCCGATCATTTTCCATTCGGGTCGCCACACATCAGAAGAAGTGAGCGCGCATTTTCCAACCGCAACCACGCTGATGAAACCGTGCCCGCCGGCTGAAATTTTGCAGACAGTGAACGCAGTTTTGGCTCAGTCCGGTTCGGCACGCGGGTAACTTCCGCAGAATTTGGTCCATTGGAACGCCTCGCCGCAAGCACAAGTCTTGCGGCGATCCGCTAAGCCTGCGAAAGCATTGGCCTAGAACGTATCAGGAGCAATCAGTGCATTCCCCCTCCCATCGGCCATCTTCCCCCGATCTCGCCAATTCCGGCATCGTCCCGTTCAATTGGGAAGATCCGTTCGATCTTGAAACGCAGCTGACCGAAGACGAACGGATGATCCGCGACGCGGCGCATGGCTTTGCGCAAAGCGAGTTGCAGCCGCGCGTGATTGAGGCGTTTCGCAACGAAACCAGCGCGCCCGAACTGTTCCCCCTGATGGGGAAGGCAGGTTTGCTTGGCGCGACAATTCCAGAAGAATATGGCGGCGCGGATGCAGGGTATGTTTCCTATGGTCTGATCGCGCGCGAAATTGAGCGTGTGGACAGCGGATACCGTTCCATGGCGAGCGTTCAATCCAGCCTGGTGATGCATCCGATCTATGCTTACGGATCAGAAGATCAACGCCGCAAATATCTCCCCGGTCTGGCTTCCGGTGAACTTATTGGCTGTTTTGGTCTGACCGAACCAGACGCAGGCAGCGACCCTGCTGGTATGCGCACCTATGCCAAAAAAGATGGCGACGGATATTCGATTTCTGGCTCCAAAACATGGATCTCCAACTCGCCTTTTGCTGATGTGTTTATCGTGTGGGCAAAGAGCGAAGAGCATGGCGGCGGCATTCGCGGCTTTATCCTTGAAAAGGGGATGAAGGGGCTGTCCGCACCCAAAATCGAAGGCAAAATCTCACTGCGCGCCTCCACCACCGGCATGATCATGATGGATGAGGTGAAGCTGCCTGCGGACGCTTTGCTGCCTAATGTGCAAGGGTTGAAAGGGCCGTTCGGCTGCCTCAACCGAGCGCGTTACGGGATCAGCTGGGGCGCGATGGGTGCGGCGGAATTCTGCCTCCACGCTGCGCGCCAATACGGCCTTGATCGCAAGCAGTTCGGCGCGCCACTGGCCGCAACGCAGCTGTTCCAGAAAAAGCTCGCCGATATGATGAGCGATATTGCGCTTTCGCTTCAGGCGTCTTTGCGCGTGGGCCGGTTGATGGATGAAGGGCGCTTTTCCCCGGACATGATTTCGATCATAAAACGCAACAATGTTGGCAAGGCTTTGGACATCGCGCGCCAGGCCCGCGACATGCACGGCGGCAATGGTATTTCAGAGGAATATCAGGTGATCCGCCACGCGGTGAACCTGGAGACCGTTAACACGTACGAAGGCACGCATGATGTCCACGCGCTAATCCTTGGCCGAGCGGTCACGGGGATTGCAGCCTTTGGATGAGGCGCGCTTAATGAAGCTTCACGGATATTACCGCAGCTCAACCAGCTACCGCCTGCGCATCGCGTTGGAGTTAAAGGGTCTTGAATACGATCAAGACCCGGTAAACCTGCTGGAAAGCGCGCAGAAAGATGCGGCCTACACGGCGCGCAATCCATTTGCCTCTGTGCCGATGCTCGCGGCAGGTGGCCGTGACCGCGCGCAATCCATGGCAATCATCGAATGGCTGGATGAGGCGTATCCAGAAAAGCCCTTGCTACCGGCCGATTTAGAGGATCGCTACACTGCGCGAGAGCTGAGCTATGCGATTGCAACAGAGCTGCACGCGCCGCTCAATCTGAAAGTGCTCAAGTTCCTGAAGGACCCGCTTGGCCACCCAGAAAGCGTGGTGGATCACTGGTATCGCCATTGGCTCAAAAGCACGCTGGACCCGGTCGAAGCGCGGTTGAAACAGTTGGATACACACAGTTTCCTGTTCGATACGCCGGGCATGTTCGAAGCCGTGCTGATTCCGCAGATCTATAATGCGCGCCGGTTCCATTATGATCTGACGCTGCATCCCCGGATCACCCGAATTGAGGCCGCGTGCCTTGCCCTGCCCGCGTTTCAGCATGCACATCCCGATAAACAACCTGATAATCCCGCGAACATCGCGAAAGCTGCGGAGAAAGACTGAACCATGAAACTAGCCACGCTCAACAACGGCACGCGCGACGGCAAACTGGTTGTCGTGTCCAAGGACCTCACACGCTGCTGCGCGGCGGGCTATATTGCGCCCACGATGCAGGCGGCGCTCGATGACTGGGCGCGGATTGCGCCTGAGCTGGAAGTGCTGGCACGCGATGTTGAACATGAAACGGTGCCGTGTGAACGGTTTCACGAACGCCAGGCGCATTCGCCCTTGCCCCGCGCATTTGGGTGGGCCGATGGCAGCGCCTATATCAACCATGTCGAACTGGTGCGCAAAGCGCGCGGTGCGGAGGTGCCGGACAGCTTCTACCACGACCCGCTGATGTATCAGGGCGGCAGCGACACCTTCCTGCCCCCACGCGCCGACATCCCCTTGGGCGATCCGGCGTGGGGCTGCGATATGGAAGGCGAGGTCGCCGTGGTGGTCGATGACGTGCCGATGGGCGTCAGCGCCGAAGACGCAGCGGGCCACATCAAACTGATCATGCTGGTCAATGACGTGTCCTTGCGCGGGCTGATCCCCGGCGAATTGGCGAAGGGTTTTGGTTTCTTCCAGTCAAAGCCTTCCAGCGCGTTTTCGCCAGTGGCAGTCACTCCCGAAGAATTGGGCGATGCCTGGAAAGATTCGCTCATCCACCTGCCGCTGATGGTCGATTATAATGGCGAACCGTTTGGCCGGGCAGAAGCGGCCAAAGATGCCACATTCAACCTTGCGCAACTGGTCGCTCACGCGGCCAAAACGCGCACCTTGTCCGCAGGCACGATCATCGGATCGGGCACCGTGTCGAACAAGGGCGCTGATGGCGGACCGGGCAAACCTGTTGCAGAAGGCGGCCTGGGCTATTCCTGCATCGCCGAAATACGCATGATCGAAACCATTACCAATGGCGAAGCGTCCACGCGCTTCATGGCCCCCGGTGACACGGTGCGGATCGAAATGCGCGATGGTGACAACCACTCGATCTTTGGCACGATCGAACAGACGGTGGTCGCCACCTGAAAACGAGTGCCTGAAGCGAATGGATGAAGCTTAAAAGCCGAGGCTTTCAGCAACAGCTTCGTTCACGATCTTGCCCTTGTGCACGTTCAGACCGAGCGCGAGATGCGGGTCCGCTTCGCAGGCGGCGACAACGCCTTTGTTCGCCAGTTGCAGGCCAAATGGCAGCGTCGCATTGTTGAGCGCATAGCTGGACGTATGCGGCACCGCGCCGGGCATGTTGGCAACGCAGTAATGGATGATGTCATCGACCAGATAGGTCGGGTCCGCATGGGTAGTTGGCTTGGATGTTTCAAAGCACCCGCCTTGATCAATAGCCACATCGACCAACACGGCGCGGTGCTTCATCAGGCCGAGCATATCGCGCGTCACCAGGCGCGGTGCGCTCGCGCCAGCGACCAGAACCGCCCCAATCACAACATCGGCATCCGTGATCGCATCCTCAATCGTGCCCGCGTTGGAATAGCGCGTTCTCACCCGGCCCTGAAACATGTCATCCAGTTCGCGAATGCGCGGCAATGACCGGTCGAGAATTTCGACCATTGCGCCCAGACCCGCCGCCATGCGCGCAGCCTGCGTGCCAACGACACCGCCGCCAATCACCACGACCTTCGCGGGTAGCACACCGGGCACGCCGCCCATCAAAATGCCGCGCCCGCCATTGTTTTTGTGGCAAGAATGCGCACTGGCTTCGATAGACAAACGCCCGGCAACCTCGCTCATCGGGGCAAGCAGAGGCAGCGAGCCATCCGATGCGGTTACGGTTTCATACGCCACCGCCGAAACACCGCTTTCCATCAGGCCTTTTGCCTGCTCTGGATCAGGCGCGAGGTGAAGATAGGTGAACAGGATCTGCCCTTCACGCAGCTGCACCCATTCATTGGGCTGTGGTTCTTTGACCTTCACCACCATTTCAGCGCGGGCAAAAACTTCTTCTGCACTGCCGACGATTTTTGCGCCGATGGCTTCGTAATCAGCGTCAGTCTTGCTGATCCCCAAACCAGCGCCGCTTTCAACGATTACACTGTGGCCGCCCGCGACATATTCGCGCGCTGCTTCTGGTGTTAGGCCAACACGATATTCGTGGTTTTTGATCTCTTTAGGGACGCCGACGAGCATGTTTTTCTCCGGAGGAAACAATCTTTTTCTGGGCTAAACACCAAACCAACCAAGCGCAACAATGTTTCAATTGCAACGAATTGGGGTTGCGGATGGCTTGCCAGTTTGAGAGGGCTGTTCTTTCCTACACCGGACGGTTCATGCCAAGAACAGGCAATTCAAATTGCTTGTGGTTTGCCGCCGGGTTTGCGAAACATGTTGGAGAAGTGTCACCCTCACCCGGTCTTAGACTTTTGTTTATAATCAAAAGGTTGCTTCGTTTTGGCAACTTGACACATGGCAGAAAGTGTCACCCATTTCCGTCCCGTTTCGCACTCTCACAATAATTGGAGCTATCCCATGACCGCCAATCAAATCGCCTACCCACAAGTGAAAATGTTAATCGGCGGCGAGTGGATTGCAGATGGCGGCGACGGCTCCATGCCGGTCGTCAATCCGGCGACTGAGGTGGTCTTGGGGCAATGTCCCAAAGCATCGGTAGAGCAATTGGACGCCGCGCTTGCTGCTGCGGATGCGGGCTTTGTGGTTTGGAGCAACACGCCGGGTATTGAGCGTTACCGCGTGCTGCGCAGAGCAGCGGAACTGCTGCGAGAGCGTGCGCCAGACATCGCGCGGATTGTCACGCTGGAAATGGGTAAACCACATGCTCAGGCGCTTGGCGAAACCAACGGCGCGGCTGACCTGATTGATTTTCTGGCAGAGGAGGCAAAACGCCAGGGCGGCCGTTTGGTGCCAGTGCGCAGTGCGAACCTGCTGGAACAACGCGTGACGCAGGAACCGGTTGGCCCGGCCGTTCTGCTGACACCGTGGAATTTTCCGATCAATTTGGCAGCGAAGAAGCTGGGCGGCGCGCTGGCGGCGGGCTGTTCGGTGATCCACAAGCCTGCCGAAACCACACCGGCCTGTTCGCAGATGTTGATCGCCTGCTTCGTTGATGGCGGCGTGCCTGCTGGCGTGATCAACTGCGTTTACGGTGACCCCGCGATGATCTCGCAGCATCTGACCACATCGCCGATCACGCGCAAGATCAGCTTCACCGGGTCGACCGCCGTAGGCAAACAGCTTGGCGCGCTCGCTGCGCAGCATATGAAGCGCTTTACCCCCGAATTGGGCGGTCATGCACCCGTTGTGATCGGCGAGAGCGCGGATTTTGAACGCACTGTAGCGGCCTGCGCAGCCACCAAATTTCGCAATGCCGGGCAAGTTTGTGTGTCCCCTACCCGTTTCCTAGTCGCGCGCGGAATTTACGACAAATTCGTCAGCGAATTCGCGCGGCTTTCTCAGGACATCAAGATCGGCGATGCCAGCGCAGATGACAGCGTCGATATGGGCCCCTTGGCACATGGCGGGCGCGTCGCGGCGATGGCGGAGTTGATGAGTTCACTCGGCGGCGAGAAGGGAGAGATTGTTAGCGGCGGATCAGCGATTGAGGGTCCGGGACACTTTTTCCAACCAACAATCATTGCCGGACCTTCACTCGACAGCCGCATGATGACCGAAGAACCGTTTGGCCCTGTCGCGGGGATCGTTGCTTATGATGATATCGAAGATGCGGTGAAGATCGCCAATTCGCTGCGCTACGGTCTCGCTGCCTACGCCTTTACCGCCTCGCTTGATGAGAGCCATTATCTGGGCCGGTCGCTGAGAGCGGGAATGGTGGCGATCAACCATTTCGCGGTTGGTTCGCCCGAAACGCCCTTTGGCGGGGTCGGCGACAGCGGCTTTGGTTCCGAAAGCGGCGTGGAAGGCTATCTCGGCTACACCGAAACGAAGCTGGTTACGGTTGCCAAATCCGCGCCGTAAGACTCAACCGATGCGTTGCACTCCGGCGGCGCGAACATCCGCCAAAGTCGGATAGCCGTTCACCGCCATCAGGAGATCAGCCTCTGCCAAAATCGACCGCAGCACCCATGCCGCGCCTTCTGCCCCGCCAATTGCGAGGCCATAAGTGTAAGGACGCCCCACACCCACAGCGGTTGCTCCCATAGCCAAGGCTTTGACCGCATCGGTGCCTGAACGAATGCCGCTGTCAAACAGCACCGGCAGATCACCGCTGGCCGCCACCACGTCCGAAAGGAGATCAATCGTCGCAATGCCGCCATTCGCCTGACGCCCGCCATGATTGGAACAATACACCGCATCAGCGCCGCTATCGACAGCGCGGCGGGCATCGTCGGGGTGACAGATGCCTTTGAGCACGATGGGAAGGTCCGTTACAGATTTGAACCAAGCGACATCTTCCCAAGTCAGAACTTGGCCGAAAATTGCGGCGAACAGCATGATCGCAGCCTTCGGGTCTTCCTCCGGCGGCTTATCAAGCATTGAGCGAAAAACAGGATCGGAGAAATAGTTCTGCATCACCTTGCCGCGCAATTGCGGAAAGTTTGAAGCGTTGAGATCGCGCGGACGCCAGCCTGTCAGCCAAGTGTCCAGCGTGACGACAAGCGCTTTGTAGCCAGCGGTTTCGGCACGTTTAATCAGACTAGTCGCCAGCTCGCGGTTTCGCGGTGTGTAGAGCTGAAAAAATGCAGGCGTGTCACCGGTCGCCTCAAACACATCTTCGAGCGGATCGTTGCCGAGGGTCGAAGCGCAAAATGGAACGCCCGTCATCGCAGACGCCCGCGCCGCCGCCATGTCGCCGTGGCGGTCTTGAGTGGCCTCACCATTCAGGCCGATTGGAGCCATGAACAAAGGAGACGGAAGATGCATACCGAACAGATCAATCGACAGATCACGCGCTGTGCAATCAACCATCATACGCGGAACCATGCCCCAATGATGGAACGCGCTGGCATTGGTGTCTTGCGTATGCTCATCACCGCAACCACCTGCGACATAGTTGGTGAGCATCGGGCCGAGAGCTTCATGAGCGCGCTTTTCCAGCGTGGCGAAATCGACCGGGTAATCGGGCAATTTGCCCTGCAACCCGGCGTTATAAATCTCGTTCTGCATTCCGCCGTAATTCTGCATCGCCATCCTGCGCCATCCTCCTGCGTCTTTTATGTTTGGAGCAGGAGAGACGAAGTCAGCACCAGCGGCAAGTGTTTTCGTGGTTCATTTTACCAATCTTTGCAAAGCGGGCCGGATGCGGAGGAAAACCAGATACAACCGCTCCAACCCCGCAAGAACCCAAGGGTTTCTCGCCAATTGCCCCAGAGTGCGCAGACGCGGGATCGCGCGCCACATTGCGGCAAAGGCGGCGGCTCCGCTCAAAACAGTGCCATTCTCTTGTGCATGGAAACGTGCAAGCAAATCAGCTTGGTTTATCGGGCAGCTGGGATCGCCATCACCCGACACATCGACAAAGTTAATTGCGTCTGTCCGGTCAAGCCGTTTCATGAACGCAATTTCGCGCCGGCAAAGCGGGCAATCGCCATCGAACCAAACCTTGGTTCGATGATCAGTACCCAAAGAATCAGTAAGCGCGCCCATCCCCCCGAATGTGCGCGCTCACCTTGCTTTTTCAAGCCTCAATCCTTGTGGATCAGATTATTGGGCAATTTCTTCAAGCGAATCTGCGAGCAATCCAAGCTGCGTGGTGCACCCATTTTCGATGAGCGCTTGTGCAAGCTCATCAGGCGCAGCGTATTCTTGAGACAGAGTGACGAAGGTCACATTCACCGAATTCCGCCGAACCATTTGCAGGTGCAGGAGCGGTGATAGTGTAATTTCCACCGCCAACCAAAGGCAAACCTTCTGGATCAAGCGCGCGAACCGTTTCCGTTTCTACGAAAGGAACGTCGATCGAATTCTGCGTTGCCTGATCTTTGATTTGGTAGGTTTGCGCCTCAGCCGCTTCGGGACGCCAAAGACGAACCGCGCTGAGATCATAAAGGCACATATTGCCCGATGCAGCGACGTTTACGAACCAAAGGTTTGGACTGCGCGCAGCAGTGCCATCACCCGAACCGCGAACCGCCCCGGTGCGAACGCTGCGGTTTGCATTGCGACGCGTCAGGTTAGAAAAACGTGCGCGGGTCCGGGTTGCCCCTTCGCCTACGCGGAAAGTGCCTGGCCCCTGCATCACGCGGGTGCCACCATCGGTCAGCACTGTGATCTTGTCGCCTGCGCGCAAAGTGATGCTCGCAGAATCTTCGACCTGCCGCCCGACAGGATAGCTTCCCGCCGAAGGGCCGGTTGATTTGACTACAACGCCAGCCGAAGCCACCGATGGGATTGTCATAACAGCGCCTAGAAGCGCTGCGCCCGCAAAACGGGTCTTCATTTTAGCCGAGAACATAAGCTCCCCCCTCATTCAAATTTCGAATGCGACTGCTATAGTTTCGCAGCGCAGGAATATCCGGATGCATAGCAGCAACTTCGTCGATTAATTGTACTGCTACGTCATGTTTGCTTTCGCTAAGCTGAGCGGCTTTGATCAACTTCGCGCGGTCCTCTTCAGGAAAACCGGGCATAGGCTGCAAAATATCGACCGGCTGCGCCCGGCCGCGAAGGACAATCCTGCCCATCGGCACCCACCAGTCGAGACCTGATTTTTCGATAAACTCACGGCTGGCCGAAACGCTTGATTCCAACGCCTTGTTGGCCGCTTCTAGCCGAGCGGCAGTGTTCATACTGTCACCCAGCGCGGTGTATTGAATGCGTGTGTCGCCGCCAAAATTGCCGATAACAGCCTCGCCAAAATGCAAACCGACGCGGGTTTTACCGATTTTGGGCAAGCTATCATCCATCGCTGCCACCTCTTCGCGGAAAGCCTCACCCGCCTGCCACATGGCATAACCAGCATTGGCAGCGCGCACCGCATCATCAGGGCGCGAGATAGGCGCGCCCCAGAACGCGACAACAGCGTCACCGACAAATTTATCGATAACCCCGCCGTGGTCGAGCACAACTTGGCTGAGCATCTCAAGATAGCGATTGAGCAGTTTGGCAACCATCTCTGGTTCGATCGCGTGGCTCATCTTGGTAAAGCCCTCAAGATCGCTGAACATCACATAAATCTCGCGCTTTTCCCCGCCAAGCGAGAGAAGATCGGGATCATCTATGATCTGCTGCGCGATATCGCGCGGGATATATTTGCCCAGCGCGCCCTGCGCGAAACTGCGCTGAGCCGCACCGGCCGATCGCGCCGCCGCCGTCACAGCGGTAAATGCGACGATCCAACTGATCAGCCAGCCAACAGCGGGCAATCCGTAGGTATCGATATCCTGAACATGCAGCAAAAACGGAATGCCTACGAACATTGCAACCAAAGCGAAGAACAATGGCGCCAGCTTCTTCGCGGGCCATTCAAGCAAAGCGGTGAGCGCCGCGGTGATGACAACCAGAACGGCCATCGCCCATAGCATCCAATTGGGTATTGCCGGCAGCACTTTGCCATCAAGCATCTGGGCAATAATCTCGCCATGGACCGACAACCCTGCCGGCTCAAACCCGGTCCATGACGTGAAGGAGGTTTCGACACGGTCATAATCGACGATGTCTCCGCCAATCAGAACGTATTTACCTTCGATCTCTTGTGCGACAAACTCAGCAACAGCGGGGTCGAGATCAAGGAACAACTCGATTGATAGCGATTGGAACAGCGGCTCCTCAACATTGGCCTGATCCCCTCCATCATCGGTGCCTTCACTCTCAAATTCGTCGTCCAAACCGGCCCGCAAACCCCGGCGATACTCGATTGCACCTTCGTAACCTTCGAACGGTTCGACCGGCCCACCTGCATCCTCAAGCATGGCACGGCCAAGCAACGGTGGCAGGCCAGGCTCAATCCTCGGCCAAATCCGGGTCGCTCCAAAACTGTTGTCTAACCGGATACTTGCCGGGCGCGCATTTGAACCCTCCAGCTCTGCCATAAACTCTTCTAGGAACACCTGCTGTTCATAGACAATGTCACTCGCATTGGTGGCAACATTGGCATAGCCAACCGCAGTCGGCGTTTGCATGCCGCGCAACGTATCGATCAGCAGCTGATCATCGGCCTGCGGTTGATCGAAGAGAATATCGATCCCGATTGCTTTTGCACCCATCTGATCCAGATTGCCCAACGCCTCTGCCAAAGCATCACGCGGCAACGGGGATCGCTGTTCCAGATTGATCAACGCCTGATCATCATAGACGACCAGAATAATACGATCGTCCTGTTCAACCAAATCCCCAGCAAGATAGGCGCGCGTGTCGTACAAAGCCCGCTCTGCGTCGTTTGTCAGCGGCGTAGGCTCTTCTCCGCCCGGCAGAACCCAGCTGAACCGCGCCAGGAATATCGCCAACAGCAACAGCAAGCATGTCGCGACGAGCTGTGTGCTCCCCGCCTCGCGCACACTGCGCCAGCCACGACTGATTAAACCGCCCTTCTTCTTTTTGTTCGCTTCTTCAGACATTAACCCATGACCCCCCGGTAGAGCGGTGACCAAAGACGTTTTGTGCAAATCAAGCAAGCCGTGGTGGTTAAGCAATCCCCCCTAAGCTTGGGTGATCGGCATCAGCGGGTAATCTTAACCGATCCATCGCCGACGATTGCAAAGGCCGACCAGTAGAACGGATGCGACGTATCAATATCGTCCATCAAGCCGAGCTGAGAGCGACGCAGCGCCTCACCGGTTTCACTGTTGTCTTCCTCAAACAGACCACCGATCAATCGCTTGGTCGCATCGAAGTCGTCTGGAACCGGCCAATGGCTGGCAAGCACCGTGCGTCCGCCCGCCCCGACAAAAGCGCGCACCAGGCCATCCAAGGCGAAATCGCCGCCCGATGTGATCCCAGCCTCCAGCGTGGCGCCGACGGTGGCGCTCCCGGCGGTGTCACATGCCGACAAGATCACCAGATCGGCATCAATACGCAGCGCGAAAATCTCGGCAAAGCTGAGCAGTCCATCGGAGGATTCATCACCAAAGGACGTGAGCAGCGCCGGACGTGGTGGGCATTCAGGTTGCGGAGCGGTCACAAGACCGTGGGTGGCAAAGTGCAAGATGCGGTAATTGCTCAGATCATCGCGCGCCATGATTGCCGTATCAGTAAAGCCATTCTGAGTGAGTACGGTCGCCGCCGAAGCCTGCGCTCCGCCAAAACGGGATGCTGCATCGTATAGCTCATCAGACTTGATCGGGTGCGACCATATGCTCTCAGACCACAAGCAATTGGTACCGCCCGCCAACGCTGAACGCGTTGATGCGACCCCGACTGGCCCGTCTGCAATTGGGGTGTTTTCTCCTAATCCAAGATAGGCTTTGCCCCCCGCGCTCGGCGGAGCAGCACGGACATCGCGAAAAGCGGTTGGCGCGACTGATGTGCTGATTTGCGATTTCCGGCCCAACCAAGCTACGCCGCGAAAATCGTAATCATCGCCTTCTGGCCCCTCAAGCTGTGCCTGATACCGTTCTAGGCTGGCGTCATCAGTGACGAGCAGATTGATCGGCAATTTGAGCATTGCACCATCGGGTTCAAAAACAATATGCTGCCGGCTCGCAAGGCGATCAGCAACCGGTTCGAACAGCCGGACATAAAGATCGCGAGATGCGGCAAGATCGAATGGGAAGGTGAGAACCTGGCCGCCTTCTGCAATTGCAATACTTTCGCGAATTCCAAGCACAATATCTTCAAGCTCATCGGGAGTTCCATTGATCCGGTAAGCCAGCGCCTCTTCAGGAGTGACATAGATCATGAACGCCTCTTCATCGAGCGCGATCATTTTTACATATGCCTCATCTTCGCGCAGGATCGCCTGCATTCCGGCAAGGTCAAGCGCGCCGCCTGATACAGCGCGGAAACGCGGATATTCCGCGAGCGCCTGCAGAACCTCGGCTTGCTGTTCCAATAGCGATTCAAGACGCCCCTGCCGTTCGGCCAGAGCGCTGGCTACTTGCGGATTGACCTGCGCTTCTGTTTCAATCTGGATGATGGAGACGCGCGTACGCTCGATCGATCTGCCCAGATTGACGCTGCGGCGGAAGAGCAAGGATGCCTCGTCGCTGCCACCTGAAAGTTCGCGCGCCAAGACCGCTTGTGTCTGAGCGAGACCGGGACGAAGCAACAATTGGCTGGCCGAGAAAATGTCATCTGCTGCTGCCGCGCTGGCTCCATCTTCAAGCAGTAAGCCGAAATAAGTAGACATATAACTGCGCAATGACGGCGCAGGCCGACCCTCTGCCTGAGCCACGATCCCGCGATACAAATCAATCGCTTCGCCGGTGCGGCCGTTGCGTGAAAGGAACCCGGCAAGCTGTGCCTGCGCGCTGTAAAGCGCCGGCGATTCCGGATAAGCAGTGGCAAGCAGCCCGATACCTTCGAGGTGGAGCCTCTCGGCGGCTGCGGACTGTCCTGAACTTTCTGACAATTCAGCAAGCTCGCTCAAAACCTGCGCGCGCAGCCAGATGATGGAGAGGATTCTGCCATCTCGCACTTCGGCCAGATTGGTGTTCGCTCTGCCCAAATAGGTCGCTGCCTCGGCGTTGCTGCCCATCAGTCGCAGGCCAGTGGCGCGCAGATAGTCGGCTTGACCATCCAGCAATTGCGCACGTTCCAGCGGCGTAAGATTCATGGAGATCGCTCTGCTCGCGGCAGACTCGGTTTCTGCGGCGAGGCGGCGTGCCAATTGCGGACCGATCTGCAGATTGCGCAAAGCATCCGCATCGCTAAATTCATTGCTGAGCGGTGCGTTTATGATTTGCACCGCTTGTGCGGGTTCACCGCGATTGAGCGCATCAATCGCTTCATAATTGCGCTGAAGCCGCGCCAGAACCGGGCTGGTTGACGCGCCAGAACGGGTCTGTTCAAAACGGCGCTGAGCTTCGGCGAAATTGCCGATATTGGATTGAAGCAGCCCTTCATTCAGGCGCGCCTCAACCTCACTGTTGCCAGTAAGCGCTTCTGCAGAAGCGGCAAAGAATTCGGCCGCTTCTGCAAATTCACCGCTATTGGCGCGGCGATATGCCTCATTCAAAGCTTGATCGGGGGTTATGGCCTCTGCCTGCTGCCTTGCAAAAGCGAGGGAATCGGTGGTTTGAGTAAGCGGAATATCGACCGTGCCAGGCACGATCTGATCCGCCGCCAGCGACGCGACGCCCAGCTCAAGCGCTTTGCTGTAAGCTGACAATCCGGTCGCCGCATAGGTGCGGTTCCCAACCTCACCGACGAGCAATTCGGTGCGGATTATACTGCCCTCTTTAACGCAGATCAGACGTTTACCGCCCGCTAGACCGACTGGCATTTGTGCGCCTTCGTTAGCGCTGCAATCGGCATCGGGACCAATAAAGCGCGCTGCAGCTTCATCCGCCTGTCGCCCGCGAACAACCCACATCGTGCCGATTGCCGCAGCCGCATCGCGGCACAGGATTGAATATTTCCGATCAAACAAGCTCGCCCCGTCTTCGGGCGCTTGAATTTGCGCTTCACACAATCCATTCGATCCGACCGGAAATGTATCGCGCAAGCTGACTGAACGTTGCTGCGCCACTTGCGCCGTATTGGGAGTGGCCCAGAAAGCGGCGATGCCAACCGCAGCAGCGGTGCACACCGAAAATGCTGTTTTGCCAAAAGCGATGCGTTTCATATCAGTTGCCCTCCACTTCGACATCGCCTGTCGCGATTGAACCATAAAGCGAGCTGTCGCCGCCGCTTGCTACGGGATCGTCGACGTCGCCATCCTCTTCATCCTCTGGCTCTTCCACCAAACCTGGGAAGTCGATGCCAAAGTCATCGTCGCTTTCTTGCTCTGTCACTGTGACCGGCAGGATCGATGTGATGGCCGCCTCGACAACGGCAGGATTATTCACCACCGCGATTTCTTCCTCGAATGGGAATTCTGTATCGGGGCCGGGATCTGGATCAGGATCAGGATCAGGATCGGGATCAGGGCTACCACCCCCTCCGGTGGATGTGCCGCAGTCGGCGGAGTTGATCACACAGTCGTTGAACTCAGATTCGTCTGTGTAAAGGGTCGCACCTGTCGCGCTGGTGTTGTTAAAATTCACCTCGCGATAAAACGTCTCTCCGGTGACCAAATTGCCGTTTGAATCAAGCCGTGCACCATAGGCAAATACGTCAAGATCAACCGGTGTTCCCGATGGCGAAGACACGGAAAAGATCGATAGACCGCCATCACCCACAAGGATACCGGCTTGATCGCCGCTCGTGCCAGAATTGCGCACAAGCAAGGATTGCCCCACCGCCAATTGGACGCTTCCGCCGCGCAAGTATCCCAGCGGATCGTCACTACCAGCCGCGGCCACTGAAAGCTGATCATTGCGCCCTGCAAAATTTGGATCACTTTGTAGCAACGCAATCAGATCAGAATCTGCGATCCAAATATTGTTGGAGCTTAAGAATATGCTCCCAGTTGGCCGATCAAATGGGTCGATAATACCGATGCCGCCGGGCGTTACGATTTCGATCCGCCCACTCGCAGACATGTTGAATGTATCTTCGATAGCCGCATCAACCAATGCGACGACGCCTTCCACACGGATGATGCCGTCTGGACCGATCACATCAATGAAGATATTCGAAACGCCATCATCCAGCGACCCCGCCGCGATGTAGTCGCGCAGGATCAGATCAGGATCGTTGACGCCTGCGCCGGGGATCACCGACTGAGCAAATCTGAATGTCTCGACTTCAATCCGCTCAGCTTCTTCGCCGATCAGAGTGTAACCTTCTCCGGCAACAATACCGTCCGGTGTACCGCCACCGCCAAGGATCGCTGGATCATCCGTGTTGAGCGATGTCAGATTGACGGTGAAAGCGCCGATCCGCGCTCCGTCCGCGATCACAATATCGCGCGAAGCAAGCGTCATCGACGCTCCCCCGAAGCCGATAAGGTTATCATTATCGCCAAAGATTGAGATCGTGCCTTGGGATGTGACCGTGATGTTGGCAGATGGATCGAGCACTGACGGCCCGCCGATGATGCTGCCATTGCCTGTAAGGATGATAAAGTCGTCCAGGACGTTAACCGTCAAACTGCCGTCCACAAGCAGATTGCCGCCCTCAGCAACTAGTGAGGATTCAAGCAGGCTGGCATTTGCCTCATCGCCCAATGCAGTGCCCAAGAGTGTCCCGACCCGAACTTGTCCGAACTCTACATCGACGAAGAAGCGACCAGCAACATTGCTGTCTCCACCAATCGCATTTGCGCTCAGTGCGAGTAGTGCGGCCTGAACATCTGGAATTCCCATCGGATTGTCACTGTCTTGACCCACGAACAGGCTGGCAAGACCAGCGGCCGCAGTGCCGCCAAGAGAGGTTACTGCGTCGGCGGTGACTGACAAGACCGCCGTGTCGATCTGCGAGTCGCCGGTGAGAAATATCTCGCCGGACCCTGCTGTTGCATTGCCGCCAGCAACACCTGTTACAATCGCTCCGGCAAATGCATCTGCCTGAACATCAATCAAGTCTGCTGTGATCGAGGAATTCAACACAGCGAGACTTGCGCGGCCAGAAACGGCGTTGCCCGAAGTGTTCCCTGCCCCGCCATCACCCTGTGAATTGACGATTAAGCCGCCCGGTGTCGAGCCATCATTGCCAATCGTGAGTTCGGTATCGCTCAGAACGACGAAAGCATCGCCTGCGGTGCCGTCACCGGCAACATTTCCGGCTCCCCCAACCGCGTCGGACGTGATGGTGTTCTCACCAATAAGTCCAAGAACGCCGCCTGTGACCGAGAAATCGACATCGCCCGCGATGGCGTTGCCGCCAATGCCAGTAGCATCATCCGCTGCGCCGCCTGTCGCGCCGGACTGGATCACGAATGCTCCACCTGTGACTGTGGTGTTGGTCAAGGTGACATTGACGTCAGAGCCTGTCGCCGCTCCGCCTCGACCGTTGCCCTGTCCTCCGAAGTTCGCCCCGCCGATGCTAACTGAAGCTTCGCCAGCCGCATTGGACAAGATATTGACGGTCGACCTGAGGAAGTCGACATTGACAGCCCCGCCAGAAATGTCGCCGCCAGTGTCACCAGAACCACCAAAACCTCCGCCGCCCAAGGAGGATTGGCCAACGAAATTCAGCGTGGAGTCGATTACCGCGATATCTGTCAAGCCATTGATCGCGCTCCCGCCATCACCTGATCCTGAACTTTCCCCACCCAAGCCAACCGATCCCAAACCACTGCGAGACTCGATGGTAAGAATCCCTCCATCAGTTACTGAAAACAGAATCTGGCCACCTACACCATCACCTCCGTTTGCATTGACTTGCGCGCTTCCAAACCCTCCCGAACCGTAAGCCGAGAGCGTCGTTATACCCGCGTCAATGATTCCCGATCTCAATTCGAAGAGGACAGTACCACCGGTACCTGTCCCACCCGTTCCGCCATCGGCATTCATCGTGCCTCCGAAACCACGTGCCAATATCCGCGAGTTATTTGTTGCGTCATTTGGCAGCACAATGGTACCACCATCGACGGCTGAAACCGACACATTGCCGCCTACGCCCTCGCTTCCGACTGCAGAGCCGCCAGTCGTGGCACCACCTCTGCCATTTGCTGTCAACAACCCGCCATTTGCGAGGTTCGCATTATCGAAGGGCGGCGCATTCGCGATTTCAATTCTGCTGCCTTGATCAACGCTTATAAGTGAAGCTTCACCGCCCCTACCCGTTCCGCCGGTTGCGCCTGCACCTGTGCCACCTTGTCCGGATGCCACAACTTGAACGGCCCCAAACGACAAGGTCGATCCAGCCTGTGACCGGATGAATGCTTCGCCGCCCTGACCAAGCCCGCCCGTCGCGCCTGATCCAGCGTCACCGCCAATACCATTGGAAATAACCGATGCCTGTCCGGCTATTGTCGCAATCCCGGAAATCGTATTGGCAACCAAAATACTTGCATCACCGCCTGAACCAGCGCCGCCATTGGCAACCAAGGACTCGCCGCCCGTGCCTGTCGCATTGACGATTACGTCACCGTTGACGGTCGTATTTCCGTCCTCGACAGATAGGAAGACCGTGCCTCCGGTTCCTTCACCGCCAACACTGTCAAAGCCAAGGCCGCCCACGCCAAGCGCGAAACCTGAATAGCTGCCTATGGTCACGGTCCCATTATTAGCCGTGCGGATGCTGCTTTGAACTCCGCCTGAGCCTGTTCCGCCGACACCGCCCTCGCCGCCGATACCATTGGCTGCAGTGGTCACACTGTCAGCGGTGAGCTCTCCTGCAAACCCGCCGATACGCGCCTGGAAACCTGTCCCGGAGCCGCCATTGCCGCGTGGATCAGCTGTCGACCCGCCAAAGCCCCCAGTACCTCCGAAACCGTCTGCGATCAGATTAAGTGCGCCAAAACTTGCCGTACCTGCTCCGACGGAACCGTCAGTTCCCTGCAGAATTAGCCCGGCAGCGGCATCTCCGCCAAGTCCATTGCCGCCGTCACCGCCAGCTTGATCCAGACCGCCATTGCCGCCATCGCCGCCTGTTCCCACAGCGTTGATCAGGGATGTTCCGCCGACGCTGACATTGCCATTGTCGCCGCCAGCCAGAATGAAGGCACCGCTGAAGAGTGTTGGATCGGCCTGATTGGCGATGGTGTTGGTTCCGCCCTGCGCATCGCCGCCGCGGCCAGCGACAATTGCGTCACCGTCGCCCCGCCCGCCATTGCCGCCAAACGCATTGGCGAGAACGGTCGCATCGAGACCGACACTAAGGTTTCCTATCTCTGTGAGTGTGCCGTCCGCATTTAGAAAAGCCAAGCCGCCGAGCGCAAATCCGCCATCTCCGCCAAAGCCTGTATCCGTGTTGGCATCGCCAGCCGTAGCCGAAGCGTTGGCCGTCGCGCTGCCTTGAATGTCTGCCGAACCGACAATTATTCGAGCGCCCGCAATGCCGCCAAACGCGTTGCCGCCGCCTATGCCGGAGCCGCCAAAGGCCTCAGCATTGGCATCGAAGATCCCGTCAACCGACACCGCACCGCCACCGTCGACAAACATGCGGGCAATACCGCCCATGCCTTCACCGCCGACGCCGCCGTCGTTTGAACCACCCTCAGCCTGAGCACTGATAAAGACACCGTTGCCGATATCGACGCTCGAAGCTGCAATGACATTAAGAGTGGCAGAACCGCCGACAGCGATTGCGCCAACGCCTGATGTGTTGCTGACGCCAGCAACCGCGTCAGACAAGGCGGTCAGATTACCAGTAACGTTGAGAGAGCTTAAATCGTCAGTGATACCAAAGCCGGACGTTCCGCCGGTCGCCGCACCGCCAGCGCCATTGCCCGCGTTGCCGCCGATGCCCTGTGCAATCAGGCCAACGGTTCCGCCAATCGTCATGGTGAAGCCATCAACGAAGCCGAGTGTAGCCTCTCCACCGACGCCGTCACCGCCGCCACTGTCGCCTTCGCCGCCTATACCGATGCCCCAATGTTGTAAGTTAGCACCGATGGTCATTGTTCCACCAGCGCCGCCTGTTGCACTTGCCGTTCCGCCAGTGCCGTCGCCGCCTATATTGCCCAAACCGCGTTGCCGGACTGCAACCACAGATCACAGCCTCTGCAGTCACGTCACCTGCGCGTGCAGTAAAGAAAGACCCGCCGCCCAAAGCATTACCGCCGTTGCCAGCGCATTGTCGGTGGAACTGGTGCGCCACCTGCGCCTCCATTTGCCGTACTAGTAAGGAAAACCGTGCCAAAGTCAGCTGTCCCAAGCCCAAGGACAAGTCGCCGCCCAAAGTTGCCTGACCGACTTGCGCAAGTCCCCCAAAGCCATCCCCGCCATCGCCGCCATCCTGATCGATGCCGCCTGCCCCGCCGTCCCCGCCTGTGCCACTGAGGTCGCGTTAGTGGTGCCGCCGACAGCCAAAAATCCATTATCGCCGCCGCCAAGAATGAATGCACCGCTGCCGAAATTCGGATCGGCTTGGTTCGCAATATTGTGACCACCAATACCGTCTCCGCCGCGGCCGGCAATTATAGTGTCTCCGTCTCCGTTACCGCCAGTTCCGCCCCTGCCATCTGCGGTTACGTTCGCGTTTCCTCCGATGGTGAGCGTCCCGCTCGCTGTCAGACTTCCATCTGCTTGAAGAAACGCGTTTCCGCCTTCGCCATTGCCGCCCAGACCGCCAAATCCGAAGCTGGCGTTGCCGCCAGTGCCCAACGTATTCGAACTGGCTCCGCCTACAATATCGATAATCCCCGTGATTACCTGAGCGCCCGCAATGCCGCCAAATGCATCGCCCCCGCCGATCCCGTCGCCGCCGGTCGCAATCGCTGATGCTTGGAAAGAACCGCCAATCAACAGCGTTCCGCCATTGGGCACAAAGGCTCGCGCCGCTCCGCCAAGCGCATCGCCTCCGACGCCGCCTGCATTGATACCGCCGATAGCATTCGCGGAAATAGTTACATTACCTTGCAGGTCGATGGTTTCAACGCCCTCCGTAGTAATCACTACGATTCCAGAATCTGCTAGCGCACCTTGGCCTGCGTTATTGGATATACCGCCGATTGCATCCGAACTGGCTGAGAAATTTCCGGTTACGGTGAGCGAACCGCCCGAAAGGGTTTGAATGATTGCGTCCCCGGAAAAAGCGTCAGATCCGACCGACGTGACAATTTCACTCCCGTCGCTGCCAAAGGCATTGGCAAACAGATCCATACTTCCGTTGATTACCACGCTTCCGTTCATGGTGGCAAAGAACTGGACTACACCGCCTGTGACGTCTGCGGCGTCGGTCGCATCAGCCAGTGCCGCACCAAACGCTGTCGCGCTAACAGCGGCGTTGCCGTTGATCGTTAGTGAACCGCCATTCGATGCGATGGTTGCATTCCCGCCGATGGCGCTACCTGCAAGAACAGCGCTGCCTTGATCGTCGATGCCTGAAAACGCATCGGCCGTGACCAGAACATTGCCGTTTATCGTCATAACGCCGCCGTCAAAGGCATCGATGAATGCCAGACCTGCTGCCGCATCCGCGTCGGCGGGATCATCTAAAGCGCCGATCGCGCCGAAATCACGCGCTGAAACCAGTACATCACCCGTAATGTCGAATGTCTGGCCATTGCTGGCGGTCAACTCCGACAAATTCCGCCCAACCATAGTCAGATTGCCGTCAATCGAACTTGGTCCGTTCAAGGCTGTGACCTGAACCTCATCGTTGGCAATCGCGAGGATGCTGCTGGTTGAAGCAAAATCTTCAAGGAAAATGCTTCCAGCGACATCGGTTAATTCGCTGTTGTCGTCGAAAAACGCATTAATGCCGTCTGTGATGGAGCCGCCATCGACCGTCCGCCCGTTGACGCTGTAGTTGGCCGAAAGAATAATCTCGCCATTGACGATGCCCGCGCTTGCAGCCGGAGCGAATCCGAGATTGCCCCGGAATATCATCGAGATCGGGTCGGTCTGTGCAGCAGCCACAGCATAGATCAGATGATTATCACCGGCTCCGGTGCTTGAAGGGCCGCCGACATCTCCGTCCAACACTATCGGAGTTCCGACAGTTGTACCGATGGGTATGTCAATATCAAACAGGCCGTTGGAAACGGTGATATTGACCGCTTCGCCCGCGACATAAGCGTGGCTGCCATTGATGTCGGCGGTGCCGAACATTTGCACTTCGGCGGCGATCACCGCGAAGTATGAGTTTTCGGAACTCGCGGTGATTTGCGCTGTGGGGGCGATGATAATGCTGGCAGTCGTCGGAGCACCACCAAGCTGCAACTGGCCGCCATTGATCGCGAAATCGTCAAAGTTGGCGCTGTCGGGCTCTAGAGTGGTGAGGATCAGATTGCCCACATCAAACACGGCATTGCTGCCGACAAAAATGCCTGAAGGCGAATAAAACGCGACCGTCCCGCCTGGTGTCGCAGCGCCCGTTCCCCCATCAATCAACCGCGATATCACGGTCCCATCGAAAACGGTCACATTGCCGTTCGCTGCGGGGAGGATTACATTCAGCACAGCAAAGTTAGGTTCGTTCGGGCCGTTCTGGAATGTCGCCACATTGGATGTGGGGAGGAAATCGAGCGCATTTCCCGCGCCGTCTTCGAACGGTGTCCATTCGATAACGACCGTTGGAGAATTGACTTCAATCGTTTCCGTCCCGGTGCCGGTCGGGTTGCGAATGGCCGAACCCGCTTGAATAACTTCGGTCGCCTGAAACGCCTGTGCGCTTGCGCGGTCAGGCGCAGCCGCCAGCCCCATTGCCAAGGCCGCAGAACCGCATCCAAGCAGCAATTTCGAACGATTGGGGTTCAAATAAGCCATCTTAAAATCTCCACGGGAAAAGTCGGGCGGTCAAAGAGACCATGAAGCGCACGTCACCACGCTGGGGAGCCAAATCGGGCCTCTCAAGCGGGACGGCGAGAAAAACGTTTGCCTGCATTTTGGAACCCCACACGGCGCGCAAACCGCCGCCCGCGGACCAGAGCCGATCAGGGTTGAACACGCGGCGGCTGGGATCTTCGTTCCAAGCGAAGGCCACATCGGTGAATGCATAGGGCTGCACCGCCACTGCCTCTGCGCCGTCAGGTGCTAGCGAACCGTAACGAACTTCTAGCGCAGCGGCCGCGCCATTATCGCCCAACACCGCGCCAGGATCATAGCCCTCGCCCAATCGAAAAACTGCCAGCGGCAAATTCTTCGAATGCAGGGAGCGGGTCGTTCGTCACCTGCGCGCTTGTTTCGAGCGAGAATGTCAGCGTCGGAATAGGCCGGTATTCAACGCCTGCGTCATAGCGCATCAGGAATGGTTTAGGGTCTGCCTCAATCCGGCTGGGCGGTACGGCGGCGCCTAAGAAACAATTGATCGGATTAATGCGGCAATCGGGGCTGGTGCCAAACACGCCAATTCCCTGACGCGCTTCAAACGCATAGCGTAGCCGGATCTTTGGTTCGAAAGGGCTGTAACCATCAAGGCGCTGGACGCTGCGTTCATCGGTCCAATCACCCCCGATACGAGCAAACAATGTCCGCACCCGGTCTCGGGTCAATTGAACGTTGTTAAAATCGACATTTTGATCAACAATATCGAACCCGGCGAAGGCAAAGACGCTAGACTGACGCGAGCGCTTAAGCGGATAACTCGCCTGCACCGTCGCCAGCATTGTCTCAGATTCAAGGTTTACCCCCGCTAGGTTCAAATCTGGGCTTGTTTCGCTATAGGTCAATTGACCGCCGAGCCGCAGACCCTCGCTGCCGATTGCGAAGTCATGAGACAGTTGCGCTGTTTGTTGCTCGGTAAATTCAAGTGTGCTAAAAATCGCAATCGATGTGCGATCACCCAATCCGGTGAGGTCATAGGCTTCGAACCGGGCCAATCCGCCAAACCGGCCAATTGATTTCGAACCAAAGTTCTGGACGTTCAGATCAATGCTACCGCGCTGCCGCACCACCGCGATTTCTCCGGTCAGATCACCCGGAGCGCCCCCTGCTGCCGGGCGCAGCGATAGGCGCACATCGACGCCAGGCAAATCATCGGCGAGCAAAAGATAGCGCTCTGCATCCTTGGTGTTGAAAACAGGCTGCTGCGTCAGCTTTTCTAGATAGGCCGCAACAACACCTTCTGATGGGCCCGCATCGCCGCGCACCCGCAGGCCGGTCAGCCTGCCGAACACCACGCCAAAGTCAGCGACACCATCGCTCAAATTCTGCTCGGGTATTTCGACTGTCGCCAGATATCCCTGGCTGCGCAGGATCGCATTGGCCTGCGCCCGGATATCGCAAAGCACCGCCAGCGGCAATTCGCGGTTCAGATATCCGTCATAGGCGGCATCAAGTGAAAGGCCGGGAACCTTGTCCAGCCCGCCAAACTCCGCGCCCGTCAGCGTCAGCGTTATGTCTGAATATTCCGCGCGGTCGAGCACGCAGGGCGCACGTTCGAGATCGCCATCAATCGTCAAAGTGACGCTTCGCTCTTCACGGCGTATTTCTGGCGGTGTCAGTTGATTGCGGGTCGGGGGCGTAAGCTGCGGTGCCCCCAGCCCCTGCGCGAACGCCGCATCAGATGGCACCAGACAAGCGCCCAAAGCAAGGGCCGAAGCCATTTGTAAATAACGAAATGCGTCGCCGTTTTCCGAACTCTTCCGAACGCAACACGACAATTGATCAACCGTAGCCAAGACCACCCCCCTGGTTTCCCCATGAAGGCAGCGAACTGCCTTCGGGCCAAAATTGGCCCGGTAAAATATTCGAAAATGGCGCGACGCGGTTTTTACCGCTGATCCTGCCCAATTTCGGGCGACCCTGTGTTTTCGGAGGTGATACTACTATCGAAGTCAAAAACAAGGGTAAGCCTGTTAATGCTTACCTAACGACCTAAGTATCGGTCTTCCCTCAAATTTCTGAAATTTGCCCTTCGGTTGTTGCAAAACCGGCTTTCGAAAGACGTCGCGCATAGCGGAACAATAGGGAAAAATTCACATTTAGATGATGAGATTAAGAGCGTCGCAGACTGATACAGGAGAAACTGTGCAGCATTTGATAGATATATCGCCCGTTCTCGGTGCCTATGGTGGCAAACCCAGAGCATTTGGCAATCGGCCTAACCCGCGCTATGATCTGGACATGACAGGCAGCGCACTGGATTGGGAAAGCGAAGAACGCTCAGGCGCAGCAGTGCTGTCGCCCAGCGGCAGGGTCGACGAATCGACCGCCGACGCGTTCAAAGAACATCTGCTTGTGGCGATGGCATGTGAACCGACCACCGCGATCATTGATCTCGCCAAAGTAGAATACATGTCATCGCGCGGCCTTCGTGCGTTGACGCTGGCGCAACGTGCGGGTCAAGGGGCTGGCACGACGATCATTCTGGCGCGCCCGAATGAAACAATGCGCGAAATTCTGGCGATCAGCCGCTATGATATGGTTTTCCGCGTCGCGGACACAATCGAGGACGCGCTCGGGCACTAGTTCGTATTCGAAGGGGGGAATATGCAGATCCGTTTTTGGGGCACGCGCGGGTCGCTGCCAGTGGCACCGCATGCCTCCATAATCACCGATAAGATCGCAGACGCCCTGCTCCACGCCAATGGCAAAAGCTTCGCCGATAAGAATGCTGCAGCCACATATGCCCGTGAAGCAGCTCGAATTCGCTGTTGGGACAGGGATATGGCGGCGCTACCAGCTGTGTCGAAATTGACGCGGGAAAAGGCGCCTTTGTCGTTTGCGACATGGGCTCGGGTCTGCGAGAATATGGTCTGGACACCTTGCGGCGGCTGTCAGACGGACACCGCCCAAAAGAATGGCACTTTTTCCTATCGCATCTGCATTGGGACCACATAATGGGGTTCCCGTTCTTTGTGCCTGCCTTTGTCGAAGGCGCGAAGGTTGTCATCCACGCAGGACACGCCGATGCCGAAGATGCATTGCGCCGCCAACAGGAAGAAATCTCCTTCCCCGTGCCGTTTCATTGGCTGAAAGCGGATATCGAATTTCGCACGCTGGAAACGGGCCGCGAATATGAGATTGGCGAGCTGTCGGTTTCCCTGATCCAGCAAGAACATAGTCATGCCAGCTATGGCTACAGGTTCCGCGACGCTGATGGAAAGGTCGCGATCTATTCGACTGATGCCGAATATAAGATCGACAATATGGACGCCGAATCCGCGATGGTGGAATTCATCTCTGGGGCTGATCTGGTGATTGCCGATACGATGTATTCACTCGCAGACAGCGTTTCGATGAAGGAAGATTGGGGACATTCTTCCAACATCGTCGCGGTTGATCTGTGCCACGAGGGCGGAGCAAAACGGCTGGCGTTGTTCCACCACGAACCGACCTATAGCGACGCTGATATTCAACGGATGCATCGCGAGACGATCCGTTACGAAGAACTTACGCGCAGCGATTCCGAACTGACGGTGCTGTGTTCGTATGATGGATATTGTGTCCAGCTCTAAGCTGCCCGTTCGGCCAGACACTTTGGCCGAAACACCAGCGAAGGCGAGATCATTTTTAACACGCGCTTTTGTGGTCGGCACGATCATCGGTGTTGTCCTGAGCCTTTTGCTCGCTGATTTTGGGCGGAGAGTGGCCTTCGATACGTGGCAAAACGTTTCACCGCGCGAGATTTCGGCTGAGAATGTCGTGGTCGTCATGATCGACGATGAAGGTATGGACGAATTGGGTGCGTGGCCTTGGTCGCGCTATGTGATGGCCCGTCTGATCGAGGAGATTGGCCGAGGTAATCCGCGCGCTATCGGGATCGACATTTACTTCACTCAGCCCGATCCGCTGCGCCCATCGGCGTTTGCTTCGCTCTATCTCGAAGATGAACTTGATCCAGCGACCCGCGAAAATTTGCTTGCGCTGCCGGTTATGGACGAAATGTTTGCGCAAGTCTTAGGCCAGACCCCCAGCGTGCTGGCGCGCGTGGCCATCGATGATGGCGTGACTGATCCACAAGACCTTTTCTTCGATCCACAGGTAGGGGGAACGCCTCCACCCGACATGCTGAAAGCTGACCGCGTAGTTGCAAGCATCTTTGGCCTTGATGGCGCGGCGATGGGCCACGGCATGGTCAACGGTGCGCCAGATGATGACGGCACTGTAAGGCGTGTGCCCTTGGCTGTCGGTCTGGGTGAAATCCAAGCGCCCGGTTTCGCGTTAGAGCTCGCCCGGATCGCCAGTGGTGCAGATACGATGCGATGGGACGGTGCAAACCTGATGATGGGTGATCGCGTGATACCCGCTGATCGCAACGCGGCCATGAAGTTTAGAATGGGAACAATCCCGCCAGCCGCCGATATCTCTGCTTGGAGAATTCTGACAGGGGACGTGTCGCCAGAGGTATTTGCCGATAAAGTGGTCATCGTCGGTGTGGGAGCAACCGGGACCTACGATGTCGTCGCCACCCCTTTGCAAAGCGAAATTTATGGAGCTTTTGTTCAGGCGCAGGCCGTTGATGCCATTCTTGAAAAACAATGGCTATCGCGTCCGCCCTTCATGATTGCGCTCGAAATTGTGGCTGCATTGGTGCTGCTTGGATTTGCTGTTGTGGTTGGGATTGGTCTGCGCAGATGGCTGCTTTGGCCAGCCTTGGCATTTGCAGCCTTGCTCCCGCTGTTTTCATGGCTGGCGTTTACGCAGGCCAATTTGCTGTTCGACCCAGTGCGCCCACTCTTAATCGGAGCATGTGCGGCAATCGCTCTGACAATCACACGCTATGCTTTGGCGCGCACGGAACGCGCACGGCTGGCATCGGAGCTCGTTGAAGAGCGAGTGATGGCTTCTGCACAGAAAGGTGAGCTGGAAGCCGCTCGCCGCATTCAGATGAGCATGGTTCCAAGTCAAAACACCCTGTCTCGGCTCGATCACCGCGCCGAAGTCGGCGCAGTTCTAGAACCTGCCAAATCTGTTGGCGGTGACTTTTTCGACGCGGTGAAGATCGACAAGGACCTGCTGCTGTTCATGGTTGGCGACGTCACGGGCAAAGGAGTGCCCGCCGCGCTGTTCATGGCCTTGTCCAAAACATTGTCCAAAAGCAATCTCGCCCGTGCCGCCGATGGACTGGCCGAAGCGGTCGCAGCGCTCAACCATGATTTGATGAATGAAGCGGACGACGAAATGGGTTTGACCATGCTGGTGGGCACAATCAATTGTGCAAATGGCTCAGTTGAGCTGATTAACGCAGGCCACGAAAACCCGATGATTGTGCATGGGAATGGCACCGTCGAAACGTTTGAAATGGTTGGCGGGCCGCCCTTTTGCGTGATCGAATTCCCATACAGCGTGGAAACTATCGATCTGGCAAAAGGCGACACTTTGGTCATCATCACAGATGGCGCGACAGAAGCTGCAAATGAAGCAGATCAAATGTTCGGTTTGTCCGGCGTGCTATCCGCTTTGACAGCTGATAGCGACGGCACAGCTTTCAGCCGGGCATCGCATCTCGCCAAAGAAGTGCGCCTGTTCGAAGGTACAAATGATCCCACGGATGACCTGACGATTTTCGCGCTGCGTTATCTGGGCGCTACCGCCTAGTCATTTGCGCCCGTCATTTGCGCCTGTCATTTGCGCTGGACATCAGCGGATGATTACTTCGACCCTGCGGAAATTGGCATCAGCGACCTCATCGCCATTCGCACTTTCCGCCGCATATTCATTCATCCCTATGATGTCCTCGTCAGCGATTTCAAAACCCGCCTCGCGCACGATCGCTGCGACACCTCTGGCACGTTCGTCAGACACCTGCTGGTTGAGCTGTTTAGAGCCTTCTGAATCGGTGTAGCCTCGGATGATGATCTGATAACCGGGCCGGTCGTTGAGGTCGGCTAGCAAAGTGCGTATCTGGTCAATCTGCTCTGCACTCAGGCTCATCTCACCTGTTGGAAATCCCGTGAGCGGCAATCCTGAGGCCGCGCGCGGAAGAGAGCCGATCAACTCATTATATGCCGGATCAACTTCGTCCAATTGCCGCACCCGAGGCGTTCTGGTGGAAAGCCGTGCTTGCTGATTTGCAGCATCAAGAACGGTCTCTTCCCCACCCTCTTGCAGAACCGCTACCGATCCCACGGGACCGCCATCCGAATGCGGTAGCAACGTCACTCTTTCGCCCGAAACACAGGCCGCCAGCGAAAGCGCGGTGCCAAAAGCCAAGCTGTATCGAACCGCCATCCGCGAGCGCCCGGCGCGCCGGATCACCCTGCGACCTCGACGACGAATGTCGTGCCGCGTACACCCAAGGTGGAGGTCGGGGTGCGAACACGCATTCTGTCTCTGCCCGTTCGCGTAATATTGCCGGACGTTACGCCCAATGTTCCCCGATTGACTGAAGTGACGGAACGACCCGTCTGCCGGCGGCGGTCATATTCGTATTCATCCAGCGTGATCCTGCTGTTTGGCCCCACGGCCAAGCGCGTATCATCCGCCATAGTGATGCCCACACGGGCGGTTCGGTTGGTGGTGATCACATCGCCTTCTTCCAAACGAAGCCCGGATCGTGCGGTGATCGCACGCCCATCGCGCAAGACCTGCACACCTTCGGTGACGTTTTTAATCCGGCCAATTTCGGCCAGAGCTGGCTGCGCAGCCACGCACGCCATCGCCGCTATCAGAATACTAAACTTTCTCATGTCTTCCCCCCATTGAGTTCTGTGTTAGCATACTATCATGGATCGAAGGAGACGATATTCGGCATCCGTTGCCAAAGGCCGCGATCCGCGCCCCACAATCATGGAGGCACTCCAATTCGCACGCGATTATCTTTCGCAAAGCTGCCTCGATGAACGCGCCTATGTCAAGGCGGCAATCATCGTAGAAGAGCTAGTATCCAATTCTTTACATCATGGCGGTGGTGACAAGGGCCTGTCAGTGTCGCTCTCGCTTGAGGATGTTGGCGATGCCATCGTGCTTGAAATTGAGGATGACGGCCCTGCATTTGACCCAACCAATGGCACCAGTTTTGCTGGCCCAGACCCCGAAACGGGTGGTGGCACCGGTCTGGCCATTGTGCGCGCATGGGGCGAAGATATCGCCTATTCTTACGACGGTGATCGCAATGTCTTAAAGCTAACGATCAGGTAACCGCCGCAACCGTGCGATATGCGGGCCGGTCCCAGCTGCGCGTTCGGCACACTTCTTCAAGCCGGTCTACAGCGGTAATGATATCCATATAACGCAAGGTCAGCGGCGTCAGGCCAAAACGGATCATTTCAGGCGTGCGGAAATCGGCGATTACATCCACCTCGCGCAGCGCTTGAACCATCGCGTAAGCTTGGTCATGCGCGTATCCTATATGACTGCCCCGCATCTGAGGATCAGCAGGGCTTGCCAGCACAAATCCGTATTTCGCGCAAAGCGGTTTCATCGCTGCGATCAGCAATTCGCCAAGCATAATGGACTTTGCGCGAACCTGCGCCATGTCAGCCTCCAGCATCAGATCGACACCGACTTCCAGCGCGGCAAGGCCCAGCACATAAGGTGTTCCGCAAAGGAACCGGTCAACGCCGGCGGCGGGTTCATAGACCTCTTCAAAGGCGAAGGGTTTGGAATGACCAAACCAGCCAGACAGCACCGGCTGAGCCATCTGGTTGCGACGCGCCGCATAGATGAAAGCTGGTGCCCCCGGTCCGCCATTTAGAAATTTGTATCCGCACCCAATCGCAAAATCGGCATTCGCGCCGGTCAGATCAATTTCGAGCGCGCCGGTGCTGTGGCTCAAATCCCAAATCACCATCGCACCCGCTTGCTGGATGCGCCGCGTGGTCTCCGCAATGTCGCGGGCGGATGCCGACTTGTAGTGGACATGCGTGAGCAGGACAGCAGCGGTATTTTCATCCACCGCGTCCAGTAAAGCCTCCGGCGCGACTGCGCGGGCTTTTATCCTGCCACCAGAAAATTGCTCGATCCCCTGCATCATATAGGAATCGGTGGGAAAATTGGTCGTCTCTGTCAGGATCACTGATCTGTCAGACCGCAGCGAAAGTGCCGCGGTGAGCGCCTTGAATATATTCACCGAGGTGGAATCTGCGGCAATTACTTCGCCGGGATGCGCGCCGATGAGCTTGGCAATCTTATCTCCGATCCGCTGCGGCGCGGTGGCCCAATCGGCGTCCAGCCATGAAGTGATCAGCCCTTCGCCCCATTCGGCCTCTAGCGTTTCGGTCATTCGCCCCGGCGTTGCAAGCGGCATGCAGCCAAGCGAATTGCCGTCAAGGTAGATCAGGGCTTCGCGAATACGGAACCGGCTGCGCAATGCGGCCAGCGGATCGCGTTCATCCAATGCGCGCGCGCGCGCGGACAGGTTGTCCATTATGTCACCTCCCTCAGGATAGCGCGTACTGGGCTGGCGTCCGCCCCTTCAATCTTCAGCGGCAGAGCAACGAGGTCATAGACCCCGCACGGAATGCCATCGAGGACGAGCCCTTCTAATATCCGCATATCCGCAGCCAAAACCGCATGATGCGCATCCATAGTCTTGGATGTTTCGGGATCAAGCGAAGGCGCATCGACACCGATGAGACGAACGCCCTGCTTTCCGAGCCGTTCAATCACATCAGGCGCGATTGCCTTGAAATCTGAGACCCACTGATCATGCGGAAAGTGATCGTAGGTCCGCATTATAACGCGGACATGCCCGGCAATCGCATCCCAATCGCAATCCTTCGTCTCAACCCGCTCATCAGCGCCGGTCACATCGATCAGAACGCAATCGCCAACGTAAGGCTCCAAATCGCAAACAGCCGAAGAGTGCGCGCCCTTAGCATAATGCAGCGGCGCGTCAGCGTGCGTGCCTGTATGCATCGGCATCGATAATGCACCTACATTGACCGGGCATTCAGGCCCAATGGAGGCATGCCGGGATATGACCACGGGCGGTTCCCCCGGCCAAAGCGGGGTCGCAGAGCTAATCCGCTGGGACACGTCCCAGATACGAGGCTCAATACTAACGGCGCTCACAGGCCGCCCCCTTCAGAATAGTCGCCATTTTCTTTTTGCGCAGACATGCGCGTGCACATCGACCACGGTTCTGGGAAGAATTGAAGATCGAGCGCTTTCACTAGATAGGAAACGCCTGATGAGCCGCCGGTGCCATGCTTATGGCTGATCACTCTCGCGACGGTCTTCATAGCAATAAGGCTTCCAATCCTTTCGAACTTGTCTGCTAAACAACATCACATTTAACATAAGCAATGCTGGTATGTGCAGGAAACCGCTCATCACTGCTGGTCGTAGATGATCCAAATGTAAGATAATCATCGCCTCTTTCGAGAACCAGTAAACGCTAATCATAATGCTACAGAAAACAATGAGTTTTGTACCCATGACCGCCGACCGGTATTGCCCTATCAGAAGGCTGATATCGACCTTCTTCAAGGATGAGAAGCCGAACGCGATCGTACCAACAAAGAAGAGGTTTGTGCCAAGAACTGCGCCAGTCTTTTTTAAGTGGATATCCCACCCGCCGCTCCAACCCGAAAGTTGGATCCACACATAGGCAACAGGCAACAGCGCAGAGATCCCTACTGCAATTGGCGACGTTGCTTTAAAACGCGCAAGATGTGCTCGACTGGCAAATCGGAGGTTCTTGTCCTCCTAAACCCTTGCCATTTCAGACTTGATGGTTCGCCCTTATGCATATCTTTTTGATGCATAGGTGTAGACGTACCACATGCCCCGTTCGCTCAATTCAATGTCCACCTGCGATACAGGCTCCAGCATTACAAAAGCACAAGGAGGGCCGCTGCTTCCTATCGTAAGCGTCAATGACGAAGGAGCAGCGAATCAGCCCCTTCACGTAGCGATGAGATCGCAATTTTGTTAACCACTTTATCAGCACAATGGCTTATGCAGCCTAGAAACATCTCCCATGAATACCAACCGCGCAAAGAACGATGTTTATTCGTCCCTTTGTCCCGAATAAACGAACCGTCTCGCGCTCAAAGATCAAGCCTGCAATGCCGATAGGATAGGGTCACAGATGACCGTAAATACGCTCCAAAAGATCCGGCTCAAAACAGCCCTGGCATCAAAGCAGACAACAGCCCGTGGTCGTCATTGCTCTCGATCGGACTCTTTGCCGCTCTCGCGATTGCACTTTTGGGCGGTCTGCAACTTTTCTACGGATTGCATTATTCGGTCCACACCGACGTAGCCGCTGCCGCACTGTCTGGCCGTTTGGCGGATACGCTCGGCGCTTCGTTCGAAGATTATAGCCTCTATTTCCCGCCAGCAGAACGCGTTTGGTTTACGCTTGCAACGTGGCTCAGTGATCTGACCGGGCTCAGGCTCGATCTTGCGATCATATCAATGACTGGCGTGGTAGTTTTGTTCTCGACAGGCCTCGCCTATCATATCCGCCACATCACGGTCGGGGCCTCTGCATGGTTTCTGATCTTGTCAATGGCGGTGCTTGTGATCATGCCGGTCCTGTACAAGAACGTATTTGGTCTGCGCGCACATGTGGTCGCTCTGGGTCTTTGGCCTTATCTCATCTTTCGCATTTCAGACCCTGATGGCACACAAATTGGCCGGAAAACACGCACCGTTGTAGGCCTATGGTTAGGGGCAACTTTGCTGCTTAAGTACCTTTACAGCATCGTCGTGCTTCTTGTTGAGCTGGCCGATGCAGCGATCCAGCGACGCCCCTCCACTTTGTTTCGACTTGATAACGTCATTGCCGGCACGATTGTCGCGCTCTACATTTTCTTGTGGCTAGTGATTGATCCATCTCAACGCGAGGTGATCGGAGCCATGGTCAGCGCAATCGATGCAAACCTGACCAACCGCAACACCAACATACTGCAGGCTGGCATCCATGCCTCACTGGCATTGCTCTTCTTGCTGATCGCTTATCTGTACAAACTGCCCGCCCGGGTGACCGCCATCGGCCTCGCCTTGGTTGTCGGGGCGATCGTCACGGCTTGGATCCAGTCGCGATGGTACAGCCACCATCTTTTCCCGATTACCATGGCGTATATTGCATGGCTGTGGATGATCAACCGCAAGACAAAGCTGTTGTGAATTGTCGCCGTAGCATTTTTCTTCGTTCGGCCAATCACTGGCGAATTTCGCAATACGGCACCCTATTAACTGACCGTGACAGAGCTCGAACAGGCGATGGATGGCTCCGGCCTGTCGGTTGCCGGAAAGCAAGTGGGGCTGCTTGCAATGCACCCTTCCCCATTCAATCAGTACCTCGCCTCCCACGGCGCAACGCGCTGGATTTCAAGTATGAACAATTCCTATGTCGCAGCTGAGCTGAAACCGTTCGATCGGCCCGAAAATGAAAGAAAAGTGCCGCCTCCCGTCAAAATCGACGATCCCGGTCGGCAGATGTTGCATGATGAGATGCTACGGCTTTGGGAGGATACCCCAGCGTCCCACCTCCTGTTTGTCCACGCCAAGTTCTCGCATTGCAGCTTTGTATGAGGCGAGACCATAAGTGGTGATCTCGTTGGGCGAGCCGTGGCGCTTCAGCGCCTTCATCATGAACCGCAGTGCTGCCTTCTTCTCCCTGGTCTTCGTGACGTAGCTCTCAAGGATCTCACCTTCCTGATCGACCGCCCACCACAGGAAGTGAAGCTCACCGTTGATCTTCACATAGACCTCGTCGAGGTGCCACTTCCATTGCCGGAAGCCCCGCATCCGGCTGACTCGCTGACGCTGTACATCAGTTGCGAACAGTGGACCAAAGCGGTTCCACCACAGCCTCACGATCTCGTGACAAATGTCGATGCCGCGTTCTGCCAACAGATCTTCCACATTGCGTTGCGAAAGCGGAAAGCGGACATACATCATCACAACCAGGCGGATCACCTCAGGCGATGACTTGAAATAGCGAAACGGACTGGCTGATTTGCGTGGTCTGGGCATCACCCTCCGCTATCCTCACCTCCTCAATCGTCAATCAGGTGCATTTGCTCTGACAGTGCCTCGCCGGGAGCGCCGCACCGCCGAACCCGATCGCCATCGCATCTCGCTTGCTTCGCCGCTTTGACAGCCACACTGGGACTGGGTTGGAAACAATTAACGGGATCGCGGGCAGGACAAGCGCGAAGGAAGTCAGATCCTCGCCAAATGCCCGCGTCGAGATCGCGGCCTTGGTGGAGGTCTATAAGCGAGAGAGATCATACTCATCCATTGGCTACGCGACCCCGGCGGCGTTCGCTGCCGAACTGGCTAAGCAGCGGCCTACCCTAACCGCGCCCATGCGCACAAACGCGGTCCGGCTCCCCAAACAGTGGGGATCAAAAGCCTCCGAACAGCATCTCTTGCGGCGGGGGCTCAATCGGCAATTCAGCGTCAAAAATCAGTTGTGAGCTTGTGGTGGCAGACACGTTGATATCCGCTGCATCCAATTGAATTTTGCCGCCGGGCCTCACCTGTTTCCCGTTGATAACAACCGGCGCTTCCGCAATAAGCCGATAACGTCCCGGCACCAAAATCTGGACGCTGTCATCTTGCGCCTTGATCGTTTTGCCCGGCAAGAACAGGGGGCCCCAAAACCGTATGTAGTTTTCTCGCAGCGTCCTGAAATCAGCAGAAAGTAATCCTAATTCGCGGGCTTGGGACTGGGCAGGCGACATTTGATCCAATTGTAAGTGCCATGTGTTTGCGAGTACGAATTGAGGCTGATGCCGCGCTAAAAGCTCGGCCATGATAGGGTCGCCAATACGCCGATAATCCGTCATCCCCCACGTGCTCATGAAGGGTCCGCGTTTCGGAAAGGAGGAAACCATAGAACGCCCGTCTATGTATGACGGTTGATCCGGAAAAAGGCGATGGATGACTTCAAGGGTCATACGCTGTTGTTCGATGGGGCGCTGCACACGTGTGATCGTTACCACCAACGCAGACAAACAGACCGCGGCCGCGACCGTAATGGCGATCATCGCGCTTTTCTGACGCCGTAAATCATCCCAAGCAAAGCCCACAATTACCATCACTGGTGCAAGGATGAACGGATAATAATACGGGTAAGAATCCCGGTAGACCAAAAAGGAGCAGAGAGGCAAAAGCAATGCAAGCCCAAGCAAGCCTTGCGTCCGGGTTTCCGGGTCTTTCAACCGCGTGACGAGACCAAATAGGCCAATCAACCAAAGAGCAAGCAACAAAGCGTTTTGTATGAGCGCAAAACGAAGAAACCTAATGAAAACATCATAGCTTTGTGAGGCCAAAGTGCTGTCAGATGTGCGTCGCAGAAATTCAAATGGAGATGCCACATCAGGAAACGTCAGGGCATGCCCAAAACTAAGCCCAACAAACGAAGCCAACGCTGTAACCCCGATCAGAACGACGACCGCCGCACTCTTCTGCATAGAGCCGGACGCTGTCCAACGGATCAGAGCTACTGCGACAATTGCAGGTACGTAGAAAATCGCCTTGATCGTGAAGAAGCCCGCTAACCCCACCAATGCACCTGCTGCGATTGCACGGCGGATTGAAGGGTTGTCGGTGATGGTTGCATACAAGGCGCACATCATCGCACATGCTGCCAGCGGGTCCGTCCTCAGCGCTACTCCGTGGACCAAATTGAAGCTGAAGCCCCAATAGCAAAGCACTGCGAAAAACGCGCCTTCTACCGAGGCAATGGTCCGCGTAACCTTCCACATCGCCACGGATGTAATAATGCCGACGCCGAAATAGGCGATGCGCGCAGCGATGATTTGATTAGCTTCATTGCCCGAAACACTCGTAATCCAGCCGAACAAATGGACGAAACCTGTTTGGAGAATCTCGCGCAGCTCACGGCGTCGATGCTCATAAATCATCGACAGGTTAAGGTATTCGTCCCAATTTGCTTCATGCACAAAAACCAGCACCAGCCGCATTATCGCAATGGCAAGCAGCATCAAAATGAGCGCGATCTGCACGTTGCGAGAGACGTTTTCTGATGTTTGAGTGCGCACTGCTAAGCCGCCCTAAATACGACGAATTTCTGCAAAATAAATGAGATCAAGACCACCGGAAGGGCCGCAAGAAGCCCCGCTAAATAATAACTCATGTCATACGTAACGAGCAATCTGATGATCCCGATATTCAACAGGTAAAGCACAAACCACATAGCGAGAAACGATGGAAAACGGCCTCTTAGTTTAGACTGGAAAACGAACCTGCCTTGCACGAAGAAGCTGAGGCATATACCGAAAATCAGCGCCACCAAGCTGGCTGCATAGTATGTAAGGCCGACATAAATCCCCAAGGCGTACACCCCAAAGCTGGTCGCAGTGTTAAATCCACCAACGACGGCAAACCGCACAAATTGGTTTTGCGCTATCGCTGATAAATTTCGGGAACTCACGTCCACCTTGTGATCAAGCTTTGGTACAAACCAAAGATCCGTTTGAGTTGGCCCACGAACAAATTGACGGCGGTTAATCGTGCCGAGCCCACGGTACCAAGGTTGATATCGTATTTCTTTGCGAGCTCCGCAAATTCATTCTGCGACTTTGACAGCAAAGACCACGTCATGTTCGTGCCGCCGTAACGGTTCGCGATGAGCGGTTTGGCGATGTGAAGCGCATTTTGGTGACGAGAAATGGCCCAGCTCAGGTCAACGTCCATCGCATAATGAAAACGCGAGTCGTATCGCAATTCACCCAGACTTGCGCGGCGAACACCAACGGGAATTCCAAATTGGTTTCGCGCGGTTCTCAGAGTTTTTGTTCCGGCCTCGTTGGCAGAAAATAGGCGGCCACGCCGAAATGTGCGCCTTGCAAGCTCGCGGCGCTGAGGGTCCACATAAACCAGATCGCAGTAAACCGCCGCGATTGTCGGCGCAGCCTCCAGCGCATCGCGCGCAAGGAGCAGGGCATCCGGGTGAGCCAAATAGTCGTCATGACACAATAGGACGTAGAATTCTGTGTCAACCAGATCCAGGACCGCGTTGAAGTGGTCTTGCATCGGCAGCGTTTTTTCTTGCGTTATTACCCGCAGATTAAGCCGGTCTTTCCATTGATCCAGTATCGCTGGCGTCTCGTCAGACGACGCGTTGTCACTGACGGTTACTTGAATATCGTCGAGCGTTTGATCGGCGACAGATTGCAGCGCCTCGCCCAAAAAAGCGGCCCCATTATACACTGGAATAAGGACAGAAAACTGCGCCACTGATCTAGCCGATGCGCTTCAGGAAGCCCTCTTTCGCGACTGTAATCTGCAGCTTGGTATGCCGATCTGTATCGATCTCAAACCTGTCATCTTCTTGCAAATATTTATGTATCGCCGTCAGTGGATTGTCGCCCGGGCCCCACAGTCGCTCTCCTATTGCGTCCTTGGGCAACTCTTCGATCAGAGTATCAAAGACAACCATGTAGCTGTTTTTGGTGACCAGTGGCGCATAGGCGCGGAGCTCTTCCAAGACGTGATCACAGGTGTGGTTTGAATCAAGACAGACCAAGATGGACTTGCGCCCGGCTGCGCGGGATTTGACCTGCTCTACGATATCGCTGGCAATGCTAGAGCCTTCGATCATGTGCAACCGCTTAGCCATCGGATGGGCCTCGATAGCCTGTCGGTTGTGATCGCGTATATCGATGTCGATCGCGATCACTTCGGCATCGGCGGGCCCGCCGCACATCGCATTCAGCTCAAGCAATGACGCGTAAAAGACGCCAGAGCCGCCTCTGGCAATGCCCGTTTCGATGATAAGGTCTGGCTTGATGCTCCAGACCAGCTCTTGCATCGCCAAGACATCTTGCGGGTACTGAATGATAGGAAGGCCCATCCAGTCAAACTGATAGGAGTATTTTCTCTCTTGTGCGTGATGCAGCCAAGCACTTGTTTTGGATGAAAATTCTTTATCATCGCCCATCGCAGCGATATTCTCATTTCTTTCAGTCTGGAACGCGTTGTCTGTCATGTTTGGCCCTTAAGTTTGGTGTCTGACGGGAAAGCCGGGTCTTCCAGACGGCCGTCAGCCATCTTATCTGCCCACGAGCGATAAACATCGCTCATCCCGCCGTATATGTTAATTTTTGGATTGAACTTTAATTCCTCGGTCTGCCGGCATAGGTCGGGGATCAAGATGGCCGGTTCGCCCTCTCGATCGGGTAACAGCCCCAGTCCGATCAAACCAGGACGGCCCGCAATCTGTTCAAGCATCTGCGCCACATCACCAAGCTTGTGAGAAATGGGGTGCCCTATATTAATCGCGCCGGTCAGATCGCTATCGACCAGCGCCGCGATGGCAGCGCCTACCTCTTTGACATGCATGAAATTGCGTGTCTGGGTTCCGGACGAACATTTCGCCACGTCATTTTGCAACAGTGATCGGCATATTGAGGGAATAAAACGCGCAGGGTTTTCATCTGCGCCATAGGGATAGAAAATTCGCGCCCAGGCAAACGAGACAGGCATGGTACGCAGCGCGTTTAAGAGATCAAGCTTAGCGCGCCCATATTGCGATGGCGGCACCTCATCGTCATCCTCTTCGCGCAATGGCGTGGATGAGCCTGCATATTCAGCACAACTTCCGCACCCGACAATGCGCTGGCCGCCGTTCGTATGGAACGCCGCAAACAGCGCTTTGCCTGCCTCTAGCCATTCAAGGTTGGTGTCCGATTCCCAAAAAACACCGTGGGTTGTTTCCCAAGCGCTATGGACGAGGTGAGTGGGCCTGACATCTCGGATCAACGCAAGGCAATCGGTAGTATCGAGCAAGTCTGTCTGATGCCAAGTTGCCCTGTCATCAGCGTCCACTGGGGTGCGTGCGACCGCATGCACTTCATAGCTGTCAGGAATGCAGGCCAGAATTTTTGATCCGACAAATCCGCGCGCGCCTGTGATCAAGACCCGGGGGTTTGTCATGTCAGTTCATTTATCTGCGCAAGGAAAGGCAGCGCTTCATCACGGCCCGACATCAGTGCGGGAGTAATTGGCCATGCAACGGCGATATCCGGGTCGTTCCACGCTATGCCTTTTTCAACACCTGCACGATGGGGTTCGCTAAACTGATACAAAATGTCAGCGTCGTCAGTTAAGGTCACAAACCCATGGGCGACACCGCGAGGTAAGTAGAACGCTTCCATATTCTCGCCGCTCAAATCGGCACTGGTCCATTTACGAAAAGTGGGCGAGGCCGGGCGCAAGTCGACTGCCACGTCAAAGATTGCACCACGCACGCAGCGCACAAGCTTGCTTTCACCTTGTGCGGCAGGAATAAAATGCAAGCCGCGCAGTGTTCCCTTCTTTGCATTATGAGACAAGGCCATTTGGGCCGTTGGTTGCTCCAGCCCATGTTCTTCAAAGCTTTTTTGGCAGTATGTTCGTGCGAAGTGTCCACGCGAATCATGGTGGGGTGTCGGCGAAATCCTCATCACACCCGGAATTAACGTCTGCGCAAATTCCATCAGAAAATCTCAAGCTCTGGAATCGCTACAACAAACTGGCCGCCCCATTCGCGAATATCGCTCAGCTGTTGAACGATTTCCTCTCGTAGGTTCCACGGCAAAATCAGCACGTAATCAGATCGCGCCGTTTTAATGTGGTCGGGGTGAAAAACCGGAATGTTTACTCCCGGCAAAAATTTGCCCTGCTTTTGGGGACTCAGGTCCGTGGTGAAAGGCAGCAGCTCCGGCCCGATTCCGCAGTAATTCAAAATCGTATTGCCCTTCGCAGGCGCACCGTATCCGCAGACAGTTTTGCCCTGTCTCTGGGCTTCGATCAGGAACGACAGAAGGTTGGCCTTGCATTCGGCTGGCCGCCCGGCAAAGCCGCTGTATCCGGCGATGCTATCCAGCCCAAATTTCGCTTCTTCCGCGCGACCCTTTTCCAACGTGTCAGCCAATGCCTGATCATTGATCTCACTTTCGCTGTGTTTGGCATAGACCCGCAGTGACCCTCCATGGGTACCCAGTTGCTCCAGCCCATACACCGTTAAGCCATGCGTACCCAGAATGCGCTCAACGCTGAGCAGAGAAAGATAGAAATAATGCTCATGATAGACCGTATCGAATTGCCCCTGGGTCAGCATTTGCAGCAGGTGGGGAAACTCGATTGTCAATGTCCCGTCAGGGCTAAGCACCGGGCCAATGCCCGAAACGAAATCCGAAATGTCGGGGACGTGCGCTAAGACGTTGTTGCAGATTATCAGGTCAGCGCTGACCCCTTTTCCCTGCAATTCATCTCCGAGCGACTTTCCAAAAAATTCAACAATGCTTTCAATGCCGTGATGCTCTTTCGCATAGGCGGCGACATTTTCTGAAGGTTCCACGCCGAGAACTTTAATGCCGGCATTCTTGAAATGTTGCAGCAGATAACCATCGTTGCTGGCAAGTTCGAGAACGAAAGATTCAGACCCAAGATCGAGCCTTTCCCGCATATTGTCTGCGTACCGTTCTGCATGTGCCAACCATGACGCAGAAAACGACGAAAAATAGGCGTAGTCTTCGTAGAAATGGGGCGGTGTCTCTACATCGCTCAATTGGACAAGCCAGCAGCTCTCACAGACCAAGGCTTTGAGCGGATAGAAGGTTTGTCCCTTATGATCGACGCGGCTTGAATCGCGAAAATGGTTCGAAACGGGGCTTAACCCAAGATCGACCACGACATACTCAAGCGGGGATTTGCAAAATCTACATTCACTGTCCATGCTGGCTCCCGTCACTTTCGAATTGGGCAATTTGGGTTTGGGTCAATGCCCACATATCGGCACCTTCGGCATGTGATTTGTACCATTCAGCCAAAGCCGAAATTGCATCAGGCAATCGCCAATTGGGCGTCCATTCAAGCTCAGCGCGGGCTTTCGAGCTATCAAGCGCCAGCAATTTCTCTTCGAATATTTTCGAGGTTTGCGCAATCTCTACGGTGGCTCCCTCACCCCAGACCTGAGCCAACTGGCGCGCTACGATTTCGACAGGCTGACAGTCCTCGGCAGCCGAGGCAAAGTTCCAACCGCCAGAGAACGCCGCGCCATTTTCAGCAAGCGCCTTCGCCAAGGCAAGGTAGCCCGGCAACGGATCGAGCACATGCTGCCATGGCCGCGTTGCGTGCGGATTACGCAATGTCAGCGGCTCACCAGCCGCGAAACAGCGCACAGCATCGGGCAGCAACCGATTGGCAGACCAATCGCCGCCCCCGATGATATTGCCAACACGCAATGCGGCTATTCCAAGGTCCGGGAAATAGCTGTTCGCATATGCCGTAATAACATGTTCGCTGGCCGCTTTGCTCGCGCTGTATGGTTCTTTGCCGCCTAGGGGATCGTTTTCCCGATAGGGCCAATGCCAGTTGTTGTTCTGGTAAACCTTATCGGTTGTGACCAACAACAAAGCCTTCAGATTGTCTAGCTTTCGAGCAGCCTCCAACACATTAACCGTGCCCATGACGTTGGTCTCGAACGTTTCAACTGGATCACGGTCGGCTGTCAAAACTATGGGTTGAGCCGCCAAGTGAAATATAATTTCTGGCTGGGCTTCAGCCATGGCGCTTGCCAGACTGCCCAGATCACGAACATCGCCGATTGTTGACTTGTGCAGCTTGTCTCCAAGAGCCACCAAATCGAAGAACGACGGGGTCGTGATAGGCGAGAGCGCGTAACCTGAAACCTTCGCGCCTTTGCTCAAGAGATAGCTGCAAAGCCAGCCGCCCATAAAGCCCGTGTGACCCGTAATGAAAACGCGCCGATCTTGCCACCAATCGTCTGTAATCACCACGTTTTCCACGGCGCTTTTCCAGACTGCCAATACGCTTCGAGCAGGTTCATCTCACGCTGTGTATCCATACATTGCCAGTAATCGTCGTGGCGATACACGCTGAGCTGACCCCGCTCAGAAAGCCCTTGTAAAACACCTTCCTCAAGCGTGATGTCGTCAGCGTCCGACAGGTCTTCAAAAATACTCTTGCTGAACACAAAGAAGCCGCCGTTGATCCAACCGGACCCTGTTTGCGGCTTTTCCGTGAATGAGGACACGTCATTGCCATCAAGTGCCAGCTCACCAAAACGCGAAGATGGGCGAACCGCGACCACTGTAGCCAGCTTGCCGTTTGCGCGGTGATGCTCAATCACAGCGTTGATGTCGACATTGCTCACACCATCGCCATAAGTCGCCAGGAAGATGTCATCATCGATGTACTTGGTTGCACGTTTCAAGCGTGACCCCGTCAAAGTCTGGACACCAGAATCCTGAATGCGGATTTTCCAGGGCAGCTGTTCCTCCGTGGAACCAAGGCTGGTGACTTTGGCAGCCTTCAGGTCGATTTCGATATCCTGACTATGATTTGGATAGTTCAAGAAAAACTGCTTGATCGCATCACTCTTGTAACCGGTGCAAAGCACAAAATCATGATGGCCAAAGTGACTGTAGCTCCGCATGATGTGCCACAGAATTGGCTTGTGCCCGATTTCAACCATAGGTTTTGGCTTCAGCTCGGTCTCTTCTCGGATCCGTGTCCCCAACCCGCCACAAAGTATCGCAACTTGCATCTGTCCTGCCCTCTTTTTTCAATAGCTCGTGATGTGAACAGCTTGCGCCGGATTGATCACTTGCTCAAATTCGCTGGTTTGTAAGTGTTAAAGTTTCAAATCGGCATCCTCGATGTTCAGGCTTTGCTCGATGATCGCAATAGGGTCAGAGCGGATGGCGCGATAGATCCGCAAAATATACTCGCCAATAATGCCCAGAAGAAATGCGTTTATGCCAATTCCAAACAAAATCATAAGCTGGATGCTGATAAAGCCGGGTGGAAGGTTGGGATTGAGAAATTTCGAAATCAAATAGAATGCCGTCAATCCGACGGCGACCAAAATGATAATAAGGCCAGTGTATGTCGCAATCCTCAACGGAACCGTCGAATGATTGAAAACTGCCGTCAGCCCAAGGCTGATAAGACGCAAGGTGCCAAACTGACTTTGACCAGCCTGCCGGGCATCCCGGTCATAGGCAACGCCGGTTTGGTTAAAGCCTAGTCCTGCGATAAGGCCGCGAAGATAGGGGTTCGGCTGACCACACCGGGAAACGGCCTCGATCACGCGGCGATCAATGAGGCGAAAATCACCAACGTCCCTGGGGATTGGATATTCGCTTACTTTCTCGATTGTCCAATACCCTATCTTTCGGAACAGCGTGACAAATGGCCCCTCTTTGCGCCCCGCCCGGACGCCATACACAACCTGATAATCTTGCCGCCAAAGATCGAAAAACTTCTCCAAAAGCTCGGGTGGATCTTGCAGGTCGGCGTCGATCTGTAAGACCGCATCACCGCGTGTGTGCATGTAATTGGCTAGGATCGAATTTTGGAACCCAAAGTTCTTAGAAAATCTTATCGCCCGGACCCTTGGGTCATCCTGTGCCAGACGTTTGAGATTAGCCCATGTACCATCGCTAGAATGATTATCAGAGAAAACGAATTCAAACGTGCACCGGTCGGACATTCGATCTGCGAGCGCAGATAGCCGCTGATATAGGTTTTCGAGGTTGTCCTCTTCGTTAAACACGGGGACCGAGATCGAAATGAGAGGCTTTGCGTCTTCTTTCATGGCTTCTTTCAAATTCTCGCGGCAACCCGTTTGATAGACTAGCCTGCCCGCACTGGCGCCTCAGTTAATCATGATTGTCCTGCCTAATACGCTCTGCCGCATATTCTGCAATGGCAGGCAGCGTATCGCGAAACCCGATGTGTTCCGGCAACTGAGTGGGCTGAAAAACTACGGCATAGTTTTCTTCAGGCGGATCAGCGAGAGCGCCAAATTTGCCCAATTCGGGAAAACCTATGGCTTTACCGACTGACGTGGCAATATCGCGCAGCTTGACGGGTTTTCCATGGCTGATCGTCACATGGCCCAATGCGCCGCTTGCTTGGATAGCGAGCACTGCCGATGCCGTGTCGAGAACGTGCTGGTACTCTCGCAGCTGCAATCCTGATGTCATCCCCAAAGGCACACCAGACCGCGCAGCTGCAAAAAGCTGGCCCAGAAACATGAACCGTGGCGGATCTTCCAAGCCGAAGAGTGTGTGCATTCGGCAATGCAGGACTGAAACATTGCGTGAAACGGCTTCTGCGACGTATTCGGACAATCGCTCTTTTGATCCTACGTAAGCGTTGGGTTGCTTCATCATGCCTTCGAGCACGGTTCCAAATGTAACAACCTTCAACCCCAGCTGTTCGCCGGCGAGGATCACATTTCGAGGAAGAGCGAAATTCACTGCCTCCAGCGCCTTTTGGGGTAGCCGAGGGTCAAGCAGTCCCGATGCCACGTAAACGGTATCACCGGGTTCAGTCACGCTTTTCAGAGTAGTGACGATGAGTTCCACTGCATTATCTTCCGCCCAAGCGTGGCAGTCTGATCTGCCCAAGGCGATCAGGTTCTGATTGCCATGCGCCTGGATGAGCCCTTGGCCCAAACGCCCGCTGGCACCGATTACAACCGTCATATCATCCTCTTAATGCGCCTAATGCAAAACCAGACCAGTCAAATTTAAGCGTCGTTTGAAATGAAGGGCTCGGGCTCTCACGGGATTTCTCGATTGTGACAGGCGTGATCCTAATTGACGATCAATGCCGCGGCTAGTGCAGATCGGTGACGCAACAACAGTTATTTTTACGAGGCAGGAACGGCACAAAAGCGGTCAGCCTGGGATCGATCCGGGACAATCAGAGATCCGAACGCCCGAAACTGTTACGCACTGAAAGAGAACGGAAAAGACTGTCCGTCGTCAGAGCATTTGGCACAAGTTGCGGCTTAGATCAGCGGAGCGTTTGTCTCGTCGTGTTGGCTGATACTAGGCGGCTAGCTTGCGGTGCTGCAAGCGCCGATGTTGTATGGTCTTTCGTTTGATCCTTTCTCGCTTGCTGATGATGGCTTCGGCTCTGCCGAAGTAGACGTCTGCGGGCGTTACGTTGTCGAGGCTCTCATGATAACGCTGATGATTGTAATGCTCGACGAACGCTTCGATCTGGTTTTCTAGATCGCCAAGCAGGAAGTAGTTCTTCAGCAAGATGCGGTTCTTCAAGGTTTGGTGCCATCTTTAGATCTTGCCTTGGGTTTGCGGATGGAACGGCGCCCCGCGCACATGGCTCATGCTGTTGGCTTCGATGTAATGAGCCAGTTCCTCGGCGATATAGCTGGGGCCATTATCGCTCAGCAGTCTCGGTCTGTGCTTGACGCTGGCAGATGCACTGCCAGAGGCTTCTACCGCCATATCCAGCGTCTCGGTCACATCCTCAGCCCGCATTACGATACCGTTTTGTGAGGTTCTGCGGCACGTCGAATGAAACGTCTTTTCGCAAACCTTTGACCCGCCCTTGACAAATGGAAATGGGATTTTGACAGATCGTGTCTAAAAGATTTTTCCAGCGCGCGACCAAACTCATCGTGGTCGGTATTTTAACGCTGCGCTAACCTTTCTCGTTCATACATTGCCATCGGAAAACGACACGAATTGAACTAACCTTAGTGATTAAGTGGGACTTTTTGGGGTTTTTCAACACGCTCACTGCTGGAGTGGGGGCGATTTATTCGAGCGAAGGAATGACGCAGAATGACCGCACCTATGGCCCAGTTACAATTCACCAATGCACAACGGAAACCTGTGCATTCGAGCGATTGGCGGGCGTTGACGAATTGGCTCATCATCTGGGTGTTTTTGGCCAATGTCGGCTTTTTGTACATGTATTTCTCAGGGTCACCGCCGCGTTACTCTGACATTGTAGTATTTGGTGTCGTTGGTCTTATTGTTCGTGGCCGATCCTACATCATTCAATGCCTCGGGTTCGTGGCGTCAATGATCTACTCAATCATGTCGTTCATCGCGAGTCTCTTCAATCTTTCGATCACATCACTCGTCTATTCAATTGAATTTCTTGCTGAATTGGATGTCTGGCAATCTACCGAATATTTGATTGGCAGCGCCGTCCTGCTTGTGTTGATTGTTGCTGCCTGCAAGCTCTTACGCCGGCCAACCAATTTCCAAGACATGCGGCTCCTGATCGTCGCTGTGATAACAACGGGTCTGCTAGTGCTGGTAGATATCGGGCTTAGTCAAAGCATGCGTGGACACTACAATCGGCTGGCCAGCGCGGATACACCGTTCACTTCCGCTGTCGAAAAGGCGGGCATCGCGACAGCGTCTGGTCCGCTCTCACGCAATCTGCTTATCGTGATGGTGGAATCACTCGGTGTTCCGACAGGGAATGACGAAATGAACAGACTTCTGTTCGCGCGATACAGCGATGAAGCCGTTAGCTCGCGTTTTCAAATTTCATATGGTGACACAACCTATTACAGTTCGACCACTTCTGGTGAAATCCGTGAACTATGCGGTCGCTGGGGCGAATACTTCGATTTGGTGAACACGGTAGACAGCACATGCTTTCCGGCGCAATTGTCTGCCCAAGGTGTAGAGACTTCAGCGTATCATAGCTTCGATGGGGATTTTTTCGATCGAACATCTTGGTACCCCAACATCGGGTTTCAAAAAACTTTCTTCCGTGAAGATCTTGTAGCGGCCGGGGCCGAGCAATGCGGAGGCGTTTTCCCCGGCGCATGTGATCGTGACGTCCCTAGCCTACTTGCCGAGCGTTTGAAGAATTCTGATGAACCTCAGTTTATTTATTGGCTGACCGTGAATTCGCACCTTCCGGTGCCGCTTCAGAACAATCTTCGTGTCGATAACTGCGGGAATGTTTCGGACGAACTCGACGCTGAATTCCCTATGATTTGCAGACAGTTTGCAATTTGGGACTCGATTGACAAGGCATTAGTGCGCGAGATGACTGCTTCGGATTTTCCACCTACAGACATTCTTATTGTCGGGGATCATATGCCTCCATATTTTGATCGCCGTCTGCGCACGCAATTCGCCCCGGACCGGGTTCCTTGGATTTTCCTCGAATGGCGTGATACCGCTAAATCAAAGCCTTCAACGGAGCGCATCTCTACCCAACAATCCTTTGATTAGCTAAAGATGGCTAATGAGATGGGACCAGTGCGATTGTCCCCCACCACAGAATACTGCGGCCATGCGAGCCAATCAGACTGGCCACGCCCTCATTCCTAGGCTGCTGACTAACTCGCGAATTAAACGCTCGATCAATCTACGCCAAGTGCATTAAAGACTGCATCGACTGGGTCAGAGTAGAATGATGTCTGGAACTTGGCAAAAAGCTCACCCGGAATAGTCGGGATGTCCGTTACGCTTGCCATCGGAAGAAGCACAGGCTTGGCACCACTATCAAAAGCAAGTTGCATGCATGCGGCTAGCCTTGACGGCATCCTTTTTGATTCCAATGGGTTTGTTGAAAGACGCCTGGTTCCATCCATCCCTTGGTGGACCGATGATATTTACGACCGCGTGGCGGGATTTTATCAGGCCCCCGGCTGGCTGGAGATTATGCAACGCTATGACGCTTCTTACGGCGCGGATGTTGCAGCCCTACGGCGCGAAGCGGCTAAGACGCTTAGACGGCATCTGCGGCCGCATCTGGTCGAAGCAAAGCGCAATACTGTCTTTCGAGCACAAAAATTAGCGTCCTGATCGCGGCCAAAACCACGCTTTTTCCGTTAAGTTTGCGAAGCCTTGTCTGCCTCGCGCTCGGCGCGGCGGCGGCGTTTTTCATCTAGCATTTCTGAACCGGGCGCGATGGTGACCCTGCTGTCGGCCATGACTGCGCCGCGTTGTCCGAACGGTCGGTCTTCACCGATCGTGGTGTCTGTTAGCGTTTGCCGCTCAATTTCGGCGTTAAGCAGAGCACCGATCAGAATTGCGTAGCTGGTGAGAAACAACCACATCAGAAATACAACGACGGCGGACAATGACCCGTAAGTGGCATTGTAATCGCTGATGTACCGGACATAGAGCGAAAACCCGAATGAGACCGAGAGCCATGCAAATGTAGCCAAGAGCGAGCCCAAAGTTAGCCAGCGCCATTTTGCTGGACGACGGTCGGGGCCGTATTTCATAATCAGAGCAAAAGCGCCCGTGCCAAGCGCCATTGCGACGATCCAAGTCAGAGCCTTATAACCGGTCTCTGCCACTGGGCCGATGAAAGTCGCTGTCTGCGTTTGTAGCCAAGTGAACAAGCCACCACTGATCAAACCAGTCATAGCGATCATAATCATGGCCAGCGTCAGCCCGGCTGCACGCAAAGCAACCGAAAATATGTTACGGCTTTCATGCTCTGAATTGATTATATTGAGCGCTCCGATAAGGCCGTTCGCCGCTCGCATCCCGCCGTAGACAGCCAGCAATAATGATACCACCAAAGCGATGCCGGTAACGCCGTCGCTTGTCGTGACAACAGCCAGCAATTGGGCTTCAACAATAGTTGCGACCTCTGGCGGCATCCAGCTCGACATTGCTGTCATCTGACTTTGGACCGTGCCCACATCACCCAGCAGACCATACGTCATCACTGTGGCCGCCAAGAGCGGAGTTATCGCAAGGAAGGCGAAGAATGCCGTGCCCGCCGCCAGAAGCGAAAGGTTATGGAAACCCGCCATCACATAAATCCGCTTGCCAATCTGCTTCCATGCGGACCACGGTAAGGTGTGCGGAGACACCGCCGTTGCACCTGGCGGAGATTCCTCTATAACCTCAATCACTTCTTTGGAGAGGTCCCCGTTCATCTTGGGTGTGGCAGAGGGCGCGGTGGGTTTCAAAGAGTGATCCTCAAGCTGTTTTATAACAGAAAAAGTACGAAAGTAGTTCAGGCCGCATGTTACCAGTCAAAACGACTTGGGCTGGCAATGGTGCCCGCAAACCCCTTTATCTGTCGATTGGGAGTGCGATTGCGCTTGCAATGACGGCGCATCCTGCGCTCGCTCAGGATGCCGATGGCGTCCCTGACGAAAATGCGCAACCGGCGCAATCAGATGATATGCTAAAGGCAGGGGAGATACCCGTTCCGCCGCCGCCCGTCGAAGCAAATCTGCCAGAAGTCGAAGAGATCATTTCTGACGAAGAGTTCAATTCTTCGATCCCGCCGCTGGCGCAAGATGATCCAGAAATTGGCACTGAGCTGGAATCCATCGAGGAATTTGAGCGCCGTTTCGCATCCGAACAAACCGACGCCAACCCGCAAGAAGGCGCTTCGCCGCCGCTAGGGTTACCCGAATTGGCAGACGGCGACCGAGACGAAGAGATCGGAGACGCGCCTATTCGGGACGCCGAGCTTCTCCAACCGCTTTCACCACTTGAGACCTTTGAGGTTGAAGAAGTTGAATTTGCTGAAGATGCCAGCGATGAAGAAGTGCTGATTGTCGAATACGGTACGCAAATCAATGGGTTGGAATTGATTGACGACGCATCAGACGTCGATATCGCCGGCTTGTTCCGCAGCCTGTCCGCATTGGAAGCCGCGGATGGCGAGGCCGCCAATGTTGCCATGCTGGCCGCGCGGGTTACCGAAGATAGCGCCCTTCTTCAGCGAATTCTGCGTTCAGAAGGTTGGTATGACGCAAAGGTGGTCACGCGGATTGACCGCTCTGAGGAGCTGAATGGTCAACCTCTGCTCGCGGTTCTTGATGTGGTACCCGGCGAACGCTTCACGCTTGCAGAGATTATCATCGAAGCAGGACCTACAATCCCAGAGGATCTGATTGCGGCCAACCTCGCTTTGGAGGTTGGCGAACCTATCATTGCGGCCCGAATTCAAGGGGTAGAAGCGCAAATTGCGATAGCTTTGCCTGAACAGGGTTACCCATTCGCCGAAGTCGGCCAGCGGGATATCCTGCTTGATCAAGAAACCTTTGATGGCGTCTACACGCTGCCGGTTGAAACAGGCCCAAGAGCGCGGTTTGGGGGCTTTTCAACCAGCGGAAACGAGGCTTTTGACGCAGAGCATGTCGAAGTTCTCGCCCGTTTTGAAATGGGTGAGCTTTATGACAGCCGTAAGATAGATGATCTGCGTCAGGCTCTGGTAGCGACCGGTCTTTTCAATACGGTTTCTGTGCAGCCGGTCAGAACTGAAGAGCCTGCTGCAGAAGATGGGACAGAATTTGTCACAATCGCCGTTGAACAGGAAGCCGGTCCGCCGCGCACAATCGCTGGCGGCGCAGGTTTCGCCACTGGACAAGGCTTGAGGCTGGATGGCAGCTGGACCCACCGCAACTTGTTTCCGCCAGAAGGGGCTCTCACTGCTTCGGCTGTGCTTGGAACGCAGGAACAGGGCGCTGGCGTCAGTTTCAGGCGGTCCAATGCGGGGCAGCGCGATCGGACAGTAGAGCTAGGCGTTAACGTGCTTCGAGCCAATTATGATGCATTTGATGCTCTCACAGGCAGGGTTGGCGGGCTGGTCAGCTATGTTTCAACGCCAATCTGGCAGAAACAGCTCACCTATGCCTATGGCGCAGAAATCATCGGAACGATTGAAGAAGATTTTGACTTCGATCTGGGCGACAATGTTGACCGGACGTATGTGATCGGCGCGCTGACCGGGCAAGTGGGTTTCGACACGTCAGACGACCTCCTCAACCCGACAGAGGGATACAGGCTCAATCTCTTCATTCAACCTGAAGGGTCGCTGCAAGATGGGTTCAGCCCCTATCTCCGCACGGTTATCGACGGTTCGGCATACTTCTCGGCGACTGATTCCATAGTGCTGGCAGGACGCCTTCGCGTAGGTTCAATTCAGGGGGTCGATAGAGTAGACATCGCACCATCACGCCGGTTTTACGCGGGCGGCGGCGGTTCCGTACGCGGATTTGGATTTCAGGACCTCGGCCCGCAAGTGTCCGAACCTAACCCGAATTTCGATGCCACTGATCCCGAAGAAACTGCCGATCAATTCCGGTTACGTCCCATCGGCGGGCTCAGCGTAAACGAAATTGCTGCGGAGGTCCGTTACCGCTTTGGAAATTACGGCGTGGTCGCATTTGTCGATGCGGGACAAGTTTATGAAGGGTCTACCCCGGATTTCTCAGGCCTGAGATATGGTGCGGGGATAGGGGGCCGTTTCTACACCAACTTTGGTCCGCTTCGGCTTGATATCGCTACGCCTATCGGGCGGCGCGATGGTGAGAGCCTGATTAATATTTATATTTCCATCGGGCAGGCGTTCTGATGTCCGAAACCGAAACCATCTCAGTCACCGAACCCGAAGACAGCGCTGCGATCAAACGCGATCACGGCTGGCCCCGCCGCATAGCGAAAATTGTTCTGTTCACTGTGGCTGGATTGGCGCTGCTGATTGGCGCTGTGCTGATCGGATTGAACACAGATCCCGGACGCGATTTCATCGCTAAACAGATCGAAGCGTTTCAGCTGGAGAACGGGACGACTATCGGGATCGAAGAAATCGATGGCTCCATATATGGTGCAATGACCATTCGCGGGCTTACTTTGTCCGATCCCACAGGAGTGTATCTGACCTCACCCGCAGTCGAAATGGATTGGCGTCCGTTTGCTTTTGCAAACAGCCACATCGATATCCGCTCGCTGACGGCGGAAACAGTGACTTTGCTGCGCATGCCTGAGCTTCTGCCAACCGATCCTGACGATCCGTGGCTGCCCGATTACGATATCGATATCGCCGAAATGAGGGTCGACAGGTTCATCGCGGAGCCGGCCGTGTCAGGCGAACGCCGCGTCGCGACTTTTGCAGGTGATGTGCAAATTTCTGACGGCCGCGCAAAGGTCAATCTGGATGGAGCCACTCTTGCGGAACAAGGTTCCGCGGGCGGCGATCGGATCGCGCTGAAGCTGGATGCTGTTCCCGACGACAACCAATTCGACGTGAATCTCCTTGTCGATGCCCCGGCAGACGGTGCCATAGCCGCTTTGGCTGGCCTAACCGACCCTTTGAATGTTGAACTCGCGGGTCAAGGTGACTGGGCCGCTTGGGATGGCAAGCTGACTGCGGCGCTTGCAGGCGACAATATTGCTGACGTGGCATTGACCGGCAGAGACGGTACATTCGGTATCGTCGGACAAGCGGCTTTGTCCCGGTTTGCTCCTCCTTCCACAGCTGAGCTGCTTGGCCCCTTTACCAATGTCGATCTGACCACCACGCTCGATGAACGATCAGCTTCGGTTGAGGGGCGCATCTTTAGCGATGCGTTCAATCTCACCACCAATGGTTTGATTGATTTGTCGGACAACAGTTTCGACAACTTCAAAGCTGGCTTTGCACTGCTCAGGCCGTCCGCGCTTGCGCCCAATCTTCAGGGGCGCGGGTTGCGCGCGATGTTGACCCTGGATGGTCCATTCAGCGCGATGCTGGTCGATTATGAAATCAATGCGGCCCAGATTGTCATGAATGATATGGGCATCGAAAACCTTCGCGCACAGGGCGCTGCGAGGGTCGATTCCAGCAATATCCTGATCCCAGTGTCAGCAACGGCGTCACGGATTACAGGTCTGGATACCGTCGCCGGCGGCACGCTTGCCAATATCCGCCTGGACGGTGACGTTGCTGTTCAGGGACCGCGCATTCTTTCAGACAATATGCGTTTGCGGTCAGACCGTATCGACGCAAACCTGATCCTGCTCGCTGACACATCTACCGGGCTATACACCGGGGCAATCGACGGCAAAATCGACAATTACCGCATCGAAAGTGTCGGCGTCTTCAACATCGAAACAGATATCAATCTGGAGGCAGAACAGTCCGGCGGCTTCGCGCTTGCAGGCCAGGTCAGGACACGATCGACCAGTCTGCTCAACGAAAACCTGCGCACATATCTAGGCGGAAATCTCACCGCTTCGGCAGATGTCAGATACGGGGGTGACGGCGTCGCGCGTTTTGACAATGTGCGGATGAATTCGCCACTGTTGCGGATTATCAATGGCCGGGGCACCTATTCGCAATCCGGCCAAATCAACGTTGTCGCCAGCGCTGTGTCGGAACCGTACGGCCCGGTCGGCGTAACGCTGACCGGTACAGTCTCCAACCCACGCGCCACTATTAAGGCTGCCAGTCCGGGTCTGGGTGTAGGCTTGGCCGACGTGACCGCCGAAATTCGCGGTGACAATGGTAACTATCGCATCGATGCCAGCGGTCAGACGGATTATGGTGGCTTTACTGCCGACGTGACCGTGGCAACCGAACGCGGCCCGCTGACTTTGACAATCAATCAAGCGGATTTCGCCGGTATCGGCCTATCCGGGCAAGTTCGCCAAAGTGCGGCAGGGCCGTTCATCGGCCAACTCGACGCCAATGGAAGTGGCCTAGGCGGGATCGTCAGACTGGGCGCGACCGGCGGATACCAATCCGCCACCGTCAATTTGCGCGCCAATAACACCGTGCTGCCTGGCCCGGCCAATCTGCGTATTGGATCGGCAATCGTCGATGCAGAGATCATACTTTACGAGCAGCCTCAAGTGCTTGCCGATATCCAGCTTGCGAACACCGATTATGGTGCGCTGAACATCAATGTGATGCGCGCATTGGTCGATTACCGCGACGGACGCGGCACGGCGAAATTGCTTGCCGAAGGGACCAGCGGTGTAACATTCCGTGTGTCCGGCAATGCCGATCTTCAACCTGATCTGTGGCGAGCATCGCTGCGGGGCAGAGTGCGCGGGATTGAATTTGAGACCGCCACACCGGCGCGGATCATTCCGGGCGCATCGTCTTACGAATTGCTCCCAACACGGATCGACTTTGGCAGGGGTAACCTTCGGCTGGCTGGCAGTTATGGCGAAGGGGTCAAGGTGCAAAGCCGCCTTGATGATCTTGATCTATCCATTCTCAACGCATTCGCTCCGGGTTTGGGCGTAGGCGGCAAAGCAACGGGCAGCCTCGACTTTGCGCAGGCCAGTGCAAACGCATTTCCCACGGCTGATGCGCGGATGACCATCACTGATTTTTCACGCACAACCGCTGTTTCGGTTAGCAAGGCTGTGAACATCAACATCGTCGGTCAATTGCAAGCGACGGGCGGAGCTGTGCGGTCAGTCATACGCCGCCGCGGTACAGTAATCGGCCGGATGAACGCAGCGCTTACCCCCCTTCCCCCTGGCAACGGGCCATGGACGACGCGTTTGATGGAGGCGCCGCTGGGTGGCGGGATCCGTTACAATGGGCCTGCCGACACGCTCTTCTCGCTCGCGGGCCAGCCGGACCAACGCTTGTCCGGCGCAATCGGGATCGCCGCCGATTTCAGTGGCCGGGTCTCCCAGCCGTCGATGGCCGGGATTATCCGCGCCAACAATCTGACTTACGAGAACCAGACTTTCGGCACGCGCCTTAGCGACATGTCTTTGCGCGGCAGATTTACAGGAGACCGAGTTGAGATCGAGTCGCTTGAGGCAGTCGCCGGAGACGGTACAGTTTCGGCGACCGGTTACGTCAGCCTCGCGGCAGACAGCGGCTATCCAATGGATGTCAAAGTGCAGATGAATGACGCACGTTTGGCACAAAGTGATGCGGTGGCCGCCACGGCAACTGGAAACCTCTCCTTCACAAAGACAGCCGGCCAGAGCGCTTTGCTTTCGGGCACCATCCTTCTTCCAGAAACCCGGTACAAGGTCATTCGTGAAGGCTCCGCCCTCGTACCAGAGCTAACCGGGGTGCGGTTCAAACCACCACGTGGTCGCCCCCGTGTGACAGGCGACGAACCTGCGATCACCTCGGCTGGATTCCTGGAATCGGTGCGGCTGAACATTGATCTGTCTGCGCCGGAGAAACTGTACGTCTCAGGAATGGGTCTGGAAAGCGAATGGAGCGCCGATATCAATATCACTGGCACCAGCGCAGAACCGCGAATGTCGGGTGGTGTCGATTTGATCCGCGGCACATTAGGTTTCGCAGGCAGATCATTTACACTCACCGAAGGGCGGGTTGGATTTACAGGCGGCAGGACGCTGGATCCGACCGTCGTTCTGGTTGCCAGTGACGATATCGAAGATGTGACCGTTAATGTGAATGTCAGCGGGCAAGCCTTCAATCCGCAAATCGCCTTTTCAAGCGTACCCGGCCTGCCTCAGGATGAGATCGTCTCGCGCATCCTGTTTGGTAACTCGGTGGGCAATCTTTCGGCCATTCAGGCGGTGCAGCTTGCCGCGTCGCTCAATTCCTTGCGGGGATCGGGAGGCGGACTGAACCCGCTTGGCAAATTGCGCTCTGCGACGGGAGTGGACAGGTTGAGGATCGTTGGACCAGACAACGAAACCGGCCAAGGCACATCGCTTGCAGCGGGACAGTATTTGACCGACGACATCTATATCGAAGTGATTACAGACGCGCGGGGCTTTACTGCTACACAGCTAGAGATCAGCCTCACCCCTGCGCTTTCGGTCCTCAGCCAAGCTGGCGGAGCCGTGGGCACAGATGTGAATGTGCGTTACCGAAAGGACTATTGATGCGCGTGATTGTCGTCTTGGCAATCTTGACGTTGGCGATGGTGGTAATGGCCCTGCTTCGCACCGAACGCGAAGCCAGCTTTGATTACCGGTTCGAGCAAGCAGAAGAGCGGATAGACGACCTGGCCAAAGACATTGAGCAGGATTTGGAGAGCGAGTAGCCTTCTTTGCGCAAACCGGCGACGCTGCAGGCCGGCTACGCGGCAGCAGCTGTCTCACGTAATCCAGTCATCGAATATCCCACCGCTGAGTAAGTTCAGCGGTGGGTATAGGGCTATGACAGTCGCGCTCTTAAATCGGTCTTGGTGTCTAGGACGATCCCCAAACAGGCCTTTATAGCCCAAGCTCGGTCGGCGGCGGTGGAGAGTTGTTCAAATTTCGCCGCGGCGTGTTTTCGATCTGACCCATGATATACCCGATCGCTGCCTCTAGCTGTGTGTCTCGGCCTGTTTCCAACGCCATTTGGTCAAGCTCGACGCGGTAATCTGGCGCGACACCCTCGTTCTCGATCCGATATTCCCCTTCGGGTGTGTAAAAACGGAAGTAAGGCACCGATACACCTCCCCCGTCGACGAGCCCCGGATTGGTAGAGATACCGATCAAGCCGCCCCATGTGCGCGTACCGATTAACGGGCCAAGACCGGTGTAGCGGAAAGCATATGGCATGAAGTCGCCGCCTGAACCCGCGTCCTGATCGATCAGCATCGTTTTTGGTCCGGTAATGGCTGCACCCGGCGTGGTCCAAGGCAGGCCCTCCCGATCATTCCAGCCTCCCAAAAGCGGTCTGTTGAGCAGTTCAATTACGTAATTGGCAGCCTGCCCCCCACCGTTCGCGCGATCATCCATGATCAACGCGTCTTTGTCCGCCTGTGCAAAGAACATCCGATTGAAATATGTGAAACCGCCGCCAGCCGTATCGGGCATGTAGACATAAGCTACGCGCCCATCTGTTGCTTCTTCCACGCGGGCGCGGTTGGATTCCACCCAATCCCACAGCCGAAGACCGGCCTCGTTGCTGGTCGGCTCAACAATCACTTCGCGCGAATTCGCGCCCGACGCAGTGGATGCCAGTGTCAGTGTCAATTGACTGCCGTTAGCGCCAGAAAGGTATTGGAAGATGTTATCGTCACCCGTCAGGGGCTGACCATTGATGGCCAGAATGAATTCGCCAGCCTTTGCGTTTACCTCAGGTGCTGCCAAAGGCGCGTCGAGGAACGGGTTCCACCTGACACCGTCAAACACGCGCGCAATACGGTAACGGCCGCCCACGACTTCGAGATCGGCTCCTAACAAGCCCGGCCGGGCGGAACTGTTATCATAGATGTCACCGCCGCCAACGCGGTTGTGGCCGACGAAAAGCTCAGCGATCATCTCGACCATTAGCTCATTCAGATCTTCTCGCCGTCCCACATGGGGCAAGAATTGCGCATAGCGCTCCCGCACTGCACCCCAGTTGAGACCGTGCATATTCTCGTCGTAGAAATAGGCCTCTTCGAAGCGCGCGACATCGCCAAAAATCTGTGCCCATTCGATTGATGGATCGATCAGCATCCGAAGTCCGGACAAATCGAGCGGTTTAAGCTCAATCGTCGCGCCCGCTTCGGCTGTGGCAAAACTTTCGTCTGCCATAGACACCAGCAAGGTTTTGCCGGCACGATCAATCTGAAGGCCCGTCACGCCGGATGCCAGATCGCTTGCCGTGCGCTTCTCAAAATCAAACCTGCCAAGCCTCGCGCCTGCCTGCGATGATCCGCCCGGTGCCAAGGCAGACACGCCCGGCTGCACTTGGCTGACATAATAGAGCGCATCATCCGCACCCGTGGCGAGCTGCGTGTAGAACTCCTCATTCACGGGCAGCGATACGATTCGGCGGGATAGGCCGATCGGATCGACAACAACGATGGCATCGTCACCCTTGCCTTCGTCGTCACCGTTATCCTCGTCGCTCGGTTCCTCATTGCTTTGAAACGGCGCCAATGGGTCTTTGCCATTGGCAGCCAGAATCGCGGCATAGATACCCGCCCGATAGGGCTGCTGCTGGGTTGACATGTCCAAACCCATTCGCGTGGGACCAGCATTGGTGGAAGCGGTAAAAAACAGCAGCTCGCCATCTTTGCTGAAAGTGGGCGATGCAATGTCCGCCCATTCGCCGGTCACTTCATGCAGACGGCGCTGCTGCAGATCATAGAGGTGAAGTGCGGCATTATAGTTCGCCTGCGTAGTTGTGAACGCGACCCAGCGTCCCTGAGGCGATATGTCGACGCCGCCAAGATCGCGCCGTTCACTGGTCGCAATCGTCCAGCTTTCGCCATTCGTGATATTGATGGTTCGCAGCTGCAGTTTGTTGTCGCGATAGATGATATAATCGCCATGCCAGACATCGAGCTGGTTAAAGTCCTCTCCCAATGAGAACCGCTGAGTGGCCCGAATACCGCTTTGATCCTCGATCACCAGTGACTGAGATCGGCCATTATCCTCGACATAAGCGAGCTGAGTACCGTCGTCAGACCAGATGCCAGTGTAGTCGCGTTCCCCCGCGGTGGAGGAAATGTTTCGGACGCTTCCCTGGTCCAGAGGCACGGTGAATACCTCACCGCGCGCAGTTGCAGCGACCCTTTTCCCCGTGGGGGAGATCGACAGCCCCTCGACTTGCCCTGCGACATTGCGCCAACCGGGCTGTCTTGCGGGGAGGTCAGCATTGAGCGAAATCGACAGCGCGGTAGAGGCTCCGCTGGCAAGATTGAGCGAGTGAATTCTGCCACCGCTTTCATACACTAAAGTACCGCCTTCGCCGCCAATGGCCCGGACATCAAATTCCGTTTCATTCGTGATGCGCGTCAAGCTGTTGGTCGCCGCATCGTGGCGGAACACATTTAGCCGGGCATCATCTCTATCGGAAATTACATAGAGTTGCCCATCGATGAAATGCGGGTCCCATTCAGTCGTGCGGTCGCCTGGAATTTCCGTCACAGTGTCGGCATCAAAATCAATCAGTTGAATGGTAGGAGCTGCTCCGCCGCGATAACCGCGCCAACCGGCAGAACCGCCTGCCAAACCATTATAGGCAGGCCGAATGGGTACGTTTGCATAGGTCTCACCGTCTTCAGACAATGCTCCTGCGTAGGTCCGTGCTTCGGATATTTTTTTGGGCATCCCGCCAGTCAGCGGCACACTATAGAGTTGGCCCGCGCGGCCACCGCGCCGTTCCCGCGCGCTGGTGAAATACACTTCGGTCCCGTCAGGCGAAAATCCTACGAGAGTATCATCACCGGGATGCCAGGTGAGGCGTGTTGGCTGCCCTCCTGCGGCAGGGACGACGAAAATATCGTAATTGCCATCATAGTTCGCCTCAAATGCAATCATGCCGCCATCGGCAGAAAACAGAGGATTTCGGGCGTCAGCTGGATGCGATGTCAAACGACGCGAATTGCCTCCGTCACGATCGGCAATCCAGATATCGCCAGCATAGGTAAAAATCAGATTGGATCGCGAAAGATCAGGCGATCGAAGTAGCAAAGTTTCCGACTGAGCGGCCGCCGGGGCCCCGGCGGCAAGACTGATGGCAAGAGCAGCTGCGCTAACGAGTCGAAGCATAAGATTGTTTCCCCTGTTTGTAGCAATGGGGTTTAGTGGCATCTTACTCCCTCAATTTCCAGTAACTTTGCCGGCGCTTTGGTGTCGCGATGGTCGCTCCGGCTCTGACCATGATGTTCTGCGGCATTTTGCGCGCAGTGACGGATTCTGTCTTTGAGAGGTTAGCCGCTTCCCGAAACACAATTGGATAGAGCGAAAACACAACAAATTGGTGGGCAGTTAGTCGCCTTGAAAGCGTCATTCGGTGTTGTTGCCGCCCAATTTAGGCCATTCATACCGATGACACTCTGAATATGCGGCACCTTTGAGTGCCGCGGACCCGTATGCTCCTGCCGCAAAAGATTAGCCTTTGGGCAGTTA
>CAWBJN010000002.1:0-80094 GCA_963789155.1 uncultured Alphaproteobacteria bacterium | reverse complement strand
AATAAACAGCCCCGCAACCGCCCACAGCGTCATCGCGATCCAGAATACAGGCACCTCGTTCACGATCACGCCCGGTGCGCGCATGATCCCCGTTCCGATGACCCCACCAACAGAAATGGCCAGCGCGAAGGGTAAGCCAAGACGTCTCTGAAGGTGGTTGTTGGCAGTCGGCGCAGCGGTCATGCCTGCTCCTCGTCGACAGCTTGCCGAACATCTTTATGCAATAGCAACGTCAGGAAACCGGCGAAGCATATTAGCACGGCGCTGGCACCGTACATCGCCTGAAAACCGCCTATAGCCTCCAAGGTGGGCAGAATGGTCGATGCGATCAAAAAACCGGCGGTGCCCACTGCCGTTAGAACTGAGAAGGATGTGGCCGCCACTTCCGCCGCCGTTACCCGCATCGCCATTGCCAGATTGGCGAGGTAAAACAGAAATAGCGGCACCGATTTCGCCCCATACCATGCGATGTACAGACGGCTGTCTTGCCACAGGCTAATATCTACCAAATAACTTAGCATGAGCGGTAATGCTGCGAGGCCAGACCAGAACGCGATCGGGCCTGGACCAAACCGGTCCACCATCCAGCCACCGATCGTGAGGCAGAAAATGCCGTTCACAATGTTATAAGCCGCAGCCATCGAACCATATTCCGACTGCGTCCAGCCGAGCTGGCGGATGACGAACAGGCCGTTGGTTGTGTCGTTGAGGCTTTGGTGGATGCCAAAGGTCAAAAGAACGAGCACCATAATGATGGTGCGGCGCTGGATCAGATTGCGGAAAACAGCGCGCAGGATCAGGCCCCAATCGTCGCCGCCAGACAACTCCACATCCTCTGACGCGGAGCCACTGCTCCACGGCAGCAGTTTTTCGCCTTTGCGCTCTCTGATACTTACCACAGCGAATGCGGGGATGAAGAAACATAGCAGCATCCCCAGCATAGCGACTGAAAACCCGTAATGCTCGAGCAGGTAACTGGTGATGGCGATCCCGCCCGCAATCCCGATGACTTTTCCGCCGAACATAAAACCGTTCATCCGGCCTTTTTCACCATCGGGCGTCAGATCAATTACCAGAGCGTCCAGCGCCACGTCCTGGATGGCGGTGAGGGTCGATAAGATCAGAATGATGGCAATTACGACGGCCGTGTCGCCGGGCGCGGGCGATATGAATGCGGCGATAAGCAGACATGCTGCGATGCCAGCTTGCGACCCGATCAACCACGGCCTGCGCCGCCCCATCGGCCGCCAAGTGTATCGGTCAAGGAACAGCCCGGCGAGGAACTTGAAACTCCAAGGCAGCGCAGCCGCTGCCGCCGCCGACGCAACCACTTCGGTCGATTGCCCATTAGCGGCGAGCCATGTCGGTATAGCAGCAAAAAACACACCCTGCGGAAACCCCTGTGCCAGATACAGCACCGTGCCCAGAAACAGGCGCAGATTCCGGCTGTCGGCAAACGCAGGGATGCGCAAACGCGTCATTTGCGGGGCGGCGATTTGTGTTGTCACGCCATCGCACCTTTCGGTTTTCTTGCACCGAAGGGGAGCGGCATCCCGCATGCGGTCAGCACGGCGGTCAAGCCGTAGTCTTCTTAGCGCCCGAAGGTGATGGAGGGGTGGCGCGCCGCATTCTCGGCGCTTCGCCATAGGTCAATGCCCGCCAAACCCATTCAAGCGGGCCATAGGCAAACCGCGATAGCCACAGATGCGAGAACACCGTCTGCGCGGCAAACACTGCAAAGGCGATGGCCACCAGCAATGCGTCTCCGGTATTCCCGGCAAGCGCCGGACCGCCCGCCGATTTATAGGCCAGAAAGCCGATGATGAAGGTTTGCATTACGTAATTGGTCAGCGCCATCCGCCCGACCGGGGCAAACACCATCGCAAGCGGTTTTGCGCGCGAGTGAAAAATCAGGATCAGTGTGCTCACATAACCAGCAGCAAGCAGCAGCAACGTTGGGTAATGGACCCAATCCTCTGCCCATTGCCACTGCTCTGTCCAAGCCCAGGTCTCAAGGGATATTGCGGCGACAAAAAACTGTCCCACCAGTCCCAGAGGCAGGCAGATAAGCGCGCATCTGCGCCATCCCGCCAGCAATTCAGCGCTGCGTTGGATCCATCCCCGACGCGCAACGTAAGCACCAAGGAGGAAACGGCCCAAGACGTAGAACAGCGTGGCAATGATGAAACCGCCTCCGATCCAGCCAAAGGCACCGACATCAAAAAAGCGGCTCGATAGTCCGAGCAGCGATGGCTCATTGTAGCGTTCGAGGATCGCCGTGTCGTTGAGTACGGCCTTGAACGCCGACGCTCTGACACCAGTTTCTTCGAGCAGGAAATTGATCAGAGGTCTTGCTGCGAGGGCGAGAACCAGTCCAACCAACAGGAACACACGGTCGCTAAACCGCCGCATCGCGAGCAGGATAAATCCGGTCAACGCATAAAGGTGCAGGATGTCGTACGGCCAGAAAACCAGCAGGTGCACAAGGCCGAATACGAGGAGCACGAAAAGACGGCGCATATAGATCCGCTGAAAATTGGAGCCGCGCCCTTCGAGGCGCTCCATCTGCACCCAGAAACCCACACCAAAAAGAAAGGCGAATAAGGTGTTGGCCTTGTCCCCGCCGAGCCAGCGGACGAGAAATTCGGCGCTCGTATCTGCAGTGCCCGCATTCAGGGCATCGGCCTGCATCTCGGTCGCAAACCACGGATAGCCCATCCAGGAGACAAGGTTGACGACCAGAACTCCGAGCAGCGCAAAACCGCGCAGCACGTCCAATTCACCAACGCGAGCGGCCGATGTAACCGGCGCCGCCGAAGCGCTTTCTGCAATGCTCATTTTTGCCCCCCGGGTCGCTGCAACACTGCGACAATCAGGTCGCAGTCTGACGCGGCCATAAGTCGCAGCGCGCAGGAGACGGGTCAATCACACCTACCGTCAAAAAAACGTCAATTCTGCAATGCGGTGGCCATTCCTGGCACCGAAAAACCCAAGGCTTTGACTGAATATTCGCAATCGGGTCGTCAGCCGACAGTTCGATTTTGCGCGAGATGATCGAGCGGTAGCGGACCACTCTCCTTTCCTACAAACTCAATGCGCGGTATCGCGGATACATGCTCAAAGTCGCCGCCAAAACGAAAAAGTTGGAAAAGTGTCACCCGTGTCAAACAGGTGGTTTATCGCTTTTCTTCAATGGCTTGGGTGGAAATTGGGTGGGTGACACATTGTCCTACATGTCATGCGTATCCTACAGTTCGGCACCGCAATGGCGCTGACCCTCGCCACCAATAATGAAGGCGAGCAGAAAATCTTTGCTAGCCAGCCACCGAGGGGCTTTTACGACTACACTGGCAATAACCGTGTCCGCGCATCGTAACGGGCGGCAACGGTAACAAAGGCTCTGGTTGCGGGAACGTTAGGGGGCGTGCAGCCGTAGATAGGGCAAAGGAGACTTTACGATGACCGATAAATCCAATCCTGTCAGCCAGGAAGAGCGTCAGGCCGGACTGGCCCCCGAAATGCACAACGATGAGCAGGACGACCACCGCGCCCAGGCGCAAGAGGTTGCAGAGCAGGCCTTGAATGGGACGCACAGCAAACCGGGCGGCACCGAAAGCCGCAAACCTGCCGCGCCCGGCGTCGACAATGTCGCGGGCACTGAAACCGACTTGATCGATCAAATGCGCAAAATGGAGAAAACCGGCATAATAGACAACGGCGCGTTCGCAAACGAGCCGGAGCATGATGATGAGGAGCAGACCACGCGCGACATGTGATCCTGCGTTGCCAAAAGGCGGCGGCGCAAAGGTCGTGGCGGGTCAGGAGTAGGTGATAGAATAGCTTGAGAATCAACGGCAGGTCTTTGGCGGTATCGCCTGCCCAACCCACCGTGAAACGTTGCCAATTGTCGAAGAGAAGGTGCGGGTTGAACGAACCGAAGCACCCAGTCGGACCGTCACCGCGACGATGGGTCCAGAGGCCGAAACCGTCAGTGTAAGCGAGGCTGTTACACAAGATGATGTTGGCGTGGAACGAGTACCGGTAGGAAAAGCGATCGATTCTGTGGTGGAAGATCTCTTGATGCGCGGACGTTTTCAAAAACTAACGGAACGAAGCGTTACTTTGACCCAGACTGAGGTGACTATCTGGAAGGATTGAAGTTTGCAGGTTCCATCGACCCGATCTAACTCACGGTCAGAACTTAGCCGAGCGTTAGGTGATCCCCATTTGACCGCTCGCCCATGTTGAAGGTGGGGTGGCCAATAGTCGACACCGAACGCCTTTGATTGAGCCACCAGCAGATCAGCCGTTCTACGTGAAAAGACCAGAAAGCTGCCGGATGTGCCGCGACATCGTCAGATACCGGCCAATGGCTGACCAGCAGCGTTGGCACGACGACCTTGGATGCGCAAAGCAGCCCAGTCCCGGACATAGCGTGTCCCTATACCAAGGGGAGGAAGCAGCTCCCTTCAAAAACTTTCAGCTACAGGCATGAATTCTTCAAATCTTGATTGCTAAAACTTGTGCAACTTGTTTAATCTACTGAAATGCGTATTCTTTCTGTAACAGCGCTTGTTGCGCTTACACTTTCCGCTCCAGTTCGCGCAGGCGACCAGATTATTTACAATTCCGCCCCTGACTGGGTGGACCCATCCGTGGTCGAGACTTCAGAACGGTCATCAAACTCGGCTATAGTCTTGCTCGATCATCAGGCTCGGATCGAAGACGGCCAGCTTTGGACATATCTCAGCACCGCGATTGCGCTCGACTCCCCGCAGGCACTCACGCAATTCGGCACGGTGTCGGCTCAATGGCTTCCGGACAAGGGTGACCTCATAGTGCACTCTGTGGAACTTCTTCGTGCAGGGGAAGTCATTGACCTGCTTGCCGACGGCGCCGAGTTTGAGATTCTGCGGCGGGAGCAAGGGCTGGAATCCCGCCTGCTCAACGGCGTGTTGACCGCCACCATGACAGTGCCCGGCGCGCAGCTCGGTGACATTGTTCGAATGTCCTATTCGACCACATTAAGCGACCAGGCATTGGGCGAAAATTCGCAATGGGAATTTCCCTTGTTCGCCCGTCCTTTTCCTCTTGAAAATGGACGCGTCAGCATTTCGTGGCCGCAGGATGAGCAGGTTTCGCGGATGCGGATCGGCGACGCAGACATTGCGGAACCCGAGGTTAGGGATGGCTATTATTTCTGGACCGCTAATATCCCGTTGGACGAACGCGATCCCGTGCCAAGCGATGCGCCTTTTCGTTATCAGCTTGGCGACGTCATGCAGGTCACAACTTATAGTGACTGGGCCGATGTATCGCAGAGTATGGCACAGCATTTCGGTGTTGAAGGTGCCGTGACGCCCGGTGGTGAATTGGCGGAGGTGATTGCCGGGGTCGCGATGTCGAGTGATGATCCGCTCGAACGGGCCGCGCTCGCTTTGCAATTGGTTCAGGATGACATCAGCTACCTGCTGAATGGTCTCAATGGCGGAAACTATCTCCCTCAGTCTCCGGAAGAGACTTGGGAAAACCGATTTGGTGATTGCAAGGCGAAATCATTGCTGTTGCTCGCGATGCTCCGCGAACTTGGAATTGATGCTGAGGTTGTGTTGGTAAGCTCACAAGGGGGCGATAGCGTTCCCTTGCTCGCCCCAATGCCAGCCAATTTCGATCATATGATCGTCCGAGCGGAAATTGGCGGAACGAACTATTGGCTCGACGGGACTACTGCGGGAACACGGTTGGATACGATCGATGAAGTCCCGCGGTTCTTTTACGCTTTGCCGCTGCGAGACGAAGGGGCAGAACTGATAAAGCTCGACACTCGGCCGCAAGCCACTCCCGATTGGACCGTGCAGTTGTCAATCGATCAGAGCGCCGGAATTCGGCTACCCGGTCTGTTTGACATCGAAGTCGAATATCGCGGTGATGTGGGAGCGCAATGGCGAACGGTTGCTGATCAAGGGGACGAGGACGTTCGAGACAACGCGGTCACCAACATCGTTTCTCGGATGCTTGGGGGAATGCAGCTTTTGGATCGGGCCGTGACCTATGACCCCACAAAGGGTATAGCGACCCTTTCCGCGCGCGGCATTCTGCAGAGCCAATGGGAGCGCGATCGCAATGTTTACGAATTTGTCGGACCTACACAGGCCGCAAAGGATGTTAATTTCGAGGCAGACCGCGCACGCGCTGCTTGGCGCGACATTCCGATGAGGCTCAATGGGCCGATCTATTGGACCAGCGAAGTTGAGGTTAGATTGCCTGATGATAGCGGACCTTTCGAAATGAAAGGTGTTGGCGAAGTAGCTGAGACAATCGGCGGAATCGAACTATCATCGAGCGCAAGCCTGAACGGTAATATCTTCTTCATCTCGCAAAAAAATCGCACCATAGATGAAGAATTGGCAGCAGCTGACATTCCTGGCGCACGCAGAAGCCTGGTACGTCTTGGCAGATCATTGCCATCCTTGAGATCGTCAGATCAGGTTCGCGAGCCATGGGAGTATTTCGGCGATGATCGTGCTCGGCTAGAGCCACTTGAATCAGCCTATGCTGAAGCGGTTGCAGAATCTGAGCCTGATGACCCGACAGCTCTGCTTTCCCGGGCGTATTTCCGTACGGGTGTGTTCGACCATGCCGGGGCGCTTGCAGACACTGAAGCCGCCTATGCGATCGAGGCATCGCGTGATCTTTATCTTCTTCGCGCCTACTTGAAGCAACAGGTGGGCGACCTTGATGGCGCTTTGGAAGATACGCGCCTCGCAGAAGACCTAGATCCGAACGGATCGACACTCTCTTCGCAGATTCAGCTTCTCGCTCTTCTGGGGCGCCCTACCGAGGGCTTGGAACTAGCGGAGGAGTATCGCCAGATAGTCGACAACCCCGTTAGTGAATCAGATGTTCTGGCGACTGCTCTTGGCTGGTCAGGCTCGTCCGAAGAAGGCATGGAAGAGTTGGAGGGTCTCGCAGCAAGCCGACCCGGTGACGGAACACTGCTCAACGCAATTTGCTGGTATGCTGGCACTTGGGATTTAATGACCTCAGAACGGCTGGAAACCTGTGTCGAAGGGGTCGAGAAAAGCAACTATTCCGCAGCGGCCCTCGATAGTAGGGCACTCGCTCATTTTCGCATGGGTGACTTCGATGCAGCAAAGACAGACATAGACGCTGCGCTTGAACTCGACCCAAGTTTAGCCGAATCTCGCCTTTTGCGCGGTATCATTCGTGTCGCTCAGGGAGACCGGGACGGCAGAGCTGAGATTGAGCTGGCGCTAATGATGCGGCCTGCAATGAGGGCGGTTTATGAAGCCTGGGGGTTGGAATTTTGATGCGGATGGCCGGAACGCTCACCATTGTCTCTCCGGCTTACTATATTAGCCCGGGTTCACCGCTTCCAATTGTTCGCTGAGCTTGAGCCATTCGGCTTCGGCCTGGTCAGTCTTGTCGGATAATACGGCGCGCTCTGAAAGCAATTCGCTCATCGATTTGTTGGCATATTTTGAGCCTGGCTTGCCTGGCTCGAACATGGCCTCGTCGATTTCGCTGCAGGCTGATTGCAGCTTCGCCATGATCTTTTCGACACGGCGAATTTCAGCTTGGACATATTTGGCTCTGGCTCGGTCTTTAGCGGATGGACCTTTCGCCGATACACCTTTGCCTTTTGCGCCAGATTTCGCAGGACGGTCTTTCTTGGGTTGATTCACGCCCAGCACAAAGTCGATGTAGTCGGTCATGCTGCCGCTATATTCCTTCGCCGTGCCGTCATCGACCAAAACCAGCCGGTCTGCTGTCAGTTCGACCATGTGGCGGTCATGGCTGATCAAAATCACGGCGCCGGAATAGTCGTTGAGAGCTTGCACCAGAGCCTCTCTCGCATCGACATCAAGGTGGTTGGTCGGCTCATCCAAGATTAGCAAATGCGGCGCGTCGCGAGTGATCAGCGCCAGTGCCAGCCGCGCACGCTCCCCGCCTGACAGCTTGCCAACGTTCTGCGTTGCGCGATTGCCAGAAAAGCCAAAGCGGCCAAGCTGCGCCCGCACCGCACCCGGCGATTGGCCGTCCATCGCACGTGTCATATGCTCTAATGGGGTGGCGTCCCCTGCCAGCTCTTCAACTTGATACTGCGTGAAATAGCCAACCGTCATCTTGCCCGGTGTGTTGACCTCTCCTTCCATCAATGGAAGCTGCGCGGCGAGCAGGCGTGCCAAAGTTGTCTTGCCATTGCCATTGCGCCCCAGCAGCGCGATCCGGTCATCCGGGTCGATCCTCAGGCTGACCCGCCGCAACACAGGATCATCCTCTGCATATCCCACAGCCGCCATATCCATGGTGATCATAGGGGGCTTCATTTCGGTGGGATTGGGGAACTGGAAACTGAGCGAGGGATCTTCCATCAGCGCGGCAATCGGCTGCATCCGGGCGAGCATTTTAGCGCGAGATTGCGCCTGTTTCGCGGTCGATGCACGTGCGGAATTGCGCGCCACGTAATCCTGCAGCCGCGCGCGCTGCGCGTCCTGCGATGCCTTGGCCGAGGCAAGCTGCGCGGCGCGTTCGGCGCGCTGCTTTTCAAAACTGTCATAGCCGCCGGGATACAGCGTCAATTTCCCGCCTTGCAGATGCAGGATATGGTCCACCACCTTATTCAGCAGATCGCGTTCATGGCTGATCACCAACAAAGTCGCCGGGTAGCTTTTAAGAAAATTCTCCAGCCACAAGGTCGCCTCAAGATCGAGGTGGTTCGATGGCTCATCCAGCAGCAGCACGTCAGGCTCAGAAAACAGCAACGCGCCCAGAGCGACACGCATCTTCCAACCACCCGAAAAACTGTCGAGCGGCTGCGACTGCATCGCCTCATCAAAGCCAAGCCCGGTCAGAATGCGCGCCGCGCGTGAGGGCGCGCTGTAGGCATCAATCGCGAGCAACCGCTCATGCACTTCGCCTAGCCGGTCCGGGTCGGTGCAGGTCTCCGCCTCTTCCAGCAATTGTTCGCGTTCAGTGTCAGCAGCCAGAACCGCCTGTTCGGGCGTTATATCGCCGCTGGGCGCATCCTGAGCGATATAACCCAAGCGGACGCGAGACGGTTTGGTGATTTCGCCATCATCGGGATCAATCTCGCCAATCAAAGCCTTCATCAAAGTCGACTTGCCCGCGCCATTGCGCCCGATCAGCCCAACGCGCGCGCCGGGCGGGATCGCCGCGCTCGCGCCTTCGAGGATGGGACGACCGCCTAGCCGCACTGTGATTCCGTTGATTGAGAGCATGTGCGCGCCCGTAGCAACACTGCGCGCGCATACCAATCGCTTTCGTCTTAAGACCCGCGCATTGTCCTTTGCTTACGCGGCGCGCGGGTCTAGCGGTGGCGCATGGATATGGACAATCTCTTGCAGCGTTATTTTGGCACCCGTGATCTGGCGGAAGTGCAGGTCGGTGCGATTCCCGCAGCCGTGGACCGGATGCAAGTGGACTTGGGGCTTGAAAAAGATCCCGGCAAACGGTTTGCACTTTGGAGCTTGCTGCATATGCTAGATGGTGCGCCGGAATTGGACGTGGTGTTCAAAGATGAAGCCGACAAAGAGGCTGCGCGCAATTTCATGGACCTGATGGCGTCGACCGAGGCACAATAATGGCCCACGAGCCAAATCTTGCAAACATGCGTTTCATCGATTTCGACGCTGAAAAGTTTCTGCGCGACTATTGGCAGAAAAAACCTCTTCTGATCCGCAATCCGTGGGCCCAGTGGAGCAATCCGCTTGAGCCTGATGAATTGGCTGGATTGGCATGTGAGACGGATGTGGAATCGCGGCTGATCACTCAACAAACCGATGAATTTGCCACCGAGCATGGCCCGCTGCCCGTGGATCGCTTCGGCTCGCTAGAAACCTCCGCCGCCAGAGCGCCATGGACTTTGCTGGTGCAGGCGGTCGATCATCACATCGACGAGGTCGCAGATCTGCTCGAACCATTTCGTTTCATCCCCAATTGGCGGGTGGATGACGTGATGGTCAGCTATGCCGTGACCGGTGGCGGCGTTGGTGCGCATTTCGATCATTATGATGTTTTCTTGGTGCAGGGCCTGGGAACGCGGCGCTGGCAGATTGGGGGGCTGTGCGACGACACTACCCCCTTAATGCCTCATGACGACTTACGGCTATTGGCGGAATTTGAGCCAGTTGAGGATTGGGTTCTGGAGCCCGGTGACATCCTCTATGTACCTCCGGGAATAGCGCATAATGGCGTCGCGATGAGCGATGATTGCATGACCTATTCCGTCGGATTTCGCGCGCCTTCGCGTGAGGAAATGATCGAGGGGTTCAGCGCGCAGGTGCTTGATGAGCTGGGCGATGATGATCGGTATACTGACCCCGATTTGGTGCTGCCCGAAAATCCGGGTGAAATCGAAGACACCGCGTTGTCGCGGATGCATGCGATGATGACTGAGCGTTTGGCCGACCGGGGCGCGTTTGCACGCTGGTTTGCAAGCTACGCCACCCAGCCAAAGAACGCGGAGATTGATTGGGCACCCGAAACGCCGATCACCAGAGAAGAATTGGCGAAAGATTTGCGCGATGGTCATACGATCATCCGCAACTCTGCCAGCCGGTTTGCCTTTGTCCGCGAGGATAGCGGAGCGATCATTCTCTCTGTCGATGGCCAGTGCTTTGAATATGCAGAAGGGACAGATGATTTTGTCAAAGCGCTGTGCGCAGCGCCGCGAATTACGCAGACGTCTGCATTGTCCTCATCACCAGCAGTACTTGCCCTGATCGAACATCTCTACAACCGAGGTAGCATCGCTTTGGAATACCCCGTCAAAGACTAATCAAGCCAGCGAACCTTCGGCATGTTCGCCAAGCGGCAAGCCTTCCAAACTCCAATCGCCAATCGACCACCGCACCAATCGCAATGTCGGATGGCCCACTGCCGCCGTCATCCGCCGAACTTGACGGTTTTTTCCTTCGCGGATGGTCAGCTTGATCCAGCAATCAGAAACCGTCTTTCGCATCCTGATTGGCGGATCACGCGGCCATAGATCGGGCGCTTCAATCTGCTCCGCCTCCGCAGGCCGGGTCATCCCGTCTTTCAGCTGCACTCCTTGGCGCAGGGCACTCAGCGTGTCTTCATCCGGCTCGCCTTCGACCTGCACCAAATAACTTTTGGGCAATTTGAAACGCGGGTCGGCGATACGCGCCTGCAGTTTCCCGTCATCGCACAGGATCAGCAGACCTTCGCTGTCCCGGTCCAGCCGCCCTGCCGGATAAACACCGGGCACATCAATAAAATCCGACAGGGTCTGGCGCTCAGTCGGGCTGCCTTTGTCGGTGAATTGCGACAGCACACCATACGGTTTGTTGAACAGGATCAGGCGCGGCATGCCGTGATCATTCCGCATCTGGCTCCCAGCCATCTGCATATTTTTCGAACCATGCGAGGATCGCCGATGCCTTGGCCGCGCTTTGCGATGGACGCGCCGTGATGGCGTGACTCGCCCCCGGAACCCGGATGAGCGCAGTTGGAACTCCTGCCAGTTGCAACGCGGAATAGTATTGCACCGCTTCGCTCACCGGCGTGCGATAATCTTCCGCTCCGACCACGACCATTGTGGGAGTTTCCACATCCGCCATCAACGATAGCGGTGAATGCGCCCAAAACGTTTCAGGGTTTTCCCATGGCCGTGCGCCGAGCCAGTACAGTCCAAAATAGCCCGTCCCATCCGCCGATAGCGCCTGCGAGGTCCAGTTGATCACCGGCTTTTGCGTCACCGCCGCGCGAAAACGATTGGTTTTGCCAACAATCCACGATGTCAGCACCCCGCCGCCCGATCCGCCAGTCACGAACAAGCGGTTTGGATCAGCGACCCCTAGCGCGATGGCGTGATCAACAATGCTCATCAAATCGTCATAGTCACGGCCCGGATAATCATGGTCGATCCCCAGAGCAAATGCCTCACCATAGCTGGTCGACCCGCGCGGATTGGCGGACAAAACTGCATATCCAGCAGCCGCGTAAAGCTGATTGTCGGTCGAGAAATGCGGGCCATAGGCAGCAAAAGGTCCGCCATGAATTTCGAGGATCAGCGGTACCGCCGTCCCTTCGACATAGCCCGGTGGCAGCGTCAGCCAGCCTTGCACTTCTTGCCCGTCAAAGCTGGAACCCACGCTGATTTCGCGCACCTCTCCCAGCGTCTTCGTCACGCTCAAGGCAGGATTAAGATCGGTCAAGCGGCGCGTATTTCCGCTGCGCATCACTTGGACATCTGCGGGGCGCATTGCGGTGCCGCCGGTGAAAGCGATGGTGTCATTGTCCGACACGGAAAAGCTACCGCCTGTGTAAGGGCGATCAAACCCGCCGCCGCCAACCCCGGTTGCAACCACGCGCACCTGTCCGTTCAGATCAATCCGCGCGACATTGGTTTGGCCGCGTTCATCATATTGAACATAGATGCCGCGCGAATCCGCATCCCAAGCCATGCCGCCGACGCTGTAATCCCAATCGGGTGTCAAAACGCGAGCGTTGCTGCCATCTGTATTCATGATCGACAGCTCTGCATTTTCATAAGCTCGGCCCGTGTCGTCGAAGCCTGTGTAGGCGATCAGTCGGCCGTCAGGAGACACCAGACCGCCGCCATCAGGCCCATCGCGGCTGGTCAATTGCGTGAGAGCAAGCGACGCTGTGTTCAGCGCCCAAATATCCCCTTCGACCGGGTCTGTTTGCCAATTGGCGTTGCGGTTGGCGCTAAAGAAAATCGTATCGCCATCGGGGGACCAACTGAGCGGTCCTCCATCATGGTTGGGTCCAAAGGTCATCTGCCGGGGCGCGCCGCCGGTCGCGGAAATGACGAAAATCTTTGAAAAGCCCGGAGTGATTTCGCCCGCTCCATCGGCGCGGAAATTAACCAGATCAGTCACTTCCAAAGGCGGCGCCCATTCTGCGCCCTCGGGCCGATTGGCAGGAGCAGAACCAAAGGAAGGCGATGCGTCATTTACCATCATAGTATAGGCGATCGACCGGCCATCAGGGGACCAAGCGATGCTGGATGGACTGTTGGCCATGCCGGTAATGCGCACGGCCTCCCCACTTCCCACCCATTTGACCCACAATTGCGCTGCCCCGCCCTCGGTTGAGACATAGGCCACGCGCGATCCATCCGGGGACCAGCGCGGAGCAAACGCACCGCCGCTGCGCCCGGCAAAAGGAGTTTCTTCGCCGCTGGCAACATCAATCATCCAGATTGAGCTAATCGCGCGGTCAGCCATGATATCGTTTTGGCGGCGCACATAGACGATGCTGCTTCCATCGGGGCTGATCTGCGGATCGGATGCGGCGGCCAGTCCGAACAGATCTTCACCGGAAAAGATGCGATTAGGCCCCGTGCGCGCTGATCCCTGCGGGGGCACTGGCGCGCGGGCTTCGGTTGCGGGGGCTTGTTGAGCTACAGCAGGCGCCGCACTTAACAGAGTGCTCGCGGTAAGCGCGATGCCAGCTAAAGTAAGTGTTCTGGACATGAATTCCCCCTGATACGTTTCCGCCGGTTTGAACACTAGAGGACAAGCGGTCAATTGGTACGTGTAAGCCCAGGGCGCTAAAGCACGCCCGGCCTCGCGAACCAACCCGTCAGGCGTATGCTTCTTTAGGCTTTTCAAACTGCCGTGCGATTAGCGCTTTGGTGCGCATATGCACGACCGCCAATGCCGGGATGACCAATATCAACAACACGGTGCCGATCAGCACCCCAAAGCCAAGGCTGGCCGACATCGGGATAAGGAATTGTGCCTGAATGCTGGTCTCGAAGGTGATCGGCGCAACGCCGAGGAAGGTTGTCACGGCGGTTAGCATGATCGGTCTAAACCGTGATTTGGCCGCATCAACGATCGCTTCGTCAACCGGCATACCCGAAGCCAGATTTTCATTGAAGAAATCTATCAAGACCAAAGAGCCGTTGATGATTACTCCCGATAGCGCGACGATCCCAAATACCGACAAAATTCCCAGCGGAATACCCAGCAAAAGGTGCCCCAGCAGCGCGCCGACCATCCCAAACGGGATCGCCGCCATAATGACCAGCGGCTGTGTGTATGATTTGAACGGGATCGCCAGCAGCGCATAAATCACCACCAGCGCCAGCCCAAACGCTGTGCCCAGATCGCCAAAACTTTCCTGCTGTTCTTCCTGCTGCCCGCCAAAATCGAACCGCAGATTGGGATAATCGGCCATGATCGCGGGCATGATCTCAGCGGTGATAAGCGTGCTGATCTCTTGTCCCGTTACCACCTCTTCATCGACATCGGCAGTTATGGTGACGACCCGCCGCCCTGCCTCGCGCCGGATCTGCGACGGAGATTCGGTGAAAGATGCATCCGCTATGGCAGCAACGGAAGTAAATCCGCCTGCAACGCGCACACGGAAACGTTCGATATCCGCGATGGAATTGCGTTCATCTTCGGGCAGACGCACATAGACGCGTATGTCTTCGCTACCGCGCTGGACCCGCACCGCCTCTGCGCCGAAAAAGGCCGCGCGGACCTGCGCGGCGACATCTTGCAAGGTCACGCCCAAAGTGCGCGCGGATGGTTTCAGGCGCAGCTCAATCTCGCGCATTCCTGCATCTGAATCGCTCTCTACGTCGAACACTCCGCCAACTTGCGCCAACTCGCGCATGATCCGTGTTTTGATCGTATCGAGCGTTTCTTCATCCGGGTGCGAAATCCGCAGGTTCACGGCGTCCCCAAGCGAGAGCAAAGAAGATTTGATCGCAAAGGAGCGCGCTTCGGGTAGCGGTCCAAGCTCCTGACGCCACGCATCTTCCAACTCCACAGCTGAAATCGTGCGATCATCGGATTTGGACAGCGCAATCTGCACGCTGGAAAGCGTCGGGCTGAAAGTGTCATTGGTGCCATCAGGGCCGCCGCCTGCCTGTTGCAATCCGATCGTTGTGTAGGTTGCTTCGACAAGGTCAGACCGCTCGCCATTCTCGCCGACTAAGCGCAGGACCGCGCGCTCTCCGGCGGCTTCGATCCTGTCGGTCAGTTCAGCGGTTCGGTTTATCGTCGTACCGGCTGGCATTTGGAGCGAGGCGCTGACCTGATCGGCTTCGATGTCGGGGAAGAACGAGAATTTGATAATGCCCGCAGGTAGCATGGCGACAAACAGGATTAGACAAGCGAGTGCACCTGCCAAGATAATCGCGGGCGCGCGGACGGTGAATTGCAAGGCTCGGTCCAGTGGCCCTTCGACAAAGGCCTGAAACCTGACGTCGACAGCTTTTTGAATGCGTTCAAAGAACTGCGTAACCATATTCCCTGCCTGTGTCCCAGCAGGCGGCAGATGAGATAAGTGATAGGGCAAGACCAGCAGTGCCTCCACCAGCGACAGCGCCAGCACCGCTAGCACCACAAGCGGCACGTCAGCGACAATTTTACCGATTGTGCCGCCAATCGCTAGCAATGGCGAAAACGCTGTAATCGTGGTCAGGACCGCAAAGATAACAGCGACGGTTACGCGCTGCGTCCCCGCAATCGCGGCGCCCGTTCCGCTGCGCCCGCGTTCGCGTTCGGCATAGACATTTTCGCCCACGACCACCGCATCATCGACCACCAATCCCAATGCAAGAATGAAGCCGAACAGCGAAAACATATTGATGCTGGACCCTGCCAGTTCGAGCAGGAATATCGCGCCAGTAAACGTCGCGCCGATTCCAACTGCGGTCCAGAATGCAAGCCGGATATCGAGAAACAATGTAAGCGCGATAAGCACAAGAACGAGGCCAATCGCCGCGTTTTTCAGCAGCAGGCTTAGCCGGTCTTCCAATATTTCGCTGTCATCGTCCCAGATCGCATATTCTATGCCGGGAGGCAGATTGTATGTGCTGAGCAGATCGCGCGAAGCCGACGCAACATCCAGCACTCGCTCATCACTGGTGCGGAAAACATCGACGAATGCGACCGGCTTGTCTTCAAACCGTGCGATCAGATCATTGTCTTCAAAACCGTCCTCAATCGCCGCGACATCTCCCAGACGCAGGATCGCGCCTTCGCTCGTGGTGAGCAGCACGATGTCTTCAAAATCCTGGCTGGTGTAATTTTGCCCGACCGTGCGCACCCGCACCTCTTCGGTGGCGGTATCCACTGACCCGGCGGGACTATCGAGGCTGCTTTGGGCCACAATCGCCGATACATCTGTTAGCGACAGGTTCAGCGCGCGCAATTCGTCTTGAGAAATGTCGGCGAAAATCTGATAGTTACGCACCGCGCTTGTCTGCACATAGCTGACATCATCAAGGCTAGAGATCGCGTCCTCTAGCGAATTGGCCGTTTCCTTTAGAGTGCGTTCGGGCACGTCGCCATACAATGCAATCTTCATCACCACCTGCCGCGTGGTGACCTCGCGAACATCAGGTTCTTCCGCGTCAATGGGGAAGGTGTCGATCTGGTCGATTTCCGACTTCACCTCGTCAAGCGCCCCGGCGATATCAACGCCGCGATCAAGCTCGATATTCACCGTCCCTGACCCCTCAGAGGAGGTGCTGGTGATTTTCTTTACGCCTTCAATCGCTTCGACCGCTTCTTCGATCCGCTGAACAATCGATTCCTCGACCTCTTTCGGGGTGGCACCGGGATAAGCGACGGTGACGCTGACTGTGTCGAGGCTGGTCTCGGGAAAGACCTCCTGACCGATGCTGGAGAAAGAGATGAGGCCAGCAATGATCATGAAGATCATGATGATATTCGCCGCAACACCATTGCGCGCCATAAAGGCGATTATGCCGCGGCGATCGCGTGCGCGGTCCCCTGCAGCGTGACCGAACCTGTCCTTTGGCGTCTCTTCTTGCGGATTGGTGATATCGGCGGGATCGCTCACTGCGGAGCGCCGCCTGCCATGCGAACGGGCATCCCGTCAGTGGGGGTGCCCAAATTGCTGGTGACCAGTGCACCGCCCTCGCCAATCGACCCTGTGGTAACGAACGCCTGCGTATCCGTGCGCTGGATTACGCGAACAGGCAGGATGCGCAGCTTGCCATCGCGCACGACCCAGATTGTGTTGCCCGGCCGCAAAGCGGAGCTTGGGATAGCGGCGAAGCTATCCACGCTCGCGCCGTCAATCCTCGCCATCACAAACGCGCCAAGCAATAGCGGCGGAGCGCCATTTGTAGACGTGCCCGCTTGGGCGTTTGTCAGCAGACCTCCGCGCAACGGATTGGGCACACGCAAGAACACTTCAACGTTGCGAGTTGTCTCATCAAGACTGGTGTCAGCGCGATCGACCACTGCGGGCCAGCGATACATTAGGCCGCCATATTCGTAGAGCACATCAGCGGCGATGGTGCCGCCTGAACCGCGAAGCAGACCGGGGATCAGCGCCGCTTCGTCTTCGGTTAAGAACAAGCGCACTTCATACGCGCTGGTCGCCGCGACTGACCCAAGTGACTGTCCGACTTGCACAAGAGTTCCAACAGCGGCGCTTTCCTGCCGGACAAGCCCGGCGAACGGGGAGGTGACCCGCGTTCGGCTCAGCGTGGTTTGCGCATCAGCGAGCGTGGCGGAGGCTCTTGCCCGCGCAGCCTCAGCAGAGCGCAACTGCGGCTCGCGCGTCGCCAAACCCGTGCGGTTTGGAGATGCAGTGCTGCGTTCACCGGCGCTACCAGCAGCGCCCGACAGCGATTCAGGCGGCAGAATACGCGCGGTTGAAGCCGCTGTGGCCCGTGCACGTTCGCGGTCTGCGAACTGTTCCAGATCAGCCCGCGCAATCGCAACTTCCTCACGCGCTTCCAGGACCGCAACATCTTGCGCTGCCACATCAGCTTGAGCGATCCGCACCTGATTGAGATAATCCGCCGGATCAATCCTGAACAAAATCGCACCGGCGGACACAAATTGCCCTTCGCGAAAGGCCGGGTTTACGTAGGTGAGGCGGCCAGCCACTTCTGCGCCGATCACAACCTCATCACGCGGTTGGACCGTGCCTGAAACCTCCACAGGAATTGCGCCCGTGGCCGCTTCGAATGCAATCGTCTCGACTAGCGGAGATTGCTGCTGCGGCGTTTCTTTTTGAGGTTCAGGCCGCAAAGAAACCATCAGCACGGCGATTGCGACTGCCCCGACCAGAATGACCAATGCCCATTTGATTTGATTACTCATCGGGTGTCTCTGAATTTGCATTGGAAGGGGTGCGAAGTTGGAGGCGCGTCCGATGACAGGTCGCCCGCCCAATCTCCGGCAAGCGCGCGGTGGACTGTGAGGCGAGCGAGTGCGGTTGACTGCGCAGCAGAAGATAGATCGGCGCGCACTTGATACACCGTCGTCAGGGCATCAAGATACGTCACATATTCGCCCACCCCAGCGGCGTAGCGGCGACGCTGTAGATCAAGCGACAATTCCGCCTCTTGCAATTGCGCTGTGATCAGCAGGTACCGTTGGCGCTGTTCTTCATAATCGTCAAAGGCGCTATCGACCTCTTGAAACGCGCCCAACACTGCCGCGCTGTATGCCGCGGCGCTCTCGTCATATTGCGCGCGCGCGGCGCGGATATTGGCGCTGATCCGCCCGGCGTTGAAGATGGGCGCGACGATGCTTGCGGCGAGTGAGCGGGTCCAGTTGTCGGCAAAGTTGAACCCGCTGGACAAGGTATCGCCCTGCCCACCGAAAGACGCGCTGAGGCTGATCTGCGGAAAACGTTCCGCGCGCCGCGCTCCGATGCGCAGCCGCGCCGCATCAAGCCGCATCCAAGCGGCGGCGATATCGGGCCGGCGCTCCAGCAGTTCAGCGGGCAGGCCAGCGGGTACAGGTTCAAACACCAATCGCGGCGTCAGCGGCTGCGACAATGTTTCGTCGAGCGCGCCCGGATAGACCCCAACTAAAACACCCAACCTGTTTTCTGCATCAGAAAGGGCGCTTTGCAACTGCGGAACACTCGCCTGCGCAGATCGCAGCTGTTGGCGTATTTGAAACAGCTCAAAACTGTCTGTCAGTCCGCGTTGAAACTCGGCCTGTGTCCGCTGCGAACGGTCGCTCAGCACATCAGAGATTTCCGCAGCAAGTTCAATTTGCCGCTTCGCATTGACCACCTCAAAATAGGTTGAGATGGTCTCTGCTGCTGCGGAGAGCCGTACCGACCGGAGGTCAAATGCAGAGGCCACGGCATCTTGGCGAGCAGCAGCGGCTTCGTTGCGATTTCGGGCAAAAAGATCAAGTTCATAACCAGCGGTGACGCTGGGGGAATAGTTTTCGTTCTCAATTCGTGAAATCGTGCCGCCGCCAAGATCACCAAATGCGCTCCCGGCTAGCGGCGTGCTGGATTCGCTCGCTACGAAGTTCGCATCTACGCTGGGAAACAAAGCGGAGCGAGAAACACGGGCTTGCGCGCGCACCTGTTCAAGCCGCGCCACCGATTGCGCGATGTCGAGGTTGTTGGAAAGCGCCTGTTCGACCAGACCATTGAGCACGGGATCATCAAATGCGGTCCACCACGCTTCGGGTTGGTAAACCTCGCCTGTCCCTTGAAAACCAAAGGTCTCTGGCATGGCTGCGGCGACGGCAGGTGTATCTTGATCCGGGGCCAGCGACACGCAAGCAGGCAGAACCAGGAAGGTCACAGCGAGTGGTAAAAACCTCAACCAAAAACGCTGGACAGTCATGGCCGGGCCAACATTTCGCGCGCAGCCATTTCCAGGTCATGCAAAAGCTGCTTTCCCCGGTGCTCATCAATCTCAGCCGTTTCCATGATCGTACATAGCGGTGCACGCGCATTGCGCAGGCCAGTGGTGATTGCGTACAAAAAGAACGCCCGCGACCGGCATTGCTCAGGCGAAAGGTCGGGCCGCAGAACGGCAATTGCGTCCTTCATCATCGTTCCGAATATCGAAACATGACCCCGCAATTGCGTACCGATAACAGAATCCGGATCGCCATGTTCGCGCGCTACAAATCTAGCCATTGGAGCGACATCATCGCGCAGCATGAATTCACCCATATTGCGCAGGATTTGTGAGATCAACGCCATCGCCTCCTGCGCGCTTGCTCCCGCAGCCAGTGGAGAAACCGGGTTTTCGTCCAAGGCAATGGAAAGCCGATCCAAAATCTGTTGGCCGGCGGCCTGATAAAGGCCTTCTTTCCCGCCAAAATGATAGGTGATGTTGCTCATTGTCGTGTCGGCTTCGGACGCGATACGGCGCGTGCTGGTCCCTTCGAAACCATATTCTCCAAACAGGAGGATCGCAGTCGAGATCAATCTGTCACGCACACCGATCAATTACCATTCGTTCGAACGAACGAAAAGCAGTTTCTTCGGTATCTCATCATGATGGGTGTGCAATCAGGCGACATTGTGGAAAGTGTTCGGCGCCTCTGACCTCTCATTTCAAATTGACCATCTCAGGTTCAGATTGGCTTGCTTACGTGGATCTGTGTTGTTGTGTGGGGTGATCAGGTGCAGACATTTACTCGCTGTTTCGTCGCTTTAGTCGCGGCATTATTCCCGCTTACAGCGCCTATCGCTGCAAGCGCTGAGACCGCCAACCCTAGCTTAAGAGCACTCGTGAACGGGATAGATAACGGGGCGGAGCAGCCCGACATCGTTCTCTCAGAACTCACCGTGTCCATCGATCAGCACGGGACGATGGCTGAAGTTCAGATCGATGCCCGGATCACCAATCCGACCGATGACGAGATTGAAGCGCGGTTTACTATGCAACTGCCGCAGAGCGCCGTTCTGACGGGATATAAGCTCGACATCGGCGGCGCCATGATACCGGGTAGCCTGATCGACCAACCCAAAGCGCAGCAAATATATGAAGACGAAGTGCGCGGCAATATTGATCCGGGTCTTGCCGAAATTTCGAGCGCAAATGAGTTTTCTACGCGGATTTATCCAATTGCGGCAGAGGGAAGTCGGCGCATTTCTCTCACGTTCGTTACGCCGGTGGACGCCGCGAACGGCCTGTCGATCCCGCTTGAAACAGCAGGGCCTGTGGGCGTCTTCCGCCTCAACGCCTCCATATCAGGCGTGGCGGCCGCACCCGCACTTTTACTAACCGGGAACTCGCCGGTGGAATGGGAACGAAACGGCCGCACATGGACCCTCTCCAACTATGTGCTGAGCGAGGTCACTTTGTCGGGCGCGTTGCAGATATCGGGCACAACACCCAGCAGCGAAGCGATGGCAACACGCCATTCGAATGGACGGACTTTTTTCACGATCACCGATAGATTGGATGGCGTAGATTTTAGCCAAAACCCACCACAGCGCGTCCGCATCTATTGGGACAGCTCGCGATCCCGCGCGGATGCTCTGACCGAAACTGAACGCGAATTGCTCGGCAGTTTTCTGGACGAGATCGGCCCACGTCAGATCGACGTCATACGCTTCGCCAGTGCAGAGCCGCAGCTTGCAAGCTTTGGGCCGGGCCAGAACGTTGCTCTTGACGAATTTCTTGCCTCCTCCACCTATCGCGGGGCGACCAGTTTTGCCGGGCTAAGCGAGATCGCCACCGGCGATGCGGATCTGTGCGTGCTGTTCAGCGATGGCGATACTTCGCTTGATCTATCGGCACAATTCGAACCGGATTGCCCCCTGATCGTGATCGCCAGCGGACCTCATATCAATGCTCAAAACATCGGGCGGATCGTGGACGACAATGGCGGCAAAGCTCTGTTTTTGGCCGCTCAGAACTCCGAAGAAATTCTTGCGCAGATGCGGCGACTGCCGGTCGGTGTTGTTTCGATCCGCGATGCGGGCGACAATCGATTAGAATACCGCACACTGCCCACGAGCGATGGCAATTGGAGTGTGGTTGGTGAGTTTGGCGATTGGAATGAAATCACTGTACGTTTGTCTGGCATAAGGGGCAGCGACAGGCGCCGGGTGTATACCGTCGATACAGCACGCGCGGGCAGCAATGACGCAGCTGGCGCGCTATGGGCGGCACAAGAGGTCGCGAGATTGTCAAACGATCCCGCTGACCGCGACCGAATGCAGTCGCTTGCCCGCCAATTTCAGGTTGCCAGTCCAACTATGGCGTTTCTGGTTCTGGAAACTCCCGATCAATATATAAACGCCGAAATTGAACCACCAAGCGGCTTTGATGAACAGTGGCGCGCGAGATATGCGAAAGCCAAATCAGAACGCGATGACGCCCGCAGATCAGAGCGCCAAGAACGCTTAGAATTCGTCGTCGCGCAATGGGAAGTGACGCGGAGTTGGTGGAACGAACAGTACGATCAAGACAGCGCCATGCGGCCAAATGTTCTGGCACAGCGCAATCCAAACGACGCGCAAACCGGTGCAAATGTCGACCAGTTCTTACCGCCCCCGCCACCGCCACCGCCCGCTGTTTCGCCCTCTAGTCCGGTCGGATCAGCGGTAGATGCAGTTGGAAACTTTGCCTCAGAAAATGACGAGGAAGTGATCACTGTCACTGGGTCAATTCTGCAAGAGGCTCCCATCATCGTCACCGCCTCCAGCGGCGGCGATGCATCAGAGCCAGCGGGCGCGATAGTGCGGGTCGCTCTTGCCGAGGTGCTGAGCGATCGACCCTATTTGCGTGCTCTTGATAAGGCCGCACCTTCCGCCCTGCCTCAAGTTCTTTCCGAACAAGAGCGGACGTATGGCACGGTTCCGGGTTTTTATTTCGATGTCGCTGAATGGTTCAGGCTGAAAGGTGATGCTGCGCTTGCTAGACAATTGCTGCTCTCTGCTTTGGACCTGAAGGCGAGTGATGACGAGACATTGCTGATCGTTGCGTTTCGGTTGGAGCGCGACGGCGAACACGACACCGCCATCGAATTGCTCGAAGCTCTTAATGCGAGAATCGATTATCGCTCTCAACCCAAGCGCATTCTCGCTTTGGCTCTGATGGCGCGCGCAGAAACCTTATCGGGAGCGGCGCGATTGAAAGATATGGAGCGTGCTTTCCAATTGCTCGCAGAGGTGGTGCTTGAACCGACTGATGTCCGCTACGAAGGCATCGAAACTGTCGCGCTAATGGAGATCAACTCGCTGATCCCGCTTATCGAAAAAGCCGGTGGATCGTGGTCGCTCGACGAAAGGCTGGTCGCGGTGCTCGATACAGACATGCGGGTGGTCGTGGAGTGGACCAGCGCTGACGCTGATCTGGACCTTTGGGTGACAGAGCCATCTGGTGAAAACGCATATTACGGCAATCAACGCACCGCGCTGGGCGGGAAAGTTTCGAATGATATGACCAGTGGATATGGGCCGGAGGAATATGTCCTCAGAAACGCCTATAGGGGCGATTATGAGGTCCGTGTTCAGGGCTTTGGCGGCGACAGGATAAACCCCAACGGCCCGGGTCGTGCGATGGTCCGGCTGATCCGCAATTTTGCAAGAGACGGCCAAAGCCAGCAGTTGATTGACGCAGAGGTCGGCTTTGACCGGTCAAACCAGAACGAAAACGACCGAGTGGTTGCGACGATCAGCGTCGAGGAATAGCGCGTGGCGGGCTTTAGGCGCGCCTAGCCACGGAACGCGTCATTCGTGGCGCAATGCGTCAATCGGGTCTAGCTGTGATGCCCGGCGCGCGGGGTAATAGCCGAACACGATGCCCATGCCCGATGCGAACACGAAGCTGAGGATATTGATCGTTGGATCGAATATAAACGGCACATCAATCGCGCCCGCCAGCGAAACTGACGCGACAAAAGCGAGCAACAACCCGACAAGCCCGCCGAGTGCGCATAAAACCACCGCTTCGGTCAAAAATTGCAAACGCACCTCGCGCGCTAACGCACCGATTGCCAGCCTGATGCCAATCTCTCGCGTTCTTTCAGTGACGGATACCAGCATGATATTCATGATGCCGATCCCGCCAACCAACAGACTGATCGAGGCGATGACAGCGACCATCGCGGTCAAGGCGCCTGTTACCGCACCCAGCGCATCATTGACCTGAGCGGTGTCGATTACGTTGAAATCATTCGCTTCTGCCGCCTGCAACACGCGGCGTTCGCGCAACAGACTGACCAAAGAATCCTGAATGACGGAAGATGAATAGGCGCTGTCATATTTGAGCACAAAGTAATCAATATCGTCACTGCCGCGGAACCGTCTCTGGACCGTTTTCATCGGCATCATCACCGTATCATCATCATCCGCGCCGCCGCCGCCTTGGCCGCGTTCTTCAAGCACGCCGACTACGCTGCAAGAGACACCGCCCAGACGCATCGTTTCGCCTACCGGACTGGTGTCGGGCAGGAAAATTGCCTCGCGCACTTTGGGGCCGAGCAAGCATACGTTCTTGCCGGCGGTTTCTTCGTCAGCGGTAAAACCGCGTCCTTCTACTACATCGACAGATTGCGCTTCCAGAAACACGCCATCTGCGCCGCTGACCTGAGTGTCCCAATCCTGACCATTGTAAAATGCGGTTGCAGGTGCGCGAACGGTGCCCGCGGCCACCTCAACTCCGGCAATCTGCTGCGATACAGCATCAACATCACCCTGATCAAAGGAGCGGACCGTGCCGCGATCGGTGCGGACGGGAAAGACGATGAAATTGCTAGCACCCAGCGAAGAAATCTCATCCTGAACCGACGCGGTCACGCCGTTGCCTAAGGTCACCATCGTGACCACTGCTGCCACACCAATAATGATGCCCAATGTGGTCAGGATCGACCGCAGCAAATGCCGCCGGATTTCACGAAGAGACAGGAGGAGCGTCGCGCCAAACATCAGCTTGCCCCTTGCAAACTGCGCGCGCCGCGTTCGACCCGTTCGACCAAGCCATCGCGAAAATGGATCACCGTCTTGGCAAATGCGGCCATTTCATCCTCATGCGTGACCATGATCACGGTGATGCCCTCAGCGTTGAGCGTACCGAGCAATTCCATAATCTCGACAGAACGTTCGCTATCAAGGTTTCCTGTGGGTTCATCGGCGAGCAGCACATCGGGATCGGATACCAGCGCGCGAGCGATGGCAACGCGTTGTTGCTGGCCTCCGGAAAGCTCCGCCGGGGTATGGGTCGCCCAAGGCGCTAGGCCGACCTGATCGAGCGCATGCATCGCTGCTTCTTTGCGAGCCGCTTTCTTTTCTCCGCGATAAAGCAGTGGCAGTTCCACATTTTCCAATGCCGTGGTGCGCGAAAGCAGGTTGAAGCCCTGAAAAACAAAACCAAGATACCGCCTGCGCAACAGACTGCGCTGGTCCCGATTAAGCCTTTGCACTTCGACCCCGCGAAACCGAAAGATGCCATCTGTTGGAACATCGAGACAGCCAAGGATATTCATTGTCGTGGATTTACCGGATCCCGAAGGACCCATGATAGCCACAAATTGCCCGCGATCTATCGTCAGGTCGACACCCTTCAGCGCCTGAAATGCAGCCGCACCTGTACCGAAAACTTTGGTAATGCCTTCAAGTTCGATCAGAGCCTCATCGCCCCCGGGGGCAGTGCTCTTGCTTCTTGCGGCTTGCGGCAGATTGCTCATCCGCCTTGCGCCTTTATGCCGGTCACGACTTTCATACCCGGTTTTAAATCCTTCGATTGAACCGCTGTCAGGCGCCCGTCGCTTTGACCGGTCACGACATTGATCGCGCGCAGGGTTCCGTCGGCCTGCAACACTTGCACCTGTTGTCTGGACCCAACGCCGATGCCAGCTTCTTGCTCTTGATCTTCCAGCCCGACACTAATGGATAGCATGCCGCCCTCATTCGCTTCGGCATCTTCTGGGCGAAAGCGCAGGGCCGCGTTGGGCACCAGCAAGACACTGCCGGTGGCTTCAGTGGAGATGGTTGCAGTCGCTGTCATTCCGGGGCGAAGCAGTCCTTCGGTATTCTGCACGATCAAACGCGCTTCGTAGCTCACGACCGACCCACCAGCCGCAGCAGCCGCTGCGCCGCCCTGGCTTTCAACGGTATTGCCTGAGGCGAGATCGACGCGCTGCACCCGCGCCGGGAACCGGCGACCAGGATAGGCATCGACGCTGAAAGTTGCCACTTGGCCCGCTTCCACCTGGCCCACATCCGCCTCATCAATTGATACGCGCAGCTGCATTGCGGCGAGGTTTTCTGCGATCACGAACAAAGTCACGGTGTTGAAGCTGGCGACAACGGTCTGGCCCGGCTCAATCTGGCGGGCAAGAACCACACCGGTTACTGGCGCGCGAATAACTGCACGGCTGCGCGTGGTAGTGTTAGCGCGCAAGGTTGCCTGCGCCGCCTCAATATTGGCGCGAGCCGACGCGACGGCTGCCCGGTCTCGGGCCACCGCTGCCTCTGCTTGTTCAACCTCGATTTGCGACGGCACCCGGCCCCCTGAAAGTTCGCGCACGGCAATCAGACGATTCAACTGAGCCACATCGACATCCAGCGTTGCTTGCGCTTGCAGCAAGCCGGCCCGCGCAGCATTGAGATTTGCGCGCGATTGAGCAATTTGCTGATCAATAATCTCTGTGTTGATCACCGCGATGACTTGACCGCGCGTGACTTGATCATTGACGTCGACAAGCACCTGTTCGACCGGCCCGTTAACTTCTGAGCCCACTGTTACCTGATTGGTCGGGCGCAGATTGCCGGTTGCCGTGACGGTGAGGTCGAGCGATCCTTCGCTGGCTTCCTCTGTGATATAGGCCACTTCCTGATCACCGCTAGAACATGTCGCAATGGCAAGGATTAGCAGCACCAGAACGAGAGCGGGCAACCAGAATTTCATCCATCGGCGCCAGCGCGGGCGTGATTTCTCGCCGAGAAATTCATCGACACCCTCGGATTCGATCGAGCTGTCTGTTGTATCGGTCATTGCCCGTCATTCCCTGTTAGTGTTTCGCTGGTGGCCGCGCCGGCAGCGTTAAAATCGTTGCCATCAAGCGCGTTGCCATCAGGCACACGCCACCCTCCACCCATCGCCCGTGCCAGGCTCACAAAAGCGGCTGCACGCCCGGCTTCTGCGGAAACTTCGGCGGTGCGGGCGTTGAGCAATTGGTTTTCAACGGTCAGCAGAGTTTGAAAATCGATTAGTCCCGCCTGATATTGGCTGCGCGCCAATATCGCGGCACTTCGCGCTCCATCACTCGCTTCTATCAAAGCGGTCACGCGATCATCGGTTTTGTCCAAATCAACGGCGGCAGTCTCAACATCTTCTAACGCGACCAGAATAGATTGTTGCCAAGCGGCCAGCGATCCTTCGGAGATAGCCCGCGATGCATCTATTTGCGCACGCGTGCGGCCGCCATCAAACAAAAGCTGGTTCACCCCGGCGAATACATTGCCCGTAATGATATCGAACAAATCATTCACGCCAAAGGCGCTGCTCCCGATAGATCCGGTTAGCCGGACAAGCGGATAAAGCTGAGCGCGGGCGACCCCGAGCCGTTCAAGATCAGCAGCCAATTGCGCTTCTGCTGCACTGACATCAGGGCGCATTCGCAATGTATCGGCAGGTACGACGAGAGCGACATCAACAGGGACGGCAGGGACGCCGCGCGGGTCAGCTATTAACGTAGAGTACACTGCGCCGGGCGCTTCGCCGATCAAAGTCGAGATGGCATTAGCGGTCGCCACAAGGTCGCTTTCAAGCAATGGTATGGTGGAGGCCGTCTGCGCCCGCTGCGTTCGGGCCTGTTCCACATCCAGACTGGAGACGAGCCCCGCCTGCGAACGCCACTGCGCGATCAACAGATTGTCATCTTGGTTCACCAGAGACGCGCGGGCAATCTCCAACTGGCCAGCCAGAGAACGCGCAGTGATCGTCTGAATTGCAACGCTAGCCACGATAACACGTTCGACATCAGCCGCTGTATACCCTGCCGCACGTAGATCCGCACGTGAGGCTGCGATAGACCCGCTGACACGTCCAAAAAGGTCGGTTTCCCACGAAACATCGCCGTTCAGGACAAACTGGAATTCATCGTTCGAAAAATCACCGAAATCTCGGCCAATCCCACCATTTGCTGTCGCGGTGGGCAGCCGCGCACTGCGCGCATCGCGCAGGCTGGCTTCTGCGACTCTCAACCGCGCATAAGCCTGGGCAAGGTCAAGATTATCTGACCGTGCGCGCTCTACAAATTCGTCAACCAAAGGATCATCGAGCAGCAACCAATAAGAGCCAAGCTCAATATCGGCCTCTCCGTTTTCTGCGATCGACCAGCGTTCGGGAACTGGGATCGCTTGCTCAAGCGTGGGCATGTCCTCTCTTGGCAACGCACACGCCTGAAGCGCAAGCAACGCCAGCACCACAGGCACCGCCGAAGCTTGTTTCGCCATCCGCCTGACAGAACTTACCCGCATGAAATCAGTTTCCCCTATCCCCCCCATTTCGAAGGTGATTGCTTCTTAAATGACAGGCATGAGCCGCTAAGCAAGTCTGAATGTCGGTGTTGATCAGCTTATGTTAGACGTTGGTAGAGTCATCGCAAATTTCTAATGTAATACTAACGTCTTGGAAAGCTGGTCTATAGCTCTACCCTGCAAATGCGACCCGCATCATAGAAGAGCCAAACCAATGCCATATCAATCCGCCGACCGGCGTCAATTCCTTACTGCAACTGGCACAGCTTTTGCCGCCTTGATGGCAAGCGGATGCATGACCAGAGGGGCGGTGATCGCGCCGGGCATATCAGGGTTCGCGGATTACGGCCCACTTCGCCGCGACCCCGCTGGATTGCTCGATTTACCCGACGGCTTTTCGTACCGCGTTATCTCCAGCCTTGGCGACCGCATGAATGATGGCGGGACTGTTCCAGACAACGCAGACGGCATGGGATGTTTTAACCTTGGCGCGGGCGAAATCGCACTGGTTCGCAACCACGAACTTGTGCCCGGCCAAGATGCAGGCGGACCAATCGCTAAGGGGTTCGGCACTCGAAATGGCGAGGTCGTTCCGGGAGGCACCACCAACATCGTGCTCGACGCAAACACGCTAATGGTGAAACGCCAGATGCGCACTCTCGGTGGCACGATCCGAAATTGTTCCGGCGGGGTCACACCGTGGGGCAGTTGGTTATCCTGCGAAGAAGCGCCCACTGGCCCCGGTCAGCGATACGGAGACGGTCTGGCGGTCAATCATGGTTGGGCGTTCGAAGTGCCTGCCTCGGCAACCGGTCTGGTTGATCCGGTGCCGCTGCGCGCAATGGGCCGGTTCAATCACGAAGCAGCCATCGTCGATCCGGCAACTGGCTATGTTTATATGACTGAAGACCGAGATGACGGCGTATTTTACCGTTTCCTACCAAGTGTTCCGGGTGAACTGGTTAAAGGCGGAAGGCTGCAAGCGATGGTGCTCGATTCCATCACCGATACTCGCAACTGGGACAGCGCCATTCTCAGCCTGGAGGAAGCCGTCACTGTCAGTTGGGTCGATCTTGACGATGTTGAGGCGCCAAGAGACGACCTGCGTAACCGCGCAGCTAGCAAAGGCGCGGCTCTGATCGCGCGCGGCGAAGGGTTGCATATGGGCAGCGATGACATGTTCATTTGCTCCACCAGCGGCGGTGCGCAAAAGCTTGGGCAGATATTTCGCCTGGTCCCTGGACGGGGCAATGGGCCCGACCGGTTTGAGCTGTTTTTCGAAAGTGAAAACGCCCAGCAGTTTAATTTCGGTGACAATCTTTGCGTCGCGCCGAATGGTCATCTTTTGGTGTGCGAAGACCAATATACCGAGGTCGTGGATAACCACGTGCGCGGAATTACACCCGATGGCCGCCCGTATGATTTTGCGCGATTGCGGATGCAGACCGAACTGGCGGGCGGATGTTTCTCACCAGATGGTAAATGGTTTTTTGTGAACGCTTATGCGCCGACACGAACGCTCGCGATCACCGGTCCGTGGACTGTTTGACAGGTTGGCGGAACCATTGGCCGAATGGCGGCTTAACAGCGTCATCATGCGTTCCGATTGCGATCAACAGACAAACCTTCTAGGCCTTCGCCTCACTAGGAATCACCACATCCAAAACTGCGCAGCAATTCAAAGTGCCGCGCCCAATCTAGAAGATCGATCATGAAAAAATTCTCGCTTCTTTCGCTTGGCCTGTTGCTTGGGACATCTGCCATTTCCGCGCCTTTGGCCGCCAAAGAAGGCATGTTCACGCCTGACCAGTTGCAAGATATCAGCGCCGAACTCGAAGAAGCAGGGCTGGAAATCGCGCCCGAAGCGCTGGCGGACCTTACCGGTTTTCCAATGGGCGCTGTCGTCTCGCTGGGCGGTTGTTCGGCCAGCTTTGTTTCACCGCAAGGGCTGGTGGTCACAAACCACCACTGCGCACGCGGATCGGTTCAGTACAATTCGACCGCCGAAAACAACTATCTGGTCGATGGCTTCCTCGCCGATGAATTGGCGGGCGAATTGCCGGCTGCACCGGGATCGCGCATCTATGTGACAACGCAGGTGACCGATGTAACGGACCGGATGCGCGCAGGAACCGAAGCGCTCGCCCCGATTGATCGCTATGCCGCCATTGAACAGCGCAGCAAGGACATCACCGCAGAATGCGAGCTCGATGCCGGTTTTCGCTGCCAGGTCGCGAGCTTTTATGGCGGTGCCCAATACAAATTGGTCAAAAGCCTGGAAGTGCGTGATGTTCGGCTGGTTTATGCGCCTGCGGATTCAATCGGCAAATATGGCGGCGATATCGATAACTGGCAGTGGCCGCGCCACACCGGCGATTTCGCGTTCTACCGCGCCTATGTCGCGCCCGACGGATCGGCGGCTGACTATAGCGAGGACAATGTTCCCTACGCGCCCGAACATCATTTGAAAGTCAGTGCAGCAGGGCTGGACGATGGCGATTTCGTCATGGCCGCTGGCTATCCTGGATCGACCAGCCGTTACACTTTGCTGGCTGAGGTCGAGAATACGTTCAACTGGACCTATCCCACATTCGAAGTGCTGCTTAACGAGTGGATCGACACAATCGAAACAGCGGCGCCGGATGGTTCCGACGCCCGCGTGAAATACGAATCTCTTCTGGCTGGGCTCAACAATTTTGAAAAGAATCTGCGCGGTCAAATCGAAGGTGCCCGCCGGGTCGGTCTGGTTGACCGCCGTAGAGAGCGAGAGGCAGCTTTGGGCGAGTGGATCGCCGCAGACGCATCGCGCGCATCTTATGGCGAGGCGATCGCCGCACTGGCACAATTATCCGAGGAAAGCGCGCAAGCCGCCCGCACCAATTTCTGGTACGGCAATGTTACGCGCCCTTCGCTGTTCTCTGCCGCGCGGCGTCTTTACCGCCTTTCAAAAGAACGCGAATTGCCCGATGCTGAGCGTGAGCCCGGCTACCAAGAACGCGACATGACCTTCTTCCAGCAGGGGCTTCAAGCTCTGGATCGGCGCTACGATCCAGCCGTTGATAAGGCGCAGTGGGTTCTGTTCCTGACCGGCTATATCGCGCAGCCTGCGGCTGAGCGTGTGCCGGCATTTGATGCAGCGCTGAGGCTGACTGCCAGCACCAGCGCGGATGAACTGCCCGGTCTGATCGACCGTTTTTACGCTGGGACAATGCTGGGTAACGCCGAAAATCGGCTGTCATTAATGGAATCAAGCCCTTCCGATTTCGAGGGTAGCGAAGATCCCTTCATCCAGCTTGCCGTGGCAATGTATGATTATGACCGCGAATTGGAGGAGCAAGGCGAAGAACGCGCAGGCCGTTCGCTTGCCCTGCGACCAGCCTATATGGAGGCGATCACCGCTTGGCAGCGCGAAGAAGGTCGCCTGACCTATCCCGATGCAAACAGCACTCTGCGCGTGACCTTTGGCAGCGTTCTGGGCGGTTCACCGCGCGATGGGATGGCCTATCTGCCTTTCACCACGCTCGAAGGTATCACTGATAAAGACACCGGCGAAGACCCATTCAATTCGCCCCAGGCAATGCTCGATCTGATCGAAGCGCGTGATTATGGTTCTTATGCTTTGGACAGCATCGGTTCAGTGCCAGTGAACTTCCTCAGTGACCTCGACAGCACTGGCGGCAACAGCGGATCGGCAACGCTCAATTCGCGCGCCGAACTGGTCGGATTGCTGTTCGACGGCACTTTTGAAAGCGTCAATTCGGATTGGGATTTCGACCCGCGTACAACACGGACGATCCATGTCGACACACGTTATATGCTGTGGGTGATGGACAAGGTGGACGGGGCCGATGCCTTGATCGCCGAAATGGACATCGTTCGCTAGACCAACGTTATGCTGCGCGATTGCTCCCCGGCAAATTTGGCCGGTGGGGCAATCGCTGCAGTTAAACTTCTGAAAACCAAACATCGTAGGTAACATTGTAAAGCCGGTCGGTGACCCGACAGCAAGATCACCCGGCTGCAGACCAGTAGTCAGTTTTGCGGACGTTTAGAGTATGATCCGATCGATCGACTTCATCGTGCCATGCCTCTGGCAATTATTTCCGGGCTTACTGCTGGGATTGTGACGATTTCCTAGCCAGATCCATCTGCTAAAACTGCGCCGACCTCAACAAAAGCAAAAAAGGTGGCGGACCAAAAGGACGTTCACGTGTCTGCTGCGCGCAGGTTCCCGTTTGACCGAGTCCTGCGTTGCAGCGGGCTCCCATCAATCGGGCTCCGTCAGATTATCATCCGAATTGCGATCGATATATTTGTTGTAGGGATCAATTCCCACCCATTTAGGGCGTCGGTCAGTTGTCACAGTGATTGTCTGTTCACCTGAACGGATAGGGCGGCGTTCAACAATAATCACATTCTCGCCTGCGAATGCGCCGTCTCCGGGGCGCTCTGTGAACAGGCCGATCTCTATCTGATCGCGCAAATCGGCTTCGGTTTCCTCACCTTCCCCATTGGCATAGAATTTCGCCGCCGCGAGGGTGAAGGTTGTCTCAAACCGTCCGTTATCAAGCTCGCGCACAGATGCCTTTTCAGCCTTTAGATCATAAAGCGTGATACGTTGCAGCAGATCACGCACCAAATTGCGTTCTGCATCATCGCGTGCCAGTGACATGAATCCCTCGACCAGATCGGTAGAACCTGCGTAAGGTTGGCTCTTGAACCGGTATCGGTTCAGCAAACCGCGCAGCATTTCGTTAACGCGGTCTTCGCCCAATCGGTCCTGCAACAGATACATCACCACCGCGCCTTTGCGGTAATGAATATACCCTTGGTTCTCGACCCGCTCCAAAGGCAATTCCTCAATCGCCTCACTCCCGCGCGCTCGCAGATAACTGTCGAGCTCGAACTTCAAGAAACGGCGAATTTGATCCTCGCCATAGATTTGTTTCATCACCATCAGCGCGGAATATTGCGCCATAGTTTCGACGAACAACCTGCCGCCTTGCTGTTCTGCACTGACTAAGCTGGTGCGCCCAATATTGGTGCCCGACCTCATGCGCGGTAACATATGTGACGTAATCAATATCCCCTTCATCCGCGACATTCGCTAGGAAGCCAATGCTCTCAGAATAGGGCATCGTTCCTGCAAAGGCTTGCGCGAAACTGGCATAGCCGGGGAATTCAATCACACGAGCATAGTCGAACTGATACGGTCCGAAATTCGCACGATAATAGCCTAGTGACGTTTCCATCGCATCGAGCATCCGTTCGACATTGTAGGGATGCTTTTCGTCATAATAGACTTGCAGTTCTACCCCGCCTGCTTCGCGTGTTTCGATCTCGTAATCCGCCGACTGGACCGAGAAAAACGCCAATATCGGCGCAGTCGAACGGAACCGGGCAATGCGGCGATCACCGCGTATTTCATCTGACACTTTAGAGCCCGGAGCGATTGGCACCTGATCGGCGGACGTGCTGACAGTAATGTCCGAATTTACCCAATCGACATTGCCGACATAATTGCGCTCGCGCGCGCTTGCATCTTCGAGCTTAGGCAGACGCAGTTCGGGCTCCAGCCCATAACGCCGCCGGGTCGCGCGGTCGGTTAGCAACCCGCCGCGATCCATCCCGATCTGCACCGCGAATTCGCTGTTGTTCATAAAGGTACCGTTTTCGACAAGCCGGGTGCCATAGCCGGTCGTCATAAGCGCCTTATGCCAGCGCTGGGTCGCAAAACTGACAGTGGTCACCGCGTCCGGTGCAAGAGGCTCAGCCAAGCGATATATGCGGTGCTGGAATGTCTCATCATCTTTTTCCAGAGAGGCGCCAGGAATAGAGACACTCAAAAGCTCAGTGCTCGGATCATTCAGCCGGACGTGCAGCGTTTCCACAGGCGCGCCAGTGTCATTGATCAGCTGATAGGTGCCGCTTGCCTCCATCCTGCGTTCATCAGGATAGATATCCACGGTCATATTCACATCGGTCACTGATGGCTGTTTCAGCGAGGCATATTGCAGGTACTGTTTCTCGTAATCGGCAAGCAGCATCTCGCGGTCATCCTGATTGCGATAGGTGTTCTCGACATTCATCTGATTGTAGAGGAACACGCCCGTCAACACAGTGGTCGCAATGCCTGCAAGGCCGAGAGCGCCTGCGCCCGATTTCATCCGGCGGGGCAATTGCTTGAGCCGGGGCATCAGCCGGGTTTCTGTCCCGCGCCGCCACAGCAAGTGAGCGAGCACCGCGAGCAGCAGCGCCACACCGCCCCAATATAGGCGCAGCCACCAGCTCAAAGCCCCTGCGACATTGTCACCGTTCATATCAGATACCGGTCCGACACCAGTGCTGCCATAGAGCAGCAGCGGATGATCCAGCCCAAGAGTGCTAAAGGTGATCGTGCCTACGATATACAGCACCATCACGCCCCAACCGATATATTTGTTCGGGCTCAATGCCTGAACAAACACGGCCAAGATCGCGATCAACAGAATATCCGCTGTGGCGGGTACGACGTACCAAGCGAAGTAATTTTCGATCTCGAAATTGAAATACCCGCGGATCATCTGGACGACCATCGCCGCCAAGACCGAAATAAGCAGCGTCGTGAACAGAACAAACGTCACAGCAATCGTCTTGGGCACCATGTAGGCCCATCCGGGTAGCGATGTGCTGTCGACCACTTCATGGAATTTACGGTCACGGTCGCGCCAGACCAGCTCACCTGCATAATAAATCGCGATAATCACGGGGATGATGCCGAACGTGCCGCGCAGCAGATCAATCAGTGAGAATGTCGCGGGCACGGATGGCGTGCCATAGTCATCAGTCTGAAACATCAGCGAAGCAAAACTGTTGAACAGTCCCACCAACAGCAGCACGAAGAACGCCGGGCTGCGTACAACCTGCAAGATTTCGAACTTCGTTGTGGTAAGCAGCCGAGCCCAGCCTGCTTTTTCAGGGGCCACATCAGGAAGTCTGGCGACAATGCGGGGTTCCGACTTCGCCAGCCGCTGGCTTTTGCGCTCCATCTGTTTTGCTTTGCGGCTCGACACGCCTTTTTCCGCGAAAGAAAATCGCCAATACGCCAGCGCGAGCGCAGCAATCGCGGCAACCAATATGATGAGGCGATTAAACAGGATCGAACCGGCAAATGCGGGCAATTGTGTGTTTGATTCAGCTACGGTCCAGTACCGCGTCTCATTCGCCACGGCGCTTAAGCCAAATGGCTCCACCAGCCCGGCAAACTCGCGCATTGCCGGCTCTTGCGCGACCATAGCGATCAGCACGAAATAGAGCACCAGAAAGGCCACCAACGCGACATAGGAATACATCATTGATCGCGTGATCGTGGCCACCGCAAAGAACAGCGCACTGGTCAGCAGGATGTTGGGCGCAGCGTAGAGCAGGAAACTCAGCGCATAGTGCGAAAAATCGTTTGGCCCCAGTGTTTCAGGATCAATCCCCGGCATGAGCGACCCGATCCAGATTGCCAGAGGAACCACTACAAACGCGAGCACCGCAGCCAGAGAAGCTCCGGTGAACCGGCCAAACAGATAGGCAGATTTGCTCACCTGAGTTGATCGGACCATCGGCCCAAAACCGCTTTCCTCATCACGGACCACGACATTCGCGACAAAAGCGGTGGTGATAAACATATAAAACAGCGTCAAAATCTGCTGGGTTTGCAAGATCGCCGTGGGACTGTTGACGTGCACATTGCCGCCGCCGCCAATGGTGATGCTCTCACTAACGGCTGCTCCGAATGTAAGCAGGAAAAACAGGATTGTTGCGACCCAGAACACCGGGTTGCGCAATTGGTAACGCAGCTCAAAAAGCGCGATTTGTCCGAACATGCCGTTTCTCCCGCTTCAGGCTGCAACGACGACAGGATCTGCGCCGTGTTCAGAGACGCCGAGCAGCGGTGAGAGTGGAGAAATAAACATCCTCAAGCCCGCCGTCGACATTCGCGAACCCATCGCCCGGATCAGTGTCCGACAGAATGTGTATGATAGTATTGCCTGCGAACAATCGGGTCGAGATCACCTCGTACATTTTACGATATGCCTCAATCTCGCCGCGCTCGATCGTCTTAGCCCAAACTGTCCCTTTTGCTTTCTGCATCAGCTCATGGGGCGGACCTTGAAGCTTTATGGATCCATCGACGAGCACCGCCATAGATGGACACAAATCGGCAACATCCTCAACGATGTGAGTGGATAGGATAACAACCACATTCTCACCAATTTCAGCGAGCAGGTTGAGGAAACGATTACGCTCTTCTGGATCGAGTCCAGCGGTAGGTTCGTCAACGATAATCAGATCAGGATTGCCAATCAGCGCCTGAGCAATTCCAAAGCGCTGCCGCATCCCGCCGGAAAAGCCCGCAATCGCTTTCTTGCGCACATCCCACAAATTGACCTGGGACAGCAGCGTCTCGACAGTCTCCTTACGCGCAGACTTTGACGCGATCCCTTTCAGGACCGCCATATGGTCAAGCATATCATAGGCGGATACGCGCGGGTAAACGCCGAAATCTTGCGGCAAATAGCCAAGCCGTTTGCGCAGCGCCTCTGGGTCGGAGAGGATATCGATCCCGTCAAAAGTGATCTGGCCACTAGTAGGCGTTTGCAACGTCGCTACCGTGCGCATCAATGTCGATTTGCCCGCGCCATTGGGGCCCAGCAAGCCAAACATCCCCTTGGGAATTTGCAAGCTGACATCGTCTAGCGCGTGAACGCCGTTCGAATAGACATGACTGACATTGCGCAACTCGAGCATGAAACTGGTCCCTCCTAATTGCCCTTAAGCTATGGAGGTGTGTTGGCAATGTAAAGCACTAAACCGGTGGCGGCCTGCAAACCGCGCGACGTCGCCGACTAACGGCGGTATCTCCTGATTGGATCAGCGCACCCGCGAAGGCGCGACCAGAACCGCATTGGCGATCAGCAGGTCCAACCCATCAAGATAGGCGCGCGTCGCGGGGTCATGCGCAAAGGCAATCGTCAATCCGCGCCCGGTAGGCTGCGCCATCAGATAGGGTTTGAACGCCAGTTGCCGCCGGTTTTCATCCCAAACATATCCGCTGGCGACCAGCGCATCGGCGCTTTCGAAGCGCATCACATTGGTGCCTTGAGCCCGGTCCAGCGGAGTGAATATCTGCGATCCTGTGGCCAGAACCACCGCACCGTCATCATAACCTGCAGAAAGGAAGTGTTCCTTGTCAGCCACTGTGTTCACCAGCGCGCCAGGAAGCGTGTCGGGTAGAGCGCTTTGATCGGCGATGGCAGCTCGGTATTCTTCCTCGCTACCAAATTCACGCCCCTCGGATAGCGACGCTGACTCTTCGTCATCGCCGCCGGGTTCGCGGCCCAATGCTGCCTCCCGCTGCACCGCGATCAGCGGATCATCGCCGCTGGCAAAGGTGGTGAGGCTGCTGCCTACTGTCACCAACACTCCGCCGCGCTCGACAAAGGCGCGGACTGTCGCCAGTCCGGCCTGTCCCATATCGCGGCCCGGCGATCCTTCAGGCACAATCAGGACATCATAGTCGGATAGATCAGCGCCCCCAAACCTGTTCGTGCGGATTGGAACCACTGGGAGACCCAGCCGCCGTTCCAATACATAGCGCATTGCGCCTGCGCTCAGCTGCGAAATGCCTTCATCCCACGCCATCGCTACCTTGGGCAGCGTAAGCCGTGCAAACGCTTCGCTGCCAAGGTTAGGTCCGTCTTCTACCCAGCTGGAATCCATCGCAACCGTTTCTGCACCAATCTCGCGCGCCAGAGTGCTGAGCCGCGCCATATGCTCTGGCGAATTGGTGCCAGCAGGAAACAGCACTGTGCCGCGCGGAAATACACGGCCGTCTTTGGTGAAAGCTTCATCCGTGGTGCGTCCCTCTAACCCTTCGCGCAGGGCGAGCGTCACCAGCCGCACCTGACCGCTATCGGTCCACGGAACAGCAACAGCGAAATCGCCTGAACCTTGCGGCAAAGGAGCAATCGGTGTGTCCCCTGAAAGAGCTTCGCCTGCGACCGCGCTGGCGCAAAGGTTGACATCGACACCGGACATCAGGCCAACTGACCACGCAGTCACATCATACAATTCATGCGGCAAATCGTCAGAGCGGCGGCGCTCTTGTTCACGAACAAAATCTGCGGGCAACGCTGTGTCGCGATCAAGCAGGCTGCGTACCAACCGTGCGGCAGGCTGTGCCTGAGGGATTGCGATATAGCCTTGCGGATAAGAGCGTCCACAAGCGGTGGCTGGACCAGACTGGCGGCGCACTACGATGCCCTGCGCTGACAATCGGCGCCCTAGGCTTTCCGCGTTCCAGCGGCGTGACGCCAAATCGATAAGATAGGCTCCGCGCCCGGCGACGCCATTGGCTCCATCGGCGCGATAAGATGCAAAATCACTTAGAAATCGGTCTGCATTTTGCGCCACGGCCTCTGCTGTCGAAAAGCTGGCAATGAAGTGATTGCGCACCCCATCGGCATAGGTCAGCTCCGTTCCATCGCGCCGTTCAAACACCAACCCACGCGCAGAGCCTTGCTCATAGGTGCTGCCGATTGCACCCTGATGCGTGTTCCATGTGTCGCCATAACCGGGATAAAACAGGTCATAGACTTCGCGCGTAAAATAAGGCTCACCGATTGAATCGAAATAAGACGCATTGTTGCGGCCAATAATCGTATAGGCACGTTGCTGAGCAGCTGTGATGTTGGGATTAATTGGCTGCGCTGCGGGAGAGAAGAAGTATGTCTCATCCCCGCCCATTTCGTGCACATCCACCATCACGACCGGATTCCATTCGCGGATCGCCGCGACTTTGCCGCGTGTCTCAGGTTGGCTCAGCGTGAACCAGTCACGGTTGAGGTCGAACATATAGTGGTTCACCCGGCCACTGGGCCACGTTTCATCATGTTCGGCAGCTTGGCGGTCGCCAGCAGGTTCAATGCCAACCGATCCGCGGAAATTGTTGACAAAGCGCGCGCGTCCATCTGGGTTTTGCATCGGATCAAGCACCACAATGCTTTCGCTGAGGATTTGCTGGGCTCGCGCATCGCCGCGCGCCGCAAGCAGATGGTAAGCCATCATCAATGCTGCATCAGTGGACGCAATTTCATTGCCGTGGACACCATAAGCCAGCCACGTCACCGGCAACGCGCTGCCATTCCCAACTCTACCGGCTGCAATTGTGGCTAGATCCGCCTGCACCGCATCCAGCCGCGCCATATTCTGCGGCGAAGTCAGGATAAGGTAATGGAGCGGTCGGCCCTCCCAACTTTCTGCATATTTGATCATCCGCACCCTGTCAGGTGCCGCCGCCACCAAAGCGCGCAGATATCGGTCCGTCTCATCGGTTGATGTAATTCGCTCTCCCGGAGCATGCCCGACTGTTTGGGTCAAAGTTGGGATGGCAGGATCGAACTCGGCATCAAGGAACGATTGCGCGCCAGCCGGAGCGGTCAAAGCCGCGATTCCTCCGCAGAATACCGTCAGCATCACTGCGAGGCGGCACATGATGTCATGCTTCATTCAAATGTTCCTGATTGCGCGTTTTGAAGAAAGAGCTTTCCTAGATAGTTCGGGCAAAGCGGGGGATCGGTCAAGCGGGCTAGAGATGGAAATTCGCTTTGCTGCATCGCAGCCAGGCCTTGTAACGGAAACAGCATTATCAATTAAAGACCAAGATTACCCGCCTGAGCGTAACAAAATTATCACAATGCAACCTGTTTTCAATGTTTGCGACTTTGGTATGCTTGACACTCGCACCCAGTCTGGGGAACTTGTTGCACCGCACAACAACCGAGATGCTCACAGGGAACCTTCCATGCAACCTCTCAAAATTTCCGGTCAAGCGCTCCTGCTTGCAGCCGCCAGTACAATGCCGTTTGCAGTGAATGCGCAGATCGCTGGCGCCTCGTCACGGGGAAACTCCCCGACTGAGGAGGAGAACCGCAATCGTTGTTACCGGTTCGCGCATCGCAACCGATTGCGACCACGTCATCGCCAGTCCGGTTCAGGTCTTGACCGCTGAACACTTCAGAAATGCAGGTGAAATTGATATCTCGCAAACGTTGCGTGAAATTCCGGCCCTGCAGGGTTCGGATCCCGCCAACGCTCGATAGTGCGCAAGGCTTTGCAATTACTGGTGCCAGCACGCTCGAACCTCCGTCAACTCGGTGCCAACCGAACTCTCGTTCTTCAAGATGGTCGTCGCCACGTGCCGGGCATTGCTGGAACAGCAACTGTCGATGTGGGCTCCATCCCGACAGCGCTCGTCAAAAGAGTTGCAAGTTCTCACCGGTGGTGCATCAGCCGTTTATGGTGCTGACGCTGTTTCGGGTGTCGTGAACTACGTAACCCGCACCGGACGTGATTTCGATGGGCTTGAATACCGGTTTCAAACCGGCATCAGCGACAAAGGCGACGCAGAAGAATTCTTCGGCTCAATCGCTGGCGGCGGCACCTTCGACGATGGTCGCGGTAGCGTTGTCTTTTCAGTTGAATATTCGCACAACACATCGATTCTTAACGGTGACCGTGACTTTGCTGCGGGGCCAAACTCTTTCCAACTCGGACAAAGCAACCAATTTCTGAGCACGGCTCTTGGACTTGATCCAACGCAGAAAACGCGTTTATCCGGAATCGTACACTCCCGGTTTCCAGCGCTGTGGGTATTATCGCCATTGGCGGTTTCCCATTCGGTCGGCTGGCATTTGGCCCAGAGGTTGCCACGAACTTTAATCCGGCGACCGATACTGTTCCGATTTTCCGGGAACCAATATTCCGATCTTGCAGATTCTTGACCCTGCGACAGGTCAGTTGCGAGCATACAATCCGGGTATCTCGACCGGTGCGTTCAATGCCATCGGCGGTGACGGTATTTTCCGATCAATACTGCACCTACTGACCCTCATTCCGGAGCAAACCCGTGTTGTTGCGGCGGCTGGCATTTGATTATGAAATCACCAACGACATCACAGTCTTTGCCGACGCAAAGTTCGCATATGTCGAAACCTGTGATATCGCTGGCATTCCGTTTGCTGACGATCTTTTCCTCGCAGCTGATAATCCATTCATTCCGGCCGACTTCAGGCTCAGATACCTACGTGGGGCTTCATTGCTGGCATCGCACGGGACAACGTCGCCTCCGATACTGACAGCGGAACAGATGTAGAACGCACGACAATCCGTGCAACGGGTGGACTTCGCTGGGAAGCGCCGGAAAGCAATGTCACCTTTGAAGTATCGTACGCCTGTGGGCGCACTGAAGTGGACGATACAGGCGCAACCAACGCCTCAACGATCGGTACTTCACGGCGTTTGACGCTGTTGCACTCACAGCTGATAATTGACGGCACGGATCCGATCTTCGACTTCGAAAACGGTTCAGGAACACTCAACGCTGTCCGTGCCGGTCAAGATGTCGAGATCAACCCGGGTTCTGCCCAAGTTGGTGACATTGTCTGCCGTTCGGAAGTGACCGGTCTGCCTTCGCCTTCAAACGCTCCGATTCTTCGTTGGTGGCCCTCCAATCTTTGTCAGATGATAAAGTCAGATCAATGGAGTTGACGTAAGCGGTCAGACACGTCCAGTCACCTTCCAGATCGGCGACGGTACCTGTGCGCCCGTGAATATTTTGGGTAATATTCAAGGTGCTGGCCGCATTTTGCTTTTGTTGACCTCAAGCAGAACACGGTGATCGAGCAACAGCAGTTCCTAGCTATTCTTTCCGGCGATACAGAGCATTTGTTCGAACTTGCCCGCCGGACCGATTGGCTTTGCTGCCGGTTTCGAATATCGCCGCGATTAGTCGCAATTCACGCGCAAACTTCTTGACGATTGAGGGTAATGTGGTCACGAACAACTCCGTGCCCATCTTCGCTTCGCCAACAAATGGTAAGGGTATCAGGTTTACGAACGATTCGGTGAAGTTCGTCTTGCCGCTCCTTGGAGATATGCCGTTTATTGAAAAGCTCGAAGTGAGGCGTCAGGCCGCATTTCCGATTACAACACGATCGGAAAAACAGAAACTTATTCGTTTGGTGGGCGTATAGCCCAGTTGATTGGCTGACCTTCCGCGGTACATTATCGCGGGCCATTCGCGCTCCAAACATCGGAGAGCTATTTGCTCCGCAAAGCGCTGCGACTATCGGTGTTGATCAAGATCCGTGCGATGAAGACTAGATCAATGACGGTACCGCAACCGTCACGAACTGTCGCGAATTTGTGGCTGCTGGGTTCGACTCCGCCAACTTCCTCACAGCCTTCGTGACAGGTACAACCGGTGGCAACCCGGACTCTGACCGAAGAAACCTCAGACAGCTTCACCATTGGCGCAATTTTCGAGCCGCGCGGAATTTTGGGTGGTGCTATCGATAATCTTGTAGTGATCGTCGATTACTATGACATCGAGATTGAAGATGCTGTTGGCAGTCTTACCGGCGCCGCAATCGCTGCAGCTTGTGTTGACCTTCCACCACTGACAACCAGTTCTGCGATGCAATTGACCGCAATCCAAATAATGGCGGCGCTATCTCCGGTTTCCGGTCTGGTAACATCAACCTCGCCTTCCTGAAGGCCCGCGGTATCGATTTTGAATCGCGTTATACCTTCGATGCGCCATTCGGTAGTGGCAATTGGGGTAAGTTCCATCTGCGCGCGGCAGGTACTCACTTCATCGAACGCTTCACGGAAAGCGATCCCGTGATCCAACAGACCATTGCAAGCATCGACGATCCGCTTCAGCAGGCAGCGCAAATCCTTGACCAAGCGAACAACAGCAACCTTCTCGGCGTCATTGGTGTTCCTGAATGGATCGTTAATTTCGGTGTAAATTGGGACTTTGATCGATGGAACCTTGGTTGGAGGAGCCGTTTCGAAGATTCGACTTTGCAATTCTCCAATGCTGCACTCAACGTAGTCGAGATTGTAGACGGGGCAGTTGTTGAAACCCAGAACTTCAACCTCGCTGATCCTTCTCAGCTTCACACTGGCAGCGCTTTGAACATGACTCAGTGTCAGCTACGAAGCGACCGACGACATCCAGATCTTTGGCGGAATAAATAACCTAACAGACCGAGAGCCATTCCTCGGTAACCTCGCCCGTCCGGTCGGTCCGCGTGGTCGGTTCCTCTTCCTAGGCGTTTCCGGCCAGTTCTGATCTGGATCGGGCTAACGCCTGAAACAAAAAGGGGCGCGGAGGATTTACCCTCCGCGCCCCTTTTTTATCTTCTAACTGGCCGATTCTTAGAATTTTCCGCGCTGCGGTTCAGCCCTTGGCGTGCTCTTCGCGCGCGATCTCGTGTAGCCAATCGGCATGGCGCGGAGCCTTCTTGGTCTCGCTCCATTCGTCGAGCATTATTGGAGCAACGCGCTTCAATTCGGCATATTGCTCCTCGGTCCCAATATCCGCTGCCAGTTCCACGCGGTGACCATTGGGGTCGAAGAAATAGATCGACTTGAAGATACCGTGATGCGTGGGACCAAGCACGTCGATGCCCTGCGCTTCGATATGCGCTTTGGCTGCCAGAAGCGCCGCCTCATCGGGCGCACGCAAGGGCCAGATGCTGAACCCAGGCAGGTGTGTTTTCGTCACGGCCCATTTCGGGTTGATTGGGGAGTTCGAAGAACGCCAGAATATTGCCATTTCCGGCATCGAGGAATACGTGCATGTAAGGGTCGTATTCGCCGGTCGATGGGACGTGATCCTCAGCAAAGGCAGTGGTGTAGTCCATGCCGAGCACTCGGCCATACCATTCAACCGTTTCTTTCGCATCTTTGCAACGATAGGCGGCGTGGTGAACCCCGCCCAGCTTTACAGGATGGCTCATTGCGCGGGTCCTTTGGTCTTGCCGTCCAGCACGCCGCGCGCGACCTGATCGCGCTCGATGCTTTCGAACAGAGCCTTGAAATTGCCTTCGCCAAATCCGTCATCGCCTTTGCGTTGAATGAATTCAAAGAAGACCGGGCCGACTTGCGCTTCTGCAAAAATTTGTAGCAGCAGGCGCGGTTGGCCATTTTCAATTGTGCCATCAAGCAAGATACCGCGCATTTTCAGCTCATCAGCATTCTCACCGTGGCCCGGCAGACGCTCATCGAGCATCTGGTAGTAGGTTTCGGGCGGTGCGGTCATGAACGGTACGCCGTAACCCTTAAGCCGGTCCCAGCACGATACGAGATCATCACAAATCAGAGCAATGTGCTGAATGCCTTCGCCGTTAAAATCGCGCAGGAATTCTTCGATCTGGCCTTTGCCGCCTTCACCTTCTTCGTTGAGCGGAATGCGGATCTTTCCATCCGGCGCGGTCAGTGCCTGAGATGTGAGGCCGGTATATTCACCCTTGATATCGAAGAAACGGATTTCGCGGAAGTTGAAGAGGCTCTCATAATATTCGGCCCAATATTTCATGCGACCGGTGTAAACATTATGGGTGAGGTGATCGATCGTGTGAAAGCCCGCGCCTTCTGGGTAAGGATCGACGTTTGGCAGATAATCGAAATCGATGTCGTAGATGGTGAGGCTTTTATCCTCCGCTCCGGCATAACGATCGACCAAATAGAGGATCGCGCCGCCAATGCCGCGGATCGCGGGGATGCGCAGTTCCATTGCGCCGGGCTCGTTCGCAACCGGTTCTGCACCTTGAGCCAGCAAATGGTCGTAGGCTTTGACTGCATCGCGGACGCGGAATGCCATGCCGCAGGCCGAAGGGCCATGCTCGCGGGCGAAGAACCAAGCGGCACTGCGCGGCTCATAATTGGCGATCAAATTAATGCCGCCCTGACGCCACAAATGCACATCTTTGCTGCGGTGCTTTGCAACCAATGTGAAGCCCATGGCTTCGAAAACGGGTTCCAACACGCCTTTTTCGGGGCGCAGAATTCTACAAACTCAAAGCCGTCGAGACCTGCAGGGTTTTCGAAAAGGTCACCGGGATGCAGCGGAGTGTGAACTGTCATGGGTTAGCGCTCTTTGTTTCAATTTAGTTACGTTTGAAACTAAATACGCAATTCGGGCACGTTTGTCAAAGGGCTGTTTGCCAAAACAAAGCCCTCGCAAAATTGCATCCGTCCCGCATCGCGGGCATGCTTGCTGTCAGGGAGATTGTGATGATCAAAACAAACGGCATCAATCATATCGCGCTTGTCTGCCGCGACATGAAGGAGACGGTCCATTTCTACACCGAGATACTGCAGATGCCGCTATTCAAAACGGTGCAATTGCCTGACGGGGGCCAGCATTTCTTCTTTGATTGCGGCAATGGCAACAGCGTGGCGTTTTTCTGGTGGGAAGATGGCCCACCTGCTGCGCCCGGCATCGCATCGGTAAAGAAATTTCCTTTCGACGCGAAGACCGCGGTGGGCTCAATGAATCATCTGGCTTTCGATATGGCAGAAATCGAATTGGAAGCGGCCATAGAACGGTTGCAGGCAGCCGGTGTCGAGCTGACGCCAGCGGTGTTCAACCATGACGACAGCCCGCAAGGCTATGCTGCCAAAATGCATGACGGGGTGTTTGTGCGCTCTGTTTATTTCACCGATCCCAATGGCATCATGCTTGAATTCGCAGCGACCACGCGGGAGTTTGGGCCGGAAGACATCGCGCATGAACCCGCTACTGCGGGTCCATCTACGACATTGACAGCCAAGACGTTAAAAGGGGCGAATTGATCATGCCGCGTCTCAGAGAAGTTCCCAAATCCGAAGCGGATGAGAAAGTTGCCTTGCCGCTGTATGCGATGCTGTTCGGCTCGCGTGATCCGGTTGCTGAGCCGGGTACCGCGACGGGAACGCCAGGCGATTGGTGGACGGTTTTTGCCAATTCGCCCGCAACGCTCAAACACGCAGCGCAAGGTTTCGCCTATTATCGCAGCGAAGATCGTAAGCTTGACCCGATCTTGCGCGAATTGGGTCAAACATGGGCAGGCTGGGCCACCGGCAGCCAATTTGTGTTTTCGCAGCATTGTAAAAGTCTGCGCGGTCTTTCGGTCAGCGAGGAAAAAATCGAAGCTATCCCGACATGGCAAACCGCGACCTGCTTTGATGCGCGCGAACGGTTGGTTCTGGCCTATGCTGATCGCTTGGTGACACATTCGGGCCGTGTTCCAGATGCCTTGTTTGATGCGCTAAAGACAGAGTTTTCAGACGAGGAAATCCTCGAGCTGACCTACATCACCTGCATGTATGCAATGCACGCTGTGATGAGCCGCGCGCTCAAGACCGAATTCGACGACCGCGATGATCCGATCACCGAAATTGCTGCACCGGAAGCTTTCGATGGGCCAGATTTCTTGGCCGCAGCCCCGCCAAAAAAGGACTGATCTAGGCGACCCGCCCGATATTGCGCCCGCGCTCATCGCGTGTGACCGTCAGTTTTACTCCGAACGGCTGACCGCCTTCAAATACGATGCGTGTGGGTTCGTCGGAAAGATCGGCATTGCCGACCACCCGCAATCCGTCCGCGCAGCGTCCAATGAAGACCGCATCGCTGCCCTTTTTGGTGTGATTGATTGTGTAGCTTTCGACCGTCGCACTATCGAAAGGCTCCGAACTGCGTGTGATGGCGTCAGTGGCCTTAGGCAGTTCTGCAACGCGTGCTTTGTCAGACCAATCGGCAGCATCAGTGGAATAAATGCCCGTCGCATATTTGCTCATCCATCCACCATTAGCACCGACAAGCGCGTAGCTGCCACGCTCATCACGTACCCGTTGCACTGCCTCGCAAATTGCATGCGCTGAGTAATTATTGCCCGCTCCGCCGAAGAACGGCAGCCCGCCTGTGAGCGTCAATCCACGGGGGTCATCGTGAGCTAGACCGAAATGGTCGCATTGATTGAAGACGGGGATGGCAAAACAGCTGTAGAAATCCAAGAATGCCATGTCGGCCATCCCCTTGTCCGCAATTTTGAGAGCGGTTTCAACAGAAGCGATAGAGGCCGGATTGGCGGATAGGTCAGGTCGCTCTGAAAGCTCCAATTCAGTCGCGGAAGTCACGGCGTGAATATGCACCCAGCGATCTTCGGGAATGCCGAGTTCGCGCGCCTTACCAGCGCTGGCGATGATAATTGCCGCGGCTTGGTTCACCTGGTCACGCGCCACTGTCATCCGGGCATAGGGTTCAGCCACAATGCGGTTTCGCTCTGTGATCGTCGCCAGTTCCTCCGCGCTGCGTTCCTTAGGGGCAGCCGCGTGAGGGTTAGCAGCGGCGACCCTTGTGAAAGGCGCAAACAGTTCGCCAATATCGGCGCGGTATTCCTCTAGGCTCTTGCCCAATTTCGCCCGCCGCGCATTTTCGGCAATGGCGTATAGCGGGATCGCGCCCGTGGCCCCATGCGCGAACAGCGCAGGTTCCAGCATGCCGTCCAAGCCATAGCCGCGATCCTCAAATTCACCGCCAACCTCTTCGGACCAATCGGGCTTTTCGCCCTTTGCCGACAGTGCCAGCACGGTGGAGATCACCTCTGACCCGACAATCGCCGCACATTGGCTACGACCCGCAGCAATATCTGAGGCAAATTCACCAACCAATTTTTGGTTATATTGCCCACCGGTCGTGGACAGGATTGATCGCGCTGGGTCGGCACCAACGCGCTTTGCGAAACTGCGCGGAATATTGTCCGACCCGCCAAAGGGAGGCGCACGGTCCGGGCGCGACATTTCGAATGCGCGGATCGCGGCGAGCGTGTCGATAGCATCTGCTACCGACGAGCTCGCCGAACTATCCGCAATCGCAGCTGCCAAGGCACGCCCGCCAATATCCATATAGGACAGGGCTTCGTAGCCGGGAGTGCCGACATGTTCCGAATATTGCCCCACCCCGATGATAACGGGCGTGTTATCAGCCACTTTAGTCAACGAAGCCGTCCACCCGCTCTACAATGATCGCCGGTGCCATGCCGCCCGCTGCGCACATTGTCACGAGACCGTAACGTCCCCCGCTCCGCTCCAACTCATCGACGATGGTGCCGATCAGGATCGAACCGGTTGCGCCAATTGGGTGCCCCAAAGCGATTGAGCCGCCATTGACGTTCACCTTGTCCCAACCAAGCCCGAGGTCGCGCATGAATTTCGCAGTCACCACGGCAAATGCTTCGTTGATCTCAAACAGATCAATATCATCGACCGTCAGGCCCGCCTTTTTCAAAACCTTCTTCGCAGCAGGCACCGGCGCGTTGAGCATCAATGTGGGGCAATCTCCCATATTGGCGGTCGCAACGATGCGTGCGCGCGGTTTCAGACCGTTTTTCTCCGCATATTCTCTGGAGCAGACCAGCACGGCTGCTGCGCCATCGACCACGCCCGAGGAATTGCCCGGTCCGTGGAAGTGCTGAATATCGACATCGGGATATTTCTGATTGACCATTTCGCGGAAGGTCGGCTCACCTTCGCCCATCGACATATCGGCCATTTTCTCAAAGGAAGCAGGCAGCCCGCCGAGCACTTCCATGGTGGTTCCGGGACGCGGAAACTCTTCTTTGTCGAGAACAACATTGCCCTCATCGTCCACCACCGGAATGACCGATTTGTCGAAGCGACCCTCTGCAATCGCTTTGGCGGCGTTTTCCTGACTTTTGAAGGCAACCATATCAAGCTCTTCGCGGGTGAAACCTTCGATCGTCGCAATCGCATCTCCGCAAATGCCTTGCTGAGATTGCGGGTGCACTTTCGCCAGACGTTCATTGTGGCTACCCATGATGCGGGGCGGCTGGCCCAGCTGCATGCGCTCCTTCGCCATTTCGCCGGTCATGCTCATCATTTCGGTTCCGCCTGCTACGATGCAGTCTTCCATGCCGCTCATGACTTGCGCTGCCGCCAGATTGACAGCGGTAATGCCGCCGCCACAAAAGCGGTCCAGTGTCATGCCGCTAGACCTGACATCATAGCCTGCATCAAGCGCCGCCATCCGGCCCAAATCGCCAGCCTGCTTTCCTTCTTGGCTCGAAGTCGACCAAACCACGTCGCCAACAGTGGCGGTGTCCAGATTGTTGCGCTCGGCAATCGCCTTCAGACATGTTGCCGCGAGGTGCTGCGGGTGCATGTGCGCGAGCGAGCCCTTCCCGACTTTGCCAATGCCTCGCGGTGTGCGCACTGCGTCGATGATATAAGCTTCGCCCATGATGTATCCTCTCGATTATCGAAATTGCGGTTGACGTATTCGTAAGCCCCCTGCACTCCTGACACAAGAATTGAGTTTCTATTTAAAATGCTAATCAAATCTGCCTGAGACAGTAGGAGAGAGCCAAGTGAGTGAAGAAGTCCTGACCCGAGTTGAGGACGGTGTTCTGATCGTGACGATCAACCGTCCTGAAGCCAAAAACGCCATGACGCAGGCCGCTGCTGAAGGTATCGCAGCGGCGATGGACCGGCTCGATAGCGATGACGATCTGCGTGTCGGCATCCTGACCGGAGCGGGCGGAACATTCTGTTCGGGCATGGATCTTAAAGGTTTTTTGCGCGGCGAGCGGCCTACCGTTGAAGGTCGCGGTTTTGGCGGCGTAGTGGAAGCTCCACCTGCCAAACCGCTTATTGCAGCTGTGGAAGGCTATGCGCTGGCTGGCGGTCTGGAACTGATGATTGCTTGCGATCTGGTGGTCGCGCATTCAGGCGCCAAATTCGGCATTCCCGAGGCAAAACGCGGCCTTGTCGCGGCAGCTGGCGGCGTGATGATGTTGCCTGATCAGATCCCAGAGCGGATTGCGATGGAACTGGCGCTTACCGGAGAATTCATAACTGCAGCCCGCGCCTATGAGCTGGGTCTGATCAACACGGTGACTGATGCGCCTGCTATCGAGGGCGCAATGGCGCTCGCCGCGAAGATCGCCGCAAACGGGCCGCTTGCGGTTCGTGTGTCCAAGCAGGTGATGAAAGAGTCACGAGGTTGGGCGATGGAAGATCGTTATAAGAATCAAGGCAAGCTGATCGCACAGGTCTTCGTATCCGAAGACGCCCGCGAGGGGGCAGCTGCTTTTGCCGAGAAACGCGCGCCCAATTGGAAGGGTAAGTGAATTTGTAACCTCGGATGCCTCTCATCGGGGCCTCCGTACGTAGCTTTCGTGATCAATAAAAAGAGGAAATCATCATGCCCGTCATCGACGTGCCCCAACCTGCATTCATGGAAGAAGAAGAAATTGCGATCTTCGCTGATGCAGTCGGCAAATTCTACAAACAGCACGCGCCAGAAAAACGCGTCGCAAAATGGCGGGAAGACGGCCAGGTAGAACGAGAGTTCTGGAACGAAGCGGGAGCAGCTGGCTTGCTCGGCGTGTCCGTTCCCGAAGAATATGGCGGCCATGGCGGCGATTTTCGGCATGACATGGTGGTGTTGGACCAGCAATCCAAACACGAAGTCGATGGCTTTGCAGCTAGCCTGCACAACACCATCATCCTGCCCTATCTGGTGCGCCACGGCACTGAAGAGCAGAAGAAAAAATACCTCCCCAAACTTGTCACCGGAGAATTGGTCAGCGCGATTGCGATGACCGAACCGGGCGTGGGGTCAGATTTGCAGAGCATTACCACCACCGCTTTGAAGGATGGCAATGGTTATCGTTTGAACGGGTCAAAGACCTATATTTCCAACGGCCAAACCGCGGATTTCATCGTGGTTGTCGCAAAGACTGACCCTAATGAGCGGGCCAAGGGCATCTCGCTGATGCTGCTCGAAACAGATGGCGCCGATGGATTCCAGCGCGGCAAAAAACTCGACAAGATCGGCATGGATGCTGCTGACACGTCAGAACTGTTCTTTGACGATGTCTTTATCCCCGGAGAGAATGTTCTGGGCGGTGTCGAAGGCAAAGGATTTTACCAGCTGATGGGTGAGCTTCCGCAAGAACGCCTTGTGATTGCCATGGGCGCAGCGACGAGCATTGAAAAAGCGCTCGATACGACAGTCGCCTATGTCAAAGACCGCAAGGCTTTTGGTCAGACAATTTGGGATTTCCAGAACACGCAATTCGTGCTCGCTGATCTCAAAGCCAAGGGTACAGCGGCACGCATTTTTGTGAACGATTGCATCGATAAATTGCTCAAGGGTGAGCTGGACGTGGCAACCGCCTCGATGGCGAAATATTGGGTGACCGAGCTGCAAGGCGAAGTCGTCGATAAATGCCTGCAGCTGCATGGCGGCGCGGGCTACATCAATGATTACCCGATTGCGAAACTCTACCGCGACAGCCGCATCACGCGGATCTTTGGCGGGTCAAACGAAGTCATGAAAATGCTGATCGCGCGCGGCATGTAAGACTCCGGTCTTCATATTTAGCACGCAAACAAAAGGGCGGCCCGGTTTCCCGAGCCGCCCTTTTTTGTGTCTGGTCTGATCAGATCAGAACTTGGCGCGAAGTGCCACGCCGTAGGTGCGCGGTGCCAGCGAGAATGCTGAGCGCGAACGCGATTCAAAACCGCCAGTTCCGCGCAGCGTGGTGTTGAACGTCACGCCCCGCACGACATTGTCGGTGAGATTGTTCACAAATCCCTCGATTGAGTAGGCACCGTCCGCAAACCGCAAGCCGGCGCGGAGATTGATGAACTCCTTCCCGTCTTGGATATCACCGATGATGCGTTCTGCCGCAGCAATTGCCCCTTGCACGCCGCCATTGTCGGCAATGAAACTACCATTGCTGATCCCTGACGTATCCAAGGCCTGCGTAGAAGTACGCTGGTCGCCTTCAAGTCGGATCTGCCCCGAGAGGAAGAATTCCGTCGATGCGTTGATTGGCTTCTCCCAAAGTCCGCCAAAGATGGCGACGATACTCGGTGCATTTGTCAGATCGAAACCGCACAGCGCCGCAACTTGCAAAACGTCGGTTTGATCGCCTGCGCAATCGCTTGGATAACTTGCATCGAGAATAGTCGATGAAATATTGAAGGTCAGCTCATCATTTGGACGGATGACTGCCTCGATTTCCACCCCTTTGGATTCAGCTGTCGGCACATTGAAGGTTTCAAATGCTGTTCCGGTGAATTCGAGCACCTGAAAATTCGTGAACTCTTCATAAAAAGCCGCAATATTCAGAGTAACTGCACCGTCGATCAACCGGCTTTTCAAGCCAATTTCATATGCATCAACCTCTTCGGAATCGAACACAGGATCAGCACCGTTGACCGCTGCAGTGGTATCGAGGTTGATCCCGCCCGATTTGTAGCCGTGCGTGAAGCTCGCATAGACATTCACTGGTGCAGCAAACTCATATCCGACATTGACGGTATAGATCAGTTCTTCGTCATTAAACGTCGTGTCGAACGTCCGCGGGAGGAAGATTGAGAACGGGAAAATGCCCGTGAATGGCGCAAAATCTGCCGGCGCGGTAAAGCCGAAGCAGCCAAGCGCGGTCAAGCCACCAGCCAAAGCGGATGGCACTCCTCCGCCAGCGACTGCGCTGACCGTGGCCGGACATACATCATTGTTGATGGCCGTTTGAGTGAAGCTGCCCTGTTTGTCTTCCCATGAATAGCGCGCGCCAAGTGTGAGCGATAGGCCCTCGGTCACCTCAAAAGTGTTGTTGGTGAACACGGAATAGCTTTTCGCATCTTGCTGGAAACGGTTCGTATTCGAAGTGCCCGCTGGGTCTACTCCGGTAAACAATTGGAACGGAGTTGGTCCGGCCAGCCCACCAAACAGTGCGGCGGTGTTTCCTTCGTAATCGTCACCCAGTGAGAAGGAAGATGACTGATCAATCGTTTCGTCAGAGAAATATGCGCCAAAAACGTAATTTAGACGGCCGCCAAATGCCTCACCTTGGAAGCGAAGTTCAGCTGTGAAAGTTTCGAGATCGAGTTCCAGAGCATCGACGTTGAAAATGTCGAGCGCCGTAAAATCGAAATCGTAATTCTCGAAGGTCTCAAATTTCCGATAGGATCCAATGAAGATCAAATCTGCGCTGTCCGAAATCGGAAATTCGATCTCTGCGCTCAATCCGTAATTGTCGACATCCGCGATTGGCGCGAAATTTGCCGAAGCAACACGATCGTTCAATGCGTCCTCAAACGTGGCCTGGCCAAAAGGATTGGTTGAAACTGTCGGCTGACCGTTACCCCCCGTCGCGCCAAGTCCCACTGCATTATAAACGCCATTCGTTACCAGTGGCGACTGATACAGTTCAATTGGGCTGCAGCAGCTCGACTGGCTGTTGGCAAAATCGGCGATGATGCGGGCGCGAAGGCCACTATCAGTTTCTAAACCAAGCTGAGCGCGGACCAAGTACTGATCAACATCGTTAGAATCATCGAAGGCGTTGCCGTTGCCGTCGACCAACGTGATGAAGCCGTCGCGCTCGCGGTATGCGCCAGTCAGACGAAACGCGAGCGCGTCCTGAATGATCGGCACATTGACCGCGCCCTGCAAACTTATTTCATCAAAATTGCCGTATGAGGCATTCACGAACCCGCTGAAATCGTCCAGATCTGGCCGATTGGTGGTGATGTTCAGCGCACCTGCTGAAGTGTTGCGACCAAAGAGCGTGCCCTGCGGTCCACGCAGAACCTCCACCCGTTCAATGTCGACGAATTCGGTGAGCGCGACACCTGGCCGCGACTGATAGACGCCATCGATGAAGATGCCGACCGCGCTTTCAAAGCCGATATTATTGGAAGTCGTACCGACACCGCGAACACGTAGCACTACCGAACCCGAAGCAATCTGAGCTTGGCTGGAGGAGAAGCTCGCTGCAACGGCGGTCACTTCCTGAATGTTGTCAACGCCTTGGTTATCGAGTTGCTGCGGGGAAATCGCCGTCACGGCGATTGGAATGTCCTGCACATCCTGTGCCCGGCGAGTTGCCGTCACAATGATGACACTGTCATCAACCTCTTGTGCGGCAGCGTCGTTATCTTGGGCAAATACTGGTGCGGTAAACGAGCTGCAGGCCATTAGACCTGCTGCATAGGCAGCGAACTTGCGTGTCATAGATTGTCCTCTCCAATGGGCCGCCCGGAATTTTCCCCGATGCGATATTCCAAGTGAAGAGAGTATCAGTGGTTTTCACAATGCCAAGCGCTACTTACCGGTTGTCCAATAGGTGTAACAATTATGCAACATCTTATGCCGCAGCGCAGCATAATCATACATGTCGAGCTCGAAGCTTAATTTTATTGCGTCATATGCCATTTTTCGCTCGAATTGCTGCCCAATATCAAAGACCCAAACGTACACCGAGCCACAAAGTTCGCGGCACGCCAAGGTCGATGTCGCCACCAGAATTGCGCGTCACAATGGTCTCATCAAACACATTCTCCGCCCGCGCGACAATCGAGAACTGGCCCGCAATCGGAACCTGGGCAAACAGATCGAAGGTGGTGGCGGGCGGCAAGCGATCGGTCTCCTGATCGTCTTCGAATTGCGCCCCAATGTGACGAACCGTTCCTGACAGCCGCCATCCTTCTGCCGGTTTCCAAGCGAGTGTGGCTGAGGCGGAAATCTTTGGTGTTTGCGGCGGACGATTGCCTTCGAGCGCTTGGGCTGCACCCTCCCCTGCAATCTGGGCATCTGTGTATGCGAGAGATGCATCAAAATTAACCGTGCCAAATCGCACCGAGGCAGCTCCTTCGATCCCTTTCGCATCCAAGGCTGGCAAGTTTTGCCGCTGACGCAGATTGGGCGCGATGGTCACGTTCGCAATTGCATTTTCCACCTCATTGTCAAAGGCTGTAAGCGAAAGGACAACTTCATTCACAGGCTGCCAATTCGCCCCAATTTCAAACCCCTTCAATCGCTCATTTTCGAGCGCTGCGTTGGCTTGCGTCACGACTGGAAAGACAACAAACGGCCGGTAGAGTTCATTCAAAGTTGGCAACCGCAGCCCAGTGTAAGCCGCCGCGCGCAAATCCAGCCGCCGCGTCGCATAGAACGAAGCGCCCGCGCGCCAGCTGAACGCCCAATCAGATCGGTCTGGTGCGATAGTCTCGCTCACTAAAACACCGTTGGCATCAATCGCGCGGAAAAAACCGTCTTCAATTCGCGTGTGATCGGCGCGCACTCCGCCCGTCAAAACAAGCGGGCCAATACCGAAATCATCCTCTACAAAGAAACCCAAATTGCTGTTGGTGCCACCCGCGCGGCGGCGCTGGGTCAATGCCCCGGTGAAGGCGCTGTATGCCTCTTCCTGCAACTCTCCATCAGCGCGGCGGTAATCCGCGCCGATCCGCACATCGTGCCCTTCAGCAATGGGCGGGCGCAATTCGATCTTGCCGCCGAGACCGGTTGAAGGCGTGTTGCGTTGATCGAGCACGCGTACAAAACGCGTTGAACTGATGACGACATTCGAAAAATTGCGCGCCTGCACATAAGCGAGCGCATCGAATTCCCACGCTCCTCGGCCAACGATACGCAGACTTGCGTCCTGTCCCTCGCTGGTGGAATCTGCGCCGTCAAAACGCAGCGTACGCTGGTCATCGAAAATGCTCCCGCGCGCTTGCAATTCGACGCTGTCCGATAGCGGGGCCACCGCACGGAGGCCGACTTGCCAACTGTCAAAAGCGGCGCGCGCGCTTGCAGGGACGCGCTGACCCGATGGCGTTGTAAAAAACCCCTGCCCCCGGTCCCAGCGTCCGCTGATGACACCAAAACCGCTGCCAAGGTTTTGCGCTATGGCGCCGGACGCTTCGGTCGCGCCGCGATCATTGACGAGCAGACTGCCACTAAATGGACCAAGCGCACCTGGCCCGGCGCTTTCCAATTCTATTGTCCCGGCAAGCGCACCTGCTCCGAACGGCCCCGAACCACCGCCGCGCGTCACACGAATGCGGCCAAGGCTTTCCGGGGCAATCGAGGAAAGCGGTATATAGCCAAAGAACGGATCGCTGATCGGGCACACCGTCCAGCAAGACAAGCGCTCGGCTCGTCGCGTTTCCACCCAGCGCGCGCAAGGTCACGCCCTGTGCGCTAGGGTTTGATGAACGGCTGTCCGAGCGGCGGAATTGCTGAAATCCCGCAACATTGCTCAGCACGTCTTCGATACGGCCCGAACCGCTGGAGGTGATTTGCTCACGATCCAAAACAACTGTCGAATAGACGATATTCGAAAGCGCTGGCTCCAACCCTTCCCCCGTGACCACGATTTCAGGCTCTTGCGCCTCCGCACTTGGCCCGTCCTGCGCCTCATCCTGCGCTAGAGCAGGGAAGCAGGAAAACAGCGCAATAAAGGAGGCGGCATAACGGACAGAGGTTCTCATAACAAAACCGATTAGCGGCTCTGCGCGCGCAAGTCAGTTTCATTTTGCTATCAAGACTCGCTTTTGATGGCCCTGTGTGGTTACATTACCATCACCACGGGAAGAGAGAGACCCAATGTTAGCGACCGCCCCAGATTTTGATGTTTTAATTGTTGGCGCCGGTATTTCCGGCATCGGCATGGCCGCGCATATGCGGATGAAGGCCCCCGGCCATACTTTTGCTATTGTAGAGCGGCGCGAAAATCTTGGCGGAACATGGGATCTGTTCCGCTATCCTGGGGTTCGATCGGACAGCGATATGCACACGCTGGGCTTCGATTTTGAGCCGTGGCGGCATGAGAAGAGCATCGCCGACGCGACCTCCATTCTCGAATATCTGAACCGCATCGTTGATGAACGCGGCATCCGCGAAACTATCCGGTTTGGCCAAAAAATTATCTCTGCTGATTTCCGTGAAGACGAAGCGCGCTGGCATGTTGAAATTGAGCAAGCGGATGGATCGCGCACGCGGCTGACGGCGAATTTCCTATATGTGGGTGCCGGTTATTACGACTACGACGAGCCGTATGATCCCGGCTTTCAACTGGGCGAATTTGCCGGCCAAGTGCTGCATCCGCAATTCTGGCCTGAAGACCTCGATTACAGCGGCAAGAAAGTCGTCGTGATCGGATCTGGCGCAACCGCCGTCACAATCGTCCCGTCAATGACGGATAATGCGGCACATGTGACGATGCTTCAACGCACTCCGACATGGATGGCGGCGCGCCCGGCGAAAGACGGTTTTGCCAATACACTCCGAAAGGTTTTGCCTGAGAAGCTCGCGTATAAGATAACCCGGTTCAAGAATATCTGGATGCAGGACCTCGTCTTTAAAACCGCCCGCAACAATCCGGAAAAGGTGAAGAAGAACCTCGTGAAGGGGATCGAAAAAGTGCTCGGCCCCAATTACGATAAAGAAGCTTTCACGCCGCCCTACAATCCTTGGGAAGAGCGACTGTGTCTTGTTCCAGACGGAGACATGCTGGAAGCGGTCAAGAATGGCAGTGCCTCAATTGTCACAGGCCAAATCGATGCTTTCGAAAAGAACGGCATCCGCCTTAAGTCAGGCGAACTGCTGGAAGCAGACATCATCGTTACCGCGACAGGTCTAAACTTGGCAATCGGGGGCAAGATTGCAGTCAGTGTAAACGGCGAAGCTGTCGATTTCAGCAAACGCTATTATTACAAAGGCTGCATGTTCTCGAATCTGCCCAACTATTCCTCGGTATTTGGATATCTCAATGCCAGCTGGACCCTGCGCGCAGATATCAACTCTGACTATATCTGCCGCGTTCTGAACGAAATGAAGGCCAAGAGCGCCGATATTGCTGTACCGGTACTCACGCCTGAAATGGAAGCCAGGCTGGAAGACGATGATATTTTCGACTTTTCCAGCGGGTACATCAGGCGTGGCAAGCATCTGCATCCGAAAAATGCCGTGGCGTACCCATGGCGACTTAACCAGGAATATGTTGTCGACCGTAAACGGATGGCGAAAGACCCCGTTGACGACGGCGTACTGGCTTTGACCGCTGCCGGAGCCAATGTGAGCGCTTCGGATGATCAATTGGAAGCGGCGGAATAATCTTGCGCTAATGTCAGTGGAATTCAGCAAGTTTTTGGCTTAGGTCTTCACTCATGAATTCCCCCGAAAAAATCTGGACCGCTGGCCTTGTCATTATCGGCGATGAAATCCTTTCTGGCCGTACCCACGACAAGAACATTGCGCAGGTCGCCAGCTGGCTTCAGGTGCAAGGCATCCGACTTGCCGAAGTGCGCATTGTACCTGACATTCAGGATCGCATTATCGAAGCAGTGAACGCTCTTCGCGCGGCAAACGATTATCTCTTCACCACCGGCGGCATTGGCCCGACGCATGATGACATCACAGTCGATGCGGTGGCGGCGGCCTTGGATGTCCCGGTTGTCATTCACGAAGATGCGCGCGCCTTATTGGAGCGGTATTACGCCGATAAAGGCGGCCTGAATGAGGGGCGTTTGCGCATGGCGCGTGTACCTGAGGGCGCCGAATTAATTCCCAATCGCATGTCCGGCGCTCCTGGCATTCGGCGCGGCAATGTCATTTTGATGGCGGGCGTGCCGCATATCACGGCGGGCATGCTTGATGCGCTGACCGGACAGCTCGAAGGCGGAGCACCGCTCCTGTCCGAGACCATCGGCTGCTGGGTCGCCGAAAGCGAGGTGGCCACGATGCTGCGCGAGGTGGAAAATGCGCATGCAAACTGCCAGATCGGCTCCTACCCCTTCTTTCGTGATGGCAAGGTTGGCGCAAATTTCGTGATCCGGTCAACCGATGCGGAAGACCTCGCCAGTTGCTCCGACAGTTTGACCGACGGGCTCGCCACCAGTGGATACGATTTCACTCCTGGTGGCATTTAGAGCTTAACCCGCGCAGGTGGTTATCCCGCGTCAGATCCGCGCTTCGCGCGTAATTCCTTAATCCGCGCCTCGCGGCGGTTGTGCGATAGACGGCGAAACCGTTCCACCATTGCACCTCGCTCTGATGCCGGTGCTCCGCGCTCTGGCGCCAACCAGATCGCAAAGCCAATCCGTATGGCGGCGATCACCAACAATACGGCCCCAGCAGCAATTCCAAACGTTAAATCATAGGTGATAAGCAGCGCAAATACACCGATCGCCGCCGCAATCACAAACCATTTTGGACTGAGCATCGTTTCTCTTTCCGGAAAAATATCCCGTTGCAAAGGCAGCGGGTTAAGACGCTTACGGGCTGTGACCACCGACATGTAGGCTCCTCTGGTACAAAACAAGAGGGGGCCGGAAGCATTTGCTGCCGACCCCCTGCTGTTTGTTCGTAGAGAAGATTAAAAGCGTTACACTTCAATCTTGCTACTTCAGCGCTTAAGCGCCTTCGATACCTGCCATGTCGATTTTGAGGCCAGGGCCCATGGTCGATGTGATCGAAATCTTCTTCACATATTTACCTTTGGAGCCTGACGGTTTCGCCTTCACAATTGCGCTCGTGATTGCGTCGAAGTTGGCTTTGATGTCCGCGTCCGCGAACGACAGCTTTCCGATGCCGGAGTGGATGATGCCGGTCTTTTCAACACGAAATTCAACCTGGCCGCCCTTTGCGTCCTTCACGGCCTGTTCCACGTTCGGTGTGACCGTGCCCAATTTAGGGTTTGGCATCAGACCTTTTGGACCAAGAACTTTACCCAGACGTCCGACAACACCCATCATGTCAGGGGTAGCGATCACGCGGTCGTAATCGAGATTGCCGTTCTGCATGTCTTCCATCAGATCTTCAGCGCCAACCTTGTCGGCGCCAGCAGCAATGGCCTTGTCCGCATTTTCGCCGCGTGCGAACACAGCAACTTTCACGTCCTTACCGGTGCCAGAAGGCAACGAAACCATGCCGCGGACCATTTGGTCGGCGTGACGGGGGTCAACACCCAGGTTCATGGCGATTTCGACAGTCTCGTCGAATTTCACCTTGTGCTCGCGCAGAACCGTGATGGCTTCTTCAACACTGTACAGCTTCTCGCGATCGAGTTCAGCGATAGCCTTTTTCTTTTTTGTCATCTTCATCGGATCAACCCTTCACTTCGAGACCCATCGAGCGGACGGAGCCCTCGATGATCTTCATGGCTTGATCAATATCGTTGGCATTGAGATCAGCCATTTTGGTTTCTGCGATTTCCTTCACTTGCGCCTGCGTGACAGAGCCAGCGACAGTCTTACCCGGCTCGCTGGAACCCGACTTCAGCTTAGCGGCTTTCTTGATCAGAAAGCTTGCCGGCGGAGTTTTGGTCGTGAAAGTGAACGAACGGTCAGCATAGACCGTGATCGTGGTTGGGATCGGGGCGTTCTTTTCAAGTTCCTGCGTAGCAGCGTTAAACGCCTTGCAGAATTCCATGATGTTTACGCCGCGCTGACCCAATGCCGGGCCGATTGGCGGCGACGGATTGGCAGCGCCCGCGGGCACTTGCAGCTTAATATAACCTTCAATTTTCTTGGCCACTGGGGCCTCCTTTCGCACTTTCGCCGCGCGCGTTTCGCTTGCGGCTCATGTTAAGCGGTCCATCGGCATGCTGCTCCTATTTAGGCCAGCCAACCTCCCGCACGGATTCTCGCCGGATCGACGAGAGCGCGCGGCATAGCGTTTTTGGTGGGAATGGCAAGGCAAGAGTCAGCTTGTCTGCCAATAAGTCTTGTACGCCTTCCCGCTTGGTTCCGCACAGCATTGGCCCACTTAAACTCTGCCCCTTCATGTTGGCCTTTTCTCAGCAGCATTGGCGGGTTAAGGCATACGAGATTTTGCACAAAGGTATATTATGATCCACGTCGCAGTTCTGGTGCGAGAGCTTGTCTCCAGCAATCTTGATGCGATGATCCGCAAGGCCACCGATCCTGCCAAGGCGCTTGGTCTTCTACGGTCCGAAATTGAAGAAACGCTCATCAGCTTGCACAGCGAACTGACCATGACCAAACGTCAGCAGCAGCGCACGCAAAGCCATTCGGAAAAGCTTGCTGCTGAAGCCGAGACTTGGACTGGTAAAGCAAAGACGGCGGTCGATCATGGACGCGAAGATTTGGCACGGGCCGCTTTGCTCGCACGCGAAAACGGGATGGCCGACGCTGCGGCAGTGTTGGACGAAGCCAACAAACTGGCAAAAGATGTTGCGGAACTTGACGCAGCGATTGCTGATCTGGACGCCAAGCGTACCGATATCATGGCCCGGGCGGCACGACTTCGTTCTGGCTCTCACGCTGATGAAACCGCAACGACAACCGGCAGGCGTGATAGCACGGCAGCACGGGGGCTGGACCGGATTGATGAATTGGAACGCAGGCTCTCCTTCCAAACCAAAACTTCCGTGCTAGGCCGTGGCTTAGCACTTGCCAGTGCTGAGGCGGAAATCGCCGCGTTGTCCCAATCAAGCGCAATCGATGCAGAGCTAAAAGCTATGAAAGCTGCTCCGAAAAATCAGTGGCGGAAAAAAGCGGAATAGTCACGCTCCGGCATCGGACCGCCGCTAATTGCGAACCGCTATTTCGTGTCGCGGGATCTTCATACCCTTCGTCCGGCTGGTCAGGTGAAACTCACGGCATAGTTCGCAGCGATAAGCGCGTAGCTTGAACGGCGCGGCATGCGCAGCAAGCTCCGCAGATTCGCGATCGGGATAGCGTCTTTTCTTAGAGCAGATGCCGGGGCGGGTTTTCATGCCCCCATTACCCCGCATCGGCCAGCCAAGGGCTTACTTGCTAAGTTCGACCTGTTCAAAATCGAGTTCGACCAAAGTTGGGCGACCAAAGATCGAAACGCTGACCTTGACCTTGGCTTTGTCGAAATCGAGTTCCTCGACCACGCCGTTGAAGCTTGCAAATGGACCGTCGAGCACTTTGACCGAATCGCCAATTTCGTAATCGACGCTGATTTGCTGTTTCGGAGCGGCTTTCGCATCTTCGACACCGCCGAAATAACGTGCAGCCTCTTTATCGCTGATTGCTTGCGGTTTGTTGTTGTTGCCGAGAAAGCCGGTCACTTTCGGAGTGTTTTTGACTAGGTGATAGATGTCGTCGTTCATGCGCAGTTTGGCGAGCACATAGCCCGGCATGAACTTACGCTCGACCTGAACCTTCTTACCGCGTTTCACTTCGGTGATGGTTTCGGTCGGGACTTCGATTTCCTCGACGCCTTCGGTCAAACCAAGCCGTTCGGCTTCGGAAATGATCGCTTCCTTCACCTTGTTTTCAAAGCCGGAATAAGCGTGAATAATGTACCAGCGAGACATGGAGTGTCCTTGAATTAGTTGAAGTGCCGAGCGCGTTTAGGCGCCAAAATCAGGGCCGAAATCAGGGCCAAATTCAGGCAAGCGTCAAAAGAAAGTTTACGAGGGCGTTAAAGATGCTGTCGATGCCAAAGAAAAACAGCGACAGAATCACCATAAAGATGAACACGAAGATAGCGGTGCGAACCGTCTCTTCGCGGGTCGGCCAAACGACCTTGCTTGTTTCTGTGCGGACTTGATTCACGAATTCGGGAATCGATGTCTTGCGCTTCTTCTCGTCAGCTTTTGAATTGGGGGCCATGGAGCCTCTCGCCTTCGCGTGTGAATGTTTGATCCGGCTATCAGGTAAGTCTCGGGGCCGTCCGGGACAAGGTCGCGGATGGGCAGAGAATATCACCGATGTAAGGAACGAGCGTTCGTTACGGCGAAATTTCCGCATTTGCAAGCGGAAGCGTCATTCACTGGAGCAGCGTATTTGTGTTCCCCGAACGCCACAGAATGACTGTCCCTGTCGCTCTCATCTAAACCCCCTTCCCATTCCAACCTCCCCCCTCTAGCGTGCCGCCTTTGTGACAGCGCTGGGGGGACCGGCCTGTCTTCGGGATTGCTATAAGGGGAAAGCCACAAATGGCTGCAGCACCGTCGGGCGCAGAAGCATGGATTGCGCCAGTTACCAATGTTTCGGATTTTATCTGGGGTGGCACCTGGAATGGTGAGGCGCTGTCATGGCTCTCCATCGGTGGGCAGCCAATTCCGCCCATGACCCTGATCCTACTGGGAATCGGCATGTACATCATGTTCGGCCTCAGGTTCTATCCGATCATCAAGCTGGGCAGCGCCTTCAAGGGCCTGTTCTCCAGCCGCAAAAGTGAAGGTGCGGGGGAAATTTCACCCTTCGCGGCTCTCTCAACAGCTCTATCGGGACAGGTTGGCACTGGTAACCTTGCCGGTGTTGCTACGGCCATCGCGCTAGGCGGACCGGGAGCGATTTTTTGGATGTGGATCACCGCTCTTGTTGGCATGGCGCTAGCCTTTGCCGAAGGTTCGCTGGCCATCCGCTACCGTGAAAAAACGTCTGATGGCGTCTATCGCGGCGGCCCGATGACCTACATCATGATGGGTCTGGGCAAAAAATGGACATGGCTTGCCATCGTTTTTTGCCTCGGCACGCTTTTCTCCGCACTCGTCACTGGCAACTCGATACAGGCCAACGCTATCGCAGATGGCATGAATGAGCTGTTCGGGATCGAGGAATGGATCGGCGGCCTCGTCACCGCAATCCTCGTCTTTATCGTTATCATCGGCGGCATCAAATCGATCGGCAGCGTGGCGGAAAAGGTGATCCCCTTCATGGCCGGGGCCTATGTCATCATGGCGGTTATCGCGTTGATCCTGAATTTTGGCGATTTGCCAGAAACCTTTGCGCTTATTTTTAATGGTGCGTTCAATCCGCAAGCAGCAACAGGTGGCTTTGCCGGGGCAGCAATTATGCTGGCGATCCGGGCTGGTGTGGCGCGCGGTCTGTTCTCCAACGAGGCAGGCCAGGGATCGACCCCTATCGCCCATGCCGTGGCGCAAACCAACGATCCGCAGCAGCAGGGCCGTATGGCAATGCTAGGCACCTTCATCGATACCATTGTGATTTGCACCATGACGGCGCTGGTTATGCTGACTGTAGAAGGTAACTTCACCGCAGGCGACGAAGTGGTCCGCCATGCATGGAATTCCGATCTTGAAGGCTTTGCGATGACCAGCGGTGCGTTTGCTGCGGCCTTCCCATTCGAAGTGTTCAGCGTCCCAATTGGAACGCTGATCGCATCTATTGCGCTGATCCTGTTCGTGTTCACCACGCTGCTGACATGGAGCTATTACGGGGAACGGGCGATCACGTTCATCTATGACCGCGTGCCGGGCTCGACCCGTGGGGGCGAGAAGGTGCTGCACATGATCTGGCGCGTTCTTTGGTGTGTCGTGATCTATCTCGGCTCGACGCTAGATCTCACGCTCGTTTGGCGCATGGGCGATATTGCCAATGCCGCCATGGCGCTTCCGAACCTATTGGCACTTCTATTGCTCTCAGGCGTGGTGTTCAAGCTGGCGCAGGGCAAGAAGGACGCAGGCCCAACGCACCTCGCAGAAACGCCCGAAGAGCCAAACGAGTACTGATCCGGAACAGGTCGCCTGTAGGCGTCTGGACCGACAAAAAAGGGGCCCGGTCTTGCGACCGGGCCCCTTTTTGATGGGGGTTTAAAAATTTTAGCGGAAGCCGAACCACCGCTCAAGAAGAGTTGGCTCTTCCATAGGCCGGATCGCACCATACTTCATACGCCGATGGGCTGCATCTGTGTGCGGGCGCGGCATGGTCCATTTATCGGGGGCGCTGGTGTGAATTGGCGCAGAGGTCATGGCTTGATCTCCTTGGTTTGGATTATTTCAGTTTCGCTAAAGATAATCCCGCAACGCCTGACTGGTTCCCGAATTTTTCCGTTGAGCTGTTCGTCAGGTGCGACAGATCGCACGGCACGTTACCAGCGAACCGATTGGACGCTGGCGAACACGGCGAGCCCACTGCGCCCGAATGCGTCTTTATAGAGCTTGAGATGTCAGGAGGACGCACGCGGATATACCGGTGCATTAAACTATTTGGCAGGGGCACAGAGACTCGAACTCTGGACCTTCGGTTTTGGAGACCGACGCTCTACCAACTGAGCTACGCCCCTACGCGAGCGCGCCATTTATCGAAGGTCGAAGCGATAGGCAACCTGTCATTACCATTGCCGGGCCATTACCCGTCTTTATTGGACCCCCTTTGCACAACCTCTGGTCGCATACTTACTAGCGCCGCCTGTTTGCGCTGATAGAAGACACACCACTATGCATTCGCCCCTGCGCACACTCATTCCGGTAGAGACGCTGCTTCTTGCCTATCGCAGCGGAATATTTCCGATGGCGGACAAGCGCGATGATCAGGATATATTTTGGGTTGAGCCGCGTGATCGGGCGATCATTCCGCTGGATGGCCTGCATGTGTCAAAATCCCTGCGCAAGGCGCTGCGCGCGCCACGTTTTTCCGTGACGCTCGACCGTGCATTTGAGGATGTGATCCGCGCCTGCGCAGCCCCGCGCCCCGGTCACCCCGAAAGTTGGATCAGCGACCGAATTGTCGCAAGCTATGCCGGGCTGCATAGCGCGGGCCACGCGCATTCAGTCGAATGCTGGATGGAGGTAGACGGCGACGAACTGCTTGTAGGCGGGCTCTACGGTGTGTCGTTTGATCAGGTGTTTTGCGGAGAGAGTATGTTCAGCCTTTCCGACAATGCCAGCAAGGTCGCCCTTTGCTGGCTCGTTGCGCTTTTGAAGCAGGCCGGATTTAAGCTGCTCGATTGTCAGTTCATGACCGATCACCTCGCCACGATGGGCGCAGTGGAGATGCCGCAAAAAGACTATCTGAAATTGGTCGAAGCAGCGCGAGGCAAGCCTCAATCAAGCCTTATTGAGGCATATGATGCGTTTACGTCTGGCGGCGTTCATTCGTCGCCAGGAAAACTCATCGCACAATCTTTGACCCACACGTCATAAACCGGATGTTCCACGACATTTAGGCTAGGGTTTTCCTTAAACAACCAGCCGGAAAAAATGCGAGCATGCGAATCTGCGCCGCGCTCAAGCACATCCACCTGAACAAAAGCGCCGGTTTCCTGCGGGAATTCAAAAGGGGCTGTGCGTTCGCAGGCCTGCAGGCGAACAATTACAGGACCGTCTTCGATGGTTTCACCGGGACGAAGTTCGAAATCCTGACTGACATTGTTACGCTTATTCAGTAGGCCGATCGTTGCCACCCTTTCGGCCATTGGCGTCGAGTCGCCTATCTCGATAGGGCTTATTTCTTGTGTTTCCGCAGTCTCGGAAGCGCCATCAAGCTCCAATTCTACCGTTTCTGCTTCCGGCTCAGACTCAGTTTCGCCGCAACCAACAAGCAAGAGCGCAGCTAGGACTGGCACAAAGATGGAGGACTGGCGCATCGGAGTGGACTTACCCTTCGGGCGTCCACGCTTCGTAATCGCCATCCGCAGCCGCGCGTTTGCCGCCACGCTCCAGCGCACCTTGTGGGCGATAGGCTTCTGGTGTGCCTGTGGCGTTGGGGGTGTAATCCACCTCCCAGATTTTAGCAGGCGGCAGGTGGCTTTCAGGCACATCGTCAAACGATCCGTGCAGCCATCCGTGCCATTCGCTAGGCACGCGGCTCGCATCATTGCCGCCATTATAAATTACCCAGCGGCGTTCGCGCTGCACATAAGAGCCGGTCGGCTTCTCACCTTCTTTGGCCTTTGCGCGGTGATACGTGTTTCCTTGCGCATCGGTGCCAACTTGCTCGCTGCCGACGCGCATCGACCACCAATGTGTGCCGATGGTCGCGCCATCCCACCAAGTGAAGATTTTTCCCAATACGCTCATGATGTCATTCCCATGGGTGAGCCGTTAGACGAATTGGTGTGGCTCGCCAATATCGAACATCATTCTGGCAATTCGAATTCGACCATATCCCCGGGCTTGATGCCAAGTTCTGCGGACAGACCTTTGCGAATTTCGAAAACAGCAAGCGCTGGACCTTCCGACGCGACACTATCGGTCGAATAAGGAACGCCCTCCTCGATGTTCGTGATCCGGCTGTCGGGTCCGATAAAGATTATGTCGAGCGGCAGCGGAGTGTTTTTCATCCAGAAACTGCGCGCCTGCGGGGTATAGGAGGGAAACAACATCCCTTCATCATCGCCCAATTCGGTACGAAACATCAGACCGCGCGCCTGCGCTTCATTGGTGTCCGCAAGCTCCGTGACAAACGAATGGCGATCAGCGCCGCTAACGATCGTCACATCGATCAGCATCAGTCCCGAATCAGCGTCAACCGCAGGGGCGTCTACTGCACTGGGTGCAGGAGTCGAGCTAGCAGGTGTTTCCTGCGTGGCCCCTACCGGAGAGCATGCGGCCAGCGCCAAGCCAGCCATTAATGCGCATAACCTTACCATAAACCGCTCTCCTCAGGAGGTTCTTCTGCTTCAGCCTCAGCGAGCCATTCCTCTACTTCGGCGAGTGTGGCTGCATCCATGATGAACCGTACGTGGTCATACTGGTGCCCTGCGCGCAGCATTGCAGCAACCTGTTTTTCGCGCAATTTCCTGCGTTCCAAAGGGTCGCCGTTCTCGTCTTCGGCAATATTATCATCATGATTGCGGCGCCCAAACGGCCCAAATCTACGTTTTTTAGCCAACAGCAGAGCAGCCCGGCGGCTCTCCGCCTCTCCCGGTGCATTATTTTCGCGCACGTCCTCGTCGACGCCTGCTGCCCATAGGGCCTGTTCCACACGCCGTGCGCCGTATCCGCGTGAGGTAAGATCGCGGCTTCGGCCCCGTGCATAGGCTTCGTCATTTACATAGCCCAAATCGATCATTTGTGTGACGATCCCTGTCACATCGAGTTCGGCGGTCCGGCCATTTTCGTCTTCTGCGACACCGCGGGTGCGTATTTTGCGCGTAAGATACCCCTCTAGTTTCGCACCCGTGGTTGCAAAACGCGCAGCATAAGAAAGCGCCAAATCGCGCAGCATGGCCGCATCGAGCGGGCGCGACTTTTTGGGGGCACGCGGCTCGCGGCGCGCCTTTCGACGTTTCTTTGAGCGCGGATTGTTCTGGGAAGCATCGGCGTCCTCGCCTCCTCCCATTTCACTACCGGACGATGACATTTTGCTCCTTTGTGAAACTTGTTCGCCTTATTCGTGCCACAGTCCTTATCAAATGGGAAAGATGGATTAGCACAATCGCGCCGCGTTTGTGTATGTGGGGATATGACAGGCCGCGTAAGCACGCGCCGCAATATACGGGTATCGCTAATAAAAATGACCGACGCCGCCCTTAAGCCGACGCCGAATGACTGCGAATTGCCGCGCATTCGAGCTCAATTCGCTACCTTCAATGATGCGATTGATTATGCCGCCCGCAGCAAAAAGGGCATGAATTTTCATGATATGCGGGGACAACTCGAAAGGGTTTATCCGTATTCCGAGATGCGCGATGACGCGATTGAGATGGCTTATCGGCTGATTGATGCAGGGATTAAACCTAAAGACCGCGTCGCCTTAATCGCGGAAACCGGGCCTGACTTCACGTCCCTTTTCTGCGCGTGCGTTTATGCTGGGGCGTGGCCAGTACCATTGCCGTTGCCAACAACCTTTGGCGGTAAAGACAGTTATATCGATCAACTCGCGGTTCAATTGAACAGTTCCGATCCGGCGATCTTGATCTATCCCGAAGAAATAAGCGAGATGGCAAGCGCCGCCGCCGCAAAACAGGGATGCATGGGCGAAAGCTGGCAGGATTTTGGCCGGCGCGCTGCGCTGCAAGTAGAGCTGCCCACAGCCACGCCTGATGATATTTGCTATTTGCAATATTCGTCCGGCTCGACACGCTTCCCCACCGGAGTAGCGGTCACGCACAAGGCTTTGCTGCACAATCTCTATGGCCATGCGGTGTCTATGGAGCTGGGCGAGAATGATCGCTGCGTCAGCTGGCTGCCGCTTTATCACGATATGGGACTGGTTGGGTGCTTCCTGTCTCTGGTTGCAAATCAGTTCTCGGTCGATTTCTTAAAACCCGATGCCTTTGCACGGCGGCCGCTCGCGTGGCTCGATATGATCAGCCGCAATCCGGGCAACACCTGCTCTTATTCGCCAACCTTCGGATATGATATCTGCGCACGCCGTATTTCCAGCCAGAGCCAAGTTGCGGAACGCTTTGACCTGTCCCGTTGGCGCATCGCCGGAAACGGTGCGGATATGATCCGGCCTGACGTGATGCAGAGTTTCGTCAACGCCTTTGCCCCTGCGGGTTTCAAGGCATCCGCCTTCACGCCTTCATACGGTCTTGCCGAAGCGGTCCTGGCGGTCACAGTCATGCCGCCGGGCGAAGGTATTCGAGTGGAATTGGTCGAAGAAGAGCGCCTGTCGGGCACACCGCGCGATATTTCGCGCCCGGCGCGTTATCGCGCCATAGTCAATTGCGGCAAGCCATTGCCTGATATGAATGTCCTGATCACAGGTGAGGACGGACATGCGCGCGGTGATCACCAGATCGGCAAAGTCTGGTGCCAAGGACCCAGCGTCATGCATTCGTACTTCCGCGATCCGGATGCAACCTCCGACTGCCTCGTCGATGGATGGCTCGATACCGGCGATATGGGTTACATGGCCGATGGCTATCTGTTCATTGTCGGCCGCGCCAAAGACATGATTATCATCAATGGCAAAAACCACTGGCCACAAGATATCGAATGGGCCGTGGAACAGCTGCCGGGCTTCAATCACGGCGATATTGCGGCGTTTTCAGTGGAAACCGAAGGCGGTGAAGAAGCGCCCGCCGTGCTGGTCCATTGCCGGGTCGCGGACCCTGCTGAACGATTGAAACTGCGTGAGCAAATCTCTGACAAAGTGCGTTCGGTTACTGGCATGAGCTGCGTGGTCGAACTGGTCCCGCCGCGCACTTTGCCGCGCACCAGCTCAGGCAAACTCAGCCGCGCTAAAGCGAAGAAGCTGTATTTGTCAGGCGAAATCGTGCCGCTGGAACTGGCCGCTTAAGTCCCGCCCCAATCCGCACGCATCGGCCCACTGCCGCTTCGAACGCTCACACTCACGCCGCGCCCCGCGAGGATCTCTGCCGCCTGGGTGGTTTGCTGAGCATTACCGATCAGCACGATTGGCAGGTCGATCCGTTTTGACGCCCATTCGACCACGGCCAGCGCCTGCGCGCCTTCCGGTGTGGGCCCATCTTCGTCAAAGGCGATAATTTGCGGCAATTCGCCAATCGGCGGCAGCAGTTCGACAGTCCAGTCTGGCTCCGTCTCCGCAATCCGCAGTTCTAGCGCGCGATAGGCCGCTAAAGTCGCGCCATCCAGCCGCTCTGCCCGCACCGTCGCGCGGCGGCGAGTGCGGTCAATCGTCACATCGTCTTCAGACACCCCTGCAACCAGTGACAGCCTGGTGGCGAGATTATTGGCTTTTTGCAGCGCCGCCGCCTCTTCATTCGCGCGCGCGGTCGACAATTGTGCTCGTTCGGCGGCACTGGCGCTGGTATCCACTTTCAACTGGGTCAGCGAAAGTTCAACCGGTTGCGACAATCGCGCCGCCAGCGCACGCTCGATCTCGGACTCGGCATTCTCCCTTATGGTCGACGTCAGCACCTTTGCGCTGACCGCCACCGGCTCCACGCCGAATTCGATTTGCAGTTCATCAAGGATTGAATTGGCTTCGAATTTCTCGACAATCTCCGCACGCACGATCCGTTGTGCGTTGGTTTGCCATGCGATCTGTTGCAGCGAATACGCCAGCGGAACCGCTAGCGCCACAAACACCGTGGCGACCGCAATGTTCTGATATAGTGAATTGCGTTCGCTCAGACTGGTCTGGAAACCATACAAGCGTGCCATCGCCCACGCGGTGAGCGCGATAGTTATGAGGTTGGTGACATACAGCAGCAGCGCGCCCGAAAACACCGTCCAGTTCCACGTCGCAAGGCCAAAGCCGACCGTCGCGAGCGGCGGCATCAAGGCAGTGGCGATGGCCACGCCAACAATGGTGCCTTCGCGTCCGCGGATCATCGCATAAGCGCCCGCCATTGCCGAAAACAATGCGACAAACAGGTCGAACAGATTGGGCTGTGTGCGCGCCGCGATTTCCGATGTGATTGTCTGGATCGGCGAAAAGTAGACCAGCACGGCCGTCAAACCGACAGCCATTGCCGTACCCCAGGCAAGGCTGCGGGCTGATTTCTTGAGCCACTTATAATCCCCAATCGCCAGCGCAAAGCCGAGGCCCATAATCGGATCCATCAATGGCGACAAAAGCATGGCGCCGATCACTACCGCAGGTGAGGATAGCAGCAAGCCCAACACCGCGATCCCGGCGCTCATCGCGGTCATAAAGAGATACCGCTCTGAAAGCGCGCATTCCGCACGTCGCTTCTCAATCACTTGCGCCTGATCGACCGTTCCCACCACATCTTCGCGCCACCAGCGTTGCACACTGAAAAGGATACGCGACGCGGACATACCATCATCCGATGCGGCAGCTGCCCCCTTAACCGGGACAGGCGTGTAGCCAGAGCTGGAAGGAGCAGGAGGCGGCTTGTTTGTATCTTCCACGAGTGTTTTCGTCCCTAAATTTCGCGATGCTCTACGGGCAATTGACTCTTAACGAAAGCCGGTAAGCATTGCCCTCAATTCTGGCCTCAATTTTCGCCCTGATGTTGCACCTGTTTTTCAGGCATGGATTGCACATTCGAAACGCGCTAGATTACATGCAAACTTGAAACATGTGTTTTATATGACTAATACAGTAATCAAGAGCCGCTAGCGCGTGATGCATTCAGCTGGCGGACCAAGGAGCAAGACGACCCGCATGAGCACCGAAATAAAGCCAGAGCCAAAGATCGCCACTAAAACAGCGACAGATTTCGAACTGACGCCGCCTGATCCGGTGCCGCAGGTTGCGCCAGAAAGAGCCGCCGGTCTGGTCCCGGTCTCAACCGAACAACGCTCCAAGCTAGATACGAAAGTCGATGCTTTCGTCGCCGATCTTGTCGCGGCTGATTCCAATTCGCCCGCTTTTGGCGAAAAAGTCGATCAGATCACCCGAATGGGCCAAGAACAAATCCGCGCCGCTGCCGCGCATTCGAACCGCTTTTTGGACCGCCCGGTCCGCGCGATGGACGAAGACAGCAATGTCGGCAGCAATCTGGCCGAACTGCGCCGCACAGTCGAAGATCTTGACCCGGGCCGCAAGAACAAGCTGCTTTCCCCGCGCAAACTGTTCGGAATCATCCCCTTTGGCAGCAAGCTGAAGAACTATTTCGACAGCTACACCAGCGCACAGGGACACATTCAGGCGATCCTGGAACGGTTAGAGGGCGGCAAGAAAGAGCTGCATCTCGACAATGCGGCGATCGACACTGAGCGGCAGAAGCTGTGGGAAGCGATGGGCGAGCTGGAACAAATGATCCATATCGCCAAGACTTTGGATGGACGGCTAGAAGCCAAAGCGCTCGAACTCGATTCTAGCGATCCTGAAAAAGCCAAAGCTCTGCGCGAAAGCGCGCTGTTCTACGTGCGCCAGCGTACGCAGGATTTGCTGACGCAAATGGCGGTCAGCGTGCAGGGTTATCTTGCGCTAGACCTTGTCAAAAAGAACAATGTTGAGTTGGTCAAAGGCGTTGACCGCGCCAGCACCACCACGGTCGGTGCGCTACGCACGGCGGTTACGGTGGCGCAAGCGATGACCAATCAGAAATTGGTGCTGCAACAGATCACTTCGCTCAATCAGACCACGACAGACATCATCGATTCCACGAGCACTCTGCTGCGCGAACAGACTGCGCAAATCCACGAGCAGGCTGCCTCGTCGACGATCCCGCTGGAAACGCTGCAACGCGCCTTCCAGAATATCTATGACACGATGGATGAGGTCGACAGCTTTAAGGTGCGCGCGCTCGACAGTATGAAACAGACGGTCAACGTGCTCACCGATGAAGTTGAGAAATCGAAGGGCTACATCGCGCGCGCTGAAGGCCAAGCTAAGGCGCAGGCCAAGGTCTCCTCCGATCCATCGCTTTTGTCGCTTGATAGCTGATGCCTGACACGACGCGCGAATCCGATCAGATCATGAGCGCGGCAAAGCGCTCGCTGATGATCCAGCAGGACGGCGGCACGCATCGTCCTGGCAATTCGATTGGAAAAGGTTCGGCTGACGCAAAGCGCAAAAACCTCGTCAAGCGCGCAAAAGGATTTGGCATCACTCTGCTGGCCATTCTGGCGGCCATGACCGCGACTGGAATCGTCGTGGGCGGGATCGGGTTTGCCGGACTGATGATCGTTTTCGCTGCCGTGGTTGCAGCTGTCCTGTTCTTTGCGTTCGTTCCGAAAGTGAAAACACCCAAACGCGCCGAGCTCAAGCAAGGCAACCCGCAACAAATGGTCGCTCGCACAGAACTTTGGCTTGAGGCGCAGCGTCCCGCTCTGCCCGCACCAGCGGCAGTGATTGTTGACCGCCTCGGCGTGCAATTGGATGCACTTGGTCTTCAGCTGGAAAATATGGATCAATCGCACCCTGCCATGGCGGAAGTGCGCGAGCTAGTGGGCGAATATATCCCTGAGACAATCGACAATTACCGCAAAATTCCTGAGCATCTTCGCAAAGAAGATCACGCAGGCGGCACCGCTGATGATCGCCTGACAGCAAGCCTGACCAAACTTTCTGGCGAAGTAGAACGCGTAACTCGGCGCTTAGCGGAAGGGGCACTTGATGATTTGGCGATCAAGTCCCGTTATCTCGATTACCGGTATGGCGGTGACGAATTGCTAGCGGATATGCGCAGCGAAGATGAGGGATCAGGTGTCCCACTACCAGACCTGACCGGGGTCTCAGACCCTGCAAAAGTGGCTCGATAATTATGCGCGTATCACTCCCCCACACGCTTGGCCGTGACGAAGTTCGCGCTCGCATGCACAGGCACGGACATGAGATCGCCAATTATTTTCCGCCCGGAATGGCTGAGGTTGAAACCAGCTGGCCCAATGAGGATCGCATGGACCTGCTCATCACTGCCGCCGGACAGCGGATCAAGGGTGGTATAGATGTAGGTGAGGACACGGTGGTAATCGAACTCGACTTACCAGCAATCCTTGGTTTCCTACGCGGCACATTGGAACGCGCGGTGCGCAAACATGGCGGGCAACTGCTCGAAAATGATTAGCCACGCATGAAACAAGCTTAACCTAGCGTCGTTAGATTAGTTCGGCCGCGTCAAAAGCGTAATTCCAGCATCGCTGAAATCGATTAGATCGATGCTATGGGCAAACAGGCACTCACCCGGCCCAGCACTTGCAAAACCGCCCGGTGCTGCGCTGCCCGCCGCGCGCACAGCGCCACTCAGCGGCAGAGCCAGACAAGGCTGAGCGTAGGCCTTCGCAATCTCACAATCTGGCGCGCCTTCGATCCGGTCGAGCCGGAAATGCGATGCGTTGATCAGCGACTGGCCGCGCTCGGCCACTGTGCTCTTGTGCTGCGAGGAATAAGGCACCCCCTCAGCGACCGCGAGTGCGCGCTCCAGATGCAGTTCGCGCGGCCGGCCATAATCATACAGGCGGAATGTCGTGTCGCTGTTCTGTTGCACTTCGACCAGCGCCAGACCAGGACCAATCGCATGCACTGTACCCGCGGGTAGGAAATACACATCCCCGGCTCTAGCATTGTGCCACGTCAGCAAATCTTCAATCGAACCGTCACGCGCGGCTGCGTCTATGTCGGCCGGCGTAACTTCACTGCCAAAACCAATAGCCAGTTTTGCACCCGGCTCTGCATCAAGCACCAGCCAGCATTCTTCCTTGCCATCCTCACCCGAAAGCGCATTCGTGTCGGAGGGATGCACTTGGACTGAAAGCTTTTCACTGGTGAAAAGGTATTTCACCAGCAGTTGCGGCAATTCAGGCGGAGGTTCGAACCAAATTTCGCCAATGCTGCTTCCCTCTGGCGCAGTGAAGGGCCTAGGCAATGCCCTGCGGCCCCAGACTTTCTCGACCATGCGCGTCGGAATTTGGCGCACTGGTGCCGTCATTGATGGGCGGCCCCAGGCAGTTTGCCGACTTTTTGCGCACCATCGTGGGTCGTCACCAGAACCTCCCCATCCGACACGATGATGCAAATGTCTTTGAGGCCAACAGCCGAAACTCGCGGTCCATCAGTGGTTGCAAGAACATTCGTGCAGTCCTCCAGATCAGCAGAGCCCAGTCCGCGAACGACATTACCATCCGCATCTGCTGCGTCAGGCAGAGCAGCGAGCGCTTCGTGCAAAGCAGCCCAGTTCCCAATATCAGACCAGCCCATATCGGCAGGTACCATGGCCGCCCGGGCGGTGTTTTCCATCACGGCATAATCGATAGACTCGCCCGCGATTCCAGAAAAAACATCAGCATCAGGGTAAAACCGCATCCCGTCTTCGCGGCCCTTTGCCACCGAAAGCTTGACCGCCGCGGCCATCGCAGGTCGATGCGCTGCCAGTTCATGAAGCAACGCGCCCGCGCGAAAGGCGAAAATCCCGCCGTTCCAGCTGTATTCCCCGCTGGCGAGATAGGTTTCTGCTCTTGCGCGATCCGGTTTTTCGACAAATTCTGCGATCGCATATCCGCCCGTCAGCGCCGCACCCCGGCGCAAATAGCCATATCCGGTTTCTGGGCGGTCAGGCATGATTCCAAAGGAGACGAGGTAATCCTGCGATGCCAACTGAGCCGCAGCCAACGCCGCTGTCCGAAAGGCTGCTTCGTTGGCGATATGGTGATCGCTGGGACAAACGAGCATGATATCATCGGCCGCGAGCATCGCGGCGGCGAGCGCAATAGCAGGCGCGGTGTTTCTTGCCGATGGCTCCACGATCCTGCGGTGCGGTGCTCCGTGCATTTGCGCCTCTATCAAATCGCCATGCTGCGCACCTGCTACCACGATGGGTTCAGCAAAGTTTGCGTTGCTATTACCGGTGTCAGCAACCCGCCTCACAGCTTGCTCAAACAAAGTGGTATCGCCGATCAATGGCAGGAACGGCTTTGGAAGTGCTGCACGGCTGACCGGCCACAGCCGGGTGCCGCTTCCGCCGCAAAGGATCACCGGGTGTATTGAACGATCTTTAACCATGTGCGCACCCTAATCAGGAGGGGTTTAAAGCGAGTGAACGAGCGGTCTCAAAAGACCCTTTTTCCATCTAGCGTTCTCGAAAGTCGACGCGGTAACCGTAACGCGCCTCTACCGCCTCGCCCGCGCGATTCTGCGCCGGGTTGAACCGTATTTTTTCGATGACAAGGCCGCACACAAGCGCAGTGCTTTCCGCGTCTGCTGTGCTGCGCGTGACCGTGCAATTGCGCGCGCGGCCATCAGTGGTGACGGTGAAGATGACCGTAACCGCCGTACCAAATCGCTTCTCTCGCCCGCCTTCCGGGATGGGGAAATCGCGCCTGAGGTCGAGGCTGCCGGATCGTACGCTTGGCCGAACAGCGATTCCGTTGCCCTGCCCACTACCGCCATTTCCGCTGCCGGTGCCTACGCCTTCGCCCTCTGCTCCAGTGCCGTCGCCTGTCTCGCGTGCACCAGACCTTTGTGCGGTGCCCGTGGAGGATGCCTGCGGGCGCGGCTCAGGATTTCGCTCAATTGGCGTTTTGGGTGCAGTGACTGGCTGAGGCACCGCTTCCTCTCCTGGCGACCCTGCGGCGCCCTCATCGGGCTCTGGCGGCGTCTCTGGTTCTTCTGGGGTGGTGACGACCGTGACTGTGAAGGCATTCGTCACCTCCCGCTCCACCGATGCGGTGAACTCAGGCGCGAGGAAGCGCGCCAGACCGTACAGCGCGAGGATATGAAAAATTACGATCCCGGTAAGCAGGGGCCAGCGCGGACCTCTCGGTTTTCCCTGATATCCGCGTTTCGTCTTAATCATAAGTCCCGTGCCAAGGTTGTTGCAGATGTTTGCGGCCGGGTCCGACCCGGTCCGCATTGGTCAAACATATACAAGCAACCAAGGCAATTGCGATGGAGCGCACAATCAAAAGCGTTTTGAAACGACAGGAACTCAAACAGTCCTCTCAAGACTCTTTGCACAGCCCTGATTCTGCATCCTTCACGCAAAGGACGGGTGCGGTTGTCCAAACCGCGATTGTTGCGACCGGCCCGCTGGATCAGCGCAGTTTAGTCTATGCGCTCGCAGCCGCAGTGACCTTCTTGTCACTCGGGGCCATGTGCGTGACAGTGTCGCGATTTGATGCAGCATTGGCCAGCGTGTGGGTGCCTAATGCCAGCATTGTGGCGCTGCTATTTCTGGGACGATTGCGGAATGAAGTGCCTGTTTATACAGGGGTCGCCATCGCCGGGATTAGCGTAAATATTTACTTCGGCAACGATATCTCGACTTCGCTAATCTACACTGGCGCAAACTTGGTTGAGATTGCTCTGGTTACGTGGCTGACCCGGCGCGCTTGCGGAACGAAGCCGGAGATGACCGATCTCTCCCATCTGGGGCAGTTCTTATTGTTTGGCGGAATGGTGGCTCCGATCGCGTCCGCGCTTATTGCTGGAATGGCTATGGGACCCGGGCTTGGCACTACGCTGTCTGCCGCATCTTCTTGGTTTCTTGCGAATTCGATGGGGATGATCCTGACCGTTCCCGCGGTGCTTTTAATCGCAGAAACTTTAGGCGAAGAGCGAGTGCTGACTAAGGTCCAGATTGCTGAACGCTTCGCTTTGATGATTGGCGGGTTGTTTGCTGCTTTTCTGGTTTTTCACCAAAATGAATATCCCCTGCTGTTTCTCGTGCCCCCGGTGACACTGCTTGTCGCCTTTCGAATCGGCGGCCTCGGGACAGCTTTGTTTGTGCCGGGCATCGCGCTTTTGACAAGTTGGATGACATATAGCGGCGTGGGTCCGATCGTTCAGAACTCCACATCTGACATTAGCAAAATGTACGTCATACAGGCCTTTATCGCCGCCAATTTTCTAACCGGTCTGCCGATCGCAGCTATTTTGGCGGGACGGTATCGGATGACCGCGCAATTGGCTGCCGGGCGCGCTGAACTCGCTTTGCTTGCTGAAAACGTGACCGATGCCGTGCTTAGCGTCGATTCGCGCGGCGTCTGCACCTATGCCTCGCCTTCTGTCCGCGATGTCTTGGGGCGCGAACCAGAAGATTTTGTTGGCCGCTTGGTTACCGAGCGTAGCCACGAAGATGCGACCGATCATATCGCTTCGCTGCTCAAACGTTTGTTGAGCGGTGAAGCTGACAAGGACCGATTAACGTATCGCAGATTGCTGGACACAGAGGATGGCAAACCCGTCTTTATCGAAGCGGATTGCGCCATTGCCATTGTTCCAGAGACCGGTGAGCGCAGCGGCGTAATCGTTTCAGCCCGCGATGTGACTGAAAGAGTCGAGCTTGAACAGCTCCTCATTCGCTCTCGCAAGGTCGCCGAACACGCTACAAGAGCCAAGTCGGAATTTTTGGCCAATATGAGCCATGAAATCCGCACGCCAATGAACGGGGTGTTGGGGTTTGCAGAGCTGATGCTGCAAGGCGATCTCGCTGACAACAACCGCCGCCATACCGAGATGATCGTGCAATCGGGCCGATCAATGATGCTTTTGCTCAACGATATTCTGGACCTGTCTAAGATTGAGGCCGGGCAAATCAGCATCGATCACGCCCCGCTCGACCTGTATGCAACCATCGCAGAATGCGCCGCACTGCACCGACCTGTGGCAGAGAAGAAGGGGCTGGACCTTATTTTTGAACCGCCCTGCGGAACGGCCACCGGCTGCGGCGGGGATTGCCGGTTGTGCACCAGTGAAGAGCCGCACCCTTGGATAGTGACCGATGCTTTGAGGCTCCGCCAAGTGCTTCTGAATTTGATCGCAAACGCTGTTAAATTCACCCAGCAGGGCAGCGTTGTAATCACATGCCAGCTGAGTGAGACCGACCTGAGCATTGCGGTGAGAGATACAGGCATCGGGATCAGCCCGGCGCGGATCGAGACGATTTTTGCACCCTTCACACAAGGCGAAAATGACACCGCACGGCGTTTCGGCGGAACGGGGTTGGGCCTCACGATCAGTCGCCAGCTGGCCGAACTGCTCGGCGGTGTGATTGAGGTCAAAAGCACCCCCGGCGATGGATCAGAATTTAAACTCACATTACCAGCGGTTACGGTTGAACCCGAAGCCAGCGAACCGCGCGCCATGGAACTCGTCGAGCCCGCCAATATCCCGCAATCCGCACGCATCCTGCTGGTCGAAGACCACGACGTGAACCGGTTGCTTGCCACTGAAATGCTGGAACGGTGCGGTCAATCGGTCGCCATTGCACATGACGGAAATGAAGCGATTGCAATGGTCATCGACAGTGTGATGCGCGATAAACCGTATGACCTGGTGCTGATGGATATCCAGATGCCGGGTTGTGATGGCTATGCCGCGACGCGTGCAATCCGCGGGGAGGGTATCGGCCCTGACGTGATGCCCATCGTGGCTCTTACTGCCAACGCATTTCCAGAAGATATCGCCGCAACGCGTGAAGCGGGGATGCAGGCGCATCTGGCAAAGCCTTTGGTATTCGCTGACCTAGCGCGCGCGCTGCAACGCTGGTTGCCGACCCGCATCGTCGAATCCGAAAACATGGAGCAGGATTCTGAAGAGCGCCGTGCCTCCCAATCTGAGTCCGAGCGCCCAGAGCCGTACGCAGGCGAGTCCGTCGCTGAGCGCCGAGCCAATGCTGGCCGCCGAGCCAATGACGCTGGCATCGCGTGTGAAGGAAGCGATCGCCAACGGATCAGCAGCAAAACCGGTTCAGGAGCCCCTATGATCGACGCCCTTCCCCAAGGACATTCACCTTCTCTCATCAACCGCTGGAACGAGCGCCGCAGCGAAGCGATTGAGGCTGTCCGTACCGCGCTTGAGAGGGGGGCTCTTTGCGATCCAAGCGTATCAGAAGAGATCAGCGATGATCTGGCCCGGCTGGTGCACAAGCTCGCAGGAACGGCAGCCATCTTTGGTGAGCCAGCGCTGGGAAGTCAGGCGGCAGCATTTGAGCGTGCGCTGCGTCAGAACCTGTCTGGCGAAGAGCGCAAAACCTTGGCCTCTGAACTGCTCCGCGTGGCAGATGGTCGTGGCGCCACGCTCGCATCTACAGGCACATAAAGCTCGGTAAGCTGAAACTAAACTCAAACCCCAAACGCAAACGGCGGGACCAAAAGGCCCCGCCGCTCGTGTTCAATTCTAGATTACGACGAATTAGAATTCGTA
>CAWBJN010000001.1:0-66785 GCA_963789155.1 uncultured Alphaproteobacteria bacterium | reverse complement strand
CTGCAGGTGAAGGTTGCGATCGACTGCAACGACGGCTTTGCGCCCTAATTTCGGCCGTTCGAAGTCCTATTGGTGATGTCCAAAAGCGGCCATTCCCCGCTCATGTAAAGCAAAGTCTGCGGAAACTGCGCGCAGCTGATATTCCCATTTACCATGGAGTGCAGCGCGAGTTTGGTTTTGACTAGCTTTTCACGAGAAAGTCGTGCCGCTCCAAATACGGCCGTATCGGATCTGGTAGCGGCTTGCCGGGACGGACAAAGGAGTATGCGGATAGTGCGTGCCCGATGGCACCTTCAGGGTCAAATGCGTCCTCGTCTAGCACAGCCAGCGGATCTCGGTCGGCGTGCTTCAAGAAGTTCGTCGGATCTACGATGTACCGCAGGAGCTTCCATGGTTGTTCGTCGGTTACTTTTAGGTCGTCTGGGCTTGTCACTTCGCCGCGATTAATTGCAGCGGCCAATTCATCGACTTGCGGAGCAGCCTCCGGAGGCACCGTTAGGCCATCGGTGTCCCCGCTCGCAGTCAACTGCGCCAGTGTGAACATGCCGATCTTCAGCAGTTCAGTGACGTACTCTTTGTCGTCGTGCTTCATCAGGTCGCGCAGCAAGCTCAAAGCCGAAGTCGCTACAAGATGAGATGCCAGTCGATCATCGCCGCGATCGACCATCAGTATGGCCGCCACGACTAGCCGTTCCGCTGCCTCAGTCTTGTCGATGGCCATTCTTTTGCTCTCTCACGCTAACTGTTGAGCCGATACCGCATGGTGCCCTCGTAATAGCCCACGACAGTCTGCCCATTTTCGTCCGTTGCCGGGTTGAACCGCTGGTAGCGGCGTAGTTGGCGGCAGGTCGCTGTGTCCAAGACCTCGTGCCCTGACGATTGGGTCACCGTGCAATTCGTAACCCTGCCAAACTCAGACACCTCAAGCAGATAACCGACAACGCCTTGCAACTCTTCTCGCAGCGCGCGGCTCGGATAGTAGGCGGCGGTGGGCAGGCCTCCCTGCGGTGTCGGACCCCCTGGCTCCGCTAGTCCGGGGATGGATATGTTCTCATCGCAATTTGCCAATTTCGAGATGACATCGTCGAGTCCGGCAAGGTCGATGACGCCCCTCTCGCGTTCGAGGCCAACCTTGACTGCATCGTACTCCCACGTTTCCAAGTGAACCTCGATGCGTGTACCATCTTCGAGATCATCCCACGTGAGTTCATCGTTCCAGAACCGCTCGCCGACGACGCGCCATTTTCCGCCCCAGCCCCATCGCCCGCGTAGGTCCAAGCCGAACGGAGCGCGATAGTCGCGAGACACCCGCAGGTAGGGCGTACCTCGGTAGAACATGTCCTGCACTCCCACCGGCTCAGGATGCGGCAGGCCAATAGCAGATTTTATTGCTTGGCAGCGGACACCATTGCGCGTCTCGGTGCGCCAGATGCGCCAGCCTTGGAAAGAGTCGGTCAGCTTCAGGTAGTAGCCTTCGTCGACTTCGCGCTCTTGTCCCACGCGCCATTGGGCAAATGATGGTGTGGCCTGAAGGAGAAGGACCATCATTGCACCGTAGATTGATGTTTTCGACAAAGTCATCATTTTGTCCTCATATTCACTTCATTTTGGGGCCTCTAGTTCAAGCTTTAGCAGTTTCCATGACCACTCATTTCTACTTGAGCTAAATGAGGGAAACTCAGCCTTTGTTGTTGGGCTGTCTTCTTATCCCATGTAAGTAAGCTGATTTGAAGTGGCGGAGAAGAAAATGGCCGATGACTATCCGTACATGGTGTCAAACAATAAGATCAGCCCGATAATCGAGGCGATCCACAGCGCAGCGAAGCCTCCAAAGTTTTCACACGGCTTTCTGAAAACGTTGGGTTTCAACAGTTCGAACGACAGGGCCGTAATCCCATTGTTCAAGCGTCTCGGATTTCTAACCGACAGCGGGACGCCCACATCTCACTATGATGATTTGAAGGATAAGACCAAGCGGGCAGCTGCTTTGGCAGAGCGCATCCGCGAGCTCTATTCTGACATCTATTCGATCAACACCGAGATACACAATGGAACCGAGGACGAGATCAAGGGAGCCATTTCGCGGGTCACTGGGAAAGACGCCACTTCGGTGAGCCGCTACTATGCGACTTTCAAGGCCTTGGCCGCGTTGGCCAATTTCGAAGCGGTGGCGGCAGCGGATCAAGAACAGCCTCCATCGCCTGACGAGAATGGCGAGGATCAGCAGAGGGATGGCGGAAGTTCAGGCGACCAGAAGCGAGCCAACAATTTTCACTACAATATCCAGATCCATCTGCCCGCAACGACTGACATCTCAGTTTACAATGCGATCTTCAAAAGCCTCAAAGGCAATCTGGTTATCTGAGGCACGCCGTGAATCACACTGACCTTTTAAAGAAGTTTGTCTTCGATGGCCTTTTGCTTGCCGATACATTCGAGCGCTTGGAGGAGGATGGCATAACCGTTCGGAGCGGAGCGAATGAAATCCCCGTCGAACGTATCGACAATTCTGACTTTAGTCCTCGCATCGTGCATAAGGCGAACAAGATGTCGTCGATCTATGTGGTCTTCTTCTGTCTCGAGAATTCTGTGCGGGAGTTAATCACAGATCGGCTTGCCGAGCGCCGCGGTGTGGACTGGTGGGAAGAATGCGTGCCAAGTAAGATCAAAACTGCGGTGGCAGCTCTGAAGGGCAAGGAAGAGAAGAACCGATATCACAGCCAGCGTTCAGTCTCGTCAATCGGCTACACAATGTTTGGCAATTTGGCCCAGATCATCGTGAGCCAGTGGGACGACTTCTCTGATCTTTTCCCAACCCAAGCGTGGGTCAACTCACGCTTCACCGATCTCGAAATGTCTCGAAACATCATAATGCACACCGGAGTACTGCCCGACAGCGAAATCGAGCGCATCGAGAGCATTTGCCGCGATTGGATAAGGCAGGTCGGCTAATTTGCCCCCGGCGCCAAGATGTGAGCGCCTTTGTGATGGGCAGGCAACCAGCTCGCTGGAGACGATAGAAACACTCTCGAGCAGACGGAGGCTACCGAGAATCAGGATGACGGTAGATGGTCGGCTATTGTGGCGTTCCCACTAAAACTAGACGGTCTGGTATCGGCCCAGTTTCAGTCGTTCGGGCTAATTTTATACCAATGTCAGTTTATGGGCCGACAGCGGACTGTCAGTTTCCGCACGCTAAACCGTAAAAGCCGACCTTATTATGAAGGTTAGCCAAGCCGGTTCCGATAGTGACGCTGCACCGTAGTAGTCCTCTCTAAGCCGTTGACGTAGCACAACGGTTGGGAAATCGGATTTGCCTTCCTTTTTCTCGAATGCTTTCGCATCTTTACGAATGGAGGTGGAAGACTTTCGGCGATAAGAATCTGATACGGATAGCCTCAACGGCGTTCTTCTCTAGCTGTCAGCAAAGCGTCGATCGCAGTGATGCTTGCGTCGAGTTCGGCTTCCCCGGAAATGACAATGTCTGCTGTTTGGGCCAAGCTATCAGTCTCGGCTTCGACCGGATGACGGTCCACGCGCTCGAGCGACAGCAAATCCCCCTCAGTTCGGCGTTCAGCCCTCTTCACGCGGTCCGTGTCCACGAACACCAGATGGAAGCTTTTGCCATCTTGATGGGCCAATGCCGCGAGCGTATCAGCCACAGACTTGTGACGCACGCCCTCTATGATGGAGTATTCGCCGCTTGACCGCGCCCATTCGGTAAATCGTTGTACGAAGCGCATCGCTCCTTCCTGCAGCAGTTCTTGCCCTTTGGTCTGGAGCAGCACCCTATCCGGCTCGGTAGAAGCTTGCACGGCTATGTGCGACCGTACGTAATCACCGAAACTGACGTGCCGCACGCCTTTTCGCTTGGCGAGGTGCGATGCCAAGGAACTTTTGCCTGCCCCCGAATGCCCGGCTATGGCTATCAAGAAGGGTTTGTCAGAAGAGTCCGCATTTTTCACGGTAAGTCACCCAACCGCGCCGGTCCTTCTTGTCGATGCCGATCGGCTCGAATTGCACGACGTGATCGATGGGGATTAACGTGGCGTAGCGCTTCTCTCGCCTGTCGTCCCAGAATCCATCGTCCTCCGCAAAGAGTGCTTCGGCATGAGATTGTCTCATTGCAGCGAGCGTTCCGTCCCCAATATGGTGGAACATCGGTTCTCCGACCGAAGCTACGCCGACGACGGGACCACCGCTCTTCTTCAGGAAGACCAGATCGCCTTCGCTCACCGTGCCGAAGGGTGCGCAGCGGTTTTTCGCGAAACGGCTTTCCAAGGTCTTGCGTCCGTCGAGGACGGCACCAAGGAAGGGTTCGACGAAAATGGCAAGATGGATGCCGCCTTTGGCCCGATCGCTTGTGGCGGCTTCGACCCTCCTGCGCATCATGCACGATCGAGGCATCCGGTCGATAGCGTCATGCGCGATCTGCAATCCGTTTGCTGTGTTTGCCAAGCTCCATCTCCGACCAGTCTGATGCTTTGGCGCCGTTCAGTTGCAAGCATCTCAATGACCCACTGAGTCGCTTCCTGCGTAAAATCAAGTTTTTTCCCGCGACCATGGTCGGATTGCGGCTCTTGCAGGATGGCCCGTAGAGAAACCTCCGGGATGTCGCGGATCTCTGCGAACGCTGCGATAAGTTTATCTGCGTCCACCCGGGCCACTCTGTTGGTTGTAGTCCAAAGGTTGTATTGCCCCCGTCGTTCGGCTCTCCTGCTGACGGAAGGGAATACCGTTGGGTTATTGCCTAACCGGATTGGCTCGACGGCCGCCAGGTCTTGGGGCTCTGTCGCAGCTATCAGGCGGATCCGCATGCCATCAAAGACGAGCTCCTCATGATCCGTAGTCGGTTTTGACGCGCGGGGGGCAGGTTGGCCAATCTCGCATTTCCGCAAGGTCAACACATTTGCATAGCGCCAAGTTGCAGGTGGACGTATTCCGGCAGGCTCTAACGCCGCTATTTCGAATAGCGGGCTACGATAGCCCGCTTCCAGCGAGAGGATTTGGGGATCAATCAGGCCGATCCCAGCCAGATATTCTAGATAACCGGACATGTCCTCCAAGGCTCCCGGCCTAGTCCCCGGTTTCGGCGCAACGAACAGTGCCGACTTTCCCGAAATCAATCCGTGCGACACACTGGCCGTCATTTCCTCCAGCGGTTCACGATACCATGGTGGATCCACGACTGCGGCCGATGCGGTCGATCCCGAGCCCTGGCCGAGCATGAAACAGCTATTGCCGGCATATGCTGCGCATACCGCTGTGGTGACACAATCATCCATTCCAATGAACCTGATGCGTCGGTCAGTTTCCCTTCGTGCGAACTCGATAGCCAATGTCGGTGAACCAACTAGTAATATCTCCTCGCCGGGAGCGGTAGTCTCCATGAGAAGTTGCGCTAGTCGCGTAACTGTTGGTTCGTCGAATCGAAACTCGGCGTCGCACGGATGCGGCAGAGGCAAACCTTCTCCTTGCGGCCGCAAGTCGATCCTATCGGTCGCCACCTCTTCGAGCAATGCGCCCATTCCGTCGGGTCGTGCGGTTTTTACCCAATCGATTACCTCATCCAGGTTAGCCCCACTGGAGAGTCTGATGAGTTCATTGAAGTTAGTAAATCCGTGCCGGAAACGGCGCGCGAATGGCTTGCTTTGTCTGTCCTCTACACCTGCCACAGGAACGCTGAGCGAAGTCCGTCTCATGCCGCACTCGAATTCTGCGTCATCGCGCTCCACGTTTCGATAGCGACCTCCTGTGTTCGGAATGCCTGATCGCGGTCCATCGTCGTCTTCCTTTTCATCGTGGCCCCGAATATCTCGATGCGCAGCGGCACAGTCCGGGCCATCATTCCAGGTACGGTTTTTTCCAACCGTTCGACGAAGAGCTTGGTATGCTCTGCGGCGACGGCGGGGTCGGGACCAGTGAATGTGACATATGCGTATAGATCGATACCCATTTGCGCATAGGCTGCGAACCGTTCGAACTGCTTCTCGAATTGGGTCCCGTCGGCCCCGGTGTTGAACGCGAAACTTTCGCTGTCGAAGCCCTTAAAGCAGCAGACTTTGCCGTAATTGATCGAGCGAAGTGTTTCCCAGTCCTCTTCCGACAAAAGTTTCATGGTCAAATCCGTGCTTAAATTATCATCTGACCACAAATATACCTCCTGCGCGATGCCAAGACGCTGCAATGCTTCGGCAGTCCATACAACCCATTCCGGGGTGAGATCCGGTGACCCGCCGGATAGGTCGAGCACAGGTGGCCGGTCATCGAGCGCCGCATAGCGCGTGACCAGCTCATCTGCGGTCACCCATTCACCGAGGCGTTCATTGCCTCCAAGGAGTTCGAACGGCACGAAGCAATACCAGCAACGCCAAGCACAGGCTGCATTCTGAAACACTTGGGCGTTTATTCCTTCGCGCCCGAGTAAACCGAGAGCGCGCGCTGCGGGATCGATGGGCAGGAAGTTGGATGGCCACCCTTCATGGGTTCCGCGTTTAAAGTGCCTTATCCTTCCTAGCCCTCCGCAATTCACCGGGCTCTGGAGATCGGACTCCTGATCGCTTCCCGCAAGTTTCGACATGAGCAGTTGTTTCGACGAGGGCCGAATAATCTTCCGTCTCATTCGCTCGACTTGGGTGGCCGTGTCTATCACGGCGCTCATCTAGCCGCAGCCTTCTTCTTGTCGAAACGCTTTATCTCATCGGACCGTCGATCAAGGTAAGCAAGAACAAGATGTTCGCAGAAATCGATCTGCTTCTTCGAGAGTTCACCTTCAAGTTCGAACCCATACCAGTATCGCGTGCAGCGGCGGCAGCAGGTCGCTGTTGCGTGCTGGGCATAATTCAGCACATCGCCATCAAACGGCGTCTGCCGACCGTCCCATATCGTTGGCTCCCGGCCAATGCGGGAAGCGATCCTAGATCGCGCCTTCTTCTGGATGCCATCGTAACCGTCGCGCGCGATCAATCTCTTCGCCTTGTCGTCGAGCGGTTTGTCGAAATGGAGTTTGCGGATGTATTCTTTCTGCAGCTCTATGAAGATCGCAGGGGTGTCCCCGGCGCGGTGCTTGCGTGTGAGTTCCATGTCCACATGCTGGTCTTGGCAATGCATGCATTTGCCGTTGCCTAATTTTTTCCACTCCCCCCTTTTAGGACGGAAGCAATGCCCATCATTCGCGCAATCTGCGTCCGTGCAGTGGAGTTTCACTGGTTTGAATTCAGGTAATCTATCCATTGTCCACCTCGTCGTTCAGCGCAAGTTTAAGGAGATCGAAGCCCGTCGGGGTAAGTTTGGAGAAATCGAAACGGTCGAAGAACACGTTCCGCGCGATTTCCAACGGTGAGACGGAACGGTCTTGCAGGTTTGCGGCTGTGCCCCACCAGTTTGTGCCCTGCATTGACAGCCGGTATGCCGTGTAGTTCGCTAGGACACCGACATCTATGCTCGCTTCCTCGGCCGTCTTGATCGTTGATTGTTTCAGCCTTCGCAGGTCGCCGTTGGCCCTTTCGATGGCTTTGGCAAAGAGGTCTTCTGCGCCCATCCGTGAAGCCACTAGGTTTGCAAACCAAGTGGCCTGGATCTCTTCTTGGTCTTCGCGCCGAACGTCCGATGTCTCGGGCTCTTCCACGATCTCGAAGTTGCGCAGTTCGGGGAACCTTCCAGCGTGAAAGAGCTCATGAAGCAGATCTATCAACCATTTGGCGGCGCTCTGTTCGCTCTGTTTAAGGACGATCACGTTCACGCCTTCGATCCGCCAGCATGCTCCATGGAAACTGCCACGGTCGGAGAGTGGCAACACGATGACGCCTAGATCCCAAGCTGTTTCTAGTGCGCTGGTGAAATCGATCTTCCCTTTTTGGTTAATCAGGTCGATCATCTCCGACGCTTCGATCGGTATGTCGGCGGATTGCGAGGCATCGCGGGTCTCGGCGCACAATTCTGCCAACCGGTGGGCGTAGGCTGTAAAGATCGAAACCGACCGTTCGCTCCTTCCTTTGGGGAGTTTGAAGCGGACGGTTGCCCCCCCGGTGGTCGGGAGCGAAAGCAAGGCGCCTTCCAGCACCTCGTCAGCCTTCCAGTCAAAGACGTAGCCCAGCCGCCTTGCCAATTCGATACCGTCGCCCGTCGGTGCGATCCGGTTGAGGACAAACTCGCGCCCCATACCCATGATGCCCAACCGCTCTAAGATCGCTGTTCTTGATTTGGGTTCGAGCAGCTCCGCTTTCGAGGGCAGCCTGATACCCAACGCCCTTGCGATCTCGGCGACGCGAGAAAAACTGACGCCTTGGTAAATTTGCCTTTCGTAACGTTGTATCTGCTGTTCCTTCAGGCCGATCCGGTCCGCGAGCTCGCGTTGGGTCAGGTTGAGCGCGATCCGCGCCCGTATCAGCAGGCTCGGCAGATCGTCCAAACTCGCCAGTTCGAGCTCCGTCGTCTCCCCGTCGCGGAGGGATACATATTCCTCGATCTCTCTCCGAATATCGTCCAACTGGGATCGCAAGCCCGCCGCTACGATGGCCTGCGACTTTCCAGCGGCACGGGCGAGTTCGACGCGGAACAGGTCAGCCTGCTTATTCGCGACTGTAAGTTGTTTGTCCGTGGTAATCATGATCCACCACCCAGGTCAAATAGGACAACCCCTTTGGGGACGCCCTCACGATCCGTGCGGAAGAACTCCAAATAAGGACCAGCTTCGCCCGAGCTTTCATCCCAAGGGAACAGGTCGCCGAAATACTTAGCATTCATAGCGCGTCTCCCATCTTCGTATCGCCGCAGAACCGGATCAAGAGCCTCCATCCGCATGCCTTGCGTATCGTAGGCGGCATCCCAGTCATGTGGCGCTTCCTTCGCGGAAACGAAGCTCCCATCGACGATCAGCTGCCGGCAACCTGCCGCCTCCAATTGATGAAAAGCTTTCGAAAGCCCCATCAGTAGAAACCTGCGCCACTCGTTCCAGCCGAACAGCTTCTCGAAGTCACGAATAGGCATCCGGTGGAGGCCGCATGGAAGGTATCCTGTTTCCGAATCGAGCGTTATCATTTGACCAAACATATATGTTTTGTCAGTAACGTCAAATTATGGATCCACGATTGCGGTGAAAAAGTTGGGCTGCGCATTGTCGTCAGCGCTTTTTGACAATATCGTCGGTCGTAGTTTCGATGGAGGTTTTGATGGTGTCAGTGCTAGTGTTCTCAGGAGGTATCGGAAGCGAGCGCTCGAAGTTGGCACGCGAAGTCGCCGGTCGGCTAGGTTGGGAGTTTACAAAGTTTTCCGACGAGATACGCAAGCGCATCGTTAACGATGGTGAGGATCCCGAAAAACGCAGCAAATTGCAGTCTTATGGCCAAGACCTAGTTCAGAACGATCTTCCCGGCTTCGTTGCGGCGGTGTTGGAAAACGCGAAATTCGCGGACAAGGGCTTCTGTGTCGTGGATGGCCTGCGCCATATCGAAGTGCTTCTCGAATTGGAGAAGACTTTGCCCTCGGGCAGTATCGGTTACATTCACGTGGACCCGGACGACACGCGTATCGAAGAGAGCGCGCAAGAGCGCGGCATAGCTGAACAGAACCTTTTCAAATACAATCAGGCCCTATCCGAGGCGCAGATTCCCCGCATCTTGCCAGCCTATGCCGATTTGCGGCTGGACGCGTCGGGTGGTCGCAGCATGAACATAATCAAGGTGTTGCGCAGGTTCGAACTAGAGCAGGAAGCGCCGGAGGACTGACTGGCATGAAGGCCTACGGTATCTTCCAAGGTGGCGGAATGAAGGGCTATGCACACGTCGGTGCCCTTGCCGCTGCTGAAGCCCGCAAGATAGAATTCGACATGGTCGCGGGAACTTCAGCTGGAGCGATCGTGGCGAGCCTCGTTGCCCTCGGGTTCACTTCGACAGAACTTTATGATCCTGAGCGGCCGCTCGGCCAACGCGGGGTGCTGGACGTCGATCCGTTCGACATCATCGGCCGTGACCATGCCCAGGAGTTGAATTTTCTCATGGGGGACTATCAGCGGTTGAGGGTCCGTTTCGCTACGAAAGACGTTTTGTTAGGAAGGACTAGGAAGATTGGCAACGCGCTGATGTTCTGGATACGCTATCGGAAAATACGCGAAAGCCTCATGGATGGTTTCGGGATTGTGCCCACTAACGGATTAGAGAGCTGGCTTGATGGTATCTACCGACAGCGACTAAGCTTGGATCGTGCAGTGGTGTTTGCTGATTTTCCCAAACCGCTGAAGGTTGTGACCGCGGATGCAGGCCACGGTAATATGGAGGTTTTGGGTGGGGATGGCCATCACGACTTACCGGTCGCGAAGGCCGTGACAGCGTCCGCATGCTTTCCGTTCTTGTTCGAGCCGGTTGAGCTTTTGGACGGACTACATATCGACGGAGGCTTAGTGTCCAACCTTCCAGTCTGGATATTCGACCATGAGAGGAACCAAGGCGAGTCCTTCAAACCGACTTTCGGCTTCCGCCTAAAAAGCGAACTGTTGGAACCCAAGCAGCCGGCACCTGACGGCTTCCCCTCTTTCCTTCTGCAATTGATCCAGACGGTTCAGGCCGGCACGCGCAAGTTGGAACAAAGGCGTATCGACCATTACTATCCAATAGATCTGGAAGCGCAGATCGACACCCTGTCGCTCGGAGGCATACAAGAAAACGCAGTATCCCTAATTGAGGAGGGGCGCAAATGTGTCGATGATTACTTTCTCGCTAAGCTAGGGCCCCGCGACCCCGAACATATGAAAAACGTTTTGCGCGTCGTGATAAATGCTCTGACAGAACGGTTTGGCTGGCAGGGTTTGCGTGTGAGGGCGAGCGTTCTGCTGTCCGAACCAGGTGCCTCCCATGCACGTATAGCGTATTCGGCGAGGATGGAAAATGATGCAGACGACATCTTGAGGGTTCGCAACGACGGCTACGGCGTCGGCGCGGCGTTTCGATTGAAGGAGCCCGTTTATGTGAATCTGGTTGCTGGCTCGCGTGCAGATCTCGGTCTCGATAAATATGAGTTCGGCACACGACCTGCTGATATTTGCAGTTTCTATTCCATACCGATATTCCTGGACACTAATGAATGGCGCATACCCGTTCCTGCGGACCGTGTCGGCCCCGAAGCATGCTTGGTTCTCGACACGAGCAGGGATTTCGCCTCCGAAACCGCTGATCACGACAATCAAGACATTTTGGCATTGACGTCGCTGCTTGTCGGAGAAGAGATCAGATCGGTGAGGGTGCTTCAATCCGGACAAGCGGGCCGATCTCACTCACCCGAGAGCCACAATGCCCAAGCCTTTGAACGCGTCGGCGGGGACGATCTCTGCCGAGTCTCCAGGCGGAAGGTCCGCGATATGGATATGGATGATGATATGGCGAAGCTTGCCACCTCACTGGTGCGGTTATCTGAGCGACATGCTTGAAGAGGAAAGTTCCGCGGTCGACCGCTGTCTCTGAACAAAGGGGATCAGTTGGCGAAATGGTACTGGCCGTTTTTTAAAATTGATGCTGGGCGGATCAGGTTGTCGTGGCGACAACGGGCACGCACAGCCTAGACGATTTACCGCCGATCAGCCACGTCTCAGGCGTACCTGAAGATGATGAGATATATGGCTGGTTTGTGCCCCTCGAGGGAGGCGAAGATGCCTTGAGGGAACTTGCTTGCCGGCTTCGCATCTAGCTCGCTGGTGACCGATTAATCTGACGTTGGTGAAGTGACAGTTGGTTGGCACTTAACGAATTGCCCGACGTTGGCCAAGAAGGGCTCACGTCCGATGTCTGTTTTCAGGTATGCAAGCCAGCAATTCGGACGGCGACAACTGGGGCGCGTTGCTGTCACCTTCGGACCTAAGAGATTGAGCCTGATTTCCATAGAGCGCGGTCGAGTTGTCTGAGCTCGACGCCAAGCTCGCAAGCCTTCGACTGGCAGAAGTCTAGATGTCGGATGTGAAGATTGCGCGTGATGGTTCGATTTTTTGCGTTCAATGTTTCAAACGCCCGAACGTCGATCACAGCATAAATATTCGGGTCAATGCAGGTCAAGACAGCGGAAGTCATCGGCACGTTTCTGAACGTCTAGTAAATAGGCGATTTAGTTTCTTGTCTAGCTATACGATGCGGATTGACAATGCGCTGCGCGGAAATTCACCTTCATCTGCGAGTTCTTGCTGGCGTAAACTTAAATTCTGTGAAAAATAGACACCCTCAACACCAAGGGGGCTTTCGATGAAGAAACTGACATTAGCTGTAGTTGCACTCTCGCTATTAAGTGGATGTGCACAGAATAGAATTGGCGCTCATTCCTATTATGATGCTGACCGAAAAACCGGTAATTCGATACCTGGCAGTCGTGTATTCATATGGGATTCGGATTACTCCGCAGGGATCGGTAATTCGCGCGGACAATGTGCGCAGGGCGCACTCACTGCGACAGCAACGTCATTGGGCGCAGCAATCGATCTTACAACAAAAGGTGACATAGGGACTGCTAGAGGGGGGCTGGACATTGCGCAAAGCATTGAGACTATAAATGTATCAAGTGTGGAAACTGCATATGCGAACCTTGGATACTTCTATTTATGCCAAATCCTTTTGAACGAAATTGGAAATACACCGGCTACCGGCACGCCAGCGACTGGAGCATCCAATTTGGTTGCGGGTTCTCGGCTGACAGGGGCTGAAATCCAGAGCATGTTTAACAGCGTCGGCTTAACGGCAGCCTCGCTCCGTGGGCTTGACGGTGAGGTGAGGACAGTTGTGTCACCAGAACTGACGGCTGCTCTGACAAAGCTCTATCTGACCTTCCCAAACCCTACTGAAAATCAAATCAAAAATGTGCTCGAGGGCGGCGATCCCGAGGCTCCACCAGCCACTGACACTTCCCAGGCGGAAACTGCTCCACCCGCTACGGAAGGCAACTAAAGTCTGGCGAGAAGGTGCAGCTCTTCTTAATACAGCGCCGCACCTTCTCGATGCAGGCGTGCCAGCAGTGCGCACTTCGGAACTGCTCTAGGCTAGTTCTTCGATTAACCCGCTCCTCGCAAGGGGACGGCAGTTAACCTCTACCCACTGTCAATCTTGTAGACAAAGTTCACGCACTTACAGCGTGTAAGCTCTTTTGGTAGTGACCAAACGGTCTGAAAGACCGCAATCGAGACACGCCCTCCGATCGAAATGTCGGCTTTCGGGGAAGCATAACGACCTCCAGAATGGCCGACATTAGGGCGCAAAGCAGCCGAAAGGTATCTCGGATTAGTTGGTCCGCTTTACGTAGGGCGAAAGGTCAAATAAATCCGACTCCCAATCGCCACGCCGCATACTGATCAACCGCAGTTCTTTTGCGTTCCACTCGATCAAAAGGACTTTTCCTTGATCCGCTACCGAGATGTCCATGAAATTTTGTAAGCAGTGGTGAGCGGCGCTGAAGAACCAGCGCCTGCGCAAAGTTTTCAGGTTCCGGAAGTGCCAAGCCGACCGAGAACGCCGAGTACACAAAGGCTTCGTATCCGTCAGCTTCTATATTTTGGCCTTTCCCATCACCAAATGGCACCCAGCTCCATTGCTCCCGCGGCAGCGCCAAAACGGTGTCGCGGACGATGTTGGCGCGGTCTAGCCGTTTCATAGATTATAGCTCCTGACTTTGCAGACTGAATTTATGGCGAGCATTGTGCATATCTCTGACTCTTACTCAAGATCATACGAGGGTGGAGGAAATAGCGTCGGGCTGGCTAGTTGGACTCAACATATCGAAAGGCGACGGGCAGATGATCATCGCCGAGGCCTGCGCAGTCTACGGGCTAACCATGCCGGGTGATGTGGCAGTAACGATGCCCAACGCTTGATAAGGGCGGAGGGGCGTCAAGCTGCATGACCATCAATGTATTGCGGCTGCGTAAGAAGGAGAGCGCGCTGCTGGGACCATTCCAGCGTTAGTACTTGCATGAGGCGGGCGACGGTAAGCGCACGGGGCTGGCGGCCCTCAACAATTGCAGTGATGATGTCAGGGTCCAGACAGGACACGCCGACCAACTTCGCAAGCCGCGTCCGGCACCGCCCCTCCCGCTTCGCCAGCGCATTCATCGACATCTCAGGATTGGCAAGCACCAAATCCCGCGCCTCCATCGCTTCCGCAAGCAGCGCAATCAGCTTCATGTCATGCTTCGCAGGCTCTATGTCTGTTTGATCCGAGCCCGGCACAACCAGCTTAAGCTGATGCCCCGACCGAGACCGAAAGGCCGGAATGGTCAGCATGAGCATATCGCTGGCTGGAGCTGCACCCTCCAAACCAAGTGCCCGAGCCAGCCAATCACCGTTGAGCGTTACCTCAACAGCCTCTTCACCCAGCCTTACACCTTTTACTAGCGCGGCCAGCAGCTCAGCCTTCGATGCGGCGGATCCACTGCGAAGCTGAGCCGAGGTCAGATCAGCCTGTTTGCGAACCTTCTGAACCAGCCCAGTTTCTGAGATGTCGTCACCCAGCAGATCAAGCAGGAACCCGTCATCGCAAAGTTTCGCCGCGAGCTGCTCGCATACGATGTTTTCAAGGTTGGTCGCGGACACCCTGCACGCTGGCTTTCCATCTAGCGCATCTGGGCGCGTCGTATAATATCGGTATCGCTGCGCCTTGCGGCTTTTGCCAGAATGACTGGGCGTCATGGGACGTCCGTATTGATCCGAAAGTAGACCGATCAAGAGGCTAGGCTCATTGACGCGTCTGCGCTTCGACGATCCGGTTGTGTGCCCTTCTCTGGTCGCTTGAACTTTATCCCACAGCTTCTGATCAACTATCGCATCATGTTCACCGGGAAACGCTTCTTCCTTATGAACTGTCATGCCGCGATAGATACGGTTCGAAAGCAGATGATAGATTGTCCCGCGTCGGTAAACGCAGCCGCCCTTATGCGGCCCGCTAGAGCGCTGCTGGACCTTGGTCCGATATCCATCGCGGCCCAGCTCCTGAATGAGTGCCGGAACAGTGCCCAGTGCAACATATCGTTCCATGATGTGGCGCACCTGCTCGGCTTCTTTCGGAACCACGACCAGCTTGCGGTCTTTGACCTTGTAACCAAGCGGTACCTGACCGCCCATCCAAATACCCTTGCGTTTGGAAGCGGCAATCTTGTCGCGGATACGCTCGCCGGTTACCTCGCGTTCGAACTGCGCAAATGACAGCAGCATATTGAGCGTAAGCCTGCCCATGCTGGTGGTGGTGTTGAACGATTGAGTAATGCTGACAAAGCTGGCTTCAGCCTTATCCAGCACTTCCACAATCTTGGAGAAGTCAGCGAGGCTGCGGGTTAGCCGGTCGATCTTGTAAAGCAGGATGATGTCGATCTTTCCTGCAGCAACATCAGCCAGCAGCCGTTTCATACCGGGCCGGTCCATATTGCCGCCCGAGAACCCGCCATCATCGTAGCGTTCCTCGTTTAGCACCCAGCCCTCATGCCGCTGGCTCAGCGCATAGGCTGCGCAAGCCTCATACTGGGCATCAAGGCTGTTGAACTCCTGTTCTAAACCATCTTCGGTGGATTTTCGGGTATAGACCGCGCAGCGCAGGATTTTCTCAGCCATTGGAGGTCAGCCCGAAGAAGCGTGGTCCAGACCAATGGGTGCCGGTTACGTGCCGAGCTATTTCGCTCAGCGAGTTCCATGTTCGGTCCGCATATCGAAATCCATCATCCAAAACCTCGACAACGATAGTCTGATCGTTCCATACTCGGACCAGACGGGCGCCGGGTGAGAGCTTGGTCTTGGATTTGAGATGACCAGAACCGTCCTTCATTTCTGCTGCCAACCGCATCAGCTCGCGGCGGACAAGCTTTGGCAGACCGCCATGGCGGCGTTCCTGCAGGCGGTGCGCGACGAGCGATCGCATCAATGCCAGCGGAACATTGGGCAGCTGGCGCTTATCGATCTCGGCCCAGCGCTTTCGCAGTTGTGTGGGTGACATGTCTGCGAGAGCTTCGATCTCTTGGTCGAGGCGGCTCATTCTGCTTCACCGCTGACGATGCTGTAGCGGCTGACTTTGCCGATCTTCTCGCGGACGATGACGTGGCCCTTCTTTTTGAGACCGGACATCATTGCTCGTGCAGAATGCGGCTGCCAATCTGTGGCTTTAACGATCTCGTCAAGGGACGCGCCGTTTTGGCGGCGAAGCATCTTGAGGAGGGTCTCGGTTTTTGGATTAGCTGCGCGTTTTGGTTTGTCGTTCGACATTGGTCGTCTCCAGTAACGGAGCGGCGATATTGCCGCCCGCACCGAGACAAGCCTCAGATGCTTAACTGAGGCGGCGAGCAAGATTGCTAATGTCTGGTCGCACCGCAACACATGCTCGAACATTTGCCGAAGTCCAGTCTCATTGCATCTCTGTTGAATGCATCAGCGTGCGCGCCAGGTTTGATCTAACGGCAAACGCAACTCCGCCACGACGAGTAGACGTCTCTGCTGATTGATTTAAGTTGCGATCATATTGCAAGGTTCAAGACAGGTGGCGTGTCTTCATCTACTTGCTGAATTAAGTCTCAATTATCGATTTCATCTGTTTTAAAAGAGCTAGATCCTCATTTTGAAGGATTAAGATGCTTAGCCCACCCCTTAATATTATCTGTAGGCCTATTGCCGAAGGGCCGCAGAAAACTGTCATTTGACCAAGTGGTAAGATGAAATAATCAATTTGCGAGGCGTTGAAGTCATCTCGAAAAAATGCAGAACTTGCGTGGCTGCAACCTCAGGGGAGGGTTTGAATGCGCCGAAACTTATTGCTTTTAAGCACTTCTATCGCTGCCATTACATGTGTGAATGTAGCTCATGCGCAGTCTAGCACTGAGACATATGACTACGATGCTCTTGGTCGGTTGATAAAGGTCGTCACAGTCGGCGGCGATAACGATGCAGAGACCCAGTCGATCTGTTATGATGACGCTGGCAATCGTACTGAATATGTTGCGAATAATTCAAATGGAAGCGTTGAGTGCTCTGGTGCTGGTGGTTCACCGCCGCCTCCGCCTCCGCCTCCGCCTCCGCCTCCGCCTCCGCCACCGCCACCGCCACCGCCACCGCCACCGCCTCCGCCGCCAAACAGTCCGCCGAGCGCAAACACGGATTCGACGTCGGGTACGTGCAATTCGACGATAACGGTCGACCTGACTGCGAACGACACCGATCCTGACGGGCACTATCCGCTGACACTTACGTCGATCACAAAAGATCAGGGTGGCTCAAATGCCGCGATCACATCGGCCAGCTCTGTCCAAGTGACCTTTGCTAGCGATAACTTCGACTACTCTACATTCACTTATACAATTCAAGATTCTCAGGGTGCAGGATCCACGGGTCAACTAACGGCCATAGCGCTGTGCTCAACAGGAGGGGGGTTCTAAATGCCTGTCACGCAATTTCCCATCAGTCGAAAACACGTAATTGGTAGAGTTTCGGTCGCTACCAAGACGGGATGCGCTATGATTGCTATCGCCGTAGCACTAAGCGGCGCAACCTCCGCAACAGCGCAGCAGGCCGATCCTCCTCCTCCTACAAGCATTGATACCCAGAGCCCAGGCGGAGTGAACCTGTCAACTGGATCGTTTAGCGACAGAGCGGTCGACCTGCAGATCGGGGGAGAAGGTGCCGAGGGTCTGACACTGGTGCGTATCTACGATAGCGCGAATTCGGCGTCATATTCTACATGGGCAGGTATGGAAGGCGGGCCTGGCTGGACCCACAATTGGGCCCAGCGTATTACCAACAGCTGGGTTCCCAAAGAAGACGAGTTTGAGCCAAGATGTGATGTCACTTTGCCACAAAGTTTCGTCACTCGCGAAGATTGCGTGCGAGCGTACACTTATATGATCCACAGTGCTGTCGCCGGCGATGCCTCGTTTAAGTTTCAGAACGTGGACCACGGCGAATATCCGAGTAATTCGGGCGCGAATGTCGGAACGTTTCAGCCAGTCGAAGACTCGGCAGTTGGCGCTTCCTTCGTCTTCACAGGAGCTGAGACAACCGGTCAGTTTACCCTGACTGACAAGTCAGGCGCTGTTTATGTCTATCTTCCAGAGCAGCCCCCGACAGGCATGGCACTGGATCATTTAACCTATCCAGACGGAACAAAAGTTGAGATTACTTACGATGCCTTTCGGCCAAAGAGCATTGTAAACTCGCGGGGCTATGCGATTATTTTAGAACACGCCAATGGACCTCAAGGTGGGCTCACTTTGATTGCAGCATGTGCCATCAATCTTGCGGTCGAAGAGCTGGCGCCTGCGGCGAATTGTCCAGCCGGTGCGGACGAGGTTCAGTACAACTACGGTACGGTGCAGATCACGCAAAAACGTACTAACAAGCCCACAGTCTATTTCAACCGAAGCGCTCTCACTTCGGCGATTAACCTAGCTGGCGCGCAGACCACCTACACTTATGACGATGGTGGGCATGTAAGCTGCATCACTGATCCGGGGCAGAGCAGTTGCCGTGTCCAGATCAACTACAATGAGTGCCATCAATCGGTTTCATACGAACCCGGAGCTCCTAACGCCATCGTGGCTGAGATGCACCTTGTCGAACGTGTTATGTCGCAGGTTTATGCGGATGGTAGCCGCTACGACTATTCGTATTTCTCGAATGGTACTTATGGGGCGACCATGGAGTGCCCTGACCAGTACGACGACGGCTTTCCAAAATCGGGCACCTATTCGTTTGAGGATACCAACGATGAGGTAACCACAGTCGACCTTTTCTTTGGGCGGCCGACCAAAATCACCGACCCGCTCGGACGCATTACAGAGCAGGATCGCAGCAGTATCGTGCCCAGCGGCACACATTACTTTGGGGCCGCGGGCGTGGTTACAGGTCATGATCTGCCCGATGATAAGCGATTGGAATGGACCTACGACAACCGAGGAAACCAGCTCACCGCGCGCCGTGTAACTGCAGATGGTCAATCGTGGCTCGAATATAGTGCTACGTATCCCTCGACGTGCCCAAATCCCAAGACCTGCAATCAGCCTACGGCGACAACGGACCCAAATGGCAAGGTGACCAATTTTGTTTACGACGCTAGCCATGGCGGGGTGCTCAAGGTCACCGGTCCTGCTGATGACAACGGCGTTCGCCCTGAGACGCGGTATTCTTACGTGCAGAAATACGCTTGGTTGAAAAGCGGATCTGGCTTCGTGCAGGCATCAACGCCTGTATGGGTGCTTGCGAGCGAAGAGACTTGCCGAACGAGTTCTGCTGACAGCAATGGTAATTGTGCAGCTGGTTCAAACGATAAGGTCACCACGACCTACGAATATCAGGCGGGCAGCTCAACAAAAGGAAGCAACATTTTGCGGGTTGGCGCGGCGGTTACAGCCGGCGGCCAAACCCTCCGCACCTGCTACGGTTATGATGATCGTGGCCGTCAGATATTCGAGACCCAGCCAAACGCTGGTCTGGCATCGTGTCAGTGAAGGGGGCTCAGCCGATGAGGAATGTTCTGTCAGCCGCAATCCTGGCTACCGTTGGTTTGGCGGTTACCGCGCCAACAATCGTCTCGGCGCAGGCGTCTGCCTCCCCGTACACCTCGGCTATTCGCTATGACGCACTAGGCCGCACGGTCGGCACGATTGCGCCCGATCCAGATGGTGGCGGCTATCTCCACCATCTGGCGACCCGCACGACCTATGATGCGCGCGGTAATGTCACGAAGGTCGAGACTGGGGAGCTCGATAGCTGGCAGGATGAAACCGTTGCTCCGAGCACTTGGGGCTCTGCATTCACTGTTCACACTACCGCTGAAAGCACGTATGATGGGTTAAGCCGCAAGCTGACCGACAAGGTTAGCGGCGTGACTAATGGGACCGCCACACCTGTCAGCCTGATCCAGTACAGCTATGACAGCGTTGGCCGCCTTGAATGCACCGCACAGCGCATGAACCCTGCCGCGTACGGTTCGCTTCCGGCGAGCGCCTGCACGCTGGGGACGCAAGGATCAGACGGTCCTGACCGTATCACCAAGACGATTTATGATGCTGCTGGCCAAGTGCTCCAGATCCGCAAGGCGGTTGGCACTGCGATCGAGATCGCTGATGTCACCTATTCGTACACCACAAATGGCCAGATCGAGCAGGTCATCGACGCCAATGGCAACCGTGCCGAACTGCGTTATGATGGATTTGACCGGCAGGAGCGCTGGGTGTTTCCTTCAAAGACGCGTCCCGCCGCTTTCAACAGTGCAGCTGCCGCAACTGCCATGGCGAGTGCTGGCGCGCTCAACGAGGGCGATTATGAAGCCTATACATATGACAACAACGGCAACCGACTGACGTTGCGCAAGCGCGACAGCTCAGTGCTGTCGTACCAATATGACGCGCTCAATCGGATGACGCGCAAGACAGTTCCTGAGCGGGCTGGACTTTCGTCTACACATACCCGTGACGTGTTCTATTCATACGATCTGCAGGGGCGTGCCTTGCGCACAGCGTTCCACTTGATCACGGGTTCGGGTCAGACCAATGCCTATGACAGTTTGGGCCGGCTTATCCAGACCATCGATAACGTTGCCGGTCCCGCCCGCTCGCTATCCTACGAATACGATGCCAATGGCAACCGCACCCGCATCACATACCCCGATGGCGCGTTCTGGCGGTACGATTATGACGGACTAAACCGCATGGATAGTGTGCGGCAAGCCAACACCATTGTTGGCACGATGGACTTCAACCCCAGAGGCCTACCCATCCAAATGGCCTGGACCGTGGGGACGGCGACGGACAATGCGCGCAGCTATGATTATGACAACGCCGGCCGTCTTGATCAGATCGCGATCAACCTTAATGGTGCCGCCAGTGACGTCACCTGGGATTACACCCGCACCCCTGCCTCGCAGATCCAGTCTGAGACGCAATCCAATGACAGCTATAGTTGGGATGGGCATATTGATGTAACCCGTGCTTATGCCACCAATGGGCTAAACCAGTATGAGAGCGCAGGGTCTGAGAGCTTTTGCTACGACGCCAATGGCAATCTCACAGCTGATGCCGATTACGCCTATCTCTACGACGTAGAGAACCGCCTAGTTCTCATGCGATCACGGATGGGGACAAGCTGCCCCGTGAATTATAGCGGCACCATAATGGCTTCGCTTACCTACGATCCTCTGGGCCGCCTGTATGAGGTGATCGAATATGTGAACGGGGTGAGCCAGGGACCAGCGATCTTCCTGCATGATGGCAACGCGCTGGTCGCTGAATACAACTCTTCGGGCGGGATGCTACGCCGCCATGTGCATGGCTCGAACATTGAGGCCGATGATCCGCTCATCACCTATGAAGGCGGCGTGCAAGCCTCCTCCGCCCGCCGCTATCTCCATGCTGATCCGCGTGGCAGCATCGTGGCTGTGACGGACTACCGAGGCACCAGCATCGCCACCAACACCTACGACGCATACGGCATCCCTGACACCGCGTCTGGCAATGACATCGCGACCAAGGGGCGGTTCCGTTACACCGGTCAGGTGTGGCTTCCAGAGCTTGGAATGTATTATTACAAGGCGCGCATTTACTCGCCCACACTCGGCAGGTTCCTCCAGACCGACCCCATCGGATATGAAGATCAGTACAACCTCTATGGGTATGTTTACAACGACCCGATCAATGGAGTGGATCCGACTGGGTTGCGCACTCAATGTGCGCTTATTGTATGTGTTACGACTCCCAATGCCGGACCAAATATCTCGTTTGGTGCCACAAGAGCTTCAAATGTCTCCGCCAGCAATATGCGTTCTAGTGATGTCACCGGATCGAATCTTCAAGACACAGCCGCTGTCGAGATCGCGTCTAGGCTCGATCAACAAACCGGCAATGAGCAAGTGTTTCGACAAGACATCGTGCGTGATGCAGGCGGCAACGCAACGTCTGTAATTACGTCACCGGTGCCTCTGACGAGCACAGGGGCAAGCGGCGCGTCTTTCTCACCAACATCGGTTGCAGGAGCTAACGGAATCTTACATACTGAGCCGGTCAAAGATAATTCTGGCATCCCTGGACCTGGTGACTTTAGTATTCCAGATATCCTTGGTATACCAAATTATGCTGCGCACGGGACCAATGTAGCGGCGATTGAAATTGAGGGTGGGGCCGTACAAATTCGAGGTGTCAATAACCTAGTAACGTCATCGGACCCTTTTTCATCAACCACCCCTCAAAGTAGAGTGAACTGTTTTCAAAACAGAGATACAGCGAGCGCAGGATGCCAATAACTCATCGCATTGTTCTTCTTTTGAGTGCGCTCACGTTGCCGATCGGTTGCTCAGCAAGTTTGCTTCCTGACGGCTTGGCCACTGAAGGGCAAAAGGCAGTGATTGGCGAGAATACTAGGATATGCGGTGAAATGGTGTCGCCGAACGTGATCTGGAGTGACTCAGGCATAGGAAGCGAACGAGAAAAAGTAGGAGTCTACATCTTCTCTCGTGGCCCTGTCCAAAGCACGTTTCGCGGTCGAATGTGCGTTCAAGGCACGACACGATACACGGGCTGCGAAAATGGCGACAATATCTGTCTTGACGCCATTCATAATTATGGGATTTGGATCGAAAGAATATTGGCTTCATACGAATGACCCAGTCCGATGCCAAAGTGACTTCGCTGGGGTACTGTCAAAGCAAATGCATTGCTTGCAAATTGATGGCCGTGGGGTGCTGTCAGTCTAATAGTAACTTGTCTCTAACTGACGCATCTCTCATCAATCTCTCTTAAGTTAAGCACCAGCTTAGGGATCATGATCAGCAGGTAAGGGCTCACGTTTTGGCGTCGTGGCAGCCTCATGTGCAAACTTTCTGATCGGTGCCCGGTCACCTTCTCCAAAAAACCGAAGCAATCACCGGCGCGCCAATCAGCAAGCTGCACCCAAGAACCACCCGCATAGAGCTGCGAACATCGATACGCCCAGCCAATATGGCGAAGCCCAGAAACCCAACCGCAATAAAGCAAAGGGTTGTAGCGAACTGCCCAACCACCAACGAGCTAACCCACTCAGATTGGTTGACCATCGCCGAGGCGGGCTCTGGTTCAAACATGCTGGCGGCAACTGATAAGCCAAACATCATTCGGCGATAGTCAAAACTTGCCCAACCCGGCGTTTCCCAGCGCTGCGCTCCAATTGTACAAACACATCAACACTTTCGCGAACATAGTGTCGCACATCATCGCGGCTAAGCTTAGATCCAGCCTGAAGCACAAGCAGAGATAGCTGCTCAATCGCACGCTGCGGCGTGTCGGCATGGATTGTTGCCATGGACCCTGGGTGCCCTGTGTTGACCGCGCGCAAGAACGTGAACGCTTCAACACCGCGTAATTCTCCGAGAATAATGCGATCAGGCCGCATGCGCAGCGCGGCAATTAGCAGATCTTCTGCGGAGATTTGCGCCTCGCTAAGTTCCCCGCGCGCTGCGATTAATCCCACCGTATTCTGATGCTCTACGTGCAACTCAGCTGTGTCTTCGATTAGAACGAGACGTTCGTATTCCGGCACCTCTCCAAGCAGCGAGTTCAGAAACGTCGTTTTGCCAGTCGATGTCCCGCCCGACACAAGAATATTCTTCCGATCTCGCACCGCCTGCTTCAGGTAAGCAGCAGCCTCGCGCCCCTGCAGTGATCGAAAGCGTCGCTCTTCGGCAAACCCTTCCTCGCTCGCAATGGCTTCATCAAAGGCGCCTGCATCCTCCCAATCCGACAGTGCAAGATTGGCCGACACGTGTTTGCGAAACGCAAAAGCATAGCCGTCCCTCGTTGCAGGCGGCGCCGCAATCTGAACACGCGAGCCATCCGGCAATGTCGCCGCGAGCAGCGGCTGCGCACGGCTGATCCCCTGCGATGAATAGGCGGCGATCTGCTTTGCGAGCCGTTCAAGCAGCTTCATATCAAGGCTGGGCTCTTCGATCCGTTCGATCCCGCCACCAAGGCTCTCAACCCAAAGTTCGCCGGGCCTGTTGATCCAGATATCGGTGACATCGGCCCGCTCCAGAACCGGAGCAAGCGGCGCAAGGAAACTATCGAGATAGTAGTCAGCGTCTGTCACGCTCACGGATCAACACTCGAAAAATCCAGATCACGCGACACGAACACCGACACACTCGTTCCGTGGCGAACGCGAAGCGTGGGTTGGATAGTGCCCTCTGGTGCGATTTGGACATTCTGTGTGCTTCCGGGAAGCGCGACGAACACACCATCGCTTGCCTCGTTCACAGCGAGCCCCACTCCGATATCAAGCACTGATTGAAGGATCGCACCGCCAAACCGCTGCAGGAACTTTGTATCGACCCTGCCGCGAACACCCGCTCGGCCCAAGGGATCAGACGAGGGAGAATTGAGCGCAACGGTTACACCGTCAGGCCGGATAAGGCGCGTCCACTGAACCAGCGCGCGGTTTTGCCCGGCCTGCAAGTTAGATTCATATTCACCGTAAAGGCGGCTCCCGCGAGGGATCAGCACTCTTGAGCCGTCAAAGCTTGAGATGTCGCGCTGAACAAGTGCCCGAACCCCGCCAGCCCGAGTGGAATCCAAAGCGGTCTCAAGCACAGCGGGAATCACTGTGCCCTGCGGTATCGTGCGTGAAGGGTTGAGCAAACGGCCAGCGCTCACTCTCTCAGCATCTGAAGTCTCATCTTGGCTGCGCACTGGTGGTGACGGCGCACGCACAGTCCCATCGAACACAACCTGCGGACCGCTAGGCTGCTGCGGCAGAGGCGATGGCAGAGGGAGCGGCCGGGCGGGGAAGATTGGTCCGGGCTGTACGGGTTGAATAATCTGCGGTGCAATTCTTGGAGCAATGCGCGGCGCAACAGGGAAAGACTGTGCGCGTGTCTGCTCTTGTAGCCGCGCAGGGCCATCAAAACGCTCTGGAGTTCTAAGCGGCGCAGGCGATGCAATCCTAGCGCCTGATTGGTCTTGGGGAACCAGCACAGACGGAACTTCTGGTGCATCCTCGGCAGCGCTAAGGGCGTTATACAGCATGACGCCCCCAAGCAGCAGAACTGCTCCGAATGTCCATATGCCCCAGTTGCTCTGAGACCGGGTGGGAACGACCGGGCGCACATCCACGGTTTCATCTGGTGCGGCAGTTGCGGCATCGCTCATTGCTCACCATCCTCGCGCCTATTGCGCCTTGCAGTGGCCTTGTCGCGGTCGATCCGGAATACCAGTTCCTGATGTACGCGGTCGATCACATAGACCTCATCGCGCATATAGCCATCGACCACCTCTTCATCGCCGGTCGGGCCAATTGCAAATACAGCGGGCAAGGATTGGCCAGGCGCATATTCAATGACGGTCTTGTCGCCATTGTCCCGCACAGAAGTAGGGCGGACTTCTCGGTCGCCGCGCAGCCGATAAGACCAAGTAAGGTTCTCAATCGCTTCGTTAGCCGCCACGTCCTCTTCAAGAGCAGACGAAGCATATTGAAGGCGCACCAGATAGGCCGCCATCAGACCTAACCCGGTTTCAAGAATGAACTCGTATCGTCTGTTATCGGTTTCGATGATCAGGTTGGCAGGAGCAGCACCAATTTCTGGCGTGACTTGGAAGCTATCGAGCTCCGAGGAGACAGACACATCCCATGCGCGGCTTCCGTTAAGCGTGGCTTGGCGAACCACCTCGCCGGGCTCAAGCATTACGGTGAGCGTGCTGGCAGGAAGCGCGGTCAGGACAATGAATTGTCCGGAAGCCCACTGAACGGTCTGGACTCGCGGGGTCTCGCCGCCGGGCGTGGGAAACACCTGCGCGAAGGCTGACGTTGCACCGGCAACCGCGATAATGCCCAGCAGGATAGCTTTTCTCATGGCGAATTCCCGTCGTCCTGGTCCGGAACCTGGACCCCGGCCACGATGCCTTCTTCAGGCAGGGTTTCCGCATCGCGGCGATAGCTGGTCACCTGAAAGCCGAGCGGGTTGATGTAGCGGTCAGCCTCACTCATTTCAGCAGCCGTGAATTCGTAATTCACAATCGCCACCCAGTGTTGTGCAAGCTGCGGCCGCGCGCCGGGGTCGGTTCTGGTCGTGATGAACCGGACCATCGCGCGTCCTTCAGCTAGAGAAGATACGCTCTTAATCTCAGTCGCAATGACAGCCCCGTTCGGAAGATAGGCGAGCGGCGAGTTTGGATTACTCGCATCCATTTGGCCTTGGTAGCGTTCTGCGGCCTGCTGGCCTGACCACAGCGCGACCTTGCGGTAGTCGGCTTGCACATTGTCGAACGTAAAACTCTCGCGGGCAATCACATATTGCACAAGAAACGAGCGGGTGAGCGCGGCATCAGGCGCGATGACCTGTGCATTGAGCGGCGCAAGCGCTTCGACATTGCCGGTCTGGCGGTCGACCAGAAGCGTGTAGGGTTCAACGGTCTTCAACGGGATTAGGAATACTAACGCGAGCGCTTCAATCATTGCAACTACCGCTGCAATGATCGCCACAATCCATGCACGGCGGTTTGAGCGCTCCAGATCATCGGTCACGCTGGTGGCCCAGCTTTCGGCCACGGGTAGCTCAGAAAGGTCGATATCAGGCTCAACGCTCATGATGATCGGTCTCGTCTCTGCGCAGCGCGTGAGGAGCGAATGTTTGAGCGGCGATAGGAGTTTCCAAGTCTTGGCGCGGAGGAAGTTGAGCTCTTTGAGGTAGGCCCGGTAGTGCCGGAGGTTTCGTTCATGCGTGTCGTTCTCTCGCTTGAAATCAATCTCTCACGCCGCACTGAACTTTCAACCGAAGAACTGATCCGTTCCGCCCGCAGTATCTGAGTCTCTGATTGTGGTTTGTTGGAGTGCTGCGAACCCCTGCGCTCGTTCCATGCTTGAATAGGCGCTGGTAGGTCGGGAAGCGTAAGCCAACCGCGGTGGAACACTACCCGGGAAATCAGCCAAAGCATCAAGAGCTGGACTACTGCAAACGCGAGCATAATCGCAAACAGCTCGGTTGGCGCAGCAGGCGTTGCGTAACCGAGCCCTCTCACCTGCAATGCATCGGTAAGCCAAGGCTCAATGATCGCAAGCTGCACAGCCAGAACGATAGTCGCGCCAATTGAGCCTGCAAAGGTGAAGACCAGTCCCTTTAGCCATCCAGCAAAAATACCGCGCGTTTGCGAAAAAAAGTAGAGACCGGCTGCAATGGGCGCGAGCGCTAGGAGGAGGCCGGCTCCAATCCGAAGTAACCCAAGCGTTCCGATTGTGCTTGCGAGATAAAGCAACCTTGCGTTTCCAAAGCCTGTATCGTCTTCAATCGCTGCTGCGCGAAATGTGCTACCCGAACCTTCGCCTTCAATCAGTGCTGCTGCATTACGGCCAGAACCGACGGTCGTGAGCGCCACAATCGCATTGTCAGCCTCTTGCAACCGGCCAGCAAAGCCTTGCGCCGAACCATTCCCGCTGCCATCCAGAATGACACTGGCTATCTCCGCCGGTCCTTTAAGCGTTGCATCATAAACCACCGTGCGAAAGGCGGGCCAAGAGAAGGCCAGCGTAAGCACAATGCCAATCTTGATCACATCGAACACCGCGTCGCGTGGCTGCGGGCCGGGGCCAAACAGAAGCCGGATCCCAAAGAAGGCAATGAACAAGGTCAGCAGGCTGGTAACCACAATCAATGCAACCGATCCCGGTTGCCCAAGCGCCTGATAGCCATAGCTGCCAATCAGCTGCGCTTGGCAGTCAATATGCGACAGTGTGCGCAGCAGAAACTCATCGCCGGTTATGATTGCGGGGCAAGCCACTACGCGGCCTCCTCAAGCAGGCGGTGGAGCCAATTTGCAGGATCCGGCCCGGTCTTGCTGACCAGCTCATCGAAGAGCCGAACTGTGCTTTCTCGTCCTGAGAGGATGGTGAGGATGTCACTCTCACCAGACAGATCGAGCCGCGCGACTACGCTTTCGCGGCCATGCTTGATGAGAAAGCAATGCGAGCTGTCTGGCAGCGTGCGAACCAAATCGAATTCATGCCGACTAAGACCAAAGCCGTTGATATAATCTTCAGCGCGCGCCTTGGGATTGATCATGAATATTTGCGTGGCCGCTTGCTCGATAATTGCGCTGGCGATCTTGCTTTCCAGCGCATCCTGAGCGCTTTGGGTCGCGAACCCGACCACGCCATTGCGTTTGCGGATTGTCTTTTCCCAGTCCTTGATCCGGCGCACGAACACTTCATCATCGAGCGCCTTCCATCCTTCGTCGATAACGATAATCGCAGGGCTGCCATCAAGCCGCTCTTCCACTCGCTGGAAGAAATAGAACATGGCTGGCGTGCGAACTACGGGATCATCAAGGATCGCGGTCATGTCGAACCCGACCGTGTCTGCCGAAAGGTCGGTGAGATCGCGCTCATTATCGAACAGCCAGGCCCGCTCACCTTCGCCCCACCAGGGCCGCAGCCGTGAATACAGATCATCAGGATCAGGCCGTGCACCGCCTCGAAACAGCTCGACCATATAGCGCAGCCGCCTTCGCTCGATAGGCTGCGCAAAGCTTGTGTCGATCGCATCGCGGATCTGATCGAGCTCTGCATTGCTTGCGCCGCGCGCCAGAAGGGTCAGCCAGTCGAGCAAGAACTGGCGGCTTGCTGGAGTGTCATCGAGTTGGAGCGGATTGAGGCCGGAGGGTGATCCGGGGCGCAGCCGGTCATATTGTCCGCCGATAGCGCGGATAAAGAGCTCCGCGCCGCGATCCTTGTCAAAGAAGATAATCCGCGGATTAAACCTGCGCGCCTGAGCCAGCAGGAAATTGAGCACCACCGTCTTGCCTGACCCAGACGGCCCAATGACTGTGAAGTTGCCAAGATCGGCTTGGTGGAAGTTAAAGAAGTAGGGGCCAGCGGCGGTGGTCTCGAACAGAGTGACGGCTTCACCCCAGTGATTGCCCTGCGCGCGCCCAACTGGAAAATTGTGTAGGCTTGCGAGGCCCGCGAAGTTCGTTGTGGAAACCAGCCCGCGCCGACCGATATAGCGGAAGTTTCCCGGAAATTGCGCCCAGAACGTTGGCTCAAGCGCAATATCCTCGCGCACAGCGTTGATCCCGAGATCGGCAAGCAGCGCGATCACTTCGGCGACGTGGTTGTTGAGGCTATCCAAGTTTTCGGCATGGATGGCGATTGTCGTGTGATGCTCGCCGAACCCTGCTCGGCCTGCTGCTACCTCATCCTTGGCATCGGTAAGCTCATCGCGCAGTGATATGGCCTCATCCTCAGCCGATTGCATGCGGCGAAGGGCAAGGTTCATTTTGCCAAGCGCTTGTGCCCGTTCAACCATTGCGAAGCTCTGGGTAACATGCAGCTCGAATGGCAGCCGGTAAAGCTCATCGAACATTCCGGGGAAGGTTGCGCCGGGATAATCCTTGATCGAGATCAGCGCCTCGAACTGGCGGGGCAAATCGCCGGTAGGCGCAAGCTCAACCGCGTCCACACCGAAGCTGACACGGCGCGCTGGTATGAAGTGCCCAAGGTCGCCGTGGGGCAGGGCAACCGGACGCATGTCTGCGTTGAACAGGCACGATAGAAACTCGAGCGGTTCAGAGCGCTTGCCATCGGGTGTGTCATAAATGCTCAAGACACGCGGATCGTAGGAACCGAGCGATGCGACCAGCGCCTCACAAGCGCGGTCAAGCGCATGCTTTTCAGCCGCCATCAGTCCAGTGTTGCGATTAGCGCTTTTTGCAAACCAGCCGCGCATACGGTCGACGATGCCAATCCGCCCTTGAAGCGGCCTGCGGATGATGGTGACAAACAGCTCATTCACAAAGAGCTGCTTCCCGGCGAGCTTGTCCTGCCACTGCTCATCGAGACGCGCGGAGAAGTCGTCTGCGGTGACCGGTTGAAGCGAAGCCTCGGCCCTTCGTCTCACAACATGATGATAGACCGCAAAGCGCGAGCTACCGAGCGTACGCAGCATCGCATCGCGCAGGTCCGCTCGGTAGTTGAGCTCATCAGTGTCCGCGGTCTCGAACAGCAAGCCGCCAAGGCGGATCGTTTGCATTAGCAATCCGTCGCGGGTCTCGATGGTCACATCATCGATATGCCGCGCATAAGGGAGGTGCACGCCCACAGGCGCCTCATTGGCGATCGCCTTGGGGTCACGGGTCAGGGGCAGTAGGAGTTGCATTTCCACAAGCTGTAATTCTTGATCCTCGGGCAGTTGCGCACCCGTGTGATCCAAAGGTCAAAGATGCGCGGCTCGCGAAGGCAAGCAATCATGCCAATCCCATGAGTAAGAAGTGCAATCAAAAGCACCCACCAGGTTTGGAAGATTAGGAAGAGCTCAACCGCGATAATGCCATTGATGACGAAGAATGTGTAAGTAACACCCGCAAACATCTGCGGCCGCGTGAGGGCTACGAATAACGTGCTTCGCCGAAGTTCATCGCTCAAAGTGTCCACCTGCTTTCCTAGTCAAAACATCTGCTACTAAACCGTAGATCCCAAAGCGAGGTGCGGCCTTAAAGCGCCTTTGATGGAAAGAGAGATACGTTAGTGCACCTAGAAGTGGCACTTCATAAAATCTGTAGTTCTGGAATTTTCTTGAGACATGCGGATGACCCTAAGATCTAAGTTCAAAATTAGCCAATTCGCAGGTTTTCAGGCGTCCAAAACACCGAAGTTCTTCTATTCTCAACAAAAATTATAGGCCTGATAATTCGAAATAAAGCCTTCAAAGCAGATGCCAGCCCCTCGCAACATGGCACTTTTTGACTCATCTAAAACCGTCGCACAAATTACGAAGCTAGAGATGAATCGCGATTGTTGAAATAGCATTTATGTCTGCTTCTTCTGTCCTTCCTTCAGGCAAGACTCTAATCGCTCGTGGAGGAAAATCAGGGGGTCACGTCACGGTCCTAGCCTGCTATTCGGCGTGTCTGAAGGAAGCGTCCTGTTTCGATACTTATAAGAATCGCTTTCCCAGGCGGTGAGTCCCAACTCTACTCCGATGAGACCAGTGAGACCGCCGCCGCCAACGGCATTGCAGCACCTCTTCCCAATTCACACTGGATTCACCCTCGTCCTAACCTTCATCACTTTGCGATCATCTTAAATCCCATAGCCGCTTATCATGGCTAAAATCGACGACACAATCCATGCAGTTATGAACATATTAGAAGAGATTTTTGTCAGCCTACTATATTGAAGGTTTTTGAAGATCAAATCAGCAGAAAATGATAAAAATATAACAACGTTGACAATACTTAGGGTCAAAAACATTCCACCGCTTCCCAGGTATATATCTAGTAACATCCACACAGCAGAGAGCACGCCAATGCTGTTGAGGCACAAACGAAATAAACTAAATGACATCAAAAGTTGCCTATGAGGCCGCATGAGCGCGGCGGCGAAGGTGGGTTTAGTGCTGGAGATAATCTTCTGGCTAGCTGAGGTGCGATTTCTGCCACCGCTTTGCCTCCAGCTGCGCGGACGAGTTGACGAAGTGGTACGATGTTTTGCACAACCGCCTGAACTCTCCCTCCCCTCAGGTTTCCGATATCGTTTCCAGCAAGTGAATCTAACCCCAAGGAAACCACGTCCGCCACGATTACTCCACCTTCCAAAAGGGCGAGTTCAGGTGCAAATAACGCCACGCCAGGAGGTCCGCCCAAAACGAAAGCAGCAATTAGAACACCGTCTACAGAAGCACCTCCATACGCTGCCGCATGCTCGGTTACGCCCGCGAGAGTGCCTGCAATCGTTTGACCGAGAGAACAATCGCTATCACTTTGCGGCCCCTCTCCCGCACCACCATCATCGAAGGGCCCATCCCCACCAGCAAGCCCACTAAACGAGCGAATGACACCAAACAGGCTTCCAACGAGACTTCCGCCTCCGCCTCCGCCTCCGCCTCCGCCGCAAGAGATCGAAATTGTGGTGCCTTCTTGCACCCTACCCGCTTCATCAAGACCTGTGCCTGTATAAATAGTGACGCAGCCTGCGCTTAGACCAAGTGGATCAACAAAGTTCACCGGGTCAGACCCAACATAGTTATACATATTCATCCCATCGGCGTAGCCAATCGGATCAGTTTGCATAAAGCGCCCAAGAGTTGGTGAGTACATACGAGCCTTATAGTAGTAGAGCCCCGCTTCGGGAAGCCATGTCTGGCCTGTGTACTGGAACCGCCCGATATTGCGCGCATCGGGAATGCCGAATTCATCATAGGCATTGGTGCCGATCAGCGTGCCAGAATTGTTCGATAAAGCAATAACGCTGCCGCGCTCATCAGCGTGGATATAGCGCCGGTCGGATGTGCCGCTGCCCTCGTACCACACCAGCGGATTGTCGGTCCCGAACCCGTGAACAAAGCGGCGCTGAAGCTGGTTTGCGCTGTTGTATTCGCTGATCATATCGGTGCCATCGTAAGCAAACCGCGTCCGCCCGTTGCCGCCTGCGGTGCCGTCAGTCTCATAGAGCCGCCCGAACGGATCGTAGGACAGGCTTACCTCGCCAGTGATGCCCGTAAGGAAGTTCTCGCTGGAATAGGTCAGCGTGTCAGAGCCCGATGAAGTCAGGTTACCGCGCGCATCATAGCCAAGCGGTACGCTGCCCGCTTGGGTCAGCTGATTGAGGCCGTTTACGGTGTAGGGCCGATCGACATTGGCCAGCCCGCCAAACGCATAGCTATCGTTCGATTGGACCGTTGACTGGATCTGCCCGGTTGGAATGTAGCTAAAGCTTCTGGTGTTGTCGGCGGAACTTCCGGAAAGGTTTGTCGAAAGCGAGGCGAGCCGGTTTATCGCGTCGTAGGAGAAGGACTGGTTAGTCCCATTCGCGAAGCTCACGCTCGTGGAGCGTCCTTGCGTATCGTAGCCATAAGTTGCCAGCGCAAGCGAGCCGTTCTCGCGAATTCTCTGAGGCGATCCATCGGCAAAGTACTCGTAGGTGACATAAAACCCATCAGGCCATGTCATCCTCGTGCGGCGACCGGCGGCGTCGTACTGATAGCTGACGTTGCCATGGGGGCCAGATTGGCTGGTGTTGCGCCCTAGCGCATCAAACCCGAAGCTGAGATTTTGCCCGTTTTGAACAGCGCTCGTCAGGCGGCCAACGAGATCATAGCTGTAAGTCGCATCTGGCTCGCTGCCGGGCAGATTCTTTGAAATAAGCCTGTTCAGTGCATCATAGCCGTAGGCAATCGTCTGGCCGTCACGCAAACGGCGGTTTGTCACATTGCCTGCCGCGTCATAAGTCAGCTGCGTATAGTCGCCCGAATTGCTGGTGTTGTTGTTGGTCGGATGCGGAAAGCGTGTTTGAGACAAGCGGTCATGGCCGTCATAAATGTAGGTCGTCCGGTTTTGTTCGCCGTCAGTCAGCGTTGCGGTTTGACCATTGGGCGTGAAGGTTGCGACAAAATCGTCTGAAACGACTGTCGATCCTACACCGCTTTCGACCCGAACAACGCGGTCCTCACCGTCGTAATGGCGACGCGTGATCCGGTCGGGACCATTGGCACCTTGGGCAGTCGTAGTGCAGGCTGACGAAGGTAGTGATGTCCAGTTGGCAGGGTTCATCCGCACCGCTGTGCAGGTGACCCGGTTCTGCGAGTCGTAAGTGTACTGGACGACCCGGTAGAGCGTGCTGCCAGAGAACAGTCGCTCGACCACGAGGTTGCCTTGAGAATCGTAAACGTTGGTCACGTATTGACGAACAGTCATCGCGTTCAAAGCAGCCTCGGTGTTCCCGTTCGCAGTACCAAAGTCCGCTCTGGTGATGCGATTGCCGCTATCGAAGGTGTAGCGAGCTGCAGCGCGAAGCCGCGTGCCGCTGCCATCAGGATCTGGTCCTATGATTCCGCGCCGGCGATCAAGCGAGTCATAAAAATAGTGAGACGTATCATTTGGCCCAGGAAGCGGACCGTCCTCGCTGATGAGGTTGTCGCGGACGTCATAGGTAAAACTGGTGGTCGAGCTGACTGCTCCATTCCCAGAGGAAACCGTGACACTGCTCGGGAGCAGGTTAGGAGTGCTGTACGCTATCGCGACGCGTTGTTCGTTGGCGTTTCCAGAACAGTTCGCAGCTGTGATGCACGTTCGATACAGCGTTGGTTTCCATTGCGGATCAGCCTGATTGACGAGCGTCCCGCTGGAATTCCTCTGCTGGGCATACAACTGACTGTATCCAACATGTGTGGTTGGGCGCGGTTGGCCGGACGCTGGCGCAGGAGCCTCGATCTTAGTGACCTGTCCGTGCGCCGAACTATAGGTAAGGTCGGTGCGATTGCCGCGTGAATCAATGACGTAGTTTGGACTGTTGCACGTCAAGGTATCAGTGCACGTCGCGTCGTAATTTGCGGAGGTCACAATATTTGCGACACCTGAACCACTTTTTCCAACAATCGTCGTGTTTGTGACATTGCCACGAGCATCGCGGGTATATTGAATATAGTTACCCTCTGGGTAGGTCGTGCGCGTTACACGGCCAAAGGAATCATAGGTATTTGTGATCGAAGAACCGACCGCGTTGGTGATGGTACTGGGCCGGCCCACCGAGGGGTTTGACACGACCTGGCCATCAGAGCCATCGGGGTCTGTCATGGTGACGACGGTATTAGGTCCGCTCGACCCCCACGAGTAGTTCTTAGTCTCCCCATCATTGACCAAGGAAGTCACTCGAGCAAAGCCATCTCGATTAACAACGAGTGTGTCGCTTGTTCGCCCTGGTTTGCGAATAGAGGTCGAGTTTGCATTCTGAGTAATCCTCCAGTCGCCCGTTTGGCTGTTGCTGATTTGCAGAACGTTCGAAGAAGGACGCGAGTAGGTAACTTTTGGCCATTGACCAGCAGTCGGTGAGCAGTTTGTTGGAGTGCAATGCTCTTCGGATGTATCAACAAAAGTTGCAGATTTCCGGTCAAACCATGAACCGGATGGAAACACGCCATTGCTATAGTTCGCGTAACTGGTCTCAAACTCGAACACCATCGCATAGCTTGAGTTGCTCGTTACCGCCTTTAGCCTGAAAGCAGCATAGCATTCGTAACTTTGTCCTTCGCCTTCGCCGCCGCCAAATCCGCCGCCAATCCCGCCGCCCCCACCACCCGGAATAAACGGCTGACCATTTTGAAAACATCCAGACGGGACATCCCAGGTAAGGTCGTAAGTGACACCGCTCGGTTCAGCTATTTCAATCGGAAGTCCGCAATTCGAGCCCGAGCTGCACCCAGGCCCGCTATATTCCATGCTCGGGTCCGTCAGGCCTTGCACAAGGGTTTCAAGGCGTCGGTACGTGACCGCAACTCCGGCCGCTGATGTGTAGCGCCATCCTTGGCTGATCTCGACAAGCGTTCCGCCATTGGCTTTGTTAGAAACCCAATTACCACTCTGGAGTGTAAACAGTTCAGAGGTTTTACCAAGGCTGACGGAAGCTGTTGATCCGCCAACGGTTAGCAGTCCAGACCAATTGTCTTGAAGGCCGTTACTCCCGTGATACCGTACCAGTGAAATGCCGCCATCCTGTGGCCCGATTTGACCCTCGACAATGTCGAGATGAAATCGGCCAGTAACCAAGTCGACGCCGTGCTCTTCAGTAGCCACGTACGCATCAGCGGGCGATGCACTTTGTTGCGCGAGCGCTGGCGCTGCAAGGCCTGCCCAAAGAATAGTTGATCCGAGTAAGGCAACACGCAATGTGTTGGAGGCGCAGGTACGCTGAGACGAGAACGACATTGAAATCCCCTGATTTTAATCGACGCTAATTCTGCTTCGTTTTAGGCTCCTGCGCCTGTCGTTTTGGCCCGCGTTCGATTGTCGGCATCGTCGTGCTCATAATCCGTTGTTGCGCCGTTGTTCTCGGTGCCCTGTCTCTCAACTTTTACGAGACGTCCCTTGGCGTCATAGCTGTAAGTAACCGTCTCGGACGCTGACAGGCTCGAGCTCAACATAAGACCCAACGAAAAGGCTGCTAAATACTTCATGAAGTCACACCCCTGTAAAAAGACTTACACAGCACGATCGAGAGAATTCTATTCATCCACAATTCGTACTAACAGTTTCACAAATCGGAATTCGGATACAAAGAAAATTCGCGCAATTCGATTATCGCAAGTCGCCACTTTTGTGTGGCATAATCAACCCTTCTTAATCGCGAATACTTACTTACCAGCTGGTCGAATCCCTAAATTCAGCGGCCTTCAGAGCTGACCCTATAGAAAAAATTAAGGGTCTATGTGGTGTGTATAAATGACCTGAACAGCATCAGTGCTACGCCCAACAGTATGAGAGTTGCCGTAATTTGATGAGTCGGTCTAAGGTCACAATAGTAATAATCGGTCGAGATATAGGGCATTGCTGACGTACGACTGAGGTATCTCCAACGTCCTATTTAGGCCGTTCTTCGATTGTAATTTGTCGATGGCATGGCTGTTAATTTCAGGTAATATTATAAAGCCCAATCGCGACCGCACCTGGCGGCGCTGCCAAAGCAAATGCACCAATTGGCGAAACGCGTGTGATCGTGTAGGATCGGGCGATCCCCAGAGCCCACATCGGGTGAGGGATAGCTGCGCCGGTCAGAGGCAAGTTGCGATTAGACTAGCAGAACCGGCAGGGACCTTATTGCCGGCCATAAATCACCAGAATGGTCGTCGCCCAGCTTTGCCGGGGCGCCCTTCATGGCCGATCACGCGCGCCCCGCTTGCAGATGCGTTTGTTTTAACAATGGTGCAGGGTAGAAAGTCGATGTGTCAGTCATCCCGCCTGAGCGACGCTCCAGCATACGGGTCAGGATTGGCCGGTTGTAGATTTCGCGATGGTTGAGGTGCACCTACAGCTAAAGCCGGAGATGCTAGGTAGGGTTGATCGGAAATTTGCATGAAGGTTGCTGCTAAGAGGGGCGCTCCCAACAGAAGAAAGGCACCCACAAGTGTGCGAGCGCCAGAAATCAAGTGCAGGCGCCCCGACAGCATCGTGAAGCCCAAAAATGCGACGCCTAACACGCAAAGCACGGTCGCCACCGGCCCGAACAATATTGCCTCAAACCAACCTGTCATAGACGAAAATGGCGAGCTAGGTTCAGCTCCAAAAAGGTTTGCCTTTATCATCGGATGTTGAAAGCCTCTCTAATAGACCGCAAATCCCATATCTCTGCTTATATCGTAGATCAAACATCGCGCCAAACCTCAAGGAAGAGAAAGTGCATTTGTCCGGCAAGCTGACCAGTTCTGCCAATTAAAAGACGGTACATGTGCTCGCGCGGTAAGTCCCTTCACCAAAGTCTCTGATCATCTACTTAAGCTTATAGACGCTGGCTTCTGCGGTCAGGAGGAGCCAGCTAAATCTAAACGTAGACGGGAGGCTCTCCATGAGCATCGAGACGGTAAGATTCCATTGGGGCAATATGCCCCGCCTTTCTTCTAATCAAGGCCTACACGCGCCTCGGCCAAGGCGGATCGCCACAGGAGGCCAACTGCTGCGATTAGGTCGATTGCCGATAGTCAGCTTTTGTTTGAATCGCGCTGATAGCTCACAGTCCGCTTTCAGGCATTGTCGGTACGTCGCTCAATGTCTGCTATTGGGGTGGAGAGCTGACGGTCCGTTTGCAAAGGGCACGGGATCGAAAGCGGACGTAGATTTCAAAACTGATGAATGGCAGCAAACGACCCACTAACAGACGTTTGATCGAACTGAGCGTGTCGTCTGTCATGTCGATGGGCCAAGACCGCTAGATTGCGGCGCGGCTGCGTGTATAAATCTGACTTTAGCCTTGAACGGACAGGCCGCGGGTGTGGGGAGATTTTGCATTGGGTTTCAAGTACGGTCGCAACGGACCAACTCAAAGTATAGTCCGCGTCAAACGGCGTAAATGGCTTATCATTGCCGGTATTCTGGGGTGCGGCGGTTGCACCCAAACCGATGGCGATATTGGGAGAATGTTGACCGGTAGCGCTGATGATTATCGGACCTTGCAATCCACAATGCCAAACGTCCTGATCAGAATTGAAGGGCGTGATGACGTCGAATGGACTCTCGATCCGAAAGCGAAGCCGGACGTATTTTCAATCGTGTGTGAGCCCGAAGGATCGACCTCTGTGACCTACCGCTCGGATAGTGATGAGTTAGTCTTCAATGTAGAGGGTGATGATCGTATCCGCTTCTCGATCATTGGTCCCGGCGGCGCCGAGAGCTTTCAAGAACTCAAGTGCCTCCCGCCACCGAAACGTTATCAGGGCCGCTATGATTCCGAGCGAGATACCGCGGGCGTCTACCCCGATGATCTGGATCCAATCATAGACACCTATTTCGAGAGAAACACCCCGGGAGTGATCGTTGGAGTATGGCGGAACGAAATGCCAATCTACATGCGCGCCGAGGGACTCTCGAATGTCAGCAAGAATAGAGAGCGACTTGAATCTGACCGCTTCGAGATCGCATCTTTGGCAAAGGAATTCACTGCCGTTTCCATTATGCAGTTGATTGAACGGAACCAGCTCTCTCTTGACGATAAGGTAGGACGGTTTTTCCCAAACATTACATGGGGTGACCGGGTGACTATCCGCCACCTGTTGTCCCACACCAGCGGATTGGGAAACCGAACATATACGGATGCCTACACCGTCAATTCGCGGTTCGATCCCGATGAGGCCCTTAGTCAACTGGCGGCCGCATCATTGGCTTTCGATCCGGGAACAGATTACCTTTACAGCAATGCTGGGATGACCCTGTTGGCTCTCATCACAGAGGAAGTGACAGGGCTAAGCCGTGAAGCGTATCTGAAGAACAATCTGCTGGGGCCTGCGGGCATGACAGAAACAGAGTTTTTTTGGGAGCTTTCGGCCCGAGAACGAGATATTTTTGCTGCGGGCTACTTGGTCTCTGCTGGAGATGTCACCCGGCTGCCATCGCGGATGGATCCGACGGCCTCGTATGGCTCGGGCGACCTCGTAAGTACTCTTGCCGATCTGCGCCGCTGGCATGTCGCGCTTAAGGATGGAGCACTGCTATCACCAGAATCGTTTGCCTTAATGATTGAGCCAGTCCGGTTGGCGAACGGCACCATTTCACAAAGGGGATTTGCCTTCATGGTAGGAAGTGTGGCCGGTGAAAAAGTTATCTATAACTCAGGGGACATTTACACTCATACGCGGCATGCCTTCCTAGCCGATCGAGATCTCTCAATTATCGTTAATTCAAACGTCGATATAGACGGCAACTTCGATGTTGGAGGGCGAGTTCGGGACCAAATCATCGGTAAACTTATGAACAGCGAGACGATGGATCTCTACGGCACAACTATCAATGTGAGCGATGATTACTAAAAACCCAACCTAGGGTCTCTAAACATCAGCTACTCTTGAGTGGTAACAAGACGGGTGTGGAGGCTCTCATGTTGTAGCTTCCTAAATGGACAGCTATCCTTCTCCCACACCGCAAACGGACCGTCAGTTCTCCACCCCCAGAAAGCGACATTACGAGGCAGAGCAAACTGCGTCCGCTTTTGGCGACCAATCTACTTTGCGTCCATAACTGAGGTTGGGTCGCTAGCGGAACTTCGGCTTTTATCCGAAAAGCACCGATAGTTGCCTCTTTGGTTTTGATTGATGACGAGTGGTGGCTCTTGTATCGAATGCGCGTGGAGAGCGGCTAAAAGCGCGGGACTTAGGCCCAACAGCGCGTTTAAAATCTCGTCATATCGATTAGCTTGTACTGCCGCCCGCTTCCATCTGGTGCGACCGTGACGGCAAACCTCTCACGAATTGTCCCTCCGAACCCATTCTGAGCATCGACATAGGTTCGCACATGAAAAGCGCAGCTTCCATCTGTGAGAGTTATCGCTGAAATAGTAACATCTGATGACCGGTAGTTGGGAAAAGCGGCGGTCGAAGGAGAACGAAGTTGGCTCGTGATGAACTTAGTTGCCATGCGATGGGCTGCGTATTCATCCTCACATGGTGGCGGCCCCGAACATGCCGAAAGAGTTGCCGTTAGTACGCAGCCTAATGCGAAATATCTAAGCATTTGCATCCCTTCACCTTCAAATGGGCCGTAAATGCCGTGGCCTATCTGGCACATTCTATCAAGTCTATTGGGCGTGAAGCGTGTTTCAGGAATCAACGATCCAGACGACGTTCTGCCAAAGATTGGCAGCGCAATCCGGCATTTGCGCGGCCAAATCGGTCTGTCTCAAGAAGCGCTTGCCGATGCATCTGGGATCGATCGTTCGCATCTCGGACGCATTGAGAGAGGCGAACGGAACCTTTCGATTCTCAATTTGAAGCGGATTGCTAGCGCGCTTGGTACAACGGCCACTGAGGTGTTGCAGAACGCAGACGTCTGATGCTCGGATAAGAGCTAAGCTACGTTAGAATCGACACTATCTAGGCCAATTCTTCCTCGAAAATTCAGGCGCCCCAAGGGTCACTGTCGTAACTCTCAGCCAATTCGGTCAGGTCGCTCGAAAACCCTGTGCTATCGACCTCAATCGGGCCCTCGTTGCACGGCGTCCTGAACCGATCTTTGTCCTGCACCCATAGCAGCAATTGCGCAGTGGCATCGACTTGATCGTCATACGTAGCCCCAGGAAAGCCCAGAAGCTCGCCGACAAAGTCAGACATCCAGTGCGCGGTTTCGGGAAGGTACAATCTGCCTTGTTGGATGATTGAGCTGGCGGCCATCACCCGCTCCTGTTTGGAGCCCTTCGGTTGTCGCGGTATCGGCCATGGAACACCGGGGATTTGCTCGGCCTGCAGGGTCTGGATAAGCTGCTGGCCAGACGCTGCATCCTCGATCAACAGCACATCGATCTCGTGCGCCACTGCGAGCTCGATTGTCTTTGCCTTCAGCGCCGGAAACTTGAGCCGGGCGCGAAACACGTCGATCACGTGTATCTGTTTGCCGAGAACCCGCGCGACAACGAACGCAGAGTAGTCGTTGAACGGATTATCCTTGCTGGCTGTATCGAGCGACATCACGATTTGGCCCTGCTGCAGATCAAGGGCTTCGGCCTGGTAGCTCTTGAGCCAAGCTGCCTCGACGATATTACCAATCTCCGGAATGGGGTTCTGCTGGAACTGGCTGGCAAACACGTAAGGGCTAGCAGCTTTGCGGGCGAGCATGGTTTTCAGTGATTGCCGAGCGGGATGCAAGGCGCAGCCCTCACGCCGATGCCAGACACGGCCACGGGTAAGTGCGACACTTACATCTGCCGGAGCAATGGCTGGGAGGCACAGTTCCTGAAACTCGCCCTGCTTCTGCAGGAAGCCGACCAGATCGGCCTCGTGAAGGCGCTGCATGACCAAAATGATTGCGCCGGTCATCTGATTGTTGGGGCGCTGCGACAATGTCTCGTCGAACCACCTGTTGACCCTGTCGCGTGCGTTCACAGACAACGCATCCTGCGCCTTCAGCGGATCATCAACAATGATAATATCCGCCCCGAACCCGGTCGTAGCGCCATCGACCGAACTCGACATTCGCCCGCCACCCGCACTGGTACGGAAATATCCCACCGCCCTGCTGGTTAGGATCGTGTTGGGATATGCGCGCGCATACCACTTACTGCGCATAATCCTGAGACAGTCGATGGCATGATCCTCGGATAAATCCTGACCATACGTGACGCAGAGAAATGTGAGGGCGGGATTATGCCCGAGCATCCAGGCCACCCAGGCAACCGAGATTATCCGCGTCTTAAGATGACGCGGCGGGATCGTGACCATCAGCCTGCGATTGTCGCCAGAGCGAACGAGATCGAGCTGATGGATGATCGCATCGATATGCCAGTTATGCTCATATACATCGTGCCCTCCCAGTTCCGTGAAGGACATCCTTATAAAGAACCCAAAATCTTGCCGCAGCAAGGCGGAGATGGCGTCGTCGGTATCGACCTCACTCATGGCCTTAACCATCGTCCTCGTCTTCAGGTGGGGGATCACCAAACAGGTCAGGATCAATCCCTTGATCGGCCGACAGCTCCCGAAGATATTGGTTGAGGATTTCGGTATCGCTCGCTTGACGATAGCGCCGCGCGGTCTCTTCCTTCTCAGCCGTTATTCTGCGCCTACGCTCATCTACCATTGCTATGGCGCGGATGTCGCCGCGGCTTGCATTGCTGATAAGACGAAGGTCGATACCTTGTCCCTTGGTAACCTTGCGTTCCTTGCCATCTTCGCGAACTGGAATTTTTTTGCGCAACTCGCGCTCAAAGAACGTATCGTGGTTCTCAGTACCTTGCTTCCGCTTGCCACGCGGTCTGCCGTCACCCTTGCGAAACTGCCCGGACTTCGGAGGCCTGTTACGACCCACAACATAGCTCCCGTCATTCGCAGTGTTGTCCTTCGTATAAGGACGTCCATCCTTACGCCGGCCGCCTTCGAACGGCCCGTCATCACCAACCCCGCTCATTTGGCTTCTCCGGTCCGCTCGGCTTTGACCTGAGAGAGCGGGATAGTGCCATCAAGCATCGGCTCGCAGCCGGTTGCCTCGGCAAGTCGCCGCAGGATGACATCGCCGTACACAGGATCAAGCTCGACTAGTCGTGCTTGCCTCCCGGCCATCTGACAGGCGACCCCGGTCGTGCCTGAGCCGGCAAAGCTGTCGATCACTATATCTCCGCGCTTCGTTACATCGAGGATAGCATCTCGAATCATGATTCTATTTTTGACTGTTGGGTGATCAGCCAGATCCTGCATCCGGCCTGCGCGAAACACATTCGCTGACGGGTAGCGCCAGACGTTTGAGCGATTGCGCTGACCCAAAGCGATGTTGCTCTTGTGTTTGCCCTCGCTGACCTTGAATACATAACAAAGCTCATGTGCAGAGCGATAGAACCCTCCAAGCCCTGGATTCTTGACCCAAACGATCATGTTCTTTACCTCGAGGAACACACCCTCTGCAGCCGCAAGCATGTGCGGCGCTCCGCGCCAGTCCATGAACACAAACGCAATCGCTCCGGGATCGCAGTGAGTAGCCAGCGCCTTGAAAGCGGGGCGTAGCAACGTCTGGCCAAACTCTGCGAGCGGCACTTCAGCCGCTCCCATGAGGAAATCAGAATGCCGCACCTTCCCATTGCCAGAGACATTGTTGCAAATTTTGCATCCATAAGGAGGATCGATCATCACTGCTTGAACGCTTTCGCCGTCAAGCAACCTGGCTATGATCGACGGCTCGCGGGCATCGCCAATAATCAGGCGGTGATTGCCTATCGTCCAGAGGTCTCCTTCATGGCATAACGGGACCTTGGCGACCTCAGGAAAGTCGACCCGGTCTTCGCCCCCATCACTGGCATCATCGTCAAAGTTGATGATGCCATCGATCTCGAACGTATCGAAGCCGGTCAACTCGACTTCGTAACCGAGGTCCACCAGTCCGGAGAGTTCGGACCGGAGCATATCTTGCGTCCATGAAGCATCCTGCGCGAGCCTGTTGTCCGCGATGATGTAAGCCCGTTTGTCTGCCTCGCTCATATCGTCGAGGATGATAACTGGTACTTCCTTGTCGCCATTGCGTTTGGCAGCCTCCAATCTGCCATGACCGCATATCAGGTTGCCTTGCCCGTCTATAATAAGTGGGTTGGTCCAGCCAAATTTCTTTAGGCTGCGTTGCAGCTTGCGGATCTGGTTACGAGGATGGTGGTTCGCGTTGTTGGCGTAGGGGATGACGCGGTCAATTGGCCAATAGGCCACCGCTAGTCGCTTCGAGGTCTCGGATTTGGTGTGATTAGCATCTGGCATAAAAGCCACCTTTCAAGAACAATTGAACAATCGTTTCTCGTGGTGGAGATGCCTGGATGACCCATGCCCGTGCTTTGTCCCATAACTCTAGGTGCGGATCAATGGGGTTTGGTGGTTACCAACAACTCGGGATGTCTATTCCCTGTTGATATCAACGGGATTCCCAATGGGGCCAGATATGGGAACAGCCCGCTAAACCGGCCAATCTACTGGCCTAAAAGCCATTGAGAATGGCCGTCCGAGACCAAATCAGGCCTTTTTCCCACTACTTTCCCATATATATGGGAAGATCAGAGCTGAGACGAGTTCGCTCAGGACTGCGTCGCGCACCAAGTAGTCCTGAGTGGACACCAAAAGATCACCAGAGAAACGGAACTGGCCCGAAGGGCGCAGTACTGCGCGATGTCTAGTGTTGCCGGGTATCATCCGCGGGAAGAGACCGCAGGCTTGGAAACATGAACCCACTCAAATTGATCCGCCAATTCTCAGCAGTCTCCTGCGGTGACCGCAATCGCAAATCTAAAAGGCTTCGCAACGGCAGATGTGCGCCCGAAGGTTCCGCGCGGCATGCCGATCTGTTCAAGCAAAAATGGTTCTATCCAGTCATAGGGTCGGGATTTTATGTGTTGAAGGGGCCATCACAAACGGCGGACTCCATTTGTTTCAAATCAATTCAAACATGGTGCTGACTAGTCTAGGCTTAACCTCAAATGATTATCTCAGCGACATATCGATGAATGACATCCTTCAGACTACTCGATAAAATAGTCTCATTCGTTGGTGATCACATCTACTCGCTCATGGGCTGGACCATTGCGATCGTTGCGTTCGTTCTCATACCGTTTCGTCGATCTGCTGCAGAAGCTCGAAGCTGGCTGCTCGTTTTTTTCGCGCTGCCTTGGATTGCGCTGATTGTCTATTGGCTCATCGGTCGGCCGCGATATGGAAAGAAGCGGAGAGAAAGGCTCAAATTTCTACCTGCTATCCTCGAGCGGATCGCAGATCAGACAGGCATCGATCGTTCTTCGCTGGCCCCGCAGTTGAGTGATGACAACGCTGCCGTCGCCAAGCTGGTCAAAGGATTAGGTAAATTTCCAGCCCTTACGGGGAACAATATCGAGCTTCTGAGCTCATATGATGCGGTATACGAGCGAATTATCGATGATATTGATTTGGCCCAAAACCACGTTCATCTTCAATTTTACATTTTCGCGAACGATGCGGTCGGTGACCTGATCATGGCCGCGCTTGAACGCGCGAGCCTTCGCGGCGTCTCTTGCCGAATACTGATCGACGCACTGGGATCATTTGGTTCCAATCAGCAGATAAAACGCCGTCTAAGAAAATCAGGTGTCGACGTCCGCGACGTATTGCCCTTGCGCCGCCGCTGGAACAGCTCTCGTCTTGATTTGCGCAATCATCGAAAGATCGTCGTTGTCGACGGAGTATTTGGCTACACTGGGTCGCAGAATTTATGGGATCCGACTGCACATTCACGGCGACCCAACCGTGAACTCTTTGTGCGATTATCAGGGCCTAGCGTAAGCTGTCTGCAAGCCGTCTTCGTCACGGATTGGTATTTGGAAACGCTTGAAGAGCTGATTGACGAACACATCTTCCCTCAGCCAGTGGTTAAACCCGGCGTTGCGGCACAGATCCTGCCTACGGGCCCCGACTTTCCCGACGGCGGCGTTGATTTGGTTTTCGTGCAAGCAATGTACAACGCAGCAAAGCAGGTCGTGATCGTCACACCGTATTTCATTCCCAACGATGCTCTGTTGGCGGCCATCAAGAGCGCGGTGATCGCCGGTGTTCGAGTTTGTCTCATAACGACGCAGCGGAGCGACCATCTACTGGTAGGCCTGGCTCAGCGCAGCTACTATACCGAGCTGCTATCCGTTGGCGTGGAAATATATCTCTACGGCCCGGGGTTTCTCCATGCCAAGCATTTTCGCATCGATCATGAAGTGTGTGTGATCGGTTCAAGCAATGTTGATTTGCGGTCATTTGAGCTCAACGCCGAGGTCGATCTCATTTGCTTCAATGAGAGAGTGACATTTGAGTTGCAGCAACTGGAGAACAGCTACCTCACCCAGTCTGTCCCGCTAAACCTCGATGACTGGAACAAACGTCCTCTAGTGATGAAGATTCTGCAGAACTCGGCGCGGTTAGTGGGTGATCTGATTTAGTCATGACGGAGACTTCTTCCAAGACGCCAGCCGCATTCAAGGTTGTGAGTTACAATATTCGCAAATGCATGGGCACTGACCGCCGCCGAAATCCAATGCGGATCTTGCGCGTCTTGCGCGATATCGATGCCGATATAGTGGTGCTGCAGGAAGCTGATTATCGCCTTGGGTCAAGGCGTTCTGCTATTCCGCATTTCCTGATCGAGAGTCATACTGATTACCGTCCTGTCCCATTTGATGTTCAGCACGACTCGATTGGTTGGCATGGCAATACCATCATGGTTCGCAGCAACATCACGATCGACCACCATGATATTCTCCATATCCCCTATCTCGAACCGCGCGGGGTCGTAACAGCCATTTTAACGATAGGAGGCCAGCAGCTCGCGGTCTTTGGGATGCATCTGGATTTGTCGGGCCTATGGCGCGCCCGCCAATCACGAGCGATCGCGGATATGGCGCAGGAACTTTCGGTGGATTGCCCAAAACTATTGATGGGTGACTTGAACGAATGGCGCAGCAATTCGGGATGTCACAGGGAGTTTGCTCGCCATTTTACAATCCTTGATTGCGGCCCGAGTTTTCACAGCAGGCAGCCTATCGCCAAGCTTGATCGGATTATGCATTGTAATCGATTGGTCCCCATCGATTATGGCGTTCATCATAGTGCGTTGGCATCGCGAGCTTCGGATCATTTGCCTGTCTGGGCAGATTTCCGCGCTCAACATTCTCCCGCGCGGAACCAGTCTGAATAGAGCAGGTCGCGGCCACCGGCCTTTCCCTTCCAGAGCTATTGTTTGAGCTAGCATCCCATCATGAGCAATTGATACATGGGGCTGCAATTGGTTGTGCTTCTGGTCGCCCATGGCTGATGTCGTTACCGCATTTGGCGCAGGTTTCGTAAGTTCCGTTCTGGATCGCAAAAGAGCGAGGCGAATCTGCTAGATTTCATCGCGCTGCTTGCCAGGCCCGCGAGATTGGAGTGCTGCTTGTGGACCAGATCGTGCCCGAAATTACAAAAGTGATTGATCGCGCCTATGTCATCGACGCGGCAGCGAGCGTCACTGCCGCCAGCATCATTGTCGCCAGTCTTCGCCGGCACAATGCGCATCGCCATTTCCGGCAAGTCGACTTCGGCTCCGACCTGTGAAGATTTAGTCCAACCCATCAACGCAGCAATATCCAGATATTTGCCTTAGCGGGAAGGATGGTTTTGCAGGTGGAACATGGGCTCGTCATCATCCTCCCCGACCGCGCCGGGAAAGAACCAGCATTTCTTCGCTTTCAGAACGTAGCTTGACAGGTCAGGATTATTCGGCGAAAATCGCGTGATTTCTGCGCGGTCGGAATTAGGCCTTACGCGCATTTTTATCGATAAGTCCTTCCTTGGTTAGAGGGACCCGGAGCAGATAAGAGCGGCTCGCCGACCCGGATAGAAAATATTCCGTTCGCGCTAGTTCCGATCGCACGATTTTGCGGCTGCTCATCGGCATCTCTCATCAGTGAAAGATGCATCTTTGCGCTTATTGAGCGCAGCGAAGACACAGGCAAATCTATGCATTTTGGCCATGGCCGACGTTTCAGGACAATTGCGTAGTTACCGCCCGCCGAAGCAGCGTGTGCTGAGCGTTGAAAGTTATGTCCGCCAATGAAAGGAAAGCCCGATGCGTTCCATTCTGCTTTACGTTCACGAAGATGATTGTTTTGAAGCGCGACTTCAGGTCGCGCTTGATCTGTGCCGGCAGCGTAACGGGCATTTGACCTGCCTTCAGGCCATCCCTTACGATTTAGGAGTGGCGGGTGATTTCTATTATCCGATTGCCGCGCAATTGGCATCCGACCTGCACAAAGATGCCAAGAAATTCCGCGCTCTGATCGAAGAGCGACTTAAACATGAGGATGTGCCATGGACTTGGATTTACACCGATGGTTTGGCTCCGCATCAAATTGCGCGTCACGCTCCCATCAGCGATCTGGTAGTGATCGGTGCGCATAATCCCACAGGCAAGGCGGAGAGTCCTTCCCGGCTGGCGGCCGAACTGGTCGGTCAAGTTCGGGCACCAATTCTTGTGATCCCAGCCGCCGTAAAAGGTATGTCTTACGGCGCACTGGCAGCCGTGGCGTGGAACGGCTCCCCCGAAGGCGCTCACGCTTTGCGTGCAGCGTTGCCGATGCTTTCTGCTGCTAGTGCGGTCGAGATCCTGACCGTGCGCGAGAAAGACGATGACGATGGCTTCGACCTCCCGCCCACAGGGGCTGCGCACTATCTTGCGCACCACGGGATCGAGGCGGAGATCGTGGAGCTTCCCCGCGAGGAAGGCTCAACGATCGCCGACACGCTGAAAGAAGCGGCATCAATCCGGAAGGCCGGCCTTCTTGTGATGGGCGCTTATGGCCACTCGCGTTTCCGCGAGCGCGTGCTGGGCGGGGTCACCCACGATATGCTGCGCGACCCGCAAATCCCATTATTGCTTAGCCATTAATCGGCAGCCTGATTGTCGGCTGGATTGACCGATGGATATTCGTCCGGCCTGCGGTCAGGTTCGACCTCGTTTGGCTGCGGCGGACCAACCTCCGGCAGTTCGGGCATGGCAAGATCAGTGTCCGGTCTTTGTGTTTGGCGCGCCGTCGGCGAACTTTCCGCAATCGGCCCGGTTTTGGATCTAGAATTACGGTTCGAGTGATAACGCTTGTTTTGCCAATTTGGCGGTCTTGGTTTTTCCCGATACTTGCTCAAGAGCCAACCGGACCTCATCGGTCAGCGGCTGCGCCGCAATGGCCTGCGCTTCTACCAATGCTTCCAGCACATAGAATGCATTCCGCTGAGACAGATCGAACCTCGGCAACCATTGCTGCAACGCAGTCCCTATAGCGACGGAATGCAGCGGTGAAACTTGCACCACCTGCTTCAGGCTGTCGCCTAGCCGATTATATTTGACCCATTCGCCTGCGGTTAGCCGCGTCAAAACTTTGGCAAACAGAGAGCTATCAAATCCCCGCGTTTCAATCCCTTCGATCAGGGCATCGATAGCGAGGCCCTTTGCATCGGCATCCTTGCTCGCAAGGCCCAGCGTCAGGAGCAAATGCCCAGCCTCATCCCAAACTCGCCCGGGAACGAAGAGCGCTTGAAAAAATCCATGCGCCGGGGTCCAGTTGCTGGCATTATCGTCCATGCGTTCCATAAGTTTCCGCGTGCAGCGGAAGTATGCATAGGCGGGGTTTTGCGGCCAGATGTAAAACAGCCATTGCGACACCCATGCGGTATTGAGTTCGCTAGACCAGTAATATTTGCTGTCCGGTTGGCGGTGCACTGCTGCGGTCGGCAGGTCTTGCCACGCGGCTTTCTTCCGGCCAGCCAGAACCTTACCCAATTGCAGCAGGCTAGATTTCTGGTCCTCTAACGGCACCTGTCTTCCATCAGCACGCGCCACGCTCACATCGAGTATCGGGACCTTCCAACTCTCGGTGCCATAGCTACCAGTCTTGTGGCTGCTATCCCAGCTGAAGACGGCAGGGACCGCTCCACCGGCCCACGGGTCGTCCGTCGCCAATACTGCTAAAAAATCGCTCCAGTCAGCCTGCGGATCGCGTGCTCGCGCAGCGGTTACCCAAGCTGCGTAGTGCTTACGATCAGCTCGCTGCGGGACATCATCACTGCCCAGGACAAAGCGCGCTATGCGGCCTGTATCGCCTGTCAGGCCTTCTGCTTCATCAAGCGCTTCAGCCCGGTTATCCGGAGCCAGCCGCAGCAGTGACAGGCGGAAATCCATCGAATCTTCAACCCCGCCTGTACTTTGCAGATGGATCAGTCGCTGGGTCCATACCAGCGGATCAATCCAGCCACCCTGATGGGTCGCGCTGGAAAGCAATTGGCGCGCCTCGCATCGATGCACCCGCTGAGCCAGTGCATGGATATGCGCGATCATGGGTACGAATGCATCTTCGCGAGTGTAATAGGTGAGGTCGCGCTTCTGCGCGCCGTGCAGTTCACCGGTCGCCCAGGTCAGAAGCAGCGCCAGCATGTTTTCAGCGATCCCAGGATAGGCCACGCCAATCCCGCCCGCACCGGTGCTTCCCTTATTCAACCGGTGCACCATCGGCTTCACCCGATCGTAGAAATCTGATGGGCGCTCATCAGCAAAGCGGCTGATACCGTCAATCAATCGCTCGACCTCATCGGCATTGCCCACCACCTCAACACAGTGGAGAGCCAAGTCGATCAGCTCTTCGAGCGAAGCGACCGGGGTGATCCTCGTTTCGTCACCCAGCACAGACCATTCGGCAAATAATCGGCGGTCCGGTTCGTAAGCCTCCATATCACCTGGTTTGGCCACAGGCATCGCTCTAGCCGAAGTGTCGACTGCACCGTCCGCCTGATCAAGCATGCTGGCCAGAGCAGCACGATTGCTGGCTGCAACAAAGCCACCAAAGCCGTCTATGTCCTGCCACTGCGCTTTATCGAGCGCTTCGGCATATGTTTCGAGCAGAAAGAGGGCCTTGGCTTGCACATCTGCATTTGCATGACGCAGGCCCTCTATCACTGCGCCCAACGCAGCGGGCGCTGGCACGCCCCTATGATTCATTGCGCTTCGTTTGAGCACCTTGTCGAGCAGGCGCAGCGCGGCGATGCCATTGCCCTTGCTCTCACCGGCAAACACGCTGGGCAATTCGCGCAGGACCTGATCATCATCGAGCCGCTTCGCGCTTTCCAACTTGGTCAGCATCTCGATGGCGAATTTGGCGACATGACCCACAGAATGGCACAACAGCGCAATCAAAGCTGGCTGCCGCTGTGTCAGTTCATCCTGCGTCGGTGCCAATTGCTTGAAGAATTTGTGATAACCCGAAAGCTGGTTCTGCTTGATATCTGCCTGAAGCCCAGCCAGCGACAGGTCCAACATTTTGCCGCGATCATAGTGACCGCCATCGGCCAATTTGACGAGCGCTTGCGGCCAAGTTTCGTAATGCTCAGGGGCACCCTTAACCAGCCAGCTGTTGGTGTTGAATGCGTTGGTTTCGAATTTAAACAACCCTTCGATATCATCCAGCAGATCGGGAGCCTCGAGCAATTGCGTGCTAAGCGGTGGTACGTATTCTTCGCCGCGAGTGTGAAAGCCCGTTCGCATCAGATGCGCTGCGAATTGTCGGTAATAGCCTTCGCAGACTGGCTTGGAGATGATTCCGGCGCGCACCCAGCTGCGGATGATAGGAAATTCTAGATGGGTCCATTCTTGCTCCAGCTCATGCGCAACCCAGTCATTGATCCAGTCTGGGCGGCGATCAGCAATGATCTTGCGGAATACATTTCGGTGCTCATAGGATGGCCGGGTCTGCCATTTCTTGACCGCATTCAGCGGCCCGACCGCGAAAACCGCCAGCGCGGCATTGCTGTTCGCCTGCGAGTTCCAATGCGTGTAGGTTTCGTCGCTGCGTTTCGATAGGAATTGCTTGAGCCGGTCAGATGCAGCGGCATTGGCCTTCCCGTCAAATAGCTGGCGGTGCAGCGTACTGGCCGTCGTCGACAGCTTCTTGCGCGCCTTTTCGTCCATCGCTTGGAAGGCAAGCCGAATGGCTTCCGTATCCTTTGTATCAAGAACCAGCTGCTCCAACTCTTCCGGGGTCATGTTTTGGCTGTGCCTTCTTCCTGCTCGCTCACCATGATTGAGGCGGCAAGCACGTGTTTACACGGGCCGCGTTGCCCCTGATATTTGCTGAACCACGGGCAAGTGCAGACTGCCCCTTCTTCGTCCAAACGCACGCGGTGCGTGGTGCCTGTTCCAGCGACTTCGAAGATCGCAGGAGCAGTGGCGTTGGCGGCGGATACTTGCGATATTTTACCAGCCTCAATCAATTTGCGGGCATGACCAAGGCGAGGCTGCATTTCCTCTACTTTCGCCAGATCGAACGGCAATTCGCGGTGAAAATAGCGTCCGCTTTCGCTGTCGTAGCCTGCAAGCCCCCTGCTGCCGAGGACGGCCAATGCGCCAATAATTTCATCGCTGCCAAGCTCCAATTCTTGCGCGAGCGCGGCAATATCTAGCTCAGACTGCCATTTTAGCCTGGCACGCACCTTGGCAATTACCGTGTCGCTGGGCGGATCAGCTAGAGCTGATAACATCTGCCCTTCGCCGGAAAAGCCTCGATAAAGCTCTGGACTGATCAGCAGGAAAAATGACCCTTGCTCAAAGCGAACCTCCCATCCGCTCGCGCCGCTTGCGCGATCAACCCAAACACGCAAAGACTGAGCACGCAGCAGCAGCGGTTCGAGGACCTTTATGCGGTGCGTTCCGTGGATGGGCACCGCACCGGGCACTTCGCGCTGGCTGGCGCGTATTGAACGGCCTGCTGAAATCGCAAATGTTGGCCGCTTGGGCACACCCGCCTTTGGTAAAGCGCGCAGAAAGCGGAGCGCGTCCGGAGCAGGCACTTCCATCGCCACTTCGAGCCGCGGTAAATAGGCCTGCACTTCGCTGAAACCTTTGATCCAACGCAGCGGCAATTGGACCTTTTTTTCAATCAAGCGCTCATTTCCGCGGCCAAGCACCACCTCATCTGCACCAACCGAAAATTCCACGTGCTCGTCATCACGCAGGCGTAAAAGAGCGTTGCGCATGTCGGTGTTGAAATCGACATTTGTTGTGCCGCGCCCGTGGCAGTCGCCTTCGAATATGCCTTCTGGCAAATCAACGCGGGCATAAACCCCGCAGCACCCGCTGAAACCTTCCAGCCGCAGCAGATTTTCGTTGCTAGTCAAAACCGGGTCAAGAAGGGCAGGGCGCGGCAGGAAAAAATGCGTGCGCACCACATCGCTCAGCACATAAAGCATCTCACCAGTCTGGCGCGGTTTGAGCAGCTTGCCGTCGAAAAAATACGGCTTGGCAAGATCGACATTGCAAGTTGCAAGCGACAATTGCGCGTTGCTTTTGTCATTGGCAGCAACACCTGATGGGAACGCGTATTGGTAGGTGAAATCAAGCGCTGCAGCCATAGAACTTCTCAAATAAAGTGCTCTCGCTTTGAACTTGAGAAGCTCTTGGCATGCTTTTCAAGCCTAAATCCAAACAATAAGGCGTTTGTTACTATCAGCGCCGAGGTTCTCGGATCGAGATGGTCATTGCTGATAGAGGTCTGCATTTCTTGATTGTGGGGTGGGCAGGGGAATTCGCTGGGCAATGTGCTGTGATAGCGAAGCGGACTAACTAGCCGGTTTGGTGTGCGCAGCGCCTTTTGCCGACACTTTCATGCCGCATAACGCTCTCAAGCCCCTGTGTTCGTAAGCTTACGTGTTAACGCGTACTGTAATCGTCGGTCGCGAAACATCTGCGCCGGATCGCAACAGCCATGCGGTGTCTGTAGAAATTGGGCGACAACTGGGTCGTGCAGCCCGCCAGATAATAGCTGCTAACGAACGAAGCTTGTCCTCGCTTGGGGAAATATATTCATGAAGAGCTATCTTATTATCGCTTGCTCGGCGCTGGCAGCTGGCCGCGCCTGCCTTTGCGCAGAGCACATCTACCGTTGAGCAAATCGGAAACGGGAATAGCGCCGATGTCACTCAGGAAAACTCCAACACTTCGGAGATTGAACAGGTCGGCGACGGCAATCTCGCAGTGGTGGAGCAAGTTGACACTGGCACAACTGGCAATTTCTCGGACATCGATCAGACCGCTAGCGGATCGAACACGGCTGAAGTCTCTCAATTGTCTGGAACGACCGGTTCATTCGCGGACATAACGCAGGACGGTTCGAGCGATCGTAGTATTGCCGCCATAGACCAAGTCAGAAACGCTAACAGTACTGCTGAGATTTTCCAGACCGACACCACGCTAAGCTTTGCCAATATCCGGCAGGGCGAACCCGGCAGCAGCAATGCTGCTGTGATCGTGCAAGGTGATACGTCGGCAGTCTCTGGCACGGTTTCTGGTTCATTTAATGCGGTCGCGGATATAACTCAATCCGGTGACGACAATTTCGCACTTTCCATTCAGGCCGGTGGTTTTACCCAACTTTCCGTTATTAGGCAGGATGGTGCATTTGGGCCGGGTTCAGGCAACAGCGCGCAGGTCGTACAGGGCGCATTTAGTGGAGTTTTGAACGACGCTAGCATCGACCAATCGGGAAGCGGCGATACGGCAGAAATTGCACAAAACAGCGACAGCGGGGATGCCGACATCTTCCAAAGGGGTTCTGGCACCGGCAACTTTTCGCTGATAGACCAAGGCTTCTTTGGTGGCGGTAACGGCAATACTGCTTTGTCGAACCAGATCGGTTCCGGCAACAGGAGCGGCATCGAACAGAACGCTTTGACCGCTGGAGGTTCGAACAATGCATCGGCCCGACAGGAAGGCAATGACAACACCAGCTTCATCTTCCAAGAAGGCACCAGCAACACCGCAACCGTCAACCAGCTTACAGATGGAAACTCCTCTACCGTCAATCAGAACGGAACGGGTAACACGGCCACGGTGAACCAGTGATCTAATTTGTCAGACGCGCTTCGATAAGCGCGTAGTGAATATCTGATGGGGTGCGGGATCAACTCCGCGCCCTATTCTATGTCTACAAATGGCGGGGAAAACGTATGCTCTGCTGCTTTAGCCAGCCGCTCAAGCAACTTCTATTTGCGCATATTTCGGGCAATCCGAGCGGCACACACCGTCATGCGACCACTCTGGAGGCCGCCAAAGATACGCCAACTTGTCGTGCCACTGATCGGCAGCGTCCATTCTTTCTTTCAACTGCTTCAGCCCGGCGAATTGAGCGGTGAGCGGATTGTAGTCGTAGACCGGCTTGACCAGGCCCGGATTGGGTTCTTCGCCAAGATAAGCGGTACTGCCGAACAGCCGGTCAAAGATCAGCGTGACCTGACTGTAGTTCTTGTCGATATATTGCGGTTGGTTGGCGTGATGGATCTTGTGCATTTTCGGCGTCATGAAAACCCGATCAAGCCAACCGAGCTGCGGGACATAGCTTGCGTGGTTCCAAATGCCGAACGCATTGGTGACGACGCTGACCGCAATGTAGACCACAGGATCGATACCGATGAAGGCGGGAACCACCGCGAAGAGGCGCTTAAGCTGGCCATCGAGAAAGAATCCGCGCGCCGCCGTAGAATGATTGAATTCGTTCGAGGAATGATGAATTGCATGGAATGCCCAGAGCAGGCCAACCCTGTGGTTGAGACGATGATCCCAATAATAGGCCAATTCATGCGCGATGAACGCGACGGGGATCGCCAGCCATAGTGGGATTGCATCGAACAGCCGCAGATTGTCGTAGACCAACACGTAGAGCGCGAGCGGAACCAGAACACCAATGACCAGATTGAGCACGCTCGACATGAGGTTCAGCCCGATCGAATTGAGTGCGTCTCTGTTATTGTAATCGGGATTACCCCGGATCGCCCAGACACGTTCGAGAATGACGCTACCAAAGTAGACCCCGGCCAAAATCCACAGAGCCGCAGACCCGCCAGTAAATTCGATCGCTTCGCGCAAGTTATCCATCGGTGCAGGCTAGCAAAAAGCCGTCACAACGCAACGACAAGACTTGGGTTGTTCGATTGCGGTCCGTTGATGGGGACAAAAACTGACAAAAAAGCGCCGCCGCAAGGATGCAATTCAATCTCGGATTCTTCCAACCGGTTGCTTTTGAAACACCAGCCAGAAGCCAATCGAGGGAATCAGTCGGAAGCCGGAGTGGGTGTGCGCCAAACCGATGTCTGAACACCGTCGCGGAACACGGCTTGATAAGATTGCTGGCCCTCGGCGCTCCAGCCTTCGGACACGCCTGTCCACTTGTCGTCCTGTGCAAAAACCCGTTCCGAAATCTCCCCGGTTTCGTGGAAATAAATCCACGTCCCGTGGCCGGCGCCATTGTTCCATTCGGAATAGAAACTTGGGACACCAGTCTCGTACCACTCGATCCATACGCCTTGCGTCCGGCCATTAACCAGATGCTTGCGCCGTTGCATTGCTCCGCTTGGATAGCGATCCTCTACCGTGCCGGTAAATGGCGTTGCATCCTCGCCCACATAGTCGATCCCGTCCCGCACGGTGATCTGGTCGCTGGTTACAATCGGACCAGCTGGCGGGGTGAGGTTCAGTGCAGTTGTCGGCGTTTCAGTCTGCAGGACTGCATTCAGGACCGGAATCGCTGCAGTCGGCTGGACGTAAAGCTGGTAATCCGCTGCTTCGCCTGGATTCCCGCCGCGATCCGATGCGAAAATAAAAAACTGACCATCGGGCGTGATGTAGGGGCTCCCCTCTGTGGCTGCAGTGTTGACCATGCTTCCAAGCGACACCGGCGGCAGCGGAACGCCGCCGCGAAGCTCGCTCAGGAATATGTCCTCTGCCGTGCCGGGCGCGATGTCGTAGTTTGAGAACAGGATGAAGCGGCCATTCGGATCAATATAGGGCGCGTTCTCGCCCGAAGTATCGCCCGTTTGCAGGTCGGACCAATCCGCGGTGATCGCTAGTGTGTCACCTTCGATACGGACGGCGTAAAAGCCAATTCCTGCTGATCCATCGCGCTTTGTATCGGTCCACATGAACCCATGACCGTTTGCATTCAGGGAGACGGAGATTTCACCGTATAGCGGGGTCTCTGTCAGCCTCTGTGGAATCGCTCCGGGCATGGTCAGGTTCTGGCGATAGAGGTCGCGCTTCCCGCTCTGCTCTTCCGCGCTAAAATACAAAAAGCGACCATCCGGGCTGACAGAGACGCCCCCGTGGATGCGGCCGTTCATCTCTAAGGCAGGCACAGGCTCCGACCAAGTATCGCCAAGCCAGCGCTGGGTCATGATCTGTCGCGGGGCATCAGTGGAATAGAAGAGCGTGCGCCCGTCTGGTGTGAACGCAATGTCCCATTGCGGAGAATCGGGCCGTGACACCACTTCAGGAAAGAACACTGATGCTTCTAGTGCTGTTCCATCTATCTGCATCAGAGGGGTTGTGTCCTGAGCGATTGCAGTGTTGCTGGTCGTGATGGCAGCGATCGTCATTGCAGCGGCGTGGGTCAGTCTCATAGGGCGTGTCCGTCTCTTTGGCGCGGGACCACTTTGTCACCGCTGTCCCAGTTACGCAGCGTAAATCCGAATGGTCGCATTGAAATGACAAACCAATCTCGTTGCTCCGTCTGCCAAGCTATGCCAGTTGCTACTTGAACTGGACGGGACATTTCATGAGTATTTTGACAGTCGACGCGGTTACAAAACGTTTTGCTGACGTATGCGCAGTCGACGATCTGAGTTTCGCGGTGGAGCCTGGCGAAATTTATGGGTTTTTGGGCGGCAATGGCGCAGGCAAAACCACAACTCTTCGGATGGTTCTGGATATCATCCGTCCCACCAGCGGCACGATTACCGTTCTTGGCGGATCGCCCGACCGTGAAAACGCGGCTGGTATAGGGTTTCTCCCTGAAGAGCGCGGCCTTTATGGCAATATGAGTGCGATCGATACGATCATATACTTTGCTAGGCTGAAGGGTATGCAAACCGGGGTCGCGCGAAAGGCCGGGATTGAACTGCTTGAACGGTTTGGGCTTGCCGACCGGGCCAAATCGAACATTTCCGATATGTCCAAGGGCATGGCGCAAAAAGTCCAACTGGCTGCGTCGCTAGTGAACCGCCCACGCTTGCTCATCCTTGACGAGCCCTTTTCAGGCCTCGACCCGGTAAATCAGGGACTGCTAGAAGATGAGATTGTTCGGGCATCAAAGGACGGTTCAGCGGTTATTTTCTCAACCCATGTGATGCAACATGCCGAACGCCTGTGCGACCGGCTATTGCTCTTGCGCCGAGGGGAAAAACGTTTCGAGGGAACTCTTGATGAGGCGCGTGATCGGTTGCCGTCGCGCATCTCCGCGGTCTCTCGTAATGGGATCGACCGAATTGAAGGCATTGCTAAAGCGACTTCTGTAGAAGTGCTCGCCGACGGCTGGCAGCGATGGGAACTGGAAACAGAACCTGACGTGAGAGCGGATGATGTGTTGGAGAGATGCACAATCCAGTCAGTGCCGTTGCGACGTTTCGAAGAACAGCGCGCCACTCTGCATGAGGTCTTCGTGCAACTTGTTGGTGACGAGGAGGAAGCGCCATGAACAATGTGCTGATCGTTGCGGGACGGGAGTTTCGTCAGATTATCGCGATGAAGAGCTTTTGGCTTACTCTCATCCTTATTCCGCTGGCACTTGCGCTGGGGCCGATCCTCACCGGCACTCTGGACGATGCCGATGCCACGAAGGTGATGCTAATCGACCGTTCCGGCGGTGAGACGGCTAACGCGGTGGAACAGCGCTTTGCTGTTGAACAGGATCGCAGCATTCTCACCAGCCTGGCTCGCTATGTGCGCCGCCACGATCTCGAACGCGCCGATCCGCAGGCCCCTTGGGCGCAATTTGATCGGTGGTATACCGAAGAGGATATCGCCGCTTATCAAAACGCAGGTGGGCTCACCGCAGCACTTGAGCAGATTGACGCAGTCAAGGAAGCAGACACACCCGAGTTCCAGCCAGACCCAGCGGACTATGAGTTTGTCCAGCCCTCAGCTTTGCTCGCGCAAGCGGAGGGAGATGCTTTGCAATCTGCTGTCGATGAAGTGATTGATCCACCCGAAGGCGATGAGCTGGCGGACTATGTGGTGTTGATCGGAGAGAACTATCCGCAGCAGCCGCTGGTGCGTTTGTGGTCCAACGATACGCCGCGTTCAAGCTTCGTCGCCACACTGCAAGAAGTGCTGACGATAGACCTACGCGGACGTTTACTCGTTTCTCAAGGTGTCAACGCACAAACAAGCGCTGCGATTCAATCGACGCAAGCTGCCATCGCAGTGACCGTCCCGCCGCCCGGTGACGGAGCGAGAGAAGCGTTGCTTATCCGTTCGATTGTTCCATTGGCGCTTGCCTATATATTGATGATGAGCCTGATGCTTTCGGGCAGCTGGATGCTCCAGAGTTCGGTTGAGGAGCGCTCGAACAAGCTCTTGGAATCCCTACTCGCTTGCGTGCGCGCAGAACAGCTAATGTGGGGCAAACTGATCGGTTCGGTGGCAGTTGGCCTGTCCATGATCCTTTTCTGGGTCATTTGTGCGGGCATCGCGGTGTTTGTGGCTCAAGGTGCAGTGGCAGACTTCATTCGGCCAGCGCTTGAGCCCGTTTCCAGCCCTTGGATGGTTCTCACAATCATCTATTTCTTCGTTGCGGGATATATCGCCATATCGATCATTTTTCTCGCGATCGGGTCGATGAGTGATTCCATGAGTGAGGCGCAGGGTTTCCTTATGCCTGTCATGTTTGCAATCCTGCTCCCGGTAACATTTGTGCTGCAGGCGATCCTATTGGATAATTCTGGATATTTGGTGCAGACGCTGACTTGGCTACCTCTGTGGGCACCATTCACCGTATTGGGCCGATTGGGCACCGGCATTGAAATCTGGGAGGTGGTTGGCTCTGGACTGGTGCTGGCGGGGTTTATCGTGCTGGAATTTATTTATCTTGGTCGTCTGTTCCGCGCGAGTTTGCTCGCCACCGGACAAAAGCCGGGGATCAAGGTGATGCTTGAGCGGTTAAGAGGGTGAGACAGCAGATTACGGGCGTGGTTTCGCGATCTTCTGATCACAGCCGCTCAGCTGGCTTGCAGGGTGCTGCGTGTGTCCAGCCAACGTGCTGCTTTCACCCCAAAGGTGATGAGGAACGGCACAAGCACGATGCTCAAGGTCACTTTGGCTAGAACTTGCCCGATCAGAAGGTTCGTGATGTCAAACTCGCCATAAAAAGCCAGAGTGACGAAGATCACTGAATCAAGAGCTTGGCTGAGAGCGGAAGCGATGGCTCCGCGGATCATGAGGCTGACAGTCGTAGTTTCTCCGCTCCCACGCAGACGCGAGAAAATCCAGACATTGAGCAACAGCGACGTGATATATGCCGCTGGTCCCGCCATAAGAATGCGAGGGGTTTGCCCCAGAACCCGTTCGAAGGCGGTAAGATCTTCAAGCCGGAATTCGAGCATTTCGGACGACGCAGGCAGCGACAGGACCAGATAGATCAATGCAGCCGATAACGCGAGCGGAAGGAAGCCAACCCAAATCAAACGGTTGGCAAGTTTCTGGCCATAAAGTTGTGCGATAGTGCTGGTGATCACGACCAACAGAAGGAACGGGAATATTCCCGCTTCCACAGCAAGCTGGCTAGGCCACAATTGCACCTGTTTAAAAGCGACCACTCCTGCAAGAACCGTCATCCCGCCATACAGAATAATGTAAACGAACAGACCCATAGGTGCCGCCAGTGCGCGCTCGGCATGTTCGCTAGGGGGGGCTTGTCGCTTCTCGGTTTCACTCATCGTCCAACCGGTAAGCGAGGGGCTACCAAAAGAAAAGCCGGTCATGCGGCGATTTCACCCGTCCACCTTAATCCTGTGAATTGGCCGAAGTGACATATCCATGTCGTTGAATGTTGCCTTGAACGCTGCAAAATGCCACGCCATCGCAGCGCAAAGCCAGCAGGTTCTGCAAATGGGCCAACGCATAGGGTCGTAACGACAAAGACAATCAGGGCGCAACCAGTTGGTAACTGCCAATTGGTGAGAGCTAGCCGGTGAGGGTATTATCACTTCCATTCTTTTCAGCCTGATCGGGATTGTCGCAATCCTTGGCATCGCTTTCGCTCTTTCTTCTGGCAAGAGGCGTATCAAACTGCGCGTTGTGGGTGCCGCCTTCGGCTTACAGGCATTTATGGCTCTGCTCGTTCTACGAACGGATTTTGGCGTGGCGTTGATCCAGTTCTTATCGAACGGCGTGATCGCGCTGCTTGATTTTTCCAAGGTTGGGATCTCTGCCATATTTGGCCCGATGGAAAGCAATCCGTTCGTAAACACCTTTGTCATCGCCGCTTTGCCGGTCATCGTGTTCTTCGCAGCGATTGTGTCGATTCTTTATCACCTTGGTATCATGCAACGACTGGTGCGCTGGGTGGGCGGAGCGATTGGCTGGATTACAGGGATCAGCAAAGTCGAAGCGCTGGGAAGTGCGGCCAATATTTTTGTCGGCCAATCCGAAAGCCCACTGGTGGTGCGACCCTATCTCGCTGCGCTTCCGCCGGCGCAGTTATTCACACTAATGACGGTCGGTATGGCGGGCGTCGCGGGAACAATTCTGGCTGCCTATGCCAGCTTTATTGGTTCAGAAGCTGTGCCATTCTTGCTCGCAGCGGCATTTATGTCTGCGCCGGGCGGAATTCTGATGGCAAAGATCATTATGCCTGATGATGGCGCACCTCAGGCAACAGCAGCGGGTATGCAACCCAAAAATCGCGTTGGCCTGCCGGCTGAACAAAGCCGGGTTACCATGGTCGGCGATCACGGGCACGAAGTCGAATTGCCACAATCCCGTATCAGCGCGGCTGGCCCCGCATCGATAGTCGAAAGCGGTAAGGCGGCCGAAGTGGAGATGGCTGAAACTTTCGAAGAAGGGCAGCGCCCTGCCAATATAATTGAAGCCGCCGCGCAGGGCACTCAAACCGGTGTGAAGCTGGCGGTCGCAGTTGGCGCGATGGTGATGGTTTTCGTGGCTCTGGTTGCGCTCGCCAATGGATTGCTGGCTGGAATAGGTTCAGGGATTGTGGGCGCAGCTGCTGCCGTCGGTCTGCCGTTTGGCGCGGAAACAGCCGCATGGCTGAGCACGATCAGTTTTCAGAATTTGTTGGGATATCTTTTTGCGCCCGTAATGTTCCTGATTGGAATTTCGGACTGGGACCAAGCGCAGATTGCGGGCGGTTTGTTCGGGACCAAAATCGTGCTCAACGAATTCGTGGCCTTTATTGAATTGGGCGCGATGACAGGCGGCGAACTGACCGAACGCAGCCGGGCGATTGTGACCTTCGCATTGTGCGGGTTTGCCAATTTCTCCTCCATCGCGATTCAAATGGCGGTGACTGGCGGTCTTGCCCCGAACCAACGGCCTGTGATTGCGCGACTTGGCCTGAAAGCACTGGCAGCGGGCAGCCTTGCCAATCTCATGAGTGCAGCTTTGGCGAGTATATTTTTGCCGCTTTGAACTGAGCTTAGAAAGCCAATGCGACATTAGCCCGCAAACAACGCTCTGGAAGTGATGCGCTTGGCGTATTAAATGACTCGTTATGACACAAATCAACATCGCTTCCGTTTCGCTTGCGCAACCACTTGAAGAGATTGCCGATGAACTTGGCCGCAGCTTTGCCGAATATGGCTTTGCCGTCGTGCGCGATCACGGGATCCCGCAAGAGTTAATCGACCGCGCTGAGGCGTCATCGAAGCAATTCTTTGCGCTGCCTGACCCAGCGAAACGCGCCTACAAAATCGACGGTGGCGGCGGCGCGCGTGGATATACGGCGTTTGGCACCGAAAAAGCGAAAGACGCCGAAGTCTTCGATCTGAAGGAATTTTGGCACGTGGGCCGAGAGCTACCGCCGGGCCATCCTTTGGCTGAATTTATGGCACCCAATGTGTGGCCCGATGAGGTTGATGGGTTCGAGGCGACCTTCAGCGAATTGTACGCCGCATTTGAAAAAGCAGGCTCCCGCGCTTTGGAGGCGATAGCGTTGCATCTGGGGTTGGAGCGGTCGTTCTTCGCCCCGACCATCGAAGACGGCAATTCGGTGATGCGCCTTCTTCACTACCCGCCACTGGGCCCTGACGCGCCCGAAGGCGCGATCCGCGCGGCTGCCCACGGAGACATCAACACGATCACACTGCTGCTCGGCGCGGAAGAAGCGGGGCTTGAGCTGCTTACGCAAGCCGGCGAATGGCATGCGGTCCAAGTCCCCGAAGGCGGTCTGGTCATCAATATTGGCGATATGCTGGAGCGGCTGACGAATGGCGCTTTGCGTTCAACAACACACCGGGTCGTGAACCCTCGCGGCGCGGGCGCACAAAGATCGCGTTTTTCGATGCCGTTTTTCCTGCACTTCCGGCCCGATTATCTAATCGTACCGCTGGAGAGCTGCATTGGAGGGGATGAGGCGCAATTGCCTGAACCAATCAGCGCGCATGATTTTCTGATGCAGCGCTTGCGCGAAATCAATCTTGCGTAATTTGCGATAAAAGTCCGTCGACTCAGGAGTGATCTAACCAAGCGCTTAGCGTGATTTTGAGAAAATCAGGCCCAAATCCAGCTTATTTACAGTCAAATCGTCTCGCAGATCAAAAACAGAAATCTCGTTGCAGCCGTGCAACACTGAGCTTGGGAAGGGCGGGTTTCTGCGGATTCCTTTGTGCTTGAACGCCTTTGAGACTGTGGACAGCTTCGAAGACGGCCCAACCCAGAAAGCGTTTCACAAAATTGTCACATAACAGTCTCTTTTGTGCAGTGCAGCGCGCTTAGAGCGGCGCACATCACAACACCTAAAACCGTGACCAAGGGCATCCTCTCATGAAAATCAAATATCTTTTGGCAGCCAGCGTCGTCAGCCTGACGGCCGCAGCAACTATCGCGGCACCTGCTGCCGCACAGCAGATTACTTCGGGCATTGAAGGCCAGGTAACTGACGCCAGCGGCAACGTTCTGCCAGGGGCAACTGCGACTGTTACAGACACGCGCACCAACCAATCGCGCACGACCACAGTCGATGCCAGCGGTAATTTCCGCGTTCAGTCGCTCCAACCAGGTGGCCCCTACACGGTTACAGTCACGGCCGATGGTTTTGAAGGTCAGACAGTTGAAGAAGTCTTCACCAACATTTCAGGCAACACCGGCTTCACCTTCGCGCTGAACCCAATTGCTTCGGGCAGTGCAGGTAACACCATCGTTGTCACGGGCGCGCGCGCACGGGTAACTCAGGTCGCTGTTGGGCCGGGCACCGCCTTCGGCACTCAAACACTTGAAACTTTCCCTTCGATCACTCGCGACATCCGCGACATCATTCGCATCGACCCGCGCGTAAGCCTTGAGGCCAGCAACGATGTTGATCGTATTTCGTGCCTCGGCGGCAACGACCGTACCAACACATTCACCGTTGACGGTATCGTTCAGTCCGACACCTTTGGCCTTAACGGTACGCCTTTTGCTGCGCGTAACTCGCTGCCGCTTCCATTTGATGTCGTTGATCAGGTGTCGGTTGAATTTGCACCTTTTGACGTTGAATATTCCGACTTCACAGGCTGCCTGGTGAACGTTGTTACCAAAGCTGGTTCCAACAAGTTCAGCGGATCTGCATTCTACACATATTTCGACAACGGTTTGTTTGCCGATGAAATTGATGGCAGGCCGCTCAATGGCAGCAGCGAAGAGCGCTGGGGCGCAACCTTGTCCGGCCCGATCATTAAAGATCGTCTGTTCTTCTCTTTTGGTTACGAAGAAGCTGATCTTGGCCAAGGTAACAATTTTGGCCCAGCCGGTGCAGGTTTCACCAACGAAGCCAACTTCGTCACGCAAGATCAATTCAACACCTTCGCTCAAATCGCTCAGCAAGTTTATGGGCAGGACATTGGCGGTTACCCGACCACTCTTGCCGAAGGTAACGTGCGTTACTTTGGTCGCCTTGATGCCATCATCAACGATGATCACCGGCTTGAAGCAACCTATCAGCGCCTCGAAGAAACCAATGTAGAATCCGATTTCGGAGGCCAGGAAATCACTGGCTTCAATAGCTTCGAAGATGAAGGCACGATCTCGGATTATTATTCGGTCCGTCTCTATTCCGATTGGACCGATACGATTTCGACCGAACTGCGCGTGAGCCGCGCCGAAGTTGGCGACGTTCAAGGTCCTGTGGGCTTCGGCGAAGCGCAGTCGGATAACCCTACTACGCGTTTGGTTGTTGGCGTCACTCCAGTTGATGGTGTGACAACGCAAAACGGTATTTTGAGCACCGGCCCCGGCATCTTCCGCTCGGCCAACCAGCTCGACACCCGGATTGATCAAGCTCGCTTCCAGATAAATGTGGATGCCGGCAATGGCCACTATGTGAAACTGGGTGCCGAGGTGAACGACCTCGAAGTGTTTAACCTGTTCGCCATCAACGCGACTGGCTCGCTGTACTTCACAAACCTCGATGATTTTGCAGCCGGTTTGCTTTCGGGCGGTACTGAGCTGTTCCCGGACGCTGACGAGATCGCAACGGGTCAGGCTCTTGGTGGTGACATCAACGCAGCGATCGATGGCGACATCAACAATGCAGCTGCGACGTTCAGCCGGCAGATTTACTCGTTCTATGCTCAGGATGAATGGCAGGCGACTGATCAGTTGACGGTCAACGCCGGTCTTCGCGTTCAGATTTATGACGGTGATGCCCCAATGGCGAACCTGAATTTCAATGACCGCTATGGCTTTACCAATGCGAACTCATTCGCTCGCCTTGACCCGGTCCTGTTGCCGCGTTTTTCGGCCACGTACAACTTCGACAATGACGGGTTCCTTTCCAACAGTCAGCTGACCGGCGGTGTCGGTGTCTTCTCTGGTGGTGATCCGGTCGTCTATTTCTCGAACGCATTTTCGAACAATGGCTTTTCGAGCGCGCTCGGAACGACCCGTTTCGATTGCGGTGCCGCTGGCGCGGTCGTTAGAGATCCCGGAACCAACCAGATTGACGTTACGCCAGCTGGATCATTCACTGGTTTCCCTCAGTGCGCCATCGATGGTGGTGCAGCAGATGCGGCCGCGGGTAATGCCGATGTCCAATCGACTGACCCGGATTTCGACGTACCAACCGTGACCCGTGCGAACCTCGGCTTCCGTACCACTTTTGGTCCTGAAACTGGGTTCTTCAGCAACTGGAACCTGCAGCTCGATTACATCTATTCGCGGTTCAACGACACGATCAACTTTGTCGATCTGTCGCAGACCATCGATATTCGTAATGGCCTCAACGGGTTTACTGCCGATGGTCGCCCAATCATCGCGGCCATTGATGCAACCGCCGCTGGTTGTAATGCTACCCTTCAGGGAACAGGTGGTACGCCGCCGATTTACACAGGTGTTACCGCAGCGTGCTTCAACACAGGTCGCGATGACAACATCCAGTTGACCAACGGTCGCAGTTCGGAATCACATTCGGTTTCGGCTGTGGTCTCCAAGACCTTCGAAAGCGGCCTGTTCACACAGGGCGGGAGCACAAACCTGACGTTTGGTTATGCTTTCACCGATTCTGAGAACGCTCGTAACAATCAGTCTTCGACGGCAACCTCGTCATTTGACGTTACTGCCGCATTCGACCGTCAGGATCCTGCCGTTTCAACTGCAACCACTGAAACCCGCCACAATTTCACCGCGGCGGTCAATTTCCGTGAGCAGTTCTTTGACGGCTTCGACACGAGCTTGGGTATTTTCTTCCGCGCTCGTGAAGGTCGTCCATTCAGCTTGACCTTTGATGGTGGCGGTGTCTTCGCTGACAGCGTTTCGGGTAACGACAATGCGCTGCTGTATATACCGACTGGGTTGAATGATCCGAACCTCGCTTCTGTCGCTACTGCCGACCTGGCCGCGAGCGGTTTTTCAGCAACGCAGATTGCTGCCATTCAGGCGACGCAGACTGATTTGCTGCCAAACTTCCTCGACTATCTGGAAAATAGCGAAACTGCGGACCAGTGTAACTTTGCTCCAGGACAGACTATCCGTCGTAACACTTGCCGCAATGACTGGCATTACGACATGGACTTGCGCATCAGCCAGGAACTTCCGTTCTTGGGAAGCCTGACGGGCTTTGCAGATGATCGGATTGAGGTATTTGCAGACTTTGCCAATTTCCTTAATTTGATCAGCAGCAGCGCGAATATCCTGCGTTCGCGTGGCGGGTTCGATGGTCTTGTTGATGTCATCGATGCCGGTATCAATATCGATGATCCAGACAGCGATAATCCTCGCGATCGTATCATTTTGAATACGGATGATCAGGGCCGCTACTACCTCAGCGACTTCAATCCTGATGATCAGAACTTCATCGCGATCAACCCGTCGGCTTGGCGGATCCAAGTTGGTGTGCGTT